>NZ_CP121252.1:1200000-2400000 GCF_029637705.1 Citricoccus muralis
ACCACCAGCCCAACCGGCGATACTTCCCAGGAAGCCCATCCACGGTGCATTGAACGTAGGGGAGATGCTCTCTGGGGTTACTGACGCCACAACAGTTGTGAGTTGCATTGCCTTGTTCCTTTCGCTCTAACCGACAACCCGGTGTTACCGGTCCTTTACTGATCACCGGGAGTGATGACCAGGAAACATTTAGGAGTCTCCGCCGCGTCGGGGGACTTCCACTGTTTGGGAACCGCTGCCTTGAACCACGATTGAGACCTCGGTCCCTGCCGCAGCGCGCAGGTTGTTCTCGGAGCAATCGTTGCCTTGCGGATACCAACTGATGGACTGGATGAGACCGGATCCCCCTAGCGGGATTCCTGTCGCGCCGTCCCGGGATCCGAGATCGAACTCGTTGAACGCTGCATCGCCTGCAATCTGGTACAGAGCGTCTTCGCGGTCCTCGAAGGTGACACCTTCGGTGACTCCCCAAGTCTTGGTGACCCGGTCGGTACAACTCGTCAGAGCGGCTTCACGCTCGATGACGATCTCGCGGGGCTGTGCAGCTTCCGGCATCAGCTCCGAGGTGCCCAGGGTGGTGCTGAACTGGATCACCCCACCCACGCTGCCCAACAGAACAGCACCAGCTAACGACGCACCCAGGGTCTTCAGGCCTCGGGCAGCCGCTGCTTGTGAATGCTTCACCTTCCCACCGATCCACATCACGACACCGATCGAACCACCAGCCACCATGATCAGCAGTGCAGATCCGAGGAACCATCGTGCGACGAGATTGATCTGTGACAGGCCACCGAGATCCAAGAGTCCATCCAACATCGCAAAAGTCCTTACTGCACCCCGGTCCCGGGCGCTTTGTTCGATTCGTGAACAGTTCGCGGCCAGCGGTCGTTGTGGTGTGTCAGCTGATCACGGCGACCGCCACCACGCCCCACCCGAGGATCAGGGCCACCGCAGTGACTCCGAGCAATACCCGGCCTTTCACCGTGCACGCCCAGCCGGGTAGCCGGTGTCCGATCCGATCCGGCAGGGGCGCTTCAATCGTGTGAGTGACCCAAGCGTGTTTTTTCTCATCGAACCAATCCCTTCGGGCCTGTCTCCGAGCATGCCGTCGCTGTCGCCAAGTCGGGCGGGGCACCATCAGGTACTCGACGAAGACGTCTTCCTCGAGGCCGCGGCCATCTGTGACTGGTACTGGGTGAACGTTTCTGGCCTGGTGTTCGTTGTTCATCGCTTCATCTCTTCACTGCTTTGGTGAGTGGTCGTTTTGTGGTGGTTGAACACGGTGGCCGCGACACGAAGCAGATGTTGCGTCTGGGCCAGGTACTGGCGTGCCGTGTTGAAGCTGAACCCGGTCACCGCCATCACATCCCCAGCAGTCACGTTGCCCAGCTGTCCACCGGCCCGGGCCACCAGTAGGCCCATCTGTCCGGCCCAGTTCCCGGACTCGTCACCCTGCGGCAGGCACTCGATCAAGTGCCGCATCGTGGCCGGTCGTCCCTGCCGCACGGCCTCCTGCGCTTTCACCACAACCTGGCAACACCGCACCAGCTCACGACGAGCTTGCCGCAGCCGGTCCATCGACACCCCTAAAGCCCGGGACGCCAGCTCCACATCGTCACCGAAGACCATCAGCAGCGATAGTCCCCGGGCGGTGGATTCGCGATTGACGATGACCTGATTCACCACGGAGAGAATCTCAATAAGGGTTTGCCTGGTTTCCAGGCTCATCATCGTCTCGTCGGCGTGATCGTTTTCGGTGATCGAGAGCATCGAGGCTACCCGGGAGGTGGATTCCCGCTCCGCCCGATGCTGGACATCCAGGTCACGGGAGCGGGAACGCAGCACATCAATAGCGCGTCGTTTCGCGATCACCACCACCCAGGCGTGCAAGCTTGATCCCTTCGCCGGGTCGAACGATGCTCGTGCCCGCCACGCCGATTTGAGGCTACCCTCGAATAGTGGACACCCAAGTTAGCGGGATTCGCAGTCCTGCTGGAAGGATGTTCAATATGTCAGACCAGAAGCGACAGCGTCGCTCTTTCACCCCGGAATATCGGATCGAGGCGGCGAATCTCGTCATTGACACCGGCAGGTCTATCGCCGCGGTGGCAAAGGAAATCGGAGTCGGTGAACAGACCCTGGGCACCTGGGTCAAAGCCGAGAAAGACCGACGCCGCGCCGAGGGTGAACCCACGGGTGCGTTGAACGAGGACGAACGGGCTGAACTGGCACGGTTGAGGCGGGAGAACTTCGATCTGAAACAGGACAACGAGTTCCTGGGAAAAGCAGCCGCCTTCTTCGCGTCGAAGCCTCGAAACAAGAGAAATTCGAGCTGATGGACTCGGAGAAGGCCCACTATGCGATTCGCCGGATGGCCAGGCTCCTCGAGGTGACGAAATCTGGGTACTACGCATGGAAGAAACGTCGGCAGGCCGGGCCATCGAAACGCGCGAGAGCGCAACGGAATCTTGACGGGCAAGTCGCAGCGGTTCATGCGGAGTCTGATGGTGTCTATGGGGCACCACGGGTGGCAGCGCAACTGGCTCGACAAGGCGTGAGTGTGGACGAGAAGACGGTCGCGGCTTCGTTGCGCAGGCAGGGCCTTGAAGGCATCAGTCCACGTCGGTTTCGGCCGGTGACGACACTGCCGGGTGTGGCGACTCATCACATTCCGGACCTCGTGAAACGAGTCTGGGACCGAGGTGAGTTGGATGCTGTGTGGATCAGCGATATTACGTATCTGCGCACGTGGGAAGGGTTCGTGTATTTGTGCGTCATCCGCGATGGGTGCTCACGCCGAGTGCTCGGCTGGGCGATGGATGCCAGACAAGATTCTGACCTCGTGGAACGAGCGTTGAGGATGGCTCATACGCTACGAGAAATGGTTCCAGATGACGTCATTTTTCATGCCGACAAAGGAGCGCAGTACACGTCAGCGCAGTTGCATCAGGCCTCTGTGGAGCTGGGGCTCAAGCAGTCGGTAGGCCGGACTGGAGTGTGTTGGGATAATGCGATGTCGGAGTCGTTCTGGTCATCACTGAAGACTGAGTTCTTCGAACGCCGGGTCTGGCAGACTCGGGCTGAGGCGATGCGGGAAGTCGCTCGGTGGGTCGAGGTGGTATATAACCGGCGGCGGTTGCACTCGGCGTTGGGGATGGTCCCGCCGGTGGAGTTTGAGGAGAAGTTCCGGGCCGAGCACAGTGCCGGCCGGGTTCAGGAGGAAGTGTCTACGCAGGCTGCGTGACGTGGTTCACGTGTCCACGACTTGCGGGGAGCCCCAGATTCCCAGGCGGCCTGCAACACGTCCTCCACATCACCTTCCCGACGCTGATCACCCAGAGCATTCACCACGGCTGGGCGGGTCCGTTGAACCGCTTCAGCCAGTACCTGACCATCCAATTCATGAGCCCGTGTCACTGCGTCCTGATCCGGTGTTGAAACCTGTTGGACCGTCTCTTGGTTATTCATCCCCGCATCCTTTCCGCGACCCTCGGTTCAGGCGTTGACGCCTCGAACCGATAACGCCCACGCCCGGTGTCGTTCGGGAAGACGGTCGATTTGGTCCTCAGTGAGGTCATCCACGTGAGGAAATGCCTGCCCCGTTTTCGCCTCACCCCGGCAAGCCCCGCAATTGGTCAGGTCGTATCCGGAACCCCAATGGTCTGGGTTCGTGCACGGCACCGCGTCGGTGTGCACCACCGGTTGCGTGCCCGGCACGCCGTCAGCTGGTCGCTCATCCGTTGTGGTCTGGGCCGGAGACAGGCTGGCGCGCGCCTCAGCCAGCAGACCAGCCCGGTCGGCCATAACCGCTCGAGCCACATAACGGGCTGGTGCTTTGACGTGGGTAATTGCTCGATCCAGGACCACGTTGACGACCCGGGCAGCTAAGTCGTAATCGTCTGCCTCGAGTCCGAGCTGGTCGGTGAGCACATCGAGATCCACTCCTCGATGAAAGATCCGATCATCATCGTCATCATCGATCCGATCAGTTTCGCCCAGGTCCTGGTGAGCACGTTGGTCAACCGAGGATGATGATGATTCTTGAGGGTTAATCCGCGCGCGTTCCTTATAGTGCCCAAAACGCGAATTTGCGTTTGGGTCATACGCCAATTTGCGTTTGGGTCCCTCAAACGCAATATTTGCGTGTCGCTCATTCTCGCGGGACGCAACTTCTGCGTCTCGCAAGGGTTCAGGAGACGCAGATTCTGCGTGTCGCTTATCCTCGCGATACGCAACTTTTGCGTGTGGCTTGTTTACACGGCCCGCAAGTTTTGCGTGTCGCTCATTCTCGCGGACTGGAGCCTCCTTGCTCGCTGCTCTTTCAGCGGTTTCGGACAGGGTGAATAGGGCTTCTTCTTGCAGGTAGTAGCGCATCCCGATCCGACCACCACCTGGCCCATGACGGTCCTCCACCCGGACCAGTCCCAATTTCTTCAACCGACCGATCTGGGTGCTGATCGTGCGCAGCGACTGATTCGTCTCACGCGCGATGGTGTCCTGCGAGGGCCAGCACGACCACGCCTCATCAGCCATGTCAGCCAGTTGCCATAACACCAGAATCTCTGGAGCCCTGAGAACACCGGTGGCCCCAACCTGACGAGCCCAATTGATGGCCTGAATACTCATTGGTCCTCACCTTCTAGCGCGATCACGTATCCGGCCCCAGCAAGCACCGTGGCGTGGTCGAGCGCGTTCATCCTGGAACCGGGAAGCTGCATGAAATCTGTGACCCGGTGTTGATTCGCGGGAAAGATTAAGGTCTCGCACCCACCATCGGCTCGTTCCACGGCCGAGACCATCACGTGCTCGTTCCCGTTCATTGGTGGATTCAGCCGGTAAATCACCGCCCGTCCCACCCCAGGACGAGGAACCTCTCGGACCGGGGCAGCCATCCCATCCGGAACCTGTCCCCGGGTTACGGGATCATTGATTGCTGGCTTGCGCATCCTGGATCACTCCGTCGATGTCGTCATGGTCTTCACTTGGTGTTTCGAACACGTCTGGCCGGTCGGTGCGTAGCTTCTGCAACCAACGCCGCCCCGTCCGGTCGGAGACCTCGAACTGTTCCGCGATCATCTCCGCAGTGACTTCCACGCCGTGCTCGGTGTGCTCACGGATGAACTCAGCGGCCGCATCCGGTCCTGTCGCCCGCCCGGGCCCAGTGACCGGCTTGTGTTTACGATCGGGACGATCATCGAGGTCATCGACCAAGTGGAGCCCCTGTCCGGTCTGTCTAGAGGCTGGACTCTCATCCGGTTCTGTAGCGGCCTTCACCTCCAACGCTCGTCGTGCCCGGACCTTCTCCAGCTCGGTCGCGTGACGCTCCCGCTCAAGTTCCCGCGCCCGGTCTTCTTCCTCGCGCTCCCACTGCATCCGGCGGGCCAGTTGAGCCTGTTCAAATTCCAGGCGTTGCCGCATCTGAGCGTGTTCAACCTGGGCCTGATCCATCAGCGATTGCTGATGCATCTCCGCCCGACGCGAAGCCGGATCTTCTACCGCGACCCGTGAGAGTTGTTCTGTGGCCACGAAGATCGCCACCGGAACCATGCCCGCGATGATCGCCCCGACGAGGCCCTGCCAGGACTGTTCATGGGTATGACTCAAAGCGTGCGCGGCGTTCGCAAACACGCTGAGTGTGGTGAAGATCCCCAACGCGGCCCAGGAGGGCCACGTTCGTTCACCGCGTGCTTTATGCACGAGAACGGAGGCCGCGTACACCAGAATCGCCAGATCAATGAACACCGGCACCGCCCACCACATAAACTGTGGCAGTCCCAGCCATTCGGCAACTTCGTAGAGAGCGGCGAAACTAATTGCGAATGCCACCACCCCAGCGATAACGACGCCGGCCACGACGAGGCGGATAAAGCGCCCATCATCAGGGTTGATCCTCTTCGCAGTGCGTGCAGCCCGGTGCGGGTGCGTGGTAGTGTCTGAGCCGGAAACAGAGATCCCCGCAAAGATTCCTGTCTTTCCATTGGTGTCCCACGATTCGTCACTGCTTCGTGGGGCACCGTCTTGTTCCAGGCCTTCTGCCTCTTCGATCAGGCCGTCGTCTGCCAGGGCGTCGTGGTGGCGCGTCATCAGTTCAGTCCTTCCAGAGCGTTGAGAATCCGCTCGAGGTCATCAATCGCGTCCTGCAAGTTCGTGGTCATCTCGGTCATCGAATGCCCTGCGGTCTTCTGCTCCGTCAGGGGCGTTTCCATGGACCGAACAACGTAGGAGAGGGTGCGGACCCCGCGGGAGACATCGAATGCCAGCGCCTCGATCCGCTCGCCACTGACCACAGCTTGTCCAGTAACGGGGGAGACCAGCCCGGACATCTTCGAAGCAAGTTTGATCGTCATCGGAAGTGCTGCCGACCCCGTGCCGTGGAACTCACGGATTGCCCGCTCGACCTGCTTCCGATCCTGATCAGCGAGTTGGTCGACATCCAAGGGCTCAATGCCTAGATCTGTGGCCGGCATGTCCAAAACATCCTCGACGGATACTTCCTCGGACGCTGGCGCAACCCGGTCGCCCTCACCCGGGACAACGCGATCCTGCTTGCCAGTTTGCGCAGGTTTGGGCTTCGTAGTTGGCCGGTGTTTGCCATCCAACCCGAGCACTGTCTCCATACCTGGCGTTTCAGAGGTGCCAACTGTCCCATTTGGGACAGTAGAACTTTGTATCTCGCGGTGCACGGTGTTCTTGCTCAGCTGCGTGGCTGTCGCGATTGCGCGGACACTCATCCCGGCCTCACGCATTGACTTGATGACTGCAGATCTCTCCTCGAGCGGCGGACGCAGGTAGAGGTTCCCGAACTCGCGAAGCACATAGTCATCCCACGAGGCGAAGCCGAGAACCGACCACGCCCGACCTCGGTAGGCAGCCTTAATCAGGTGGAAAACTCCCTCAAGGCCAGTGCGAATCTGATCCGTAAGCTCCCTTGCGGCTTCCGACGAAAGTTGGTCAACGGACACTGATGTCTGCGGCGAATGAACGATAGTTTCCATGATCAGCTCACCACCAAGTTCCCTGCCGCCTCAGCGGAGAACTCCTGTTGGACATTGGCGAGGATTGTGCCGAGATCGATTCCAAGCAGTTCGCAGATGGTCAGAAGTTCGGATAGGCGAAACTCGACACGCCC
Source organism: Citricoccus muralis (assembly GCF_029637705.1). Taxonomy (NCBI): domain Bacteria; kingdom Bacillati; phylum Actinomycetota; class Actinomycetes; order Micrococcales; family Micrococcaceae; genus Citricoccus; species Citricoccus muralis. The sequence continues at coordinate 1,207,130 of NZ_CP121252.1, forward strand.
GTGAAGCCTTGCTGAAAGTGCGTTCTGCGGTAACCCGATTGCGCGTGCTGCTTGCGTTTGTGTGACGTCGTTTCTGCTGAGCTCAGCCATGAGATTGGCTCTCAGCTGTCGTTGATACCTCATAGGTCTAGCGTAAACGCTCAGCCTATAAATGCAAGAGCATTTATCTGCTGAGCCTCGATTCGTGTCGCCCACCGTATCTTTCAGAGGCTAGACGAGGTATGGTGGTCGCATGACAGTCGTAGATGGAGATCGCAGCACTCTAACCACTGGGCAACGGGTAGGCGCCGAAGTTCGAGCATGGATGGCTCGCTTAGGCGTCCGGCAGAAGGCTGTCGCCGAATTGCTCCAAATTGCTCAGCCGGGAGTCTCTGCACGACTTCGTGGTCAAGTTGCCTTTGATGTGGAGGAGCTCGCGCTAATTGCGCAGGCGTTTAATATTTCGCTAGGTGAGTTGCTGGGCAATTCCCTGGTTAACGAGAAAAGCCCCCGCCCCGCGATGCGGGACGAGGGCTTTGACGAGCTCCCCCGGCTGGACTCGAACCAGCAACCCTTCGATTAACAGTCGAATGCTCTGCCAATTGAGCTACGGGGGAAAGCAACGGATAAGACTCTACCACCGGTTCTCCGGATATGTGAAATCGGCGTGACTGCTTTCGCTACGCGTCAGATTTGGTCCGTGAAGCGTCGACTCGCCTGCATGAGAATCGTCTGGTGATTGCTGATGGCGGCGGCGTCAATCGTGCCATCATGGGCAACGAGATTGATGGAGGCAATGACGTCTCCCTCCACCGATCGGACCGGTGCGGTAATCCTCACGGTGCCACGGTGGCGCTCTGACTGGCTCACGAAGTATCCGGTGTCCCGCGCGGACTGTAGATCCGCGCGCAGTGTGTCGGCCGTCTGGACGCGTCCGTCCGCAAGACCGAAGGGTTCGTATGAGCCCAGGAGACACTCCTGGTCCTCTTCGGGAGCATGCGCAAGGAGCACTTTTCCGCCGCCGAGGAACAGGCTCAGCAATTGACCTACGGGGAACTGGTAGCTCAGGGGGCTGGGTGACTCGCAACGGGCGATCAAAACGCGTTCATCGCCGGTGCGGACAAACACCGACGACGTCAGTCCGGTGTGGTGGGTGATGTCGCTCAAAATGCTGGGTGCAATCAGGGCGAGCCGATCCTGAACCACGAAGGTGTGTGACAGGGGAAGTACTCGTGGGCCTAGCGTGTATCCCCGTGGAATGGACGCTAGGTAGTCTCTCGCGACGAAGCCACGCACTCGAGCAGGTCTAGTGCTCGATCAAGCGTGCGACCTTGATTGCCAGCGGCTTCGGCCATGGGTGCCTTTCGGTGTGTGGACGCGTGAAATCACTGGGCGTTTGAGTGTGTTCCCGTTCGTTTTCTCAGAGTCCTCGACGAGGCAAGGACGCGCCCAAGAACTGCTGAATCGTGCTTGACAGCTGGTGTGAGCATCCACGCAATGATCCGAGTCACTCTATTGAGTGATAGAAAACTTCATACCGCCACGCTCAGCGCTGTGGGGCAAGTGTCTCTCTTCACCCTCGTCGGCGCCGGAGTTGATCCACTGCTCGCCGTGATCGCAATTCTGGTCTTCGCCTCGGCCGAAGGTGCCTCTCCTCCGGCCTCGGGGTCGATCTTAGTTGCCTGCGGTATTACCGAGGCGCGACCTGAAAATACATTCATACCACTCGTGGTCTACTACGTGCTTCCGTTCTTTGTGCTCGGCGTGCTCATTGCGCTGGGAATCGCACCGTACCGATGGGATGACTGAGATGAAAACCGCCTTGAAAAAAGTACTTCTGCCCCTGTGCACTGTCGCTATCGTGGCGTTCCTACTCATGGCTTTTGCCATCGTGCTGACGCAGCTCGCCGGACTATTGCTGGGACAGGGTGTCTGGATCGACCGCGCTTATGAGGTGCTCGCGCAACCGAGCATTATCTCGGCCATTTCGGTCGGGCTACTGGGGTATGCCTACTACTACACGATGGAGAGGGAGTCGACCGTGGAGGGCAAGACTGAATCACTGACCACCTTGCGGAGCCTCAGCTGTATCCCGGACCGAGCGGGGCGGGTAGTCTAATCGGAGTGACATTCTGACACTCAACTACCACTTAAGGAATTGCCATGTTCATGGATCTTGATGCTTCCTCGATTCGGGTTGCAGCATTTGATCGGACCGCCGACTTGGGGCAGGTGGAGCAGCTGGCGAAATTTCCCGTTGCTCTCATCGGCGATACGCGTGGGCGCATGGGGATGATGGATCCGCGGATCCGTCCGATCACTCCGAAGCCGCTCATGTTCGGTTCGATTCTTCCAGTGTGGTGTCGCGAGGGGGATAACTTGGCTGTGCATCGAGCTCTTGAAGAGATCCGACCCGGAGACGTCATGGTCATCAACGCCATGGGGGAGGTGACCCGAGCCATTATCGGCGCCTTGATCGCCGAAGCTGCGGTGATCCATGGAATGGCGGGATTGGTGGTGGACGGCTCCATTCGAGACGCCGAGGAGCTGGCGGAGCTCGGGCTGCCCGTGTATGCGCGAGGCGTCAGTCCCGCCGGGCCGTACAAGAGCGGGCCCGGAACCGTGGGGGAATCGGTGGCCTGCGGTTCGTTGGTATGTCGCGGTGGGGACGTGATTATCGGTGACGCTGACGGTCTGATCGTGCTCCCGCCCAGTGAGGTCGCTGGTGCCCTGACCGCGGCGTCGGCACAGCAAGACTACGAGGAGACGATGAAGACTCGATTCAGGTCACAGGGTTCCTGATGCCTTCGAGAGCGGCCTGGTAGAGCGCACTGAAGTGCTGGACTAGCTGGCGGTCGCTCAGCCCAGTGGCGGTGCGCAAATCGAGAATCTCCCGCGAGTTCACCAGGGTATTGAATAGGGTGAGCGCGCTGGGAAATTGGGACGGTGAAATCTCCCGTTCCGCGAGCATGCCGCGAAGGGCCTCGCCCCACACTTGAGCGATGGCTAAGGTGTGCGCCTCACCCTGGAGATACCGTGTCAAAAAGCCTTCCCGGGAGCGCACGATGACCATGGCCCGTCCATAGTGCGACACAATACGCACCCAGTGCTGCAGGATCTCTTCAAACCTGGCGGTGCCTGTGCTGGTGAGCAGGGACGTTTCCTCCTGCAAGCCACGGATGACCGAGAGCATAAATTCGCGGTGGAGATGATCCATCGTCGGGAAATACCGGTACGCGGTGGTCAAGGACAGGCTGGCGCGCTCGGCCACGGCGGGCATGAGGGCCCCTTCTGGATCAGAGATGAGTAGCTCACCGACGGCGCGTACCAGCTCCGCCTTGTTGCGTAATGCGTCCTGCCTCACCGCTCGCTGCCGTCGGGGTGTCACGGAGGCTCTGGGCTGCTGGGATGGGGTGCCGGTGGTGCGCGGGTGCTCTGCGGTCATGGTCACGTCCAGAGGAGATCGGTGCGGTGGGGGAGAGAAGTCTTCCGCTTCGAGTGTACTGATGTTTATGATGTGGTTGTTAACTTCCAGATAGAGGAGAATGCGGATGGCTGAGACGAGCTACGCCGAAGCGGTCGCGAGAGGTGTGTGGAGGTCCGGAGCTGACCTGGTGGGCTATGTGCCTTCGGTGACGGTGGCTCCGGTGATCGATTCACTGGTGGAAGCCGACGGCGGCGCCGCTGGTTCGTCGCCGCGAGTTACTCCGCTCTCGCGGGAAGAAGAAGCGGTCGGTCTGGTCGGTGCTTTGCCTCTGGCCGGTCAGTTCGGTGCGGTCGTGATGCAGGACAACGGATTCGGCAACGCACTCACCGCGCTGACAACCTTCAGCGTCTCCTACCATCTGCCACTGCTGATCGTGGCGAACACCCGCGGCAGCTTGGGAGAGTACAACTCGATGATCCACTCCGTCAGCCAGCCCGTGCCTGCCTGGTTGGAAGCGGCCGGCATTCATACCCTGCACTTGGACCGTCGGTCCGGCGTCGACGACTGGGAAGACGTGATTGCCGAGGCGGGTGTGCACGCGCGCATGACGTTCCGGCCCGTGGTCGTCTTGGCATCGTTCTGGAATACCGATGGGAAGGTGGCTTGATCATGAAGCGGATCGAAGCGCTGCGCATCATCAACGACCTCACCCCGGACCTGCCGGTGGTGCTGACCTGTGCGGCCACCAGCCGCGAGATGGCATCGGTAGAGGACCGAGACAACCATTTCCCGGTGTTGGACTCGATGGGTCTGGTGGGCTCCATCGCCACCGGCCTGTCCTGGGCAGTGCGCGATACGGACATGGCCAAGGTAGTGGCGGTCGAAGGGGACGGCTCCTTGCTGATGAACCCCAACGTTCTGCCCACCGGCGGGTTCTTGGCTCCGGAGAAGCTGATGCTGATCGTGTTGGACAACCAGGTGTACGGGTCGACAGCCGGTCTGCCCACGTATGCCTCCCGACTGGACCTGGGCGCCCTGGCCGAGGCTGCCGGTTGGAGAGTCGGGCGCGCCATGGATGGCGAAGGACTGAAGACCGAGTTCACCCAACTTCTGACCGAGCAGGGCCCGGCGGTGCTGCACGTGCGGATCGAGCCGGGCAACGCAGCAAACATTCCCAAACTGCTGGTGGATCCGGTGACCATCACGGCCCGGTTCACCCGGTGGCTGACCACCCGTATCGAGGGTGCCCGCACCCCCATCGCGTAGACTGCACAGCACATCCGACCGATGACGTCGATGAAGGAGACAAGATGCCAGTCATCGTCGTGAGCGTCGTGGGCACGATCGCCGGGCTGCTGATCGCCGGGGTCGGACTCTGGCGGACCGTGCGGGATCCTCGGGGATTCCTCGCCTATGGCGTGGTGGCACTCGGGCTGGTGCTGGCGGGAGTCGGATTCAGTGGGTGGCGGTATGAGGCAGGTGATCATCTGCCGTTACTCCTGCTGATCGGTATCTCCCTCGGAGTACTGCTGCTGTTCAATCTGCTGGGGTATCCCGGTCTCGTCGTTTTTCTGATCTGGAGTGGCGTGACGATTCTGCGGCGCGAAAGCCGCACTCTCGGCAATGGGCTGGCCCTGCTCGCCGGCATCGGCCTCCTTTTCCTTCCGGGCACGCTGGAACGGCTCGCCCCCCAGGGGGAGATCCGCGACGACCCCTGGTACATGATCGGCTATGGCGTGCATACTTTCGCGATCCTGGTGGTGGCGTACTTTTCGGCGGTGTTCGCACTGTTCTTGATCGGCTCGCTGCTCTACCGATGGCGCCGGTCATCCACCCGCCCCTCAGCGGTGGTGGTGCTGGGCTCTGGTCTGATCCAGGGCGAGGTTCCGCCCTTGCTGGGTGCCCGGCTGCGCCGCGGCGTCGAGGTTCAGCGGATATTCACCCCGGCACCCGTGCTCATTCCGAGCGGCGGGCAGGGTGCGGATGAACCACGCAGTGAGGGCGAAGCGATGGCTGAGTACCTGCGAGACGAACTCGGTGTGCCCGCGACGCAGATACAGCCCGAAACGGAGTCACGCACCACCCGAGAAAACCTCATCAATTCCCGTGCGCTGTTGGGTTCGAAACACGATCCGATCACCGTGGTGACCAGCAGCTACCACGTGTTCCGGGCGGCCTTGCTGACCCGCAGGCTGGGACTCACCGCGCACGTGGTCGGCGCACGCACGGCCTGGTATTACCTGCCGAGCGCGATCCTGCGCGAATTCGCGGCGGTCCTGCGCGACCACTGGAAAGTGCATGCCTTGGCGGTGCTGGCTGTGCTGATCGTGGCCGTCACGCTGGCGGTGGTGCTCGTTCCGGCGATGGCGTGGTCACCATGATCCGCCCCGCTCTCATCCAGGTCTCATCGAGGTGCGGCACACTGAGACCATGAGTCGAAATTCTGCCGTTTCTCGGGCCTATCCGTGGGTGAGCATTGCCAGCGTGGTAGCGGTGATCGTCGCCGCCGCGGCGATCATCGTGACGCTGTCGACCGCCAGCCCGGGCACCGTGGACCTGGGCCCCTCGGTCTCGGTGAGTGACGAGCCCACGGACACGGGAAACCAGCCGTCGTCGATGGCCAGTGAGTCGGAATCCGCATCCGCCTCCGCCACGGAATCAGCATCCGAGACCGCGTCATCCTCGGCCAGCGCCACCGCCTCGAAGACGGCCACGACTCCTGCCGCCACCACCAGTTCCGCCCCACCTCCGGCCACCAAGGCGCCGTCCACGCCGCGCGCCGTGCCCGAACCGGCACCGTCTCGTGCCCAGACGCAAACCTGGGATGACGATGATGATGATGACGACTGGGATGATGACGACTGGGATGATGACGATGACGATGACGATGATGACTGGGACGACGACTGGGACGATGACGACTGACGCGCTCGCTAAGGTGGGGGTGTGAGCGCAACTTCCACTCGACGATCGACCAGCGCCTGGGGTCGGTTCACCGTGCGCACCCGCGTGGTGATTACCCTCGTGGTACTCACCGTGGCCGCATTGACCGTGACCGGCCTCATCTCCTACGGTCTGCAACGCACCGACTATCAGCAGCGCATTGATGACTCGCTCACGCGTACGGTCGACGAGGTGCGCATCCTCGCCCAAGAGGGGGTGGACCCGGGCACCGGGGAGCCGTTCGTGGAGTCGGACCAGATGGTGTACGTGGCCATGCTGCGGCACCTCCCCCGCGCCACGGAAGGCATGCTCGGCATGAACTCCTCGGGCGTCGTGTGGACAGCTAACTCCTCGGTGCCGTTGCGCCTCGAGGACGACCGCGAACTGGTAGCCCAGCTGATGAACCGCGTGGGCCCGGACTCCCGCGCCGAAGTGGTGCTCGAAACGATCACCACCTCCACCACGGACTATCGTGTGGCGATCATTCCCATCTCCTTCCCCGACGACGCAGAGCCCTCCGTAATGGTGGTGGCGGAGGACCAACGCGCTGCATTGCGCGCACTGGACAACACGTTCCTCACCTACGCTGCCACCGGACTCGGGGTGATGATCGTCGCCGGACTCATCGGATCTCTGGTGGTGGGGCGGCTGCTGGCTCCGCTGCGGGTGCTGCAGTCGACGGCGGCCGAAATCTCTGGAGATGAGGATCTCGACCGCCGGGTGCCGATCGGTGGTGGTGATGATGTTGCCCGGCTGGCCGAAGACTTCAACGCCATGCTGGACCGGCTCTCCAGCAGCTTCGCCTCGCAGCGGCAGTTGCTCGACGACGTCGGGCATGAGCTGCGCACTCCTATCACCATCGTGCAGGGTAATCTGGAGCTGATGGATCCCAACGATCCGGCCGATGTGGCGCAGGTCCGCGATATCTCCCTCGACGAGCTCGACCGGGTCACCCGCCTCACCGAGGATCTGGTGACGCTGGCCAAATCGAACCGGCCCGACTTCGTCACCCCGCGCCCGATGGACGTCGCGACCCTCACCCACGCCGTCGCTGAAAAGGCCGCACGACTGGGCCCGCGCGCCTGGATGGTGGAATCCGTGGCCGAAGTAGTGCACGAATTGGACGAACAGCGCATCACTCAGGCGTGGCTTCAGCTGGCCAATAACGCCGTCAAGTATTCTGAGCCGGATACCGAGGTGTGGATTGGCTCGCGGGTGGAAAACATTGGCGGCCCGGTGCACGTCGTCGCCGACTCCCCGGAGGTCACCCTGCCCGGCCAGACGCCTGCACCCACCCCGGCCAACGGGCGATGGCTGAGTCTGTGGGTGACCGACCGCGGCATTGGGGTGACCGCCGAAGACGCCCAGCGCATTTTTGAACGTTTCGGTCGCGGCGGAAACTCGTCTCGGGCCGAAGGTTCCGGGCTGGGGCTGAACATTGTGGTGGAGATCGCCCGCGCCCACAGCGGTACCGTGTCGGTGCGTTCCACGCCCGGTGTCGGCTCCACGTTCATGATGCATTTGCCACTGACCGACCAGCATTCCCCCCTCGACTCGGCCCCTGGCCCGACCGCCATTTCAGGAGGACATTCGTGACCGCCCAGCGCATTCTGATCATCGAAGACGAGCAGCGCATCAGCGACTTCGTATCGAAAGGGTTGATGTCGGAGGGGTTCGAACCCACCGCGGTGTCGACCGGTGCTGATGGCATCCGCGAGGTGTTTGATGCTTGCTCCGGTGAAGGCTACCAGCTGGTGATCCTGGATCTGGGTCTGCCCGATATGGACGGGTTCGAGGTGCTCAAGAAGATCCGGTCCGGTTACCCGCAGCTGCCGGTGATTATCCTCACCGCCCGGACCTCGGGCGCCGATACGGTCACCGGGCTCACCTCCGGTGCCGACGATTATGTGCCCAAGCCGTTCCGCTTCCCCGAGCTGGTGGCCCGGATCCGGCTGCGGCTCAAGGCGCACGAGGGCATGGGTGACGACGACTCGGCCTCGGGTGCTGGTGGTTCCTGGTCTCACGGGAACAACAGCAATGGCGGTACCGCTCAGGACGCGGAGACCTTGCGCCACGCGGATCTGGTGATTGATCCGGTGCGCCATCTCGTGACCCTGGACGAGACGGTCGTGGAGCTCTCCCCGCGCGAGTTCACCCTGGCCGAGACGTTCTTGCGCCACCCCGGACAAGCACTCACCCGCGACCAGCTGCTGTCGCGTGTGTGGGGAGACGACTTCGAGGGCAGCTCCAATGTCGTCGACGTGTATGTGCGGTACCTGCGCACCAAACTCGGTGCCTCACGCTTCTCCACCGTGCGTGGTATTGGCTACCGGCTGGTGGAGGAACGGAACTATCAACCCGAGGCGTGAAGCACCGGCAGTTCTGCGGTGACCGGTTCGGCGTCAACGTTCCAGAGCACTGCACCAGCCTCGGCACGGCGGCTGTACCGCAACAGGGCCTGCGGGTTCGACGACGACACCAGCACCACCCCGGGGTGGCGGTCGATGAGACCGGCCAGCCGGCGCAGCCCATCGGTGTTCAGATCCTGGTCCACCTCGTCCAGCACCACCAGCGGAGGCTGGCCCAAAAATGCCCGAGCCACTTTCAATCGTGCTACCTGCTGCGCCGTCCAGGGGGCACCGTCGTTCTTCAACCGGCGCCCCAGATCCCGCGGATGATCCTCCACGGTTTCGAGCAGACCCACCCGATCCAGCATCCACCGGATCTCGCCATCACTGGCCTCCGGGGTGCGATAGGCGACCAGTCGGCGCACCGAACCCCGCTCCAGCGGCAGGTGGCGGGCGGCCACGCCCACCAGATGGCGGCGCTCACGCAGCGGAGCCAACGGGTACTCCGCCCCGGCAATGCGCACTTTGGCCGGAGAGTCCTCCGCGGCCATCAACATCGCATCCAGGGCCTGACGACGACGCAGCGGGTCCGTGGCCTGCAGCTGCACCACCGAGCCGGGGGCCGCATGCAAGGCAGACAGCCGAACGTGAGTGTCCCGGTGCGCAATGGTGGCCCCCACGACGTCGACGCCGGCGGGAGTGTTGCCGGGCTGTGCCTCGGCTTCTGCCTCGACCTCTTCCCATCGGCGCTCGCGCTCGGCTTCGGCTGCTGTCAGCTCCTGCGCTTGATGCAACACCGGGGCGATCACCCGACGCGCGGCCCGGAAGTTCTGCCGGTACTCAACCACCTGACCCAGATCAGTCAGCGGGGTGGACATGACACCCAGCAGGGTCATCACGGAAGCCACCGAGGCGGTATCGATCCAACCGAAGGTGGACAGCAACACCACGGCCACGGTGCTCAGTGAGGCTGCCGTCACCGTCAGCGCCCGGATCAGACCGGTTACATAGGAGCGCTGCACGGCAGCATCCACCACCTTGCGGGAGTCGCGGTCCACGGCGTTGAGCTCGCGACGCACCGCGCCGGCCAGGATCACCGAGTCGCCGGCTTTCACCGCGTCGGCGATGCGCGCGGACATCCGCCCGCGCATCCGGCGCACGGTGCGGGCCCGCTCGCGAGCCATCCGTGCCAGCCAGGGCAGCAGGGCGGCCATCAACAGCAGTGGCAGGGCCACCGCGGCGGCGATCACCAGATGAGAGAAAGTCAGCGCCCCCAGCACCACCAGGATCAGCGGCAGCCCGGTGAGCAGCGGGACCAGCCCGCGAGAGATCCAGGTGCGCACCGCTGTGAGGTCGTTGGAGGCCCGGGTGACGATCACGCCTAGCGAGCGGTTCCCGGCACCCCCGAAAGCCGCGGTCACCAGACGACGTCGCTGCTCGAACACGTAGTCCTGCCCCAGGTCCTCGGCCACGATGCGCTCGATCCAGCGGATGATGCCGATACCGAGCACCGAACCGACGAGACCCGCCACCAGCATCCAGGTCGGCAGGGCGTGAGCGGGATCGGTGCCAGGCTCCGCGGAGGCCGCCGAGAGCAGCGTCTCTACGAGCAGTGCCATCGCCAGTCCTGCCACCGCCTGTGCCACACCGCAGCCGACCAACTGCAACAGCAGCAGGCGACGACGCCCCTTCCAGACCCGCGGCATGGCGGGGTCACGGGAGTCATTCGAGCGGGTGGAAGGGTGCGTGGTGACAGCCATCATCAGGCCTGTTCGTTCAGCAGCAGCCGGGTGGCCACCTCGGGGTCAGTCAGTTCCAAGGTGTTGATGACCGGCACACCGGCACCGGAGAGCACCTGGCCGGCCTCGCGGGTGGCCAGCGGCGACGACGTCATCACACCGGAAGCAGCAGCCACGGAGAGCCCGACGTTCTGCAGTGCCTGCACACCCGCCTGGGCGCCCAGTGCGTCCGAAGCGGTGAAGACCACCTGGTCGACGACCTCGTGGAACAGGGGGTCACGCAGCAGGGCAGCGGTTTCCTCCTGGTAGACACCATCGGCGATCTCCACGATCACCACGTCCACGGACCCGGAAGCGCTGTCGGCCAGGCGGTCGATCAGGTTCACGGTGAGGCTGCGAACCTCGGGCATCGAGGTCTTGAAGGTGGTGGGGTAGCCGAAATCGGTGAAGTCCAGCACCTTCTGCGCCCCGGCGTCGTGGTAGTGCATGGGATCATTACCGGCCCCGGTCCCGGTGATCTTGCCCGCGGCGACCCGACGGTCCGAGGCGGTAAGACCGTTCACCAGGCAGGCGGCCGCCGTGGACTTCCCGGAGTTCATCGAGGTACCCAGCACCGCGATCACCTTGGGCCGCGAGACGCGCAGGCGCTCCAGTGCGGCGGCGTCGTCGAAGTGCAATGGGGCTGAACGCGCCACGTTGACCACACCGTGCTCATCGGCCAGCAGACCCAGCGGCTCGATCAGCGTGGGCTCTTCCATATCGGCGTGGGATTCGGTGACCAGTCCGGCAATTCCACCGGCGGCGACCAGGTGGCAGGGCTGCAGCGAGTCCGGCACGTGTGCCAGGAACTGGTCGGCGGCGTAGCGGTGACCGTAGGCCAGCATGATGATCGAGTTCTCGAATAGGATGGCTTTACGCGACTCCATGGTTTCCACGCGCTTGTGGTTACCGATCTCGACCACGCGGGCCACCACGACGTCGCCGGTCATCGGCCGCATCCCATTGCCGGAGAGCAGATGGAAGGCATCGGGGCGGGCTGCCAGATCAGCCGCGGCGAAGCGGGTGGTGTAGGAACCCTGGACCCGGGCCGGCACGGGATGGCGGACGATCGACAGCTGGTTCAGCGGGGAAGCCGAGCGGAGCAATTCCTCGGCGCTCAGCGGGGCGGGGAGGGAAGCGATGGAGGAAGTCAGAGAAGCAGTCATGGCGGGTCCTTTCGGGTCAGACCGAGGGGTGCGGTGTCAAGAAGTAGAAGACCACGTCAAGATGACGAGCCCGTGAGATGTGCATGAGAATCCGATGAGGGCAGGTCCCACGGGAAGAACGACAGGTACGCCACCCCTGAGGTGTTGTAGGAAAATTTGATGCCCATCATCCGGCGAATGCCCCAGTGCATTCCCCAGGCGCCGACGGCAAAAAGTTGCCCCAGGCGAGGGTGCGCCAGCGCCGCGGGGGCCCCGAGTTCCACGGCCAGGGATACCGCCGCAAGCACTCCAAACGGGGTACCCGAGGACTCCAAATGCCGTGCGGTTTCCGGGGGAGTGGAACCGAAGACTTCTTTGCGGAGCGCATCGGCGGCAATCTGATCCCGCAGCGTATCTCCGGACGCCCACTTCCAACCGCGGGGGGAGCGGACCTTGGCCACGCCCGAAATGAGGTAGATCGCACAGGTTGCCACATTCATGGCTGGCGCCACCGCACCGTAGGAGCGTCCGCTGCGTTCGGGCAGTAGTTCGCCGTCGCGCAGCAGGGAATCCACCGAGAGCGAATCCGCCGAACGGGTCACGCCTAGCACGCTCTGATGCAGCAGCATCATGTTGTCGTGATGGAAGATCATGCCCCAGGAGTTGCGGTAGGTCAGGGTCCACCACTGCAGGGCGGCGTTGGCGGGGCCGGTGATGCGGTGGGCCACCCCGGCCGTCGCAAGCACATTAGTGACCAGCGACAGATCCAACACGGCATCGGCAACGCGCGGAGGCAACGGGCGTTTCAACACGGAGACGACGCCGACCGGTTTGAAACGCTTCGGGTCCTGGCGGTGCAGGCTTCGGAACATTTTCCGACGGCGCACCTGCTGGGCCACCGAGTAGGCGCCCACGCCCACACGCAGCACCGCCGGACGCGAGGCATCGGCGATGGGTCGCAACAGAGAAATCATGGTGTTCAGCATCAGCGGTCCTTCATCGAGGTATCGGAATCGGGGCGAGCGAGTATGCCGGGGGAGCACAGCGTGGCCGTGCCTCCGGGGGCACAGCGTGCGTGGACGTTCTCGGCGAAGGGACGGCGGTCACCGGCGAAATAATCGGAGAAGATGAAGCGGCTGCGCACCACCAGAACCTCGGAAATCTCCTCCGGGTTGCAGTAGCGGTGCAGCGCATCCGCGTAGTTCTGGGCGACCGTGTCGGCATGGCCTTGACGTACCGCGCGAGCCACCTGCTTGCGTACCTGGTTCAGGCCACCGGTGCCGTAGAGCCGGTAGGAGAGGTTAATGCGCTCGCCGTCGGCCGTCTCACCCACCACATGGGGGACGACGATGCGCCCGGCTCGATCGGCCGAGAACATCGGATAGGTGGAGATCGGAAATGAATCGTGCTTGATTTTGTCGCGCTGGACCTTCTTCTGCGGACCCACGTAGTGGCGCAGCGGCGATAGCAGTGCGGCGGCGAACGCGGCGGTGGCCAATAGTCCCGCCACATCCGAACGCTGTGGAGCGGTGGATGCAGCGGGGCCCGGTGGAGGCGTGAGGAACGGTGTCATGAGGCTCGGCTTCCGGTGGTGAGTGGACCGACGGCGTCCCAGCGCCGTCAGGCTAATGTGCACATCCTGACCCTGACGGATGAGAAACATGTGAACATCAGATGAGATGGTGGTGAGAAGAACCGGGGGAGTGGCGTTGATGTGAACTACGCGGGGCGCTGGGGCCGGTGATACTTTTGTAGGCGACAAGACCACCGTCCGAGATGTTAAAGAGGTAGTTCCGAATGGCAAATCCCGGTACTCATGCGGCCGCTGACGCATCAGCGCAGCACTCGTCGCAGCGCGGACGCGTGCGTGTGACGGATCAGACGCGGTCCAGCTCCATGCTCGATCTGACCGCCACGGGCCTGCGACTGGTGCCGAAACAGCTTAAGGACGAGTCCGCGCTGGCCGTCAACCACATCAAGTCCAAGGGCATGGGTCTCGGCGTCGGCATCGGCCTGGCCGTGCTGGGGCTGTTCCTGCTGGCTATCGTGCTGATCGCGCTGGTCGTGGCCCTCATCGGTGCGTTCGCCGACACCGGAAACCTCTGGTTCTGGTCGCTGATGGTCGCCGCTGGCGCTCTGGTGATCAGCCTGATCTTCATCGGCATTGGAGCACTCATCCTCAAGGGCCAGATGCCGCTGGTGCCCCAGGAGACTATCCGCGGATTTAAGCATGACCTGGGCTACCTCGCCGAGGGCAACGCCTTCGACCCGGTGGAATTCGACCGCCTCGAGGCCGAGAAGGCCGAGCGCAAGAAGCAGGAGAAGCTGCGCGAGAAGGAACTCACCAAGCAGGCCCGCAAGGAAGAGAAGGCCGCCCGTAAGCGCGGTGAGGCGCCCACCACGGTGGCCTCCATCAAGCCTTCTTCCGAGGAACTGCGCCACCGCGCTGAACTGCGCCGTCGTCACTTGGGTGATATCCGCTCGGGCCTTGAAGAGAAGACAGACGTCAAGGCCCAGTTCGCTGCCTTCACTGCGGCCGCTACCGGTCGTCGTCGAGAGGACGCCGGCACCTCGCCGGTCTCGCCCTACACCGGGGCGGTTCGCGCCGGTGAAAAGGTGGGCGACGCCAGCGACTACGTGAAGGACCGTTGGCAGCCGATCGCACTGCTCGGAGCGTCGTCCACCGCCCTGGCGGTATTCTTGAAGAAGCTCACAGACAAGAAGTGAGTCGCCGCCCGCTCGTCGACTCACACCACCCCTCGGGAGTGACGGGATGAAGCTGATTGGCGCCGGCACCAGAACCGATATCGACTACCGGGTATCGGACCGATGGCTCACCGCGCCGAACATCATCACCCTGGTGCGGTTCTGTCTGGTTCCGCTCTTCGTCTGGCAGACCTTCACCGGTCAGTACCTGGGAGCCTTCATTACCCTGGCGGTATTGTTCAGCACCGACTGGGTGGACGGCTACGTCGCACGCCGGTTCAACCAGATTTCGACGGTCGGGAAATGGCTGGACCCGCTAGCCGACCGGATTTCGATTGTCGTCGTCGCCATCACCGTGGTGATCACCGGGGTGGCCCCCAGCTGGTTGGTTCTCACCCTGCTCATCCCGGATCTACTGCTCTTCGTGCTCAACGCCGTACTTTTCCTCGGTTCTCCGGAGCTGGAAGTCACTGCGCTGGGGAAGATCCGCACCGCGATGCTCATGGCCGGAATCCCTTTCCTGCTCTTGGCCCAGGTAGCGGACATGGATTCCACGTTCTGGCATGTGGTGGCCTATGTCTTCTTGATCCCGGGCTGCCTTGGGCACTGGGGTGCTGCGATCGACTACACGCTCCGCTCGTTGCGCAAGCACCGTGAGCTCCGCGCCGCCGGAATTAACCCGCGCGAACGACAGGCCTGGACCTTTAAACATCAGCAGGGCCGACCTGAAAACAGCATCGCCGCAGAAACCGGAGCATCATGATCATTTGGGCCGTGGTGGCCGCACTGCTTGGAGCGGTGTGCCTGGCGGTTGGCTCGGAACGACAATCATCGGGAGTTCGTAAATACGCCGGGGTGACGGTGCTGCGCCCCTTGGATTACTTCAAGCTGGTGCGACAGGGGCGCTGGCTGGTCGGTGGGTTGCTGTTGTTGCTGGGCATCGCGCTCAACGTTTATGCCTTGGCCACCGCGCCCCTGACGGTCGTGCAACCCATCGGCGCGGTCGCGGTGGTGATCACCACCGTGCTGCACGCTCGAATTGCTGCCCTGAAGTTGAACCGGTCCACCATCATTGCCATCGCCTGCTGTGTGGGTGGCTCGGCAGGGTTCGTCGCTCTCGCGATTGTGGCGACCCGGGAGAATCACCGCCCCCTCATGGACCAGGAGAACCTGACGAATTGGATCGCCATCGCAGTCATTTTCGTGTTCGCGATCACGGCGGCGATTCTTCGGTCTCACCCCTCGGCCTTCCTCTACATCATGGGCGCAGGTGTGCTGTTCGCCTTCGTCGCCGTCTCCACCCGATTGGCCATTCTGCACGTGCTCGATCGGGACGCCGGCGGATTCATGGGCATCCCGTGGCTACAGCTGGCGGTGCTGGTTACTGCCGCATTACTGGGTAGCTACTTCGTGCAGCGGGCGCATCAGCATGGTCCACCCGATCTGGTGGTAGCGGGTCTCACCGTGGTGGACCCGCTGGTCGCCGTCGTCATCGGAATCTTCGTGCTCGGCGAGTTGCAAGATGGGGTATCTCTCTTCGTGTTGGCTGGAATGGTCGTGGCTGCTGCCGTAGCATCGGGGGGAGTTCTGGTGTTGGCCAGGGACCACCCCGATGTGATCAAGCGCAAGGTCGAGTGGGACCAAGCGGCTCAACCCGAATCCCCGAAACAAACCGCGCCCTAGCTCGAGAAGGAGCAGCTCGACGTGACCGACGCTGACCGCGCACCCTTGAAGGTACTGATCGCGGCGGACACTTATCCTCCGCATGTCAACGGCGCGGCAACGTTCTGTCATCGGCTGGCCACCGCGTTGCACGCGCGCGGACATGAAGTCCACGTGGTCGCCCCCCGCAATGAATCCGGTCCGAACACGGTCGAGCACACCGATGTGGCCACGGTGCACCGGGTGCGGTCCGTACCTGCCCCCACGCACGAGTATTACCGACTGGTGAGTAAACGCGGCGCAGCCCGTGCCATCGGGCGGATTCTGGACGAAGTTCAACTCGATGTGGTGCACGTGCAGTGTCACTATATGATCGGCGAAGCTGCTATCAAACAAGCCACGAAGCGTCGTGTTCGCGTCATTTCGACCAACCACTTCATGCCGGAAAACCTTGAGCCGTTCTTGCCGTTTCCGCAGTGGTTCCTCAATATCGTCTCCCGCAGTTCTTGGCGCGACATGGGACGGCTCATGGGCCAGACCGCCGTGGTGACCACTCCCACCAAACTGGCCGCACGTACCATGATGGAAAACGCGGGGCTAGAGGATGTCCTGGCGGTGTCCAACGGCATTGATTCAGCAAAGTACGAACTGAAACCAGAGGAGAAGCTGATCAAGCATCAGCAGCCCACCGTATTGTTCGTCGGCCGGCTGGCGGTCGAGAAAAACATCGACGTCTTGTTGCGCGCTCTTCCGCTCACTGATCCTGATCTGCAGGTTCGTGCCGAAATCGTCGGCGACGGCGAACAGCGGGACGCCTTGCGCTCCCTTGCCGAGGAACTGGGTATCACCGACCGAGTCGCTTTCCGCGGCCACGTGACGGAAGCTGAGCTGCGTGAGGCGTACCTGTGCGCCGACGTGTTCTGTCAGCCCGGTACCGCCGAGTTGCAGTCGTTGGTGAGCTTGGAAGCAATGAGCGCCTCGAAGCCGGTGGTTCTTGCCGACGCGTTGGCCCTGCCACACCTGGTCGACAACGGCGAAAACGGGTACCTGTTCACCCCCGGCGACTCCGCAGATCTGGCACAGAAGCTGGAAGCGGTGCTCGGCGCCGACCCGGCTGTCCGTCAGTCCATGGGGGAGAAATCCCACGAGAAAGTACAGCAGCACGCAGAATCGAAAACCATCGACATCTTCGAGCGCATTTACCGTGGAGCTTCCGCCAATGAAATCCGCGCGTTGAACTGACAGTATGATGGACGGGTTGCCGTTTCGACGGCAGCGCAGGGGGCGTTAGCTCAGTTGGTCAGAGCAGAGGACTCATAATCCTTGGGTCGCGGGTTCAAGTCCCGCACGCCCTACCGCATGAATACAAGGGAGTCGCCTCATCAGAGGTGGCTCCCTTGGTGGTTTACCTGGAACGAAACCTGGAACAGGGTGAGGCAGATAGAGTTCTCGATGGAACCACCCGTGCTGGAGGAGAGGAGCCCGGTCCGTGATTCAGGGTCGATCGTTGCGACTATTCATGGATGCCCGATACACGCGAACGGACTTCCATGATGGAATTTCCCGGTACGGTGCCTCCCTCATCGAAGCCACTGCGAGGCGGGCCGATGTCACGATGATCATCCACGACGAGGCACAGTTGCCGATGCTTCCGGCCGGCGTGCCCTGGGTCAAAGTCTCTGCCCCGACCTCGGCCCGTGAGCCCATGGTCGCTCAGCAGTTAAACGCTTTTTCCCCCGATGTGGTTTTCTCCCCGATGCAGACCATGGGATCGGCCGGTCGACGCTTCGGCCTCATTCTGACTCTGCACGACCTGATCTACTACCAGCACCGCACCCCACCTCGAGACTTGCCCCTGCCGGTGCGTGGACTCTGGCGGCTCTACCACTTGGCATACTGGCCACAGCGGCTGCTATTGGACCGGGCCGACGACGTTGTTACCGTCTCCCGCACGACCCAGCGACTGATGCGACATCACCGTCTCACCCGTAGGCCGATCACCGTGGTCTCCAACGCGCCCCAGCCCACCGCCGAGCCACGCGAGCCCGACCGAACACCTGAGAAGTCACTGGTCTACATGGGCTCCTTCATGGATTACAAAAACGTGGAGTCTCTGATCGCAGCCATGCCGCACCTGTCCGGCTACCGGCTTCATCTCCTCTCCAGGATCACAGCGAATCGTGAATCTGAGCTCTTGGAACTGGCGGATGAGCTGGGTGTTGCCTCGGATGCGTTGGTGTTCCACCGCGGTACCAGCGAAGAAGAGTACCGGGACTTACTCCGTTCCTGCACCGCACTGGTCACGATGTCGCGTGCCGAAGGATTCGGGCTGCCGTTGGCCGAAGCGATGGCCGAAGGGACCCCGGTGATCGTCTCCGATCTCGAAATTTTCCGGGAGATCGGTGGCGAAGCCGGAGCAGCTCAATTCATCGAACTGGAAGAGCAACGTCAAGCCGGAGAAAAACTGGCCGCGGCGGTGCGACGCTGGGAAGATCCCACGGCCTTTGCCGATGCATCTCGGGCCGCTGTCGAACAGGCCTCCCTGTTTACGTGGGAGCGATCGGCCGAAGAACTACTGCGAGTCGCCGAATCTGTGGCGGCTCGTCGTTCACTCCGTCCACGCCGCCAATCCAACTGACGAGCACTTCACTTCGACGAGCCAGCTACTACCGGAACGGAGACCCCTGCAGCGGCCACAACACCGACGGTCCCGACCAGCCCAACAGCAGTCCAGGGTCGATGTAGCGATCACGCACGGTCGACCCGATTGTCCAACCGTCTGGGATGCGCACGCCCCAGTGCACGCACGACATCTCGCAGTGCTGTTCGCCGCTCAGCGAGCCGAGGACCTGTCCCCGCCGGACGACATCCCCGAAGCTTAACTCAGTAGCCACTGGCTCAAACGAGGACAACATCCCGTTGTCGTGCTCGATGGTCAACACCGGGCGATCGACCACCGTGCCCACAAAACGGACCGTACCACCGTCGGGTGCCACCACCTCCGAAGACGCGGACAGGTCGATTCCGCGATGGCCAGCACCCCACGGAGTCGATGGCCCGTGGAACTCGCGCACGACCGATGACGCGTTCGCCCCTTCTACGGGCGGCGTCCAGTTTGCGCCAGCGGTGCTTGTTGCTGGCACTGCATGACGAGCAGAAGTGATCGCATGACCGTGAGCGTCGAAGGCAGTCAGCGTGCCACACGCCAGTACGAGGGCAGTAACGGCGATCACCCATGTACCGTGAAATGTGGTGCGTGGTGATTCTAGTGGGGGAGCAGTCATAGTGACATCGTGATTCCCGATCCACGTCAGTGCCGCCGAGCAATCCGGCACATGTGGAAATGGGACGACTGGGACGGTCGTCGCAAGGGTTGTGGAGGAGACAGAGCCGTTCAAGACGGAGGCCAAGATGGGGTATGCTGGTGCGAGCAGCTCTGTGTCCAATCGTCGTGCCTCGGCGCGAAGAAACCATGGAGCTGACTACGCGCACAGCAAGTGAAGGGCAAACGCTCTTCGACGTGCGGCCATCGGTCCGCCGCGGACGTTTTCCGCATCGGTCATCGGCCGCAGAGTGGCAACCGCCATTGCTCTGCCAGGGGCAACCGTCACCAGAGGGTCCGCCAAACAACCGAGAAACTACGATAAGCAGTGTGCCACGCCCTGTGCACCGCGGTCTGCGGTGCCCGGCGTCTCGCCTGCACAGAAGGAGCGACATGCCAGTCGTGACAATGCGCCAGATGCTGGATTCCGGCGTCCATTTCGGCCACCAGACCCGTCGTTGGAACCCGAAGATGAAGCGCTTCATCTTCACCGAGCGCAACGGCATCTACATCATCGACCTGCAGCAGTCCCTGTCTTACGTGGACCGCGCCTACGAGTTCATCAAGGAGACCGTCGCTCACGGCGGTTCGATCCTGTTCGTCGGCACTAAGAAGCAGGCTCAGGAAGCCATCGCAGAGCAGGCTACTCGCGTGGGCATGCCCTACGTGAACCACCGCTGGCTCGGAGGTATGCTGACCAACTTCCAGACCGTTTCCAAGCGCGTGAACCGCATGAAGGAACTGGAAGCTATTGACTTCGAGGACGTCGCAGGTTCGCAGTACACCAAGAAGGAATTGCTGTTGCTGCACCGCGAACTGGAGAAGCTGCAGGCTAACCTCGGCGGTATCCGCAACATGACCCGCACGCCTTCGGCCGTGTGGATCGTGGACACCAAGAAGGAGCACCTGGCCGTCGACGAGGCGGAGAAGCTGGGTATCCCGATCGTCGCCATCCTCGACACTAACTGCGACCCGGACGAAGTCACCTACCCGATCCCGGGTAACGATGACGCTATTCGCTCCGTGTCCCTGCTGACCCGCGTGATCGCCGACGCTGTGGCCGATGGCCTCATCGCCCGCAACCAGGGCAAGTCCGGCGGACAGGGCACCACCGAAGAGCCCATGGCTGAGTGGGAGCGCGAGCTCCTCGAGCAGCACAACGAAGCTCAGGCACAGCAGTCCGCTGCTGAAGGCGAGACCGCAGAGGCTGCAGAGCAGTCCGAGCCGGCCGCCGAAGCCGAGAAGTCCGAGTAAGACCTCTACGATCACTGACCAACATCACTGCGGAGACCCCGCGTAACTGAAGGATGTGTTAACAGCAATGGCGAACTACACCGCTGCTGACATTAAGGCACTGCGTGAACGCACCGGTGCCGGCATGATGGACGTCAAGAAGGCTCTGGACGAGGCCAACGGTGATGCCGAGAAGGCCATCGAGATCATTCGCGTGAAGGGCCTCAAGGGCGCCACCAAGCGCGAAGGTCGTTCGGCCGCTGAAGGCCTCATCGCCGCGACCGTCGCCGATGGCGCCGGCGTGATGATCGAGATCAACTGCGAGACCGACTTCGTGGCCAAGGCCGACAAGTTCATCAACCTGGGCAACACCGTGCTCGAGGTCGCCGCCGCCTCCAAGGCTGCCGATGTCGACGCCCTGCTGGCTGCCGAGTACAACGGCCGCACCCTGGGTGACCACGTCACCGAAGAAGGCGCCCTGATGGGCGAGAAGGTCGTCGTGCGCCGCGTGGCTCGTGTGGAAGGCGCCTTCGTGGATGCCTACCTGCACAAGACCTCCAAGGACCTGCCGGCTCAGGTGGGCGTGCTCATGGCTGTGGATTCGGACTCCGCTGAAGCGCAGACCGCGGCTCACGACGTCGCCGTTCACATTGCTGCCATGGCCCCGACCTACCTGTCCCGCGACGAGGTTGCCGAGGACGTTGTGGCCAACGAACGCCGCATCGCCGAGGAGACCGCGCGCGCCGAGGGCAAGCCGGAGCAGGCCATGCAGAAGATCATCGAAGGACGCCTGACCGGCTTCTTCAAGGAGATCGTGCTGGAGGACCAGGGCTTCGCAAAGGACCCGAAGGTCTCCGTGGGCAAGGTCCTCGAGCAGGCCGGAACCAAGGGCGTGAAGTTCGCTCGCTTCCGCGTCGGTAGCTGATCCCAGTAGACTGCACCACAACGTCCGTCGTCGTCCATCGACGATGAACACCTGAAGGAGGGGGTGATCACCACATGGTGGTCACCCCCTTTTTCTCTGCCGAACCACGAATTCGGCGCCACACCCGTCCGCTTCTGCGCACCACCTCGCGCGCGTTCGATGTCTAGGAGACGCCCATGCCGGATCAGCATGCACCGGAAACATCCTCCACCCCGACCATCAATACTCCCGGCGGCCTTCAAGATGGCCCGGACGCCCAACAACGCTACAACTCCACCGCCCCGTCGGGACGCCGTCGGGTACTGCTGAAGCTCTCCGGTGAGGTCTTCGGCGGTGGCAAAGTCGGAATTGACCCAGCAACCGTGCGTTTCGTTGCCGAACAAATTGCCGCCGTGAAAAACACCATCGAGGTGGCGGTCGTCGTCGGTGGTGGCAACTTCTTCCGCGGCGCCGAACTGTCTGAGAACGGCATGGACCGTCGTCGCGCCGACTACATGGGCATGCTCGGCACAGTCATGAACTGCCTGGCCCTCCAGGACTTTTTGCTACAGGCCGGCGTCGACACCCGTGTGCAGTCGGCCATCTCGATGGAGCAGGTTGCGGAGCCTTACATTCCGCTGCGTGCGATTCGCCACATGCAGAAGAATCGCGTGGTCATTTTCGGTGCCGGCACGGGTCTGCCTTACTTCTCTACCGATACGGTGGCCGCGCAGCGCGCCCTAGAAATCGGTGCCGACGAGGTGCTGATGGCCAAGTCCGGGGTGGACGGCGTCTACACCGCAGACCCGAAGAGGGACCCCACGGCCGAGAAATACGACCGGCTCACCTACGACGATGCGCTGCTGAAGAACATCCGCGTCATGGATCTGACCGCCATGACCATGTGCAAGGACAACGACCTGCCGATGATGGTGTTCGGCATGGAAGGCGACGGCAACGTCACTCGAGCGCTGCGCGGTGAGCGCATCGGTACCACCGTCACTGTCTGACGCGGCGGCGAGCGCTGGCCCGCAATGCCCGCGCCGTAGCCTAGGATTGACAACAGACCCATCAACGTCGAAGGAGACATCGTGACCGCAGAGAATCTGGTCGAAGCCGAACAGCAGATGGAACGCACCCTGGAAGCCACGCGAGAAGATTTCGCCGGGGTCCGCACGGGCCGCGCCAACCCGGGGCTGTTCTCCAAGGTCATGGTCGATTACTACGGCACCTACACTCCGCTGCAGCAGCTGGCGTCCTTCACCACTCAGGATGCCCGCACGCTGATGATCGCCCCCTATGACGTCTCGGCGCTGCGCAACATCGAGAAGGCCCTGTCCGACTCCGAGGTCGGCGCTAACCCCTCCAACGACGGGAAAGTCATCCGCGTGGTGATGCCTGAGCTGACCGAGGAGCGCCGCAAGGAATACGTGAAGCTGGTGAAGACCAAGGCCGAGGATCACAAGGTCTCGGTGCGCAACACCCGCCGCAAGACCAAGGAAACCCTCGACAAGCTCGTTAAGGACGGAGAGATTGGCGAGGACGAAGGCGCACGCGCGGAAAAGGAGCTTGACGCTCTGACCCGCCGCTTCACCGACTCTATCGACGAGATGGCAAAGAACAAGGAACAGGAACTGATGGAGGTCTGATCTGTTCGCTTGCGAATAGATCTCTGACCTGGCCATTTGATATGTCAGACCCAGCAGACACCGCGACGTCGTCTCCTCGTGAGGAGACGACGTCGTCGTCACACCCCGAGACCGCATCTGGGCCGGTGATTACCGAGCTTGAAGGGTTTCCGGATCCCGTGCGTGATCCGGACACGGGAATGATCATCCCGCAGTCCCGTAAAGAACGCCGGGCGCTCGAGGCTGCCCAGGCGGCTGCCGCAGCGTCCTCGACCGTAGGGGAACCACCAGTACCACCAGAACAGCTACCGGCCGCAGTGGCGGCCGCGCCGCTGGTGAGCCGGATTCCGGGCACGGGCAGCGGGGCCGCCATTGATCCGCGCGGCGGACGCGCCGCTATCGGCATTGACCTCACGGACGAAGGCGCCCAGGCGGCACTGGACTCACCACTGGAGCTTCCGGCCGCGGAAGAACCGAAGAAATCCCGCGCGGGACGGAACCTTCCCGCCGCGATCATCACCGGCGTGATCCTGCTGGGCACTGCCATTGTAGGTTTGCTTTACGTACACCTGGTGCTCGTGGTGCTGATTGTGGTGCTGCTGCTCATGGGGACCTGGGAGATCGCACGGGCGCTACGGCCCCGCGGTATCGATGTTCCGCTGGCCCCCCTGTGGGTAGCCTCGGCGGCCATGCCGCTAACAGCGTACTTTGGTGGCATCGACGCGATGATGTTCGCCCTTTTCGGCACCATGTTGCTGGCGCTGTACTGGTGTGTCGTCGAGAGCTCCACCACCCCCGTGGGTACGGTACTTTCCGCCATGCTGATCCTGCTGTGGGTGCCGTTCCTGCTGTCCTTCGGTGTGGTGCTGTTGCACGAACCCCAGGGTAGCCTGATGGTGGCCTCCCTGCTGCTGATCGTCGTCGCCAATGACACTGGTGGTTACGTGGTCGGAGTGCTGTTTGGCAAGCACCCCATGGCGCCGAAAGTGAGCCCGAAGAAGTCCTGGGAAGGGTTGATGGGATCGCTGGTGGCAGCCATGGGCGTGGGCGCCGGTTGCTTCCACTGGGCCCTGCACGAGCCCTGGTGGATCGGCGCCTTGCTGGGCTTCGCCATCGTTTTTGCCGCCACGGCCGGCGATTTCTCGGAGTCCATGGTCAAACGTGAACTGGACATTAAGGACATGGGCAACTCGCTACCGGGACACGGAGGCGCGATGGACCGCCTCGACTCGCTGGTGTTCGCCGCCCCTGTCGCTTACACCGTCTTCGTGGTGCTGATGCCATGAGCGCACGCACCACCGCCCTCGCACCACAGAACGGCATCAAGGGAGCTGATCGATCATGAACGCGAAAGCCCGAAGCGCTGCCAAGCGCGGGTCCAAGCGCGCACCACTGTCCGCGAACCCCGATGAGGCCAACCCGTTCTCGACGACCTCGCGCAAGAACTACGGCTACGATCCCAAGCAGGTTGACGAGTTCATTCGGCGTGCCCGCCACGCTTACCACGGTGACGGAACCATGACGGCCGCCGAGGTGCGCTCCACCTCGTTTGACGCCGTCAAAGGCGGGTACACCGCTCACCAGGTGGACCAGGTGCTGGACCGGTTGGAGGACGCCTTCCTGCGCACCGAGCGCGATGAGCTCATCCAAAAGCAGGGCATGGAGACCTGGAATACGTACCTGGACGAGCTGATCCGGCGGCTGATGTTGCGCCTGGATCGTCCCGACGGCGAACGCTTCCGCCGCCCCAGTAACGAAGAGTCCACCAGCTATCACCAGCAGGATGTCGACACCCTGTGCCGGAAACTGCGGGGGCACCTCACCGACGAATCTTCAGTGTCGGTGACGGATCTGCGGGTGGTCTCGTTCCGCTCGGTGCAGGGTAGCGAGGGATATGAAGAGGGTCAGGTCGACGCGTTTATTGACGACGCCGTGGAACTTCTCACCGTTCTCGATTGAGCACCGGGAAAAGTACGGACGCCAGGGCGACCGGAACGATTAGGCGCTCAGCTCCAGAACGAGCTCGGTCACGACCTCGGCGCGAGCATTCGAAAAAGTCTTGACTTCGTCGACGACGGCGAATCCGCGGCGGGTGAGGACCTTCTGCGAACCGATATTGTCAACCGGCACATGGGCGCGGACCGGGCGCGGCTCGAAACCGGCCAGGAACTCATCGACCGCAGCCGTGGTGATGCCCTGACCCCAAAACTGTCGAGCGGTCCAGAACGACAACTCGGGCACATCATTGAGTCCTGCGCACACCAACGCTCCGGCCACGTGACCGTCGTGCTCAATGGTGTACACGAGCGAATTCTCGTCACGCAACAGCGCTGACCAGTGGAAATCGAAGACGCCTCGATCTCGGGGATTGCGAGGCGCGAAGGCGGCCATCACATTCGCCTGCTCGTCCTGCTGCTGCAGGAAAAACTCGTCGACATCCGTAGAACGGACCTCACGCAGGATCATGATTGTCGTGACCTCCTCGTCACCGTCGGTCGATGTTCTCACTACTCTACGTGGTTCCGGTCGATTCAGCCGACACACAGCGCATACCTGCATAATGGTGCGGTGACTTTCTCTGCCGTGGCCTTTGTGATCGGTGTGCTCGTCGTCGCCGTTGGCATCATCCTCTCGATCGCCCTTCACGAAATCGGGCACCTCGTTCCCGCCAAACTTTTTGGGGTGCGGGTCACCCAATACATGGTCGGTTTCGGCAAGACCCTGTTCTCGTTCAAACGTGGAGACACCGAGTACGGGATTAAAGCAATACCGCTGGGTGGCTACGTGGCCATGATCGGCATGTACCCGCCGGCCCACCCCGACCAGGGGGAGCAACCGCGTAACGCCTCCACCGGGTTGCTGCAGCAAATGTCCCAGGACGCCCGTGAAGTCGCGGCCGCCGAGCTGCGCGAGGGTGACGAGCACCGGATGTTCATCTCCCTGCCCGTGTGGAAACGCATCATCATCATGCTGGGCGGGCCGTTCATGAACCTGGTGATCGGCACCGTGCTCACCGCTATCCTGGTGACCAGCGTGGGCGTATCCACCCCCACCACCACGGTCTCGGAAGTGTTCCGCTGTGCGATAAGCGCCCAAGAACAGACAGAGCGTGCCGAAGCCGGTGCTGAAGAATGCACCGACGAGGATCCCACTTCACCGGCGTACGCGGCGGGGTTGGAGCCGGGAGACGAGATTACCTCGTTCAACGGGGAACCGGTCGTCGACTGGGAGTCTCTCACCGAGGGCATCCAGCAGCGCGCGGATCAGGTTACCGAGATCACCTACCTGCGGGACGGGACCGAGCACACCACCACGATCACCCCGCAACTCACGGCACGCCCGCAACTCGATTCGTTGGGACGTGTCCAATACGACGATGACGACAACATCATCACCCACCACGTCGGCTTCATCGGCATGGGATCTCTCGTGGAGAACCAGACGCAACCGGTCACCGAGACGTTTCCCGTGCTGGGTCAGCAGCTGGAAGCCACTGCGCGCGTGGTGGTGGCCCTGCCCGTGCGGCTGTGGGACACCGTCGTCGTGATTGCCACCGACGGCGAACGAGACCCCAACGGTCCCATGTCCGTGGTGGGGGTCGGCCGAATCGCCGGTGAGGCGGCCGCACAAGAAACGGTTTCGGTAGCCGACCGGGCGGCGATGCTCTTGTCGCTGATCGCCTCCGTGAACATTGCACTGATGGTGTTCAACCTCATCCCGTTGTTGCCCCTTGATGGCGGGCATGTGGCGGGGGCGCTGTGGGAGAAAATCCGCCGGACGTGGGCCAAACTGCGCGGGCAGAAGGACCCCGGTCCGTTCGATATTGCCCGACTGCTGCCGCTGACCTACATAGTGGCTGCTGGGCTGATGGTGATGGGCGCCATACTCATCGTGGCGGACATCGTCAAACCTGTTCAGCTGTTCTAGCTCGTCGTTAGAGTGGCCCCTATGCCTGACCCCTTCGACGCTACTTCACGCCTCGTCTCGTTCCCGACCCGTCGTACCGTTCTGACCGGCCTGACAGGGGTGGGTGCGACATGGGTGCTGGCGGCATGCGGATCGGGAGGTTCCAACGCCTCGGAAAGTCCGTCCGCTTCGGGCAGCGCGTCCGCTTCGGTGAGCGCCGCGGCGTCGCCGTCACCCACCTCCATACCGAAACCCGAGTTGCCCGGTGGCGGCACCCGGCTGTTCCCGGGACGGCGATTTGTGGCCCTTTATGGTTCACCGGGAATCCCCTCCTTGGGGTTGCTGGGGGAGCAGGACCTGGAAGAATCCATCACCCGCGCCCAGGAACTGGCGGCATCCTATGAGGGAACCAGCCGCGAGCCGGTGATGCCCGCCTTCGAGATCATCTCCACGGTCGCCACCGCATCCGAAGGACCTACCGGTGAATACACTTCCGCGGTGGACATGGACGTGTTGCGTGAGTGGGTCGAAGCCGCGGCCGAGAACGACATCTACGTCATCCTCGACCTCCAGCCCGGACTCTCGGATTTCCTCACCCAGGCGAAACACTTCGAGGACTTGTTGCTGGAACCACACGTGGGCCTGGCGCTGGATCCCGAATGGCGACTGCAACCTGGCCAACGGCATATGGCTCAAATCGGACAGGTGCAGGCCGATGAGGTCAATGCGACGACCGAATGGCTGGCCAAACTGGTGGCCGAAAACAATCTGCCCGAGAAACTGGTGATCCTGCATCAGTTCCAGCTGCGGATGATTGTCGACCGCGAAAAAGTGGTGGAGCGCCCGGGACTGGCGTTGCTGGTCCACGCGGATGGTCACGGCACTCCCGGTCAGAAAATGGACACCTATCGCACCCTGACGAAGGACCTGGCCCCGCATGTGCGAATTGGGTGGAAGAACTTTATTGACGAGGACAACCCCACCTTTACGCCGTCTGAGACGATGGACATTGTCCCCAAACCCTGGTTCGTGTCGTATCAGTGAGCCAGACTGCTGCTGAAGGAGGACGCCGATGAGTGTGATGCCGCACGGGGTGCACTGGACCGCCGAAGTCGACGCGGCGATCCGGTTGCGCACCCAAGACACGGTGCGTCTGCTCACGGACGCCGACACCGAAGCGCTCGGGCGGCTGTGCGCCAGCGATCCTGTTGCTCATTGTTACGTCCAGGCCATTCTCGATACCGGACGACTGGCCGGACCGTTGCGCGCCCTGCATCGCGGAGTGTTCCTGGGGATTGACGATCTTGACCGTCCCGGTGAACTGCTCAGCGCCTGCTGGGTGGGCTCCAACGTGGTCCCCGTCGGTTCCGACTGGTTAGCCGGCGAATTGATCGGACTCGCCGTGCGCGTGCTCGGCCGCCGATTGGGCTCAATTTTCGGTCCCCGGGAATCCGTGATGAGCATCTGGTCCGCCCTGCAAGAAGGCCCGCAACGGGCTCGGGACGTCCGCGAACACCAGCCGCTGATGATGCTGGACACCCAGCCGACCGGTCCGCTCAACCCGCGGGTTCGACCGGCGCGAGTGGACGAGTTCTCCCGCGTGCTTCCGGCTTCCGTGGCCATGTTCACCGAAGAGCTCGGATACTCACCCCTCGACGACGGACCCGTGATGTACCGCAGCCGGGTGGAGTCACTGATCTCTCGTGGGCACTGCCTCGTCGACATTGACGAAACCCCCGGTGAAACGGCGGGACGAGTGCGGTTCAAAGCCGACATCGGTGTCTTCACTCGCGCCTGCATCCAACTGCAAGGGGTTTGGCTGGCTCCCTGGGCCCGCGGCCAGGGCCAAGCAGCCGCCGCGGTGGCCGCCACCGCCGCCCACGCGCTCACCATGTCGCCGCGGGTGAGCCTCTACGTCAACGACTACAACAAGCCGGCCATCCGCACTTATCAACGGGTCGGATTCGAAACGGTCGGCGATTTCGCCACCGTGCTGTTCTGAGCCGGCGGGTGATCCTGGCGGTACACTGGCAACGGTGTCGGGAGCGAGTGGCGCGCCCGACAGGTCATCGCGTCGAAGGAATACCCATGCGAGCACGCCTCAGCGCACTCCCGTTGCGCGGCGCCGTCGTCGCCGTTGCCCTCTTGCTCTTGACCGGCTGTGGTGCCCCGAAAGAAGAACCCGAGCCGAGTCCGTCCGAGGCGCCGCCGCAGGAAGCGGCCAGTCACGCCGTCTTCACCGCTCCCGATTTCACGGCCGATTCCGTGTCCGTGGAATTCGAGGAGGCGCTGCTGGCCGAACTGGGGGAGCAGTCCACCACCTTGGCCGGCGAGTCCGCACTGGCAGCGCCCCAGGACTCCGACGACATGATCGAAACCTCCGGAGTGAGCCCCGAAGACTGCGCCCCGGCCCCGGGGCTGGTCGTCACCACCGAAACCTCCCTGGTCATGGATGAAGAGCTGACGGAGGCGCCGGAGGACTCCGCCACCGATGGTGCAACCGAGGCCGTGACCGATGCCCCGTCCGGAACCGCCGCGACCCCGTCGTTGGACCTGGACCCCACTCTCGCGGTGTACGTGCCCGCCGGCACCGACCTCTACGTTGACACCGGGGACGCTGACACCGACACCGACGCCGCCGTGGAGCTCATCGAGCGACTGCGCGAACGTCTGGAGTCGTGACCCGCCGATGAAGGAGACCCATGACCGCTCATGACGCCTCACACATGGTGCGATTGGCCGGCACCCTGATGCTCGGCGCGCTGCTGTTGACCGGCTGCCGCGAGGGTGCCCCCGGCACCGAGGAGACTCCCGAGCCCACCGCGTCCACCACCGCGACCAGTGCGGAAGAAACCCCGTCGGCGACCGACCCGGAGGACCTTACCGAAGAGCATCTCGCGCAGGCGCTCTTGGACCTTCTGGGCGAGGACACCGAGATCCTCACCGGTGAAGCCGTGTTGGCCCAGCAAGTGTTGCGCCAGCAGTGGAGCGATGTGGAGTCAGCAGAGCCCGCCGAGTGCTTGGCCACCCTGGTCGGCTCCGGATCACACGAAGACGGCGCCGACACGGCCGAACCGAGCGAGGAAGAAACCCCCGGCCCCCTTGAAGAGGCCGGAGCCACGCTCGCCGCGGCTGGCACTACTGTGGATGCCTCCCAGCCCGGTAGCTATATCATCGAGCAGCTCACCGTGATGACCTTCGACTCCCCGGAGGCAGCATCCGAGTATGTGCTGAACCAGCGTGACGTCGCGATCCGCTGCGACACCGTGGACGTCACCCTCGGCAATGGCACCCAGTTGCGCGCCGACACCGAAGTCACCGAGCTCAGTCACCACACCGATGAAGCCCTCGAACTGCTCAACTCGATCGTCCCTGCCGAATCCGAGGATGACGAGGAAGAACAGGGCAGCGCCCAATTACCGTCCATGGACATCTCCACCGTGCTGGTCCGCGACGGTGACCAGGTGTACAGCTACCTCAGCTCCGAACCATCCGACGTCGGGGTCGGGCTCACGTTCATCGATCAGCTCAGCGAGTCCCTCCGCCTCGAGGAGAGCTGAACCGCGCTCAGACGGTAAGCTGGAGCAGGCTGTCCGAAGCGCCGTCTTGCGCCGGGCATCCCACCCTGTCGCCCCAGTTCGAACGGAGCCGAAATGCCGTTGCGCATGTCCACCCTCTTCCTGCGCACCCTGCGTGATGATCCCGCAGAGGCCGAGGTCGCCAGCCACAAGTTGCTGGTCCGAGCCGGGTACATCCGGCGCGCCGCCCCGGGAATCTACACCTGGCTGCCGCTGGGGCTGCGGGTGAAGAACAAGGTCGAGCAGATCGTGCGCGAGGAAATGAACGCCATCGGCGGCCAGGAAGTGCTCTTCCCCGCCCTGCTGCCGCGCGAACCTTACGAGACCACCGGACGCTGGGACGACTACGGGGACAACCTCTTCCGTCTGCGAGACCGTAAGGACGCCGACTACCTACTGGCCCCCACCCACGAGGAAATGTTCACCCTGCTGGTGAAGGACCACTACTCCTCCTACAAGGATCTGCCGGCCTACCTGTACCAGATTCAGACCAAGTACCGTGACGAAGCTCGTCCGCGGGCGGGTCTGTTGCGCATGCGCGAATTCATCATGAAGGATTCCTACTCCTTCACCGTGGATGAGGCCGGTCTCGACGAGGCCTACGCCGCCCACCGCAGCGCCTATCTGAAGATCTTCGCCCGGCTAGGTCTCGAGGTCGTGCCCGTGCAGGCCACCGCTGGTGCCATGGGCGGCTCCCAGTCTGAAGAATTCCTGCACCCCTCGCCGGTGGGCGAGGACACCTTCGTTGAGTCCGCCGGCGGATTCCGCGCCAACGTTGAGGCCGTGACCACCGTGGTCCCCGAACCACTGGACTACACCAACGCTCCGGCGGCCGAGGTCAAGGACACCCCGGATTCCACCACCATCGCCACTCTGGTGGACGTCTCCAACCAGTTGCTGCCCCGCGAGGACCGGGCATGGGAAGCGGCAGACACGCTCAAGTGCGTGGTGCTCACCGCGGTCGTCGACGGCGGAGAACGCCGCCAGTTCGTCGTCGGTGTGCCCGGAGATCGCGACGTCGACCTGAAGCGCCTCGAAGCCAGCGTGGCCCAGCTGCTCCAGGTCAACGGCGAACCGACACTGGAACCGGCCACTGAAGAGGACCTGCGCAAGCACCCGGGACTGGTCAAGGGGTACATCGGCCCCACCGATTTCAGCAGCGGCACCGCTCGAGCGTTCTTTGGCGAAGAATCCCAGACCGGGCTGCCGTTCTTCGTGGACCCGCGCATTGTGGCCGGTACCGCCTGGATCACTGGCGCCAACTCCGCCCAGCAGCACGTCTTCGGCCTGGTGGCCGAACGTGACTTCACCTGGGACGGCGTCGTTGAAGCCACCGAGGTGCGTGACGGCGACCCGGCCCCCGACGGTTCCGGACCGCTACAGACCCGCCGCGGCATGGAAATGGGTCACATCTTCCAGCTCGGCCGCAAATACGCCGAAGCATTGGACCTGAAGGTGTTGGACGAAAACGGCAAGCAGGTCGTCGTCACCATGGGCTCCTACGGCATCGGTGTCACCCGCGCGGTCGCTGCCCTGGCCGAGGCCCACCACGACGAGCACGGCCTGGCCTGGCCTATCGCCGTGGCCCCGGCCGAAGTGCACATCGTGGCTACCGGTAAGGGCGACGAGATTTTGGCAGCAGCTGAAAAGCTCAGCTCTGAGCTCGAGTCACGCGGACTGGAAGTGCTCCTGGACGACCGCAAGAAGGTCTCCGCCGGCGTGAAGTTCTCCGACTCCGAACTCCTCGGCGTCCCGCTGACCGTGGTCGTGGGCCGCGGCCTCGCCGACGGTGAGGTGGAACTCAAGGTCCGTGCCACCGGTGAGCGCCGCAACG
The DNA here is from genome assembly GCF_029637705.1 of Citricoccus muralis. Classification (NCBI taxonomy): domain Bacteria; kingdom Bacillati; phylum Actinomycetota; class Actinomycetes; order Micrococcales; family Micrococcaceae; genus Citricoccus; species Citricoccus muralis. Next base: position 1,239,523 of record NZ_CP121252.1, read on the forward strand.
TCGACGTCGCCGACGCCGCCGAGATCATCGACGATCAGCTGCGCTCCCTGCGCTGAGCTCCTCGAGCACCGTGGCCTGCCACAAACCGTTGCGGGCCACGGTCTCGACCTTCTCGGAATCCGCATCCACCCACACCCGGGTCCACTGATCGGTCAGCGCGGGCAACAGCCGCGTCAACTCAGAGGCCGGAGCCTCCGTGACCTGGAACGCGGTGCCCGCCTCATCCCAGCACTCGGTCGGCACCCACTGCTGCAGTGCCCGCCACATCGTATACGTGCCTTGGGTGGTTTGTTCCGCGAATTCGGCGTCGCCGGCAGCGGCAGCGCGCGCTTCGGCGGTCTCGCTCAACTGGCCCAGGGCGCGGGTCGATGCCATAGCGGTCTGCACCGCCGAGAGGGTGGAGGACTCACAGGACAGTGCTTCCGTGCCCGCCACCGCCTCGCTCAGTGTGGACACCGCCGGGGGAGTCTCGCCAGCCGCGGCCAGACGCCGGTACTCCGCCACCAAGGCCGCACCGCGCTGCTCGCGATTCTCTTGCACCCATCCGGTACCCGGCGCCAGGTTTCCGCCGGCATCCGAGACGATCGGAGTTTGCCCGGGGGAGTGCTCGCCCACCAGGGCCCGAACCACACCGGATGCGAGTCCCCACAACGCCACCAGAAATCCGGCGGCCAGTAGCAATCCCAGTCCCACCACCAGCCACCGAGACCACACGCGACGCGGCTGCGACCTCGTCGAGGCTGGACCCGCGCTGGGGTTCTCCGGTGAATTTGGCGTGCTGGTGCTCACGCCTGTGTATTGTGTCATGTTCTGGGCCTGTCCTGAGTACCCTGGTAGCCGAGAGTCATCCGTTTCCCACTCCAGAAGGAGCCGACATGTCTGCACAGCCTGCACCGAGGAGCCTGCCGGTCTCCGCACGCCCCGAAGACGAGCGCACCGCATTGGAGCGGCTGGTGCTGGGCGCCCTGGACACCACCGGGCTGTGGCTCGAGGAGGTGCGGGTCACCGGTTCGGGACCGTCCCAGGTGCTGACCGTGATCGTCGACCTGCGCGAAGGAACCGAGGGCGTTGACATGGACACCCTGCAGACCGCCACCGAAGCGGTCTCCCACGCCCTGGATGCGATCGACGACCTGCCCGAGCTGGGCCGCGACGCCTACCAGCTGGAAGTCAGCTCCCCGGGAGTCACCCGCCCGCTGACCAGCCCGCACCACTGGGCTCGCAACGTCGGCCGCGTCGTGGAAGTGACCATTGGCGACGACGACGAGGCCGTCTGGGGGCGCATCATCGCCGCCGATGATGAGGGTATCGACTTCGCCGAAATCCGCCCCGGCGCCAAGAAAGGCATGCCCGCCAAGGAGTCCGCACCGAAACGCCACTCCTACGCGATACTGTCTAGCGCCGTCGTCCAGGTAGAGTTGACCCACGGCCGGTCGATCACCGGAGCCTGATGCTGTCCTGACAGCGAGGTTGGGGCTGGAAATTCGGCAACGAGATCGACAGCCCACGGCCCAGCACCCACAAGCGAATACAGGGAAAGAAACGGGAGGCACACGGTGGACATTGACATCAGCGCGCTGCGCATGCTGGAGAAAGAGCGGGAAATTCCGCTGGATCAGCTGCTGCCCACCATCGAGCAGGCCATCTATCTGGCCTATCAGAAGTCGCCCGGCGCCTTGAGCAAGGCCCGCGCCGAGGTCGATCGCAAAACCGGCAAGGTCACCATCTGGGCCGCCGAGATCGATGAAGACGGCACCGAGATCGGCGAATTCGACGACACCCCCTCCGGGTTTGGCCGCGTCGCCGCGTCCACCGCCCGTCAGGTCATCCTGCAGAAGCTGCGCGACGTCGAAGACAACCAGATTCTTGGTGAATTCCGCGACAAGCAGGACGAGTTGATCTCGGGGGTGATCCAGCAGGGCAAGAACCCGCACATGGTGATGGTCAACCTCGGCTCCGTCGAGGCCGTGCTGCCGCCCCAGGAGCAGGTGCCCGGCGAGGATTACACCCACGGCCGGCGGCTGCGCTCCTACGTGGTCTCGGTGCAGCGGGGCATGAAGGGCCCCTCCATCACCCTGTCCCGCTCCCACCCCTACCTGGTGCGCAAGCTCTTTGAACTTGAGGTGCCTGAAATTGCCGACGGTTCCGTCGAGGTGATGGCGCTGGCTCGCGAAGCCGGACACCGCACCAAGATCGCAGTGCGCGCCACCCAGCCCGGCGTCAACGCCAAGGGCGCTTGCATCGGTGAAATGGGCGCTCGTGTGCGTGCGGTGATGACGGAACTGAACGACGAGAAGATCGACATCGTCGATTACTCCGAAGATCCGGCGACCTTCATCGCCAACGCGCTGTCCCCGGCCAAGGTGGCTTCCGTGCCGCGCGCCGATGAAGCCACGCGCACGGCCCGGGTGATCGTGCCCGACTACCAGCTGTCCCTGGCCATCGGCAAAGAAGGTCAGAATGCACGCCTGGCGGCGAAGTTGACCGGCTGGCGCATCGATATCGTCGGTGAATCGCAGGCAGAATCCCGCTGAGTTAAGTCTTCACGTCACCCCAATGGCATGAGGGGTGTCACGTCCGTCCCACATCGGCGGGCAGAAAAGGCTAGACTAGTAGGCGGTCCATCACTGTGGCGACGTTCGATGCGCCCGACGATATCTGTGAAGCGGGTGTGGAATGCGCGATCGTAGTCCGGTGCGCACCTGCATCGGCTGTCGCCAGAGAGAGGACCAGTACCACCTGATTCGAGTGGTGCTCGTCGGTGATGCGGATACCCGATCCGTGACCCTCGACGAACACCGTCGCCTGCCGGGCCGAGGGGCCTGGTTGCATCGAGACCCTCGATGTTGGGATCTGGCTGAGTCGCGACGCGGTTTCGCACGCGCCTTCAAAGGGCCCGTAGACACCACGGACCTCCGCGAGCAGCTGAACCGAGCAGCCGAGCGTCTTGTGAGGCGAGACGAATCAGGACGACAACAGACAAACCATGAAAGCGGGTCAGAGATCTGATGGATACCCGGTGAGCACGCGATGAGTGCCCAACGATGAACATCACACCCATCAACGGTCTGACGCCGGAGGTGTGCGCGAGCTAATTCGTGCATGCGTCACGGTTCGGACCAGAACAGGAGAACCGTGGCGAAGCTACGCGTCCACGAAGTTGCTAAGCAGCTTGGTATCACCTCGAAGGAGGCGCTGTCGAAGCTCCAAGACATTGGAGAGTTCGTCTCCTCAGCCTCCTCGACCATCGAACCCCCGGTGGTTAAAAAACTGAAGGCGGCCTACGCCGACGCCCCCGCAAAGGGCGATGCAAAGAAGCCTGCCGCGGGCAAGCCCAGCGCTCCGAAGCCCGCTGGCAAGAAGCCGGCCGCACCCGCTGCCCAGAAGCCTTCCCCCGCAGCTCCCAAGCCCGGTGCCTCGTCGGCGCCCAGCAAGGATGCTGCCCCGGCCGAGAAGCCCGCTGCGGCTCCACAAGCCAAGCAGACTCCGGCCGCACCGACTCCGGCCTCGTCCGCACCCGAGAAGCCGGCTGCGTCGAACGCTCCGAAGCCGGGAGCCGCTGCGCCCAAGCCGGGTCCGGCCGCACCTGCATCGAAGCCCAATGGCCGAGGTGGCGGCGGACGTCCGGGCAACAACCCGTTCACTCCGAAGCACAGTTCCGACGAGCGCTCCGGCGGTCCCCGTCCCTCGGGTGGCCGCGGTGGTGGACCACGTCCGGGCAATAACCCGTTCGCACCGAAGCAGGGCATGAAGCCCAGCCGCAACGACGGCGATCGTCCCGCACCGCGCCCCGGCGGTAGCCGCGGCGCGGCCGGGGCGCCTCGTCCTGGTGGCGCGGCGGGACAGGGCGGCGGTCCTCGTCCTAACCCGTCCATGATGCCCGGCCAGATCTCTCGGCCCGCACCCGCCGGTGGCGGACGTGGAGCCGGTGGTCGCGGTCGTGGTGGCGGCGCAGCCGGCGGCGGCCCCAGCACCGGTGGACCCGGTGGCGGCGCACCTCGCGGTGGTCGCGGCGGTCGCGGTGGCACCCAGGGCGCTTTCGGCCGCGGAGGCGGCTCGCGCAAGCAGCGCAAGTCGAAGCGCGCAAAGCGCCAGGAGCTGGAGCAGCAACAAGCACCAGTGGTAGGCGGCGTCAAGGTCCCCAAGGGCGACGGCGGCACCGTGGTGCGTCTGCGCCGTGGCTCCTCGCTGGCTGATCTGGCAGACAAGATCAAGGCGGATCCGGCGGCCCTGGTGACCGTGCTCTTCCACCTCGGTGAGATGGCCACAGCGAACCAGTCGCTCGACGAGGGCACCTTCCAGGTGCTCGGCGAGGAACTGGGCTACAAGATCGAGATCGTCTCGCCCGAGGATGAGGATCGCGAGATCCTGGACTCCTTCGACATCGACCTCGAAGCCGAAGCTGAAGGCGAGAGCGCCGATGATCTGGCGAAGCGCCCGGCTGTGGTGACCGTCATGGGTCACGTCGACCACGGTAAGACCCGACTGCTCGACGCTATCCGCTCCACCCACGTCATCGAGGGCGAAGCCGGCGGCATTACCCAGCACATCGGTGCCTACCAGGTCAGCCTGGAGCACGAGGGCAAGGAACGTCGCCTGACCTTCATTGACACCCCCGGTCACGAGGCGTTCACCGCCATGCGCGCCCGTGGTGCCAAGGTCACCGATATCGCTGTGCTCGTGGTTGCTGCCGACGACGGCGTCATGCCGCAGACGGTGGAAGCCCTGAACCACGCCAAGGCGGCCGGTGTGCCGATCGTCGTCGCGGTCAACAAGATCGATAAGCCGGAAGCGTCCCCGGACAAGATCCGTGGACAGCTCACCGAATACGGTCTGGTGCCCGAGGAATACGGTGGTGACACCATGTTCGTCGACGTCTCTGCACGCCAAAACATGCACATCGACGATCTGCTCGAAGCTGTCATGCTCACCGCGGATGCCGCACTGGAGCTGCGCGCCAACCCAGACAAGGACGCGCGCGGCGTGGCCATCGAGGCCAACCTCGACAAGGGCCGCGGCGCCGTGGCAACCGTGCTCGTGCAGTCCGGTACCCTCCGGGTCGGCGATAACATGGTGGCGGGCACCGCCCACGGCCGTGTACGTGCCATGTTCGACGAGAACGGCGACACGGTCTCCGAGGCGCTGCCGTCGCGCCCCGTGCAGGTCCTCGGACTCTCCACCGTTCCGCGCGCAGGTGACCTGTTCCTGGTGACCGAAGATGACCGCACCGCGCGTCAGATCGCTGAGAAGCGTGAAGCCGCCGAGCGCAACGCCACCCTGGCGCGTCGTCGCAAGCGGATCACCCTGGAAGAGTTCGACCAGGCCGTGGCCGAGGGCAAGATTGACACGCTGAACCTGATTATCAAGGGCGACGTCTCCGGTGCCGTGGAGGCCCTGGAAGATTCGCTGATGAAGATCGACATCGGCGAGGACGACGTGCAGCTGCGCGTCATCCACCGTGGCGTGGGTGCCATCACCCAGAACGACGTCAACTTGGCGACCGTGGACAACGCGATCATCATCGGGTTCAACGTCCGCCCGGCCGAGCGCGTCAACGAGTACGCCGACGAAGAAGGCGTAGACATGCGCTTCTACTCGGTCATCTACGACGCCATCGACGATATCGAGTCCGCCCTGAAGGGCATGCTCAAGCCGGAATACGAAGAGGTCCAGCTGGGCACCGCCGAGGTCCGCGAAGTGTTCCGTTCTTCGAAGTGGGGCAGCATCGCCGGTTCGCTCGTCATGTCCGGGATTGTCCGCCGCAACGCCTCTGCACGCCTGGTGCGAGACGGTGCCGTGGTGGCCAACGATCTCAAGATCGAGTCGCTGCGCCGGTTCAAGGACGACGCCACCGAGGTCCGCGAGGGCTACGAGTGTGGTATCGGCCTGGGCAAGTTCAACGACATCAAGGACGGCGATATCATCGAAACCTACGAGATGCAGGAGAAGCCGCGCGTCTAATGATGCCTGCCCGCACCACCGCACCGGCGGTGCGGACCCTGTAACGGAGAACGGCCGTGGCCGGCGAGGCTGAGCCTTGTCGGCCACGGCCGATCGTCTCCCCACCCACCTACATTCAAACCAGAGAGGACGCCAGACCATGGCCGATCCAGCACGCGCGGCCCGCTTGGCCCAGCGCATCAAAGTGCTCATCGCCGAGGCGATGCGCAAAGCAGTCAAAGACGACCGGGTGGAACCGGTGACCATCACCGAGGTCCGCGTCACCAACGACCTGCAGCACGCCTCCGTGTACTACACCGTGCTCGGCGACGACACGGTGGTTGAAGAAGCTCGAGAGGGCATGGAAGCCAACCGTGGGATCCTGCGCCGAGAAGTCGGCCGCGGGCTCACCATCCGTCTGGTACCCACCCTCGAGTTCATTCCCGACACGGTTCCGGAAGCCGCAGCGCATCTCGAAGACGTGCTGCGTGCGGCACGGGAACGGGACGCCGAAATCGCTGCTGCCTCCACCGGAGCCCGCTACGCCGGGGACGAAGATCCCTACCGCAAGGACGATGAGGAATCCGAATCCGCCGAGGACACCCGGGAGCACTGACCGATGACTCAGCAGCGTCCGAACGGGGCACCGGGGAGCGTAGTATCGGGACTGGCCCTGATCGACAAGCCCGCCGGATGGACGTCTCACGACGTAGTGGGCAAAACCCGCCGTCTCGCCGGCACTCGCAAGGTTGGCCACGCCGGCACCTTGGACCCGATGGCCACCGGACTGCTGGTCATCGGGTTCAACAAGGCCACCCGGCTGCTCACCGCCATTACCGGCACGGACAAGACCTATCAAGCCACCATCCGGCTGGGCGCCTCCACCACCACCGATGACGCCGACGGCGAGATCGTCCGCTCACGCCTGGCCAACGCTGTCACCGAGGAACGGGTGCAGGAACAGATCAGCGAACTCACCGGCGATATCCTGCAGATTCCCTCCTCGGTGTCCGCGATCAAGGTGGACGGTCGCCGTGCCTATGACCGTGTGCGCGCCGGCGAAGACGTCGAACTGCAAGCCCGCCCGGTGAGGATCGACTCCTTCGAACTCACCGACTACCGCAGAGCCGAAGACGGTAAAACCGTGGACCTCGACGTCACCGTGAGCTGTTCTTCCGGCACCTATATCCGTGCCCTGGCCCGAGATCTAGGCGAGGCGCTGGACACCGGTGGACACCTCACCATGCTGCGCCGCACCCGGGTCGGCCCGTTCTACGTTGATGACGCCGTCACGGTGGATCAGCTTGCCGACACCTTCGCCTACATCGAACTCTCCGAGGCCGCCTCCGGGCTCTTCCCCGTGCGCACCCTCACCGATGACGAAGCTGCTGACCTGCAGTTTGGGCGCCGTATAACTCCCAGCGAGGATGCGGGGACCGTGGCTGCTCGCACCCGAGACGGCGTCGTGATCGCGCTCATCGAGAACTCCACGTTCCGTGACACCGCGGTGGCCAAGCCCAGCATCGTCTTCGCCGCCGCAGACGGACCCGGACAACTGCCGGAGAAGGGCACCCCCTCGTGATCTACGACGCCTGGTTCTGGACGGGGGCGGTTATTTGCATCCTGTCCTTCGTCATCTGCGTCATCATGACGACCATCCGCACCTTCCCCGACGACGCCTCCATTATCTCGGTCGGTGCGGTCGAACTGTTCCTGGTGGTCTACTCGGTTGCCGCACTGGTGCGCTCCATTACGTCCACCCCCATTGCTGGACCATTGTGGGAATTCTGGGGCTACATCCTCACGGCGCTGATGCTGCCGGTGATCGCCTTCGCGTGGGCCGTCACCGACAAGACCCGATGGTCTAATCTCGTGCTGGGGGCGATCGGCCCCACCGTACTGGTGATGATTCAGAGAATGCAGGTGATCTGGTTTGGGTGAGAGGCAGAAGATGACGGACGCGACGGCCGAAACGAACCCGGTGGCCCCACCGAAGGGCCGACGAAATTCCGGGCTCGGGCGCGTCATCATCGCCGTGTACGGTATCTTCGCGCTCTCCGCATCCGTCCGCGCCGGGTACCAGTTGGCCTCCGATTTTTCGGCAGCCCCGGAACCCTATCTGCTCTCGGCCTTCGCCGCCGTCGTCTACATTGTCGCCACCGTTGCCCTGGCCGTCCCCGGAGTGCGCGCGTGGTGGACCGCACTCGTGGCGGTGCTCATAGAGCTGGTGGGTGTCATCGCCATCGGCGCCTATTCATTCGTCGCCCCCGAACACTTCCCGGAGTCCACCGTGTGGAGCCACTTCGGTGAAGGCTACGGCTACGTGCCGATGGTGTTGCCCATCATTGGTCTGATCTGGTTACTCACTCATCGCCCCGGCGCAGAAACCGGAGCCCACGACACTGCGGTCACCGGACGCGACTGAGCCCGCCGGGACGGTACCGTAAAAACCGTGCACATCGTGACGACGGTGCAGCCGAGACAAGAATTCGTGAGAGGAACCGCGTGCAGTATTGGCAAGGCCTAGCAGCCGTCCCCACCCCACAGCCAGCCTCGGTGGTCACCCTCGGCAATTTTGACGGTGTCCACCGCGGCCATCAGGCGGTGCTCGACCAGGTGGTCGCCACCGCCCGCGCCCGGGGAGAACAGGCCGTGGCGCTGACCTTCGACCCGCACCCGCGCCTTGTGCACCGGCCCGAAGAACCGCTCGTGCCGATCGTGTCCCTGCCACAGCGCCTGGACCTGTTGGCCCAACGCAACCTCGACGCCACCGTCGTCGTGCACTACACCCTTGACTTCGCCCAGCAGACCCCCGAAGAATTTGTCCGCAGCGCCCTGGTGGAGACCCTCAACGCCTCCGTGGTGATCGTCGGCCACGATGTGCGGTTCGGCCGGAACAACTCCGGCGACTTCGCCACCATGCGAGAACTCGGCGCCGCCCACGGATTCGACGTCATCGCCATCGACGATGTTGGCGACGAACGCCGCTGGTCCTCCACGTGGGTACGCGAAAGCCTCACCCTGGGCCGGGTCGCTGCCGCTGCCGAGGTGCTCGGACGTCAGCACGCCGTGCACGGAGAAGTGGTACACGGCCACGCCCGCGGCCGCGAACTGGGATTCCCCACCGCGAACCTCTCCACCGAAACCCAGGGGCTGATTCCGGCCGATGGCGTGTACGCCGGCTGGCTCATCGACGACGCCGAACGCCGCTGGCCGGCTGCTATTTCGGTGGGGTCCAACCCGACCTTTGATGACATCGAGCGAGTCGTCGAAGCCCACGTGATGGACCGGCCCGAAGAAGCTATCAGCGATTTCAACCTCTACGGCCAGCAGGTCACCGTCGAGTTTGTGGCCCGCTTGCGCGGCATGGTCGCCTTCGAAGGGATCGAGAAACTGGTGGCCCAGATGGACCGCGATGTGACCATGGCCAGGCTGATCCTGCGCGGAGATATGCCCGCTGTCGATTCCGACTTCGCCACCACCGGGTGATGACCCAGCCACCCCCGCCACGACCCCAGCGCCTGCCCCGACTCGACGCGCACCAGCGTCAGCGACTGGGTGGCGCGTTCGCAGCCGGGGCCTCCGCCGCGGAGATCTACCACTCGGTACGCCCGGGCTACCCGGCAGAAGTCATTGAGGTGCTCGCGCCCGACACCGGTTCCCGACGCGCCCTCGACGTCGGGGCCGGAACGGGACTGCTCACCGACCAGTTGGTCCAGGCTGGATACGAGGTGACCGCACTGGAGCCAGCCGCCGAGATGCTCGGGGTGTTGCGACGCCGACACCCTCTCCTCACCACCATCGAAGCCCGTGTCGAGGACCTGCCCGCCCACCGTGACGTCGTCGCCGAACACAGTATTGATGTGGTCACCTGCGGTCAGGCCTGGCACTGGATCATCCCGGAACTCGGCACTCAGCGGCTGGCCGAAGTCTTGGCGCCCGGGGGAGTGCTGGGCATCGTCGAACACCAACTGGACACCTCCGTGCCCTGGGTGCACCGGCTGAGTCGCATCATGCACGCCGGGGACGTGCACCCCGTGGAGGCCCCGCCGCAGCTGGGCCCCGGGTTCAGCCCACCACAGCGCACCGGTTGGCATTGGGAAGACTCCGTCACCGTGCCGGGCCTGCACGCGCTGATGGCCACTCGGTCCTACCACCTGCGGGCCACCGAAACCACGCGCGAGAAGATGCGGGCGAACCTGGATTGGTACCTGCTGGAACACCTGGGCCACGCCACAGATTCGGTGCTCCAGCTGCCCTACATCACCAGCGCCTGGCGGTCAGACCTGGTAAGCTGAATCCTTGGTGCCCGCTGCAGTCCGCGGTGGCAGGGCACCGGCGCTCTCCGGAGCGTCATTCATGATCGCGGTACAACTCTCAAAGGAGTTCAGCGTGGCACTTGACCCCGCCGTGAAGCAGGAGATCATCAAAGAGCACGCGACGCATGAGGGCGATACCGGCTCTCCGGAGGTGCAGGTTGCTGTACTGTCCCGTCGTATCTCGGATCTGACCGAGCACCTGAAGGACCACAAGCACGACCACCACACCCGTCGCGGCCTGATGGCCCTGGTGGGTCGCCGTCGTCGCATGCTGGGTTACCTGCAGCGTGTCGACATCGAACGCTACCGTGCGCTGATCGAGCGTCTCGGCCTGCGTCGTTGAGACCTGCAGAGGCGGTGGACTCCTAGAGGCCACCGCCTCTGGTCTGTCCCCCGTGGATAGGCCACAATGGTGAACGGTGCGCTCCGTTGTCGGAGCGTGCATCGCACCGAGTGCAACACCCGAATAGCAACACCAAGAGAACCTCGCCCGGGCTGCCCGTTCGCCCGTGATCCCGGTCCTCGACAGTGGCTCTCGCAAGGTGGCGCCCGACCAGGGCGAACCACAGCGTGCGAGAGCTTCGATCGAAGACCGACCACGGCACCGCAGTCTCCCGGGCGACCACCCGAAAGGAGACCCATGGAGGGTCCAGAAATTAAGTTCGCTGAAGCCATCATCGACAACGGCCCCTACGGCCAGCGCACCGTGCGCTTCGAAACCGGTCGTCTGGCACAGCAGGCCGCCGGTGCGGCCATGGTCTACATCGACGAAGAGACCTCGATGCTCTCGGCCACCTCGGTGGGCAAGTCCCCGCGCGAAGGCTTCGACTTCTTCCCGCTGACCGTTGACGTCGAAGAGCGCATGTACGCCGCCGGCCGCATCCCCGGCTCGTTCTTCCGCCGCGAGGGTCGCCCGACCACCGACGCCGTGTTGACCTGCCGCCTGATCGACCGTCCGCTGCGCCCGGCCTTCGCCAAGGGCATCCGCAACGAGGTCCAGGTCGTCGTCACCGTCACCTCGATCGCCCCCGACGAGATCTACGACACCGTGGCTATCAACGCCGCTTCGATGTCCACCCAGCTCTCCGGCATGCCGTTCTCCGGCCCGGTCGGTGGCGTGCGCGTGGCGCTGATCGACAACGGTCAGGGCGAACGCCAGTGGGTTGCGTTCCCGAAGCACTCCCAGCTGGAGAACGCCGTGTTCAACATGGCCGTGGCCGGTCGTGTGGCCGGCGACGACATTGCCGTGATGATGGTCGAAGCTGAGGCCACTCCGAACGCCTGGTCGCTGGTCAAGGAACAGGGCGCCCAGGCTCCCACCGAGGAGATTGTCGCCGAGGGTCTGGAAGCGGCCAAGCCATTCATCAAGGCCCTGTGCGAGGCTCAGGCTGATCTGGCCAACCGCGTGAACAAGGCGCCGGTCGACGTGCCGTTCTTCCTCGACTACGAGGACGACGTCTTCGAGGCCGTTCAGGACTACGCCTCCGAGCGCCTGCGCGAGATCTTCTCCATCGCCGACAAGCAGGAGCGCGAAGCCGCCTCGGACGAGTACCACCAGGAGGTCGTGGAAGCACTGGCCGGCGAGGGCACTCAGTTCGAAGATCGTCGCAACGAGGTCGTCAAGGCTTACGGCTCCGTCACCAAGCAGGTCGTGCGCCAGCGCATCCTCACTGAGCAGGTGCGCATCGACGGCCGCGGTCTGACCGACATCCGCAAGCTGACCTCCGAGGTTGAGGTGCTGCCGCGCGTGCACGGCTCCGCCATCTTCGAACGGGGCGAGACCCAGATCATGGGTGTCACCACGCTGAACATGCTGAAGCTGGAGCAGCAGATCGACTCGCTCGCACCAGAGAAGACCAAGCGCTACATCCACCACTACAACTTCCCGCCCTACTCCGTGGGCGAAACCGGCCGCGTCGGTTCACCGAAGCGTCGCGAAATCGGCCACGGCGCCCTGGCAGAGCGCGCCATCGTGCCCGTGCTGCCCACTCGCGAGGAGTTCCCCTACGCCATCCGTCAGGTCTCCGAGGCACTGGGCTCCAACGGCTCGACCTCCATGGGCTCCGTCTGCGCTTCGACTCTGTCGCTGCTCAACGCCGGTGTGCCCCTGAAGGCACCGGTCGCCGGGATCGCCATGGGCCTGGTGTCTGACACCGTCGACGGCGAGACCCGCTACGCCGCCCTGACCGACATCCTGGGCGCCGAAGATGCCTTCGGCGACATGGACTTCAAGGTCGCCGGTACCTCGGAATTCGTCACCGCTATCCAGCTCGACACCAAGCTCGATGGCATCCCCGCCTCCGTGCTGGCCGCCGCGCTGACCCAGGCCCGCGAAGCCCGTCTGCACATCCTGTCCGTGATCACCTCCGTGATCGACGGCCCGGATGAGATGAGCCCGACCGCGCCCCGGATCATCTCCGTGAAGATCCCGGTCGACAAGATCGGTGAGGTCATCGGCCCCAAGGGCAAGATGATCAACCAGATCCAGGAAGACACGGGCGCCGACATCTCCATCGAGGACGACGGCACCGTGCTCATCGGCGCCACCGAGGGCTCCGCGGCCGAGGCCGCCCGCAGTGCGATCAACGCCATCGCCAATCCGCAGGTTCCCGAGGTCGGCGAGCGCTACCTCGGCACCGTGGTGAAGCTGACCAGCTTCGGCGCCTTCGTGTCGCTGACCCCGGGCAAGGATGGCCTGTTGCACATCTCCGAGCTGCGCAAGCTCAATGATGGCAAGCGCGTGGACGACGTCGAAGACGTCATCGGTGTGGGCCAGAAGCTGCAGATCGAGATCTCCAAGATCGACGACCGCGGCAAGCTCTCCCTGGTACCCGTCATCGTCGGTGAAGACATCGACGGCACCGAGGCCGAGGACAACGACGGCGACGACGCCTGATACAGATCCTGACCCCTTCAGGTGAGCCCAACCGCGGCCCCCGCCTCAGCCCTCACCGGCTGAAGCGGGGGCCGCGGTGTTTCCCGCGCCGAAACCACACCGATTCCCGCTGACCCCTCGCTCCTTGCCATAATGGGCACAATGACGACCAAGCAGATCCCCGTAGACTTTACCGGCACCGTTTTTGACGGCGGCAATGGAAACCTCGTGCGCCGCTCCGTGCTCCCCGGTGGCGTGCGCGTGCTCACCGAAGCGATGCCCACCCAACGCTCCGTCAGCATCGGCTTTTGGATCGCGGTGGGATCACGCGACGAATCCCCGGAAGGCTACGGGTCCACTCACTTCCTCGAACACCTCCTCTTCAAAGGCACCCCGCGCCGCAGCGCCATGGATATCGCCAGCGCCTTTGACCGGGTGGGCGGGGAAGCCAATGCGGCCACGGCCAAGGAATCCACCTGCTACCACGCTCGGGTGCTGGATGAGGACCTGCCGATGGCGATCGATGTCATCTCTGATATGGTCACCTCCGCTACCCTGGATCCGGAGGAGATGAACCTCGAACGCGGCGTGATCCTCGAAGAACTCGCCATGGACGCCGACGATCCGGGAAACCTTAGCCACGAGATCCTCGCCGAACGCCTGCTGCACGAGCACCCGCTGGGTCGTCCCATCGGCGGCACCGCAGACACCATCAACGCGGTCACCCGCGACCACGTCTATGACCACTACCGACACTGGTACCGCCCCGAGGAGCTCGTCGTCACCGCTGCCGGTGGTCTCGAGCATGACGACGTGGTCAGACTGGTCACCGCTGCACTCGATTCCGCCGGCTGGTTCGCCACCGCCACCTCTGATGCACCGGCCCCGAGACGCTCCACCCAAGCACAGGAACCGGGGCTGCTGCCCGGGACCATCACGGTGCACAAGCCCGTAGAACAGGCATCCGTCATCGTGGGCGGCCGCGGCTTCCACACCCTCGATGACGACCGCTTCGCCCTGTCCGTCATGAACACGGCCTTGGGTGGGGGAATGAGTTCCCGGCTCTTCCAAGAGGTGCGCGAACGGCGCGGACTGGCCTACGCCACCTACGCTTTTGCTGCTGGTTATTCGGACGCCGGCTACTTCGGGCTCTACGCCGGATGTCACCCGCGTAACACCGAAACCGTGGCCGAGGTGATGGTGGCCGAGCTGGACGCCATGGCGGCTCAGACGATCTCCGCCGACGAACTCGACCGCGCCCACGGCCAGATCTGCGGTTCCCTAGTGTTGGGGCTGGAAGATACCGGATCGCGCATGTCGCGACTGGGACGGGCCGAGTTGGTCACGGGGGAGTACACCGACCTCGACGGTGCCCTGGAACGCATCCGCGCCGTTGGCGCCGACGATGTCCAGCGGGTGGCTACCCGGTTGGCCAGCTCCGAGCGCGCCACAGTGGTGGTCGGGCCCGAGAACGGCCGCGAGCAACGGTAGGGTAGAGCCATGACCTCTCCGGCAGAAACCTCCTCCCTCCGTGTTGCCCTGGTCGGCGCGACCGGCAAGATGGGCCGCTACGCTGTCAACGCCGTGAACGGCGCCGATGATCTCGAGCTGGTCGCTACGCTGTCCTCGCGCGACAGTCTCGACGCCATCGGGGACTCCGGTGCCAGCCATGTGCTCGATCTGACCGTGCCGTCGGTCTCGCCCGAGGTGGTGCGTTATGCCGTGGATCACGGACTGCACGTCGTCGTCGGCACTTCCGGTTGGAGCGACGAACGCCGCGCCGTGCTGGAAGCTCAGCTGGCCGAGCATCCGGAGGTGGGGGTACTCATCGCGCCAAACTTCTCCATCGGATCGGTGCTGGCCAGCGAATTCGCCGCGAAGGCCGCACGCTATTTCGACTCCGTCGAAATCATCGAAATGCATCACCCCAACAAGGTGGACGCCCCCTCCGGCACGGCGGTGCGTACCGCCGGACTGATCGGTGCCGCCCGTGCCGCCGCTCAGCTCCCGGCCAGCCCGGATGCCACCGAACATGACCCGGACGGGTCCCGTGGGGCGCTGGTGGATGGGGTGCGCGTGCACGCCGTGCGCCTAGCCGGGCTCGAAGCCCACCAAGAGGTGTTGCTTGGTACCCCCGGACAACAACTGGTGCTCCGTCACGACGCCTTCGACCGTTCCGCTTATATGCCCGGCGTGTTGCTGGGGCTGCGCACCGTGGCCTCTCGCCCCGGGCTCACTTACGGCCTCGACGGCTACCTCGACCTGTCCTAAACTCTGCTGGCTAAGCACCTTCGAAGAAAGTCCTGATGCGCGCGAAAATCGGCACCATTCTGCTCTCCATGCTGCTCCTGCTCTTCGCCGTGCTGGCGCTGTGGTCGGCGATCGGCTTCATCCGCTCCGGATCGGTGATCGCCGCGGTCATCGGGGTGTCCGTCATCATCATCGTGGGCATCAGCATCTGGCTGATCACCCGCGAGATCCTCTTCGGCCTGCGTTCCGAACGCATGGCCCAGGTGCTGGAATCCGAAGGCGGGCTGCCCGAAGACACCCTGCCGCGCTCACCGGGTGGGCGCATCGACCGCGCCGAGGCTGACCGGCAGTTCGAGCTCTACCGCGCCGAGGCTGAAGCCGCCCCCGACGACTGGCGCAGCTGGTTCCGGCTCAGCCTCGCCTATGACGCCTCCGGCGACCGCCGTCGTGCCCGCAGTGCGATGCGGGAAGCGATTCGGCGTTTCCTCGCCGCCAGCTAGCGTCGCGCGGGAGACACGTCGCCCGAGGACAGTTCGTGCAGCACCCACTCGAGCGGACCGCGCCGACGCAGCAAGGCGAAGACCAGCCCGATCACCAGTGCGGAGACCAGATAGACGGCGGCCAGTCGTGGCTCCGACCATGTCTCGGTGGCGTCACTCAACAGATGCAGCGCCACCAGGTGTCCCACATACAGGGTCAGCGGTAGTGCACCGGCGCCGATCAGCGGTAACAGCGGCCAGCGCAGGACTCCGCGGGCCACCGTGGTGGCCAGCAGGCAGAGACCCACGATCGCTACCGCCGCCCCGGCGGAACGCACCAGATCCAAAGGCGCGCCCGAATGCGGTGTGGCCGCGGCGAACCAGGACGCCGCTCCCACCGTGTACTCGTCGATCATTCCGCTGCCGGTCTGCAGGGCAGCATCGAGTGCTTCAGGCTCCACACCGGTGCGCTCCATCACCTGATCACGTAGCGCCGTCGAACGGAACAACAGCGCCGACACCCACCAGCTGGCCAGGGCCGCCAGCCCGCCACCTGTGGTCAGCAAGGCCCCGGTGCGTAGCCGGTCCAGACGCAACCGCCCCAGCGCCAGCCCGAGTAACAGATACCCGGTCCACTGCAGCACCGGGTAGTAACCGGTGAACAGCAGATCCCACATCAACAAGCCCGGCTGGACGAGAAGATCCCCGAAATTCGGGGTATGCCACAACCGCCAGGTATCCACGTACTCGTTCACGCCCAGCTGCGCTTGCATGAACCGAGCCAACCCCGCCGCGACCAGCGGAGAGACCAGCAACCAGGCACTGGCCACCAGGGACAGCTGCCGGGTGCTCAGAGTAATGAACGTCGACGCCGCCAAAAACAAGAGGCCGTAGTGGCAAAGGATCACGGCGATGGAAGTATCCAGGTGCCCGCAGGCCAGCCCCAGAAGCACCAGAATCAGAGCGCGCATCCATATACTGCGGCGCGCCTGAGCCGGGGCGCGCGACGATGACCACAGCGACAGCGAGATTCCGGCCACCACCGCGAACAGGGCGGAGGCCGTCCCGGTGAACAGCCGACCCACCAGCGTAGGCTCCATGGTGATTCCATCCGCGCTCACTTGGGTCAAGGACATCAGGTGCACGCTGATCATCCCGAGCAGGGCCACCCCGCGCGCAGCATCGATGCCGGTGATCCGGGTGGGGGAGAAGATCGGGGTCGACCGCATCGTCGAAGGTCCTTCCGTCAGCACTCGGATCGGTGGCGTAGAGCACGTCCCGCGCGTCGTCGGGCCCAGGAAGTGCCACCGACCATTCTCGCAGGTAGGCTGGTGTTATGACTTCTGCGACTTCATTCCTCTTCGGCACGGTCGTGCCCGCCATGGTCACCCCCTTCAACGACGAAGGTCAGCTGGATACGGACAGCGCGCAGAAACTGGCCGAACACCTGGTGAACGAGGGTGCCGACGGCATCGTCGTCACCGGCACCACCGGTGAAATCTCCACGCTCACCGACGACGAGAACGTGCGCATGTTCTCCGCGGTGAAGGAAGCCGTAGGGGACCGTGCGACCATCATCGCGGGCACCGGTACTAACGACACCGCCCACTCGATCGAGCTCTCGCGCCGCGCTGAACAGGCCGGTGCCGACGGACTGTTGCTCGTCACCCCGTACTACAACAAGCCCAACCAGGCCGGCATTCGAGCGCACTTTGAAACCGTCGCCTCGGCCACCGACCTGCCGATGATGGTGTACGACATCCCCGGCCGCTCCGTGATGCCGATCCACTCCGAGACCATCATCGCCTTGGCCCAGCATCCCAACATCGTCGCCCTCAAGGACGCCAAGGCTGACTACCAGTCCACCACCCGGGTGCTGGCCGAGACCGACCTGCTGGTGTACTCCGGCGACGACGGCCTCACCCTGCCGCTGATGGCCGCCGGTGCCGTGGGCGTGGTCTCGGTGACCGCCCATGTGGCCACCGCCGGTTACCGCCGCCTGGTCGATGCCATGCACGCCCAAGACCTGAGCACCGCCCGCGCAGTGCACTTCGAACTGGACCCGATCCAGCGCGCCGTGATGAGCCACGTTCAAGGCGCCGTCGCAGCGAAAACCATTCTTCACTGGCAGGGCATCCTGCCGAACTCGGTGGTGCGGCTTCCGCTGACACAGGCCACCGAGGCCGAACAAGCCGTGATCCGCGCCGACCTCCAGGAGGGCGGCGTCACGGTGTGATCTCCTTCCGAAAGGACCACCCGCACCATGACCCTATCTAACACGCTCACCACGCCTCCGGCCCTGCGCGACGGCACCTGCCGCATCGTTCCGCTGGGCGGTATTGGCGAGGTGGGCCGCAACATGACCACCTTCGAGATCGACGGCAAGATCCTCATCGTCGACTGCGGGGTGCTCTTTCCCGAAGAGGCTCAGCCGGGCGTTGACCTGATCCTGCCCGATTTCGAGTACATTCGCGACCGTCTCGACGACGTCGTCGGTATCGTGCTCACCCATGGTCACGAGGACCACATCGGCGCCGTGCCGTACCTGTTGCGCATGAAGCAGGACATCCCGCTGATCGGCTCCACCCTCACCCTGGCCCTGATCGAGGCCAAGCTGGAGGAGCACCGGATCAAGCCGCTGACGCTGGCGGTCAAGGAAAACGACGTCGAGCGTTTCGGTCCGTTCGAATGCGAATTCGTGGCCGTCAACCACTCCATCCCCGACGCGCTGGCCGTGGCCATCCGCACCGAGGCCGGGACCATCCTGCACACCGGTGACTTCAAGATGGACCAGCTGCCCCTCGACGGACGCATCACCGATCTGCGCCACTTCGCCCGGCTGGGTGAAGAAGGCGTGGACCTGTTCATGACGGACTCGACGAACGCCGAAGTCCCCGGGTTCACCATGACGGAAAAGAACATCGGCACCACCCTGGAGACCTACTTCACCCGCGCCACCAAGCGGATCATCGTGGCCTCCTTCTCCTCGCACGTCCACCGTGTGCAGCAGGTGCTCGACGCCGCCGCCCTCAACGGGCGCAAAGTGGCCTTCGTTGGTCGCTCCATGGTGCGCAACATGTCGATCGCGGCCAAGCTCGGCTACCTCAACGTCCCCGAGGGCATCCTCGTGGACGTCAAGAAAATCGGAAACTACCGCGACGACGAAGTGGTGCTGATGTGCACCGGTTCCCAGGGCGAGCCCATGGCGGCCCTGTCGCGGATGGCCAACGGCGATCACCAGGTCCAGATCGAAACCGGCGACCTCGTGGTACTAGCCTCCTCGCTGATCCCCGGCAACGAAAACTCGGTGTACCGGGTGATCAACGGGCTGATGGGCCTGGGCGCCGAAGTCGTCCACAAGGGCAACGCCAACGTGCACGTCTCAGGCCACGCCTCCCAGGGCGAGCTGATGTACTGCTACAATATCGTTCGCCCCCGCAACGTGATGCCCGTGCACGGCGAAGTCCGTCACCTCATCGCCAACGGCCGCATTGCCGAAGCCACCGGGGTGCCCTCCGAGAACGTGCTGCTCACCGCCGACGGCACCGTGGTGGACCTGCGCGATGGCGTGGCCGAAATTGTGGGCGACGTCGAATGCGGCTATGTCTACGTTGACGGCTCCTCCATTGGTGCCATCACCGAATCCGATCTCAAGGACCGTCGGGTGCTGGGCGAGGAAGGCTTCATTTCCGTGATCACCGTGATCAACCGCCAGACCGGCAAGATCGTCTCCGGTCCCGACATCCACGCCCGCGGTGTGGCCGAGGACGACAAGGTGTTTGACTCGGTGAAACCCAAGATCATCAAGGCCCTGGAAGAAGCGGCAGCCTCCGGTAAACAGCACACCACCCACCAGCTGCAACAGGTGGTGCGCCGCGCCATCGGCTCCTGGGTTAACCGCAAGCTGCGCCGCCGCCCGATGATCGTGCCGGTGGTTCTGGAAGCCTGAACCGAACCATTGGAATAACGAAAATCCGTTGATGAGCCCCTGACTTTCAGGGGCTCATCTTCTTACGGTGGACCTGTCTCTGTCGCACTTCGAGAAAGGAACACGATGTTTACACGTACGCGTGAGGAAGCCCAGACCGTGGAATGGGGCGGAGGTACCTCCGATCGTCTCCTGGTGGATGCTGACCAAATGGGCTTCGCCGTCGCCCACACCGTGGTGCGAGCCGGTAGCTCCTCCAAGCTGCAGTACCGCAACCACCTCGAAGCCTGCTATTGCATCGGTGGCTCCGGGTCCGTGGTGGAGAAGGACGGCACGGTCCACGACATCACCCCCGGCACCATCTACGTGCTCAACGAACACGATCCACACGAACTACGTGGTGGCGAAACCGAGGACATGATCCTGGTGTCCATCTTCAATCCCGCCATCACCGGCGAAGAAAAGCACGAGCTCACTGAGGACGGCTATTCCAGCTACTAAAGTCTCTCGACGAGGCGACTTCGTCACCGGAAAAGGGCTCGGAACCGCACGATTCCGAGCCCGGTTCTGTGTTGAATCAACGAAAAATGGCGGATTCACGGTATTCTTTCGGGTATGGCGACCCGAACTTCCCCCACTCGCTCGCCGTCTTCGACGCGTTCGACCTCGGCCAAGTCCCGCAGCGGCACGGCCAAAAAAGGCTCGACGACGACGAAGGCGAAGCAACAGGAGGCCTTCGAATCCTCCGAACCCACCATGGCCTGGCCCCTGCGCGCCCTGCGCGGGACCTGGATCGGTTTGGTGACCCCCATCGGTGCCACTGTGCGCAAACTCGGCCCCGACGCGAAAGTCGCACCCGAGGATCGCCGCGACGGCACCGGCTTCGTGCTACTCGTGTTGGCCATCCTCATCGCCACCGTTGAATGGTGGGGACTGCGCGAAACGCCCGGCTACGGCGAAATCGTCCACGGCATCGCCGCCGGAACCTTCGGCTGGATGGCCCTGATCGTCCCCGTGTTGATGGTCATGGTGGCAGTGCGCTGCTTCCGCACCCCGCAGGAGCACCGCGCCAACGGCCGTATTATTATCGGCTTGCTCATTATTACCGCGGCCGGCTCCGGCCTGGCTCAGCTCACGCACGGAAACCCACCTGTCGCCGGTGACCTCTCCGGCATGCTCGCCTCGGGCGGAGTGCTCGGTTACTTGGTCACCGACCCGTTGGTCGCGCTGATCACTCCTGGGCCGGTCTGGGTCATCATGAGTGTGCTCCTTTTCTTTGGTCTGCTCGTGCTCACCGCCACGCCCGTGGGCCGCATCCCCGAGCGACTCGCCGGCCTCTATGCCTGGCTCACCGGTCAGCAACCCCACGCCGAGCGCTCCATCCACGCCGATACTGCCCCGGAAGCCGAAGGCTCTGACCACGACCAGTCCTACCTCTACGGCGACGACGAGGCCGCAACCAATACCGGGCGCAAAACCAAGAAGAAGTCGGCCTCGGGCAGCGGCAAGAAGCGGTGGAAGCTCTTCGGTTCCGATGAACCCGACACGGCAGACGGTGAGGCCGAAGACTCCGCGAGCGCCGAGGAAGCGTACGCCACCCCGGTGATCCACGACCGTGATGAGGCCCGCACTGACGTGGTCGATGTGGACGGCATCTTCGATAGCGAAGCGCCCCCTGAGAATGTGCCCGCTCGGACGAAAACAGAGCCCACCGTTCCCGCCGGGGTCAAGCGTCCCACCGCCGCCGATCGTGCACTGCAGCAGGCCCGCGCCCAGGCCGGCGTGGGGGAGAACGCTACCCACGACGCAGCCGACGCCGACGCCATGGACGATCCGAACGCCACCGTCCCACTCAGCACCGTCGCCCCGGTGGCTTCCAACCCGGTGGCCCAAGTCAGCCCCGACCTGCCGCCGCTGCCCACCCGTTCCGAACAACTCCACCTCGACGGCGACGTCACCTACACGCTGCCGAAGATGGACCTGCTCCCGCTGGGCCCGCCCGCCAAGGAGCGATCCGAAGCCAACGATCGCGTCGTCGCAGCCCTCACAGAGACCCTGCACCAGTTCAAGGTCGACGCCGACGTCACCGGATTCTCCCGTGGACCGACGGTCACCCGCTACGAGATCTCGGTCGCCCCGGGCACCAAGGTCGAGAAGGTCACCAACCTGGAGAAGAACATCTCCTACGCCGTGGCCTCCACTGATGTGCGCATTCTCAGTCCCATCCCGGGCAAGTCCGCTATTGGTGTCGAGATCCCAAATACCGACAAAGAAGTGGTCGCGCTCGGTGACGTGTTGCGTTCTCCCGCCGCGCGCAAGACCGACCACCCCATGGTGATGGGCGTGGGTAAGGACGTCGAGGGCGGCTTCGTCATGGCCAACCTGGCCAAGATGCCGCACATGCTCGTCGCCGGTGCCACTGGTGCCGGTAAGTCCTCGTTCGTGAACTCCATGATCACCTCCATCCTGATGCGGGCCACTCCTGATGAGGTGCGGATGATCATGGTCGACCCCAAGCGCGTGGAACTCACCGCCTACGAAGGCGTGCCCCACCTGGTCACCCCGATCATCACCAGTCCCAAGAAGGCGGCCGAAGCGCTGCAGTGGGTGGTGAAGGAGATGGACACCCGCTACGACGACCTCGCAGCTTTCGGGTACAAACACGTCGACGACTTCAACAAGGCCATCCGCGCCGGCAAGGTCACCCTGCCGCCGGACTCCAAACGCCAGCTGAAGCCCTACCCGTACCTGCTCGTGATCGTCGATGAGCTTGCCGATCTGATGATGGTCGCCCCGCGCGACGTCGAAGACGCCATCGTGCGTATCACCCAGTTGGCGCGTGCCGCCGGCATCCACTTGGTGCTGGCCACCCAGCGCCCCTCGGTGGACGTGGTCACCGGTCTCATCAAGGCCAACGTACCCTCGCGTATGGCCTTTGCGACCTCCTCGGTCACCGACTCGCGCGTGGTTCTCGACCAGCCCGGCGCCGAGAAGCTGCTCGGCCAGGGCGACGCACTGTTCCTGCCGATGGGCAAGTCCAAGCCGATGCGTGTTCAGGGTGCCTGGGTCAATGAGTCCGAGGTCCAGGCGATCGTCGAGCATGTGAAGACGCAGATGAGCGCCCAGTACCGTGAGGACGTCGTCCCCGAGAAGGCCGAGAAGGTCATCGACGAGGACATCGGCGATGACCTGGAGGTGCTACTGCAGGCAGTGGAACTCGTGGTCACCTCGCAGTTCGGCTCCACCTCGATGCTCCAGCGCAAGCTCCGGGTGGGCTTCGCCAAGGCCGGGCGCCTGATGGACCTGATGGAATCCCGCGGCGTGGTCGGACCCTCTGAAGGCTCCAAGGCCCGCGACGTGCTCGTTCAGCCGGATGACCTCGGCGAGGTGCTGGCCACCATCCGTGGCGACAAGCCGGCAGGCGGTGCGCCGGCCAGCGCTGCCGCCGCTGAGCCCTCGATACCCGGAGCGACCGGTGCCGCACTGAGCGCGAGCGAACAGCGTATGGTCGCCGATTCTGTGCCCTCAGACTCACCAGCCGACGACGCGGACGCCACCGACGATCAGGCCACCCGTGACTGGGGCCAGGATCTGGTAGGCCAGCACTACGATCAATACACGCAAGTCGTGGACTACCACGATGACGACGAGGGAGAGTCAGAAGACGCATGGCAGCTGACGGGTCGTTAGATCGAGCGCGGGGCTATCATCCCCTTTGGAACCTGCCCAATGTGCTGACCATGGTGCGGATCCTCATGGTTCCGCTGCTGGTATGGCTGCTCGTGCTGGGTGGAACCTTCGGCGAGGAGTCTCTGCTCTACCGCTGGCTCGCTTTCGTGGTGTTTGCCGCCGCCATGTACACGGACAAGCTCGACGGCGACATCGCTCGCAAGAGGGGGCTGGTGACCTCCTTCGGTAAGATCGCCGACCCGATCGCCGATAAGCTCCTCACCGGTGCGGCCTGGATCGTGCTCTCCCTCTTGGGCGAGATCTGGTGGTGGATCACCATCGTCATCCTGGTGCGCGAATGGGGTATCACCCTGATGCGCTTCATCGTGCTGCGCTACGGGGTCATGCCCGCCTCCGCCGGCGGAAAACTCAAGACCGTGCTCCAGACCGCGGGCATCGGATTGTTGCTGATGCCGTTGGCCCCGCTGGTGGGATCCTGGTGGCCCTGGGTGGGCTGGAGCATCATCATCCTGGCGCTCATTGTCACCGTCGCCACCGGCATCGACTACATCGTCAAAGCGATTCAACTACGTAAGACTTCTCTGCTGAACTCGACCGAAGATGGGACCCGTGACGACCGCAGCTGACGTCGTCGAGCTGTTGAGCGCTCACAGTCTCACGCTCGCCACCGCCGAATCGCTGACCGCCGGCGCCGTTGCAGCCCGCGTCGCTGATATCAGTGGAGCCTCCCGGGTGTTGCGCGGGGGAGTGATCGCCTACCAGAACGACATCAAAGCCGACGTACTCGGTGTGAACACCGCCCGGTTGGACTCCCACGGTGCCGTGGACGAACAGGTCAGTTTGCAGATGGCCGACGGCGCTCGACGCCGCCTCGGCGCGAACCTTGGTGTGGCCACCACGGGCGTGGCCGGCCCGCAACCGCACCAAGGCCAACCGGTCGGCACCGTCTGGATCGCGGTGGCAACGGATGAGGTCCAACGCGCCACCTTGTTCCGTTTCGAAGGCGACCGCGAAACTATCCGGCAGGCCAGTGTGGATGCCGCACTGCGATTAATCGTCGACGTCGTGCACGGCCCCTCGGGCATAGGCGAATGAGTTCTGCGCCACTAGGATAGTGAGAAACGTCCAGAGTTGCTGGACATTAGCTGTGAATCGGGCGCAGTCCTCGCCCTGAGGGAACAAAGAACCCGAGAGGTGCGTTGTGAACAGCAACGGATCTCGTCCAGTAGTGGACGGAATCCCTTCAGCCCATACATCGTCCCCGCACAGGAGAAGACAGTAGACATGATGAGAGAACCGGTGACCATCAATGGCGTGACCCGTTGGTTGGCAGCCGGAGAATCCGAACCCAGCCCGTCCCACGCTAAGGAGCATGCCATGCCTGTACTACGCCAGGAGATCGGAGATGTGCTCCGCGACGTGCGCCAGCGTCAAGGACGAACCTTGCGGGAAGTTTCCCACAAGGCCCGTGTCTCCCTCGGGTACCTTTCCGAAGTGGAGCGCGGCCAGAAGGAAGCCTCATCCGAATTGCTTGCCGCAATCTGCGAAGCACTGAGCATCCCGCAGTCAACCATGTTGCGCGAAGTCGCCGACCGCATGGCTATGGAGGAGGCGCTGCATTTGCCAGACGTCCCCGACACAGTGCCGGCTGAGATGACGCACCGCTACGCGCAGCTTGCGAAGGAACTGCCCGACGATTTCGGTCAGCTGGCTGGTAGCCACTGATCCTCCTCGATCCAGCGAAGGCCGCAACCGGGACCTCCGGTTGCGGCCTTCGCTGTTGAGATCGATACCCTTGAGGGGTGAAGATGAAACGCTCGGCCTTCTGGACGCTGATGAACGACGAATTCGGTGAAGCCAACGCAGAAGTCATCGCTAGCTCCCTGGTCCTGCCGACCCTGCACGAGACCGCGCAAGACGCACTGGCTCGTGGTGTCGACCCGCGCGAAGTGTGGGCCGCCGTCTGCGATCTGCATCAGATTCCAGCAGCACGTCGCTGGGGTCGAGACATCGCACCGCGCGATACTCCGGGTTGGTCCTAGCTCCTATCTCAGAACAGAGATACGACACGCGCGTCGAAATGCTAGAAGAGGTGTTCGAGTTCAGTAAACTCCTACACAGAGCATGAAATACAACGAATCCAAGGTCGTTATCCACGAGACCGGTGCTGGCTGCCTAACGTGTCCGTCGCGGTCCGTAGACTCGACTTATTCGTGCAGTTCACTGACTGACCGTCCGTAGCGTCGGCCCCAACCAAGGAGAAGAGATGGCAGCAGCCACTGATCGTGAGAAGGCTCTAGAAGCCGCTCTCGCCCAGATCGACAAGAACTACGGCAAGGGCTCCGTGATGCGCCTGGGCGACGACGCTCGCGCGCCGATCGAGACCATCTCCTCGGGCTCTGTCGCCATGGACATTGCACTGGGAATTGGCGGGTTCCCCCGCGGGCGCGTCGTGGAGATCTACGGCCCGGAATCCTCGGGTAAGACCACCGTGGCGCTGCATGCTGTCGCTAACGCTCAGCGGAACGGTGGAATTGCGGCGTTCATCGACGCCGAGCACGCACTCGACCCCGAATACGCCAAGAAGCTGGGCGTCGACACGGATGCGCTACTGGTCTCCCAGCCGGACACCGGTGAGCAGGCACTGGAAATCATGGACATGCTCGTTGGCTCAGGCGCACTCGACATCATCGTCATCGACTCGGTGGCCGCGCTGGTTCCCCGCGCGGAAATCGAAGGCGAGATGGGTGATAGTCACGTGGGTCTGCAGGCGCGACTGATGTCTCAGGCGTTGCGTAAGATTACCGGCCGCCTGTCGCAGACTAAGACGACCGCGATCTTCATCAACCAGCTCCGCGAAAAGATCGGTGTATTCTTCGGTTCCCCCGAGACGACCACGGGTGGTAAGGCCTTGAAATTCTACGCTTCGGTGCGTGTTGACGTTCGGCGCATCGAAACGCTGAAAGAAGCCGGTAACCCGGTCGGTAACCGTACACGCGCCAAGATCGTCAAGAACAAGATGGCTCCGCCATTCAAGCAAGCAGAGTTCGACATCCTGTACGGCGAGGGCATCTCCCGCGAGGGTGGGCTGATCGACATGGGTGTCGAGCACGGTATTGTGCGCAAGTCCGGCGCATGGTTCACCTACGACGGTGACCAACTGGGCCAGGGTAAAGAGAACGCGCGTAAGTTCCTCAAAGACAATCCCGATCTCGCGGTGGAGATAGAGGATCGTATCAAGCAGAAGCTGGGTATCGGGGTCACCGAGGCAGATGCTGACGGGGAGCCGGTTCTCAAAGCCGTCCCGGGTGACGCAAAGAAATGACCGCGCGAGGACCTGAGGAACCTCTTCTGGAGACGGCGGTCGGCGACGCCGAGCCTGACCCGGAAGAGGTCGCCAGGTCCATTCTGCTTCGGCAGCTCACCGCGGCTCCGAAATCCCGCCAACAGCTGGCGGAAAAGTTAGCTGCAAAAAACGTCCCAGAACAGGTCGCTACTGCTGTGCTCGACAGGTTCGAAGACGTGAACCTCATCAATGATGAGGAGTTCGCCCGCATGTGGGTGCGTTCTCGGCATCAGGGCAAGGGCCTGGCACGTGGCGCCCTGCGGCGCGAGCTACGGGCCAAAGGAATCGACGGTGATGAAGCGGAACAGGCTCTGGACACCGTGAGCGATGAAGACGAGCGCGAAGCGGCCGAAAGACTTATCGAGAAGAAGCTTCGGACTCAACGCATTCCGACCGGGTCCGGACCTGAGGAGCGAGCCGAACGGGACAAGATTGTTCGACGTCTCGTCTCGATGCTGGCCCGTAAGGGATACTCTCCGGGGTTGGGATTCGACGTTGTCAAAGAGCTGATGACTGTCCAGATCGAGAATGATGAGGGCCTAGAATAGTGGGGTGACCACTCTCCAGGACTCGATACAGCCCCTCCGTTCCTACGAAGTCCGGACGTTTGGATGTCAGATGAACGTCCACGATTCCGAACGCATTTCTGGGCTGCTCGAAGACTCCGGCTATGTCGCGGCCGCGGTGAACCAAGAACCGGACCTGGTGGTGTTCAACACCTGCGCGGTGCGCGAAAACGCTGACAATCGGTTGTATGGAAACCTGGGCAACCTCCGTCAGGTGAAAGAAAAGCACCCCGGCATGCAGATCGCGGTAGGTGGCTGCCTAGCCCAGAAGGATCAAGACGTTATCGTCGAAAAGGCACCCTGGGTGGACGTGGTCTTCGGTACCCACAACATTGGGTCTCTTCCGGTACTGCTGGAGCGGTCACGCCACAATGAGCGGTCCGAAGTCGAGCTACTGGAGTCTCTTGAAGTCTTCCCCTCGACTCTGCCAACCAAGCGGGATTCAACTTATTCTGGTTGGGTCTCCATTTCTGTTGGTTGCAACAACACCTGCACGTTCTGCATCGTTCCCTCGTTGCGTGGTAAGGAAAAAGACCGCCGCCCCGGTGAGATTCTGGCAGAGGTCCAGGCTCTGGTCGACGCCGGCGCAGTCGAGGTGACGTTACTCGGGCAGAACGTCAACACCTACGGCGTAGAATTCGGCGATCGCGGTGCGTTCGCCAAACTACTGCGTGCGTGCGGCGACATCGAAGGGCTGGAGCGGGTGCGTTTCACCAGCCCGCACCCTGCCTCATTCACCGATGATGTTATTGATGCGATGGCGGAAACGCCGAATGTGATGCCCCAGCTGCACATGCCCTTGCAATCCGGGTCGGACACGATCTTAAAGTCGATGCGTCGGTCCTACCGCTCCAAGAAGTTCCTTGGCATCTTGGACAAAGTACGTGAGCGGATTCCTCACGCTGCTGTAACCACCGACATCATCGTGGGATTCCCCGGGGAGACCGAAGAAGATTTTGCTGAGACGCTGCGCGTGGTTGAAGCATCTCGATTCTCCTCCGCATTCACCTTCCAATACTCGATCCGCCCGGGCACTCCCGCCGCCACCATGGACCACCAAGTTCCGAAGGATGTGGTGCAAGAGCGTTTCGAACGCCTCACCGCGCTACAGGACCGTATTAGTGCTGAAGAAAGCGCGACTCGTGTCGGAGTCGAGCAGGAAATCCTGGTCACTAATACTCCCGGTACCAAGAGTGAGGAAACCGGCCGCCTTTCGGGACGAGCCCCAGACAATCGACTGGTGCACTTCTCCGTGCCCGCAGGAGAGCAGCAGCCGCGCCCTGGGGACTTCGTGACCGTACCGGTCACCGCTTCCCACCCTTACCACCTGATTGCCGATCCGGAGCCGGGGCAGTACCAACTGCGCCGTTCACGGGCCGGGGATGCCTGGGACCGTACGCAGGCAGAAAGCTGTGGAACTCCCACGCCGGCTGGTGATAGTTCTGCACCCGGGGTGAACTTGGGGATGCCCACCCTGCGAGTGGGAGGCTGAGATCGACTCCGCCGATGCGGGAAGTGCCCGGAAGCCTATCGTCGTCCTGGTGGGCGCCACCGCTTCCGGGAAGACCCGGCTGAGTCTGGACCTGGCTGAGCAGCTTCACGGAGAGGTCGTCAACGCGGACTCGATGCAGTTCTACCGGGGCCTGGACATTGGGACAGCCAAAGCCACGCAGGTCGAACGCGACTCCGTGCCGCATCACCTCATTGATGTTCTGAACCTGGATGAGGTGGCTTCCGTCGCTCAGTTTCAAACCTGGGCTCGTGACTGCTTCGGACAACTGAGAGCGCGGGAGCGAACACCCATTCTGACCGGGGGATCCGGTCTCTACGTGCGTGCCGCGATTGATCGGATCAGATTCCCGCCGACGGACCCCACGGTGCGTTCCCAGCTTGAGCAACGGCTCGAATTCGAGGGTAGCGACACTATTCGCGCCGAATTGGCGCGCGTCGATCCTGAGTCTGCGCAGCGAATCAACGACGACCGCCGATTGATTCGGGCGCTCGAGGTGTACCTCGTGACGGGTGAACCTTTCACTTCCTTTATGCCCCAGCGGACCTATGCTGAGGAGATTCCACCGGTCGTGCAGATCGGCTTGAGTATCGACCGAGACACTTTGTACGAACGCATTGGCGCACGGGTGAACACCATGATGGAGGCCGGCTTCCTCGACGAGGTTCGTGCTCTCAGCGCTCATGGTCTCAACACGGCACCCACGGCATCACGGGCTATCGGTTATCCGCAGATGCAACGTGTACTTAGCGGTGAACTGACCGTCGAAGAAGGTGTGGAGGAGACGATTGTCGCGACTCGACGTTTCGCCAAACGCCAACTGACGTGGTTCCGTGCCGATCCCCGCGTACACTGGATCGACTATAACGATCCTCGGCTAGTGAACAAGGCCCTACAATTGATTGCGGGTCGGTAGACTAAACCCATGTCGCATCCCCTAGCAGAGCCCGAATCGGACCACTTAGCCCCGTCGCTGCGCCAGCTGAACGGTGTGTCCTTCACGAAAGGACATGGCACCGGGAATGACTTTGTTCTATTGCTCGATTCCGGTGGCGATCTGGAACTGACGCCAGCACATGTCAGCGCTCTGTGCGATCGCCACCTGGGCATCGGTGCCGATGGTTTGATTCGAGCCGTGCCCTCCAGCGAACTGCCCGAGGGACGGGAACTTCTCGGCGCTGCTCCCGAAGCGGTCTGGTTTATGGACTACCGCAACGGCGACGGTTCGATCGCCGAAATGTGCGGTAATGGCGTGCGCGTATTCGTGCATTTTCTCGCAGAAACCGGGACGATCGATCTTCCCGTCGGCGGCCAAGTTGTGATCGGCACTCGGGCGGGAGTGCGCACGGTACACCGAACCGAGACCGGGTACTCCATCTCGATGGGTCCGTGGTCCTTCATCGATCCCGAGATGGCGCTCGAAAGTGCCTCAGACTCGCTGGTCAGGGCTTCCGGCTTGCCCGAGCCACGGCCAGCTCTGAGTATCTCGATGGGCAACCCACACACGGTGGTGGCTCTTTCCCCGCAAGAGGATCTCGACCAGGTCAATCTGCACGAGAAGCCTCAAGTCGATCCAGTTCCGCCGAATGGTACCAACGTTGAATTCGTCGTGCCTCAGGAGCCGTTGGTCTCCGACGGTATCGGTCATGTGCGCATGCGCGTTCACGAACGCGGAGTTGGCGAAACGATGTCCTGCGGCACCGGCGCATGTGCTGCTGCAGCGGCAGTGCGTGTCTGGGCCGGTGCGGAAGGCGCGGACTCGTGGCTGGTAGACGTCCCAGGTGGGACGGTTCAAGTCGATTTCGTGCGCAATGAAGACGGCGCTGAAGACGTCATTCTCTCCGGGCCCGCGGAGCTAGTTTACAGCGGTACGGTGAACTGAACCCAGTACCTCAGCTCAGGCGCGCGGGTGGCGAATCACCCGGAGGATGCGGAAGCCTTTGATGGTATCCGCACGCTCTACGGTGAAACGACTCTCCAGAATATGAGCTTGATCGTTGAGCATGGTCTGGATCCATGGCATCAGCGAGTCTGCCCCGAGATTCTTCTGCACCACCAGCCAAGCTTCGCCGTGGTCGTTGAGCCTCGGTAGCCACAGCTCCAAGAGCTCGTGCAGTGCCTTCTTGCCAATGCGGATCGGTGGGTTCGACCAGATCAGATCGTAAGAGCGAAGCGGGTCCACATCCTCGGGGGAGGAAACGTCGATATTGGGTACTCCCAGGGCTTCTGCGTTGTCGCGACACAGCTGTGCGGCGCGCTCGTTGACCTCCACGGCAGTGACATGAGCGTTCGGGCTCATCATGCCCAGGGTCAGTGCCAGTGGCCCCCATCCACAGCCAATATCCAAGAATTCGCCTTGTTCGGGTGGTGCCGGAACCGCGGACAGCAACGCAGCTGTTCCCTTGTCCACACCCTCCGGTGAAAAGATGCCGTTGGCCGTGAGAACTTCAACGCTACGCTCGGCCATTGTCACAGTGATGGTACGACGTCGTTCCTGGTCAGAGGGGGAGCGGAAGTAATGCCCAGAAGTTTCATTCACCCGACCATCGTAGGACAAGACCTCAACATCATGGTCATGCCCATTGAATTCACAGCGATTTTTATAACAAAACGATAACGGGCCATTCTGCCGCGGGAACTAGCCAATCTCGACTCAATTTGCCCGAAATTTCGATTTGCATCGTCTCGCGCTTTCGAGTTTGCTGGCAGGCGTTGGTCAATGCGCTTTGACGCATGCGGCTCCTACGTCTTCGGACGATTCGGCCGAGAAAACCAACGTATGGGTCCCGGCACCTGCAGTGCCGTCCGCCGAGGGCTCCGAATGAACAGTCTCAATACGGATTGTTGGACGGCGACGCGTTGACGGCTTCGGGAAGCCTGAGCGTTCAGGTGACAGGATCTTAGGTTTCATGCAGAAGAACAACAAGGTACTGAAGAACGTCATGGGTGGATTGGCCACTTTGGGTCTGGCCGGGGCCGGATTCATGGCTGTGGCGCCGGCAGCCTCCGCAGATACGGCGTCCGACTGGGATCGCCTGGCCGAGTGCGAGTCCGGCGGCGACTGGTCCATCAATACCGGCAACGGCTACTACGGCGGTCTCCAGTTCAGCCAGCAGTCATGGGAAGCCGTGGGTGGCTCCGGACTGCCGTCGGATGCGTCCAAGGAAGAACAGATTCAGCGAGCAGAGCAGCTGCGGCAGATGCAGGGCTGGGGAGCATGGCCTTCTTGCTCGGCACAGCTGGGCCTCTCCGGCGAGCCCTCGGGTACGCCGGCAGCGGCTGAAGCCATCGAGCAGCAGGCTCCGACACAGCAGGAAGCTCAGGTGGAAACCTCGCAGTCCTCGGGCCAGGAAGCTGCTGAGCAGTCAGCTCCGGTGGAGGAATCGGCACCGGCTCAGAAGCACGCACCGGCACAGGCAGACGTTGCCGCATCCGGGGAGATCTACACGGTGCAGTCCGGTGACACCATCAGCAAGATCGCCGACGCTTGGGGCATCTCCGACTGGAACGACCTGTACCAGGTGAACGCCGATGTCGTTGCTGATCCTGCACTGATCTACGTCGGCCAGGAATTGCAAATCCCTGCCTCCTGATAACACAGCCATGATCAGCGCGACCCAAGCCTGAATGGCACATGGTGCGACTTGGGGGCCCATCCTGGTGGATGGGCCCCCCAAGTTGTGTACAGAGTGGGTGCTATACTAGTGGGCATGTGGATTACTTACCTTTGAGCCCGATTTCATTCGAGGAGCTCCGGCGTATCTAAGCGCCGTTATTCATGCCCAACTTGATTCAGAGCGTCAGGTAGATCCACATCCCACGCGCATTCGGCGCAATGTAAAAGTCTTTGATTCTTGGCTCGGTTCGTTGCCAGGAGATTCGGCGGGGAAGAACTGTGTTCGGGACAAGGACCGAACCCGGCGGTGAAATCTCGACGACCTGAGTCTTTCCAGACCACCAGGGAGGATTCATGCCCCGGACACCGCACCCAGAAACCGACTATTCTTTAACGACCCACTTCTCCAAGGAGACCATGACCCATTCCTCAGCGTCAGGTGAGCAGCCTGACAACAATGATCAGCGGCGCGACGACGAAGCCAAGAGCCTCATCGACAGGATTCTCGCCTCGGATGCTGCCCACGCAACCGCGAGCCCATCGGTATCTGGCGACTCACTGATTAGTGCCCAAAAATCCCGAGCCCTGGCTCTCGACGCCGGCGAAAGTAGGCACACCGAAGACGACGGCGACCAGCTCGATCTCGCAGCACGCCACGCTCTGCGCCGCGTGGAGGGACTCTCCACCGAGTTGGAAGACATGTCCGAGGTCGAATACCGGAAGGTTCGACTCGAACGCGTTGTGTTAGCCGGATTGTGGACCGAAGGCACCGCTGATGATGCCGAGAACTCACTGCATGAGCTTGCGGCACTGGCCGAGACCGCGGGTTCAACGGTGCTGGATGGAGTTATCCAGCGACGACACTCGCCCGACCCTGCCACCTACCTTGGCAAAGGCAAAGCTCAGGAACTGGCCGACGTTGTCAGCGATACCGGCGCAGACACTGTGGTGGTTGATGCTGAGTTGGCGCCTTCTCAGCGACGAGCCTTGGAAGATGTGGTGCGGGTCAAAGTGATTGACCGTACCGCGTTGATTCTCGATATTTTCGCCCAGCACGCCCAATCACGCGAGGGCAAGGCACAGGTT
The DNA here is from genome assembly GCF_029637705.1 of Citricoccus muralis. Classification (NCBI taxonomy): domain Bacteria; kingdom Bacillati; phylum Actinomycetota; class Actinomycetes; order Micrococcales; family Micrococcaceae; genus Citricoccus; species Citricoccus muralis. The sequence goes on from NZ_CP121252.1 coordinate 1,273,128, forward strand.
GAGCTTGCACAGCTGGAGTACTTGCTTCCGCGGCTGCGTGGTTGGGGTGACTCGATGTCGCGCCAGGCCGGTGGCCGTGCGGCAGCCGGTGAAGGTATCGGTTCACGCGGTCCTGGCGAGACGAAGATCGAACTCGATCGACGTCGCATCCGTAACCGGATGGCGAAGCTGCGGCGCGAAATCGCCGCTATGGCGCCTGCGAGGGAAACCAAGCGAGCCAATCGCCGACGCAACAAGGTGCCATCGGTCGCCATCGCGGGATATACGAACGCCGGTAAATCATCTCTGCTCAATCGGCTCACCCGTGCCGGAGTGCTGGTGGAGAACGCATTGTTCGCCACCCTCGATCCGACGGTGCGCAAAGCGGTAACACCGGATGGTCTCGGCTATACCCTGTCCGATACGGTCGGCTTCGTTCGTAACCTTCCAACTCAGCTGGTGGAGGCTTTCCGTTCCACGCTGGAAGAAGTGGGCGAGGCCGACGTGATCCTCCACGTTGTGGACGTTTCTCATCCAGACCCGGAATCGCAGATTGCTGCCGTTCACGAGGTTCTCAATGAGATCGACGCACGTCGAATTCCAGAGATCATAGTCCTCAACAAGGCTGATGCCGCGGACCCGATGACCATTGCGCGGGTGCGCCGGGCCCACCGTGACACCGTGTTGGTCTCGGCACACACAGGGGAAGGGATCGAGGATCTCGAAGCCATGATTGCGGACACGATTCCGCGTCCCACCTTGGAGCTGGATCTCTTGATTCCGTTCACTGATGGCGACGTGGTCTCGAGGCTGCACGGTTCCGACGTCGAGATCTTGTCTGAGCAATACCAGCCCGAGGGGACTCGTTTGACCGTGTTGGTACGCGAAGAAGACAAGGAAGAATTCGCGCAGTATGTCGTCTAGCACCACCGTGTCTTCTGACTCTGAGCAGCCCGTCGCAACGCTGAGCCCAGCAGAGCGGCGGGCTGCCGCCTGGCTGGAACAAGCTATTGAACGGACCGGGGGACAACGTCGAGAAGGCCAACGACAAATGGCCTTGGAAGTTGCGCGCTCTCTCGACACCGGAAAGCACCTGCTCGTGCAAGCCGGAACCGGAACCGGGAAGTCCTTGGCCTACCTGGTTCCGGCTCTGTCCCATGCGGTAGAAGCAGATCTGCCGGTCGTGGTTGCCACGGCGACGTTGGCACTGCAATCTCAGATCATTCGTCGAGATGCTCCACGTCTTCTTGAGGCGCTGAAAGAGGAACTCCCACGGCCCATGGACATCGCCCTCCTCAAGGGGCGGGCAAATTACGTATGCCTGCATAAGCTGAACGGTGGATTCCCTGCCGACGAGCCGGAACCAACGCTTCTTGACGGAGCCGATCACGCACCGGCAGCGCCCCGTACCGACCTCGGAAAGCAACTCGTGCGCCTGCGCGAGTGGGCGGAAGATACAGAGACAGGGGATCGGGACGACCTAGACCCTGGGGTTGACGATAACGCCTGGCGGCAGGTGTCCGTGTCTGCGGTGGAATGTATCGGCGCTCAGCGTTGTCCCTTCGCTGAAGAATGCTTCTCGGAACGAGCCCGTCAACACGCCGGCGAAGCAGACGTGGTAGTCACGAATCATGCCATGCTCGCCATTGCCGCTTTCGAAGGGTTGCAAGTTCTTCCCGAATTCGAAGCTGTAATCGTAGACGAGGCCCATGAATTGGCGGATCGTGTTACGAACGCAGTGACGGGTCAGATTTCCTCTGCATCTGTCCGCGCGGCCGTGACCGCCGGCCGTCGACAAGCGTCAGTCGTGCTCGAGGACCTCGGTGCTGCGGCAGATGCTTTGGAAGCTGCCTTCATCTCCGCACCATCGGGTTGGATGCCAATGGGACCCAACGAGGTTCAGACACAAGCTCTCGAGTCAGTGCGAGCAGCCGCTCGTGAGGGGTTGAGCCAGCTCAAGACCACGGGGAAAGAATCCACAGATGCCTCGTCGACGAGCGATGACTCCTCGGGCCGCCATGTCGTCCGCACCAAGCTACAAGAGGTACTTGAGACAGCCGAACGTGTTCTGGATGCCGGCCAAAACGGAAACAACCGTCAGGTCGCATGGGTGTCCCGCCCTGGACGATTTGAGCCTGGCGTGGGGTGGATCGCCGGCGACGAGAATACGTCTCCTACCGTCTACGTGGCTCCTCTGTCGGTGTCCGGAAGGCTGCGTGAGAACCTTCTGCAAGACACGACGACGATTCTTACGTCGGCAACGTTGACGGTCGGGGACTCATTCGGGCCCATCGCTGGAGATCTAGGATTCTCGGGGTCCGGTGGACCGGAATGGACGGGCATTGACGTGGGTAGCCCCTTCGAATACGCCAAGCAAGGCATTCTCTACGTGGCTGAGAAACTGCCTAAACCAAGTCGCCTCACCTCGCCGACGACGTACGACGAACTAGAGGCGTTGTTGCGAGCTTCTCAGGGTGGAGCATTGTGTCTCTTCTCTTCGCGCCGGGCGGCCGAGGACGCGGCTCATGAGTTGCGTCGGCGGTTGGGGCCAAATCCACAGATTCTCTGCCAGGGCGACTCCACGCTGTCCGCATTGATCAAACAATTCGCGGAAGAGGAAGATACCTGCCTTTTCGGCACGATGTCCCTCTGGCAAGGCGTGGACGTCCCCGGACGCTCCTGCCGTCTGGTGGTGGTGGACAGACTGCCGTTCCCACGTCCTGATGACCCACTGTCCGAGGCTCGTACACGAGACGTTGCGCAGCGCGGGGGCAACGGTTTCATCCAAGTCTCAGCGACTCATGCTGCGGTCCGACTCGCTCAGGGCGTGGGTCGACTCATCCGGTCGGCTAATGACCGAGGTGTCGTGGCGATCCTTGACTCGCGGCTTCATCATGCCCGCTATGGAAAGTATATCCGGTCAGCCCTGCCGGACTTTTGGTACACGACGGAACAGGACACTGTGCTCGGCGCCCTCGGTCGCCTCGCGAAGGTCTAAATACGGTGAGCGATCATGACGCAACAGGGGCCCAACGACGAAAACGTCGTTGGGCCCCTGTCGTTTTATCGGCGGGCTATATCGCCGATAGCGTCAGATGGATCGAAGGACGGACACAACTTTTCCCATGATGGTGGCGTGGTCGCCCAAGATGGGCTCGTACGCGGTGTTCTGAGGCAGCAACCAGGTATGGCCATCGCGCTGGCGGAAAGTCTTCACCGTTGCTTCTTCATCGAGTAAGGCGGCAACGATGTCGCCGTTGGTGGCGCTGTTCTGCTTGCGTACCACGACCCAGTCGCCATGGCAGATAGCGGCATCCACCATCGAGTCTCCGGTGACTTTGAGCATGAACAGGTCCCCATCACCAGTTAGCAACTTGGGGAGGGCGATGACATCTTCGATATGCTGATCAGCCAACACTGGCCCTCCGGCGGCAATGCGCCCCACCAAGGGAACCATGACGTTGTGAGAGTCGATTTCGCGGCTAAAGGGAAGCTGCAACTCATCGGTGTCAATCTCCTGGGCCGAATCTGACTCATTGCCCAGGAGATTTCCGTCTTCATCGCGAAGAATCTCGATGGCCCGGGGGATACGAGGATCTCGGCGGATGTACCCGTACTCGGTGAGCTTCTTGAGCTGGTACGTCACGGATGAGAGAGACAGCAACTCCGTCCCCTTGCCGATCTCACGCATCGACGGTGGATAGCCAGTCTTCGCGATGGCTCGTCGTAGGTAATTGAGCACTTGTCGCTGCCGCTGCGTCAGCTTCTTAACGCTGTATACCGCGAAGTTCTGCTCGTGACCGTCTGGAGTCGATGAACTCATGGGGCTCTCCGTTCTTATCGTGTCCATGGCCGCTGATGGACTCTGTTTCGCAGTCAAGACGCCGGGACATCCGGTGACCGATTCGCAGGGTCAAGGCGATCCGTACTTCAAGGCTACAGCATTCTTCGAACAAGTTCAAAGATCTGTACGAGAAATATCTTGCATCCGGTCGAAAGGCTGTGCTAGAAAAGATGTACGAACTTAGAACGGTCGATCGAGTCGAAAGAAGTGGGCCGTTCGAAATGAGAGGACAGTGGAATCATGAGCATCGCTACGCAAAACCAGGGAAGCAGCGGCATTTGCCTGACTCGACGCGGTCGATTTGTTCTACGAACACTTCCCCTCATTATTTTGATGGCCCTGATCGTTGCAGCGGCCCTGATCGGGGATCTGTTCGGTTCTTCAGCGAACGCGTCGAACTCCGGTCTGCCCTCGGGTGCAATCGAATACACTGTCGGATACGGCGACACCCTCTGGGGGATCGCGGGACAGGTTGATCTCGATGCACCCCGCGCTGAGATTGTTCAGCGCATCGGTGACCTGAACCAGCTCGCAGGATCGGATATTAATGTCGGCGATACGCTCTTCGTTCCCGCGTCACCGGGGAACTGAAGGTCAACGTCGGATCTAGACTGTGTGCGTGACTCCAAACTCGAACGATTTCAACGCTGATGCTCTAGCGGCTCTACCTTTGCGTGAGAACCTGCGTGGCATGACTCCCTATGGGGCACCACAACTAGATGTGCCGGTAATGCTCAACACGAATGAAAACACGCATCCGGTTCCAACAGACGTGGTCGAATCGATCGGAGCTGAAGCGCTTCAGGCGGCACGTTCGTTGAATCGCTATCCGGACCGGGAATTCACGGAACTCCGTAGACGTTTGGCGGCTTATCTTGGCGAGGGTCTGACTGAGCGGCAGATCTGGGCAGCGAATGGATCTAACGAGATTCTTCAGCAGATTCTGCAGGCTTTTGGTGGACCAGGCAGAAGTGTTCTGAGTTTTCCACCGACTTACTCGATGTATCCCTTGCTCGCCGAAGGCGTGAGCACCAGATACATCGCCGGAATTCGGAATGATGATTACACGCTTACAGCAACATCTGCCTCAGTGCAGGTCGAAGAACACGCGCCTAACATCGTGATCCTGTGCTCTCCCAATAATCCAACCGGAACGGCATTGGGGCTGGACGTGATCGAGGCCGTTTACGAGGCTTCCGACGCATGCCAGTCCATGGTTGTTGTGGATGAGGCCTACGCCGAGTTCGCATTGGAGGGTACGCGTTCCGCACTTACTCTGCTCCCCGGACGTCCCCGATTGATCGTGACGCGTACTATGTCGAAGGCTTTCGCGTTGGCCGGCGCCCGTCTCGGTTACCTCGCGGCGGCGCCAGAAGTGACTGACGCCATTCGGCTCGTGAGACTTCCGTATCACTTGTCTTCTATGTCTCAAGCGACGGCTAACGCCGCGTTGGCCCACGTTGACTCGCTGTTGGCAACGGTTGAGGAAATTAAGGTCCAACGTGATCGAATCGTGGATGGGCTTCGGGAGCTGGGATTGCGTCCTGCAGTTTCCGATTCAAACTTCGTGTTCTTTGGTGGGCTGTCGAACGCCAGCGAAGTCTGGCAAAGGCTACTTGCTTTCGGGGTCTTGGTGCGAGATGTCGGTATTGCCAACCACTTGCGTGTGACTGCAGGCACAGCTGAAGAGACCTCGGCGTTTCTTGACGCGATGAGGCGTATTCTCGAGGACGCTCCGGAGCTTGCACAGTAGACTTATTGGCGTCGGCTGGACAGTCCCAGTCGGCCTTGAACTCAAGGAGCGCCCTCTTCATGGTTGCTGAACTGATTTCCAGCCGTCGTGCGCGCATGCAACGCACAACGTCAGAATCCAACGTATTCGTCGAGTTGGACCTGGATGGAACCGGCACGTCGGACATTTCCACCTCCGTGCCGTTTTTCGATCACATGTTGACCGCCTTGGCGAAACATTCGCAGATGAACCTGGTGGTGAAAGCATCCGGCGATACGCACATTGACGTCCACCACACCGTCGAGGATGTTGCTATCACCTTCGGTGAAGTGCTGAAGGTCGCTTTGGGCGACAAGAAGGGTATCCGTCGGTTCGGTGAAGCCTCAGTGCCATTGGACGAAGCGCTGGCCCGCGCGGTCGTAGATCTTTCTGGGCGCCCTTACCTGGTGCACGAAGGTGAGCCTGATGGGCAGCAGTACCACCTGATCGGCGGTCACTTCACTGGCTCGATGACGCGTCACATCTTCGAGTCGATAACCTTCCACGCTTCCATTTGCTTGCACATGGACGTGGTCCGTGGCCGGGACCCGCACCACATTGTCGAGTCTCAGTTCAAAGCGTTTGCTCGCGCTCTGCGCGTGGCTGCCGAAGACGACCCTCGTGTCACTGATGTGCCGTCGACGAAGGGTGCCCTGTGAGCGGCCTCCCTACCGGACCTTCTGTGGCTGTCCTCGATTACGGCTCTGGCAACGTACGATCGGCTGTACGTGCCTTGGAACGTGCAGGTGCACGCGTCAGCCTCACTGCAGATCCCGACACGGTGATGAACGCTGATGGGCTCGTGGTGCCCGGTGTGGGTGCGTTCGGCGCCGTCATGCATTCGCTCAAGAACGTCGGGGCGCTTCGCTGGATCGGGCGTCGTATTGCCGGTGGTCGCCCCGTGCTGGGAATCTGCGTTGGGCATCAAGTCCTCTTCGAACGCGGTGTCGAACATGGCGTCGAAACCGAGGGCATGGGGGAGTGGCCAGGCGTGGTGGAGGCACTGCCCGCCCCGGTTTTGCCACATATGGGCTGGAACAGTGTCCGACCGGCGGAGGATTCAGTTCTTTTCCGCGGGCTCGAAGACGAGCGTTTTTACTTTGTGCACTCCTACGCCGTCCAGAACTGGACGTTCGATCAGACGATTGCTTCGATGGCTCCGCCGAAGGTCACCTGGTCGCATCATGGTGCCGACTTCGTGGCAGCCGTGGAAAACGGCCCGCTTTCAGCGACCCAGTTCCACCCGGAGAAGTCCGGCGACGCCGGCATGCGGCTGCTACAGAACTGGTTGGGTTCTCTCTAATGCCATGGTGGACTGTTGTGCTCATCGGCATTGGTGGACTTATGCTCGGCGGGGCATGGTCAGCGTATCGACAGGAGCTACCAGCATGGTTCTTCTTCGGGTTAGCCGTCTGCGGGATTCTAGCGATCGTCGCTGGCTTTGCATTGGTTCCAGGCGAAGCCTGATGATTCGGCCGCACTCTGGGCGGCTTCATGACTTTTCGAGAAAACTGATCAGGAGTATTTAGATGAGCGAAACACCTCGTACCCGGCTGGAGCTTTTGCCTGCGGTAGACGTACAGAACGGGCAAGCCGTTCGCCTCGTTCAGGGCGAGGCGGATTCTGCCACCGGTTACGGGGCTCCTCTGGAAGCTGCCCTGTCCTGGCAGAACGCGGGAGCAGAATGGCTGCATTTGGTCGACTTGGACGCCGCTTTCGGTACTGGCGACAACCGCAAGATTGTCCAAGAGGTCGTCCGTGAGCTGGGCATCAAGGTGGAACTGTCGGGGGGTATTCGCGACGATGCTTCGTTGGAAAATGCTCTTGAGCTCGGTGCAACTCGAGTGAATCTGGGAACCGCTGCTTTGGAGAATCCGGAGTGGACCGCGAAGGCGATCGCTCGGTTCGGTGACCAGATCGCGGTCGGTCTCGATGTGCGCGGCGAAACACTCGCAGGTCGAGGCTGGACCACTGAAGGTGGAAACATCTGGGAAGTGCTCCAGCGCCTTGAGGACGCCGGCTGCGCCCGTTACGTGGTCACAGACGTGACTAAGGACGGTACATTGACTGGACCCAACACGGACCTGCTAGCGAAGATCAGCACTTTTACTGACAAGCCTGTGGTCGCATCGGGAGGAATTTCCTCCCTCGAAGACATTCGCGCGCTGACGACGATGGTGCCGCAGGGCGTGGAAGGCGCCATCGTGGGCAAGGCGCTCTATGCGGGTAAGTTCACCCTGCAGGCGGCCCTGGCTATTGCCGAACAGGTACCTGGCGTCGGCGGAGGCGCCGAGCAGTGACATCACGCGAGCTTCCCGGCCACATTCAAGCTGCGATCCAGAAGAACCTGGCGCGCCAGCATCGATCCGAGGATGGTCGTCCCGCGGACTCTGCCGGGCAAGCTTGGGAAGGTCGTGATCTTTCCGGCACGGGAATCGACGGATCGGCCAATCCGCTTCACGCGTTCGACAAGGATGACGGGCTGGCTTCGGCAGCTTGGATTGAGGCGTCCGAACGCTTCATATCCGGCGTAGCGGATGAGGCCGAAGTGGTCGCTGCTTTATCGAATGTTCGGGTGTTCGCCACCGTGGTTCCGACCCTGGCCGAGGAGTCGACTCACGAGGTCGCCGCTGAGGATGGCGTGCATGTCCACGGGGACAAACAAGCAGATGTCGCTTTGGTCACATTGCAAGCTGCTGACGGTCGTCGAGCAATGCCGGTATTCACTTCGGTTCCGGCAATGACCGCTTGGCACACTGAAGCACGCCCAGTTGCGACATGGATGCCACGCGCGTGCCTGTCAGCCGTGGATGAGGGGTCTGACCTGGTCGTCATCGACCCTGGTCAAGAACTCACCTTTGTCGTTCGTCGCCCGGCGGTCTGGTCGCTGGCGCAACAGCGAAAATGGGTGCCGTCCTATCAGGATGAGACTTTGGCCGCCGACCTCCATGACATCGTGTCCCTGGTGCCAGGATTGCAACGTTTGGCTCTGGCTCCTGGTCGGGGCGTTGCCACACGGCTGAAATCGGGGGGCTTGGTTAACGGCGGAGGAAGCGGGCCGGAGCTCAACATCATCGCAACACCTGAAGACGGCACTGATGCGACGGGTCATCGGTTGATGCTTGCGACGCTGCAGCAGTTGCTATCTCAGGTCACGTCGTTGTCAGAACGGGCAGACTCCGTGGAGATCTCACTCGGGTAATACCCGCGTCACCAAGTGAAGCCGGAGACTCACGACTCCGAGAGAAGCTGATCCTGAACACGAGAGAAGACCGTATCGATGATCTGTGCTTCTTCGTCGCTAATCTTTGCCGTGAAGAACGTTTCGATGTCACGGACGTGCAGAATGGCGGCCTTGCGGAAAGTGCGCCGTCCTTCTTTGGTGAGTGAGGCGATCCATGATCGAGCGTCGGTATCACTGCGCTCACGGCGGACGAGGCCGCGGTTCTCCAGGATTTTCACCTGATAGGTCAACCGCGACGGAGAAAACACCATTGCTTCGGCGAGTTCTCCCATGCGCATGCACCCTGTCTCCGACTCGGTGAGCAACAACATGAGGTTGTAATCGCCCAGATGGAGATCGAGTTCAGATTTGAGAGTTGACTCAAGGCGTGTCATCAACCGAGCTGTAGTGACCCAGTAGGTGCGCCACGCCCCTTCTACGGAGCGCACCTGACTGGGTCGTGACGCCGATTTATCGTCCGGCGAGTAGCTGTTCAAATGGTGTCACCTCAAAGGGAGTCTGCGCATCGGTTGGTTGCTTTTTCGGACGCCGTTGAGCTGGCGACGACGTCAGCATTTCGCCGAATTGTCGCCCGGCCTCGGTAATCCGCTTGCTCAACACTATCTCACCATCGTCGAACTGCCCGGTGTTGAGACCCCAATCGTCAGTGGCCGCGAAAACGGCCAAGGGGGCGATTTGTGCCTTGAGGTAGGTGAACAGCGGACGCATCGCGAAGTCGATCATCAGCGAGTGCCGCGCTGTTCCACCGGTGGCGCCCAAGAGCACGGGCATCGCCTGCATGGCGTCATCATCGAGCAAGTCGATAAACGCCTTGAAAAGGCCAGCGTAGGATCCCTTATAGGTGGGGGTCACCGCAATCAGCGCATCGGCCGTCTCAACCTGACGCAGTGCCCGGTCGAGCTTTTCCGAACGGGACGTTGAAACATGTCCCTCGGCAATGTCGAGCGCCAGTTCGCGCAGTTCGATGCGCCGGATGTTCACCTGTGTGCCGTTGCCCGACAGGGACTCTTCAGTGGCGGACTGGAGGCGGTCAGCGAGCATGCCGGTGGACGAGGGGTTGCCCGATCCCGCGGAGATCACCGCGATGTTCATTGTCATTCTCCTTCGTTCTACTCTGCTGCTTCGCGCTGTGCGCGTTCAACGCCGGCCGGCGAGTCGGGACGACCGCCGGGGACGGGATCTTCGCCGCGCGCGTGGCGCTGGCGCAGGAATTCGTGAGTGGGCGCCTCGGGCACGTCGTCCGGCTTCAACGCCGCGAACTCCTTACGCAACACCGGCAGTACCTCTTCGCCGAAGATGTCGATCTGTTCCAGGACCGTCTTCAACGGCAAGCCTGCGTGGTCAATGAGGAACATTTGACGCTGGTAATCGCCGACCCAATCGCGGAAGCTCAGAGTGCGCTCGATCACCTGCTGAGGGGAGCCCACGGTCAGCGGCGTCATCTCGGAGAACTTCTCTAGGGACGGGCCATGGCCGTAGACGGGTGCGTTGTCGAAGTAGGGGCGGAATTCGTTGACGGCGTCCTGGGAGTTTTTGCGCATGAACGCCTGTCCGCCCAACGCAACGTAGGCCTGGTGTGGCTGTCCATGCCCGTAGTAGGCGTAGCGCTGGCGGTAAAGCTCCACCATCTGGATAACGTGTTCCTTGTTCCAGAAAATGTTGTTGTGGAAGAAACCGTCACCGTAGTACGCCGCCTGCTCTGCAATTTCGGGTGACCGGATGGAACCGTGCCACACGAATGGCGCAACGTCGTCCAGCGGGCGTGGGGTCGCGGTGAACTGCTGCAGCGGTGTGCGGAATCGGCCCTGCCAATCGACTTCCTTCTCACGCCATAGCTGGTGCAACAGCGCGTAGTTCTCGACTGCCAACTGAATTCCCTGGCGGATGTCACGGCCAAACCACGGGTAGACCGGACCGGTGTTTCCGCGGCCCATCGTTAGGTCAATGCGACCGTCCGCCAAGTGCTGCAGGTAGGCGTAGTCCTCGGCCAAGCGCACCGGATCCATCGTGGTGATCAGAGTGGTAGCCGTAGAGAGTTGAAGAGAAGAGGTTTGGGCGGCCAAATAGGCCAGCAACGTCGGAGGGTTGCCCGGGGCAGCGAAAGGAGGATTGTGGTGCTGGCCCGTGGCGAAGACGTCGAATCCGGCGGCTTCTGCGTGCCGAGCAATAGCCACGGTGTCCTTAATGCGCTGATTCTCCGTGGGGACGCTACCGTTCGTCGGATCTGCGGTGACGTCGCCGATGGTAAACACGCCGAACTGCATGACTTCTCCTTATTTCAAATCTGAACTGTCATGGGATGCAACTGCGTTCACGCCGCGATTATTCCATGGTCAGTGTGGCGCCGAAATCCATCTAAGATGGAACGCAGCAACGCCATGTCAGGCTCGCATGGCCGTCGTCATCATCGACGGCTACAGCACGTTTCGTTCCGGTAGGTCCATGACCTGGATTTGTTCGGTCGTATTTGAGGTCACCATGGATTTTCACTCCTACTATTCGCTTGCTTCGGAATCAGCACATCCGGCGACTCTTGTTGGTCGGCTTGATCGCGAGACTTCCACATTCGGCGCTTGGCGTGGTCTTGACGCTTCACATCGCGGTCACCATGGGGTTGGGGTACGGGCTCGCAGGTCTCGCTGCGGCCTCATTGACGCTGGGTATCGCGGTAGGCGCGCCGTGGCGAGGCAGACAGGTGGATCGCGTAGGTCTGCGCCGAGCGCTGATTCCCTCGGTGGTCGCTGAAGCCGTCGTCTGGGCTATTGCGCCGTGGTTGCCTTACCCGGCTCTGCTGGCGGCGGTGTTCATCGGCGGCGTGTTCTCACTACCGATCTTCTCCATCGTGCGTCAGTCGTTGGGCGTGATGACGCGAGGTCAGGATCGACAGACCGCCTTCGCTCTTGACTCGATCTTCACCGAAATGGTCTTCATGGCCGGCCCGGCCATGGGAGCGCTGACGGCCACACTATGGTCTTCGGCGTGGGGTCTCGTCATCATTGGTGTCTCCGGGTCAGTAACCGGGGCGTATTTGATGTGGTTCAATCCACCGACGCGCTCGTCTCAGCGATATGTGCCGTCTCGTCCCGGTGATTTCACCGAAGCCGAGGAACATGAACGTGCAGTGGCCGACGCTGTGCACTCTGCACCAGCACACGTGGACCTGACTGCAACGGAGCTACCCGCGACGACGGGGTCCATCCCGATCATCAGCGCGCTCACAACACAGGCCGACGCCGAGGAAGTCACTGTTACTGCCCGTGTGCGCCGTCAGTTCTCTTGGGTTAGCGGATCCGCGCTCGCGGTCTTGCTGGTTTCATTCGCAGCGGGTCTACTGATGGTTGCTACAGAAGTGTCGATGGTGGCGCAGCTGGAGTCCGTGGGACAAGCTTCTAAAGTCGGCATCGTGTTCGCGTTTTGGTGTGGTGCGTCCGCAGTCGGCGGGATTTTCTACGGTGCGCTGCGCAAGAACATTTCACCGATGCTCATGATGGCTCTCTTCGCCGTCTTCACTTTCCCCATGGCGTTTGCAGAAGACGTCTGGGTAATGGCGATCATTTCGCTCGGGTCAGGCTTCTTCACGGCTCCGACGCTGGCATCGGCTTCATCCATGCTGTCGCATTTGGTTTCCGAAGAGCGCCGGGGAGAAGCCATGGGCTTTTACGGATCTGCGATGACCGCCGGCGCGGCGCTCGGCTCGCCGATGGCTGGTATTTTCATCGATGTGGTGAGCCCTCACGCGGGCTTCATTTTCGCATCAGCTGTCTCATTGGCGTTTGCCGCTCTTGCCTGGGTCTTTCGGATGCTGCGTCGACGTCGGCATCGCTGGTTAAAGTGACTCAGGAAATCCAATTTCGTATTATGGACGGTACGTGCCGGTCAAAGTTAGTCCGACGTTGGAACTAAGGGCAAGGGGACCAGATGCAATTAGGATCAAATTCTAGTCGCCGCTCCCTTCGTCGTCCGTGGGGTACTTGACGGAACCAATGAGCCCCTCAACCGAGATTGCGCTTGGATCTGGCGCGTCTTTTCCTTCGGCAAACTTATATCGTTCTGCAGATTTATAGGCCAGCCGGACAGCCTGTACAACGAGCACACGTCTGAGTCCGGCAGATACTTGCCCTCTTTCGAATGCTACGGATGCAAGCCTTGAGATAGTCTCCGCGCGTCTCGCAATGCGAACGTCGGGATGTCCCCTCTCCTCTTTGGTGGCCTCCGAGATTAGCTTGAATCGATAAGACTCGGGCAGGTCTATCGGGGTCGAAGCGGGAGGGATTTTTTCATTTAAAATCGCGCCAAATTTACTATTTGAAATCGCTCTTAAGTAAGCTGAGTATTCGTACGCGTCCAGCTGGCGCGTGGCATCCGAAAAAGAGGTAGCGTCCACGTTCTTGCTGGGAGTGTACTCAAGGTGCCACAGGGGCCAAACCTCCATTTCGGCGACCTCGAAGACATCTAGTATTCGCATTGCGACAGCATCGGTTCTCTGGTTTGTTAGGTGACGATTTAGCCGTGTTGCTAGACTTTCCTTTGTCTGTCCCACGTAAATAGGCTCACCGTCATAGTCGTAGAATGCGTATACTCCCCATTTTGCGGAAGTTATCTTGCGACCCTCATTATCCTTTTGACTCTTTGCTTTGTCGAATAAAGATCTGAATTCTTGAACTATGGCAGCCGGAAGTTCTTTGGACTTTGGCTTGCTCTTCACTTCGTCAACACGTGCACGTCCGCTACTAGCCATTGAGCGCCTCGTCAACGGGGGCACCTAACGTAACCAAATCGCCCTTGACCAGTGGCATTAAGTAGTTTTCTGCGAGCCATGCTACGGCGGGGACAGCAACAGCATCACCGAACCCGAATAGCGCCTGGTTCGTGCGAGCGCTATCTAAGTTGTAGTCTCCTGCACCCATGAGGCGAGCATATTCCAAAGGGGTCATCCAACGGACTTGTAGCCTCTTGTTTCCAAGTCGAACGACCGCTTGCTTCGACGAACCACCTCGAGCCGTACGTAGGCAGCCGGAAACATCATCAGGGCGGACCTCCCAGACGGCAGTGCCCTTGCGGGTCCTTCTATAGGCCGTACGATACTTCACTCCGGACGTGCGCCTGAGGCGCATCACGCGGTCTCGTTGTGTGGGGGACAGCGACCCGATGAAGGCGGTTGTGCGTGATTCGTCCCACCATCGCTCATCACTGAGGGGCATGTCTTCAATGAGTTCTCCCAGTCCTTCCGTCTTGGGCTTGGGGGGTGTGGGGAGCGCAGCTCTGTGAGTTCGGAGGCTCTTGTCGCCATATACCCATTGCAGCCAGTCTGGTCGGAGTTCTGAATTGGGATCCGGATTATCTGTTGGAGGATTCTGTGCGCCAACAAGAAACAGTCTTGGTCGAGACTGGGGTAGGAATCGTCGCGCGTCTAGTGCGAGCACATCAATGGAGTATCCAAGTTGATTGAAGGCGCGGATTGCGGCAGTAAGGTCATCACCACCGTGTGATGATGCAAGTCCTGTCACGTTTTCGAGCACAACAACGTCTGGACGATTCTTACCGAGATCTGTGAGCAGTTGTATAAAGTGCCAGAAGGTTCCGGATTGTGCTCCCGCGAATCCGGCACGTGCGCCAGCTAGTGAAAGATCGGTACATGGTGACGACGCCCAGGCTAAGGACGCATCTTTGGGGAGTTCGGAAACTTTCGTTCTCGCTATATCACCAAGAGAGAATGTGTGCTCGGGGTCTTCGGCGAACTGCGCCTCATACATTGCTTTCTTGTCGGCTTCAAAATCATTGGCCCACGCTACCCGGAACCCGGCACTCTCAAGACCCATGCGGGCGAGGCCGATTCCAGCAAAGAACTCGAGGACCCTTGGCCGCGCAACGTTGATTGATGTCACTTCTCCCATGGGGTCTACCGTATCAAGTGGAAATGTCGCGTTCTTGTCTTGACTCGCTGCTGATGTGCTAGAAGATCTTGCGTGGACGTCAACCTTTTTGAAAGTCATGAACAGTTCCAGGGCAGTATCGCCTCTGCTTAGTTTCAGACTGTCGGAGGTCCCTTGAACGCAGCCGTGGAAATGCGTAGATGGTTGTGAATCACCTGGGTGATTGCCAAAGAACGAGGGGCAACCTCCGCCCAGTTGTATTTGCTTGGTTCTAGGAAGCGGGTAGATCCAGTTCTTGAACCTGGCTATCGGATGCGTAAATCAAGCTCCGACAGGAAGCTCAATTCAACATAGATCCTGCGTCCCCACTATTAGAGGGGCTCTCTTGGGCTCTCCTCTAATCGGGAACGCCCGACCGTGAATAACATCGTTGAACTCGATAAGCTGGTAATGCCTGACTGACAAACGATTGACCGGTAGAGGGCACGCGTCGGCGCCAAACAACCGCAGTGTCCTTGCAGTAAACACGGTGCTAGTATTCGCTGAAACCGGGAATATACGAGTCAAGATCTTGTGAAACGCTGAAGGAGTCTCATGGAAAGCGCTAGCCACGATGCGCCATTTACGTTCAGCTGGCTCGCGCTCAAGTTGTTAGGGAGGGGCCTCTACTCAAATCCATGGAGCGCACTCTCAGAGCTCGTGGCTAACGGCCTCGACGCAGGGGCGCAGAACGTATACGTCTATGTCGACGCCAGAGACAAGTCAAAGGCAACCATAGAGGTCGTAGACGACGGAACCGGGATGAGTCGTGCTGACATACTGAACTATGTCAAGGTCGGGTTCAACAAGCGTGAACATGCCATGGCGACGGGCGCTTCTAATGCAGGTGAGGTGAAGGGCCGAAAAGGAATAGGGAAGCTTGCAGCACTGTTTCTGTCGCGTCATTTCTACCTGCAAACAAAGCACAAAGATGATGGAAGTAACTGGGAACTGGATGCGCGCGATGGCAAAGTCAGCGATGAGGAGAATCCCAGTCTCAAGGCCACAGACGATGTGCCATGGACAGCCAACGAAGAGTTGTGGAATCAGACGGCAACGGGCACTCGCCTTGTCATGCTCGACGTCGATCTTACTGGATACGGTCCTCAATCTATCAATGCTCTGGGGTCACGACTGGCTAATCAATTCTTGTTACCGGACAATGCGTCTCCGAGAATCCTGTTGTCAGTGAGATCTTCTGAGACCGAAACCAACTACAATTATTCGCCGGTGAAAAAGAACGTAGCTTTCGGTAACTTGGCGGAGATTGCTCAATATTTCACATCCAACGACGTGCAGCCAGATGAGTTAGTTGGAGATCCCACCGTGTTGAATGTACCTGCGAAAGAACTCCCCGGTGGTAACTACGAGCATATTCAATCACGTACCACGTTCCCGTTGGATCCTCCAGAAGATGAGTCCTGGGAAGAGATCGCCAAATTCGTGGACCGGTCTAACCAGACCTACCAGGGCGTCAAATACAGTCTGACTGGATGGATCGGCGTGCATGCCACTATCGACAACAAGGGCGCGAAGGCGAATGACAATCGTTTCATTAAGAACAAGTACTACAACCCTGCACAGTTGAGGGTTTATGTGCGAGGAAAACTCGCAAGCGACCGCTTGCTTTCTCAATTAGGAATTACTGGAACGTACGCGAACTACATTGAGGGAGAGATTTCCTTCGATCTACTCGATGATGATTCCTTGCCAGATATAGCTACATCCAACCGGCAGGATTTTGACGAAACAGACGGTCGCGTTACGTTGCTTCGGGCCTTGGTTCGGCCTATCGTGGGGAACCTGATTCAGCGTCGCACTGCGCTAGCTAAGCAAATTTCAGCTGCAGGTAAAGCTGAAAAAGAACGCCGGGATACTTCCGCGAAACATCAATTCTCGGATCAATTAAGGCGCGATCTGGATCATCACTCCGATATCTCGAAAGGTATCCGTGATGAACTGCACATGACCATCACCGGTAAGGTTCAAGGCAACGTACCGGTCAAGCAAAACTTTCGAGTATTCATTTCCCACGCGCGAGCAGACAAGGCGTTCGCGAGGTTCATCGACGATCTTCTTCGATCACGGGGTGTGAGAGCCGAGGAGGTATTTTTTACATCTCGGGCCGGAGCAGTCGACCTAGCCCTTGATGAACGTGCGTTGAGCACCGTGATTAAGGAGAACATCACAGACGCGAACACCCTGATCTTTTACATGACCAGCCGGCACTTCCTTGATAGCCAGTTCTGCTTGTTCGAAGGCGGCGCGGGGTGGGCGACGCGCGCTGTGAGTGAATACCTCAAGCTCAACATGGACTTCAATTCGATTCCGAAGTTCTTGACAGACGGAAGGTCGGAACAGTCCGTAATCGGCCCTGACGACAACATCGAGCTGAGGCCTGAACTGCATAACTACCTAGTGAAGGGGGTCTTGAACCCGATGATCGAGCATTTGAATCGTGGGCGAGAGATCGCAGGTGGGGTGCTAATTGAACCGTTCGAATTGCGGACTGCGCCTTCAGCCGTGGAGATGAGTCGCGAAGGCAAGACGGCAAAAGACTACTTCGATCAGTCTATTGTGGAGCACTGGGATGTGCTAATTAGTACTGAAATCAAAACGTACTTAACCGAATACCTGAAACAGTAGGCTAAAATGAGGCGGCCAATGCCTGCTCGATTTTCAGGCCCGGATTTTTCGCCACGGACAGTGGTTGAGAATGGGTGTCGACTATTCGTGAGATCTTGTGCTTCTGGAATCGCCGACTAGAGTTTTCCAATCGCAGGATTAAGGATTCGTGAGCTGCTGTGTGCGCAAAGTGGGATCGTCGCAGACCCCTCTCCCGAGGAATTCCGCGAGTGGGCTAGATTGAACGACCATGCACTCGGTGATGAGTTAGGCAATATGTTTTTATTCTAGCCGCGGCACTCAATAGCAATGAAAACTATAGATGTGAATTTTATTGTTGCACGATATGCGTATGTTCCGTTTACCTGCGAGGCGTACGCAGGTAAACGAGTTGGGCCGCTGACAACAGGGTGTCCAAGCGAAGTTCTCCTTTGCGGATTTTCCTCGTCGAGAAGACCTCGGCCAGACTGGATTGGCTCGCTCTTTTACGGGAGGGCAAGCTGGCGCGACATAAAGTTGGATGGTGGGTGCGTTTGAGCCTTTGCAATATTGAGATCGGGTATCATTCCAACATGGGTCAAAATGTTCTACTTTCGCATGCGGAA
The DNA here is from genome assembly GCF_029637705.1 of Citricoccus muralis. NCBI lineage: Bacteria > Bacillati > Actinomycetota > Actinomycetes > Micrococcales > Micrococcaceae > Citricoccus > Citricoccus muralis. Next base: position 1,291,108 of record NZ_CP121252.1, read on the forward strand.
GCTTATAGCTGGGTTGACGATAGTGGTGTAAAGGGAAAACCGCATTTGTTACTTGGGAACGGTTTTAGCGTCGCGTATGACAGGGAGCGTTTCTCATATAGTGCTCTTGTCGACCATGCTCGGGGTGCGGGGCGATTTAGTGTATTGGCTGATAGGTTCTTCCAAGCGCTGGCGACCTGTGATTTTGAAGTCGTGATTCAGCAGATGTCCACAGCGGCAATGGCCTTAGAAGTTTTGGACGCAGAGGGGCATGGGCGTGAAATCGAAGACCTGAGATGTGAAGCAGAGTCGCTTAAGGAACTACTGGCGTTATCGCTTGCATCGTTGCATCCAGAGCGACCTGCTCAAATAGAAGACGACTCGTATTTTCGCGTGAAGCGCTTTATTGAGGGCCACGCGAAAATTTATACGTCGAACTATGATTTACTTCTGTATTGGACACTCATGCAGAATGATGATGAATCAAGTTTCAAGGTAAGTGACGACGGTTTTCGGAGTCACGCTGATTCCGCAGAATACGTGGTTTGGAACCATCTGGATCCACATGCCCAGAACATCTTTTACTTGCATGGTGCCTTGCATCTGTATCGAGATGTCGACAGTGCCGAACTGCACAAGCTAACTTGGGTACGCACTGATGTCCCGTTGATTGACCAAATACGGGCTCAGCTTCACAATAATCATTTTCCGCTAATCGTGGCAGAAGGGACAAGTTCAGAGAAGCTCGCGAAAATTCAGATGAGCGACTACCTATCGAAAGGGTTAAGGTCGTTGGCGAACATCGGTGGGGGGCTTCTTGTGTTTGGCTTATCGTTCGGTGCGAATGACGATCACATCTCTCAGGCCTTGATCAAGTCCAAAGTGTCGCGTATCGCCGTTTCCTTGTTTGGGGATCCGGAGGGGGAGGCGAACCGAAAGACAATTGATGCCGTGAATCGAATTGTGAGAGACCGCAAGGCTCAAAGAGCGAATAGGCCGTTGGAAGTGAAATTCTTTGATGCTTCTTCCGTTTCATTGTGGTGACTTGGAGTTTATTGTCGGTAGTGTGCGGCGCCACTCAACGGCTAGTGAGTTGGTTCATGCCGGACGGTATAACGGTTCAGACAGAATCCTCGGCACGAACCAGTCTTGAGCGCTGAATTGGTTGCCGTACCATCACACAGGATGCGCGGCGGCCGGTGGGATGCCGTAGTCTAGGAAGGCCATGGCTGACATTGACTTTTCACAAGAGATCTCCGAACTCCGCTCAACACTGTCCTCGATTGAGGATGTCTCCGATGTGGAGGGAATTCGTGCTGAGATCGCCGAGCTGTCCGAACAAGCGGGAGCCCCCAATCTCTGGGACGACCCCGATGCGGCGCAGAAAGTCACCTCGAAGTTGTCCCACCGGCAGTCTGATCTCGAGCGGATCACCCGCCTTGAATCGCGCATTGACGACCTCGAGGTCATGATCGACTTGGCAGCCGAAGAGAACGAGCCGTCGCTCTTGGACGACGCAAAGACCGAGCTGGAATCGATTAAGAAGTCGCTGTCCGAACTCGAGGTCGTGACGTTGCTCAGCGGTGAGTATGACCCGCGTGATGCAGTGATTACTATTCGTGCCGGTGCTGGTGGTGTCGATGCCGCGGACTTCGCGGAGATGCTGATGCGCATGTACCTGCGCTGGGCCGAGCAGCGTGGCTGGTCCACGAAGGTCATGGATACCTCCTACGCCGAAGAGGCTGGACTGAAGTCGGCCACCTTCGAGGTCAATGCTCCTTTCGCCTTCGGCACTCTCTCTGTTGAGGCTGGTACTCACCGTCTGGTGCGCATCTCGCCTTTCGATAACCAGGGGCGCCGTCAGACCTCGTTCGCAGCGGTCGAAGTCGTGCCGCTCATCGAATCAGACGACTCGGTTGAGATTCCCGAATCTGAGCTCAAGGTTGACGTCTTCCGGTCTTCGGGCCCCGGCGGTCAGTCCGTGAACACCACCGACTCGGCCGTGCGCATGACGCACATTCCTACCGGAATCGTCGTGTCGATGCAGAACGAAAAATCCCAGATCCAGAACCGTGCCGCTGCGTTGCGTGTGATGCAGTCGCGACTCCTCCTGCTGCGTAAACAAGAAGAAGACGCCAAGAAGAAGGAAATGGCTGGCGACGTGAAGGCATCGTGGGGCGACCAGATGCGCTCCTACGTGCTGAACCCCTACCAGATGGTCAAGGATCTGCGTACGAACCATGAAGAGGGTAACCCCTCATCAGTTTTCGACGGTGCGATCGACGGCTTCATCGACGCAGGCATTCGCTGGCGTGCTGAAGGCCGCGGCAACGAAGAGGACTGATCCAGTGTGACTCCGGTGGTTTCACGAACAGCCGGAGAATGACACACTGGCCTCATGACTGAGAACCGTATCGTTTCTGCCGAGAAAAACATCCGAGCTGCGGCGTCGGACATTTTCAAGATTCTCGCGGACCCCGCCCAGCACTCTCGTATCGACGGCAATGGCAACGTAGACCATGCCGACCAGGGACAGCGGATCACCGCCAGCGGGCAGGTCTTCACTGCGCGACTCACGAACGGTGATGCCCGCGAGAACCTGGTCACCGAGTTTGATGAGGGCCGGGTGCTCGCGTGGAAGCCGGCGGTACCTGGCTCGGAGCCACGTGGACATTTCTTTCGCTGGGAGCTGGAGCGCGTCGACGACGACACGACCCTCGTGCGGCATACCTACGACTGGACCCAGCTGACCGATGAAACCCGTTTTGAAAGGGCGCGTTCATACACTTCCGCGGCCCTGGCCACGTCCATTGACGGGCTTGCAGCACTGGCGGAGGACGACGGGGCCGGATCCGAAGAAGGCTGAGCACCGTCGATACGACTTATACAGAAGTGTGTCAGGACATTATACTGAGACTCGTCGTCCAATGTAATTCTGATCACCTTTTGGAGGTTGACCGTGCAGCACAACGACCGCGACGCCGTCATCGTCGCCGGCGCCCGCACCCCGTTCACGAGGCTTCTCGGCGCGCAGGCCTCCCTGTCCGCCGTCGAGCTGGGCGCCCACGCCATTAACCATGCCGTGCGGCGCTCCGACGTCGACGCGAACGATATTGACACCGTGATCATGGGACAGGTCGTGCAGGCAGGATGCGGTCAAAACCCAGCGCGCCAATCGGCGTTGGCAGCGGGCATCGGTTATGACGTTCCGGCCATCACGATCAACAAGGTGTGTCTGTCGGGTGCCACCGCCGTCATCGAAGCGACGCGTCGCATTCGTCTGGGCGAGATCGACGTCGCCGTCGTAGGTGGACAAGAGTCCATGACCAACGCGCCGCACCTGCTGCCAGATTCTCGGAAGGGGCACAAGTACGGTCCGGTGACTATGGTGGATGCAGTGGCGCATGACGCCCTGCGGGACACGGTCACGGAGGTCTCCATGGGGGATCTCACCGAGGGCGGAAACGGTGAGCGCAAGATCGGGCGCGCCGACCAGGATCAGATCGCTGCCGGTTCGCACCAGCGGGCAGCGCAGGCGCAGTCCGATGACATTTTTGCCGACGAGATTGCGCCGATGGAGATTCCGCAGCGCAAGGGCGATCCCGTGGTGGTCGCGCAGGATGAAGGTGTTCGTCCCGACACCACAGTCGAGTCACTGAGCGGTTTGCGCCCGGCCTTCGCGAAGGACGGAACCATTACCGCGGGTAACTCGTCGCCACTGTCAGACGGCGCAGCCGCCCTCGTGGTGACATCACGCGACTACGCCAAGCGGAACAACCTGACGATTCTGGCCACGGTGGCCGGATACGGTCAGGTCGCTGGCCCGGACACCTCGCTGCATTCCCAGCCCTCTCGAGCCATCCAGGAAGCGGTCAAGCGCAATGGCTGGACCGTGGACGAACTGGATTTCATTGAGATCAACGAGGCCTTCGGCGCGGTCGCGATCCAGTCGCTCAACGACCTGGACTACCCGGTAGAGCAGACGAACATCCATGGCGGGGCAATCGCCCTTGGGCATCCGGTGGGTGCCTCAGGCGCGCGTCTGGTGCTCCATGCGGCCCTGGAATTGTCCCGACGCGGAGAAGGTAAGTCTGCCATCTCCCTGTGCGGTGGCGGCGGTCAAGGAGACGCGGTTCTGCTGGAGCGCTAATCCTGTACCTTCAGGCATACTGGCGAAAATCGTTGACGACGGGGCATCACCGCAGACAGTGATGCCCCGTCGTCGCGGATAAAAGCCCTCGACACGCGCGGAATGAAGGCGGCGAGGTCCCACGTTCGTTACAGAGTCGTGACTATCGTGGAACTACCGGTATGCTCACTTCCCCGAGTTTGCCCACATGCCGGAGGGTTCTTTGCGAGCCCGGGCAGGTGGACAGGCATGATTCGATTCGAACAGGTCACGAAGGTCTACGACCGGACCTCGCGTGCAGCTCTGGACGACGTGACCGTAGAATTTGAGCGCGGCGAGTTCGTCTTTCTCGTCGGCGCATCCGGATCCGGTAAATCCACCTTCATCCGTCTGGTGTTGCGTGAAGAGCGCGCCAGCCACGGTGCGGTCTATGTGACCGGCCGCAATGTGGCCCGCCTTCCCAGCTGGCGGGTGCCACGACTTCGACGCAGTATCGGCGTCGTCTTCCAGGACTTCCGCTTGCTTCCCAACAAGACTGTGTTTGCCAATGTTGCCTTCGCCATGCAGGTGCTAGGCCGGCGACGGGCGTTGATCAACCAGGCAGTTCCCGACGTGCTGGAGATGGTGGGACTCGCCGGCAAAGAAAAGCGTATGCCGCACGAGCTCTCCGGCGGTGAGCAGCAGAGGGTTGCCATCGCACGCGCCGTGGTGAACCGTCCGGCCATTTTGCTGGCCGACGAGCCCACCGGAAACCTGGACCCGGAGACGTCCCGGGGCATCATGGACGTCCTGGACCGCATCAATCAGAACGGCACCACGGTGGTGATGGCCACGCACGATGACGACATCGTTAACGCGATGCGCCGTCGCGTGGTCGAGCTGTCCGACGGTGTGATCGTGCGTGACGAAGCCGAAGGCCAGTATGGCCCGTTTATTGCTCCCGAAACCGACGCGGTGGTGCTCGACGCGCAGTCGGGCGTGACCCTGTTCGAGACCACTCCGGTGGTCAGTGCACTTCAGGGCGAGCCGGGAGCGGCAACCTTGCTCACCGAGCAACCGCAAGATCAACGACCGGTATCACCGCCGACAGGGCTTCTCGACCTGCGGCGAAGTGGCGCACTGGGAGGGCGGCGCACCCCGGCGGCTGATACGGCGCCGAGCACGGACCACGGCGCTACGGATCACGAAGGGGAGGCAACTCGATGAGGCTCGCTTTCATCCTGGGGGAGACGTTCTCCGGAATTCGCCGTAACCTCTCCATGGTGGTTTCGGTCATCCTCGTGACCTTCATTTCGCTCTCCTTCGTGGGCACCGCCGGTCTGCTCCAGCTGCAGATCAACCAGATGAAGGGGTACTGGTATGACCGCGTTGAGGTCGCGATCTTCCTATGTACGGAAACGTCAGGCGCGGCCAGCTGTGCTGCGGGTGCCGTGACCGATGAGCAGCGCACCGCCATTCAAGACCTGCTTGATTCTCCGACGGCTTCGGCCTACGTCGACTCGTATGAATATGAGTCCCAGGAAATGGCGCTCGATATCTTCCGCGAACAGTTCTCCAACTCGACGATGTCCGACACCGTCACCGCGGAACAGCTGCCGGAATCTTTCCGAGTGGCGCTCATCAACCCTGAGCAGTACGAAGTCGTCAACGAAATGTTCTCCGGAATGCCCGGCGTGGAAGTGGTTTCTGATCAGCGGGAGTTGTTGGAGACGCTCTTTACCCTGATGAACATCGCTTCGGTGGTGGCTGTGGCGGTGGCCGTCGTCATGCTGGTCTGTGCCATTCTGCTCATTGCCACGACCATCCGGCTGTCCGCCTTCTCACGTCGGCGCGAAACCGGAATCATGCGCCTGGTCGGTGCCTCCAAGACCATGATTCAGCTTCCGTTCCTGGCCGAGGGAGTAATTGCAGCACTGATCGGTGCGGCGATGGCGTCCGTGGCGACCTGGGCGGTGGCTCACTTCTTCGTGGGGGACTGGTTGACCCAGCAGTATCCCGGCACCGGGTTTATCTCCGGCGTTGATGCCTTGCTGATCATCCCGTTGCTGTTGATCATCGCGGTGGTCCTGGCAGCAGTCTCGTCGATGTTAACCTTAAGGCGGTACTTGAGGGTCTAGTCCTTCTGTGCCCATGAGCCCCTACTCTTCCCCCTTTCGCCATGCTAGGAGCAAATGATGCGAGGACGTCTCCCTCGAGCGGTGATCAGCACTGGACTGATAGCCGTACTGAGTCTCGGCCTGATCGCGCCCGCCAACGGTCAGGACGCCGTCGACGAGCTGGAACGGCAACTGCAACAGTCCGAACGGCAGCAGTCGCAGCTCTCTGACGCGCTGGGGGAGCTGGACGACCAGAAGTCGGGCCTGCAGTCGAACCAGGGTGACTTGAACGCATCCTTGGAAGGGCTGGACGCCGATATCGCCGAGAAGGTTACAGAGCTCAATAATCTCCAGGCGCAGTTACCTGCCGCCCAGCAAGCGGTGACGGATGCTGAGGGACGGGTTCAGGCAGCCGCGGCCGAAGTGGCGTCCCTGAACGAGCGCGTCGCGCGTGCCGAGTCTCAGCGTTCCGAAATCCAAGCCGAGATCGAGGCAGCCGAGCAGCAGATCGCCGAATCGTATGACGAGATCGGACAGATCGCCAGCCAGGCTTACAAACAGGGCGGCGTATCGCAAAACTTGTCGTTCATTCTGGGCCTGGACGATTCTTCCTTGCCGGAAGCCATGGGGCTGGCACAACAGGCGCTGCGCATTCAGGACAGCAAGCTCTCCACGGTGTCACAACAGAACTCCACCGATCGCAACGCCGAGGCTCGCCTGGCCGCGGTGGAGGAAGAAATCCGCGAACTGAAAGCCGAGGCGGAAGCTGCCCTGGCGCGTGAGGAGCAAGCTCGAGATGAAGCTGCCGCAGCCAAGCGCGAGCTGGACCAGATGGTCTCCACCACGCAGCAGCTGACCGAGGAACTCGAAGCGGAGCGTCCGCGAATCCAGGCGCAGATCGACAAGAACCAAGCAGAGCAAGACGCCGTGAACGCGGAGATCGCCGAACGGCAGCGCGAGCTGGTGGCACAGCAGTCGGACCACGCAGATCTGCAGGCGGAGCACCAAAAGGCAGTAGAAGAGGCCGAGCGTCGTCGCCGTGAGGCCGAAGAAGCTGAGCGCAAGGCGCGGGAGGCAGAGGCCGCCGCAGCGCGTGCCGCTGCCAACGAACGCCAGAAGGAAGCGGCACGGCAGGCACGTGCGAATGCCACCAAGGCCAGCGAAGCCTCAGCGGAAGCCGATCGTAAGGTCACCCAGGCCGCGCAGTCCTCGTCGTCTTCATCCTCGTGGGGTCTCATCCGTCCGCTGAACACCTATCAGACCTCGGGCTTCGGCTGGCGTCCCACTCCGGCCGGCACCTATGACTACGGTGGCCGCGGGGGGTACGTTCACACCGGAATCGACTACGGCGGCGGTTGTGGCTTGCCGATCCGCGCCGCAGCCTCCGGCACCGTGTGGAACGCTGACTGGGCCGTGTGGACCTCCGGGCGCCGTGTGGTCATTTCTCACGGTGTGGTGAACGGCAAGGCTCTGGCCACCAAGTACCACCACATGACCCGCTACGTGGTCAGCCCGGGGCAGAAGGTGAACCAGGGCGACATCATCGGCTACACCGGGACCACCGGTAACTCCACTGGTTGCCACCTGCACTTCGAGACGATCGTCAACGGTACGGCCGTCAACCCCGCGGGTCTGCTCTAGTCCACGAGCGTGTGGCGCCGTCACCGCGCCAAGACCTTGACACGGACGGTAAAATAGATGTTTGCGTCTATTGAGTTTCGAGGAAGGGGCGAGCCATGGCGAAAAAGTCAGCTGGTAAGAAGCCGGCGCGTGACGAGCGCGTGGTCATTGCCACCAATCGCAAGGCGCGTCACAACTACACCATAGGTGACACCTACGAAGCAGGGATCTCGTTGAAGGGTACCGAGGTGAAGTCGCTACGTGAAGGCCATGCCTCACTGGTCGACGGGTTCGCGACCTTCTATCGCGACGAGCTCTACTTGGAGCAGGTCTACATTCCTGAGTACCTGAACGGGTCGTGGACCAACCACGCTTCCCGGCGGCGTCGCAAGTTGCTGTTGCACCGACAGGAACTCAATAAGCTCTCACGCCAGATTCAAGAATCCGGTATCACCATTGTGCCGCTGCAACTGTACTTTGTGAATGGGCGGGTCAAGGTCGAAATTGCGGTGGCCGAAGGTAAGCGGGACTACGACAAGCGGCAGACGCTGCGCGAGAAGCAGGACTCCCGCGAGGCGCAACGCGCGATGCGCGTGGCCAACCGGCGTGGCGATTCTGCTTTCCGTCGCTGACACTGAGTGCCACCATCTGCCCCGTGGTGCCTCATCGTCAAGTCCCCGGGAAATGATTCCTCGTGCCTCATGGAAAAGTCCCCGCGAAACGGTGTTGTGGTTAGGCGCTACGGGCTCGGCGTTGATCGATCTTGATCCATTCCGCGTCGGGCATGGCCGCAGCGGCCGCGTATTCCAGTTCGCGTTCTAGCCGTCGGGTGGGTTCTTTCGCGTTCTCGATCAATCGGTGCTGGATCGAGGTGATCTTACGAGCGATCTCAACGACGTTTAGTGAGGCTTTATACGCGGCGAGCTCGGCTTCTTGGGCCGGGCTAAGCACTCCAGCGGCTAAGAGCCGGTGATACGGCGATAAGGGCTTGTCGTAGACCCGTTTCCGGCGGCCAACCGCATCAGTGGTGTATCCGATGGGTTTCTTCGTGGGGGTGTAGTAATTCAGCCGGTCACACACCAATGGCCATAACTGATTCAACAGCTCACGTTGATGAGGGGTGTCGTACCGGTAGTAGAACCCGTACCGGCGCACGAGATGGTTGTTCTTCGACTCGATCGTGGCTTGATCATTCTTCTGATAAGGCCGTGAACGGGTATAGAAAATCTTCTTCTGAGCGCTCCATCCCAGCACTTCATGGTTGATGAACTCGCTACCGTTATCGGAATCGATGCCTGTGACCATGAACGGGACTGCTTCGAGGAACTTCTCGAAAGCAGAGACGATGTGGGTCTGGGAATTATTCCTGATCGCGGTGGTGAACACCCACCCGGTGTACATGTCAGTGAAATTCACCGTACGAGCGAACTCGCCCTTCAGGGTAGGCCCGCAATGAGCGACGGTATCGACTTCGAAGAATCCTGGTTCAGCTTCGATCTCGTCACCGGCTTTACGCACACTGATCGAGTTTCGTAACAGTGCCCCGGGCTTCGTGGCGGATTTACCTCGAATCGGGTCTTGATCCCGCAGAGGTTTCAGATGCCGGTCAATGGTCGCGGCTGAAATAGTGAGCAGTTCATCACGGACGTGCTGGCTGTATCGGTCCTGGCCATAGACGAGATCACCGGTGGCTTCCATAGCGTCTAACCAATCAACCATCGACGCTGCGAGGTATTTGCCGCAGATACCGCCAGCAACAGCCCACACGCGTTGCAAGATTTTCAGGCAGTCATAGGAATACTTACTGCCCGGGTTCTTCCGTCGATCGATGACCGCAACGGTAGCGGTGGCTCGTCCTGGTGGTTGGCGAAGACGCCGGCGTAGTTGTTGACGGGCGTGGTCTCGGTTCCAGCCAGTGATTTCCACGACCTTATCGAGGATCCGTGATTTGTCCTTTTTGCTGGCTGCTTCATACGCTTCGGCGTATTTCTTCGTGATCTCGACTCTGGTCGCCAACGAGACATCCTTATCGGGCATACCCCATCGTTGCCGATACCTGGACCCGGAGGATTTGCCGGGGACTTTTTTATGAGGCACGGCCCCTTGCTACGCGGGGACTTTCCATGAGTCTCGTCGTGCCCTTGGCCTGGGGCGTGCGCGTCTGATAACCTAAGATGTCCTGCTCCTAGAGCAGGGGTTGTTTGATAACTCAACACGGGGATGATCGGTTTCGACGATGTGAGTTGCCGCAGGAGAAGCGGGCCGAGAATGTAGAGTCATCTCGTAAACGTCCTCTGCAAACTAATAAGTGCCGAATCTAAGCGCACTGACTTCGCTCTCGCTGCCTGATACAGCGAACGAGTCCGTCAGCCCGGGATTGCTGTCGTCCCGGAACCTGGCGTCGATTAGATAGCCACTGTCTATTGCCCTTGCCGGGGGAAGCAATAGAGACCTAAATCCGGATAGGCCTGGACTGGCTGCTTGTCTGCATGACAGCCAAGGCCGAAAAACTCCGACGCAGACTGCGCCCGGAGAAGTCCTGCTAAAGCCACATCGGACGGGGGTTCGATTCCCCCCATCTCCACGGTGTAATGTCCTGGGACATCGTGCAAACGATGTCCCAGGACATTAGTGTTTTTGAGGGTCACTTACTCAGGCGTTTGGTGGGTTTCTGATAGTTCTTTGAGACGTCTATTTCGAAGTATCTGAGGATCTCGCCAGTTTTTCGGTGAATGACGGTGATCTCGCGGTCATCGACCATCATTCGTACCGGGATGCCTGAGTAAGTGGCCCCCATTCCTAAGTGACGGAGCTTTCCGTCGTAGCGGATAGTGAGCTTGCCGAACTTGTCCACGGTGTCGTTTCTGATTCGGTAGTCCTCTTGAGGTTGTGGCACCGGTGTTGCTTTCGGCAGAGCCGAATAGACGCTGGCCGGAGTTTTTCGCTTGATCGCTCGATGCGGTCTGTCATGGTTGTAGATCTGCTGAAACTGAGTGAGTTGTTTGTTGAGTGTTTGTACCGATCTGGCCCTGGGTTGAGCTCGTAGCCACTGCTTGAGGGTCCGGTGGAAGCGTTCGATCTTTCCCTGCGTTTGCGGGTGGTTCGGGGACCCATTGATCTGCTGAACGTCCCACCGATGCAGGAGCTTTTCGAATTGGTTCTTTGCGGGGTCTTCGTTGCCAGCGCGTCCTGCGAACCGAGTTGTGAAGACCAAGCCGTTGTCGGTGAGTGATTTCTGAGGGCGTCCGTGTTCTTCGCAAGCAGCGCTGAATTGCTCGACGACGTTGCGCACTGTCACGCGGCGGTAAGCGCGCAGGCTGATGAGGAATCGTGAGTGATCGTCGATGAAGTCCAGTACCTCGGCGTCTGTTCCATCGGCGAGTGTCCAATGGGTGAAATCGGCTTGCCACATCTCGTTGGGTAGAACGGCGACAAACCGATTCAATGAGGAATTAGGACGTTTCTGCGGTTGATCGATCACAGTGTTGGCTTGGCGCAGAATTCGATGCACGGTCGATCGTGACGGCACCAGAATGCCTTCGTTTTCTAAGTAGGCGCGAATGGAATCTGCGCCAGCGTCTAAGCCAGTGCTGACGAGATCGCTCCGTAGCTGCAGGATACGGTCCCGGGTCTCGGGAGGGGTTTGGTTTGGTGATGTCAGCGGTCGCTTTGACCGAGATTCGAAAGCGTTGTCTCCTTCTTGGAGGTAGCGGCGGACCAGAGCTTGTACCCATCGTTCAGTCACATTGAAGTGCGCTGCGGTTGCCTTGGTGGACATGGACCCTTGCGTGACGGCCAGGATGATGGCCTTATTTTTTATTTTCACGCGTTTGAGCTTGAACGATGTCTCAAGACATCTGATGAGGGCCTGGGTGGCGAACGATGTCTGTGGACATTAGGTGAATGATCTCTACGCGCTTTTCGGTGCCCGGCCTGGTGGTCTTGGAAAGCGAAGGATGTCTCAGGACATGGGTGAACGATGTGTTGAGATCACACACCCCCATCTCCACGGACCAAGCCCGGAACCCTCGCGTTTCCGGGCTTTTTCCTTGTCCGAGCACGAAACGTCAGTCGGTTCCTGATATGGGTGCTTGACTTTGTACCGGCGTTCTTAGGGGAGAACAAGTCACATAGCAGTCGACGTCAGCCAAGCGATAGCGAGATACCCGAGTGTGGCGGCCGTGAGGCTCGCGCCGTAGTGAAGCAACAGGGTGCTCAGTGTGGTGCGGTAGCGACGTTCGAGGAGGGCCTTGCCCGCGGCCAGCGAGACGGTGGAGAACGTCGTCAGTGATCCGGCCAGCCCCGTGGCAAGGAACATAGTTGTCGATTCTGACGCACCTGCACCCCATACTGCAGCGAAGACGGCACCGGCGATCAATGAGCCGAGAACGTTGACGAGCAGGATACCGTGCGAGGGCAGTAATGTATCGGCCACGTAGCGCAGCGCCGCACCGAGGGCACAGCAACCGGCGAACATCAAGAGCACCAGAATCATTTTTCCTTTCCTGTGCGGCCGTCTGCCGAACGGATGCCTGCCGCGGCCAGCAGAGCACCGAGCATGGTGGATCCGAACAGCACCGCGAGCCCGAGTGCACCGGCCGTAGCGAGGGACGCCCCGGTGGCTGCGGAGGACGTGCTGAGCACGGCGAGGGCGGCGAGCCACGCCGTCGTGAGTGCCGAGAGCGTGGTGAACGAGCCCAAGACGCCCGTGCTGAGTCCGACGCGTGCCCATTCGGGCCAGGCCGCATGGGACGCGATACCGGAGACCCAGCCCAGGGCGAACGAGCCCACCAGATTGATCACGGTGAGTGTGAGAAATTCTCCCGACAGCGCCAGCCAGGTGTTCAGGGGCTCCTGTCCGAGGGGGAACATTTCCATGGCGGCCAGACGCAGGCCACCGCCGAGCACGCCGCCGAGGGCAACGGCGAACAACGTGCGTGGAGAGACGCGAGCCATGATCTGGTGGTTATTGAGTGCTCTTCGAGATTTATTGGGCGACGTGCTGCCCGCGCAGAGCCGGATTGAGACGCTCCAGCACCTCGGAGTGCAGCAGATCGTTGGTGGCCAGCGCGTTGCCGCCGAAGGGGCCGGGCTCGCCTTCGAGCGAGGTGAAACGCCCACCTGCCTCGGTGACAATCGGGACGAGCGCGGCCATGTCGTAGAGCTCGAGCTCCGGCTCGCAGGCGATGTCGATGGCGCCTTCGGCCACCATCATGTAGGACCAAAAGTCACCGTAGGCCCGGGTGCGCCACACATCCGAGGTCAGTTGAAGGAATTCGCGGATATTGCCGCGTTCGCGCCACCCTTCGAGGGAGGAGAACGACAGGGAAGCGTCCTCGAGCCGGGAAACATTCGAAGCGTGAATGCGCTTGGCATGGGCCAGCGACCGGCCGGTGTAGGCGCCGGCGCCGTTCATAGCCCACCAACGCCGGTGCAGGGCCGGAGCGGAGACCACACCGAGCACGGGGACGCCGTCGTCGAGCAAGGAGATCAGGGTGGCCCAGACGGGCACGCCGCGGACGAAGTTCTTGGTGCCATCGATGGGATCGATCACCCAGCGTCGGGAACCCGAGCCCGAGGTGCCGAACTCTTCACCGAAGATGGCGTCGCGGGGGCGGGCACGGGAGAGCTGACCGCGGATGAGGTCTTCGGCCGAGCGGTCGGCGTCGGAGACCGGGGTGAGATCCGGTTTGGTGGAGACCTTCAGATCGACGGCGTTGAAACGGGACATGGTGACGGCATCGACGGCATCGGCCATGGCCAGAGCCAGATGCAGATCGTCCCGGTAGCCGCGCTGGAAGTTCTCGAGTGGAGTCATGCGTCTAGGCTACCCGCCGAGTGCGGTGCCGCCGGACTCTTGGTGCGGCGGGTCTGCCGTGGGACGTTCGTCGTGGTCGTTGGTGCCGCGGTTGCCGAGCAGGCGCCGCAATGAGGCCAGCCGGGCGGCACCGGACGAACCGGCCTGGCCGCCCGCCACCCAGGCGTCGAGGGCGCATCCAGGGGAGGCCTCGGTGTGTTCGCACCCTTTGGGACAGTCGGCGATAGCCGGTGCCAGTTCGTCGAAGGCTTCGACCAGGTGGTCGGGATCGACGAGTCCGAGCCCAAAGGAACGGATGCCGGGGGTGTCAATGAGCCAGGTGGCGTCGTCGTCCGAGAGCGGCAGTGCCAGCGCAGAAGAGGAGGTGTGTCGGCCGCGGCCGGTAACGGCGTTGACGTGACCGGTGGCACGATCCGCGCCGGTGAGCGCGTTGATCAGCGTAGATTTGCCGACGCCGGAGGGGCCCACCAGGGCGCTGACGTGGCCGTGGAGGCGGTCCAGAATCTGTGCGAGCAGCGCGTTGTCGAGCAGCGCGTCGTCGTGCTCATCAGCGGACTGGGAGGTGAGGATCTCCAAGTCCACATCCGCGTAGTGGGCGATGAGTTCGCTGGGGTCACGCAAATCGGTTTTAGTGATGCACAGTAAGGGCGTGATCCCGGCATCATAAGCCGCGACGAGGGCGCGATCGATGAAACCGGTGCGTGGTTCCGGGTTGGCGGCGGCGACCATGATCACCAGTATGTCCACATTGGCCACCACCACGCGCTCGTAGGAATCGGTGTCGTCGGCGGAGCGGCGCAGCACCGTGGCGCGGTCCTCCACGCGGACCATGCGGGCGAGACTGCCTTCGTTGCCGGAGAGGTCTCCCACCAGGGCGACGCGGTCGCCGGTGACGACGGGGGTGCGGCGCAGTTCTTTAGCGCGCATGGCGGTGACCATCACGCCGTCGGGCAAGCGTACCCGGTAGCGACCACGGTCCACCGTGGTGACGCGACCAATGATGGCGTCCTCGTGGCTCGGACGCTCTTTGGTGCGCGGGCGGGAGCCACGCTTGCTGGGGCGGTCGCGAATGCGAGATTCGTCCCAGGCGTTCGGGTCGATCCCGCCGCGTCGGCCCGGCGTCATCCGTGAATCACCGTGGTCGGTGCCGAGGTCTCAGCAGTTTCCGCCATCGTCGACCAGGCCTGGGGGAAACGGGGCATAGTCTTGGATGTGGTCCCCACGTTCTCGATGCTCACCCCGGGGACCACCAGGCCGATCACGGCGGCAAAGGTCGCCATGCGGTGATCGTGGTAGGTCTCCATCTGGGCTGCCGTGAGTCCGGAGGGTCCCGCGCCGGTGATGTCGAGCCGGTCCGGGTGTTCCTCGATGGTCCCGCCGAGCCGCCGGATTTCGGCGGTGAGGGCGGAGAGCCGGTCCGTCTCGTGACCGCGCAGGTGGCCGATCTTCGTCAGGTGAGTTTCTCCCTGCGCCAGTGCTGCCAGAGCAGCCACGGTGGGGGCCAGCTCGGCGGTGTCGGAAATCTCCCCGCCGCCGGTGACGACAGGAACTCCGGACTCATCCCGGGACCCGGCGACGGTGAGGGTGCCGTGCTCGGTTCCCGGGTCTGGAGTGAACGTGACGGTGGCACCGAAACGGGGCAGAATCTCCCGCCAGCGGTCACCAATCTGGGTAGTGTGGGCGGGCCAGTGTGGAATGCGCACGGTGCCGCCGGTGGCTACGGCAGCGCAGAGGTAGGGGCCGGCATTGGAGAGATCGGACTCCACGGTCCACTCACCGCCGCTGATCGGTCCCGGTGCGATGACCCACTGGCCCGGTGTGGTGTCATCGACGACGACGCCGGCCTGACGCAGCACGGATACGGTCATCCCCACGTGTTCGGGGCTGGGCGTGCGCTCACCGGTGTGCCGCAGGTGCAGCCCGTGGCGGAACCGGGCCCCGGCCAGCAGCAGCGCGGAGATGAACTGAGAGGAGCCACCGGCGTCGATGGTGACCTCGCCGCCGTTCACGAATCCGTTGCCGCGCACACGCAACGGCAACTGGGTGGGGGTGCCTGACACAGCGTCGAGGCGCTCCACGTGAGCCCCGGCTTGCACCAGACCCTCGAGCACGGGCGCCATGGGCCGCACGCGTGCCTCCGGGTCGCCGTCGATGGTTACGGTGTAGCCAGTCAGCGCGGCCACAGGGGGAAGGAACCTCATCACGGTGCCGGCCAGACCGCAGTCCACCGTCCGTTCCATGGCGGTCTCAGCGTGTACCTCAGGCATGGGGGTGACCTGCACCGTGTCGGGACGATCCGCGTCAGGCTCGATGGCCACCCCTAAGGTGCGGAGGGCTTCGATCATCAGCCGAGAGTCCCGGGAATCCAACACCCCGTGCACGGTGCTGGGACGATCCGAGAGCGCGGCCAGCACCAGATAGCGATTCGTCAGGGACTTCGAACCCGGGATATGCACCGTGGCGTCGACGGGCTGGGTAGGGGTGGGCGCGGGCCAGGGATCGAGGACCGGCGTATCGGTGTGGCGCATCGTGGTCATCGGCTGCGGGACCTCCCGGTTGCGGTGTGGTGGCGAAGACATCTCCAAGATACCTTGACTAGCGCGGAATATCCGGGTGGAGTATCGCGCTATGTCCGGTGAGAAGGAGGGACGCATGACCGTACTTGCCCCGGAACAACGAGCTAGGTCACAGAGCTGGCTAGACTGGTCGGTGATGGACACTCACGAGACCACTGACCTGACAGCCGGCGCCGACGGCTCACGCGTTGACGCGGGAACCGAATCGGACGCCCAGAGGCGCGAGCGCTTCGAGCGTGACGCCCTGCAGTATGTTGACCAACTCTATGCTGCGGGACTGCGGATGACGCGGAATCCCTCTGACGCCGAGGATCTGGTGCAGGAGGCGTACACGAAGGCGTACTCCTCGTTCCACCAGTACAAGCCGGGCACCAATTTGAAAGCCTGGCTGTACCGGATCCTCACGAATACCTACATCAACCTGTACCGGAAGCGTCAACGTCAGCCGCAGCAGACCAACACCGACACGGTGGAGGACTGGCAGATGGCACAGGCCGCCGAGCACACCTCTTCGGGGTTGCGGTCGGCGGAAACCGAGGCTTTGGACCGCTTGCCCGATAGTGACGTCAAGAACGCACTGCAGGCGATCCCGGAAGAATTCCGCTTGGCGGTGTATTTCGCCGATGTCGAGGGCTTCGCCTACAAGGAGATCGCGGAGATCTTGGGTGTGCCGATCGGAACGGTCATGTCGCGCTTGCACCGTGGACGCAAACTGCTGAGGGATCTACTCACGGACTACGCCACCGATCGCGGCATCCGGGTACAGGGTAAAGCAGCTAGCACGGCGGGCACGCGCACCCGCCGCGGCGACGACACCGGCGCGAAGAAGGCTTGAGGAGCACGATGAGCGAGACACAAGGAGCAGCTCCGATGAAAGACGATCAGGACTGTCAAAAGATCGGGGACTGCCACGACGCCCGCGTCCAGCGGATCTACGAGTACCTTGACGGGGCCTTGAGCCACCACGATATCGAGGAAGTGCGTCTGCACCTGACCGAGTGCACCGACTGCAACGCCGAGCATGACCTGGAGTGCATCATCCGCTCCGTGGTGAAGCGTAGCTGCAGCGAAAAGGCCCCGGACCAGCTGAAGACCTCAATCATCACCCGCATTAGCGAGATTCGGGTCAAGGCCGGTCACTGACGCCTGGTCCAGTGCCTGGCCCGGAACGCAACGAGGCCCTGTGAACAACGACGTTGTTCACAGGGCCTCGTGCTGTCACATCCTGGTCAAAGACTCAGGCCTGAGTCGTGCCATGTTTGGTGAGGATCAGTGGTTGAGGGGTCTGGATCGTTGATTTTCCGCGGTTCAGGTTCCGGAATCTACGCACTAATCGCGTGCCGACTAGACTGTGCGGGTGGGCTTGTTCGTGCGGAAGGTGAAGACCGCTTCAGGAGCGACCGCGGTCCAGATTGCTCATACCAAACGCGGTATCCAGAAGATCGTGGAACACATCGGCTCCGGTCATACAGAGGCCGAGATTGCGGCCCTCGTTCATATCGCGAAAACCAAGATCGCCGGTGATCAACAAGAACTCGACTCGAACTCCCCAGCGCCCAGGCCCAACCGGGTTCTCAGCCCAGCATCGCACCCGTCGGGCCCAGGGTGACTGGGTCCGCTGCTCAACTGCTTTGGAGCGTGCTGGAAGACGCCTATGAGCATCTCGGGTTCACCGAGGTAGGCAACGCGGTGTTCCAGAAACTCGTGCTAGCCCGACTAGTAGAGCCGACCTCGAAAACGGACACGATCCGTGTCCTCGAAGAACTCGGCGTCCAGGCTCCGTCATTGCGCACGATCTGGCGGACCCTAGCCGAGTCCATCAGCCAAGACTGGCGGGACGGATTCAGCAAGGCAGCCTACGCACACGCGCTGAAAACCGCAGGCCATGCTGGCCTGTCTGTGGTGCTCTATGACGTCACGACGCTGTATTTTGAGGCTACTGATGAGGACGAGCTACGCAAAGTCGGGATGAGCAAAGAACGCAGAGTCGATCCACAGATCGTCGTCGGGCTACTGGTGGATCGGGATGGGTTCCCATTGGAGATTCACTGCTTCGAAGGCAACAAGGCAGAGACCTTGACCCTGGTCCCGGTGTTGCGGTCTTTCCAAGAACGGCATCAGGTTCAGGATCTGGTGGTCGTCGCTGATGCTGGGATGCTCTCAGCGGCGAACCTCAACGCTTTGGAGGATGCGGGGTTCTCGTTCATTGTCGGCTCGAGGATCACCAAGGCCCCGTATGACCTGGCAGAGCATTTCGACCGTCATGGCACCTACTTCACCGACGGACAGATCCTAGAATCCACCCGCACCATGGGGGCCGGTGCTCAGGTCAGGCAGCGCCGGGTGGTGTATCAGTACTCGTTCAAGCGCGAGAAGCGCGATAACTACACTTTGAACAAGCAGATCGAGAAAGCCGAGAAAGTCGCGTCCGGGGCTCGGCCAGTGCGTAGAGACCGGTTCGTGAATCTCACCGGCAAGAAACCCGGGGTGGACTGGGCGCTGGTCGAGCGAGCCAGACAATTGTTGGGTTTGAAGGGGTACGTGACGAATATCAGCCCACACGTCTTGGATGGTGAAGCTGTCGTCGCCGCCTATCACGATCTCTGGCAGGTCGAGAAGTCGTTCCGGATGGCCAAGAGTGATATCCGGGCCCGGCCGATGTTCCATCATCAGCGTGATTCGATCGAGGCGCACTTGACGATCGTGTTCTGCGCGCTGGCCGTAGCTCGTCATCTGCAACACGTGACTGGGGTCAGTATCAAGAAGCTTGTTCAAGTACTACGACCGTTGCGAACGGTCACGATTGATATCAATGGGCAGCAACTCGCCGCGGCCCCGTCCATCCCCGTGGACGCTCAGAAACTGCTCGACTCGTTGGTCTCATAAACTACGCACTAAATCTGGCACGACTCAGGTCAGGAGTTGGGGCGCTTCCCGGAGTTCGCCTTGTTCTTGCGGCGGTCCTTGCGCTTGCGTCCACGCTTGCTCATTGCGGGTCTCCTTCCCTCACATCCGTGTTTCGGCCGGATACCAGGGTATCACTGCTGGGTTAGCTCGTCGGCTCCGCGATGCCCAACCACGGGTACCAGCCGCGATGTAGGACCAACCACGCCAGCAACCCGTAACCGGACTGACCGGGACGTCCCTGGCCGCCGGCCAGGTCACTGCGCCACTGCTCGTGTCCGAGCAATGGGGTGAAGGTGTCGACATAGGGGACGTCGCGTCGTTCGGCGACGTCGTGGTATGCCGAGTTCAGGGCGTCCAAACGGCGGTTGCGCTCTTCGTCCAACCCTGGAGGCGGTCCCACGACCAACACGGAAATGCCCTGCTGGCCAGCGCGGTCGAGGATGTTCGCGAGGTTGAGCCGTGCCCGGGCGGAGGAACCTTCGAGATTGGCGTCGTGTTCGGGCAAGGCGACCACAAGTCGATTGTCGGTATGGGCACTAAAACGGCTCAGCGCTTCGGTTTCCCACCGGTGGGAGAGGGCTTCTGTGGTGTCGCCGGGGGAAGCGAGAACATAGCTCTCGATCTCCACTTCTGGGGTCACGGTGCGGGCCAGGACGCGTCCCAGCCACCCCAGGGCGCGCGAATCGCCGACGCCGGCCAGGGTTTCCGCGCCGATCGAGGCGATGCGAATTCTACGAATCTCCACAGTTTGAGCCTTTCTCGATCATCGTGGGTTCCACTGTAGTCGGTGGGCTGTCTTCGGGTGAACACGCGCCGCGGCCCGGTCGCGAATCGCAACCGGGCCGCGGCGTATCAGGGAAGGCGAGCCCCAGAAACTGATCAGCCTCCGAAGGCCTCCGTCAGCAACACGTCCAGCTCGTGGTCGTGCCGCGGCTTCATGCCAGCGGCCGGTGAGGCCGAAGCAGCGCGGGAGACCAGCTTGACCTTACGGTCCAGTTCCGGCAGCAGGTTGAGGGCCATGAAGGGCCATGGGCCCTGGTTGGCCGGCTCATCCTGCACCCACATCACCTCGGCGTCGGGGTACTGGTTGAGTTGCTGGGTGATTTCCTCCAGCGGCAGCGGGTAGAGCTGCTCGACGCGGACGATGGCGGTCGAGGTGTCTTCCAGCTTCTCGCGGCGTGCCAGCAGGTCGTAGTAGAGACGGCCCGAGACCAGCATGACCTTCTTGGCGGAGGAGCCGATCTTGTCGTCTCCGACCACCTTCCGGAAGCCAACCTGGGTGAAGTCCGCCACCGAGGAAGCCGCAGCCTTCAGGCGCAGCAGCTGCTTCGGGGTGAACACCACCAGAGGGCGACGCGGGGTCGAGTAGGCCTGCTCACGCAACAGGTGGAAGTGGTTGGCACCGAACGACGGCTGCGCCACGCGCATGTTGTCCTCGGCACACATCTGCAGGAAGCGTTCGATGCGGGCGGAGGAGTGGTCCGGTCCCTGACCTTCGTAGCCGTGCGGCAGCAGCAGCACCACGGAGGAGTGTTGGTTCCACTTTTGTTCGGCCGAGGAGATGAACTCGTCGATGATGATCTGGGCGCCATTGACGAAGTCGCCGAACTGAGCCTCCCAAGCCACGAGCGCATCGGGGCGCTCCACCGAGTAGCCGTATTCGAAACCGAGTGCGGCGTACTCAGACAGCAGCGAGTTGTAGATCCACAGCTTGGCCTGATCCGCAGCCAGGTTGGAGATGGGGGTCCACTCGTCGCCGTTAATGCGGTCGTGGTACACGGCGTGGCGCTGCACGAAGGTGCCGCGCTGCGAGTCCTGACCCGCCAGACGGACGGACTTGCCCTCCATCAGCAACGAACCGAAGGCTGCCAGCTCCGCGAAGCCCCAGTCAATGTCGCCGTTGACGGCCATTTTCGCTCGGCGCTCCAGCAGCGCTTTGAGCTTGGGGTGAACGGTGAAGTCCTCCGGGATATCCAGGTGGGCCTCGCCGATGCGCTGGAGGGTCTCCTCCGTGATCGCGGTGGTCTCCGGGACGTACTGCTCGTCGGACTCCCTCGAGCCGTGAGCGGAGCCCACGGTGGGGATGGGCGAGGTTTCGGCCTCGTTCATCTCCGCGAAGGCACGCTCCAGGCGTGCCTGGTAGTCCTTCATGGCGTCGTCGGCTTCTTCCTGGGTGATGTCACCACGGCCGACGAGCGATTCCACGTAGAGCTTGCGCACGGAGCGCTTCTGTTCGATGAGGTTGTACATACGCGGCTGCGTCATCGACGGATCGTCGCCCTCGTTGTGACCGCGACGGCGGTAGCAGATGAGGTCGATGACGACGTCCTTGTGGAAGCGCTGACGGTACTGATAGGCCAGCTGGGCCACGCGTACCACGGACTCCGGGTCATCCCCGTTGACGTGGAAGATCGGGGCCTGGATGGTCCTCGCGACGTCGGTGGAGTACGTCGAGGAACGAGCCGACGACGGCGGGGTGGTGAAGCCGACCTGGTTGTTCACGATCACGTGCAGAGTACCGCCGGTGCGGTAACCGCGTAGCTGCGAGAGGTTCAGGGTTTCGGCTACGACACCCTGGCCTGCGAAGGCGGCGTCGCCGTGCACCAGGACGGGCATCACCGAGAAGGAGCCCACGGAATCGGCGCCTCGGTCGAGGCGGTCCTGCTTGGCACGTACGATGCCCTCGAGCACGGGGTTTACGGCTTCCAGGTGCGAGGGGTTCGCTGCCAGGGACACCTTGGTGGAGTTGCCGTGGTCAGAAACGAAGGTTCCCTCGGTGCCGAGGTGGTACTTCACGTCGCCGGAGCCCTGGTTGACGTCGCGGCTGCCGGTGCCGGCAAATTCGCGGAATACCTGGGAATAGGTCTTTCCAGCGATGTTAGTCAGCACGTTGAGGCGACCGCGGTGAGCCATACCAATGGCGACCTCGTCGAGTCCGTCATCGGCGGCGCCGGAAATGGCAGCGTCTAGCAGAGCGATCAGGGATTCGCCACCCTCCAGGGAGAAGCGCTTCTGGCCGACGAACTTCGTCTGCAGGAAGGTCTCGAAGGCCTCGGCAGCGTTGAGGCGGCCGAGAATACGCAGCTGCTCTTCGCGGGTCGGTTTGGCGTAGGGGTGCTCCAACTCATCCTGGAACCACTGGCGCTCCTCAGGCGAGTTGAGATGCATGTACTCGATGCCGGTGTTGCGGCAGTAGGCATCGCGCAGCACTCCGAGGATGTCGCGCAGCGGCAGGGCGGACTTGCCGCCGAATCCGCCCGTGGGCCATTCGCGATCCAGGTCCCAGAGGGTCAGGCCGTGCGAGAGGATATCCAGATCGGGGTGCTTGCGCATGGAGTATTCCAGCGGGTCCACATCCGCGATCAGGTGACCACGCACGCGGTAGGCGTGGATCATCTGCTGGATCCGGGCTACCTTGCCGATCTGGTCTTCCGGGTTGACCTGCACATCGGGTTTCCAGCGTACCGGCTCATACGGAATACGCAGGGACTCGAAGATCTCCTCGTAGAAACCGTCGGCCCCTAGCAGTAACTGGTGAACTTCCTTCAGGAATTCACCGGAGGAAGCGCCCTGGATCACGCGGTGATCGTAGGTGGAGGTCAGGGTGATGGTCTTGGAAATTGCCAGGCGGGCCAGCGTCTTCTCGGAAGAACCCTGGAACTCGGCCGGGTAGGTTAGGGCACCGACACCGATGATCGCGGCCTGGCCCTCAGATAGGCGGGCCACTGAGTGCACGGTGCCGATGCCGCCGGGGTTGGTCAGCGTGACGGTGGTCCCGGCGTAGTCGTCTAGGCCTAGCTTGTTGTTACGGGCCTTTTTCACGAGGTCTTCATAGGCCTGCCAGAACTCGCGGAAGTCCAGAGACTCTGCGCCCTTGATGTTCGGGGCGACCAGGGTGCGCGAGCCATCGGGCTGGGGCAGGTCGATGGCCAGGCCGAAGTTGATGTGCGCCGGCTCCACCATGGTCGGCTTGTTGCCGTCCAGGCGATAGAGATTGTTCATCTCGGGGTGCTTCACCAGGGCACGGATCAGTGCGTAACCGATCAGGTGGGTGAACGACACCTTGCCACCGCGGGAACGAGCCAGGTGGTTGTTGATGACGACCCGGTTGTCGATCAGCGCCTTGGCAGGCAGGTCACGGACGGTGGTTGCCGTCGGGACCGTCAGCGAGGCATCCATGTTTTTGGCCACGGCCCGTGCCATACCGCGCAACGGGGTGACCTTGTCCTCGGCCGGCTTGTCCTCGGCGGTCGGCTTCTTCTTTTTGGAGGACTTGGCCGGCTCGGAGGGAATCGCCTCGGTGGCGGTCGTGGACTTCTTCACCTTGGGTGCAGCCTTTTCGGCTGGCTCAGCGGGGGCCTTCTGTGCGCTCTGCTCGCTCGGAGCGGCGGCCTTGGGCGCCGACGCCTGCGCTGGGGCAGACTCTTTCGACGCGGAAGGGGAACTGGTACCGGCCGACGGTGCTGGCTTATCGCCGTTCGTCGTCGAGGACGAGGCACCTTCCAGGCGGGCAAAGATCTCAGCCCACTTGGGGTCTACCGAGGACTTGTCCGCTTTGTATTTGTCGTAGATATCCGCAACAAGCCATTCGTTTCCGGGGAATTCCTCGGAGAGCTGAGCGGACGTAAGTTCTGGCACGGTGAAACGCCTCTTCCGTAATCAGGATGTTGATCTGTTGGCGAGGGCGAACCATCAAGCCGGAAGTGGAGGCCCTCAACCTCTATGGTGTTCTCCACCTGACTCGTGAGTCACCCGGAGAACGGCTCCCTCCAGCATAGTGATGTTTTGCGCCGAATCTCCACATAACATCGGGGTGGACGCGAAAAAACTTCGAACCCTCGAAGGTCGCTGATTGAACGGTTCCTCCGAGCGCCAGAGATGACAGGATGAAGAAATGAAGTTCTTGACTCAGCCGATGACCGATCTCACCTATTCGGACGTTTTCCTTGTACCGTCGCGGTCCGAACTGACCAGCCGCATGGACGTCGACATCTCCGCTGACGACGGCACCGGCTCGACGATCCCGCTTGTTGCCGCCAACATGAACGGCGTGACGGGACGACGCATGGCTGAGACGATGGCCCGGCGCGGGGGACTCGCGGTGCTTCCTCAGGACGTTCCCGTCGAGCTGATCCAGGATGTGACCTCCTGGGTGAAGTCCCGACACGCCGTCGTGGAGACCCCGCTGACCCTGAGTGAAGACGACCGGGTGCTGGATGTTCACCACCTTTCCTCTAAGCGCAATCACGATTCGGTGTGCATCGTGCGCCAGACCGAGACCGGAGCGACGCTGGTGGGTGTCGTACGCGTCAAAGACTGTGAAGAACTGGATCATTTTGCGTCCATCGCCTCCGTGATGCGCCAGCCAGCTCTCACCCTCGAGGTGTCAGAGCTCGACGGCGGTGCGGGCGAGGAGTCGGTCTTTGAGACCCTGTACGAACGCTTCCACGCTGCCCAGGCCACCTATGTGCCGGTGCTGGACGGCGAAAACCTGGTGGGTGTGCTCACCCCGGGTGGGGTCTTGCGTTCGGGTATCTTCGAGCCCACGCTGGATCAGGCCGGAGCGCTGCGGGTGGCTGCGGCGGTCGGCATCAATGGTGACGTGCGCGGTAAGGCTGAGGCCCTGGTCTCCGGCGGCGTCGACGTGCTCGTGGTCGACACAGCTCACGGCCACCAGGCGAAAATGTTGGAAGCGCTGCGCACGGTCCGGGATCTGCCCGTGCCGATCGTGGCCGGGAACGTAGTCTCGGCGGATGGCGTCCGAGATCTCGTGGAGGCCGGTGCCGACATTCTGAAGGTCGGTGTCGGCCCGGGCGCCATGTGCACCACCCGCATGATGACGGCGGTGGGACGTCCCCAGTTCTCGGCCGTCTATGAATGCGCCCAAGCCGCAGCCGAACTCGGCAAGCACGTGTGGGCGGACGGGGGAGTGCGCTACCCCCGCGACGTCGCCCTGGCCCTGGCCGCTGGCGCCTCCCAGGTGATGATTGGCTCCTGGTTCGCCGGTACCTATGAGTCACCCGGCGACTTGTTCACCGACAGTGATGGGCGCCGATACAAGGAGAACTTCGGGATGGCTTCGGCCCGCGCGGTACAGAACCGTACCCGCAGCGAGGGCGCCTACGACCGGGCCCGAAAGGCACTGTTTGAAGAAGGGATTTCCTCCTCCAAGATGTATCTGGACCCGCAGCGTCCCTCGGTGGAGGACCTGCTGGACGGCATCACCGCCGGGTTGCGCTCCTCGATGACCTACGCCGGTGCAACCAACCTCTCGGAATTCCGGGATCGTGCCGTCGTCGGCGTCCAATCGGCGGCCGGATACGAAGAGGGTCGCCCCGTGGTGCAATCCTGGTGATCACCCCCCGGATCCGGCGTGTATCATTCTGCTATGCATAGACACCGATCTGGTGCCTCCGCACATGGCCGCAGCGCTTCCGCTGCGGGAACGGAGCCCTCTAGTTGCCCCTGCTTGTATCTTTCTAGCCAAGGCAGGTGGTGACGGTGGAATGGATACTCCTCGCCGTCGGCCTCCTGCTGATATTCGGTAACGGGTTCTTCGTTGCCGTTGAATTCTCCATGATCGCGCTGGACGTTCCGACCGTCCAGCGCCTCGTGGATGACGGGGATAAAGGTGCTGAGCCCCTGCTTAAGTGCTTGAAGACCCTTTCCACTCAGCTCTCCGCATGTCAGCTTGGTATCACCCTGACCGTGTTGCTCACCGGCTACATGATGGAGCCCTCCCTGGGGCGGCTGCTCGCCGGGCCGCTGGAGAATGCTGGCCTCACTGGTGTTGCGGCGTCGTCCGTATCGCTGGTGATCGCCATGATCGTGGCGACCTTCCTGTCGATGCTGATCGGCGAGCTGATCCCCAAGAACCTGGCCATCGCCCGTGCGATGTCGGTGGGTCGCGCCCTGGCCCGTCCGCAGCTGGTCTTCACCGCCGTGTTCAAGCCCGCGATCTTCCTGCTCAACGGCTTCTCCAACCGAGTCCTGCACACCATGGGCCTGGAAGCCAAGGAAGAAATCTCCGGAGCGCGTACCCCGGAGGAGCTGTCCTCGTTGGTGCGACGTTCGGCCGAAATGGGCACGCTGGATGTCAAGACGGCGACGTTCGTTGACCGTACGCTGCGGTTCTCCGAGCGCTCGGCCGCCGACGTGATGACACCGCGTATCCGCATGGAGACCGTGGAAACCGGCGACAACATCGACGCCGTCCTGGAAGTGGCTCGCCGCACCGGGTACTCCCGTTTCCCGGTGATCAATGACTCATCAGACGACATCCGCGGCGTCTTGCACGTCAAGAAGGCCGTGGCCGTGCCGCGTGAGAAGCGCGGTGAGGTGATGGCGGCAGCGATCATGACCGACGTCGCCCGCGTCCCCGAAACCGTGCACTTGGATCAGCTGCTCACCGAACTACGCCAGGCCAGCCTGCAGATGGCCGTGGTGGAAGACGAATACGGTGGCACCGCCGGTGTGGTGACACTGGAGGATCTCGTGGAGGAGATCGTCGGCGAGGTGTCCGACGAGCACGACCGCATTACCCCCGGGGTGCTTCAGACGGCGTCCGGCAAGTGGTACTTCCCGGCGTTGTTGCGTCCGGATGAAGTGGGCACGCAGATTTCTGGTCTGACCATCCCCGAAGACGGATCCTATGAAACCGTCGGCGGCTACATCATGGCCCAGCTGGGTCGGGTGGCCTCGGTCGGTGACGTGGTCGACGTCGATGGTGGTCGGCTGCGGGTGGAGCGGATGGACGGTCGGCGTATTGACCGGGTGAAGTTCATTCCGGACTCCGGCCCGGATTCTGACGACGCCCACGGTGATCACGGCAGCAAGGAGGTCGCCCGATGAGCTCCGATCTGATGGGACTGATCTGGCTGGTCGTGCTGCTGATAGGCAACGCGTTCTTCGTTGGCGGCGAATTCGCCGTCATGGGGGCGCGCCGTTCGCAGATCGAGCCGCGTGCTGAGGCTGGCCACAAGCGGGCGAAGACGGCCCTGTTCGCCATGGAGCATGTCTCCCAGATGCTGGCGATCTGTCAGCTCGGCATCACCGTCTGCTCCCTGCTGATTCTGAACATCTCCGAACCGGCGATTCACCACCTGTTTGTGATTCCGCTGGAGGCCATCGGCATTCCGGCAGCCGCGGCGGATATCACCGCGTTCGTGTTCGCCCTGCTGATCGTGACCTTCCTGCATGTGACCTTCGGAGAGATGGTGCCCAAGAACGCCGCCGTCTCCATGGCCGATAAAGCCGTGATGTTGCTGGCTCCGCCGCTGGTGTGGTTGGAGAAGGCGCTGCGCCCGGTGATCTGGTTTATGAACTGGATGGCCAACATTGTGCTGCGGGCCATGCGCGTGGAACCCAAGGACGAAGTGAATTCCAGCTTTACTCTCGAGGAGGTCCAGTCCATTGTGGCCGAGTCCACGCGGACCGGTCTCGTGGAGGACAGTTCGGGCCTCTTGGCCGGCGCCCTGGAATTCACCGCCCACACCGCCGGGTCGGTGATGGTCCCCGACTCTGGGGTGATCACCTTGCCTGCGGGTGGCACCCCGGCCGACTTCGAAGAAGCCGTGCGCAAGACCGGCTTCTCCCGGTTTGTGCTGGAGAACGACGATGGGACCTACCTGGGCTATCTGCACCTGAAAGACGTGATGACGATCTCGGCGGAACGCAGCCGGGAACCGATTCCGCTGACCAAGGTGCGCTCGATGGCCAATGTGGATGCCTCCGAGGAGATCGAGGACGCGCTGAGTTTGATGCAGCGCACCGGATCGCATATGGCTCGGGTGATTTCGGCCGACGGCCAGACCGTGGGCGTGCTCTTCTTGGAGGACGTCCTGGAAATCCTGGTCGGCGAAATCCACGATGCGACGCAAGCCAACGCGCCCCGCAGGCGTTATTGAGAACCGTTCGCAGTGTGATAGCTTAGGATCGGCCCGCGGAGGTACCGCGGGCCGATTCGTTCGTACAGGAGCTGACGTCATGACCATCTCTCGTCCACGGTGGGGAATCACCCTCGGAGGTGCCACGATCGGTGCCCTGCTGCTGGCGGGGTGTGGCGGCGGTTCCGGTGATGCTGGCAGCGAAGCCGAAGGCGAGACCGTGGCCTACGCGACGACAACGCAGCTGGGCTCGATCACCTCCGAGATCACCGAATGCGCGGACGCCCAGACCCAGACGCTGATGGGCCCCGGCGACGATCCTCACGTCTTCGCGCCCAGCTCCTCGGAAATCGCCGAGATGTCACAGGCACCGCTGGTGGTGGCCAACGGTCTCGGACTCGAGGCCAGCATGGTGTCCGCGTTGGATACCGCCGTGGAGGATGGCGTGAACGTGGTGGAGGTAGCTCCGCAGCTGGATCCGCTACCCTTCGCGTCCCATGACGGTCATAGCCACGATGAAGACGACCATCGCCACGAGGACGAGGACGAGGACGAAGGCGAGGTGGGGCACAACCATTCGGGCACGGATCCTCACGTCTGGATGGATGTGTCCCGGATGGCCACCGCCGCCGAGCTGATCGGCGACGAGCTGGCCGAGGCTACCGGCGATGACACCTACCGCGACTGTGCCACCGAGACCTCTGCGCAGCTCATGGAGACCCACGAATCGATCATCGAGATGTTCAGCGAGATACCGGAAGATCAGCGCACG
Source organism: Citricoccus muralis (assembly GCF_029637705.1). Lineage (NCBI taxonomy): Bacteria > Bacillati > Actinomycetota > Actinomycetes > Micrococcales > Micrococcaceae > Citricoccus > Citricoccus muralis. The sequence continues at coordinate 1,319,890 of NZ_CP121252.1, forward strand.
CTGATGACCGACCACGCTGCTTACAACTACTTCGCTGACGCCTACGGCCTGGAGATCACTGCCGTCGTTGTGCCCGGTGGCTCCACTGACGGCGAGCCGTCGTCTCAGGACCTGGCCCGGCTCTCGGCAGAGATTGATGCCGAGGGCGTGGACGCGCTGATCACCTCAGTGCAGACCTCCAACCGGCTGATCGAAACCCTGGCCGACGAGAGTGGCGGGGAGGCGCCGCTGGTCCAGCTCTATGAAGGTGGCCTGGGCGAGCCCGGCTCCGAGGCAGAGACCTACGCGGAAGCCCTGGAATACAATGCACGCACCCTGGCCGAGGCCCTGGGCGCGGCACAGGACTGAGGCTCGATGGATCTGATCACCTGGCTCACCGAGCCCTTCACCCTCGGCTTCCAACAGCGCGCCCTGTGGGGCGGAATGATCGCGGCCCTGATGTGCTCGATCGTCGGGGTGTGGCTGGTGCTGCGCGGCATGAGCTTCTTCGGCGACGCGTTCGTTCACGGTGTGGTGCCCGGGCTCGCGGCGGCGGTGCTGTTCGATTTCTCCCCGTATCTCGGCGCGGGTATTGCCGCGCTGGTGATGGTGGCGGGGATGGAGCTGATCTACCGGTCCACCTCGCTGAAGGAGGACACCTCCATTGGTTTGCTCTTCGTCGGCATGATGGCCCTGGGCGTGGTGATCATCTCGAAGGCAGATTCCTACACCGGTTCGCTGACCTCCATACTCTTCGGTGATGCCCTGGGGGTCAGCTGGGACGACATCGCGATTCAGGCGGTGTTCGCCGGAATCGTGGTGGTGTTGTCGCTGTTGCTCTACCGGCCGCTGATGGTGTTGTCGTTCTCGCCAGCAAAATCCCAGTCGCTGGGGATGCGCCCGCAGTTCACTCACTGGATGCTGTTGATGCTCATCGCCACCGCGGTGATCGGCTCCTACCAGGCGGTGGGCACCCTGTTGGTCTTTGGTTTGCTCGTGGGCCCGGCGGCCACTGCGGCGCTGGTGTCGCGCACCGTGCCCATCATGATCGCCGTCTCGGTGGCTATCGGCCTGCTCGCGGTGTGGGTCGGGTTGCTGATCAGCTTCTACGCGGGTACCGCCGCCTCGGCGTCGATGTCGCTGGTGCCGGTGGTGCTGTTCTTCGTGGTGCTGGCGGTGCGCGAGGTGGTGCGGCTGGTGCGCCGTCGTCGTTTTTCGAACGGTGCTGGTGGACGCCGTCTCTTGAGCGACCGTTCCCCGGTGGCGCAACCGGTGGACCAGCGCGAAAATCCGACTCACGGAGAGGTAGTCTCATGAGCACGCAGCACCTAGTGCAGGCCGAAGACATCGTTTTGATGCACGGTAGCCACCTGGCCCTGGACTCCAGCTCCTTCACCCTGCCCGCTGGTGGGGTGACCGCGGTCATCGGCCCCAACGGCTCCGGTAAGTCCACCCTGCTGCAGGCGATTGCCGGCATTCTGGAGCCGTCGGCGGGACGGATTCAGGTGCTGGGAGCCTCCGTGGAACAGATGCGCCCCCGGATCTCCTACGTGATGCAGTCCGTGGTGTACCCGGTGGGCACGCCGCTCACCGTGCGCGATGTGGTGCGCATGGGGCGTTTCTCCACCCGCGGCTGGTTCAAACCTTTCGGCGCGGACGACCGCAAGGCCGTGAAGGATGCGATGGGGCTGATGAATATTGAGGACCTGGCGCACCGGCATTTAGAAGAGCTTTCCGGCGGGCAGCGGCAGCGCGTGTACGTGGCGCAGGGAGTGGCCCAGGGGCACGAGATTCTGATGCTGGATGAACCGATGACCGGGCTGGATATCGTCTCCAAGCGAATTATCGACGACGTCGTGCACGCCGAAACCGAGCACGGCCACTCAGTGGTGCTCACCACCCATGACTTGGATGAAGCGGCAGCGGCCGATCATGTGCTGTTGCTCAACGGCTCCGTGGTGGCCTCCGGCCCCCCTGAACAGGTCTTGACCCGCGAGCACCTGGAGACGGTGTACGGGCTGGGGGCGCTGCACTCACCGGCCTCGGCGTTGGTGGACCCGCCGCACGAGAACTGCTAGTTCGAGGAGTCCCGGGGCAGGGCCGCGCAGGCGGGGCAAAGCCCGTAGATTTCCAGGGTGTGTTCGACCTCGGTGTAGCCGTGCTCATCGGCCACCCGTGAGGCCCAGTGCTCCACAGTCGGGGCTTCGATTTCCACGGTGGCTCCACAACGGCGGCACACCAGATGATGGTGATGCCCCGTGGAAGCGCACTGGCGGAACAGAGCTTCACCGTCGTCCTGAGGGAGAATATCCACCTCGCCGGCCGCGACCATCTGCTGCAGCACCCGATACACGGTGGCCAGCGACACGGAATCGCCGCGCTCGCGGAGCAAACCATGCAGCTCTTGGGCGGTCAGGAAATCGGTGGACGACTCCAGCCCCGCGAGGATGGCTTTCTTCTGGCGGGTCACGCGGCCGGTGATGGCCGAACGCTCGCCGGAACCTGTGGTCATCGGTGGTGTGGCCCCTTCTGTTTGGTCGACCACCAGGCTACCAGTCAGAGACGTACCACGATCGGGAATCTCGCGATAATGTAGGGGAGTGCTTCCACCTTCGACGTCGTCGCCCCCGCACATCACCAAGCACGGGCACGCTTGTATCAGCCTGCACCGTGATGGGCGAAGCCTGGTCATCGACCCCGGGGCGTTCACCGACCTCTCCGTGGCCCTGGACGGCGCCGAGCATGTGCTGGTGACTCACGAGCACGCAGACCACCTTGATGCGGCGCCGGTGTTGCAGTGGCTGAATGACCACCCGGAGGCCACGCTCACCGCCCCGCCCGCGGTGATCAGCGCACTGGGTGCGGCGAGCGAAAACGAGCTCTCCGCCCAGCTGCTGGTGGCCGAACCCGGCGACGAGCTGGAGCGGGCTGGATTCCGCATTCGGGTGCTCGGCGGTCAGCACGCCGTCATCCACCCCCAGATTCCGGTGGTGGCCAACCTCGGCTACCTCATCGACGAGCGGCTCTATCACCCCGGCGACGCCTATGTGGTGCCGGAACTGACCGGGCTGGACACGTTGCTGGTCCCGGTCAGCGCGCCCTGGGCCCGGCTCGCCGAGACCCTGGACTTCATCATCGCCGTCCGCCCCCGCCAGGTGATCCCGATCCACGATGCGCTGCTCAGCGGCGTCGGCCGTGGGGTTTACCTGAAGCAGGTGGAGGCTTTCGCGCAGCGCTATGGCGCGGAACTGACCGTGCTGACCGAGGGGGAGAAGACATGGATGAGGTGAGTTCGACGAGCGGACGGCGGCGCAGCAAGCCGCCGGCGGTGCTGATCGATGCCCACACCCTGGCCGGCTGGTTGGGGATGGCCCCTCCCGGTGAGCCCGCCGCGCAGCCGGCCACCGGTTTCGCTGCGTCCGAGGCCATCCCGGAGCCCGGCCATCTGGTGATTCTGGACGTGCGCTGGTCGGTGCAGGCCCCGGGGCAGGGCCACGAGCAGTACCGGCAGGGTCATATTCCGGGCGCGGTGTTCGTCTCGATGTCGGGCCAACTCTCCGGTCACGGCGCCCCCACCCTGGGACGGCACCCGCTGCCGGACCCGGTGCGCTTCACGGATTCGGCCCGCATGCTCGGGATCAACGACGGCGACACCGTGGTGGTCTACGACGACGTCTTCTCTGCGGCCGCACCGCGGGCCTGGTGGCTGCTGCGCCACGCCGGCTTCGATAAGGTCTACGTGCTTGACGGCGGTTTGGCCGCCTGGCGCGACGCCGATCTGCCACAGCAGGCCGGTGAGGTGCTTCCTGTGCTGGGCGATGCTCACACCTCCTGGGGCAAGATGCCGGTGGTTGACACCGACGAAGTTGAGGCCGTGGCGGAGACCGGTGTGGTGATGGACGCTCGCACTGCTGAGCGGTTCCGCGGCGAATCCGAGCCCATGGACCCGGTGGCAGGCCACATTCCCAGCGCGATCTCGGTGCCGATCGCTGAACTGATGACGCCTGAGGGCAGGTTCCGCCCCGCCGAGGAGTTGCGCGAGCATTTCGCCCGGCTGAACGTGGACGAATCCACCCCGGTGGTGTCCTACTGCGGTTCCGGTGTCACCGCCGCCGCAGAGATTCTGGCCCTGAACCTGGCCGGCATTGAGGCCGCACTGTATCCGGGGTCCTGGTCGGCCTGGTGCAACACCTCGGGGCGTCCGGTCGCCACCGGCGATGACTCCCAGCCTGCCACCATCAACCAACCCTGACGCACCGGCACCGGATTTGAGACACTGAGAGCGATCACCGAAGCCACGATCCAGGAGGTACCTCATGCCCACCGTGTTCACCCGCATCATCGACGGCGACCTGCCGGGCCGGTTCGTCTGGAAAGACGAGACCTGCGTGGCGTTCCTCTCCATCGGCCCGCTCGCGGCCGGACACACCCTGGTGGTGCCGCGCGAGGAGATCGACCTTTGGACTGACGCCAGCCCCGAGCTGGTCCAGCACCTGATGACGGTGGCGCACACCATCGGTGCGGCCCAGCGCACCGCTTTCGGTGCGGCTCGAGCCGGCCTGATGCTGGCTGGCTACGAGGTGCCGCACCTGCACGTGCACGTTTGGCCCTCGAACTCCCTGTCCGACTTCGACCTGGACACCGTGGACAACCACCCGGACCCGGCTGATCTGGACGCCGCCGCCGAGAAACTGCGCGCCCAACTGCGGGCGGAGGGCCACGAAGCCACCGTCCCGCAGGCCTAAGCCCGCAGGCTGAGCCGGTCAGCTACGCTGGGCCCCCTGCAGGGCCTGGCGTACCCGTTTTTCTGACACCGAGACGGCGGTGCCCAGATTCTGGGCGAAGAAGCTGACCCGTAGCTCCTCGATGAGCCAGCGCACCTCGGCAAGCTCGTTCGGCACCGGGATGGACTCGGGCACGGCGGCGACGGCGTCGTCGAACTGATCTTCCAGCCCCTGGACCACCTGCATGTTCAGCCCGTCGCGCTGCAACTGACCGCCGGCATCCAGCCGGTCCAACCGGGTGAGCATGGCCTGTAAGTACCGGGGCAGATGCTGTAGATGCCGCCAGCCCGTCTCCGCCACGAATCCCGGATAGATCAGCTGATCCACCTGAGCACGCAGATCCGACACCGCCGCCGCCAGCGATAGCGAGCGCGTGGCCTTCACCCGTTTGCGCACCTGAGCTGCCAGCCGCAAGGACTGCTCGACGACGCGGGTGACCGCGAAGACCTTCTCGATCAGCTCGGCCCGCACCTGCTCACCTAGGGCCGAGAAGTCCCGTTCCGTGAACGGCAGCGCATCATCAGCGGGCAACAGCGCGTCGATAGCTGCCGTGGTGCAGTCCGCAATCAACGAATCGACGGAGCCGTGCGGGCTCTGGGAAAAGGTGAGCTTCTCCTGGTGGTTGAGGTGATCAAGCACGTACCGCTGTGGATTCGGCACGGTGGCCCGCAGTAGGGCGGTCACCCCGCGGCGGTGCACCTGGCGCTGCTCGCCTGTGGTGCGGGTGATGATCAGCCCCGCCGCCGGGGAACCATCCTCGAGGGTTTCCGCGCGCAGCGCCGGGTAGCCGGTGATTTCCTGGGTGCCGGAGCCGGCGGGGACCGACGTTTTCACGCTGCGCGAGAGATCGCCCACGTCCCAGGAGGTCAGCCCGTGCCGCGGAGTATAGGCGGGCGTCCCGGCTCGGCTGTTGGTGTTGCCCTTGCTCCGCTTCTGTGCGCCGCGCTGAGCCGCAGCGCCCGGGGTCGGTCGGGGCGCGGAAGACTGAGCTGGGCCACGGGTGCCGTCGCGCGTCGCCAGGCCCGCCTCGGCTAGGGATGCGGCAATGGCGGTGCGGTTGGCATTGGAAAGCCGGGCCTGCAGGTCTTCGAGATTCTCGCCCACGCCGACCACCGCGGAGCGATCATCCACCACGCGGTAGGTCATGCGCAGATGCTCCGGCACCGCCGCCGGATTCCACTGATCTTTACTGATCACCACCGATTTCAGCCGACGCAGTACGGTGCTCAGCGACGCAAGGAGCTCATCATGGGCCGGGTCGAACTCGGCGTCGAGTATCGCTACGGCGCGCGCGGCGACGTCGGGAGCGGGCACCACCTGTTTGCGCACCGCCTTGGGCAGGGCACGGATGAGTGCGGTGACCAGTTCGACGCGCAGGCCCGGGATCAGCCAAGCGAAGCGCTGCGGGTCCATCTGGTTGAGCAACACCACCGGGATGGTGACCGTCACCCCGTCGGTGCCGGATCCTTCCGTGGTCACGCTGGGATTGAACGCGTAGTCCAGTGCGAGCTCCACGTCACCCGAGCCGGTGGGATGGGTGAACACGGTCGGAAAGAGATCGGTGTCGAGGTCTTCTGGCTCGGCCTGGATGAGTGCCTTCGGATCCAGATCCAGCAACTCAGGATTCCGGTGGCGTTCCTTCTTCCACCAGGAATCGAAGTGACGCTGTGAGACCACGGAGGCCGGAACCCGCTCGTCGTAGAACCGGAACAGGTCCTCGTCGCTGATGCGCAGGTCCCGACGGCGCAGTCGGGTTTCCAACTCCTCTACCTCGCGTAGCGCCTGTTCGTTGCGCGCCACGAAATGGTGTCGACTCTGCCAGTCACCCTCCACCAGCGCGTGCTGGATGAACATCGCGCGAGCCTCGGTGCGGTCAACACGGGAGAAACGCACCAGCCGGTCCACCGCGATGGTCACCCCCAGGACGGTGACGCGCTCGCGGGCCATGGCGGCACCCTGACGACGAGACCAGTGTGGTTCGGAGTAGGTGTGCTTGGCCAGGGAGCCGGCGGCCTGTTCGATCCATTCCGGTTCGATCGCGGCCACCATGCGGGCCCACAACCGGGAGGTTTCCACCAGCTCGGCGGCCATCACAAAGGCGTGGCGCTTCTTGAACAGCCCGGAGCCGGGGAACACTGCGAACCGGGTGCCGCGGGCTCCCTGGTATTCCCGTTTGCGCTCATCCCAGGAGCCAATGTGGGAGAGCAGTCCAGTGAGCAGCGCCCGGTGCACTGGTTCGTGCATTGCCACCGCGTCGAGGGGGCCGGGGGAGACCTTGATGCCGATCTGTGAGGCCAACTGGCGCAACTGCTGCACCAGGTCCTGCCATTCGCGCACCCGCAGGTAGTTGATGAACTCGGCCCGGCACATCTTGCGGAACTGGTTGCCGGAGAGCTCCTTCTGCTGGGTGCGCAGATACGACCACAGATTCAAGACCGAGGAGAAATCCGAGGCATCGTCTCGGAACCGGGCGTGGAGCTCATCGGCCTGGGCCCGGTGTTCGGTGGGACGCTCGCGGGGATCCTGAATGGTCAGCGCGGCGGCGAGGACCATGACCTCGCGGGTGCAGCCCAGCTCGTGGGCGGCCAAGATCATTCGGCCCAGTCGCGGATCCACGGGTAGCCGGGCCAGGGAACGGCCCAGGGAGGTGATGGTGCCTTGGGACCCTGACCCGGGTGCTCCCGAGTTCAGCGCGCCCAGTTCGGTGAGCAGCGTGGCGCCGTCGGTGATTTGGCGGGTGTCCGGGGGCTGTAGGAAGGGGAAGTCGGCGATGTCTTTCGGGGTTTTTGCCACCCCCAGGTGCAGCATCTGCAGGATGACGGCGGCCAGGTTGGTGCGCAGAATCTCCGGATCGGTGAACTCGGCGCGCGCCTCGAAATCCTCTTGAGAGTACAGGCGGATGGCAATGCCGTCGCTGGTACGCCCGGACCGCCCGGAACGCTGAGCCGCGCTGGCCTGGGAGATGCGTTCGATGGGCAGCCGCTGCACCTTCGTGCGGTGGGAGTACCGGGAAATGCGGGCGGTGCCGGTGTCGACGACATATTTGATGCCGGGTACGGTCAGCGACGTCTCCGCCACATTGGTGGCCAATACGATCCGTCGCTTGCCTCCGCGACGGAACACCCGGTGCTGCTCGGCCATCGACAGCCGACCGTACAGGGGCAGAATCTCGGTGGTGGACAGGCGCGGATGTGCTGCCAGCCGCGGCGCCAGCGCTTCGGCCGCATCGCGGATTTCGCGCTCGCCCGGGAAGAACACCAGAATGTCGCCATCCGGTTCGGCGGCGAGCTCCTCGACGGCGTCGCCCACGGCGTCCACCGGATCGCGGGATTCCTCGTCGTGGCCGCCGCCACGCTCTGCAGCGTCGTCGTCACCGTGAGGAGAATCAGACTCAGTGAGCGGCCGGTACCGGATCTCCACTGGAAAGGTTCGCCCGGAGACTTCGATAATGGGTGCCGGTTCCGGTTCGCCTTCCGCATCCACGCCGGTGGCGAAGTGCGCGGCGAACGATTCTGGGTCGATCGTGGCCGAGGTGACAATGACTTTCAGGTCCGGGCGTTGCGGCAGGATCCGCTTGAGATAGCCCAGGAGGAAGTCGATGTTGAGGCTGCGCTCGTGGGCCTCGTCGATGATGATCACCGAGTAGCGCTTTAGCAGCGGATCATGCGGGATCTCGGCCAGCAGAATGCCGTCGGTCATCACCTTGACCCGGGTGTCCTCGGACGTTTCGGCGGTAAAACGCACCTGGTATCCCACGGTGGATCCGATGTCCTCACCGAGCTCCTCGGCGATGCGTTCGGCCACCGAGCGGGCAGCGATGCGGCGCGGCTGGGTGTGTCCGATGATCCCGTGTTCGTCCAGGCCCAAGGCAAGACACATTTTGGGCAACTGGGTGGTCTTGCCCGATCCGGTCTCGCCGGCCACGATGATCACCTGGTGCTCGGCCAAGGCGGCGATGATGTCGTCACGCCGAGCAGAGACGGGCAGATGCTCGGGAAAGGTGATGCTGCGCGACGGGGCGGGGGCGGAGCCGTGGTTCGGCTGGGCTGCGGAATCGGACATGATGACCCCGATTCTACCGAGTGTGGCGCGTCGTCAACGTCGTTCAGCCCGCTGGAGCTGGTCCGGTGGAGCCACGCACCCGCAAGGGGGAAGGGAGCCGGATGGTGCGGGGCCGGGTGTCCCCGCCGATCTGGGTCAACAACAAATCCACCGCGGCCCGACCAGCCTCCTCAACGGGTGCGTCCAAGCAGGTCAGCCCCGAATGTACGAAGCTCGCCCCGTAGGTGTTGTCGTAGCCGGTAATGGAGAGGTCCTCGGGTACCTGTACCCCGCGGCGCACGAAGTGGCGGATCATCCCAATCGCCAGTTGATCATTGAACGCCACGATCGCGGTGGGACGGTGCGCAGCGGCGATCTCTCCGGCCACTGGCCCCTGATCGTAGTTGGGAGAGAAAGGTCCGGTGCGGATGATCGTCATACCGAGTTTCCGCGCTCCGTGATGCAGTGCACGCCAGCGTTGTAGATTGGTCCAGCTATTGTTCGGCCCGGCGCAGTACACCACGCGACGGTGCCCCAAGGCGTGCAGGTGCTCGATGAGCTGATGCGAACTTTCGGAGGTACCGGCGATGACCGAACTGACACCGACCACCTCCCGGTTGAACATCACCAGGGGTTGGTGACGAGCCAGTTCGCGCATTTCTGTATCCGAAGTGGACCGTGCCGAGGTAATGATGCCGTCGACGGCACGCGATACCCGCTCGATGAGGACCTGTTCCATGGCCGGAGTTTCTTCGGCGTCACCAACGACAGCCAGATAGCCAGCGGCCTTGGCTTGACGGACCACGCCTTTGACCAGATCCGTGAAGAACGGATTAGCGCTGTCCTGCACGAGCAGATACAGGGTGCGCGACATGGTGCGGGCCGGCGTCACCCGTGCAGGTTCGCGGCGATATCCCAACCGGGCGGCGACGGCCATAATGTGCTCGACGGTCTGAAAGTTCACCCGGTCCGGCTGGGTGAAGGCCCGAGACGCCGTGGACAGCGCCACCCCGGCGGCGTCGGCGACATCGCGCAACAGTACCCGTTCGGCTGCGGAGGGATCCTGATCGGCTGTGCGTGTCATCTCCGGTGACCCTTCCCGGGCGAGCGGTGGTGGTAGCGGTGTGACGCGCCTAACTCAGTTGAGTGGATATTGCCATGCGTTGCCAGGATCTGTCCATTCCGCCGGGAACAGCGCGGAGTGGCGGCCGTCACAATCGGTCATGCTTGGCAACTTTTGGCAATTGTGTGACCTGACCCGGGTGGTCGTGGCAAGCTGGTTCATCATCATGTTGTGACTCAGATCACGTTTGCAACCGGTTGTATTGGATGTTCATTCATACCGATGGCACAGCGTAGGCGGGGTCAGACACGCGACAACACACCCACACATCACATCGCCCTTTCTTGGAGGAACGTCATGTTGAATCGCACATCGCGCCGGGGCCGGTCCCTGATCACCACCATCGCTCTGGCAGCCACCGCCGGCCTGGCTCTGAGCGCCTGCGCCAGCAATAACGGCGGTGGGGAAGAAGACTCCGAATTTCCCACGAAGGATCTGCGCCTGATCGTGCCATGGCAGGCCGGTGGCTCCGGTGACCTCTCGGCACGCACCATCGCCCCACTGCTCGAGGACGAGCTCGGCGTCAACGTCGTCGTCGAGAACCGTCCGGGTGCCAATGGCTCCGTCGGCTACAACTGGCTGAAGGAACAGGAACCGGACGGCTACAACATGTCCATGGTCGGGGCCGAGGTTGCCACTCTGCAGTTCATGGACTACGACATCTCTCCGGATGACTATGAGTTCCTCTCTCAGATCATCTCCGGCCCGGGCGCCATTGCCGTGCGCTCGGACAGTCCCTACGAGACCCTGCAGGATCTCATCGACGATGCCAAGGAGCGTCCGGGCGAGGTCACTTACTCATCTCCCGGTGTGGGCTCGGTGTGGGACAACCCGGCCCAAGGGCTGCAGGAATTGGCCGACATTGAGCTGACCAACGTCCCCTTCGACGGTTCGGCTCCCTCCATTGCCGCTGCTGCGGCCGGTGACGTGGACTTCTCCATCGACGCCGTGGGCTCCCAGAAGGCCCAGGTCGACGGCGGAGAAATGCGTTACCTCGCCGTGCTCACCGAGGAGCGGCTGGAAGAGCTACCTGACGTGCCCACCGCCGCTGAAGAGGGCGTAGACCTGCAGAACGCTTCCTTCACCGGAATCGTGGTGCCGGCTGGCACTCCCGAGGACGTCGTGACGGTGCTCAGCGAAGCCATCCAGGCTGCCGCGCAGGATCCCGCCTACACCGACGTGATCGAAAGTTCCAACCTCATCCCGCTGGGCACCTCCGCCGAGGAATTCGACGCCTTCATCCAGGAAGAAGAAGAGCGTCACGGCCGCTGGATCGAATTGGCACAGTCCACCGAGTGAAAGCGAGAAGACGATGACTGACTCGCCCCGCGAGTCCGTCGTCCGAGATGCTGACGCCGACGTCGCCCCCTCCGAGGAGGGGGCGACGCTGGCAGAACTTCGGCATCCGGAGGCGGAACCTCTCCTGAAGAATCTCCCCTATCGGCTCCGTGAGCTGATCCCGGTGGCCGCCGCCGTGGGCGTGGGCATCTGGGTGCTGGTGATGACTGGCAATATCCAGGCACACAACCGCGGCGAACTGGGGCCGCAATTCTGGCCGACGATGCTCGCTACCGCGATGATCGTGATGGGCGGGCTGCTCATCCTGACCAACGTGATGCGCGGTGTACGGCCCGCCGACATTCCTGATCACATGACCTGGTGGGGCATAAGCCGCCTGCTGATCTCCGGCGCGGTGCTGGTCGGATACGTCTTGCTGTTTAACGTGCTGCAGTTCTGGTTGATTACCATCGCCGCGACCGCCCTGCTCGTGGCCCTCTACGGGTTGCGCGGCTGGCGGGCGCTGGTGGTATTTCCGATCATTATCGGAGCCGTGTTGCATCTGCTGTTCATTACTTTCTTGGGGGTTCCGCTATGATCGAGCCACTCATGACGGGGATGCTCCCCGATCTCTTCCACGCCGCCAGCTCGCAGCTGGTACTGGCGAATTCGGTGCTGGACGGCGCCTCCGTGGTGTTGCGCTGGGACACTTTGATCTACATCGGCTTGGGCATGCTCGTCGGCATGCTGGTGGGTGCCTTCCCCGGCGTGACCGCCACCATGGCGGTCGCTCTGGCCTCCGGGTTCACCCTGACCATGGAACCGCTGCAGGGCCTGGCCGTGTTGCTGACCATCTACGTGGCCGCCCAGTTCGGTGACCGGGTACCCGCCATTCTGATCAACACCCCGGGCACGCCGTCATCGATTTCCACCACTTTTGATGGCTACCCGATGGCGAAGAACGGTCAGGCCGGCCTAGCGATGACCGTCTCTGCCTTCGGCTCGGCGTTCGGCATGGTTTTCGGCACGATCCTGTTGGCCCTGTTCGCGATCCCGATCGCCGGCCTGGCTCGTGAATTCGGTCCACCGGAGCTTTTCGCTCTGGTGGTCTTCGGCCTGACCATGATGATTGGTGTGTCGTCCGGACGCATCACCAAGGGCCTGATCGCCGGCATGTTTGGATTGTTCCTCGCCACCGTAGGGCGTGATCCGATCACCGGTGACCAGCGTTTCACCCTGGGCATCCTTGAGCTCAACGGCGGGGTTCCGTTCATTCCGGTGATTATTGGTCTGTTTGGTCTGGCCGAGGTGCTCAACCAGATGATCACGCACCGACGCAACGAAAAGCAGATCAAGCCGATTCAGCAGCTGGGCCGCTGGTTCCCTGATGGAGCTACCTTCCGCCGCATACTCAAGCCCATGGGTGTCGGTGCTGGTACCGGCTCCGTGGTGGGTCTCGTGCCCGCCGTCGGTGGTGACATTGCCGGCATCATCGCCTGGGACAACGCCAAGCGCGTGTCCAAAAACAAGCACGAGTTCGGTAAGGGTTCTATTGAAGGGCTTACGGCGGGGGATACCTCCTCCACCGCCACCATTGGTGGCTCGGTGACGACCACGATGGCGCTGGGTATTCCCGGTGACTCCGTGATGGCGGTGCTGATCGGATCCATGATGATCTGGGGCATCCAGCCCGGACCGGCGCTGTTCGCGAACGATCCCTCGCTGGTTTACTCGCTGGCCATGATTCTGCTGATCGCGACCGTGTTGTCGCTGGCGGTCTCCCTGGTGCGCATGAAGTCGATGGTGAAGCTGCTGGAACTGAAGAACCAGTACCTGTGGGTGATCATCCTCGTGTTCTGTATCGTGGGCACCTTCTCGATCAACAACTCTGTCTTCGACGTGATGGTGATGCTGATCATGGGCCTGGTTGGACTGTTCATGCTCCGCTTCGGATTCCCGCCCGGCCCGGCTGTGCTGGGACTCATCTTGGGCCCGCTGGCTGAATCCAACCTGCGTCGAACGCTCATCGGTGGCGGATGGGAGGCATTCCTCGGTTCGCCGATTGCCCTGGTGCTTTTCGCCATCTCGGCGGCGGCACTCATTCTGCCTCCGCTGCGGGCTATGCGCGCTCGCCGTAAGGCAGCCATGGCTGGCAAAGACGAGGGTATGTCCGTGCTGATTCCCTGATCAACAGGGAAGAACATCGCTCCACCACGACATCGGCCCGGTCGGTGCACTGCTTCTCAGCAGCGCACCGACCGGGCCGATGCGTTTCGGGCCTACCGAAGGTCAGGACTCACGGATGGTGAACAACCGCTTGTTCACGAATTCGTCCATGCCCAGCGGGCCCAACTCGCGCCCATAGCCGGAGCGCTTGACCCCGCCGAAGGGCAAGTCGGCCCCGGAGGTGTTGTACCCGTTCACATGAGACATGCCAACCTCCAGCTGCTCTGCCAGCCGTGTGGCTTGCTCGACGTCCGTGGAAAACACCGAGCCGCCCAGACCGTACGCAGAGTCGTTGGCCAGTGTGAGTGCTTCTTCTTCCGAAGACACCTTGTAGACCATGGCCACCGGACCGAAGAGCTCCTCCTGGTAGGCGCGTGCAGCCGGAGTGATGTCGGTCATTACCGTCGGCTGGACGTAGTACCCATCTCGTGCCTCGCGCTGTCCGCCCACGCGGATCGTGGCGCCGTTCTGTGCGGCGTCGGCGATCTGGCTCAGCAGCCCTTCTACGGCCGACTCCGATGAGACCGGGGGATAGGTGCCACGTTCCGAGGCGGCAGGATCACCGGCGGTCAGCGATTCGGCTTCGGCAACGAGTGATTCGACGAACTCGTCGTAGATATCCTCCATCACGATCATCCGCTTATTGGAGGTGCAGGCCTGGCCGGCGTTGGAGAGCCGGGTGCGCAGCGCGGTCTTCGCGGACTTGGCCACATCGTCCGAGCTGAGGATGATGTATGGGTCGGAGCCACCGAGTTCCAGTACGACCTTCTTGAGATGCCTGCCGGCCTGTTCGGCCACAATGGCGCCGGCCCGCTCGGACCCGGTCAGCGACACCCCCTGGATCTGAGGCGCGGCGATGATGGTGGAGATTTGCTCGTGGGTAGCGAAGACGTTCTGGTAGACGCCCTCAGGCACTCCTGCTTCGTGGAGCAGCTCGGCGATCGCGAGCGCGGAGGCCGCGCAGATTTCAGCGTGCTTGAGGATGATGGTGTTGCCCAGCATCAGGTTCGGCGCGGCGAATCGGGCCACCTGGTAGTACGGGAAGTTCCAGGGCATAATGCCCAGCAACCCGCCGACCGGACGGCGCTGAATCAGACACCGGGTGCCGTCGATATTGCGCAGCTCTTGGTCTTTGCTAAGCTCTTCGCCTTCGGTGGCGTAATAGCGGAAGATCTGGGCCACGTACTTGACCTCGCCGACGGCTTCGCGCAACGGTTTTCCCATCTCGCGGGTGGCGATGGCGGCCAGGTCCTCTGCGCGTTCGTCAAAGAGATCGGCGACCCGCTGCAGGATAGTTCCCCGCTCGGACATGGGCCGAGCCGACCATGCGCGATAGGCCCGCTCGGTGGTGGTCAGTGCCTGTTCGATTTGCTCGTCGGTGGCGTTGTCGAACTCGCGCTCAATCACGCCGGTGCTTGGATTCTGTGTGCGGAAGCCCACGGAGATCCTCCTTCGCGTCTGTCGGGGTCATTAGTGAGTCAGGGAACCTCAGCTGCTGACTCGTGATCGCCGCACGGCGACCGGTGCCTCCACTGTAACGACGAGCAGGCGAGATGTGTCAGCCCTGAGGCTCGCCCAGGGCAGGGTCGAAGGTAGACAGCGATTGCTTCCAGAATGATTTCCACTCTGCCATGGCTTCGGCCTGGGTGATCTTGGAATGGGCAACCACCACGGCGGTACGCTCGCCCTGTTTCGCGGTGCGGGACTCGACGCTGACCAGCACGGCGGTTCCGTCTGTGAGGGATACGCGCCAATTATCGCGCTTCTCTGTGGAGGAGACGCGGGGTTCACCGGCCGGGGCACTGGGAAATTCGGGAGATTTCAACAACGTCTCCAACCAGCTCAGTATCTCGGGCAACAGTGCTTCGCGAAGGACAGGCAACGTCCTGGATGCAGATGCTTCGAAGGTTCCGTCGGCACGCTGCCCCGGAGCTCGGCGACCGATGTGCTGTTCATACGCGACCGTGACGCCTTGAGCCCACCAACCCGGGCTGCTGTGAATTTTCGCATCCTCTGGAATGCTCAGATGGGTATCGGGATCATCGCCGGTGATCATGTGTTGCGCCAGCTGTGCAATCTCGGCGTGGGGTTTATCCCGAGCGCCATGATGGTCGAGGGCGGAAACCCAGTCATCCCAGGCCACATGCGAGGCTTCGACGATGCTGGAGGTGCTGGTACCAGAAACAGGTGTGGCCATGCTCACAGCATAGCGGGATTCCTCGTAGCAGAAGCGGGGAGTGAAAAACAGAACGCCAGACGCAAGAGAGGTGGTGCCCCCAGTAGGATTCGAACCTACGGCCTTCTGCTCCGGAGGCAGACGCTCTATCCCCTGAGCTATGGAGGCGGGGGTCCCGGTGGGACCTGAATACTCTATCGCACTTTCGCTCCCATTGCAGACGCGCGGATCCACACCAGCGGCATGACGGCTGTCACGAGGTGTCGTGAAATGTAGTGACAACGCTTCGGGTGACTAGACTGGGGCGGGTGACTCCAGAAGAACTTTCCGCAGTGATCGTGGCCTGCCTTCAAGACGCCGTTTCCGCCGGTGATATCACCGTCGACGTACCCGCAACGGTCAAGGTGGAGCGACCCAAGAACCGCGACCACGGCGACTGGGCCACCAACATTGCACTGCAGCTGGGCAAGCGGGCCGGAATGAACCCGCGAGACTTCGCTGGTGCACTGGCCGAGCGTCTGACCGCCCAGGAAGGAATCGAATCCGTGGACATTGCCGGGCCCGGGTTCATCAACATCACACTGGCCGCCGGCGCTGCCGGACAGCTGGCCCGGACCATCGTCGAGGCCGGGGCGGCGTTCGGCACCAACGACACCTTGCGCGGCGAGACAGTGAATATGGAGTTCGTCTCAGCCAATCCCACCGGTCCATTGCACATCGGACACACCCGCTGGGCCGCCCTGGGCGACGCCATCGCCCGCCTGCTGCGCGCCTCGGGTGCCACGCTGACCACCGAGTACTACATCAACGACGCCGGCAGTCAGATGAATACTTTCGCCGCCTCCGTCTATGCCCGCCTGCACGGACACGACGTGCCCGAGGGCGGGTACCCCGGCCAGTACGTTCAGGACCTGGCAGACAGCATCGTCGCCGAGCATCCAGAGGTCCGTGACCTGTCGGAAGCCGACGCTTTGCCGGTGCTGCGCGAGCACGCCTACCGGCTGCAGCTGGCCGACATCGAGACCACCCTCGATGACTTCGGTGTGGACTTTGACGTCTGGTTCTCCGAAACCGAGCTGCACACCTCCGGCGCCATCGGCACTGCTGTGGATCGGCTGCGCGAGCAAGGCCACATCCTGGACCAGGACGACGCCGTGTGGTTGCGCACGACCGACTTCGGTGACGACAAGGATCGAGTGCTGATCCGCGCCAACGGCGAGCCCACCTACTTTGCCGCCGATGCCGCCTACTACCTGTCGAAGAAGGACCGCGGCTTCGACCGGAAGATCTACCTGCTCGGAGCCGACCACCACGGCTACGTGGGCCGTCTCAAGGCCATCGCGGCTTGCGCTGGTGACGACCCCGAGAAAAACATCGAGATCCTCATCGGCCAGCTGATCTCCGTCAACGGAGCGAAGCTCTCCAAGCGCGCCGGCAACATCATCGAGCTCAAGGACCTCATCGAATGGCTGGGCAAAGACGCGCTGCGCTACTCGTTAGCGCGATTCCCCGCCGACTCGCCGATGGCTATTGATCCGGAGCTGCTGCGCTCGCGGTCCAACGACAACCCGGTCTACTACGTCCAATACGCCCACGCTCGGTCGCGCAACGCCTCCCGCACCGCGGAAGCACACGAGATCACCCGGGAGCTGTTTGACTTCGATGCCACCACGTTGACCCACGACACCGAGTCGGCACTGCTGGCCCACCTGGGGGAGTTCCCCTCGATCGTGGCCATGGCTGCATCGATGCGCGAACCACACCGCGTGGCACGCCACCTCGAAGTCATCGCTGGCGCCTACCACTCCTGGTATGCCGCGTGTCGCATCATCCCGTTGCAAGGTGAACAGCCCGGCCCGGTGAACGTGGCCCGACTGTGGCTGAACGACGCCACCAGCCAGGTGCTGGCCAACGGGCTGGCCCTGCTGGGTGTCGATGCGCCGGAGAAGATGTGATGGCGCGCTCCGCACTGGCGCCAGCGTGGCTTCCCTACCCGGAGTCGGTCTCTGACGCTCATCACATCGACCCGGTGATGTGGGCTGACGGCGTGGAACGCGGGGGCGACGGTGTCGTTACCGTGCACGGTGTTTCTGTGGCGAAACTCGCCGAGGACTACGGCACCCCGCTGCTGGTGCTCGACGAAGACGACTTCCGCGCTCGGGCCCGGGCGTTTCGTACTGCGTTCAACGCCGCGTTCGACCAGCTCTGCGGCGGAGTCGACGTCTACTACGCCTCCAAGTCACTGCTCACGGTTGACGTGGCACGCTGGGCACGGGAAGAAGGCCTGCGGGTTGACACCGCTTCCGGTGGCGAGCTGGCGCTGGCACTGCGCGGCGGCGTTGATCCCGCAGACATCGGACTGCACGGGAACAACAAGTCCGATGCCGAAATCCACCGTGCTCTCGAGGTGGGGGTCGGACGCATCGTCGTCGACTCTCTCGACGAACTCAACCGTGTGGCAGAACTGGCCGGTGAGACGGGGCAACAGGCTCCGGTGATGCTGCGGCTCACCCCCGGTGTTCACGCCCACACCCACGACTACATCGCCACCGCACACGAAGACCAGAAATTCGGTCTCTCCATGGCCACTGGGCGTAACGGTGAGGACTCACCGGCGCTGGAAGCCGTGCGGTTCGCGGCTGAATCTGCGTCGATTGAATTCCTCGGGTTGCATTGCCACATCGGCTCGCAGATCTTTGAAGCGGCTGGTTTTGGGGCCGCGGCGGAGAAACTCCTGACCTTTATCGCAGAGATTCGGAACGACGCTGGCATCGTTGTGAAGGAACTCGACCTCGGTGGCGGTCACGGCATCGCGTACACCCCGGCCGATACCCCGCGTCACCCGGAAGAAATCGCTGAGACGCTGGCCGCACTGATGCGTGCGGTGGTCGACCGTCTGGGCATCGACTGCCCACGGGTCTCCATCGAGCCCGGCCGTGCGATTTCCGGTCCGCCAGGATTCACCCTCTACACCGTGGGTGTGACCAAGACCGTGCAAGTGGACGACGACCACTCGCGCCGCTATGTTGCCGTCGACGGCGGGATGAGTGACAACCCGCGACCGGTGCTCTACGACGCTGACTACACCGCCATGTTGGCCTCGCGCGTCTCCGAGGCGTCGGCTACGCTATCGCGAGTGGTGGGCAAGCACTGCGAATCAGGTGACATCGTGGTTCGCGACGGCTACCTGCCCGATGATGTGGGCCGCGGCGACCTGCTGGCCGTTCCCGCTACCGGGGCATACACCCACGTGATGAGTTCCAACTACAACATGCTGCCCCGACCCGCGATCGTGGCGGTGTCCCATAGCGGCCCCCGATTGATCATCCGCCGAGAATCCGAAGCGGATCTGTTTGCCCGCGAAGTCGGCCTCGCCGACGTACCCGCATCCACCCCGACCACGACCGACAACGGAGGATCATGACCACCGTCTCCCACCACGACACCCCCGTGCTCAACGTTGCCTTGCTGGGCGGCGGCACCGTCGGATCACAGGTCGCACGCATTCTGACCGAAGACTCCGAGCTGCTCACTGAGCGCATCGGCGCCCGCCTGAACCTCGCCGGGGTCTTCGTCCGCAACACCGCCGCCCAGCGTGACTACCAGTTGCCGTCCTTGCTCTACACCACCGACGCGGAAGAGCTGATCTCCCGAGCCGACATCGTCATCGAGCTCATGGGTGGCATTGACCCGGCCCGTGAGCTCATCCTGGCCGCCATCAACCGCGGTGCTGCTGTGGTCACCGGCAACAAAGCCCTGTTGGCCACCCACGGAACCGAGCTCTTCACCGCCGCCGCGGATCAAGGCGTGCAACTGAGCTTCGAAGCCTCCGTCTGCGGCGCTATCCCGATTCTGCGCCCGCTGCGGGACTCGCTCTCCGGTGACCGCGTCACCCGCGTCATGGGTATTGCCAATGGCACCACCAACTACATCCTCGACCAGATGGACACCACCGGAATCTCCTTCGGTGACGCCCTGGCCGAGGCCCAGCGCCTGGGCTACGCCGAAGCGGACCCAACCGCCGACATCGCCGGACACGACGCTGCCGCCAAAGTCGCCATTCTTGCCTCGCTCGCATTCCAGGCACCCTTTACCTTGGACCAGGTCGACTGCCAGGGCATCACGACCATCACCGCAGAAGACAACGAAGCCGCTGCTGCCGCCGGGTTCGTCATCAAGCTGCTGGCCATCGCCGAACGCGTCAGCACCAACGGCGACGACGGTGTGGTCCTGCGTGTGCACCCCACCTTGCTGCCGCGCGAACACCCCCTGGCCGCTGTCCGCGGGGCCTACAACGCGGTGTTCGTCGAGGCCGAGAACGCCGGGGAGCTCATGTTCTACGGGGCGGGCGCCGGCGGCGAGGCCACCGCAAGTGCGGTGATGGGTGACGTCGTCTCCATCGCCAAGCGACTGCAGCACGGGGGGCCGGGACGCCCCCACACCCCCAAGACGAGCCTGGACGCACTCGAGATCGGCCACACCACCACCAGCTACATGATCGTGGTGCACGCCGCAGATCAGCCCGGCGTGCTGGCCACCGTGGCCAGCCTGTTCGCCGAGCAGGGCGTCTCCATCGAGACCATGCAACAGGCCCCGGCCGAGCTCACCCCGCTCGAAGCCGAACGTGCCGCAGCGGCGGGGGAGACCCCGCAGGCGGTGCTGCGCTTCATCACACACCGAGGATTGGAACAGCGGCTGGCAGACACCGTCGCCGCGATCGAAGAGCTGGACGTGGTCTCTGCCGTGACCTCCGTCCTGCGCGTGGAAGGAAACTGATCAACCGTGGCACACCAGTGGCGTGGAGTCATCCACGAATACAGCGATCGTCTGCCCGTCACCGAGAATACCCGCGTGGTGACCCTCGGTGAGGGCGGGACCCCGCTCATCAACGCCCCAAAGCTCTCGGCACTCGTCGAGGGCGAGGTCTGGCTTAAATTCGAGGGCATGAACCCCACTGGGTCCTTCAAGGACCGCGGCATGACCATGGCGATCACCGCTGCGGTCGAACAGGGCGCCAAAGCCGTGGTCTGCGCCTCCACCGGCAATACCTCGGCCTCCGCCGCCGCCTACGCCACCCAAGCCGGGCTGACCTGCGCGGTGCTGGTACCGGACGGCAAGATCGCCATGGGTAAGCTCTCTCAGGCCATCGCTCACGGCGCGGAACTGCTGCAGGTCGACGGCAACTTCGACAACTGCCTCGATGTCGCCCGCAAGCTCTCCGAAAACTACCCGGTGTTCCTGGTGAATTCCGTGAACCCAGCCCGCATCGAAGGTCAGAAGACCGGCGCCTTCGAGGTGGTGGACTTTTTGGGCGACGCCCCGGACTATCACCTGCTGCCCGTGGGCAACGCGGGCAACATCACCGCGTACTGGAAGGGCTACCAGGAGTACGCGGCACCCTATGTGAACCCGCACCCGGGCACTTCGGATGAGGAACTGCCCGCTGTGGCCACCAAGACCCCCATCATGTGGGGCTTCCAGGCCGAAGGTGCCGCCCCCATCGTCAAGGGCCACCCGGTGACCGAACCTGAGACGGTCGCAACCGCTATTCGCATCGGTAACCCCGCCTCCTGGGAGCAGGCCGAAGCCGCCCGTGACGCCTCTGGCGGCCAGATCGACTCCGTCACCGATGAGGAGATCCTCGACGCTCACCGCTGGCTGTCGTCCAAGGAAGGCGTGTTCGTGGAGCCGGCGTCGGCCGCCGGTGTGGCCGGACTGATCAAGCACCATGGCCTGGGCAACGTTCCCGCAGGTAAGCGCTGGGTGATCACAGTGACCGGTCACGGCCTCAAGGACCCCCAGTGGGCGCTGAAGAGTGCCGACGGGTCCGACATCACCCCGAAGCAGGTACCCTTCGACGTCGTGTCCGTCGCCGAAGCTTTGGGCCTGTGATGCCCCGACTGCGCACGCTGGAACCGGGTACCACGGTCCGGGTCACGGTACCCGCCACCTCGGCCAACCTGGGCCCCGGTTTCGACACCATGGGGTTGGCGCTCAGCCTCTTCGACGACGTCGAAGCGCGCACCGTTGAAAAGGGCTTCCGCGCCGAGATTACCGGTGAGGGCGCGAAAACTCTGCCCACCGACGGCCGCCATCTAGTGATCTCCCAGGTACGCACCCACCTGGCACGGTTCGGTTGGGACGCCCCCGGGTTGACGCTCACCGCGCACAACCGGATCCCGCATTCCCGGGGTCTGGGCTCGTCGGCGGCCGCTTATGTCACGGCGGTGCTCATCGCCAACGCGTTGCTTCCCGCCGAAGAGCAGGCCAGCGCCGACGAGTTATTGCAGTACACGGCGAGCCTGGAAGGTCACCCTGACAACGTGGCTCCCGCGCTCACCGGGGGACTGGCGGTCTCTTGGGCCGACGACGCGGACCACTACCGCACCGTGCGCATTGCACCGCACGCGTCAATCACCCCGGTGGTCGCCATCCCCGAGTTGCCGCTGAGCACCGAAACGGCCCGTGGACTGTTGCCGCAGCAGGTGAATCACTCGCAGGCCGCGGCCAATGCCGGCAGGGCCGCACTGCTGACACATGCACTGTCCGAGGACCCCTCGGTGTTGCTTCCCGCCACCCGCGACCTGCTCCACCAGGACTTCCGCGAGCCGGCCATGCCGGAATCCCTGGCCCTGATGAATGCGTTGCGTGCCGAAGGCAAGGCCGCCGTCGTCTCCGGCGCCGGGCCCACCGTCATGGCGTTGGCCGTTTCACCCATCGAGGCGGAATCCGTGCGAGATACGATTTCTGCGCACATCCAATCCTCGACACAACGGTGGACGGTGGAGATTCTGCCGGTGGCCACAGAAGGTGCTAAGGTGGAGGTGTTCCGCTGAGGAAGCCACACTTCCTTTCTAATTGCGGATCAGCTCCTCTCTTCTTGAGGTAGTTCCCCCGAATGATGACGCAGATCGTTGCGCGACATTCGGTTGGCACGGGCACGTGCCAGAAGTAGCCCTTTCATGGGAATGAACATGCACATTCGTTCGCGCCACCGTGCGCACAGTCGTGCAACGAACGCGAATGCACACCAGCAGGACGCCATTCTGTCAGCGCGCCCTGCCTGACGAGGGAGAAGGAACCTTCGTGACCGAAACCAAAGAAAACACGACTTCCGCAGGTGGCGGCCTCGCCAGCCTGAAGCTGGCACAGCTGCAGGCACTGGCCTCACAGCTCGGCATCACCGGCGGATCAAGGATGCGCAAGGCCGATCTGGTCGCAGCCATCTCCAACCACCAGCGCGGCGGTGCCGTGGCCAGCCGTGACTCCGAGTCCGGATCGTCCGAGAAGCCCGCGCAGAAGAACGACGACGCTGCCAACCAGGGTGGCGACGACGCCGCACCGGCAGCCCCGGCCCGCCGGTCCCGCTCACGCCGCGCCGACTCTCAGGTCTCCGCCGATCAGTCCAACGCCGGGCAGGACGCCAACGACAACTCCGCAGAGAAGTCCGAGAAGTCCGAGCATGCTGAAAAGTCTGATCAGAACGCGTCATCCGAGCAGTCCGCTTCGGCTCAGGAATCTGGCTCCCAGGATGAGCAGGAAGGCAACCGCCGTCGCTCCCGCGGTGGCCGTGGCCGCGGCGGACGCGACGACAAGCAGCCCAGCGACCGCTCGGATAACCAGCAGAACAAGCAGTCTGAGGGATCCGAGTCTTCGGATCGTTCGCAGAAGAACGACCGTACGGACGAGGGGCGACGCGACAACCGCGACAATAATCGCGATAACAACCGCGACAACCGTGGTGGACGTGACAACCGCGACAACAAAGATTCCAAGGACGGAAACCGGGATAACGACAACCGCGATCAGCGCGGCAATCGGGACAACCGCGATCAGGATGGCGACGACGATCGCCAGGATCGCGGATCGCGCCGCAACCGTCGCAACCGCAACCGTAATGACCGTAACAACCGTCGCACCAACCGCCGAGGTGGGCCCGAGGTCGACGAGACCGAGCTGAGCGAGGACGACGTGCTCGTCCCCGTCGCCGGTATTCTCGACGTCCTCGATAACTATGCGTTCGTCCGCACCTCCGGCTACCTGCCCGGTCCCAAGGACGTGTACGTCTCGCTGTCACTCGTCAAAAAGTACGGCCTGCGTAAGGGCGACGCCGTCGTTGGTGCCATCCGTGCTCCCCGCGAAGGTGAAGAATTCTCCGGTGGCGGCAAGGGCACTAACCGTCAGAAGTTCAACGCCCTGGTCAAGCTGGACACCGTCAACGGCCAGCCCGCCGGCGAATCCGGTCCCCGCGTCGAGTTCTCCAAACTGGTGCCACTGTACCCGCAGGAGCGCCTGCGCCTGGAAACCGATCCCAAGGCCATGGGACCTCGTATCATCGACCTGGTCTCGCCGATCGGCAAGGGCCAGCGCGGTCTGATCGTGTCCCCGCCGAAGGCCGGTAAGACCATGGTGCTGCAGTCCATCGCCAACGCCATCACCACAAACAACCCCGAGGTGAAGCTCATGATGGTCCTCGTGGACGAACGTCCCGAGGAAGTCACCGACATGCAGCGCTCCGTGCGCGGCGAAGTCATCGCCTCCACCTTCGACCGTCCGGCCGAAGACCACACCACCGTCGCCGAGCTCGCCATCGAGCGTGCCAAGCGCCTGGTGGAGATGGGCCATGACGTCGTCGTGCTACTCGACTCCATGACCCGTCTGGGCCGCGCCTACAACCTGGCCGCCCCGGCCTCCGGTCGTATTCTCTCCGGTGGTGTCGACTCCTCGGCGCTGTACCCGCCAAAGCGCTTCTTCGGTGCCGCCCGCAACATCGAGAACGGCGGTTCGCTGACCATTCTCGCCACGGCACTGGTGGAAACCGGATCCCGCATGGACGAGGTGATCTTCGAGGAGTTCAAGGGCACCGGCAACATGGAGCTGCGTCTGTCGCGTCAGCTCGCCGAACGCCGCATCTTCCCGGCGGTCGACGTCAACGCCTCCGGCACCCGCCGCGAGGAAAACCTGCTCTCCGCAGAAGAGATCAAGATCATGTGGAAGCTGCGCCGCGTGCTTTCCGGCCTGGACACCCAGCAGGCCCTCGAAACGCTCACGCACAAGCTCAAGGACACCCAGTCCAACGCAGAGTTCTTGATGCTCGTCTCTAAGACGACCCTGGGTTCCAAGGGCGACGACTAGCACGATGACGACCACCGCGCCTTCCGCACAACTTCGTGTGGAGGGCGCGGTGGTCTCTGTGTATCCTCTTCCCGCAGGCTCGTTGTCTGCCCTGACCCTCGAAGGAACCCAGGATGTTCGAATCCGTCGACTCGCTCCTTGAAGAACACGCCGAGATCACCAAGGCCCTCGCCGACCCGGAGGTGCACGGTGACCAAGCACGCTCCCGGAAACTCGGACGACGCTTCGCCGAGCTCAACGGCATCGTGGCCGCCCACCACCGCTGGAACCAACTCTCCGACGACCTCGAGACCGCCGAAGAGTTGGCCGCCGATGACGAGGAATTCGCCGCCGAAGTACCGCGTCTGAAGGAACAATTGACTGAGGCCGAAGAGCGCCTGCGCCGGCTGCTCATCCCGCGCGATCCCGACGACGCCCGCGACGCCATCCTGGAGATCAAGGGCGGTGAAGGGGGAGAGGAAGCGGCTCTGTTCGCCGGTGACCTACTCCGGATGTACCTTCGCTTTGCCGAATCCAAGGGCTGGAAAACCGAGATTATCTCGTCCACCGAATCCGATCTGGGCGGCTACAAAGACGTTCATGTCGCGGTCAAGGGATCCTCCTCCGACCCGGCCGAAGGGGTCTACGCCCACCTGAAATTCGAGGGCGGTGTCCACCGCGTCCAGCGGGTGCCCGTCACCGAATCCCAGGGCCGGATCCACACCTCGGCCGCGGGAGTGCTCGTCTTCCCCGAAGTCGACGCTCCCGATGAGATCGAGATCAGTCAGAACGACCTCAAGATCGACGTCTACCGTTCCTCTGGACCCGGCGGACAGTCGGTGAACACCACCGACTCGGCGGTGCGCATCACCCACGTGCCCACCGGCATCGTGGTGTCCATGCAGAACGAGAAATCGCAGATCCAGAACCGCGAAGCCGCCATGCGCGTCCTGCGGTCCCGACTGCTGGCCCACCAGCAGGAACAGATCGACGCCGAAAACGCCGCCACGCGTGCCTCGCAGGTGCGCACCATGGACCGTTCCGAGCGCATCCGCACCTACAACTACCCGGAGAACCGGATTGCCGATCACCGCACCGGCTACAAGGCCTACAACTTGGACCACGTGCTCGACGGCGGACTGGGACCGGTGATCGAATCCTGCATCCAGATGGACGAAGCCGATCGGCTGGCCGCCCTTGGCGAGTGATCTGGGGCAGATTCTGTCCCAGGCAACGGCCCGCCTCTCGACAGCTGGTGTTGATTCACCGCGTTACGACGCACGGGTGCTCGCCGCCCATGTTCTCAACATTGAACTCGGGCGGCTCGAAGTGCTCCTCGCACTGGGGCACACCCTCACCGACGACGAAACCTCGAGCTTGAATTCACTGCTGTCACAGCGTGAGCAGCGGGTGCCATTACAGCTGATCCTGGGGCGCATGGAATTCGCGGGGGTAGAGCTCGACGTCGCTAGCGGCGTGTTCATCCCGCGCCCGGAAACCGAGCTGCTGGCCGAGGAAGCACTGAAGCGCATGGCAGCAGAGCCGTATGATGATGAGCTCATCGTGATCGACCTGTGTACGGGCACCGGCGCCCTCGCCGCCGCCCTCGTCCACGGACTGCGCACCCATGCAGGTCAGCGGTCGATCCAGGTCCATGCCGTCGAGATCGACCCGCACGCTCACACACTGGCTCGACGGAATCTGGATCGTTGGGACGTCGAGGTACATCTCGGCGACGCCACAGCACCGGAGTCTCTCCCGCGGCTAGTTCCCCTGCTGGGCACCGTGGACGCTGTCGTTAGCAATCCGCCCTACGTTCCCGAGCGGCAGCTGGTCACCCAGCTCGAAGCCCAGGCCGACCCGGCCCTGGCGCTCTACGGTGGTAGCCCTGACGGAACACTGATTCCGCTGCGCATCGCCGATGCCGCCGCTCGGCTGCTGCAGCCTGGGGGACTGTTCCTGATGGAACACGATGAAACCCACGCAACGGCACTTGTCGAGGCCTTGCAAACCTCAGGATTCTGGGACGCGGTCACCGTGCACCTCGACCTTGCTGACCGGCCACGGTTCCTGTCTGCCCGCCGTGCTGACCTCGTCGTTCCACGACCAGGCCCTGTTGAGGTGTAAGAATAGAGCCGTGAGCGAGCTGTTTGACTGCACCGATGAGACCACCCGCGCCGAAGGCATCGCTGCCGCTGTCGAAGCGGTGGGCCGTCGCGGATGCGTGGTGCTCCCCACCGACACCGTCTACGGCATTGGTGCCGACGCATTTTCCCCGCAGGCTGTTGCCGTGCTCCTTGCTGCTAAGGGCCGCGGACGCACCATGCCACCGCCGGTGCTGATCGCCCACCCGCGGGTGCTGGATGGTCTGGCCATTGACGTCACCGAACAGACCCGCGCGCTGGCCGAGGCTTTCTGGCCCGGTGGACTGACCCTCATCGTGGTTGCGCAACCCTCACTCACCTGGGATCTGGGGGAGACCCGGGGTACCGTCGCGCTGCGCGTTCCTGACGACGAGATTGCCCGCACGCTCCTGGAACAGACTGGTCCGCTGGCGGTTTCCTCGGCGAATCGTCACGGGCAAGAAGCCGCGCACACCGCCGAACAAGCCCGCGAAGCACTCGCCGAATCCGTGGAGGTTTACCTCGACGGCGGCGAACGCTCCGACTCAGCCTCCTCTACCATCATCGACTGCACCGTGGTGCCCCCGCGCGTGGTGCGCTCCGGTGCGATCAGCATCGAACGGATCCGCGAAGTGGTCCCCGAGGTCCTGGATCTCTGCGACGACGAGCCCTGCGAGGACGACGAGGGTACGCCTACCGCATGAAGGTCTATCTCCTCCTGATGCTGATGGCAGCTCTGATGAGCTTCGTCATCACGCCTGCCGTGCGGGTGATCGGCGTTCGCGGCCGGGTCTACACCCCGCGGCGGAAACGCGATATGCACCGCGAGCCGATCCCTAAACTCGGGGGAGTGGCGATGGCGGCCGCGGTGTTGGGCGGGCTTTGTATCGCCGGAACCATTCCCTTTCTTGACGGCATCTTCATGAACCCGGATCCCATTCGCGGATTGCTGGTGGCGCTGCTGATCATCATCGTGGTCGGCGTCGCCGATGACCTCTGGGATTTGCACTGGACCATGAAACTGGCCGGCCAGGTCAGCGCCGGGCTCATGGTGGCCCTGGGCGGAATCCGCGTCGAAGCTATGCCCGTGGGGTGGATTCCCGTCGGGAATGAAGCCGCGCAAATCATTCTTACCGTGTTCGTGGTGGTGCTGACCATGAACGCCTTCAACTTTATCGACGGTCTCGACGGACTCGCCGCTGGTGTTGCGGTGATCGGCGGCTCGGCCTTCTTCCTGTACAGCTATCTGCTCACCCGCACGATCAATGCCTACGACTACTCCAATATGGCCACCATGCTGATGGCACTACTGGTGGGTGCCTGCGCCGGATTCTTGCCGCATAACTTCCAACCCGCGCGTATCTTCATGGGTGAGGTGGGCGCCCTGCTCATCGGTCTGCTGATGGCTACCGCGGCCGTCGCAGTCACCGCTGATGTGGGTGCCCTGGCCGGGTTCCGTTTCCGGAACGTGCCTGCCTATATGCCGATTCTGTTGCCCCTGGCCGTCATGCTGCTGCCGCTGCTCGATCTGCTGATGGCGGTGATCCGCCGCACCGCACGACGCAGTAGTCCGTTCTCTGCGGACCGCGGGCACATTCACCACAAACTCGTCGACGGCGGCTACACCCATCGTCAGGCGGTGTTGCTGCTATACCTGTGGGCTTTTGTGGTCGCCTACGGTGTGGTTGCTCTGAACTACTTCCGATCCGACGTGGTGCTCATCGTCATCGGTGTCGCGTTGGTGGCCATGCTCGTGTTGACCCTGTGGCCGTGGATCGTGCGCCGGCTGTACTACCGAAAATTGCGGCAGTTACGCGCCGCCCGAGCCGCCAAAACGGCCCAGCTGTTGGATGCTGAACAAGCGTCTTTGACCAAGACGGAACAACGGAGAGTGACCCGTGAAAGACAATAAGCACGGCTGGTGGGGCATCCTGCGTGACGCAGCAATCTGGAGCCTGGCGGGGGTAGCCATCACCGCCATCGTTTTTGCCGTCCTCCAGGGCGGTGCGGCCGTTGCCTCCGTGGCCGTGGGTGGTCTGGCCATCATCGTGTTGTCGTCACTGACCCTTGTGGGAATTGCCGCCGTCTGGCGACAGCACCGCAACGCCGCTGTTCCCCTGGCGATGGGGTTGTTCATCCTGAAGATTGTGCTCTTTGGCATGGCTCTCACCATGATTCCGGCACCAGGCTGGCTCGAAACCGTTCCGGCGGCCATTGGAGCGATCGTCGCCATCGTGGCGTGGCAAGCCGGGGAAGTGCTTGCGTTCGCGCGAACGCGCCATCAGCTCTACAATGTGTAGAAAAGAACCAACCTGGTTCTCTTTGATCGAATCCTCGTGATCCGCGCACCGCGCGATACTTCGGATCCATTGGTGACCCTCAATAACCTTCAGATCCGAAACAAATAGGAAAATCTTCCTGACGAAACTGGTCTCAAGACAACGTGGAGCCCCAGTGTTTGGTAGGGTGAACGAGGATCAAATACGACATCGTCGAGGCTTTGGTTCATCCGTGCCAGCTTGCTCGCTACCTCCTGCTCATGATGAGGGGAAGAGTCGCGAAGACTGTAGAGAGGAAAAGCGTGCTTCCGCTCCTGCTCGCCAGCTCCACCACCGACGGTGGCTTCTCCGCCCCCACGATCAGCGAAACCCATCTTCCGGAAATCATTCCGTGGGCAGCCGAATGGGGCACCGGTTTCGGTAAGCAGATGCTGATGATCATCCTCTCGGTGATCCTCATCTCCGCGTTCTTCATGATCGCGATGCGCAAGCCCAACCTCGTTCCCGGCAAGATTCAGTGGTTGGCTGAGTCAGGCTACGCATTCGTGCGTAACTCCATCGCCCGGGACATCATCGGTGAGAAGCAATTCAAGGCCTGGGTGCCGTTGCTCTTCGGACTGTTCTTCTTCGTCCTTCTGAACAACCTCTTCGGAGCGATTCCGTTCCTTCAGCTGCCGAGCTTCTCTCATGCCGGCGCTGCCTACGCCCTGGCCGTGATCGTCTACATCATCTGGATCGGCGTCGGTGTCCGTCACCATGGCATCAAGTACTTCAAGCTGGCTGTTGTACCTTCCGGTGTTCCCGGCTGGATCCTCCCGCTGCTGGTGCCGCTGGAGATCATCTCGAATTTCATCGTCCGTCCGCTTACGCATTCCCTGCGTCTGATGGCCACCATGCTCTCGGGCCACATGATCGTGATGCTGGCTGGCTCGGGCGCCGCCTACCTGATCACCGAATCTGGAAGCCTTGCCATGCAGGGAACCGGTGTGCTCGTGATCATCGGCTCGGTGGCCCTGTACTTCCTGGAACTGCTGATCATGTACCTCCAGGCTTTCGTCTTCACCCTGTTGACTGCGATCTACATTCAGGGTGCTCTAGCGGCCAACGACCACTAGTTTCCGAAGCCGGGTGTCACCCCTGCGGTGCATTGGGCCTCGATACAACTGAAAAGCTCTGTCGCTCTGCTTGCAGATCGACGAAGGTGAGTTCAACACCCACCAATCTTCTCGGGCCGGTACCCTCCGGAATCTGCCGGGAATACCTCCGCAACCTGCCGAACATCGGCATCTTGAAAGGAACACCATGGAACTGCACGGTTCACTGAACATGATCGGCTACGGCCTGGCATCCATCGGCTCCGCCATCGGCGTGGGTCTGATCTTCGCTGCTTACATCAACGGCGTTGCACGTCAGCCTGAGGCACAGCGCATCCTGCAGCCGATCGCCCTGCTGGGCTTCGCTCTGGCAGAAGCACTGGCCATCCTTGGCCTGGTGTTCGCCTTCGTTATCGGCGCCTGACACAACGGCCATCCACGGTCGAGTTCGCTCGGCCACCCATGACTGGAAATTCACCTAAAGGATGGTTGATTCATGATCAGGTCTGAAATGGTCATTGCAGCCGCCGAGGGCGCCAACCCACTGATCCCCAACTGGTGGGAAGTGCTTGTCACGGCGACCGGCTTCGCTGTGCTGATGTTCATCGTGGTCAAGTTCGTCGTACCGGCACTTGAGAAGTCCTACCAGGACCGCGTCGATGCCATCGAGGGCGGACTGGAGCGTGCCGAGGCCGCTCAGGCTGAAGCAAATGCAATGAAGGCTGATTACCAGCAGCAGTTGCAGGACGCTCGCGCTGAGGCCAGCCAGGTGCGCGAGGAAGCTCGCATTGAAGCGGCCCAGATCGTTGCTGAGGCACGTGAGCGCGCGTCCGAAGAGGCGGCTCGCATCACCGAACAGGCATCGGTTCAGATTGCTGCGGAGCGCAACCAGGCTGTGTCCTCGTTGCGTACCGAGGTCGGCACGCTGGCTAGTTCTCTCGCTGCCAAGATCATCGGCGAATCCCTCGATGACGACGAGCGTTCGCGCCGTGTTGTTGATCGGTTCCTCGCAGATCTCGAGCGCGATCAGGCAGTACAGTCCACCGCTTCGAGTGCAGGTGCATCTGAGTAATGGCTGGAGCATCACGCGATTCATTGGCACAGGTCAAGACTGAGGCCGAACAGGCGCTGTCGACCGGAGGCATCGAACTGTCCGAGCAGCTCTTTGCAGCGTTGGCAGTGATAGACGACAACGGTTCGTTGCGGCGTTCACTGACGGACCCCACGTGGGAACCGGCGAAGCGCCGTGCTCTGGCGGCACAGGTTTTCGGTGCGCACGTGAGTGACGCCACTCGTCAGGTACTGGAGGCAGCTGTCGCTGCCCGGTGGTCTCACGAGCGCGACCTCGGCGATGCACTGGAGCACCTGGCTGTGCTGGCTGCGGCTGGTGCCGCTGAACGTGGCGGTCTTGACGGGTTGAAGAATCTGGTAGCCGAGCTGCTGGGTTTCCGTACCGCTGTGGAGTCCTCCCACGACGTTCAGCGTGCACTGACGGAGCAACAGGCACCCGCTAGCGCACGTGGTGATCTTGCTGTGCGTCTGCTGCCCGCGTCCGCAAGCCCGGAAGCCCAGCTCTTGGTTCGCCAGGCAACGGAGCACCCACGCGGAGCTAAGCCGGTCGACCTCGTCCGCCGCTTTGCTGACGTGATCTCCGATCGCCAGCGTCGCTGGATCGCTGATGTTACTGTCGCGCGGCCGCTCGATAAAGCACAGCTGGAGCGTCTCGAGCGTGGGCTGTCCTCGGCATTTGGCCGGGATCTCACACTCAACGTGAACGTCGACCCCGAGCTGGTTGGTGGTATTCGGGTGCAGGTTGGCGACGACGTCGTCGACTCCTCGATCGCTACTCGACTGAACGATTTGCAACGGAAGATGGCCGGCTGACGACCGGCACTCGAACTAGTACACATTTACGGTCATCGTGAGCCACGATGATCAACACTGAAGAGAGCAGGGACTGCAGATGGCCGACTTGACCATCAACGCTGATGATGTCCGCAATGCCTTGAACGACTTCGCGGCGTCGTACGAACCCTCCGGCACCGAGCGTGTCGAGGTCGGCTACGTCGTCTCCGCAGCAGACGGTATCGCCCGTGTCGAGGGTTTGCCCTCGGTCATGGCCAACGAGCTGCTGACGTTCGCGAACGGCGTGTTCGGGCTTGCTCAGAACCTCGACCCCCGTGAAATCGGCGTCGTGGTTCTGGGTGAATTCCAGGGCATCGAAGAAGGAATGGAAGTACGCCGCACCGGAGAGGTTCTTTCCGTGCCGGTGGGCGACGGATTCATGGGTCGCGTGGTCGACCCTCTGGGTGCGCCGCTGGACAACCTTGGCCCCATCGAAGCCGAAGGACGTCGCGCACTGGAGCTGCAGGCTCCCGGCGTGACCCAGCGCAAGTCGGTTGAAGAGCCGCTGCAGACCGGGATGAAGGCTATCGACGCCATGATTCCGATCGGTCGCGGACAGCGCCAGCTGATCATTGGTGACCGTCAGACCGGTAAGACTGCCATCGCTGTCGACACCATCCTGAACCAGAAGGCCAACTGGGAGTCTGGCGATGCTTCCAAGCAGGTTCGCTGCGTGTACGTCGCTGTGGGCCAGAAGGCTTCCACCATCGCCTCGGTGCGTTCCACCCTTGAAGAGCACGGCGCCCTGGAGTACACCACCATTGTGGCTTCGCCCGCGTCCGACCCGGCCGGCTTCAAGTACTTGGCGCCCTACGCAGGCTCGGCCATCGGCCAGCACTGGATGTACGGCGGCAAGCACGTTCTGATCATCTTCGACGACCTGTCCAAGCAGGCAGAGGCTTACCGTGCGGTCTCGCTGCTTCTGCGTCGTCCTCCGGGCCGCGAGGCATACCCCGGCGACGTGTTCTACTTGCACTCCCGGTTGCTCGAGCGTTGCGCGAAGCTCTCCGATGACCTCGGCGGCGGTTCGATGACCGGTCTGCCGATCATCGAGACCAAGGCCAATGACGTATCCGCCTATATTCCGACCAACGTCATCTCCATTACGGACGGTCAGATCTTCCTGCAGTCCGACCTCTTCAACGCCAACCAGCGTCCCGCTGTGGACGTGGGTATCTCCGTGTCCCGCGTGGGTGGTGCTGCACAGGTGAAGGCCATGAAGAAGGTCTCCGGTACGTTGAAGCTGGACCTGGCTCAGTACCGCGACATGCAGGCGTTCTCCATGTTCGCCTCCGACCTGGATCCGGCGACCCGTCGTCAGCTGGCTCGGGGTGAACGTCTGATGGAGCTGCTGAAGCAGCCCCAGTACACTCCGTACCCCGTTGAGGAGCAGGTCGTGTCGATCTGGGCTGGTTCGAAGGGCCACCTTGACGATGTGCCGGTCTCGGATGTTCTGCGCTTCGAGCGCGACTTCCTGGATCACCTGCGTCGCAAGGACATCGTGCTGGCGTCGATCGCCGATACCGGCAAGCTGGAAGATTCGACTCTGGAAGCCCTCGAGAACGAGATCTCGTCCTTCAAGAAGAATTTCCTGGCCGAAGGCGATGATCACCTGGTGCATGCAGGCCACGAAGAGCACGATGCTCTTGAGGCCGAGAATGTCACCCAGGAGAAGATCGTCAAGCAGAAGCGCTGACGCCCGGACGGTGGCGGCTGACCGGTTCACGACAAGTCGCCGCCGTTCTGGACGAAGGAAAGGACAACCATGGGAGCAGCCGATATTCGGGTGTATCGCCAGAAGATCAATTCGACCACGTCGATGCAGAAGATCTTCAAGGCGATGGAGCTCATCGCGACGTCTCGAATCACCAAGGCTCGTGCCCGCGTGAGCGCGTCGTTGCCCTACGCTAACGCGATTACGCGTGCCGTCTCGGCCGTGTCATCGCAGCAGGACATCGAGCATGTCCTCACCTCCGAGGTGGAGAACCCGCGTCGGTCGGCCGTACTGATCATGTCTTCGGACCGTGGCATGGCCGGCGCGTACTCGGCCAATATTCTCCGTCACGCCGAAGGGCTGCTGGAGAAGCTGCGCGAAGAGGGCAAAGAGCCTGAGGTCTACTTGATGGGCCGCAAGGCACAGAGCTACTTCGACTTCCGGAACCGGGAGTACAAGCAGGTCTGGACCGGTAACACGGACAACCCGGAATTCCAGGTGGCCCGCGAAGTCGGCGAGACGTTGGTCGACGCCTTCCTCAAGGACACCGATGAGGGCGGAGTCGATGAGATCCACGTGGTCTTCACCGAATTCCGTTCGCTGGTCACGCAGGTGCCTGCCGTCGTCCGTCTACTTCCATTGGAGGTAGTCGAGGAGGAAGTCACCGAGACGACCGAGCTGCTTCCGCTCTACCAGTACGAGCCGGATCCCGACCAGGTGCTGGATGCGCTGCTGCCGAAGTACATCGAGTCGCGCATCTTCTCGGCCATGCTGCAGGCAGCCGCATCGGAGTTGGCCAACCGTCAGCGGGCAATGAAGTCTGCCGGCGACAACGCCTCCGATCTGATCAAGGAATACACGCTGCTGATGAACAACGCTCGTCAGGCATCCATCACCCAGGAGCTCACCGAGCTCATCGCGGGTGCGGATGCTTTGAGCGCGTCCTGACGCTTCGGGCTGAGAAGCTCACATCAACCGCCATCCACATCAAACGAAGTGAGAAAGATGACTGCCACCATTAACGAATCCGGCACCGGTTCCGCCACCGGCGCTGTGGGGCGTATTGCCCGCGTGACTGGTCCGGTGATTGACGCTGAATTCCCCAGCGACGCCATGCCGGAGATCTATAACGCTCTGACCGCTGAACTTTCCGTCAACGGTGAGACCCGCACCATCACCTTCGAGACTGCACAGCACCTGGGTGACAACCTGGTTCGCGCTATCTCGCTGCAGTCCACCGACGGCCTGGTCCGCGGTGCTGCTGTGACCGACTCTGGCGCTCCGATTTCGGTTCCCGTCGGCGATGTCGTCAAGGGCCACA
This sequence comes from Citricoccus muralis, assembly GCF_029637705.1. Classification (NCBI taxonomy): domain Bacteria; kingdom Bacillati; phylum Actinomycetota; class Actinomycetes; order Micrococcales; family Micrococcaceae; genus Citricoccus; species Citricoccus muralis. Next base: position 1,355,047 of record NZ_CP121252.1, read on the forward strand.
TCTTCAACGTGCTGGGCGAGGCCCTGGACGTTGAGACCTCCTCGCTGGAAGTCAACGAGCGTTGGCCTATTCACCGCCCGGCTCCGAACTTCGCTGACCTCGAAGGCTCGACCGAGATGCTGGAGACCGGCATCAAGGTGATCGACCTGCTGACGCCCTACATCCAGGGCGGAAAGATCGGCCTCTTCGGTGGTGCCGGTGTGGGCAAGACCGTGCTCATCCAGGAAATGATCACCCGTGTGGCCCGTAACTTCGGTGGTACTTCAGTCTTCGCCGGTGTCGGCGAGCGGACCCGTGAGGGTAACGACCTCTGGGTCGAGATGGAAGAAGCCAACGTGCTCAAGGACACCGCCCTGGTGTTCGGCCAGATGGATGAGCCGCCGGGCACCCGTCTGCGCGTGGCCCTGACCGGTCTGACTATGGCGGAGTACTTCCGTGATGTGCAGAAGCAGGACGTGCTGTTGTTCATCGACAACATCTTCCGCTTCTCACAGGCTGGTTCCGAGGTATCGACCCTGCTGGGCCGCATGCCGTCTGCAGTGGGTTACCAGCCGAACCTCGCCGACGAGATGGGCGTTCTTCAGGAGCGCATCACCTCGACTCGTGGTCACTCCATCACCTCGATGCAGGCCGTGTACGTCCCCGCGGACGACTACACCGACCCGGCTCCGGCTAACGTGTTCGCCCACCTCGACGCCACCACGAACCTGACCCGTTCGCTGGCCTCCCGTGGTCTGTACCCGGCTGTGGATCCGCTGGCTTCGACCTCGCGCATCCTCGACCCGCAGTATGTGGGCCAGGAGCACTACGACACTGCCATTCGCGTGAAGCAGATCCTCCAGAAGAACAAGGAACTGCAGGACATCATCGCGATCCTTGGCGTCGACGAGCTCTCCGAGGAAGACAAGATCGTCGTCTCCCGCGCACGTCGCATCGAGCAGTTCCTGTCGCAGAACACCTACACCGCCAAGCAGTTCACTGGCGTTGAAGGTTCCACCGTGCCGATCAAGGACACCGTTGAGGGCTTCAAGGCCATTTGCGATGGTGACCTGGATCACGTCGCGGAGCAGGCGTTTTACAACGTCGGCGGCCTGGACGATGTTGAGCGCGAGTGGGCACGCATCCAGAAGGAATCCTGATTCATGGCTGCCAACGAACTCGAAGTAGAGATCGTCGCTGAGGACCGTTTCGTATGGTCTGGCCCGGCTCGATCCGTTTCGGCACGCACCATCGAAGGTGAGATTGGGATTCTTCCTGGTCACACCCCGTTGCTCGCCGTTCTCGGCGACGGTGAAGTCGTGGTCGAGTCCGGAGACGGAACGGCCGTAACCGTTCGCGCCGAAGGCGGGTTCTTCTCCGTGGACAATAACCGCGTGGTGATTGCTGCCGGTGCTGCAACGCTGGAGGGTGAAGCCTCACACGGGTCTGTAGCCTGACATGACGTCCGGGTGGTTCGTAGGAACCGTACTGAGTATCCTCGCCATCGTGGCGCTGATCGTCCTGATCGTGGGCGCAGTGCTCTGGTGGAGGAGACGTACGCTCCTACGGACCCCTGGCACGTTTAAGGCCAGATTCGTGGCTTCCCCGGATCAGATCGACTCACAGGGGCAAGGTGCCCGCGTGATCCTCTGCTACAACGAGACCACGGTAGAACTGATGACAGTATTCTCCGTGAGTCCGTTGCCTCGCTGGACGGCTCCACGCCATCGTTTGGACATTAAGCGTCTCGGACCAGCGCGCAAAGAAGGCTGGGTCCGCGTGCGTTTAGAAGACGGTGCGAAGGCGCAGGAACTGCTCATGGATGAGATCAACGTCTCCGAATTGGCTACGTGGTTGGAGTCCGGCCCGTCCATCGGAATCGGTATCTGGCGGGATGAACCGATCCGACGGCAACGGCGTCGTTTCTTCTGACTCGGTCAGCCGGTGTCGGACGACCTCGGACACTCAACACACAACTACACAGAAGCCGCTGGGTGAGGGAACGTGGATGGTCCCTCGCCCGGCGGCTTCGTCGTTTAGCAAAGTGCGCTCCTAGCCTGCTATTGCGTCAGAAGACTAGCCCGCTACTGCGTCAGAAGAGTCGAGCATCGGCGTCGTCAACACCGCGTAGCGCATCGTAGTCCAGCGTCACGCACCGGAAACCGCGGTCCTCGGCAAGAGTGCGGGCCTGCGGTTTGATCTGCTGTGCGGCGAACACCCCTTGGACGGGCGCCAGCAGGGGATCGCGATTCAGCAGCTCGACATAGCGGGTGAGCTGCTCCACGCCGTCGATGTCACCGCGCCGTTTCAGCTCCACGGCCACGGTGGCGCCTTCGGCATTCCGGGCCACAATATCGACCGGACCAATAGCGGTCATGTACTCGCGGCGGACCAAGCTGTAGCCATCACCCAGGGTAGTGATCTGCTCGGCCAGCAATCGCTGCAGGTCGGCTTCCACACCGTCCTTGATCAGTCCCGGGTCCTGTCCCAGTTCGTGGGAAGAATCATGATGGGTCGCGAAAAGATGGATGATCAGTTGGTCATCGGTTTTCTGTGCGGAGACGGTCCAGACCGACTGGACGCCTTGTCCAGATAATGCTTCATCGGGTTCAGTTTCGCGCAAGGTGGCCGGAGGGCTCATCCAGTTCAGCGGCTTGTAGGAACCGCCGTCGGAGTGCACCAGGACAGCGCCGTCTGCCTTGATCATCAACAGGCGACTTGCCCGTGGAAGATGGGCGTTGAGTCGGCCTCGATACGTCACTGAACAGTCTGCTATCACCAATCGCACACCGGAGAGTTTACCCGGTATCGGTCCTCTCCGAGTCTGCCGAGGCCGAGGGTGGGGGAAGTCGATATGCGAAAATGGTGGCATGCCCCGTTCCAACCGTCCCCGCCGTTCGTCGTCGTCACGACGTCGCGGGGCCTCTCCGGACCGTGGCCAGGGGACCTCGCGTCCGGGAATGCCTGACGGGTTGAATCTGCGTCTGGGAATGGATCCCGGATACCACCACGAATCTGCCGCCGATGGGGACTGGCACGTGCGTAAGATCCCGGCCTGGCGTGCCGTGAAGGATTACACCTGCCCGGGTTGTTTCCGTACGATCATCACTGGCCAGGCACATCTGGTGGCCTGGCGCAGTGACCATCTCTTCGGGGACGAAGCCGCCGGTGAAGAACGCCGGCACTGGCATCTGAAATGCTGGGAGAACCGGCGTCAAGATCGCCGTTGAGCGGTTGCCTGCGGCTATCGCGAATCCTGATACGGCAGCAATACTTCTCGAAGTATCAAGAGCACCGCCGCAGCGGTAGGGATAGCTATCAGAGCTCCGAGAACCCCCAGCATGGTGCCGCCAGCGATGACGGCGATAACCGCCACGGAACTGGGGACGGCCACCGCACGAGTCATCACGCGCGGGGAGACGAAGTAAGCCTCGACCTGCAAGTAGATGAAGTAGATGGCGGCGAAGATGAGTGTGGCCTGCCAACCAACAGCCAGGCTGATGAGGCTGATGATGATCCCGCCGATCATGGCCCCGACCAGCGGGATGAACGCCATCAGGCCGGCAAAGAATGCCATCAGTGTGGCAAACGGGATTCCGGCAAGGGAGACGGCGATGAAGGCAACGCAGCCGTTGAGCACGGCGACGATGGACTGTCCGATGACGTAGTGGCCGACGGAGGTGGTGATCTGCTCCGAGAGGGTTTCCACGCGAGTCCGGCGGCTGCGGGGGACCAGGTGGTACATCCACTGTTTCATGGTCGGTAACGAGACCAGGAAGTACAGGGTGAGCACGAAAATCACGAGAGCGCTGAACCCGGTGGTGATGATCGCCGTGCCCACACCGAAGATGCCGCCGAAGAGGTTGGTGACATTGGACGTATCGGAAACGAACCGATTCAGTTCGGTGTTGACCCAATCCTGAACGTCATAGCGGGCGTCAAGATCCTGGAAGAACTCGGAGCCAATGAACTGGTCGACGAGATTGGGCAGGTCGTTGATGAACTGGGTGGTCTGCTGGGCGACGATCGGGATGAGCTGGGAAAAGAACAATCCCAGAATTCCGCCGAAGATGGCCAGGGCGCCGAGGACACCGACGCCGCGCGGGGCGCCCCAGCTCTCAACCTTGCGCACGATCGGATCCAGCCCAAGGGCGATAAACAGCGCCGCCCCGATCCAGGCCAGCAGCGATGAGTTGACGGTAAGCACCATGTACAAGAACAGCGCCAGACCGATGCCCACGGCCAAGAGGAACCCGGTACGAATAGGGTGCTGCATGACAATGTCGACGCTGGACGACGTCGCTTCGGCGGTCATGGTGTCGCGGGTGACCGGCTGATCGGTGGATTCCGGAATGCTGAACTGATGCCGTGGGCGCGCACCCGGAACGCGGAACCCACTGAGTCGCCGCCGAAGAGCGCGCACGCGATCCGCGCCTCGGGGAGAGGTCGGTGCGGGGGTCAATTCGCCGGATACGTCGTCGTTGTCTGCCACAAACACAGCGTACGTCAGCGCCTTCTCGGACCGGCAGTGCCCGTGTCCGCGGCGTCGTAGAGACCGTCCGTTATCGAAAAGTGACCATTCTCGGTACAATGAGTGCCCGTCCGGTTCACCGGTTTCTGTCACCTCGTTCTCGATTCAAGAAGGTTCTGCGTGAAAGCATTCTCAGGAGTCATCGCGATACTGCTCGGTCTTGGCGCGATCTTCGCTGCCCTGGGCCTGCAGACCGTTTGGGCTCCACCGGAGCGGGTGACCGCGGGCGTGGCAGCCGAGGGCGAGGGGGCCCCTGGAGAGGCTCCGCTGACGATCATTACCGGCGGAATCACCGAGGTCGATGACGAGAACATCGAGTACACCCTGACGGGCGAGGGTGACTACACCTTGATGCTCGGTCAGACCCGCGATATCGAGGCATGGGTGGGCGACGCCGCCCACAACACGATCACCGGTGTGAACACCGATGTACCTCGCGGCGAGAGCCCCGTAGTGACGGTGGAACACACCGAGGGTGAGTCCACCGTGCCCAGCCCCGTGAGCTCAGATCTCTGGGTAGACATTCAAGAAGCTGAAGGCACTATCACTCAGCGCTGGTCCACGCCAGCCGAAGGCGAATGGGCGCTACTTGTGGTGGCCGACGGCACCGAATCGGCTCCCACGGACTTCTCGGTGACTTGGGTGAACCAGGAAGGCAATTCGCCCTGGATCGTGCCGCTGTACGTGATCGGCTCCCTGCTGGTGTTGCTCGGCGTGCTGGTGCTGATCTGGCTGGCAGTCGTCTTCCAGCGCAAGCGGAAGCGGCCTTCGGGCCGTCGCGTGGCCGGTCGAGATGCCCTCGGTCCGGCCACCGCGACCACCGCGGTCGCAGCCCCCGCTCCTGACGCCAACGATGTCGAACCTGATGTCGAACCCGAGTCGACTGATGAAAAAGCCACTGACGAATCTGACGAGACTGTAGAACCTGATGACACTGTAGAACCAGATGACACCACCGACATCGATGATGATGTGGATGGGGGAGAAGCCGTGGACGAGCCGGAGCAGGAACAGAATGGCAAAGACCGTCCGGAGTCTCCGTTCCTGAAACGGGTCGTAGCTGGTCTGGGAACCGTGGGACTGTCAGCCGGTCTGCTTTGGGGCGGCGTGGGCCCGGCAACGGCCGACACCGCGGAAGACGCCTCGGAACCCGCCGCGAGCACCGACAGCGATATCAGCGAGGCCCCGGATGCCGGCTCCGACGCCGAAGAGGCTGGTTCCGAAGAGTACCCTGTCGTCGTCGAGCAGCAGCTCGAGCAGATTCTTACACGTGTAGGTGCCACGGTAGCCCGCGGCGATGAAGAACAAGATGCTGACGTGTTGTCCTCGCGCATGATGTCTCAGGCACTTCAGGCCCGCAAAGACAATTATCGCAACCGCGCCATCGATGATGAGACGCGCGCTGTGGCTGCGCTGCCCGCCGAGCCGGTGCTGGCCGCGTGGTCGGATGCCTCCGAGGAGTTCCCTCGCAACCTGGTGGCTGTCGTCGGTGGGGAGGATGACCAGATCCCACAGCTGGTGCTGTTGCGTCAGGAGGATGCCCGCAGTCAGTACAAGGTGGCTTACACCGCCGCGATGATTCAGGGCACCGAATTCCCGGTGTCTTCCGTGATGGACTCCGGAATTGAGCAGATCAACGTCACCGATGACACCGGCCTAGCGATGAGTCCTCAGGCTGCGCTACAGGGGCTGGGCGACTACCTTTCGGACCCCGAGGACGACTTCGGCGATCAGGTGGGGGAGAACGTCACCATTGATGCTCTGCACACCTTCCAGACCGAGCGCCAGGAATCGCTGGAGGAAGCCACCGCCGAATACAGTCGTACCCCCGTGCAGAACGGCTACACGTCGGTGCGCATGCCCGATGGCTCGGCGTTGGTGATCGGCTCGCTGAACGCTGAGACCCGGATGTCACCGAACGAGGAAGGCGCGGGCATCGAGGTCAGCGAGCTGTCCGCTGAGCTGGCTGGTGAGGATTCGCGCAACCACGAGGGCGAAGTCGTGGAGATTTATCGCGAATCGGTCGCCGTGCTGGTGCCCTCGGCTGAGGACGAGGACGCGCAGGTTCGGCTCGTGGCGATGAGCGACGATATCGCCTCCGTGGAGTACATAGACTAAGTACGAAACGTCCCGTCCCGGGGGTGAACCCGGATCAGCATCCCGGCCGCGTGCCGGGGGAGGAGTGATGATGACCGAGCAGCCAGATCGTTCCCAGCCTGCCGCAACGCCACAGCAACGTGGCGCCGTGGATCTCTCCGCCCTGGCCAACAGCGCCAGCGCACCGGAGTCGGGTGCTTCCGGAGGCTCAACCTGGGTCACGCGCATCGCCAGCGAGGCCGAGCTGCAGCAAGTGTTGCAGCTGGGTGCGCAGGTTCCGGTGCTGATCCACCTGGCTGCTCCGTCGAATCCGGCTTCGGCCCAAATCGATCAGGCCCTCGTCCCGGCCGTTGACGCCCGCCAGGGACGCCTCGTGCTGGCCCAGGCCGATACGGAAGCCAACCCCGCGCTGCTGCAGATCTTCGGTGTGCCGGCCGGTCCGGTCGTCGTTGCCGTGGTCGGTGGGCAAGCTATTCCATTGCTGAACCAGCCGGCCCCGGCCGAACAGATCTCCGCTGTCTTGGACGAAGTCCAGAAGATCGCCGTACAGAATGGTCTCTCCGGTACGGTGGCCCCGTTCGCTGCCGGGCCAGCGGAGGAATCAAACGAACCGGCGCTGCCGCCGCTGCACGCTCAGGCTGAGACGGCACTGGGCGAGCGGGATTACGAGGGTGCCCTGGCCGCGTATCAGCAAGCGCTGAAGGAAAACCCCGGTGATGACCTGGCGAAGAACGGGATTTCCCGTGTTCAATTGATCCAGCGTACCCAGGCCATGGACCCCCAGGCCGTGCGTGCTCATGCGGCCGAAAACCCGGAAGACGTCCAGGCACAGATCGACGTGGCCGACCTGGATCTGCTCGGCGGACATGTGGAGGACGCCTTCGCCCGGTTGGTGAGATTCATCGCATCTCATCGCGACGAATCCCGGGAGCCAGCTCGCGCTCATCTGGTGGATCTCTACGCCGTGGTGGGCGAAAATGATCCGCGGGTCGCCGCCTCGCGCCGCCAATTGGCGATGGCCCTGTTCTAATCAGTGTGCCTATGCTGGGGCACGTCCCGGATCTGCGCCGCTGTCGAGAACGGGGTCCGTGACCGCTCATGGAAAGGACACTTCGACCGTGGCCGACGCATCTTCACCCCAGCCTTCGTCACCGCAGCCGGTCGCTCCGAGCGACGACCAGCACGCTTTCGTCGTCCGGCAGCTAGGCAAACAATTTGGCCCCAAGATCGCCGTCAACGGCATCGACCTGGACATCCCCGCCGGATCGTTCTACGGACTGGTCGGGCCCAACGGAGCCGGCAAGACCACCGCGATGTCGATGATGACGGGGCTCTTGCGCCCGGACCACGGCAAAGTGTGGGTGCACGGTATCGAGGTGTGGGAACAGCCCGGCGCTGCCAAACGCATCATGGGCGTTCTCGCCGACGGTGTGCGCCTTTTCGACCGGCTCAGCGGTGAGCAACTGGTGACCTACTCCGGGCTGCTGCGCGGCATGGACCGTGAGTTGGTGGCCGAGCGTACCCGTGACCTCTTGCGGGTCATGGACCTCAATGAGGACGCCGGCAAACCTGTGGTGGATTACTCGGCCGGTATGACGAAGAAAATCGCCTTGGCCGCAGCCATGATCCACGTGCCGAAGGTGCTGGTGCTCGACGAGCCTTTCGAAGCAGTCGACCCGGTCTCGGCGGCGAACATTCGCCAGATCCTCCAGCAATACGTAGCTTCCGGCGGCACCGTCATCGTCTCCTCGCACGTGATGGACCTCGTGCAGCGGATGTGCGACCACGTCGCGATCATCGCGCAGGGTAACGTCCTGGCCGCCGGTACGGTGGACGAGGTACGCGGTGAGCGCTCCCTGGACGAGACGTTCGTCGAGCTGGTGGGCGGAGACGGCCCTGGAGAGGGGCTCACGTGGTTGCGCACCTGATCTCTCTGCGCTTCCGGCTGACGATCGCCGGATGGAAACGCTCGACCATGGTGCTGGTGATGACGCTGATCGGCGTCGTCTACGCACTGGGCCTCCTGTTCGCAATGATTCTTGGGATGACCGCGCTCGGCTCCGCCGACACCGAACTGCGCGGCACCGTCGTCGTCCTGATCGGCGCCGTCCTGGTGCTCGCATGGTTGGTGGTGCCCCTGTTTGCCTCGGGTATGGACCAATCCATGGAGCCGCGAAACTTTGTCACCTATGGCATTCAGACACCCGTCTTGATCACCGGGCTGGGGCTGGGAGCGCTGACCACGATGACCGGTGCGTTCACGCTGTTAGCGAGTATCGCAATGATCCTGCCCTGGCGCGACAACGTGGTGGTGATGCTGACCGCCCTAGTGGGTGCACTGCTGGGAACGGTGTTCTGTATCTGCCTTGCCCACGGGGTCACCGGTCTGCTAAGCGCGATGACCGGTCGACGTCGGGTCCGCGAGACGCTTTCGCTGATTGCGTTCATCCCGCTCATGCTCGCCGGCGTTATTTTCGGAACAGCGGTCGAGAGCATTCCGGGCCTGATCGAGCAGTTGCCGGGCGTACTGGGCGTGCTGGTGTGGACGCCGCTGGGTAGCTTCACCGGGTCCGCCTGGACGGCATCGCAGGGCGACCTTGGACTGGCAGCGGCCCAGTTGGGAGTCAGCCTCGTCTGGGTCCTCGGTGCCATCTGGCTGTGGGTGACGGCCGTGCGGCGCAGCATCGATCGCGCACCAAGCTCCGGCACGAGCAGCCGTAGCACTCGCGGCACGGGGCTGTTCGCCCGTTTTCCGGCCACCCCCGCCGGTGCGATTGCGGCGCGGTCGATCATTTACTGGCTCAAGGACCCGCGCTATTCGGCGAGCCTCATCATGGTGCCGCTCATGGTGGTCGTGTTGATATTCCTGGGCGCGCAATCGGGCAGCTCCGTGATCGTGCTCCTGATCGGCCCCCTGGTCGGCTTGCTGTTGGGATTCGCGATTCAGGCGGACCTCTCCTATGACGGCGCTGCTCTGTCCATGCACATCACCACCGGAGTCACCGGTCAAGACGACCGACGGGGTCGCGTCTCGGCGCTGCTGATCTGGGCGGTGCCGGCCACCATCGGCGCCACCGTGATCGGTGCAGCCGTGACCGGGGCGTGGAACCTGCTGCCTGCAGCCTTGGGCCTGGGCATGACGCTGTTGCTGGGCGGTGCCGGACTCTCCGCGCTCATTTCAGCGCGATTCGTGTACCCGGTGCCAGCCCCCGGGGCGAGCCCGTTTGCCACACCGCAGGGTTCGATGATGCGCACCGCCATGGTGCAGATGGTGTCCCTGCTCGCCACCGTGGTGGTCACCCTGCCGGCCGTGGTGCTCTCCATCGTGGCGCTGGTCAACGGGGATACCCTGTGGAACCTCATCGCCTTGGCGGTGGGCCTGGTCAACGGGGTGATCGTGCTGTGGATCGGTATGAAGCTCGGAGCCGCCTGGTATGACAGCACCAGCGACAAGACCTACCAGCAAGTGCTGCGCTACGTGTCCAGCCAGTAGCCAGCCGACTGAAGGAGTAGAATGGCCACCATGACGTCTTCCGTTCACGCCTCCCAGCAGGATCCCTACGGTCAGCCCGGCTCTCCGAGCGGAGCCGGATCCAGCGTTCTGGAACGTGAGGAGCAGCTCCAGGAAATAGAGCCAGGCGACCACGAGCGCTTCGCACACTACGTGCGCAAGGAAAAGATCATGGAGTCCGCCATGACCGGCGAGCCCGTGATCGCCCTGTGTGGCAAGGTCTGGACGCCGGGCAGGGATCCCCAGCGGTTCCCCGTGTGCCCCGAGTGCAAAGAGATCTACGAAGGTTTCAGTTCTGGCGACGAAGGCTCCTCGGGATCCGGTGGCAAAGGACGCGGCTGGTTCGGCCGTGGCAAGTCCTAACTCGACCGCCTGAATTCCCAGACCAAAGTGACTGTCCCCGCAGGTGCGGGTTTGCTCGCCGCGCGTACGCGGCGATAGAGGAGGTGTCCTGCACCCGTGTCGGATGCACTGTTCCAGATCGGCGAGAATCTGCCCCCAGCGATGCCCGAACGCGCCGCCTGGGGTACGGCAACGAAGCTTCGTCAGTGGCAGCAGGAGGCCCTGGAACGGTACTTTTCGGCACCACATCGGGACTTCCTCACCGTGGCAACCCCCGGCGCAGGTAAGACCACCTTCGCGCTACGCGTGGCCAAAATGCTCAAAGAATCCGGCGTGATTAGCCGGATCACCGTGGTGGCACCCACCGATCACTTGAAGAAGCAGTGGGCCGATTCTGCCGCTCGCGTGGGGCTGGCGATCGACCCTAACTTCAAGAACTCCGACGGTCGCCACGGCGACGAGTACCTCGGCGTGGCTCTCACCTACGCTCAGGTGGCGAATAAGCCGATCTTGCATCGAAATCGCACCGAAGCGGCAAACACCCTGGTCATTCTCGATGAGATCCACCACGGCGGCGATGCGCTGAGCTGGGGCGACGGCATCAGGGAGGCCTTCGAACCGGCCGCCCGAAGGCTCGCTCTGACAGGTACTCCGTTCCGCTCGGATACGGCATCGATTCCCTTTGTCGACTACGTTGAAGAGCGCGACGGCATCCGGCGCAGCCGGGCCGACTACACCTACGGTTACGGGCCTGCGCTGCGTGACCACGTGGTGCGCCCGGTGCTGTTCATGGCCTATTCCGGTCAGATGCGCTGGAAATCCTCCGCCGGTGAGGTGATGGAAGCCCAGCTCGGCGAGGCCGCAACCAAAGCCATCACGGGGGCCGCCTGGCGCACTGCGCTGAATTCGGAGGGGGAGTGGATCCCCTCGGTGCTTCGGGCGGCCGACCGTCGACTCACCGAAGTGCGGCGTAATGTCTCCGATGCTGGCGGACTGGTGATCGCCACCGACCACGAGGACGCCCGCGCGTACGCCGCCCAACTGGAAGTTATCACCGGGGAACCGGTGACGACGGTGCTGTCGGATGATGCCGGCGCCTCGGAGAAGATTGAGACGTTCGCGGAGAGCGACTCCCGGTGGATGGTCGCCGTGCGCATGGTGTCCGAAGGCGTGGACGTGCCCCGCCTGTGCGTGGGTGTGTACGCCACCTCGACCTCGACACCGCTGTTCTTTGCGCAGGCGATCGGCCGTTTCGTGCGTTCGCGTAAGCGCGGTGAGACGGCCAGCGTGTTTTTGCCTTCGGTGCCCCAACTGATGCTGTTGGCCAACGAGATGGAGGCCGAACGCAACCACGCACTGGATGCCCCGGTGGGTGGGGTGGACCCGGAGACCATGGAGGATCTCTCCAACGCGCCGGAGGAAGACGAGTTGGCCGCGGCCAATCGTGAAGACTCCGCCTCGGACAGTCTGTTGCGCGAGAAATTCCAAGCGCTGGAATCCTCGGCGTCCTTCGATAAGGTGCTCTACGACGGTGCTGAATTTGGCACCGGTGGTGCGGTGGGTTCCGAGGATGAATTGGACTTCTTGGGGATCCCTGGACTGCTCGATGCGGACCAGGTTTCCACCCTCCTGCGTCAGCGTCAGGCCGAGCAGCTCAAGCGCCGCCCACAGACCCCGCAGGTCAACGGTCAAGCCTCGGAGCAGGAAGCAGCGCAGTCCGTGGTTTCGCACCGTCGAATGAAAGAACTGCGCTCCGAATTATCGAAGTCGGTGGCCGCGTGGTCGGCACGTACTGGCACCCCGCACGGGGTGATTCACAATCGGCTCCGCGAAGTCAGCGGCGGGCCCGCGGTGGCTCAAGCCAGTCAGGACCAACTGGAGAAACGGCTCAGCACCCTGCAGGGCTGGTTTGTCGGGCGAAGCTAAGAACGACACACATTGAGACACAGATACAAGCGGGGCTCGAGATCTTTGATCTCGAGCCCCGCTTGTATCTGTGTCTATCAGCCGACGGCGTGGACCCAGTGGCACAACTGGGCGCCAGCGTCTTCCATCTCGTCCAGCGCAGCTTTTGAGTTTTCCTCGCTGACGCCCACGATGAGGTTCGTCATCACCTTCGTCTGGTAGCCAGCATCCACGGCGTCGAGCACGGTGGCTTGTACGCAGTGGTCAGTGGCAATGCCGACAACAGTGATGGCATCGATGTCCCGCTCGGAGAGCCATTCATCCAGCGTGAGTGCATCGTCCTCGATGGCGGCGGCACCAGCGGCGGTGGCGCCATAGGGGCCGACGGTGCCCTCGGGGGCGTTGGGGTGGATGGTATCTGGGTCTCCTAGCTGCCCGTCGAAAGCAGAGTAGGACGCGTCGTAGCGGCCCTTGAGGAATTGGGCGTCGAGGTACTCTTCGTCCAGGTTGGGGTGCAGTTCAGCGCCGGTAGTTCCTGCCAAGCAGTGCACCGGCCAGGTCTCTTCAAAGTCGGGTTCAGCATCCGAAGCCGCAGCGAAGTGCGGACCCGGGTCAACATGCCAGTCGCGAGTGGCGACAACAGCAGCATATTCTCCGGAGTGCTCTTCGAGGAACTCGGAGATACGGGCGGCAATGTTCGCGCCGCCGGGGACGGCCAGTGAGCCGCCTTCGCAGAAGTCGTTCTGGACGTCTACGATCACCAAAGCACGCATGGTGGGTGTCCTTTTTCATTGAGCGTCGTGGCGAGTGATTGAGTTTGCTGCCCCCGGTTTTCAGGGGCGCAGGCCAGCTTAGCCCATTCCATCCACAAAGGTGGAGAGCGCGGCTTCGCCCGGTTGTAACCTTCGGACCACATTGGGCAGTTCGGCCAGCGAATCACGATGGCGTTGGGCTGCTCGGGTCACGGCTTCGGGGCCGGTCCAGCCTGACACAATCTGGCCGTCACGGACAAATTCGTGCATCAGAGCTCGGTCGTTGGCGTCGGTGGCGGGGGGCTGATTAACACCGACGAGTTCGGCGGTGGCGAAGCCATGGGCGTTGAGTCGGCGAGCAGCGTGTTTGCGGCCGCCGTAGCTGGCTTTGCCGGTAGACGCCTTCGCGACGTCGATCCATTCGCCGTCGTCGTTCTGCCGTGACACCAGCTTATAGACCATGGAAGCGGTGGGGGCGGCCGAACCGGTGACCAACCGCGTCCCCACCCCGTACGTGTTCACGGGGGCGGACTTCAGGTAGGCGATGGCGAACTCATCCAGGTCTGAGGTGACCATGATCCCAGTGTCCTGGTTGCCCAGCTCATCCAGTAACTGGCGCACCCAGTGGGCTTGCTCCACCAGGTCCCCGGAATCGAGGCGAACATTACGCAACGCTCGCCCGGCCACCGCAACCGCGGTGCGAACCCCTTGTTCCACCTCGTAGGTGTCGACGAGCAGAGTGGTGTCGGCGCCGAGGGCATCGACCTGCGCCTGGAATGCGTCCCGCTCGGAATCGTGCAGCAGGGTGAAGGAGTGCGCGGCGGTGCCCAGAGTGGGGATGCCATAGCGGATGCCGGCCTCGAGGTTAGAGGTGGCGGTGAATCCGGCAATGATGGCGGCACGGGCAGCAGCTACCGCGGCTTCTTCGTTGATGCGTCGCGACCCCATTTCCACGCAGGCCCGGTCTCCGGCGGCCGAGGTCATGCGCGAGGCGGCGGATGCCACCGCGGAGTCATAGTTGAGGATGGACAGAATGTAGGTCTCCAGAATGCAGGCCTCGGCGAAACTCGATTCGACCTGGAGTACCGGGGATTGCGGGAAGTAGGCCTCGCCCTCGGCATAACCATAGATATTGCCGCTGAACCGGAAATCGGCCAGCCAGGCCAGGGTGGTGTCATCCACCACGCCTTGACGGTCCAGGAAAGCCAATTCGTCGTCGGCGAACCGGAAATCGGCCAGGCCCTCTAAAAGGCGCCCTGTGCCAGCGAGGACACCGTAGCGGCGTCCTTCGGGCAGTCGACGGGTGAACACCTCGAAGACGGAACGGCGGTGGGCTGCACCCGAGCGCAGGGCCGCCTGCAGCATGGTGAGCTCGTAGTGGTCAGTGAACAACGAAGTGGGTCGCTGCCCGCGAAGCTGATGTGTCTGATCGGTCACCCTGGCCACGATACTCGGTGTGTCCGCCGGATGCCGAGATGCTGTACGTCTTAAGAGCGTTAGAATGCGCATATGTGTCCTTCGACGACGAGCCTGCCTGATGCGGGCGCGAACCCCGAGGCCACGCCGATCTTGCGAGTGTCGGTGGACGGGGCGGAATCTACTGAAACAGGAACCGACACCCTGGTGCGGCCCGAGGATCGTACCCGCCTGGAGAAGCCGTGGATCGTGATTGTCTGGAACGACCCGGTGAACCTGATGTCCTACGTCTCCTACGTGTTCCGGCGCCATTTCGGATTCTCTGCGGCGCGCGCCGATGAGCTGATGTTGCAGGTGCACCACCAGGGCAAGGCGGTGGTCGCTTCCGGAACGCGGGAAGAAGCCGAGCGGCATGTGGAGGCTATGCACGGCTACGGGCTGTGGGCCACCCTGGAACAGCCTGAATGACACCGAGACACGAAAGCTGACACTGACTTCATGGCACGAGGATTTACCTCCACTCCGCGTGGCTACCTGGCCACGTTTGAGAGCGGCGAACAGCGGCTGCTGCGCCAGCTCTTCGACGACGTCATCACCCTGTTGCGTCGTCGCGAAGATGAAACCCGCTCTGACGCCGAGACCGATCAGGCTGGCGCCGAGGCTGAGCCCGATACCGAAGCTGGTACCGGAGACGCTGGTGACGCAGACATCGCGACAGACAGTGACTTTTGGGCTCTGGTGTCGGGTATTTCGGCGGGCACCGGGGAGAACCGCCGCGCCGCGCCGAGTGAAGCAGCGACGTTACGACTGTTGCCCACCGGCACCCCGGATGCGGCCAGTGAGGCGGAGGCCCAAGAGTTTCGGGCACTGACCGAAGATGCCGTGCTGCAGGCGAAACTGGAGGACCTGCAGCGTGCCATCGCCGCCGTGGAATCGCGACATCTGGTGCTGGATCTTGCCGCGGCCGAGTCGTTTGGTCGGGCCCTGAACGCCGTGCGCCTGGTGTTGGCCACCCGCCTGGAGATTGAGACCGATGACGACGCAGCGAGGGTGCACGAGATCTCGGATGTCGCCAACGCCGACTCGGTGGACGCCTATATGGCGCTGCTGTACAACTTCACCTCCTGGTTGCAGGAGACGCTGATGACCGCATTGCTGGCGGATCTGCCCGACCAGCTGGGTGCTGCCGATGATGACCACGGCGAGAGAGAGGACCGCCCATGACCACCGCCGCGAACTCGGGCGCACCGATCGGGATCTTCGACTCCGGGGTGGGCGGACTCACTGTAGCCCGTGCCGTGATCGACCAGCTACCGCAGGAATCCATCGTCTACGTAGGGGATACGGTCAACAGCCCTTACGGCCCGAAATCCATTGCCACGGTGCGCCGACTGGCTCTGGAAGTGATGGATGAACTGGTGGATGCCGGGGTGAAGCTGCTGGTTATTGCCTGCAACTCGGCCTCGGCCGCTGTGCTACGCGACGCCCGGGAACGCTACACCCAGCGCTACGGAATTCCGGTGGTGGAGGTCATCCAGCCGGCGGTGCGCCGGGCGGTGGCGGCAACCCGTAACGGTCGCATCGGCGTCATCGGCACCGAAGCCACCGTGGGATCGCGGGCCTACGAGGATACGTTTGCGGCCGCGCCGTCGTTGGAGATCACCTCGGTAGCATGCCCGCGTTTCGTGGAGTTCGTGGAGGCCGGGATCACCTCCGGCCCCGAACTGCGCACCCTGGCCGAGGAGTATCTGGCTCCGCTGAAAACAGCTGGCGTCGATACTCTGGTGCTCGGTTGCACTCACTACCCTTTGCTGACCGGCGTGATCTCCTATGTGATGGGGGAGAGCGTCACCCTGGTGTCCTCCGCGGAGGAGACCGCGCAGGACGTGTACCGCGAGCTAGTGCGCCACGACCTGGAGAATGTCGATTCCGGGGTCGAGCGGGAGCCCGGTGAGACGGCGCTGCAACGGCACCGGTTCATGGCCACCGGCGACGCCGATCAGTTCGAGCTGCTGGCCCGGCGCTTCCTGGGCCCCGAAGTCTCCGGGGTGCATCACGTGAACCGGGTAGCCGAAGAGCTGCCCACTGGCACCTTGTCTGTGGTTCCCGTCCCGGACGCCCGGTGACGCAACGTTGGGCATGAGCCAGCACGGGCGCAGTACAGTGACCAGGATAGCCAGCAACCGAACCCGCCGACGGGTCACGGCGGCACCGGACCAGGGAGGAACCCCACGATGCAGCTGACCATCATCGGAGCCTCGGGCTCGTTCCCCGGCCCGGGCTCACCCGCCTCCTGCTATCTGGTGACCGCGGAGGGTGTTGACACCGACGGGGTGACGCCGAAAACGTGGCGGGTGCTGTTGGATTTGGGTAACGGCGCCCTGGGTACGCTGCAGCGCTACATGATGTTGCCCGACATCGACGCTATCGCGCTGAGCCACCTGCACCCGGACCACTTCATGGACCTGTGCGGGTTGCATGTCGCGGTGCGCTGGGATCCGGAAGGCTGGAAGGGCATTCACATTCCCGTGTTCGGTCCCACCGGCACCGCCGATCGACTGGCCACCGCCTACGGGCTTGACCCGGACCCGGGCATGCACCCGGACTTCGACTTCCAGACCTGGACGCCCAGGGAGCCGGTGACCGTGGGGCCGCTGACCATCACCCCCTACCCGGTGCGCCATCCCATCGAGGAAGCTTTCGCCCTGCGCGTGGAGGCCGTGGAACCGGGAGAGCCCGGAGTGAGGGGAGAGGCTGCAGACCAGCACACCACCACGGTGTTGACTTACTCCGGTGACACCGATACCTGCGACGGACTGGTGGAGGCCGCCCGCGACGCCGACCTGTTCCTCTGCGAGGCTGGCTTCCACGAGGGGCGCGACGACGCCATCGACGGCGTGCACTTGACCGGTAAACGCGCCGGGGCCACCGCCACCGAGGCCGGGGTACGCCGCCTGCTGCTCACCCACCTGCCGGTGTGGAACGACCCGATGGCCACCGCCGTCGAAGCCCGCGAGACCTTCGCCGGCGACCTCGCCGTCGCCGTCTCCGGTGTAACCTACCGGGTGTGAGTCCGCCGCTCGCGGACCGCCCCACCCAGAACCACGAGGAGAGATCCCGAACCATGAGCACCGCCGTCACCCGCGCCGATGGGCGCGCCCTCGACCAGTTGCGGCCCGTCACCATCACCCCCGGCTGGTCCGAGCCGGCCGAAGGGTCCGCGCTAATCGAATTCGGTTCCACCAAGGTGCTGTGCACGGCCTCCTTCACCGAGGGCGTGCCCCGGTGGCTCAAGGGCCAGGGCACCGGCTGGGTCACCGCCGAGTACGCGATGCTGCCGCGCGCCACGAATTCCCGAAACCAGCGCGAATCCGTCAAGGGCAAACTCGGTGGACGCACCCACGAAATCTCCCGACTGATCGGGCGCTCCCTGCGTGCCGTCATCGACACCGCTAAACTCGGCGAAAACACCATCGTGTTGGACTGCGATGTGCTCCAGGCCGACGGCGGCACCCGCACCGCCGCCATCACCGGTGCCTACGTCGCATTGGCGCAGTCGCTGGACTGGGCGCGCTCGCGGGGCATCGTGCCCGCCGCTGTTAATCCGCTCTCCGGTTCGGTGGCGGCTATCTCGGTGGGCATCATCGACGGCGCCGTCATGCTCGATCTGCCCTACGAGGAAGACTCGCGCGCCGAAACCGACATGAACGTGGTCACCACGGGCACCGGCGAGTTCATTGAGGTCCAGGGCACCGCCGAAGGTGCACCCTTCCGCCGTGCCGAGCTCGATGGACTGCTCGACCTGGCTATACAGGGCACCGCTGAACTGACCCGGCTCCAGAACGAAGCCCTCGCCCAGGCCGGAGTGAGCCTATGACCACGGGCGCACCCGAACCGAAAGTCGTCCTCGCCACCACCAACCAGGGCAAGCTGCGCGAGCTGCGGGAGCTGCTGCGCGGGTCCGTGTCCGGGCTCGACGTTGACACCCAGGTCATCGACGCCGCCACCGCCGGGGCGCCCGACGTCGTCGAGGACGGAGTGACCTTCGAGGCCAACGCCCTCAAGAAAGCTCACGCCGTCGCCCAGCACACCGGGCTGATCTCCGTTGCCGATGATTCCGGTCTCGCCGTCGAGGTGCTCGGCGGAGCCCCCGGGATCTTCTCCGCCCGCTGGTCCGGACGACACGGGGACGACACCGCGAACCTCCAGCTCCTCTTGGCCCAGCTCGGGGACGTGCCCGATGCGCACCGCGCTGCCGCTTTCGTCTGTGCTGCCGCGCTGGCCACCCCGGACGGCGCCGAGCACGTGGAGCGGGGTTACCTGAACGGCAGCCTGCTGCGGGCGCCCCAGGGCGAGGGCGGCTTCGGCTACGACCCGATCCTGCAGCCCGAGGGCATGGACCGCTCCTGCGCCGAGCTGAGCTCAGCGGAGAAGAACGCCATCTCTCACCGCGGCCACGCCTTCCGAGCCCTGTTGCCCCATCTGATCGAGGTGCTCTGAGCGGTGCGCCTCACCCAGGTTCCTGGACTGGATTTCACCGCCATCGACTTCGAAACCGCCAACGGTTTCCGCGGTTCACCGTGTGCGGTCGGCGTGGTGCGCGTGCGCGACGGACTCGCCGCCGAGACCGCCTCGTGGCTGATGCGCCCACCCGCCGGTTTTGACCGCTTCGACCCGCGCAATGTGCGTATCCACGGGATCACTGAAGACCAGGTGGCCGACCAGCCGCGCTTCGGAGAGATGTTCGCCGAGCTACAGGATTTTATTGGCGACGACGCCGTGGTCGCCCATAACGCCGGTTTCGACGTCGGCGTCATCGAATCCGCCCTCGAGGTTTCTGGTGTGGATGTGCCCGAAATGCACTTCGGTTGCTCCCTGATGCTGGCCCGCAAGTCCTACTCCCTGACCTCCTACGCGCTGCCGTCGGCCTCCGCAGAGGCTGGGTTCACCCTAGACCACCATCACGACGCGCTCGCCGACGCCCAGGCTTGCGCTGCCATTGTTCAGGACATTGGGCGCCGCCAGACCACCGACGAGACGACGCAGGTCCCCGCTGCAGGTCATCGCGACCTGGCGACCGTGCTGAGTGCCGCGGGGCTGTCGCTGCGGACCCTGGCCGCCCATCCCGCCGGTCAGAACGAATCGCGGCCCACCATTCAGGCTCGGGGAATGTCCGACTACTTCGATGCCACCGTGGCTCTGCCCCGGGGCACCCGGCTCCCGGATCTGATGCGCTGGCCCGATGAGGGCACCAACCCGCAACCCAACCCCGATGCCGACCCTGCACACCCACTCCACGGTCAGCTGGTCGTGTTCACGGGCAACTTGGGCATGCCGCGTCAGGAAGCCAAGCACAAAGTGGCCCACTATGGTGCGAGCACCGCGAACCGGGTCACGGCCGCCACCACGGTGCTGGTCGTCGGTGACGGCTTCCGCCCCGAGCACCTGCACAGCACCGGTGCGTCGCGAGGGACCAGCAAGGCGATCGGTCACCGCAAAATGCGCGACGCCCTGGCCCGGCGGGACCGCGGCCAGCAGCTGAGCATCCTCTCCGAGCCCGAGCTGCTGCAGATGCTGGACATGAACTGGCCGGCCGCCTCCGCCGTCTAGGTGATCGACGCCACCCAGCGTTCAACGGCTACTGACACGAGATCCGGGGCTGCGGGGCCTTCGACGATGATCGGTTCCCGCCCCCGAGCGGCGCGCAGCTGGCGCACGAGCACTGACACACTCTCCGGTTCTTCCGGGTGATCTTCGAGACGCTCTTCACCGACAGCAGAGGCATACGCGGCTGCGGCCAGCACCACGGGAGCGCTGGAACCGACCAGTTCGTCGGGCCAGGCCACAGCATCCAGGTCTGACGTTGTCTGTGCCTTCTCGAGCGCCGTCGTCAGTAGCGCACGCACCGGCGCGGCCGGCTCTGCCTCCAGCACATCCACCGCCCGGTGGACGGCGTGTACCAGTGCGTCGGTGCTGTCACCGTCGTGAGCGGAATACAGCAGGTCGGCTATGATCACCGCCGCCGCACAGGACGCCTCCCACGCCGCAGGCTCGCCCTGCGTCAGGGCTGCTCCTTGACGCGCCAGCGAGACGATCAGGTGATCTTCCAGCCCGGGGACCAGCGCATAGATCGCGCTGCGGGACAATGCTCGAGGTCCGTCGTCTCCGGGGTGGGCCGGATCGCGCAGGGTCGGCATCTGATCCGAATCCAGCGCCCGCAGATTCCGCTCCGCGTCTCCGCCGAAGACGGTCTCCAGCACCGATTGCTCGTCGATCCACCGCGGCGGCACCGGGGGAGCACCGTCCGGCAACGTCCCCCGCTGGGCCCGCCACCAGCGCAGTCCACCCAACCAGACACAGGCAGTCGGGTCGGATTCATACCCCTGATTCGCCCACTCGATCCATTCCAGCAGCCCGTCGAAGAAGTACACGCTCAACCCGCTATCTGTTTCCGCACTGGCCCGCAAGAGCATTTCGGCGCGGACGGCAAAGCCTTCGGGCAGGGGAGCAGGGTGCGAAGATTCGGTCATATCCCCAGCCTAGTTGCGTGGTCTCGTTATCGTGTCCTTGGCGTGCCTAAGCTGGAGGCATGCGTCTGTTGCACACCTCCGACTGGCACCTCGGCCGATCCTTCCACGGCACCGGCATGCTGGAGACCCAACGCGAATTCATCGCCGCCCTCATCGACACCATCCGCACCGAACAGATCGACGTGCTGCTGATCAGCGGGGACGTCTACGACCGTGCCTTGCCCGCCTCCGACGCCGTCGAGGTCTTCGACGACGCCCTGGCCCGGATCCGGGAGGCCGGAGCGATCGTCGTCATCACCTCGGGCAATCACGATTCCGCCACCCGCCTGGGTTTCGGCGGCCGGTTGATGGATGCGGCCGGGGTGCACGTGCGCACCCGGGCCGACACGGTACAGGACCCGGTCAGCGTGGTTATTGACGGGGTGACGACGCTGATCTACGGGATCCCCTATCTGGAACCGCGGCTGATCAGCACCTCCTGGCAAACCCCCTCCCACCACACCGGGGTGCTCACCGAGGCGATGACCCGCATCCGGGCTGATCTGGAGCAACAACAGTCCGCACGCGGACCTCTCACCAGCATCGTGATGGCTCACGTTTTCGCCGCCGGCGCCTCCGGCAGCGATTCCGAGCGCGCCATCGGCGCCGAGCAGATGCAGGGCGGGCTCGGACAGGTCGCCGCCTCGGTGTTCGACGGAGTGGACTACGTCGCGCTGGGGCATCTCCACGGGCGTCAGAGCATCACCGAGACGGTGCGTTACTCCGGCTCCCCGCTGCGCTACTCCTTCTCCGAGGCGCGCCAGGCGAAAGGCGGATGGATCCTCACCATCGGCACCGAAGGAATCGAGAGCATCGACCCGGTGCAGTGGCCCGTGGGCCGGGCGCTGAAGGTGCTGGAATCGGACATCGAGGATCTGCTGCACAACCTGGCCTACGCCGACGCCGAGGACGCCTGGTGCCAGATCACCGTCACCGACGCCGAGCGCCCACCTCAGGCCTACACCCGGCTGAAGCAACGCTTCCCGGGGTTGCTGAATTTCATCCTCGCCCCGCGCGGACCCCGGCCGACGGTCGCCTCCTATGCGCAGAAACTCGACGACGCTGTCTCCGATGTGCAGATGTGCACCGATTTCGTGGAGCACGTACGCACGCGGCCCGCCTCCGAGGCGGAGACCGCGCTCCTCACCGAGGCCCTGGAACACGGCCGCATCCAGGAAGCGGAGGCCCGCCGATGAGACTACACCGACTGGAAATCCAAGCCATCGGTCCCTTCGCCGAACGCGAGACCATCGATTTCGCCGACCTCGATCAGGCCGGGCTGTTCCTGCTCGACGGCCCCACCGGAGCCGGTAAATCCACCGTGTTGGCCTCCATCTGCTACGCCCTTTACGGCTCCGTGCCCGGCCAGCGAAAACTGGACTCCCTACACTCCACCCTGGCCGCCCCCGGCACCCGTCCCGAGGTGTTGCTGGAGGTCACCGTCTCCCAGCGCCGCTTCGAGATCCTGCGTTGGCCGGCTCATCAGCGCCCCGCCAAGCGCAAACGCACAGGGTCTGACGGCACCACCACCGAACAGGCCGGGGTGCACCTGCGCGAATGGGTCGACGGCGACTGGATAGAGCGGTCTCGCCGCAACGACGAGACCGGGCACCTGCTCTCCGAAGTGCTGGGACTCACCGCCGAGCAATTCATGAGGGTCGTGCTGTTGCCGCAGGGCGAGTTCGCCGCGTTTTTGAATGCCGGGTCGAAAGATCGCGAAACCCTGCTACGCAAGCTCTTCGACACGCAGCGCTTCGATGCTGTGGAGGAGTGGTTGCGTGAGCAGGCACGGGCCCACGGCGAGAAAGTACAGCGCGACTCCGAAACCCTAGACGAGATCCGCCAGCGCCTGCGCGTCGCCGTCGCCGAACTGATCAATGACGAAGGCGACACCACCGACGGCGGCGAGTCTGATGATGCGGCGGCGCCCCAGGCCGAGGCCGCTCTACATGTTGAAGCATTGACCGATGACGCACTGTTGGAGCAGGTGGAATCAGCCTTGCGCCTGAGCGTCGACCTGGCTGAGGCAGCACAGGTACAGGCGAAGCAGCGCAGCACCGCCGCCCGCCAGCGGCTCGATGCGTTGACCACGCGCCGACGCACCCAGCAGGCCGCCCAGGCCTGGCAGCATCGCCAGCAACGCCACCTAGAATCCAACGAGGCGGTCGACCAATGTCGGCAACGACTACAGCGCCACACAGCAGCCCAGAAGGTGCTGGAGGCGGCCGCTGCAGCGCAACGTGCCACCGAGCAGCGCAAGCACCTGCAGGAATCGACGAACGATCTCAACCAGCGCCTGGACGCGACGCCTGAGGTGATGGCGTGGAACCCCGACACGTCCACCGAGCAATCGCCAACCAGTCGTTGGCGCGAAGCTCTTGCCGCGGGATACCGGCAGCAGCAGCGCCTGGAACAGGCACGCACCGACCAGCAAAAACTGCTCCGCCTACGCAGCCGTAGCGAGACCGTCCGAAAAGACATTGAGGCGCGAGAAGCCGGCTGCGAAAAAACCCAGGAGTCCATGACCGCACTCACCTCCGAGCGCCAACAGCACGAAGAACACCTGGAGAAGTTGGATGCGGCATCGGTCTCGCTGGAGCACTTGCGAGAAGAAAAGAATCGTGCCGACGACATCGCCCAAGCGGCCCGGCGTGCCGCCGCGGAAGCCACGAAGCTGACCGAAAAGGAAGAGCAGCTGCGTGCTGTGATTGATCGCGCTCAGGCGGCGACACAGACCTGGCAAGACCTGGTGCAGCAGCGCCTGGACCGTGCGGCTTCACTGTTGGCTGTGGAGCTCATGGACGACCAGCCCTGCGCGGTGTGCGGTTCGCCGGAGCACCCGGCACCTGCGTCTACCGCAGAGCTGGAACAAATCTCTCCGGAGAAGCTTCAAGAAGCCGAAGGTCTGCGCGACGCCGCGCTCCGGGAACGCACCACCGCCGAGGAAGCCGTTGGCACGGTGCGTGCCCGACGTGATACCGCCCAGGCGCAGGCCGGTGGCCTCTCGGTGGCACAGGCCGATGCGCAGGTCGTCACCGTCCAGGAGAAAATCACGGCGGCTGAAGCCACGCAACGTCAACGCCGCGAGATCGATGAATTGCGCCAACACGTGGTGCAGAAAATCGAATCCGCTCAAGCTCGACTCACTGCGGATCGGGAGAAGCTGGCCGGTGAGCGCAGCACGCTCGAAGCACTCACCGAAGAAACCACCGCGCTGGCAAATCAGGTCACGCCAGAGGATCAGCAGCTCACGGATGACGACTGGCAGTCGCGTCAGTCTGCGGTTGCGGACCGCATCGCAGAAATCGAGGGGCTGATCGAAGCGCTACAACAACTCGAGCACGCCAGAGAGACTGAGGATGAATCCCGGCGCCGCCTAGAAGCCCAACTGTCCGCAGGTATCGACCCCGAGGATTCCGACAGCCAGGGATTCGACGACGTCGACCAGGCCCGAGCCGCTGCCCTGACCACTCAGGAGGCGACCGCCGATCAACAGCAGCTGGAGGCCTGGCGTAACGAAGCGGCCGCCCTGGCTGAGCTAGCCGAACAGCCCGATGTGGTGGCCGGTCGGGCGAGCCTGGAACGCGACGAGCCAGCACCGACAGACGAAGATCTAGCCCAGGCCGCCACAACACTAGAAGTGGCCGAACACGAACTGTCCGAGGCCGCCACCGAACTCGGCTCGGTGCGGACCACCCGCGACCAGCACCGCGAGGAGATGGACCGGATGCGCGGGATTGTGGAGCGCTCCGCCGATCAGCTGGCCCGATTCCGAGAAATCGACGAGCTGCTGAAGCTGGTGCGTGGCGAGGGCGAAAACTCCTACAAGATGCGGCTGGGCAGCTACGTGCTGGCCGGGCGCTTGGAGAAAGTCGCGCTGGCTGCCTCGGAACGGCTGGCGGGCATGACCCAGGGACGCTACACCATTGAGCACGACGACACGGCGGTGTCCGGGCGTCGGGCCGGGCTTGATTTGCGCATCCGCGACCACGTCAATGACACGCTGCGCCACCCCAGCACCCTCTCCGGTGGGGAGGGTTTCATGGCGTCCCTGGCGTTGGCCCTGGGCCTGGCCGATACGGTGCAGGCCGAGGCTGGTGGTATCACCATGGACACCCTCTTCGTGGATGAGGGTTTCGGTTCGCTGGACGCCCAGACCCTGGAACAGGTCATGGAGGTGCTTGACGGGCTACAGGCCTCCGGGCGCACTATCGGGCTGGTGAGCCATGTGGAAGCGATGAAGCACCAGATCGCTCACCGCGTGGAGGTGTCCTTGACCGGCGGCGGCTCCCACCTCACCGTGGTGGGGCCGCCACTGGCCTAAGCCGGACGGTTCAGCCGCGTCAGTTCAGCTGCAGGGCCGCATCGGTAGCCTGAGTGACCTCATCCAGCAGGGTTGGGTCATCGTTGAGTTTGCGCCCGTAGGACGGGACGATTTCGCGCAGCTTGGCCTCCCAGCCGCCGATCTTGGCGGGGAAGCAGCGCTCCAGCAGGCCGAGCATGATCGGTGCGGCCGTCGAAGCGCCGGGGGAGGCGCCCAGCAGGCCGGCAATGGAACCGTCGGCAGCGCTGACCACCTCGGTACCGAACTGCAGAATGCCGCCCTTCTTCGGGTCCTTCTTCATCACCTGGACGCGCTGTCCGGCGGTGATGAGCTCCCAATCCGAGCCCTCGGCCTTGGGGAAGAAATCGCGCATGGTGTCGATCTTCTTCTCCCGGGTCTTGGCCACCTCAGAAACCAGGTACTTCACCAGACCCAGGTTGTCCTTGGCCACGTTGAGCATGGGCAGCAGGTTGTGCGTGCGCACCGACAGCGGCAGATCCAGGAACGAACCGGTCTTCAGGAAGTTGGTGGAGAAGCCAGCGTAGGGTCCGAACATCAGGGAGCGCCTGCCATCGACGAAACGGGTATCCAGGTGCGGCACCGACATGGGCGGGGCACCCACCGAAGCTTGGCCGTAGACCTTGGCATGGTGCTGGTTGATGATCTCCTCGTTGGTGCACCGCAAGAACTGTCCGGACACGGGGAACCCTCCGAAGCCCTTGGCCTCCGAAATGCCGGACGCCTGGAGCAGATGCAGGGCGCCACCGCCGGCGCCAATGAAGACGAATCGGGCGCGAGCGGTGAAGGAGGAACCGGCAGCCTTGCTCTTCACGGAAAGATCCCAGCGACCGTCGGAGCCACGGGAAAGCCCGGTCACCTTGTGCCCGAACTTCACATCCACCCCGTGATCGGTCAGGTGGGTGGTGAGCTGACGAGTCAGCGAACCAAAGTCGACGTCGGTGCCGCCGGCGAAACGTGAAGCGGCCAGGCGCTTGCCGTCGTGGCGGCCGTCGATCAACAGCGGCGCCCAGCCGCGGATCGTCTCCGGATCCTCGGTGTGCTCCATAGTCTGGAACAGCGGCTGTGGGCTCATCGCCTCGTAGCGGGCCTTCAGGTAGTCGGCGTGATCATCGCCCCACACGAAGCTCATGTGCGGTAGCGGGTTGATGAAGGTCTTGGGATCCTGGAGCACACCGTTGTTGACCAGGTGGCTCCAGAACTGGCGTGTCACGTGGTACTGCTCGTTGATGCCGATCGCCTTGCTCGGATCCACGGTGCCGTCGGCGTTCTGCGGGGCGTAGTTGAGCTCACACAGGGCGGCGTGGCCAGTACCGGCGTTGTTCCAGGGATCAGAGGATTCCTGACCGGCCTGATTGAGGTTCTCGTACAGTGCGATCGACCAGGTGGGCTCCAGCTCGGCGAGCAGCGTGCCCAATGTGGCCGACATGATGCCACCTCCCACGAGAACGACGTCGTACATCGGGGAGTCGGTTTGCTGTGGCACGTTCACATCTCCTGATCAGTGATTCCAGTTCGCGGGCACATCGAGCATGGCGACGGGCCGCCTTCATCCCAAACTCTACTACTCGAGACCGGCCAAGAATGACCAGCGACATCTACGACGACAGTTGCACACGGGCGAAATGCTCATCCAAGACCGGCGAGATCGGGTAGTAGTTCACGCTCGGCCCGGTGGCCAGCGCGGAAATCGGGAAGGCCAACGGGAGGGCGGGCAGATCCGTGGCAATGGAGCGGGTGATCGCATCGATGAGGCCCTGACGTGCGGTGCCATCGGTGGCCGTTCGGGCCCGGGCCAGCCGGTTCTCGACCGTCGGGTTGGTGTAGCCGAACTCACCAGACGCCGTGTCGAAAATCGAGGTCAGTACGTGCAAGGGATCGCGGTACGTGCAATTGCGCCCCAACAAATGGAAAGCCCGCGATGACGAGGAGCTACCGCCCGCCCGGGAGACATGGGCGAGGTAGCCGTCATCCCACGGCACCGGATCCGGCACGATGCGCAGTCCGATGCTCGCCATATCTTCGCTGATCAAGGCGAAAACCCGCTGAGGGTCTGCCAGATAAGGCCGAGACGCATCCACCGGGTAGGTGAACACGAGGTCCTCGCCGTCGTAACCGGAGACCTCTAGTTCGCGGGCGGCCTCGGCAAGGTTGTAGTCGTAGCGTTGCATCCCCTCCGGGGCGGCCGCCAGCGCCGGCGGAATGAAATGGTGCGCCGCGGAGCTACCCGAGAGCATGGTCTGCTCCACCAACAGGGACCGATTCACCGACAGGGCAACCGCGCGCCGGACCCGAAGCGAGGACAGCACAGGATGCTGCAGATTGAATCCGAGGTACAGCACCGAGAGCGGATCGCGCTGTAGCACTTGGGCCCCCGATTGAACCAGGGCACGCAGGGAACCAGGATCCACGGTGTCGAAAAGATCCAACTGGCCGGTCCGCAGCCCGATGAGACGCTCCTGAGCTGCGGACGCCGCCACCAATTCCACGACGTCGGGGCTGGAGTCCTCATCGGTATTCGGTGCGTCGGCGGAACCGGATGACCCGGCGGCGGAGCTGCCGGTGGCGTTTCGGTCGCGCACCAGGCGCACCGTACCGGCGGGGACCTCGTCGTTGTCCAGACGATAGGCGCCGGTGCCTGCCAGCGCCACCAGGGTTCCGGATGCTCCTCGGGCCGCGTCAGAAGCGGCCCAGGAATCGGGGGAGGTGATGGCGAAGGCAGGATCGGTGAGGGCCCGCACCACACCGAAGACCGGTGCGGTGAACACGAGCCGCACCGTGATTTCATCCTCGGCGACCGCTTCCTCGAAAACACAGCCTGGCTCGCCCAGGAACCCCCCGAACACGGTGGCGAAACTCAGCGGCAACCGGTGCTGTAGGGCAGAGGGTCCCACACGTTCCGGTGTGGTGGCCCAGCGATCTACATTGGCCACCACCACCTCGGCGGTCAGCTGTGTGCCATCGTGGAACACCACATCATCGCGTAGCTCGAAGGTCACCTCGCGGTGATTGCGTGAAG
This sequence comes from Citricoccus muralis, assembly GCF_029637705.1. Taxonomy (NCBI): domain Bacteria; kingdom Bacillati; phylum Actinomycetota; class Actinomycetes; order Micrococcales; family Micrococcaceae; genus Citricoccus; species Citricoccus muralis. Next base: position 1,383,510 of record NZ_CP121252.1, read on the forward strand.
CCTCCCAATCGGTGGCGAGCCCGGGAATTGGGTCACCGGTGTCCAAATCCACATCTACGAGATTGTCGTACATCTGCCGCATCACCCGGTGGCTCTCCACATCGGTGGCCAGCGAGGGATCCAAGGTCAAAGGGGAAGCCGGGACACCCAGACGTAAAGTACGCCCCGCTGATGTCGAGCCGGATGCAGACGTCGAGTCGGCGACAAGAGACGCGGGCCGGGGTTCCCATCGGGGTAGCCCGTTCAGAGAGCCGATCAGGGTAGCGGCGCCGAAACCCGCCAAGGAACCGAGGAAAGAACGTCGGCTCACGGCCATGGCGGTCCTTTCACAGCGGTCTTGAGGGTAGGGCCATCACTCGAGTGCGGGCGGAGGGACTTGAACCCTCACGTCGTAAGACACTGGAACCTAAATCCAGCGCGTCTGCCAATTCCGCCACGCCCGCATTGATCCACCCGCACACCCGGAACCGGGCGCGGCGGATCGGAGACCATCCTACATCAGAGGCAGGGTGCTCAGTCGGAGCTCAGACCCAGATCGCGGCGCAGCTTCGCCACGTGCCCGGTGGCTTTCACGTTGTACTGGGCCAACTCCACCGTGCCGGACGCGTCCACCACGATGGTGGAGCGGATCAGGCCCTCGTACACCCGGCCGTAGTTCTTCTTCTCGCCCCAGGCCCCGTACTGCTCGGAAACGGCATGATCGGCATCGGAAAGCAACGGGAAGGTGAGCTGTTCCTTTTCGGCGAAATTCGCCAGCTTCTTCTGCCCATCCGGAGAAACACCGAGCACGGCGAAACCCTCGGACGCGAAGGCGGCGATGTTGTCGCGAAAATCACAGGCTTGCTTGGTGCATCCCGGCGTGGAAGCGGCCGGGTAGAAGTAGACGATCACGCGCTGACCGGCATAATCGGCCAGCGAAACCTCCTCGCCCTGCTGGTTCGTCAGTGTGAAGGCGGGGGCAGTATCGCCGGGGGACAGGCGTGCCGGGTGAGTCTCAGTCATGGCAACACTGTGGCACCTGGTGCCGGACGCTGGCAACCAGACGTCGGCAGATGTCACCGCGGACACGCGCATCCAGCTGGGTCGATTAGGCTGAAAGGCGTAGAAAACCGCTATTCAAGCACCGCCAATACCGTGGAGGAGCAGGCTGCGTGACGCAGAACTTGGAGCACAATGCACCGCTGACGAGTGAGGAAGCTGAGCGTATCCGTGCCGACTTCCCATTACTGAGCCCCGATGCTGAGGGGAACCGACTGGTCTATCTGGATTCCGGTGCCACCGCGCAGAAACCGCAACAGGTGCTCGACGCCGAACAAAACTTTTACCGCAACGCCAACGCGGCCGTGCATCGTGGTGCCCATAGGCTCGCGGTGGAGGCCACCGATCGGTTCGAGGCCGCGCGCCGCCGGGTTGCCGACTTTATCGGCGCCGACGAACGAGAAGTGGTGTGGACCTCCAACGCCACCGAAGCGCTGAATCTGGTGGCCTACTCGATGTCGAACGCCACCGCTGGCGCCCAACCCGGTCCCGAAGCCGATCGGTTCCGCCTGCAGCCCGGCGATGAGATCGTGGCCACCGGCATGGAGCACCACTCCAACCTGATCCCGTGGCAGGAGCTCGCCGCTCGCACCGGTGCCACCTTCCGCTACATTCCTCTAACCGCTGACGCGCGCCTGGACCTGGATGCTGCCGCGGAGCTCATCGGCCCGAAGACCCGACTGGTCGCTTTTACCCACGTGTCGAACGTGCTGGGACTGGTCAATGATGTCGACGCCATCGTCGCCTTGGCCAGGGAAGCTGGCGCGCTCACCGTGCTGGATGCCTGCCAGTCCGCGCCACACCTGAAACTCGACGTGCACCGTCTCGGTGTCGACTTCGCCGCATTTTCCGGGCACAAGATGCTCGCCCCCACCGGTATCGGCGTGCTCTACGGTCGAGCGGAATTACTCGACGCGATGCCTCCGGTGCTCTTCGGTGGCTCGATGATCACCACCGTGACCATGGATCGCGCCGAGTTTTTGCCCGCTCCGCAGCGGTTCGAGGCCGGTACCCAGCGGGTCGCTCAGGCCGTCGGGTTGGCCGCGGCTATCGACTATCTAGACGCCGTCGGCATGGACAGGGTCGCTACGTGGGAGGTAGCTCTGGGGCGCCGTCTGATGGAGGGCATCGAATCACTGCCTGGCGTGCGTCTGCTTGGACCGGCGCTGGATTCCGGCGTCGAACGCACCGGTGCTGTAGCTTTCACGGTGGAGGGGGTCCATCCCCACGACGTCGGCCAGTTCCTGGACGCTCGCGGCATCGCTATTCGGGTGGGGCACCACTGCGCCGAGCCCCTGCATGGATTCCTGGGGGTGACCGCCTCCACGCGAGCCACCAGCTACCTGTACAACACCGAAGCGGACATTGACGCCGCGCTGAATGCCCTGGCGGATGTGCGCGGATTCTTTGGGGTGGCCCGATGAGTGCGTTCGAAGCCCTCTACCAGGACCTCATTCTTGACCACGCCCAGCGCCGGGTCGGTGAAGCCGAACTGACCGAGGAGCCGGGGGAGTACGAGGCCCGGTCCAAGCAACACAATCCCTTGTGTGGTGACCGGATTACGTTGCAGGTCCGCGTCGTCGACGGGCGGGTGGAACAAGTCGAGTGGACCGGAGACGGTTGCGCGATCTCGATGGCCTCGGCCTCCATGCTCACGGAATTGATGCGCGGTGAGAGTGTTGTTGATTTTGAGTCCACGCTCGCGGTGTTTCGCGAGATGATGGGTTCCCGCGGCCGAGGTGAACCCGACGAAGACACCCTGGGTGACGCGGTGGCGTTGCACGGCGTGGCGCAGTTCCCGGCACGGATCAAGTGCGCCCTACTGAGTTGGGTCGCCGCTGAAGATGCCATCCGCCGTAGTTCAGCCGCCTGACCACCCTGTCGAGGCTCGATTACACGACGCGAAACGCAGAAGGAGGCACCAGCAGTGACACCCGAGCAGATCAAGCCCGTCAGCAAGGCTGCTGCCGCATACGACTCGCTGCGCCGTTCCATCGTGCGCGGGGAGCTTCGGCCCGGCCAGCGGGTCACACTCAAAGTGCTCTCAGACATGCTCGGGATGAGCCTGACGCCCGTTCGAGAGGCGCTCAATCGGCTCGTTTCTGAAGGTTATGCGGTTCATGACCCCCACCACGGGACGTTCATTGCCGAACAGAGTCGCGGCCGCATCGAGCAGGTTTACCGGTTGCGCGGGGTGCTGGTGCTGCTGTTGGTGAGCGTGCTGATTCCGATCGTGTCCTAGCTGATCGTCGGCGACGTCGGGCCGGGTTAGGCGTTCCCGGCCCGACGCTTGGTGGCGGACCAGGTTAGGCGTTTCACTCTGGCCGTCGGTTGGCTTCGGTGTCCGCGCCGCGCATAAGCCACAAGGCGAGTGAGCCAACGAGTACGGCCACAGCCACGCTGATGTACACCTCCTGGGGCGTCCACCCACCGTCGAGCAAGGATCCCGTCACGATGGGAGCGAGGATCGCGCCGGCCCGACCGATACCGATCGCCCAACCGGAACCGGTGCTACGGACCGTGGCAGGGTAAGACTGCGGGGTGAGTACATAGAGTCCGGCAATGCAGCCATTGATCAGCATGCCGACCACAATGCCCAGCGCGAGCACGAGTGACACGACGGCGGTGGAGGAGATGAAGAGCACGATCGCCACCGAAGCGCCGACGGTGAACCAAAACAGGGTCGACCGGGTGGACCAGCGCGCCGTCAGAACGCCGAACAGCAGTGAGCCGATGGTCCCGCCCAAGGTCAACATGATGCCGCCGATCACGCCTTGCTCTTGCGTGAGCCCGGACTCGTTGAGCAGTCGTGGGGTCCACGAGTTGACGAAGTAGAAACCAAACATGATGGCGAAGAAGGCCAACCAGATCAGCAACGTGGTCCGACGGTTGCGTGCGTTGAGCAACGCACCGATGCCGCGTCCACCGCTCTTTACGGCGGCGGTCCCTTGGTCGGGGTCGTCAGCACCGTTCGGTGCGAGACTGGTTCCCGTGGTGGTCAGTTCGCGAACGGGTTCTTGGCCGATGCGCCGGGCGATGGCATTGATCTTTTCCAGGGCCCGATTCGGGCGTCGGGCATAGAGGTAGGACGCAGATTCCGGCATCAGCGCGATGACGAGCACGAGAGAGAACACGGTGAGCACCCCGCCCAGGGTGTACACGGAACGCCATCCGTGCTCAGCCATGATCCACACGGCTGCCGTTCCGCCCAGGGAGGCGCCCACGCCGTAGCCGGCAGCGTAGATGCTTACGGCCAACCCGCGCCTTTTTCGGTTGGCGTACTCGGCAGAGAGCACGTTGGTTCCGACGAGGATCCCGCCGATGCCCAGGCCGGTGACGATCCTCCAGATGCCGAGCTCAGTGGCATTGGACGCCGTGGCGGAAAGGAAGAGGCCAGCCGCGTTCACCACCAGGGACAGAATCGTCATGTTTCGTCGACCGACGCGATCGGCGACCGGGCCCAATGTCAGAGAGCCGACCGCCATGCCCACCAACCCTGCGCTGAGCAACAGGCCGAGCACGGAGGCGCTCAAACCGAATTCTTCGGTGACCGGGGTGGCGGTGAAGGCCATGGCCAGGACATCGTAGCCGTCGAGCGCGTTGAGGAAGGTGCAGATGCCGATGATCACCCACTGATAAAGGCCCATCGGTGAGTTTTCGATGCGGTTCCGCAGGTCCTGAGAACCACGGTCTGTAACTGCAGTCATGGCGAAATACCTTTGCCTGTACCTATAGCGATAGTTATTGTTTCGCGACCAAACTATCAGTGAGCGGCGTCACGGGCCACCATGGCGACAGTCACAATATAAGAAATGAGAAAATGAGGTGTCGCGTGGACGTTCGCGGCGGCAAAAATGGCGGCTGGATACAGCTTCGGCCTCGTCACAACGAGGTGACGAGGCCGAAAAATGATGATCTGTGCGCCCCCCGGGACTCGAACCCGGAACCTATTGATTAAGAGTCAAGTGCTCTGCCAGTTGAGCTAGAGGCGCAGACCGTTGCTGACGAATTCCACTGTGTGGCGTGCTGTGCAACGAAGAAAGACTCTACCAGAGGATTTTCCTGGATGCGAAATCGATGGGACGTGGCGTCGGACACGCTCCACCGGCTGGCACAGGAGCAGCGGATGTTCGACGGATCCGCAGTGCAGTTATTGCGCAGAAGACGGGTCCGAAGGGGTGTAGAACGAGTCTAGGGTGTCCATGAACAACGTCATGAAGCGCTCGAAATCTTCGGCGTCGGAGGTCTGCTCCAACTGCAGTTGATCGTCGACGTCGTGCGAGGTATCCCATGTCACCGGAATCCGGGGCGTGGGCTGGACGTCGAACCACACGCGATACCCCGTGACGGATTCGACCTGGTATCCCGAACCTGTGTCGGCCAGAGTCGCCACGTTGGACAGTTCGATGGTGGTATTGGACCAGGTCGGGGTCTCGGTGGTGGGCCGATCGGGATCGAGGGTGTCCGAAGGGACGGGGCAGAGCACCATTTCTAGGGGCTGTCGCCGATAGCCGATCAGCAGCGGGTCCGAGGATCCGGAAGTGTTCGCGTAGACGACGTTGTAGTCGCCGTAGTTGAAAATCCGAGAATCGAAAACCTCGCGCAACGTCTTCTTGAGGTCTTCGCTGTCCATGGAGACCAGTCTACGGTGGCACACGGGGTGCTCCGGTTACCCCGATCACAACGTTTCTCAATTGTGACCGGAGAACGTACAGATTTTTGGCATGTGGACCGTGATTGAGGAGACATCTTCGTTACGAAGGGCCGCATTCGATAACGCGGTCGTATGATGAGCCAATGAGCTCTCGCACCGATGAATCAGCAGGGCCTGAGGCTCCCGACGCAGCAGCCGCCGGCACCACGGGCCAAAATCCTACGATCGATATCAAGCCTCGTTCTCGCGACGTCACCGACGGCATGGAACGCGCTCCTGCGCGCGGCATGCTACGCGCCGTGGGCATGGGCGACGACGATTTTGCCAAGCCGCAGATCGGCATCGCCTCGTCCTGGAACGAGATCACCCCTTGCAACCTGTCGCTAGACCGACTGGCTGATGCAGCGAAAAACGGCGTGCACGCCGGTGGGGGATACCCCTTGCAGTTCGGCACCATCTCGGTGTCCGACGGCATCTCGATGGGTCACGACGGCATGCACTACTCGCTGGTGTCACGCGAGGTCATCGCCGACTCCGTCGAGACCGTGATGATGGCCGAGCGCCTCGACGGTTCCGTACTGTTGGCTGGTTGTGACAAGTCCCTGCCCGGCATGCTCATGGCCGCGGCGCGACTCGACCTGGCCAGTGTCTTCGTCTACGCCGGATCGACTATGCCCGGCTACGCCACCCTGTCTGACGGGGTGGAGCGTCAGGTCACTCTCATCGACGCGTTCGAAGGCGTGGGGGCCTGCGCGCGCGGAACGATGAGCCAGGAAGACTTGGACAGGATTGAACGTGCCATCTGCCCGGGCGAAGGGGCTTGCGGCGGGATGTACACCGCTAACTCGATGGCGTCCGTGGGCGAGGCCCTGGGCATGTCCATCCCCGGCTCGGCTTCCCCACCCTCGGCCGATCGTCGTCGCGACGCCGACGCACGTGCTGCCGGTCAGGCTGTGGTGAACCTGCTCCGGAAGGGGATTACCGCCCGTGACATCCTCACGAAGAAGGCGTTCGAGAACGCCATCGCTGTGATGATGGCCTTTGGTGGTTCCTCCAATGCGGTGCTGCACCTGCTGGCGATTGCTCGCGAGGCCGGCGTGGATCTGCGTCTCTCCGACTTTAACCGGATCGGCGATAAGGTTCCGCACCTGGCGGACATGAAGCCGTTCGGACAGTACGTGATGACCGATCTCGACAAGATCGGCGGCGTGCCGGTGGTCATGAAGGCCCTGCTGGACGCGGGTGTGCTGCACGGCGATGCGTTGACCGTGACCGGCAAGACCGTGGCCGAGAACCTGGCCGACGTCAACCCTCCGGAACTGGACGGCAAGGTGCTGCGCAAGATGGATAATGCGCTGCACCCTAGTGGTGGTCTCACGGTGCTGCACGGCACCCTGGCGCCGGAAGGTGCTGTGGTGAAGTCGGCCGGATTCGACGCCGATGTCTTCGAGGGCACGGCGCGCGTCTTTGAACGCGAACGCGCCGCGATGGATGCGCTCTCCGAGGGCAAACTGAAGGCTGGTGACGTCGTGGTGATCCGCTATGAAGGCCCCAAGGGTGGTCCGGGTATGCGCGAAATGCTCGCCATCACCGGTGCCATCAAGGGTGCGGGTCTGGGCAAGGATGTCTTGCTGCTCACCGATGGTCGCTTCTCCGGGGGCACCACCGGCCTGTGTATTGGTCATATTGCCCCCGAGGCCGCCGTAGGTGGACCCATCGGGTTGGTCGAGGACGGCGACATCATCCGTGTCGACATCGGAGGTCGGTCCATCGAGCTGGATGTGGACGAGGCCGAGCTGGAGCGCCGTCGTGAAAACTGGACGCCGATTCAGCCGAAGTTCACCACCGGCGTGCTGGGCAAATACGGCCAGCTCGTGCACTCCGCCGCCGAAGGCGCCTACTGCGGCTAAGGTGACGACCCCGGTCTAGCAGATCATGATGACCCCGCGAGTCTCACAGCACAGCTGAGGCTCGCGGGGACTTATGATGAACACGTGGCTCAGTCTCGTTGACACGGGCGGGAAGTTTGGACATGATGTAAGCATGTCCAACACGGAACGCGTCGTCGTTATCGAGCGCATGGCCTGAGTTCAACACTCAGCACGGGCGAAGAACTCGCCGCCATGCGCTAAACCCCGAGCAGGCACACCAGCCGACTTTCGGGGTTTTTTTGTTGGATATCCGAATGAGCTGGCCACACATCAGTAGACGGAATCCTCCGCCACAGAGGGCGGACGCCCCGGAACCCGCCGGGGTGGCACGAATGCAGATCACGAATCAACCGAGGCACAGCCAATGAGTTCTGGAACACGGATCACCCCAGCGGTGATGTCCGCCCACAGCGGTCGCGATAAGCGCGATCAGACCGAATCCGCCGAATCCCTAGTACCCGGGCCGAACAACATGGTGGAACCGACCTCGATGAAGGGCTCCGCGGCGATCGTCCGCTCGCTGGAAGAAATGGGAGTCACCGACGTCTTCGGTCTTCCCGGCGGCGCCATTCTGCCGACCTACGATCCGCTGATGGACTCGAAGAAGATCCGCCACGTCCTGGTCCGTCACGAGCAGGGCGCCGGTCACGCAGCCCAGGGCTATTACTTGGCCACCGGACGTCCCGGTGTGGCCATTGCGACCTCCGGCCCGGGGGCGACCAACCTGGTGACGGCGATCGCCGACGCGCACATGGACTCCCAGGCCGTGGTGTTCATCACCGGTCAGGTCGGATCCCAGATGATCGGCACCGACGCCTTCCAGGAAGCCGACATCGTGGGCATCACCATGCCGATCACCAAGCACTCCCGTCTGGTGACCCGCGCCCAGGACGTGCCGCAGGCCCTGGCCGAGGCGTTCTTCATCTCCACCACCGGTCGGCCCGGTCCGGTACTGGTGGATGTCACCAAGGATGCCCAGGAAGGTCTGATGGACTTCTCCTGGCCGCCGAAGATCGACCTGCCCGGCTACCGCCCCGTGCTGCGTGGCCACGCTAAGCAGGTGCGCGAGGCCGCCAAGCTGATCCAGGAAGCAGAGCGCCCCGTGCTCTACGTCGGCGGTGGTGTGTCCCGAGGTCACGCCTCCATCGAGTTGCGCGAATTGGCCGAAGAAATCAACGCTCCGGTGGTCACCACTCTGACCGCTCGCGGCGTGTTCCCGGACTCGCACCCTCAACACCTGGGCATGCCCGGCATGCATGGCGCCGTCTCGGCCGTCTCCGCACTGCAGATGTCTGACCTGCTGATCACGCTCGGGGCCCGCTTCGACGACCGCGTGACCGGCCAGCTGGTCAGCTTCGCCCCGAACGCGAAGGTGATCCACGCGGACATCGACCCGGCCGAAATCTCCAAGAACCGTCCTGCCGATGTGCCGATCGTGGGCTCCGTGAAGGAGATCATCCCCGAGTTGACGGAAGCGGTGCGTGAAACGCGCAAGACGACCGAGGGCCCGGATCTCACCGAGTGGTGGCGGATTCTGAACCGCATCCGCGAGACCTACCCGATGGGGTACACGCCCACCGAGGACGGGCTGATGGCTCCGCAGGAAGTCATCAAGCGCATTTCAGAGGCCTCCGGTCCCGAGGCTACGTATGTGGCCGGGGTGGGCCAGCACCAGATGTGGGCCTCGCAGTTCGTCAAGTACGAACGTCCCCACCAGTGGCTGAACTCCGCCGGACTGGGCACCATGGGCTTCGCCGTCCCGGCCGCCATGGGTGCCAAGGTGGGTGAACCTGACCGCGTGGTCTGGGCCATCGACGGCGACGGCTGCTTCCAGATGACCAACCAGGAGCTTGCCACTTGCGTGATCAACCAGATCCCCATCAAGGTGGCCGTCATCAATAACTCCTCGCTGGGCATGGTGCGTCAGTGGCAGACCCTGTTCTATGACGCCCGCTATTCCAATACCGATCTCAACACCGGTCATGACACCGCACGGGTCCCGGACTTCGTCAAGCTCGCTGACGCCTACGGTTGCGTGGGCCTGCGTTGCGAGCGCGAAGAGGACCTGGACGCCGTGATCGCCGAGGCCATGTCGATCAACGACCGTCCGGTCATCGTCGATTTCGTCGTCTCGCGTGATTCGATGGTGTGGCCGATGGTGCCCTCGGGCGTGTCCAACGACGACATCCAAGTGGCCCGAGACATGACGCCTGAGTGGGCAGAGGAGGACTGAGACCATGTCACGACACACACTCTCTGTGCTGGTAGAAGACGTGCCCGGTGTGCTGACCCGTGTGGCCAGCCTGTTCGCCCGTCGTGCGTTCAACATCGACTCTCTGGCCGTGGGACCGTCGGAGACCCCGGGGCTGTCCCGGATCACCGTCGTCGTCGACGCCGAGGGCGATCTGCTCGAGCAGGTCACCAAGCAGCTGAACAAGCTGATCAACGTGATCAAGATCGTGGAGCTCACTCCCGACGCCTCCGTGCAGCGCGACCACATGTTGGTCAAGGTTCGCTCTGATGCCGCCACCCGCGCCTCCGTGGTGCAGGCAGTGGAGCTGTTTCGCGCCTCCGTGGTGGACGTATCCACGGATGCGATCACCATCGAGGCCACCGGCTCCCTGGACAAGCTCCACGCCCTGCTTGAAGTACTCGAACCCTTCGGCGTGCGTGAACTGGTCCGCTCCGGCACCATCGCCGTCGGCCGCGGCGCCAAGTCGATGACCGATCGCGCGCTCAACAAGCACTGAACACCCTTGACCCCCTAGACCCGCAACATCACTAAAGGAGAACATCCGTGACCAAGAAGTACTATGACGCCGATGCCGACCTCTCGCTGATCCAGGGCCGCAAGGTCGCTGTGATCGGCTACGGCTCGCAGGGCCATGCCCACGCCCTGAGCCTGCGCGATTCCGGTGTGGACGTGCGCATCGGTCTGGCCGAAGGCTCGAAGTCCCGCGCCAAGGCCGAGGCCGAAGGCCTGCGCGTGGTCACCGTTGCCGAGGCAGCTACCGAAGCAGACCTGATCATGATCCTGGTTCCGGACCAGGTCCAGGCCAAGGTGTACAACGAGGACATCGCCCCGAACCTCAAGGACGGCGACGCCATCTTCTTCGCCCACGGCTTCAACATCCGCTTCGGCTACATTGAGGCTCCCTCCGGTGTGGACGTCGCCATGGTGGCTCCGAAGGGCCCCGGCCACGTGGTGCGCCGCGAGTACGAAGCCGGTCGTGGCGTCCCCGCCCTGATCGCCGTCGAGAAGAACGAGTCCGGTCAGGCCAAGGATCTCGCCCTGGCTTACGCCGCAGGCATCGGCGGCACCCGCGCCGGCGTGCTGGAGACCACCTTCACCGAGGAAACCGAAACCGACCTGTTCGGTGAGCAGGCTGTGCTCTGTGGCGGCGCCTCCCACCTGGTGCAGGCGGGCTTCGAGGTGCTCACCGAGGCCGGCTACCAGCCGGAGATCGCCTACTTCGAGGTGCTGCACGAGCTCAAACTCATCGTGGACCTGATGGTCGAGGGCGGCCTGGCCAAGCAGCGCTGGTCCATCTCCGACACCGCCGAGTTCGGTGACTACGTCTCCGGCCCGCGCGTCATCACGCCGCAGGTGAAGGAGAACATGAAGGCCGTGCTCGCCGACATCCAGGACGGCACTTTCGCCCAGCGCTTCATGGACGATCAGGCCTCCGGCGCCGAGGAGTTCAAGAAGCTGCGCGCTGAAGAAGAGGCTCACCCGATCGAGAAGACCGGTCGCGAACTGCGTCAGATGTTCTCCTGGCTGAAGGACTCCGACGACGACTACACCGAGGGCACCGCCGCGCGCTGATCAACACCGACGCGCGGTGACGGGCCGACGCCGGCCCGATACCCCTGATCGAGGACGGCGGGACCCCACCCAGGTGGGTCCCGCCGTTGTCCATTTCACAGCTTCACCTGACGGCATCGGTGTGCACCGGCACCGTCGTCGTTCTAAAATCGAATCGGCCCTCCGAAGAATCCTCCGTGTGGGCTCACCCCTGCAGACGAGTGGAAAGTATTGACCGTGTCAAAACCCGTTGTCCTGATCGCTGAAGAACTGTCGCCCGCAACCGTGGATGCCCTCGGACCTGATTTCGAGATCCGCTCCACCGACGGCGCCGACCGTGCTCGTCTGCTCGCTGACCTCCCCGGGGCCGATGCCGTGCTGATCCGCTCGGCCACCCAGATGGACGCTGAGGCCATTGCCGCGGCCCCCGATCTGAAGATCATCGCCCGCGCTGGTGTGGGTCTCGATAACGTGGACACCCGCGCGGCCACCGACGCCGGCGTCATGGTGGTCAATGCGCCCACCTCCAACGTCATCTCCGCCGCCGAACTCACCTGCGGCCATATCCTCGGTGTGGCCCGCAACATTGCCCCCGCCAACGGCGCGCTCAAGGCAGGGGAGTGGAAGCGCTCTAAGTACACCGGTGTCGAGCTCTACGAAAAGACCCTCGGCATTATCGGCCTGGGCCGCATCGGCGCCCTGGTGGCTGAGCGCATGAAGGCGTTTGGCATGAAAGTTGTTGCCTACGACCCCTACGTCACTGCCGCCCGTGCACAGCAGATCGGCGCCCAGTTGCTGGGCCTGGATGAGCTGCTGGAGACCGCCGACTTCGTGACCATCCACATGCCGCGCACCCCCGAAACGCTGGGCATGATCTCCGATGACCAGTTCGCCCGGATGAAGGACACCGCCTACGTGATCAACGTGGCCCGCGGTGGACTCATCGACGAAGACGCACTGGGCCGCGCCCTGGAGGCCAAGACCATCGGTGGCGCCGCTGTTGACGTGTTCGTCAAGGAGCCCGCCGTGGACCTGGACTTCTTCGGCTACGACAACGCCGTGGTCACCCCTCACCTGGGCGCCTCCACCGCCGAGGCCCAGGAGAAAGCTGGCATCTCGGTCGCCAACTCCGTGCGCCTGGCGCTGGCCGGGGAACTCGTTCCCGACGCCGTCAACGTGGCCGGCGGAGCCATCGACCCCTACGTGCGCCCCGGCATCCCGCTGGTGGAGAAGCTGGGCCGAGTGCTCACCTCGCTGCTGCACCAGAAGTCCCTGGCGGCTGTTGAGGTCGTCGTCGCCGGTGAGCTCGCCGAACTCAATGTCGACTCGCTGCGCCTGGCCGCACTGAAGGGTGTCTTCACCGACGTCGTTTCCGGGCAGGTCTCCTACGTCAACGCGCCCCTGCTGGCTGAGCAACGCGGCGTGGACGTGCGCCTGACCACCACCCCCGAGTCTCCCGCCTACCGCAACACCATCACGGTGCAGGGCGTCGCTGCCGACGGCACTCAGGCCGCCGTCACCGGCACGTTGACCGGACCGAAGCAGATGCAGAAGCTCGTGGGCATTAACGGCTATGATTTCGAAGTGGCCCTCACCGACCATTTGCTGGTGTTCAACTACGCCGACCGCCCCGGCGTGATCGGCCTGATCGGTGCACGCCTGGGTGACGCCCAGGTCAACATCGCCGGCATGGATGTCTCCCGTTCGGACTCGGCGGATGAGGCACTGGCCGTGCTCACCCTGGACTCTGACCTTCCGGAGGGCACCACCGAGGCGCTGGCCGCCAGCATCGAAGCGTCCATGGTCGCCGAAATCAACCTGGAGGACACCGGCCGATGAGCTCCACGCCCGACCGCCGCTACTATGTGACCACCGCGATCGCCTATCCCAATGGCGAGCCGCACATTGGTCACGCCTATGAGTACATCGGCGCCGACGCGATGGCCCGGTTCAAGCGCCTGGACGGTTACAACACCTATTTTCTGACCGGCACCGACGAGCACGGTCAGAAAATGCAGCAGACCGCCGAGAAGCTCGGGATCACCGTTGCCGAGCTGGCCGCGCGCAATTCGGCCCAGTTCAAGCGAATCGACGACGAGGTGCTGGGCATCTCCTACGACCGGTTCATCCAGACCACCGACCCCGACCACCACGTCACCGCCCAGGAGCTGTGGCGGCGGATGGAGGCTAACGGGGACATTTACCTGGACCGGTACGCCGGTTGGTATTCGGTGCGCGACGAGCGGTTCTTCACCGAAGACGAAACCGAGGTAGCCGAGGACGGCACCCGCACCGCTGTCGAGACCGGCACCGAGGTCACCTGGACCGAGGAGGAGTCCTACTTCTTCCGGCTCTCGGCCTACCAGGACAAGCTCCTGGAGCTCTACCGGACCAACCCGGAATTTGCCGCACCCCGATACCGGTTCAACGAGGTCATCCGCTTCGTCGAATCCGGTTTGGAGGACCTGTCCATCTCCCGGACCTCCTTCGACTGGGGCATCGACGTGCCCGAATCCAGCACCGGCATGACGCCGTCCGCCCATCACGTGATGTACGTATGGGTGGACGCACTGAGTAACTACCTCACCGGTTCCGGGTTCCCGAACGAGTCCTACACCCAGCGCTGGCCCGCCGACCTGCACGTCATCGGCAAAGACATCTCTCGCTTCCACTGTGTGTTCTGGCCCGCGTTCTTGATGTCGGCCGGTATTGAGTTACCGCGTCGGGTCATCATCCACGGGTTCCTCAACAACCGTGGCGAGAAGATGTCGAAGTCGCTGGGCAACGTCGTCGGACCCGAGGAATGGGTCAACCAGTACGGACTCGACACCGTGCGCTACTTCCTGCTGCGCGAGTTCAGCTTCGGCGCCGATGGCTCCTATTCGCATGAGGCCGTCGTGGGCCGGCACAACGCGGATCTGGCGAACAACCTGGGTAACCTCGCCCAGCGTTCCCTGTCCATGGTGGCCAAGAACTGCAACACGGCCGTGCCCACTCCCGGCGAGCTGACGGAGGCCGACCAGGGGCTACTGGACGCCGTCGAGGCGCTGCTGGAGCACTCCCGGGCCGCCTACGAGATCCAGGACTTCCACGGCGCGCTCGAGCACACCTGGAGCGTGCTGGCCAAGGCCAACGCCTACTTCGCCGACCAACAGCCCTGGGTGCTGCGGAAAACCGACACTGCGCGTATGGAAACCGTGCTCTGGGTGACCCTGGAAACCGTGCGTCGAATCGCCCTGCTGGTGCAACCCGTGCTGCCCACCGCCGCGGGACGCCTGCTGGACCTGCTGGGAATCGATGCCGACGGCGACGCCGGGGCAACGAACGCCTCGGGTGCCGGCGCTCGCTCCTTTGCAGCATGGAACGATTCCCTGGTTCCCGGAGCAGCACTGCCAAAGCCGGAACCGGTGTTCCCACGCTACGAAGAGCCCACCGAATAGACCCCCACAGAAAGGGTAGACTGCAACAATGTCTTCCAGCTCACATTCCGCATTGAATCTCGCCGTCATCGGCGGCGACGGCATCGGCCCGGAAGTTACCGCAGAAGCCCTGAAAGTCATGCGAGCGGCCTCCGCTGCCGAGGGCGACGCCGAGATCACCGCCACCGAATACCCGCTGGGCGCAGCCCACTGGCTCGAGACCGGTGAAACCCTCAACGACGAGACTATCGAACGGCTCCGCGGCCACGACGCCATCCTCTTCGGCGCTGTCGGCGCGGCCCCCGACGACACCCGCATCCCCTCCGGGATCCTGGAGCGCGACGTGCTGCTGAAGCTGCGGTTCACCTTCGACCACGGCGTCAACATCCGCCCCGCCGTCCTCTACCCTGGGGTGCGTTCTCCGCTGGCCGAGCCGGGGACCATCGACTTCGTCGTCTTCCGCGAAGGCACCGAAGGCCTCTACGTAGGCAACGGCGGTGTGGTGCGTCAGGGGACTGAACAGGAAATCGCCACCGAGTCGTCCGTCAACACCGCCTACGGCGTGGAGCGGGTCGTGAGGGCCGCCTTTGAGTTTGCCGCCACCCGGGAACGCAAACACGTCACCCTGGTGCACAAGCACAACGTGCTGCTGTTCGCGGGCCGGCTCTGGAACCGGATCGTCCACCAGGTGGCCGCCGAGTTCCCGCAGGTCACCCACGACTACCTGCACGTAGACGCAGCGACCATCTTCATGACCACCGATCCGGGGCGCTTCGATGTGATCGTCACTGACAATATGTTCGGCGACATCATCACCGACCTCGCCGCCGCCGTCACCGGGGGCATCGGCATGGCCGCCTCGGGCAACATCAACATTCACGGCACCGCGCCGTCGATGTTCGAGCCCGTTCACGGCTCCGCACCCGATATTGCCGGTCAGCAGAAGGCCGATCCCACCGCCGCGATCCTCTCCGGAGCGTTGCTGCTGGAACGCTACGGCCGTCCCGGCGCTGCTGCACGCATTCACCGCGCGGTGTGGGATGACGTCGCCGCCCACGCAGCCGGTCCCTCGGCGCGCAGCACCGCGCAGGTCGGAGACGACATCGCCGCCGCCCTGGCGTAGGCGCACCCACTCGCACCGTATCGGCCAGTTCGACCACGACTGACCCTGATGAGGAAAGGCACATCGTGACCATCGACTTCGAGATCCAGGCCCATCCGTCCCCGCTGGGAGACGAGGCCCGTCACGAGATTCTCAGCAACCCCGGATTCGGGGACCACTTCACGGATCACATGGTGACGATTGACTGGACGGCGGACCTGGACGCCCAAGCCGCGGCCGTCGCCTCCGGGGACTTCCTCAACATTCAGGGTCACTGGCACAACGCCCGGCTCGAGCCCTTCGGGCCGATCAGCATGTCCCCGGCCTCGGCCGTGTTGCACTACGGTCAGGAGATCTTCGAGGGGCTCAAAGCCTACCGGCATGCGGATGGCTCCATCTGGACGTTCCGCCCCGAGGCCAACGCCGCCCGACTGAACCGTTCCGCCCGTCGTCTGGCGCTGCCGCAGCTGCCCGAAGAGGCGTTCCTGGAAGCCATCAGACTGCTGGTCGCCCACGACCACCAGTGGGTTCCCGACGGCGACGGCGAGTCCTTGTACTTGCGCCCGTTCATGATCGCCACGGAAGAATTCCTGGGGGTGCGGCCCTCGCGCACCGTGTCCTTCCGGGTGATCGCTTCGCCCGCCGGTAACTACTTCGGCGGCGAGCTGAAGCCGGTCTCCATCTGGGTCTCCCGCGACTACGCCCGTGCCGGGGTCGGCGGCACCGGGGTCGCCAAGTGCGGTGGCAACTACGCCGCCTCACTGGCACCCCAGCTGGAAGCGGCCGCCCGCGGCCACGCCCAGGTGCTGTTCCTGGACCCGTTGCATGACAACTCGATCGAGGAACTCGGCGGGATGAACGTGTTCTTCGTTTTCGCCGACGGACGCCTGGTCACCCCGGAACTCACCGGCACCATCCTGGAGGGCGTCACGCGTTCCTCGGTACTGCAGATCGCCCGCGATCACGGCCACACCGTGGAAGAACGCCGTATCACCCTCGACGAGTGGAAAACCGGGGTCGCCTCCGGTGAGATCACCGAGGTATTCGCCTGCGGCACCGCAGCCGTCATCACCCCCATCGGTGCGGTGCAGGATGGCGAGGAGATCATCGAATCACCCGCCGGGGATCACGCCGCCACCCTCAAAATCCGCAAGGAACTTCTTGACCTGCAGACCGGTCGCGGTGAAGACCGCCACCAGTGGATGCACCGCCTCGTCTGACTCCTCAAACCCCACCCGAAAGGCACAGATATGCGGATAGCCCGCTTCGTGGCCCAAGACCAGCCCGCCTACGGCGTCGTCGAAAATGATGACTCCAAGGCCGTGGAGGACCTCACCCTCACCGTGCTCCAGGGAGACCCGTTCTATCAGGGCGTGCAACCGACCAACCAGACCCATACGGTCGGCGACGTGCGTCTGGTGGCTCCCATCATTCCACGCTCCAAGATCGTGGGTATCGGACGCAACTGGGCCGACCACGCCCAGGAACTCGGCAACGAGGTCCCGGCCCGTCCTTTGATGTTTCTTAAGCCCAACACCTCGGTGGTCGGACACGGCGATCCGGTCACCCTGCCCAGCTGGTCCGAGGAAATATCCTACGAAGCCGAGCTCGCCGTCGTCATCGGCACTATCTGCAAGGATGTACCGCGCGAACGCGTCAAGGACGTCATCTTCGGCTATACCGTGGCGAACGATCTTACGGCCCGCGACGCCCAGCGTAACGACAATCAGTGGGCGCGTGCCAAAGGTTTCGACGGTTCCTGCCCGCTGGGACCCTGGATCGAGACCGAACTCGACACCGATGATGTGCGCATCACCTCCCACGTCGACGGCGAACTGCGTCAGGACGGCACCACCGCCGACATGATTTTCGACGTCGCCGAGCTGGTGGCCACCGTGTCCGAAGCCTTCACCCTGCTGCCCGGTGACGTCATTCTCACCGGTACCCCCGCCGGGGTAGGCATCGTCGACGCCGGTGCTCGCATCGAGGTCGCGGTGGAAGGCATCGGCTCACTGGCCACGGTACTGCGACGCTAGCCTCGCGGGGACTAGACTGACAGCATCATGAGTCAGAATTCACGCCCCATCCCTGCCGATATCCCCGCCGTCCCGGCCGATGCCGACGTGCGCGTCCGCTTCTGCCCCTCGCCCACGGGCACCCCGCACGTCGGGTTGATCCGCACCGCCTTGTTCAACTGGGGCTGGGCACGCCACACCGGCGGCAAGATGATCTTCCGCATCGAAGACACCGACGCCAAGCGCGACTCCGAGCAGTCCTACCTACAGCTGCTCGACGCGCTGCGCTGGCTCGGCATCGACTGGGATGAAGGCGTCGAGGTCGGCGGACCGCACGAGCCGTATCGTCAGTCCCAGCGCGCCGGGATCTACCAGGATGTGATCTCCAAGCTGCGCGAAGCCGGCTACATCTACGAGTCCTTCTCCACCCCGGAAGAAGTCGAAGCCCGCCACCGTGCCGCCGATCGTGATCCGAAACTGGGGTACGACAACTTCGACCGCGACCTCACCGACGACCAGCGCGCCGCCTACCGCGCCGAGGGCCGCGAGCCGGTCTTGCGTCTGCGGATGCCCGACGAGGACATCACCTTCACTGACACCGTCCGCGGCGAGATCACCTTCAAAGCCGGCTCCGTTCCGGACTTCGTGGTGGTCCGCGCCGATGGCTCCCCGCTCTACACCCTGGTCAACCCGGTCGATGACGCGCTGATGGAGATCACCCACGTGCTGCGCGGCGAAGACCTGCTCTCGTCCACCCCGCGTCAGATTGCGCTCTATCGCGCCCTACACGCCGTCGGAGTGGCCCGCTACATGCCCGAATTTGGACACTTGCCCTACGTGATGGGACAGGGGAACAAGAAACTCTCCAAACGTGATCCGGAATCGAACCTGTTCCTGCACCGCGAGAAGGGATTCATCCCCGAGGGCCTGATCAATTACCTGGCGCTGTTGGGTTGGTCACTCTCGGCGGACGAGGATATCTTCACTCGCGAGCAGTTCATCGAGAACTTCGATATCCACGACGTGCTGGCCAATCCGGCCCGGTTCGACGAGAAGAAGGCCACCGCCATCAACTCGACTCACATTCGCCTGCTCGACGGCGACGACTTCCGCCAGCGGCTCGTGCCGTACCTGCACGATGCCGGGCTCATTGCCGACCCGATCACCGACGACGAACAGCGCATCCTCACTGCCGCTGCCCCTCTGGTCCAGGAACGCGTTCACCTCTTGGGGGAGGGCGCTGAGATGCTGGCCTTCCTGTTCCGCGATGATGCCGAGATCGAGACGGAGCAGGGTGCGCTCAAGGGCATGCCCGCGAACCTGCAGGAAGCGCTGACCGCCGCCACCGAGGCATTGGCCGGACTCGAGGACTGGACCATCGAGGGCATTGAATCCGCGCTGCGCACAGCCCTGATCGAGGGCCTGGAGCTCAAACCTCGCCAGGCTTTCGGACCGGTGCGCACCGCCGTCTCCGGGCGCAAAGTCTCGCCGCCGCTCTTCGAATCACTCGAGATTCTGGGCAAGGAATCAACCTTGGCCCGCCTCCAGCGTTTCGCCCAGGAGCAGGCCGACGCCGCCGCGGCGACCGCCTGAACGCCGTAGCATCATGATTCGCGGTGTGCTGTTCGACATCGACGACACCTTGATCGATCTTGCTTCCGCGCAGACGGTCACCTTTCAGGAGACGATAGCGCGGCAGACAGGCCAGGATCTGATGTCGTTCGACCCGGCCACGCTGGCCGAGGCCACCCGGTACTTCGCCCGCGACCTCGACGGTCACTACGACCGCTACGTCGCCGGTGAACTGGATTTCCTCGGTCAGCGCCTGGCCCGCGTGCGAGGCGCCATGGACGTGCTCGGACGAAATACCGCTCCGGATGAGCAGTTGTGGGGTGAGACCTACGAACGCAACGTACGGGCTCGCTGGGCGCTCTTCGAGGATGTCGCACCGACCCTGACATGGCTCGACGAGCACGGGGTGCCCTATGGGGCGGTGTCCAATAACGTGGAGCATTATCAGCGGGGAAAACTGGCCGAGGTGGGGCTGTCGTGGGACATTGTCGTTGGGACCGATACCGCTGGTGCTCCCAAACCCGACCCGGCCCCCTTCCTGGAAGGATGCCGGCTGCTGAACTGTGCACCCAACGACGTGATGATGGTAGGGGACAATCCCATTGCCGACGGGCAGGGTGCACGCGAGGCCGGGCTCACCTCGGTGTTGGTCGAGCGGCCCCAACCAAAATCGCTGCGTGCAGCCGCCTCCGTCAGCGCCGTCAGCGCGACCGCAGCAGGCGATCGACTGGACTATGCAACCGCGCCACCAGGCGTGCACCGGATCACTGATCTGCGCGAAATTCGGTGTTTTGTCATCGGCGCCGAGACTCGTGTATAGTCTTTACCTGTTGCCGGAGCGATCCGGACAGCCCTTGGGGTATGGTGTAATTGGCAACACAACGGTTTCTGGTACCGTCATTCTAGGTTCGAGTCCTGGTACCCCAGCGAAACTCCAATTTGGAGGATCATCCCGACAAGTGATAAGCTTGCGGGGTTGCTTGATCGGACTTCAGTCCGACAAGACCACTGGCCCCATCGTATAGCGGCCTAGTACGCCGCCCTCTCACGGCGGTAACGCGGGTTCGAATCCCGCTGGGGTCACAGTGAGAACGAGGCTCCGGGTTCATCCCGGAGCCTCGTTTGTTTTGTGCGATAGAACAGATGAGGTTGTGACGATCTTCAACGGCTCCTTTATACTCGTGGTGGCGTTGAGACACTTCTCACTTGCAGTTTTATCCTGCCGGACGCCCCAGCTCATCACTCTCTGACACATTGAGGCCACCCATGCCCAACCTCGCACTCGGATTCCTCGCTCCTGCCGTCTCCCTGACACTGATCGCCGGTCTTGGCCTTCCCGCCGTGGTCTCCTCCGATCCGCCGACGCAGACCACCCCGGCATCGACCACAACGTCGGAGGAAACGGAAGCGGTCACCCCCACCGGACAAGACGAGGAATCGATCTCCTTCACGGAGGTCGACCCCGAGGCGCTGCCACTGGACGCGCAACCTCAGTCTCCAGTATCGGCATCGGCTCCTCCTGAGGCTGTCGAATCTGTAGAATCCTCGGAACCCGCCGAGTCCAGCGCGGAAGCTTCACCGGAGACGTCCGAGCCTGCGGAAGACGCCGCGTCCACAGATGCGGAGGCCACGGGTGAGCCGAGCACCGAAGTGCCCAGCGAGGTCACGGAAGATCAGTCCGCAGCCGAGCCGCAGGCACTCTCGGCTCCGGCGCCTGCCCCGGTCGACGAGCGCGACGCCGCCGATCAGGAACTGGCCGAAACGGCGCTGCCTGACGAAGAAGAGCTACTCGCAGCGCTCACCGCTCCGACCGAAACCATTGATTTCATGGCGGCCGGGCTCACCTGGAACGCCTCCACCACTGAGAATGTGGTGGAAGCCTCTGTCCGCGTGCGCGAAGGTGACCAATGGTCGGACTGGAACGAGCTAGAGATCCACCCCATCGACCGCGAATCTGGGGTCACCGTCACCAAGCAGGGCACGGAGCCACTGATCACCAATGGAGCCAATGCCATCCAGGCGCGCGTGCTCACGGAAAGCGGTGACGTCCCCGGCGGTTTGGAAGTCACCGTCATTGACCCGGGGGAGTCCCCGACCGATGGTGAACTGGCTCCGGCCTCACCAGCGTTGGAAGAAGAGCCAGTGGAAGCCGAGCTCAGTTCTTCCGTGGCGTCAGCAACCACAGCGGCGGACGCATCTGCCTCGATCCGTTTGGCCAGTTCCATCACGCCGGCAGAATCCGGAATGACACGGGCCATCCAGGCCTCGTCCAATGCGAATGTGCTCAAGCCAGCGATCGTGACGCGCAGCCAGTGGGGTGCTAACGAATCGTGGGCGGTTGATAGCGCTCAGTCACCGAAGCTGGATGCGATGTACATCCATCACACCGCGGGCACCAACAACTACTCTGCAGCCCAGGCCTACCAGCAGATTCGCGCCATTTACTCGTATCACGCGCGGACCCTGAACTGGGGCGACATCGGCTATCAGTTCTTGGTGGACCGATACGGCACCATCTATGAAGGACGTCGCGGTGCCCTGACCTCCTTGCCGGTCGGCGCCCAGGCCGGCGGATTCAACACGAATACCATCGGCATTTCTGCCATGGGCAACTTCGATGTGGCGCAGCCTCCTGCAGCCATGGTTGAGGCCCTGCAGAAGGTGCTGGCCTGGCAGGGCTATCGGCACGGTCTGAAAGCGAATTCCAACACGCAGCTGACGTCGCGTGCGACGCCGGGGTCCTCAGCCAAGTACCCTAGCGGAACCAAGGTGACGGTGCCTGTGATTCTTGGCCACCGCGACACCAACTCGACGGCGTGTCCAGGGCGCTACCTGTACCCGAAGCTTTCCTCCATGCGCACTAATGTCGCCAACCGCATCGCCGCCGCCGAGCGCGAGCATGGCCCGGGTGATGCCGTGCACGAGCAAATGTGGCTACGCTCAACGCAGGGTGTCAAAAACGGTACTGGTGTTGGCGCTTCAACTTTGGGGTGGATCGGTCGCGGTGAGATCGTGACTCGGATCGGCACTAATGGGTCCTGGTCTCGGGTTCAGACTCCCATCGGAACCGGTTGGCTGCCCACGAAGCAATTGTCCCAGTGGCAAGTCACATTGGGTGCTGTTATGGAGACCCGGTACACCAAGCGCAGCACCACCATGCGAGTGGGTGCGAATAGCAAATTCGCCTTCAGAGCCACGGTACCGGACCAAGCACGCGTCGAAGTACTCAGCCGCTTCGGAGCATGGTCATACGTCACGACGGATGCAGGTACCGGCTGGATTGCCACTTCGCACCTCCATGTCGCTCGCTGGGCATCCGCCACGGTGATGATCAAGCGCTCTCCCAGCTCCTCGGCAGCATCTATCGGCCGGATTGGTCGAGCCGAGGCGGTCGGAGTTCGCGGAACTTCAGGAAGTTGGTCGGAAGTGATCACACCGATTGGCCGGGGATGGATGCCGACCTCGCAGGTCACGGCCTCCAAAGTGTCCCCAGGATCGGTGATTTCAACCACGACAACGAACCGTCGGACCACGCTTAAGGTCGGCGCTCACAGCTCTTTCGGCGATCGTGCGGTCCTGGCGAACGGCGCACGAATCCAGGTACATGCGCGTGTGCCGTACTGGTCTTATGTGACGACCTCGGTCGGCACGGGGTGGGTCGCAACAACTCATCTGAAATAGGTTCGGCACCCAGTGACACAACGTGTGGGAGATCTCGGCGAGCATGCGGTTCTCGAGGCGATTCAGCGGATTATCGAGGCCGCCGAGCGTCCCTGGCCCGAAGGCACGATAGGCCCTGGAGATGACGCAGCCGTACTTCCGGTAAAGAGTGGTCGGGTCGTCGTCAGTACTGACGCGATGAGCCTTGATCGTGATTTTCGCCTGGTCTGGCCGAGCGGTGTTCGCGACAATGGCTTCTCCACAGGGTGGAAGGCAGCGGCCCAGAACCTGTCCGATATCAATGCAATGGGTGGGACCAGCACCGCGCTCTTCATGGCCCTTACGATGCCTCCAGAAACAAAGATCCAGTGGGTCGAAAATCTGGCACGTGGGATGCTGACGGCGATCCGAGTACTTCACGGTCCCGGATGCCGGTTGGCAGGCGGTGATCTTGGATCAGGATCCGATCTTACGATGGCTGTCACAGTCATGGGGGAGACGGGAACCCGCGACCCCATACTTCGTCGCAGCACGAATATGCTCCGAAACCCAGAAGAAGCCGTGCTCATCCACACAGGCCATGTCGGATGGGCCGCCGCTGGCTTGTGCGTTCTAGAGACGCCACGGAAAGACCTGGAACACATTCTTCGTCAGAGTCCTCATCCGAGGCATCTGGTTCGGTTGATGGTTCGTGCAGTCCGAGCGCAAATGCGGCCGAGGCCGCCGCTGACCCAAGGGCCAGCGGTACATGGCGCAGTCGACTGCATGATGGATGTTTCCGATGGACTCACGCGCGACAGCCATAAGCTGGCCCAGGCCAACGGATTTCGCGCATTCTTGGATGAATCTTGGGTGAGCGCACGTTCGGCTGAGTTACGGCCTATCGCCGAGGCTGTTGGCGCTAGCGCTGAAGAGTGGGTCAAGGAAGGCGGCGAAGACTATGGCTTGCTCGGGGCGATACCCCACGATGCTCCAGTGCCCAGCGGGTGGTCACGCTGTGGCACCCTTCGGGCTCTTCGCGCGGATGACGTGGAAGCCAACGTAGTCGCTGGCGACACGGGGGGTTGGGATCATTTTTCCGAGTAACCTGGCCGACCCGCAAGCGGGTCAGCCATTCTCGATGGAGCGCACCATTTCCGTCAGGCGATGAGCCGCGCGTAGCACTGTTGCTGAATGATGCCGGCCAGGGGAGCGTGTCAGGCGCTCGATCGGTCCGGAGATCGACACTGCTGCAATGACTTTGTTGTTGGTTCCTCGCACCGGTGCGGAAACAGAACCGACACCCGTCTCGCGCTCACCCATGGACTGTGCCCAGCCCCGTCGGCGCACGCCCGCCAAAGTGGCCGGGGTGAAGATCGCCTGATCTAGGCCCTCGAGCAGACGTTCTTGGTCCTCCCAGGCCAGGAGCACCTGAGCGGCGGAGCCGGCTTTCATGGAGAAGCGAGTCCCGACCGGAATCGAATCTCGCAGCCCCACTGGTCGTTCAGCGCTCGCGACGCAGACTCTCGTGTCGGCATGGCGACGGAACAACTGAGCAGATTCTCCAGTGCTGTCTCTCAGCCAGGCAAGAACCGGCACGGCCGCGGCCGTCATCCTGTCCTCGCCGACTGCTGAAGCCAACTCGGTGAGGCGGCCACCGAGAACGTAGTGCGATTGGTAGTCCCGGCTGATGAGACGATGGTGAATGAGGGCAGCTGCAAGGCGATGCAGCGTGGGTCGTGCAATCCCCGTCGACTCGACCAACTGCGCCAGCGATGCCGGGCCGCGCTCCAGAGCGTGCAGGATCATCATTGACTTATCGACGACGCCGACGCCCGACGGGGAGTATGTGGGATCGACGGCTTCGTTTTCACGAGGGATGTGTGAGATCGGGGGTCGAGAGCTACTGTGTTCCACTATTCGATAGTATCATCTCAATATATGAGATAAATTGGTGACTGTTTTGCCCCCTTGTTCTCGCGGTGCGATTGTAGTGAGCATCAGGGCCCGGCCAGAAGGGGGACGGGTGGTTACTGGTATCGGAAGGCAGGCGAGATCGCCATGAGTGATCAGCAATCGGAATACGGAACGACCATCACGACGTCGGACCGCCCGCGTACACTCGCAGAAAAGGTGTGGGACGACCACGTTGTCGTTCGTGGTGAGCGCAACGGCGACGTCCAGACGCCTGACCTGCTATACATTGACCTGCACCTGATTCACGAGGTGACCTCACCGCAGGCCTTCGAAGGGTTGCGGCTGGCGGGCCGTCAGGTGCGTCGCCGTGACCTCACCATCGGCACCGAGGACCACAACACTCCAACGATGGACATCAACAAGCTCATCGCGGATCCCACCTCGCGTAAGCAGGTGGACGCGCTGCGCACGAACGCCGAAGAATTCAACATCCGCTTGCACTCCCTGGGCGACCGTGAGCAGGGCATCGTGCACGTCGTAGGCCCACAGCTTGGTCTCACTCAGCCTGGCATGACGGTGGTCTGCGGTGACTCGCATACCTCGACCCATGGTGCCTTCGGTGCTTTGGCTTTCGGTATCGGCACCTCTGAGGTGGAGCATGTGATGGCCACCCAAACTTTGCCGTTGAAGCCGTTCAAGACCATGGCCATCAACGTGGAAGGGACGCTGAAGGAAGGCGTCACCTCCAAGGACATCATTCTGGCTGTCATTGCCAAGATCGGCACCGGTGGCGGTCAGGGCTATGTGCTCGAGTACCGCGGATCCGCTATTCGCTCCCTGTCCATGGAAGCTCGGATGACGATCTGCAACATGTCGATCGAGGCAGGTGCTCGCGCTGGCATGATCGCTCCTGACGAGATCACCTTTGACTACGTTCAGGGCCGTCCGCATGCCCCTGAGGGCCAGGACTGGGACGATGCTGTGAATTACTGGCGTACCTTGAAGACGGATGAGGGCGCCACCTTCGATCAGGAAGTCTTCCTGAACGCTGATGACCTCGAGCCGTTCGTGACCTGGGGGACTAACCCCGGCCAGGGTGTCTCCCTCTCGGCTAACGTGCCGGACCCGGCATCCTTCGAAGATCCGAATGAACGGGCCGCTGCCGAGCGCGCACTGCAGTACATGGATCTCACCGCAGGTACACCGATGAAAGAGATTCCTGTTGACACGGTGTTCTTGGGCTCGTGCACGAACTCTCGTATCGAGGATCTGCGACAGGCTGCAGCCATTCTCGAAGGACAGACGAAGGCCGAAAATGTCCGCATGATGGTTGTCCCGGGATCGCATCGCGTGCGCATGCAGGCTGAGGAAGAAGGTCTGGACAGGATTTTCAAAGAATTTGGTGCCGACTGGCGATTCGCTGGTTGCTCGATGTGCTTGGGTATGAACCCGGACCAGCTCGCGCCAGGGGAGCGGTGCGCATCAACATCGAACCGCAATTTCGAAGGGCGACAGGGCAAGGGCGGTCGCACTCACTTGGTGTCTCCCGTTGTTGCCGCCGCAACGGCGATCCGGGGAACGCTGTCATCACCGTCCGACCTCACATCGGATGCCGCAGTACTGCAGGACGCTTGAGGAGCTGAGAAAGAGTCATGGAAAAGATCAGCACACACACCGGTATCGGCGTTCCACTGAAGCAGTCCAACGTGGACACGGACCAGATCATCCCAGCTGTCTACTTGAAGCGGATCACCAAGACCGGATTCGATGATGCCCTGTTCGCAGGTTGGCGGAAGAACCCGGACTTCATCCTCAACCAGGAGCCCTATAGTCGAGGGTCGGTTCTGGTGGCAGGACCGGACTTCGGCACCGGATCTTCCCGTGAGCACGCGGTGTGGGCACTGCGTGACTACGGCTTCAAGGTCGTGATTGCCGCACGTTTCGCCGACATCTTCTACGGAAATGCGGGCAAGCAGGGACTGGTGGCCGCGCAGGTTGACCAGGGCGACATCGAGCTCATTTGGAAGGAGCTCGAAAACAATCCGGGCACCGAAATTACGGTGGACCTTGAGCACCGCCTGGTCGAGTGTGGATCCATCTCTACGACCTTCACTATCGACGATTACACGCGTTGGCGGCTCATGGAAGGCCTCGATGACATCAGCCTGACGCTGCGTGACGAAGAGCGAATTCGAGAATACGAAGCACGCCGTCCGGCGTTCAAACCCACGACACTCCCGGCACGCACGGCGGACTAATTCTCAGAACTTTGTCATCTTCTCGGCGTATGCTGTTCTCTACATGTGCGCGGTGAGGGGTCGTTTCGATCGCTCAGGACGCCAGGGAAGACTGCACCAGCCACGGAGGTTTCGAATCCTATGGGAGAACTGCTGACCATCAACGGCGGTAAGCCGCTCGAAGGACGTGTCAGCGTACGCGGCGCGAAGAACCTGGTGCCTAAGGCCATGGTTGCCGCACTTTTGGGGTCGGGAACGTCCGTGTTGCGCAACGTTCCAGAGATCAAGGACGTTGATGTCGTCACTGGGCTGTTGCAGCTTCACGGGGTCAAGGTCGAACGCGATTCCGAAGACGGATCAATGACGCTCGACCCTCGTGAAGCCAAGACGGCTGGATCATCTGAGATCGATGCTTTTGCTGGCGATTCTCGCATTCCGATCTTGTTCTGTGGCCCGTTGATGCATTCCGTGGGTGAAGCATTCATCCCTGACCTCGGCGGCTGCAAGATCGGTGACCGTCCGATTGATTACCACCTGACCGTCCTTCGCAACTTTGGCGCCGTCGTCGAAAAGCGTCCGGGCGGAATTCACATCTCTGCTCCTAAGGGACTCTACGGAGCCAAGCTCGAGTTGCCTTATCCTTCGGTCGGAGCGACCGAGCAGGTACTGCTGACCGCGGTGCGTGCCGAGGGCATTACGGAGCTTAAGGGCGCCGCCGTCGAACCAGAGATTCACGACCTGATCCACGTGCTCCAGAAGATGGGCGCGATCATTACGGTGCAGACAGACCGCACGATCCGTATCGAAGGCGTCAAGAAGCTCAGTGGTTACAACCACCTCGCCATTCCGGACCGCAACGAGTCCGCTTCCTGGGCATCAGCCGCTTTGGTCACCCAGGGCGATATTTTCGTCGAAGGTGCCATGCAGCGTGATCTGACGGCGTTCCTCAACGTGTACCGCAAGATTGGCGGTGAGTTCTCCGTCCACGACGATGGCATCCGTTTCTGGCATGGTGGCGACGCGCTGAACTCGCTGGTCTTGGAGACGGACGTCCATCCCGGGTTCATGACCGATTGGCAGCAGCCGCTGGTCGTAGCTCTCACCCAGGCACAGGGTGTCTCCATTGTGCACGAGACCGTGTATGAGAACCGGTTCGGCTTTACGGACGCGCTGGTGCGTATGGGCGCTTCCATCCAGTTGCACCGTGAGTGCTTGGGATCGGTGCCGTGCCGGTTCGGTCAGCGGAACTTCCTGCACTCAGCTGTGATTTCAGGACCGACGAAGTTGCATGGCGCCGACTTCGATATCCCGGATCTGCGTGGCGGATTCTCTCACCTTGTTGCGGCCTTGGCGGCCAAGGGGACCTCGCGTGCGACCGGCATCGAGATCATCAACCGTGGTTACGAAAAGTTCATGGAGAAGCTCGAAGGCCTCGGCGCCGACGTGTCGCTCTCTGATCAGCAGGCGTCACTACAGCTCATTTGATCCGTGCGGAGCCGGTGTGCCAAGTTTTTGCTCGGCCGGGTCTGCCCTACAGTTATAGCGTGACTGAGACATTTCTGCTGCGAGCCGGGTTCGCCGGCGCCGCCTCCATCGTTCTGCCGACACTGAACCTGTCGATGAACAAAGAATGGTCGGGCCGCGAGTACCTTCCCGACTCCGGGTTCATCCTGGTTGCCAACCACATTTCCGAGCTCGACCCACTCACGTTGGCTCACATGGTGTACCGGGCCGGCTACTTGCCTCACTTCCTCGCCAAGCGTGAACTCTTCGACGCGCCGGTGCTGGGAAAGATCCTTACTGGGATGCAGCAAGTGCCCGTCGACCGCGCCAAGGGCGGTGCGGAATCCCTCGAGGTCGCGGAGAAAGTGGTCTCGGATGGTGGGGTTGTCATCATCTACCCTGAAGGCACTATTACTCGTGATCCGCAGGGCTGGCCCATGGCGGCCCGTACCGGCGCAGCGCGTTTGGCCCTGAAGACCGGTGCTCCTGTGATCCCCGCGGGGCAGTGGGGTGTGCACGAGTTTTTACCGCGCAAGGCAAAGAAACCGTCCCCGTTCCCGCGGAAGACGTCACGTATTGCCATCGGTCCCGCTGTAGAGCTGGACGATCTGCGCAACGGTCCACTGACGCGCAAAGTCCTGGTGTCGGCCACCGAACGCATGATGCGCGCGATCACCGAACGTGTGGAGATTCTGCGCGAGGAAAAGGCGCCAGACGGGATCTGGGATCCTACGCTCAATAAACGTCGCCCGCATGGAGAAGCCCTCTGATGAGCTCACAACCAGCTCAGCCCAGCGCCGTTGGAGCGCGTGAACTGCCTGCGAACATCACCGTGTTGGGTTCCGGTTCTTGGGGAACCACCTTTGCCAAGGTGATTGCCGATGCAGCCGTCGAACGTGGTGACCACGATCTCGCCGTGATGCTCTGGGCGCGCCGCGACGACGTGGCGGCCGCCATCAATGAGCGACACGTCAATCCCGAGTACTTAGACGAGATCGACCTCCCCGAAAGTATTCGTGCCACCACAGATTTGAAAGCGGCGGTCGAAGGCGCGGAAGTGATCGTGCTGGCCGTTCCGGCTCAACATGTCCGCGAGCAACTGCATGCGCTGAAGGATGCCCTCGGCGAAGACACCGTCATCGTTTCCCTGGTGAAGGGACTCGAGCGTGGAACCGATGAGCGGATTTCTGAGATCTGTGCTTCGGAACTGGACCTAGATCCGGAGAACTTTGCCGTGGTTTCCGGTCCGAACCTGGCCATGGAGATTGCCCGTCGCGAACCGACGGCCACGGTGGTGGCATCTGCAAGTGAACAGACTGCCGCAAAGATCGCGAAGCTCACGAACTGCTCTTATTTCCGCCCCTACCGCAACACCGACGTCACCGGGGTAGAAATTGGCGGAGTGGTCAAGAACGTCATCGCCTTGGCTGTTGGACTCTGTGACGGCCGCGGATTCGGAGACAACTCGAAGGCGTCCATCATTACCCGCGGATTGGCCGAGACCACCAGGCTTGCTGCAGCTCTAGGGGCTCGACAAGAAACCATGGCGGGGCTCGCAGGGTTGGGCGACTTGGTCGCCACCTGTGCCTCGCCGCTGTCACGTAACCGCACCGCCGGTCGTTTTATGGGCGAAGGCTATCGAGCAGACGAACTGAGCTCGGTCATGCGTCAGACGGCCGAAGGCGTCAAATCTGTGTCGGCCGTCGTTGAACTTGCGCACCGCATGCGTGTAGAAATGCCCATCAGCGAGGCGATGAACGCCGTCGTCTCCGGTGCCTTGGACGTAGAATCCCTGGCCACCCTGCTCCTCGCCCGTGATCTGAAATCGGAGGCCTCCTCATGACCTCAGCCCCCACGACTCGTCGCCGCGTACTTGTTCTCTTTGGCGGCCGTTCCGCGGAGCATCCGGTGTCTTGTGTCACCGCAGTCGGCGTTCTCAACGCCCTTGACCGCAATGCATACGAAGCCATCCCTGTTGGGATCACGCGCAACGGAACCTGGTCGGCCGTCCGGGAAACTCCCGATACCTGGACCGTATCCCGACTGATTGGACAAACGGCCATCCCAGAAGCCGAGGCAGCCTCCGGTAGCCCGCTTGGTGCAGAGTTGCCTGAGGTGCAGGAACCGGAGCACCCGGTGGCGCTCCACCGCGCCTCAACAGGGATCCAACTCGTCGACACGGTCACCCACGAAGTGCTCAGCGAGGTCGATGTCGTCTTTCCGCTGTTGCACGGTCCTTTCGGCGAAGACGGCACCGTTCAGGGGCTCTTCGAAACACTCGGGATTCCCTACGTGGGCGCCGGAGTGTTGGCGAGCGCGGTCGGTATGGACAAGCACTACATGAAGTTGGCTTTCCAAGCGGCTGGTCTAACTGTGGGCGACTGGGTCACCATTACGAATCGCGATTGGTATCAGCGTCGAGACCAGAAACTGGACGAGATCCGAAACCTTGCCTTCCCGGTGTTCGTGAAACCGGCTCGTGGTGGTTCTTCCCTGGGCATCACCCGAGTCACCGACCCGGCCCTGCTCGAGGACGCCATCGAGGAAGCCCGCAGATTTGACCCCAAGGTCGTCGTCGAGGCAGGAATCCTTGGACGCGAAATCGAATGCGCGGTCCTGGACGGGCATGAAACGGACGATCCTCGTGCTTCGTACCCCGGGGAAATCGAAGTGCTCGACGAAACGTCGGGCCACCAGTTCTATGATTTTGCCGCCAAGTATCAAGATGATGCCGCAGCCGAACTCAGCTGTCCCGCCCGGATTCCCGAGGATGCCATCGACGAAGTGCGTCGCCTTGCGGTGCGCGGATTCCAGGCTGTTGATGCGTCCGGACTGTCGCGGGTGGACTTCTTCTACACTCCGGATGGCCAATGGGTGATCAACGAGATTAACACCATGCCCGGCTTCACCCCTATCAGCATGTACCCGGCGATGTGGGACCGCACCGGTCTGAGCTACCCTGAGCTGATTCACGAACTCATTGAGCTAGGCGTCGAGCGCGGGACCGGGTTGCGCTGATCGCACTGTAGTCGGCGTAGCCGACTATCCCGACCGATTCAGCCGTTGGTGCTTGGGATGGGTGCCTGCGTCGCATCGGGCTGGGCGGTGCATTCCCGCTCTGCCGGAATCCTCTCTACCGCCGACGCGAGATCAACCATCACCGACGACGAAGCGGCACGAGAGGCATCAAAGAGCACCTCAACGGCAGGGTCCCGACCGTAGCTGGTGAGACGCCAATTCTCGCCTTCCTCCATGGCGATCCAGTCAACACCATTCGCGTTGACGCAGTGCTCCGTGGTGGGCCCCGGAACGTCCACACCGCAACGCAAGACGACAGCCGCTGGATCACCCCATGCGCCCGTGGACTGCGCATCAGTGCGCGCCCGGTCGAAGCCGGCTACCGTTTCAGGAAGGGCAACCATTGCTTCTGCGCAGACAGGGTTGGTTGCATCTTCCGCGGTCTCGATTCCGGAAACCATGTTGCTGGCACACCCGGACAGACCCAAACCGACGATCGCAAACCCGGTTCCGAACACAGCCGTGGTGATGCGACGGCGACGTGGACGAGGGCCTGACAAGAGTGGGCGAAGCGCGAACGCGCCCGAGGAAGGTTGCATGACTCCAGCCTAACGATGTCTGGTTGCCGTCCGGTAAGAATGGCGATGAGAAGTCTTTCTCAGTAGGGTAGGACCGTTGTCCAAATCACTTGTCTATGAGACCGGAACCCCTGAGCTAATCGTGAATCCTCCAGCAGATCACCCGCGCACCGAGTCGCAGGAACCTCATGCCGTCGGTACTGGGGCACCGGTGATCTTGGAATGGCTCGTTCAAGCGGAGTCCGCACTGGCCAACAGCTCCGACCGACTCAACGCGATCAATATTTTCCCGGTGCCGGACGGTGACACCGGCACCAACCTCTACACGACCGTCGCGGCGGCCCGCTCCGGGCTGAATGTGGACGATCCCGCCGTCCGCACCGTGGGAGACGCACTAGCGCACGCCGGACGCGCCGCCCTGGACCAAGCGCGAGGTAACTCGGGCACGCTGATGGCGGTAGCGCTTACCGGGCTATCGGAGCCCATGCGAGAGTCGCCACGGCTCACCGCGCCGTTGCTCGCCCAGGGACTAGACCGTGCCCGCACGGCTGCATGGTCGGCACTGTCTGACCCACAGGAAGGCACGCTGCTATCGGTCCTGACTCGGTGCGCTGACGAGGCACGGGAGTTCCTGGATTCTCTGGATGACCAATCTTCCGATCACCTCAATTCTCGACGAGTCCTCGCCCAGTGTTGTGAGCACCTCGTTGTGACGGCCCGAACAGCCGTGGTGGCAACCGAGAATGAGCTGGCGGCGCTAACTCAAGCCAAAGTCGTTGACGCAGGTGCCATCGGTTTGCTGCTCGTACTCGACGCACTGCGTAGCGCCGTCACCGGCCGTCCCTGTGAAGAAGGCCTGCTCGAAGGACTGCACGGCACGGATATCCAGGCACCGCACCTGCATTCGCACCTACCCGATCATGAAGGCCATGAAGTGATGTGTTCCATGGTGCTGTCACCGTTGGACGCTGCGACCCTGCGCTTCGGGCTGGACGAAATCGGGGATTCGGTCATTATGTCTCCGATTTCCACGGACGCTGACACCGAAGGGCGGGTGCGTTGGCGGATCCACGCCCATGTTCCCAACGTGGAAACAGCCCTGGAACTCGTCCGGCGGGCCGGGCAACCGGAAAACCTCGACGTCACTGATCTTTCCGCGGGTGGGCACCCCCACGCGACCACCCACTCTCACCGGGACTCGTGAGCTCCCTCATCGCGGCCCAACCGGGCTCAGTACTTCACCAACCGCTCAGTGGCATTCTGGGCGGTCGCACAGCTACACGTTTGCAGGAACAGCTCAAGATCACCACCACCGGGGAATTGCTGGAGCACTTTCCTCGTCGCTGGGTGGAACTCGGTGAGCTGACACCCATTCATCAACTTCCCGTGGGGGAACAGGTCACGATCGTCGCTCGTGTCGTGTCCACTACCAAACGCCGCATGCAGTCGCGTCGGGGTTTCCTGGTCGATGTGGTCGTCTCGGATGACATCGATGGTCACTCCGGTGGCACGCTATCTATGGCGTTCTTCAACGGTTACGACGCTGATCGCCGCCTATCATCCGGCACCCGTGCCATGTTCCACGGCAAGACTGCCCTGTATCGGGGCGCATTGACTCTCAACAACCCCGATTTCACCGTGCTCGACGCTGCCGAAAACCCTAGCGATCAGGATCTATCTCCAATTCCGGTGTATCCGGCCACTGCGAAGCTAGCGTCGTGGACCATTCGCACCTGTGTGGATACCGTGCTGGACGCCATCAACTGGGACGCAGTTGAAGACCCAATACCCGACGATCTGCTTCGCGAGGCCTCGGACTCCTTGGAACCGTTGCCGGGACTGGACCAGGCCCTCCGCGACATACATCGCCCGCGTCAGGTATCGGATGCGTACCGGGCGAAAACCCGTTTTGCGCTCCACGAGGCGCTCATTTTGCAAGGTGTACTGTCTCAGCGACGCGAGCGCAATGCTACCCGGTCGGCCTCTACACCGTATCCGCGTCGCGAGGACGGAATGGCGGCGTTACTGGACGATCGGCTTCCTTTTACGCTCACGGAGGGACAGACGGCGGCTGGCACCGCCATCAGTAAGGGACTCGACTCGACTCAACCCATGTCGCGATTGCTCCAGGGAGAGGTTGGTTCGGGAAAAACGTTGGTTGCGTTGCGGGCGATGGCCCAAGTGGCGGACGGCGGCGGGCAGGCCGCACTCATCGCCCCGACGGAAGTGCTGGCCGCCCAGCATTATCGATCCATTGTCTCGACGCTGGATGTATTGGCCACTGCGGGGCAGCTCACCAGTTGGACGGGTCCGGCCACGGACGTCGTTCTACTCACCGGGTCGATGTCGACACAAGCCAGACACGAAGCGATGCTCAAGATTGCCTCGGGACAAGCTGGAATCGTCATTGGTACGCACGCGCTGCTCTCTGACCGCGTCAGCTTCGCCCAACTCGGGCTCGTCGTCATCGACGAACAGCACCGCTTCGGCGTCGACCAACGCGAGGCGTTGCGCCAATCCAATCCTGGCACTCACCTGTTGGTCATGTCCGCCACACCCATCCCGAGATCGGTCGCCATGACCGTCTTCGGCGATCTCGATGTCACCGTGTTGGACGCACTACCCTCCGGGAGAAAACCAGTGGCTACTCACGTGGCGCGGATGGAACACGGCCCGAGGATTATCGGCCGTGTTTGGGAGATCATCGCCGAGCAAATACAGGCCGGACACCAGGCGTTCGTCGTATGCCCCAAGATCACCCCAGGTCTGTCCGCTACGGATGCCAACACTGACTCCAGCGGCCTGAGGCTGAGTCTGACTGCACCGGAGCATGCGGCAGCCGTGGAAGACATGGTGGAACGGATTCCGCAGATCCCGGTCTTGCAGGGTACCCGTGTCGCAGCTTTGCACGGTCAATTAGACCAACCGACCCAAGACGAGGTCATGGGGCGGTTTGTGCGCGGCGAAATCGACATCTTGGTAGCAACAACCGTCATCGAAGTCGGAGTCGACGTTCCCAACGCTACGGTCATGGCGGTGCTGGATGCCGACGCCTTTGGACTGTCGACCCTGCATCAGCTGCGTGGTCGCGTGGGACGAGGGCAGGCCCCTGCCGTGTGTCTGCTAGCCACCCGGCTTCCCGACGGTCACACCGCTCTGGATCGTCTCGACGTACTGGCGGAAACGCAGGACGGCATGCGTATTGCAGAAGCAGATGTAATGGCCAGAGGTGAAGGGGACGTGTTGGGATCCAGCCAGCACGGATTTGGCTCCCGGTTGCTGGTGCTGAAAGTTCTGCGTCACGCCTCCCTCATCCAGCTATGCGCGGCCTGGATCACGAAGGCTCGTGAACACGACCCCCAGCTACAGGCCTACCCGGCGCTGGCAGGTGAGATCGCCGCGTGGGAGGCGGCGCACGAGGCGACCTCCGGATATCTTGAGAAGACCTGATCCATGTTCTGACGTATGGTGAAGTTCCACACTCCGTCACCCACGACCCAAGGAGATTCGCACCGTGTCTCGCATCGTTTCAGGCGTGGCGGGAGGCCTCCCACTCGTCTCGGTCCCCGGTACTGGAACTCGGCCAACGACGGACCGTACCAAAGAAGCCCTGTTCTCATGGTTGGAATCCCGAGGTTGGCTGGAGGGAACCGCGGTGCTCGATCTTTACGCTGGCTCGGCTGCGCTGGGTTGCGAAGCCGCCTCACGGGGTGCGGGCGAAGTGCTCAGCGTAGAAAGGCACGGTAAGGCCGCCGGGGTGTGCAAGCGCAATGCAGAGACACTGAACAGCAAGCTCGGACGCACCGCCGTGCGAGTACAGAACGCGTCTGTTGATACCGCGTTACAGCAGTTAACACCGGGCCAATGGGACCTAATCCTTGCCGACCCACCTTACGATCTCGACGGTGAACAGTTGAATCGCAGCCTGGAGTTGATGGATGCGGTGTTGGATGAACGTGGACTGCTGGTGTTGGAGCGATCCACACGGAGTGCTGAACCCCAGTGGCCCCAAAGGCTGGACGTGATCGAACAGCGTGACTATGGGGAGACCCGACTGTACTTCCTCCGTCCACGGGACGATGAACAGCCAGCCCGACGATGAAGAGGAGTGAGCCCGATGGAAAACACCAACAGTTCGATGCCGGTCACGGATTTGGCGATGGAGCAGGTGGTGACCGCGGGCGAGACCTACCAGATTGACCTGGTCACCCAAGGGCCCGCCACTGATGCCAGGGCGGGAGTGCTGGAGCTAGCCTTCTCCGACCGTGCAGGTAGCAGGATTGAGCTTCCGGACTGGCCCCATCATTCGTCGTTGTTTGGTGAGTATCTCTACCTGAGGGCTAAACAAGACCAGCCGCGGCGGATGACGTTGCTCGTCACCGCGCCGGCTGGGGCGACCCAGCTACGACTTGCTGGCCATGCCTGGTCAAATTACGAGGGGCTGCAACTATTGTCGCCACCGCGGTTCACCCCATGTGACGACGTTGCCCTCAAGGTCAATGAGCCGATCGGGGGAGAGGTCACCGCGGGCATTGCGCTCGCGGCCGTCCACGCGTGCCACCATGTTCCTTTTGATGTGGAGACCATGCAGGTGGAGATTCCGGTTCAGGGAAATCTGCGACCAGTGCAGCAGATGCTTTACCTACGATTCTTCGCCGAAGACGATGCTGCACTGAGCGTTTCTGCGGCGAGCACCGCAGATTCCACGGTGATCGAGATTCCGGTAGAGACCCACACAGGTAGCTGGACGGTGCACAGTGACGACATCATCGTGCCAGACAGCGCTGCTTATTTACGGCTATCAGGGCCTGTTCCGAGCCATGACACGAATCCGGTCACCATCACCCGCATGCCGGGGCTGCGCTGGAAACGCCCG
Source organism: Citricoccus muralis (assembly GCF_029637705.1). Lineage (NCBI taxonomy): Bacteria > Bacillati > Actinomycetota > Actinomycetes > Micrococcales > Micrococcaceae > Citricoccus > Citricoccus muralis. The sequence continues at coordinate 1,420,814 of NZ_CP121252.1, forward strand.
GTGGAGGAATCGCCCGAGACCACCTGACTCAGCTCGATAGCGCTTTTTCCGCGTCGCGCCACTGCTGAGCCAGGTTGCGCTCATAGGTACGTGACAAGGTGTAGCTCTGTCCGAAGTACAAGCCGCCAGGCGTTAGCGTGATCTCTCCGATGACTAAACCCTGCACACTCCGGTACAAGTCGATGCGGCAGAACGGGGTCGGCACCGCGCTGGAGGCGGCCTCACCGACTCGAATAATTTCCGGTCCGATCTCGGACAGATCGAAGTCACCGATGTCCACTTTTCGTGGGTTGTAGCTGATCCGGTCTCCGCCGATCGGAGTCAGTTTCCGATCGAACCACTGCACCGTATGTGGCCGTGTGTTGCGATCTATCACCAGAATGAGCTCGACCCTCCCGCCGAAAGCGTAGACCTTGAAATCACGGGGAATGTCGTAGCCGTCAGCATCGACGACCTTCTCCTCGACTATCAAACGGTTGCCACTGAGATGCTTCTGGTTAAGCTCCGGACGGTCGAAAAACTCTTGCTGGCGCTCCCTGATCTCGTCCTCAGTGAGGACCTCATCATAGAACGCCTCGTGAAAACCCTCCGGGTGCTCCGAGAGGACCATGACTCCCTGCGCTGAATGTAGCTGTGTCGGTTTCAGCACGAACTCCAAGGGCAATCCGGAGAGATTGATCTCGGCAGGGGTCTCGAAATCTCGCAGAATATTCACCACAGGTAGGGAATGGGTCTGGCAGAACCGGGCACACTCTATCTTGTCGTGCAGGAACCATGGGACATCTGGTTCCTCACCGTCGATCCGTCGTTGAAGATACTGGTGCCAATACTCCATGCCGCCTCCTGTGCTGAACGTGGGGTGGTGTTTCTATCGAATGCGTGTGTTGAGGGCTTGGCGAGCTGCCGCGATTACGCTGGGTTGCTTGCAGAAGGCAAAGCGCATCCACGATTGCAGGGGAGCATCGCTGAGCCAAGGGCGGCACAATGCGGTCACGGGGATTCCAACAATCCCGACGGACTCGGCTAACCACCGTGCCGCTTCCGTGGCATCGTTGCGCCCCCACGGCTCCAGATCCACAACAGCAAAGTACCCGGATGCTGGAACCACAGGGTCAAGCCCCGCATCACGAAGCGCTGCCACAAGCTCATCGCGACGATGCCGAAAGCCGTCCCGCTGCTCCCGGAGGTAGTCATCACCCTCTCGCAGGGCGTGGGCAATTGCATGCTGGTACGCCGGACCGGACGAATACGTGAGGAACTGCTTGACGGCACGGATCGCAGCGACCACTTCAGGTGCACCCATCACCCAGCCGATTTTCCACCCGGTGAGTGAAAAGGCTTTGCCCGCCGATGACACCGTCACGACTTTCGAGCTAGCCACCTCAGTGCCGTCGGATGCTGTACTACCGCTGGCCATCGGCAGGTGGGCGCCGTCATAGACGAGATGCTCGTAGACCTCGTCCGAGAGCACCCAGAGGTCATGGCGGTGTGCGATTTCCAGGAGCGCATCCCGCAACTGAGCCGTCAGTATCGATCCAGTGGGATTGTGTGGCGTATTGATGATGATCATCGAGGTGCGCGGAGTGATGGCGGCCTCCAAAGCCGCCGGGCCGGGTAGGAATTCCGGCGCATTCATGGGCACAACTACCTGGGTTGCACCCCGTAACGCGATCATGGCTGCATACGAGTCGTAGAACGGCTCAAAGGTGATGACTTCGTCGCCGGGTTTCACCAGAGCCAAAAGAGCCGCGGCAATACCTTCGGTGGCCCCGGTAGTGATCAGTACCTGATCTTCGGGGGAGTAATACAACCCATAGTGGCGCTGTTGGTGCTCGCTGATCGCCCTGCGCAGCTCGATCAATCCGGTACCCAGTGCGTACTGGTTGGCGTTCGTGGCCCCGGGGGTCATCACTAGTTCGGCGGCGCGCTGGCGGATCCACTCGGGTCCATCAGTATCGGGGAACCCTTGTCCAAGGTTCACCGCATGGTGCCGAACCGCCAAACTCGTCATCTCTTCAAAGATGGTCGGTGCCGGTACCCCTTCACGGAGCAACCCGGCTGATTCGGCCGCACTTTTCCAGGGTCCGGTGGGGTAGGGTCGAGTCAAGGAATCCATAGTCTTCATAGTAGGTTGTCCCATGCGTCGAGCAGTTTGTCCCGGTTCATTCGACCCCGTCCACAACGGCCACGTGGAGATCATCGCCCGGGCGTCCTCGCTCTTTGACGAGATCATCGTCGCGGTGTCTACCAACGTCAACAAGACTTACCGATTCTCCTTGGAAGATCGCATGACGATGATTTCCGAGACGGTGTCCTACTTGCAAGGCATCACCGTGATGGCACTGGAAGATGGGCTGATCGCAGAGTTCTGCCGCGACCAGGGCGCCAATGCCCTCATCAAGGGGATTCGCAATCCGCTCGATGTCGACTACGAAATGCCCATGGCGACCTTCAATAGGCACCTCACTGGCATTGAGACGATTTTCCTGCCGACGGATGGGCGGTATGCGCACGTCTCCAGTTCGCTGTTGAAGGAGATCTCAGGTTTGGGCGGGGACATCTCTGAATTTGTGCCGCGCTCGGTGGCACGCCGGTTGGCACGCTAACTCCGTAGCCTTTCCTCGCGCGTCTATTTGGTTCAGTGCATCCTGGGCGATACACTGGATGCTTGGTTCAATCGATCCAGCGCGCCCTGAAGCCCTTTCATCTGATCGGTGTTGTGTGGCGTGCGGACTCGGGCAACAACGAAGACTGATACGGAAAGGAGTCCAGACGATGCCATCGACACGATCGACGTCCACGTCGACGACTGCCAACCCGTGGATCCTCTCCGTTAATGACCTGGTCCAGAGTCCCGGGAACATGCGCACGGTGGAGGGCATTTGGCCCGCACCGGACGCGTTGTCTGTTCCTTTGTTCGGCATTCAGCAGGGCGCTGATGTTGACGTTGAATTGCGACTGGAATCGGTGCATGAGGGAATCCTTGTGTCCGGTCAGGTCACCGCTGACGCCAACGGAGAGTGCTCCCGTTGCCTGGATCCCTTGCATGAGACCCTCGTGGTTCCCGTGCAGGAGCTGTTCCTCTACGAGCCCGAGGGCGATGAAGAGGACCAGCCACTGGTTCAGCGCGACACCGTAGATGTCGAGCCTGTGGTCCGCGACTCCGTGGTGCCCTCGCTCCCGTTCCAGCCGGTGTGCCGGGACGACTGCCAAGGGCTGTGCGGACAATGCGGCATCCGTTTGGATGAAGCTCCTGAGGGGCATCATCACGAGCAGGTGGATCCGCGTTGGGCGGCATTGGCTGCGTTTGCGTCCGAGCAGGATACCGACGACACTGGACTGGAAGAAAAGACCTCCGATCACGAGACAGAAGAGAGATAATCGTGGCTGTTCCAAAGCGGAAGATGTCCCGTTCCAACACGCGTTCGCGCCGTTCGCAGTGGAAGGCTTCGGCCCCCACCCTGATCAAGTCGGTTGAGAACGGTCGCGTCAGCTACCGTCTGCCGCACCAGGCTCAGTTGGTGACCGACTCGGCCGGTACCCCGTTGTTCTACGAGTACAAGGGCCGCAAAGTCGCTGACGCCTGAGGCACACCTTGACTCGTAAACGTGCATCGAATTTCGATGCCGAGCGGACAACTCAAGAAGTGACGAAGCATCTCGGAGTCCATATTGGCGCCGAGATGCTTTGTCTTGCTTTAACCCACCGCTCCTATTCGTTCGAGCATGGAGGCATCCCCACCAACGAACGACTCGAATTCTTAGGCGATTCCGTCCTGGGTGTACTGGTCACTGACCACTTGTATCGCACGTTCCCCGACGGAGCCGAAAGCTCACTGGCCAAACTACGCGCCTCAGTCGTTTCGACTTTCGCCTTGGCCACAGCGGCCCGACGCATCGGCATCGGTCAACATATCCGCCTCGGTCAGGGAGAGATCCGTACCAACGGTGCGGACAAAGACTCCATCTTGGCTGACACCCTCGAAGCGTTGATCGGCGCTGCCTATATCGAGGGCGGATTCGCACGCGCCGAGCAGATCGTCGCACAGCACATCATCCCGCTCCTAGACGACGACGATGTCATGGGAGCTGGCAAAGACTGGAAAACCCTGGTCCGCATGGTGACGGAGAACAACGGTCTAGGCGATCCGGTCTATCAGATCGATTCCACTGGACCGGACCACGCGCGTTCATTCACCGCGACTCTCGTTGTCCAAGGCGTTTCCTACGCGACAGCCCAAGGTGGTTCCAAGAAGGAAGCAGAGCGGGAAGCCGCTCGCGCCAGTTGGCCCGCCATCAAGGAACTCGATCATGCCGGAGTTGCCTGAAGTCGAAGTAGTGCGAAGGGGACTGCAGAGCTCGGCCGTCGGTCGACGGATCACTGACCTCGAGATTCTCGATGCTCGAACCTTAAGACGCCACGGGCAGGGCCCACAGGATTTCATCGAGCAAGTTACCGGGGCATGTATAGACTCCGCCCAGCGTCGTGGAAAGTACCTTTGGCTACCGATGAAGACTGGCTCTGGTGAGGGAACAGCCATGGTCGTTCACCTCGGTATGAGCGGGCAGATGCTCGTGTCTCGTAGTGATATTCCGGATCAGCGGCACTTGCGGTGCCGATTCGTTTTGGATGACGGTGCCGATGAACTGCGATTCGTTGATCAACGAATTTTCGGCGGACTCTACATGGACCGTCTCATTGCTGTGGACGATGCACCCGGCGAGACTATTCCTTCCACCATCGTGCATATCGGGCGTGATCCTTTGGACCGACTCTTTAGCCTTGATGAGGTATTTGCACAGACCCAGCGTCGCCGCACTGAGATCAAGCGGATCCTGCTGGACCAGTCGGTCGCGGCAGGAATCGGCAATATTTACGCGGATGAGGCCCTGTGGCGGGCCGGTCTGCACTTCGCGACGCCGGTCAACTCCATGAGTCGTGACGAAGTTACCGCCATCTATGCAGCGGCCCACGAGGTCATGACTGAGGCATTAGACCAGGGAGGAACCAGCTTCGACTCCCTCTATGTGAACGTCAACGGTGAATCCGGATACTTCGCCCGTAGCTTGAACGTCTATGGCCGTGCGGGAGAGAACTGCCGGCGGTGCAATAGCACCATCGTTCGCAGTGCCTTTATGAACCGCTCGAGCCATTACTGCCCGGTGTGCCAGCCGATTCCTTGACCAAGGAATCTCGTGGTGACGCTCGGGTTTCTGACAGAGTGCGTTCGTTCTGTGTGCGTATACTTTTTTCGTCGGGATAATTGGCGTGCGAGCATGCCTGGACGACGCTCCGTATTCGTTGAAGGGACCTGAGTTTGTCACGTGCATCGCACTCCGCGCCACGTCGGTTCCGCCGCCTCCGGCGGATTCGACCTCCGCGGAAAAGCGTTTGGTTGACGCTACTCTCGTCTGTGCTGGCTCTAGTGCTTGTCGGAGCCGGAGCCGTTTCCCTGTACGCCAACCGCCTCACCACCGAGTTCAATGAAGGACGCCAGACCGTGGAGTCAGGAATCATTCCCGACCACGAGCCGCTGGAAGATGGCGTTCTGAACATCTTGCTTCTAGGATCCGACTCGCGCGGTGATGCCGAAAACTCAGATGAAGGTGGTGGCGAGCGCTCGGACACCATGATGTTGGTGCATATCCCGGAAGACCGCGAATCTGCCTACGTCATGTCGATCATGCGCGACCTCTGGGTAAATATCCCGGGATACGGCGAAACGAAGGTCAACGCCGCTCTCGACTACGGAGGGTACCCCTTAGTCATCGACACCGTGGAAGAACTCGTCGGCGCCGACATTGACCACCTTGCTATCGTCGATTTCGACGGCTTCAGAGAACTGACGACGGCGCTGGGTGGTGTCGAAGTCGAGAACTCGATCCCCTTCTCTTCCGGTCAGTCCAATCCTGCCTTCTACCCAGAAGGGACCATTCGGCTTGAGGGCACAGACGCACTGCGTTTCGTACGCGAGCGTAAGGCTTTCCTCGACGGTGACTACCAGCGTGTCAAAAACCAGCAGCTGTTCCTCACGGCGATCATTAGGCAGCTGTTGAACGCAGATACCCTTACTGATCCGCAGAAGGTCAATGATGTCGTGAGCATGTTTACCCCGTTTATCACGGTGGACGAAAGCCTCGATGCCTCGACCATCGTGGACTATGGCATCTCACTGCGGGACCTCCGCGCCAACAACATCGAAATGTTCACTATCCCTAACGCCGGCCCGGGAACAACGTCCGGCGGCGCCTCGGTGATCTGGCAGGACGAGAATGTCATGCCTCGACTGCAAGAAGCGTTCCGCAACGACGACCTGGGAGCCTTCCTCGAAGCCGAGGGCTTGCTGGAAGATGTGGAGGGGGAAACCGAGATTCCGGATAACGGCGGACCAACGGGGACCGCATCTCCGAGTCCGGAGACATCAACTGGAACGGATAGTGCCAGTTCGTCCGAGCCCACTACGGGCCAAGGGTGATCTCGTGCGAGTACAACTGATCACGCATTCTTACCTGCCCGAATACACGCCGCCTCGACGTCGCTGGGAAGCGTTCGTTAGCGAGCTACGCCGCGCTGGTATCCAAGTGGACGTCATCGCTCCGGTCGCTGATCCACGTTGGTTGTCGACGCCGGAAGATCACCAAGCTGCGCGCACCCGCTGGGGGCCGAGCGGGGAGCGAATCGTGCGAGTCCCCGGACTGGCTGCTTTGACAGGAAGTCGAGACGGTCGTTTTTACGCCTCAGTTATCCAGTCGTTGGCATCTATCCCTACGTCTTGGACCATTGAGCGTCCGGACGTGCTTGTCGTCACCATTCCTGCCTTGCCCCTGGTCGTCCCGGCGCGAGTGATTGCTGCGACGCAACGTGTCCCTCTGATAGTTGAAATGCGTGATGCCTGGCCAGATCTTGCCTTTGACTCTGGCGTGAAGGCTGGCCTGCTGTCGAAGGTGTTGGCCTGGCTAGTAACTGATGCGCAGCGCTCTGCAGCAGCGGTTGTGACGGTTACTCGAGGATTCGGTGAGCGCCTTATTGAGCGTGGCATTGAACGTGTCGTACACATCGGAAACGGTGTCGCACGAGTCAGTAGGTGGGACAATCTAAAATCCCGTGATCGTCGGACCGGCGAGCTAAACGTCCTGTATCTCGGCAATCATGGTGAGTCACAAGGGCTGGATACCCTTATCGAGGCGGCTGCCCTCGCTCGGCAACGTAATGTCGGTATCAAAGTGCACTTCGTCGGTGACGGTACGCAGGTGAGTTACCTTCGAACGGTTAATCACAGGTTCGGAAATCCGGTTACGATGCTGGGCCCAGTCTCTCCGCAAGCAGTGGCAGCACATTATTCGTGGGCAGACACCTGTGTCGTCTCTTTGCGTTCCGACTGGAAGAGCTTTGACTGGACCGTGCCTTCGAAAACCTATGAGTTAATTTCCACGGGAAAGCATCTCACCGGCATCGTGACGGGCGAAGCAGCGGGGATCCTGACGGACTATGGCAACAGCATCGTGGTTGCAGATGACCCTGAGGAGATTGCTGAGTCCTGGGTGCAGTTAGCCCAAGATTCGACCTCAACGCCTATGACAGATCACGGTGAGGACTGGCTCCAACGGAACGCTGAATTATCCATACTGGGTCGACGCATGGTGAACTTGGTTCAAAGTGTGAAGGAGCGTCATGATTTGGCGCACCATGATCAAGGGAACAGGATGAAATCTACGTCAAACCGCCCATCATGGATCGGGCAACTTCGCCGAAACGCCCGGTTGACGTCGACAACAGTGGCCGACCATCTCAACGACGATCCAGTCTTGTTGGCCTTGCAAATTTCGCGGCGCCTCCCACAGCGCCTTCGTGGTCCGCTCTCCAAAGTTGGGACGATGGTTCATGGTGGCGGACTTGACCTGGTACGTGGGGTTTCCCTCGGGGCAGCCGGGCGGTCCGTGGAATTAAAGCGGATGGCGCTAGATGCTGTTGAAAAGCGCTCCCCGGATCGCCATCTCGTCACGTGGGCCGACTTGATGATTAATGACGGCGACGTCGTCACCGCGAAGTGGATTTTGGATCGCACGCGGCCCGGTACACGCGGTCGTAATGAAGCACTCGCAAGACTTGAGTGGCATCAGGGCAATATGTCTGCGGCTATCGCATTACTGGAGGGCACGCGCGCGACGAAACATCGTCGTCGATTGTCGTCTGAACTGCGTAGCTATCAGGGGGCGGCTCCAGAGCTGAAGCCTGTCGCAGGCTATCTACCGAATCAAGACAAGGTCCTGCACGTGCTGACGAATTCGTTGCCCCATACGGGGTCCGGTTACGCCCAACGATCACATTCCATCCTGGCCTCCTTGAAAGATCGCGGCTGGAACGTTTCGGCAGTGACGCGGATCGGTTGGCCCGTACAGACTGGATCGTTGGGTGCATCACGTGTTGATGTCGTGGATGGAATCACCTATCGACGTCTTCTGCCACTTCAACTGGCGACAGGTTTTGACTCACGCCTGCAACAACAAGCGGAGATGCTACTCGAAGTGGTGTTGGAGGAAAGGCCTTCGGTGCTGCACACCACCACGCATTGGACGAATGCTCTGGTGACGCAGGCCGTAGCGGTTTCAGTCGGGATCCCCTGGGTTTACGAAGTAAGGGGCCAACTAGCGGATACTTGGGCTTCAACGCGAGATGCACAGGCATTGAACTCTGAACGCTATCGATTGTTCGTAGAGCGTGAGGACGTAGTCTCCCGGGCCGCGGACGCGGTTGTCACGTTGGGTGACAACATGAGAGCGCGCCTGATGGGCGTCGGAGTGTCGGCGACCAAGATTGAAGTCTGCCCGAATGCTGTCGGAGGCGTATTTATAGAACCGCCTTTGACGAAAGCCGAGGCGCGTCAGGAACTTGGCCTTGACGAGCGTTTGGAATACATAGGCACGGTAAGTTCGATCGTTCCTTACGAGGGTTTGGACACGGTCCTCAGAGCGGCTGCCCAACTTGCCGAACGTCGACCAAATCTGCGAGTTCTTTATGTTGGGGATGGGACGGATCTACCGCGGTTGCGAGAGCTGGCCGCAGAACTAGGCATCTCGGACCGTCTGCTGACTCCGGGTCGAGTTGACCGAACCAAAACCAATTTGTACCACCAAGCCCTTGATGTTTTCGTCGTTCCGCGTCGTGATACTCCGGTGACCCGGTCGGTCACACCGATGAAGCCAGTAGAAGCTTCCGCTTCCAGCAGACCTGTGTTGGCCTCAAATCTCCCGGCATTGGAAGAGCTCGTTGTCGACGGGGAAACGGGGATGTTGGTTGCTCCTGAGAACCCAGGGGAGTGGGCTGGTGCAATTGAAGCATTGCTGGAGTCTCCTGAGCTGGCGGAATCGTTGGGATCTCGAGGTAGAGAATGGGTGCTTGCCGAACGGACTTGGGCCGCTAACGCTGAGAAGTACGAGCGAATTTACAAGAAGCTCATTAGTGAGAACACTCGTTGATCCGTAGACCGGACTAGGTACTCTCCAGACAACATTCCGCAGAATGCCTCCCAGGAAGTCCCCAGGCCGTCGCCTATACTTGATCGATGGAAAGCAGGCTGCTTTCGCGGTTTGCTCTGACGTATCAACGACTCGCAACCGACTGTGTCCACAGCAACTCAAGGAACGAATCTATGTCGAACATTGACAGTGTCGCGGTTATTGGCCTCGGCTACATTGGGCTCCCGACCGCGGCCATCCTGGCTGAACACGGAACGCGGGTTCATGGGGTAGACGTCAACCAGAAGACCGTTGACGCGATCAATGCCGGAACCGTGCCTTTCGTCGAACCAGACTTGGGCGAATACGTTGAGCGCAACGTGAAGGCAGGAAACCTTACTGCTTCCACGGACACTCCGGCGGCTGACGCTTATATTGTGGCGGTCCCGACCCCCTTCCGTGAAGACAAATCGGCGGATCTGTCATATATCGAAGCTGCAGGTCGCGCAATCGCCCCCCAGCTGACGGGTGATGAACTGGTGATCCTTGAGTCAACTTCACCTCCTGGTGCGACGGAGCGCCTGGCAGAGGTGATTTTTGAGGCCCGTCCTGATTTGCGCGAGGGTGGCGGCCTGATGTTCGCGCATTGCCCCGAGCGAGTCTTGCCCGGCAAAGTCATGACTGAGCTGGTCACCAACGACCGAATCATCGGTGGTTCGAGCCCGGCTGCAGCCGAGCGTGCTAAGGCTCTCTATGAACGCTTCTGCAAGGCTGAACTCCTGCTGACCGACACTCGTACTGCGGAAATGTCGAAGCTGGTCGAGAACTCGTTCCGCGACGTCAACATCGCGTTCGCCAACGAACTGTCCATGATTTGCCAAGAACTTGATATTGACGTGTGGGAGCTCATCGAGCTGGCCAATCATCATCCTCGGGTCAATATTTTGCAGCCTGGTCCCGGCGTTGGAGGGCATTGCATCGCCGTGGACCCGTGGTTCATTGTTGCGGCCGCTCCCGAAACTTCTAAGATCATTCGCAACGCTAGAGAAATTAATGATTCGAAGCCTGAGTGGGTTATCCGCCAGGTCAAAGCAGAAGCTTACGACGTAGCGAAAGATTCCGGCCGTACACCGGTCATTGCCGCCATGGGGCTAGCATTCAAGCCCAACATCGATGACCTACGTGAATCGCCGGCCTTGAACATCGCATTACGTCTATCCGACGAATTCGCGGATAGTCGCATCCTTGCTGTCGAGCCGCACGTCAATGAGCTTCCGGCCCGTTTGTCACAGGCAAACAACATTGAGTTCTCTGAGGCGAGCGCGGCCATCGAACAGGCCGACATCATCGTCCTCCTGGTCGACCATGACGTCTTTGCCGGTCTGAAGCCTCAGGTACAAGGCAAGAAGGTCGTCGATACCCGAGGACAGTGGCGCTGAACCAAACATCGCTAGAGACGTGGCACAGTAAGGGAGGTCGAACCGCATGCGTTTGCTAGTCACAGGAGGCGCGGGTTACATCGGCGCTCACTTCGTTGATCAAGCTATTGAACGAGGCTATTCTGACATCGTCGTCGTCGACGATCTCTCTACAGGCATGCAGGAGCGCCTTCCCGCATCTGTGGTGTTCGAGAAGGTCGACCTTTCTGGGGCCGACGGTGTTGATCAACTGACATCGTTGCTCACCGAGTACTCCATCGATGCAGTGGTCCACTTCGCGGCCAAGAAGGTTGTCGGTGATTCGGTTCAACAGCCGGAGTACTACTACCGCAACAACGTTATGGGGACACTAAACCTCCTTACGGCGATGAGATTTTCCGGTACGCCGCGATTCTTGTTTTCTTCATCTGCGGCAGTGTACGGAGAACCAGACGAGTCTGTCGTATTCGAAGACACCCCGTGTAATCCCATCAATCCATATGGGGAGACGAAACGCATCAGCGAACTCGCGATTGCGAACGCAACCAGGGCATGGGGCCTGAACGCTGTTGCCCTGCGCTATTTCAACGTTGCGGGTGCGAAGAACGCGCTCTTAGCTGACACGACGACCACGAATCTGATGCCTGCGATTCGGGATAGGTTGTCCAATAATAGTTCCCTAGCGGTATTCGGTGATGACTATGAGACCCCGGATGGCACATGTGTGCGCGACTACGTACACGTCTTGGACCTCGTAGACGCACATCTCGTGTCGCTAGAGGCTATGGAGCGAGCGTCTGAAGGACGTTTCGATGTTTACAATGTGGGGACAGGGCGCGGTAGCAGTGTTCTCGAAGTAATCACATGCTTCCGTGAGAAAGCCGCCGTGGATCTCGAGTATCAAATTGTTGAGCGTCGGGCAGGTGATCCAGGAGCACTGACTGCGGACGTGCACAAGATCTACAGCGAACTGTCATGGCGAGCTCGTTTGGACCTTGGCGATATTGTTCAGTCCGTGGTTGAGTACCCGCCGAATCCATATTCCCAATCGAGCGGATGAGGGCATTGCCCACCTACGCCGAGACCGCACCACACGTCGGTGAAGATGATCTTCGTAGCACTCACTGAATCTAGACCGCGCACCATCTCCTAGGGGACCCCATCACTATGTTGCAGTTGTTCCGCAGATTCTCCCGGAAGCAGAAGCTTGTTCTGGGATTCTTCGTGATCATGGCAGTGCTCGCCACGGTCATGTCGTTCTTCCTTGACGATACGGTCCTCATCATCCTTCTATTTTGGCTGCTCGCGCTGATCGTGTTCATCATGATCATGTTCTTGAGGCGTTTGAACGCGAAGATCGTGCGTCTATCCCGCGGAGAGAAGATCTCCTCAAAAAAAAAGAGATCTGAGCCGAAAAGTCGCCTGACCTCTGCAGAGCCTCTTCAGGTTCTGCAACAGCGCTTTCAACGGCGTAAGGACGCGTCGACCGCGCTCCCTTTGGCGAAGCGTCTTTTCTCAGATGAGGGACAGATCCGTGAAGCGAATGAAGTACTGCGCGCGCTGACCCCCGACGTAGAACTGTCCGAGGTAGAGTCGAGGTTCGTCCAGAGGGTGGGCTCTTTCGCTAAGTACCTCGAAGCTGAATACCGACTCCCACAACGGCATCGCACGTATAACTACGTGTCCATCCGCGACAAAGTCATGTATGCGGTTGGCTTCTCCCCGGTATCGACGAGTAACGGTTACACATCCCGCACGCAAGGGATTGCGAAGGGGCTCATGGACGCGGGTGCAGACGTGGTGGTTGCCCCGATGCCCGGGAAGCCCTGGGATAAGGGGCCCCAGCCGGGATACCGCGTTCCGAAAGAAGAGGCTCGATACACAAGGAATGTCGACGGTGTCCGATATGTGCACAATCCAGGGCTGAAGGCTTGGGAAGGCGACTTGGATGTCTTCATTCAAGCCACCGCCGATGCGTACGTCCGTGAGGCAATGATAGAGAAACCAGAGTTCATCATTGCAGGGTCAAACTACTTGTCAGCGTTGCCTGCTCTGATTGCTGCACGTCGTTTGGGTGTGCCATTCGTCTATGAGATTCGAGGGTTCTGGGAAGTTACCGCAGCCTCACTGCGTCCGGGATGGGATCAGACCGATCAGTATGAGTTCGATCGGAAATTCGAGTATCTGGTGGCTTCGCAGGCGGACAAGATTGTCGTAATCACCGAGGAGATGAGGCAGGACCTGATCGGCCGAGGGCTTGACGGGCAGAAGATTTCGGTGGCGCCGAACTGTGTCGACGTCAATAAATTTATTCCAACCGGCAAAGACGCCGTACTCCTGAAACGTATGGGGTTCGCGCGCCCTGACCTGCCAATGGTGGGCTTTGCTGGCAGTGTAACTGAGTACGAAGGTCTGGAACTTGTAGCGCAGGCACTTGCCGACTTGCGTGGCGAAGGCTACGACTTTAATTTCTTGGTGATGGGGGCCGGGAAAGGACTACCGGATCTTGAGAAGAAAGTATCTAGCTCGGGGCTGGATGCTGTGACACGTTTCGTTAGCGGCGTGCCAAACGATGAGATGCCGGTCTACCTCTCCTCGATCGACATTTTTCCTCTTGCGAGGAAGTCTTTACCTGTCACAGAACTAGTCTCGCCCTTGAAACCGCTGGAAGCTATGGCGACTGGTGGCGCTGTAGTACTTTCTGATGTTTCACCGCATGGGGTCTTTCATGGAGACGAATCTTCACGTGCCTTGTCCTTCCGGAAGGACGACGTTAGTAGCCTGAAAAACCAACTGCGGACCTTGCTCGATTCTCCTGATGCGTCGAAGCTCATGGGATATCGTGCACGCGCCTGGGTGAAAGCGAATCGCCAGTGGTCTCATTCTGGACGCGTGTTTTGGGACGTGGTCGAGTCTTTGAGGGAGGGAATCTCCAAGACTGATATTCAGGCCGAACCTGATCTTAAGGACTACACGGTCGCTTTTATCGGAGATACGTTCACGTCCGATACTTTCCTGCCGGAGCTCACTGCCGTCAGGGTGACCCCGGAAGATTGGCGTAATCAATACTCGGATCAGCCGTTCGAAGTACTTTTCATCGAGTCCGCTTGGCAGGGTAATGACCAAGCCTGGGAAGGTAGCATCGGCTACTACGGTGACGAAGCGCACGCACCAATCGTAGAGCTGATCGACTTCTGCCGTTCCAAGGATGTTCCAGTGATGTTCTGGAACAAAGAGGACCCGGTGCACTTCAATCGTTTCAAGAAGACGGCTGCTTTGTGCGATTACGTGTTCACCACGGACGCAAGGACAATCCCGGCATACAACGCGCAACCCGACAACCACATCAAGACTGTGGCTTCAGCCCCGTTTGCTGCACAGCCACGTCTACATAACCCATTGCCGAGTGAACGTCAGAATGAAGACTCAATCGCATATGGTGGCACCTACTACGGCGACAAGTACGCGACCCGTAAGCAGGGGTTGGACTTCCTCTTCTACGAATCTGTCCCATACGGCTTGGCGATCTACGAACGCGTACACAATGACCCGAATTCTCCGTACAGGTTGCCGGAGCGTTTTAAGCGCTATGCAAGGCCTAGCCTGAGCTACCCGGATATGTGCCAGGCCTACAAGGCTCATCCCATTCACCTGAACGGTAATTCCGTGGTTGATTCACCCTCGATGTTCTCTCGTCGAGTCGTGGAGATCACGGCATCAGGGTCCAGTGTGTTGAGCTCTCCTGGAAGAGGAGTAGACGAGACTTTCGCAGGGACCGTGCCAACGGTCGGTACGCCAGATGAAGCCAGCGCCGTCTTGGCGAGATGGAAGGGATCTGAAGAACTTCGTCACCGCGAGCTGTGGCGAGGGATGCGGCACGTATACGAAACCCACACGTGTGCCCATCGGCTCGTATATATGATGCGTGTTGCAGGATTCTTGGTGCGTAGCCCGCAGCCGCCGAAATTCGCCGTCGAGTGCGCGTCGGCTGATCTGCCTGCCTTCAGGAACCAGACTTTCGCTCCCGACGTGTACCTTCTCACAGATAATGAGAATGCTGAATCTGTTGACGTTCCGACGTTGCCTGTGTCCACGCCAGACCTCTACGAGCGTCTGAAGGCACGCGGTATTTTCCACATCGTTCAAGCACGAAGCAATGTCGGTACCTTGGGCCAGCATGACCTTGAAGACCTCGTGACGGCGTTGACCTTCGGAGATTGGCACGCCGTGGGGAAACGTGTGGTGACTTGGGAAGCAAACGATTCTTTCGTCCCCGTTGCCGCGCTCAGTACTGACATCAACGATCAGGTTGTATTGTATGACCTTGACACTCACGCGCAGCGGTCTCAGAGCAATGACCCAGGCCTCAAGGGCGGCAGCGTATTCGCCTGGCAGGTCGTGAAGGACACAAAGGTCGCTTCCGATAGGCAAGCGCAGAGTATCTATCTTCCTCCTGCGAAGAAGACGGTACTCCTGGCTGGACACGATTTTAAGTTCTTCCATGAAATCAGTGCGGCGATTAGCAATGCCGATCATGAAATTCTTGTTGATCAATGGTCCGGTCATGACATCCACAACGAAGACGAGAGCGTCGAGTTGCTGGCCCGAGCCGATGTAATCTTCTGCGAATGGTCGCTAGGAAACGTTGCCTGGTACAGCAGAAACAAGAAACCAGGTCAAAAGCTCATCACGAGATTCCACGCCCAGGAACTTCGGACCAGGTATCTGCGGGACGCTGACATCAGCAAGGTCGATACTTTCGTCTTCGTATCACCGACCGGTATGGCACGAGCTCGCGTGCTCTACGGTATCCCCGCGTCCAAATGCGTAGTCGTTGGCAACACCTTCGACTTCACAAAGTTCGATCAAGAGCGAGAGAATATCAACCCGTGGAACTTGGGTTTGGTAGGTTCAGTGCCCCGCTCTAAGAGACTGGACTTGGCCCTGGATATCGTCGAGGGTCTCATCGCCAGCGACTTGCAGTACCGCTTGTACGTTAAGGGAAAGCAATATACTGACTTCGAGTGGTTGCTGAATCGAGAACCTGAGAAAGCATACTTCGAAAGTCAGTACGCGCGTCTCGATCGATCACCGGCCTTGAAGGATTCGGTCATCTTCGAAGGGCATTCCAGCGACATCGGAGCCTGGTATCGCTCGCGACCCGGGTTTATCTTGTCAACAAGTGACCATGAGGGGACTCATCAAGCGATCGCTGAGGGTGGCGCAGCGGGATGCATCCCGATTGTCCTGCCGTGGGCCGGGGCCGAGGCAGTCTACGGTGACCGTTGGATTGTTGAAAGCCCGATCGAGGCGGTTGAACGAATCCGCCGTTTCACGAACGATCCAAGGATGTTTACGGAAGAATCGAATCTTGCCCGTCGGTACATGCGCGAACATTTTGCGCCTGAAGTCATCACGCAACGCCTGTTAAAGATCATTGAGTCATGAACGCTTGAGCGAAAGGTGCCTGAGGCCACCACTCGAATAGTGGACATCCACGTTAGCGGGATTTGCAGTCCTGCTGGAAGGATGTTCAATCTGTCGGATCAGAAGCGACAGCGTCGCTCGCACACTCCGGGGTGCCGGATCGAGGCCGCGAATCTTGTCTAAGCCTCCCCGCAAGGTGTGGACACGTGAACCACGCCACGGAGCCTGCATAGACGCTTCCTCCTCGACACGGCCGGCACTCTGTTCGGCCAGGAGCTTCTCTTCAAACTCTACCGGCGGAACCATCCCCAACGCCGAGTGCAACCTCCGCCGGTTATAGACCACCTCGATCCAACGAGCGACTTCCCTCATCGCTTCAGCCCGGGACTGCCAGACTCTGCGCTCGAAGAACCCCGTTTTCAACGACGACCAAAACGACTCCGGCTGAACAACCGTCCCAGGTTCTGTGCCGCATCCATTTTAAATGGATTGGATGTCATCATGCCGAAGAAGATTGATCCTCAGGTTCGGGAGCGTGCCGTGCGGCGCGTGCTCGAGCATCGGGCTGAGTGCCCGTCGAATGCGAAGGCCATTGCCGCTGTCGCCCGTCAGGAAGGCGTCGGTGCGATTCGCTGCGCCGGTGGGTGATCTAAGCCGAGATCGACGCCGGCGAACGGACGGGGCAGACCAGTGAACCGCACGCCGAGGTCCGCCGGCTGAAGGCGGAGTATAGGGCGCTGGGCGAGGACGTGGCGATCCTGAAAGCGGCGACGGCTTTCTTCGTGGGGGAACTCGACCCCCGCAACCGCTGGTGATGGTGGGTTTCATCGACCAGATGAGAGCCGAGGAGTTTGCTGTCGAGTCGATCATCCGGGTTCTGCGTGAGCAGGGCGTGAAGATCGCAGTACGCACCTACCGGGCCTGGAGGCAGGGCCGTGAATCGCCCCGGGGGTAATAGAGGCAGGGAGATTGGAAGAAGGAGATTCTCTCTTGCCAGTGAAATACACAGACGAACTCAAGGCTCGTGCCGTCGGGCTCGTCATCTATGCCCAGTCCGACCCGGACACCGTGAATGGAGCGATCACCCTCGTCGCGAACGAACTCCGGCTGAGCAAAGAGACCCTGCGAGTCTGGGTCCGCAAACACAAAGAATCGGGAAGGCGACACCGACTGAGTCCGTGGATTTGGAAGCGGAGAATCGTCGACTCCGGGCTGAGTTGGCTGAAGCGAAGCGGGCCAACGAGATGTTGAAGAGAGCATCGGCTTTCTTCGCGGCGGAGCTCGACCGTCCATCGAAGTGATCGTCGCCTTCATCGACGACAATCGCGACGAGTTCGGAGTCGAACCAATCGTGCGCGCCCTGAAAGGGACTCCTGCACGGATGGGACTGCTGAAGGTCTGGTTGACTGTGGGGTTTATGCCGCCAGGTCGACGGCTTTGTGGTGAACCAGTTCGTATTCAACCGGGGTCAGTTTACCCAAACGCCGTTGACGACGCTTCCGGTGATAGGTGCGCTCGACCCAATGCACGATCGCCTTCCGTAACTGCGCTCGAGACTCCCATCGGCTCCGATCGAGGACGTTCTTCTGCAAAACTGCGAAGAACGATTCCATCGCCGCGATATCACCAGCAGCACCGACTCGACCCATTGACCCGACGAGCTCATAGCGGCGTAGAGCTTGCTGGAATTTCCGAGAACGAAATTGCGACCCGCGGTCCGAATGAACCACACAGCCGGCCACCGCACGCTGCCCGCCACGACGGGCCACCGCACACCCCCTTGGTCAGGAGTGTTGCAACGATGGCTAGAACCCAAGGGGTGGGATGCTCGGTGATATCGGTCAGCCACAATTCATAGATGGTCGTGGCGGTGAAATCGCGTTCAACGAGGTCATCACACACCTGCGGACCAGGGGCTTTGCCGTGTTTCCGGGCTCGTTTGATCGTGTGAGAGAACAGCTTCTGCTCAGAACACCATCGCCACACACGACGCTCAGACACCCCGTAGCCGACCGCTACGAGTTCGTCGGCGATGAACCGGTGACCAAACTCAGGATCATCCACGCGGATGCCATAGCAGGCATTGATCAAGAGCGCCTCCTCCAGATCCCGGTCAGAGATAGGTTTCGCGCACCACTTGTAGAAGCCTTGCTTCGTAAAACCCAGTACCCGACAGGTCACTGCCACCGGTACACCGGTGGCAGCAAGGTCACGGTCCAGCGGGTACATCTGTAATGGGTATTGGCCAGCCTGTGGCCGGCTGAGATGCTGAGTTCAGTCTCAGTGCGTGACCCCGGGTATTTCCGACCCTCATGAGGCGTTCAAGGGGTGTCTTGAAAATGACGTGTCCGCACTGGGCTGAGCTCGGCATCTGCGCGCAGATGCCTTGATTAGAAGCCTGTCCGACCCCCGAGGAAACAGTGGTTGTGACTCATTACAGATGTGGACTCTGAGCGACCCCACGAGCCGGGCTGACCTTATCCGCTCTATGCCCTTGGAGGATGATTATGGTTTCCGTCGTTGAAGCTTTCGACTACGTCGTCGGTGTCGACACCCATGCACGGACCCACACCTACTGTCTAATCCAGACTCGCACCGGCGCGGTCATCGATAGCGCTCAGTTTCCCGCCTCAAAGCCCGGTAACGAACGGGCGATCAGCTGGATCCAAAGGCGCGGGAACAACAGCAGCATACTGGCAGCAGTCGAAGGCACCGCTTCCTACGGTGCAGGCATCACTGCCTCCCTACGCAGAGCCTCTATCGAAGTCGCCGAGGTCCGCCCAGGACCTAAACGAGAACATGCCCATGCCGGAAAATCGGACACGATCGACGCCGAATCTGCTGCACGGCGCGTTCTGGGCATCAATGTCGAATCCCTTGCCCAGCCCCGTGCTTCCGGCGATCGAGCAACCCTGCGTGTGCTTCTGGCCGCCCGGTCATTGATCGATCAGCAGCGCACAGCTAACCGCAACGCACTCACCGCCTTGCTGCGCAGCTTCGAATTAGGCATTGATGTTCGTCGGCCAGCCAAAGACGAACAGATCTCGGTGATCGCCAAGTGGCGAATAAGCCAAGATCCTGGCATCGGGCCTCTACGACGAGAAGCGAAGCGGCTGGCAAAGACTGTCCTCGAACAGACGTATTTGCTGGAGAAGAACCACGAAGAACTCGCCCGTCTCACCGAGCAATTGGCTCCTGGACTCCAAGAGATCCAAGGGGTCGGCCCAGTCACCGGAGCGATTCTCATCACTGGGCTTACCCTGAATTAGTGGACATCTGAGCAAGGTGGCGGCTGTGGCTGTTACCAGGAAGGTGTCACGATGAGAACCATGACGAGTAAACGCCGGAGCTTTACCCCGGAATTCAAAAGAGAAGCCGCTCGATTGGTGATCGATACCGATCGCAGCATCCGAGCTGTCGCCGAAGAGATCGGCGTTGGAGAACAGTCACTTGGCCGGTGGGTGAAGATCGAGCGCGAGTCTCGCCAGCCAACGAAACGACGCACCGTCGAGGAGCTTGAAGCTGAGAACGCGAGGCTAACGAAGGAACTCTACGAGGCCAGAAAGGACAATGAGTTCCTGGGAAAAGCCGCGAGCTTCTTCGCGCAGAAGCGTCAGGACCGGAACGGTTTGAACTGATGCACGTGGAGAAGCACAATCACCAAATCAAGCGCATGGCGCGATTATTAGGAGTCTCCGCCTCGGGCTATTACGCCTGGGTCGGTCGCGAAGGTCGTCCTCCCGGGCCGCGTGCGGCACGTCAACGACAGATCGACGCGAAGGTTCGCGACGTTCATGCCGAGTCTGGTCACGTGTATGGAGCGCCTCGGATCAGTGCTCAACTCGGCCGAGAAGGGATCAACGTCAATCGGAAAACGGTGGCTGCGTCGATGCGTCGTCAGGGGTTGGAAGGGATCAGCCCACGAATGTTCTCCCCGGTGACCACGATCGCTGGAGTACGCCCGCATCGCATTCCAGATCGGGTGAAGCGCACCTGGGATCAAGGCGAACTGGACAAGGTCTGGATCAGTGATGTGACGTATCTACGTACCGGGGAAGGATGGCTGTATCTGTGCCTGGTCACCGATGCCCATAGCCGGCGCGTGCTGGGCTGGTCGATGTCGAGGGTGCAGAACTCCGAGCTGATTGAATCCGCGCTGCGAAGAGCGTGCTTGGTCCGGCAGAATCACAAGCCTGATGGCCTGGTATTTCACGCGGATCGAGGGGCCCAGTACACCAGTGAAGACACGTACAAAGTCTGTTGGGATTTGGGCTTGGCTCAGTCAGTCGGCCGGACCGGGGTTTGCTTCGATAATGCGATGGCAGAGAGCGTGTTCTCCAAATTGAAAACCGAGTTCTATGACCGTCGTGTCTGGGCTACCCGGGCTGAAGCTCGTGCTGGGGTCGTTCATTGGATTGAGCAGGTTTACAACCGTCGGCGACTGCATTCGGCCCTCGGGATGCTCCCGCCGGTGGAATACGAACATTCCCTTAGGGAACAGCAGTCAGCCGGTGAGATAGAAAGACTTCAGGCAACGGCCTGATGAACTAAGAACATGTCCACAACTTGCGGGCAAGCCCATCACCGCTTACTCCCACCACGGGCGGATCCGTTCAGAAGCTGCCTTCGCAGCACTTGGAGGCATCGCACCATTACCGGCCTCATCAGGAAACACCACCAGGCACCGACTCTCACGATCCGGTGATCGACAGCTCAACCGCGCTATTGATGTCATCACCCGCACCCGGATCAGCTGCGACCCCACCACACGAGATTACGTGCTCAGAAGACAAAGCGAAGGGCTGAGCAAACGTGAAATCCGACGATGCCTGAAACGCTACATCTGCCGGTCCCTCTATCGAGAGCTGAAGACTCGCATGGCTTGACAGAGGGCATAGAAGCGTCATTTTGGGTGGTGACCCCGAGCTTCAAATTCGCTTGCGAGAGATACGCGGCGGCCTCGCGGAGGATCTTGTTCTCCCGCTCGAGTTCGCGGATTCGCTTGATCGCTGCTGCTTGGGCCCGCGACCCCTCGTGATCCTTAGCCGGTTCGAGGCCGTGTTCGCGCAGGCGTGAGTCGCGAACCCAGGATTGGAGCGCTGATTTCGACACCCCCAGGTCGGCGCAGACCTGTTTTTGTGTCGTCACGTCGTTGATGAGCTCGAGTGCTGATTGTTTTAACTCATCGGTGTAGATCTTGGGCATGACTTCAATCCTTCCTGGAATTTATCCAGTCGTGAAGTCAACCGAACCTTCAGCAGTCTCCAGACAAGACCTTATCAACTCCAACGAACAGGCGTAACCAAAGAAATCCAGGCCCGGAGGGGTCAATTTTCAGTTGTCGTTAGGGGGTCAATTTACACCCGTCGTTGACATCTTCTCGAGGCCGGTGGCTTCAGACCCCAGCTACACCCTTAAATGCGAAGGGCCGCTTTACCAACGTCTCGTTGGGAACGCCTTCAGGATCCAGCGATATCTCGATATGACCGCGACTCCTGGCGCATAGCGTTAGATGAAAGCGCTGGTCTGGGTACCTGGAAGCGTTGTTCTGGGTATGTGGTAGCACTGTGGTCTGCTGAGGAGTAGCGGCGTCGTCCGGCGCTGCTTTCTCTTCTAGATTCATGGAAGCAGGCCTTCATCGTGGTTGATTACAAGAAGATCATGTCTCTGTTGCTGGAGTCGCGGTCTTATCGAGATATCGCTGAGTCCTTAGGATGTTCTCAACGAGACGTCGCTAAAGCCCGTGCGGTGATCAAGGAGCACGGCCTCACAGGTGATCAAGTAGCTGTCATGACCGTAGAACGGGTAGAGGAACTCTTCCCCGATCGGCGCCGACGAGTTGCAGGTGAGTATCTAGCGCCGGAATTCGGCCCGGTCGTGGCATCGATGCGTTCGAACCGTCACTTCACTTTGCTCCAGGGGTGGAGAACTTATCTCGGTGTGGCCTCCGAACTGCGGAAATACTCGTATTCTCAGTACTGCCACCTCTTCAGCGATTACGCGGCAAGAAACGATCTTGTAGCCACTTTGCACCATGAACCGGGGCGGGCGGTATTCATCGATTGGGCCGGTGACACCCTCCAGGTCTGCGACGCGGTCACCGGTGAAATCACCAAGGTCTACTTGTTCGTCGCGGTGTTGCCGTACTCGGGGTTGGTGTACTGCACAGGATGCACTGATATGCGTATGAACGCGTGGTTGAGCGCTCACAAGGCAGCTTTCGAGTATTTCGGCGGGGTGCCCCAGATTGTGGTCCCTGATAACGCGCCCACTGCTACTCACCGCCCTACCAAAGGTGAGTCTGCCCGGGTCGTGAATCCGAAGTACCAGCAGTTAGCCGATCACTACGCAACGGCGATCGTGCCTGCCAGGGTGCGCAAGCCTCGAGACAAAGCCGCCGTAGAATCTGCCGTTCAGGTGATCAACAAGCGAGTCATCGGATATCTCTGCGAAGACGTCTTCACGACCGTGACCGAGCTCAACACCGCGATCGCTGTTCGGATGAGGGAAATCAATGAAGAGATCCGCCGGGCTGATGGGACCACCAGGGCCGAACGATTCATGGCAGAAGAGGCATCTGCTTTGGGAGGCTTGCCTGTTGAGGGGTTTGAAGATGTTGAATACCGGCAGGTCAAAGTGGGACGGAATTATCATGTGACCTGCGATTATCAGCACTACTCAGTGCCTCACCGACTCGCAGGTCAATTGCTGCGAGCACGACTGACGGATCAACAGGTCAGTATCTTCGATGGCGATGCCATCGTTGCAGAGCACCGACGAAAACACGGCCGCCGGGGCCAGTACTCCACTGATTCCGCGCATGTACCCCTCCAGCACCAAGACGTCGCTGGCTTGTGGTCTCGTGATTGGTTTATCCGTCGGGCGGCCGCGTTTGGGCCGGCCACCGTGGAGATCATCACCGCGGTCTTAGACCGCCATAAGATCGAGGCTCAGGGGTATCTGGAGTGCCAGAACATTCTCGAGTCCCTGGGCAAGCGCGATAAGCAACGCCTCGAGGCTGCGTGCACGCAGTTAGCCAACCTGGGTGGGTATGCCAGCTATTCCGGACTCAAGCGACTCATGGCTGCCATTGATTCTGATACGAAAACATCTCGGCCACACAGGCCAGCAGCCGCCACCATCAAGCCCCAGCCGGCCGTCGATACCCTCGATCCAGCACAGATCTACGTGCGTGGAGCTGACTACTACCAGCAGGGACGGTGAACAGCGCCATGACCACGACACCGGCGAGCCCGGCCTTGATGAATTCAGTGTTCACTACCGAGGACAAAGAGAAGTTTCGTACCTTACGGATCACTCACTTGGCTGCGAAGTTCGAAGAACTCATCATCGATGAGAGCAACGACCACCTGACCCCGGAGCAAATATTCCTGGCGGCCGTTGATGACGCTTTAGACCAGCGAAGAGTGAAGAACATTCAGAAACTGCTCCTGGCTGCTCAGCTACCGATCATGCGGGCCTCGATCGCGGAGATCCATTATCAAGAAGGACGGAACATTACCCCAGCCAGGATGGCCCGCTACGCCGCACATGACTGGGCCAATGAGACCGCTAACCTGTTGATCACCTCGCCCACAGGAGGAGGAAAGACCTATATTGCCTGCGCGATTGCCGTAGCGGCATGTCACAACGAGCATAAAGTCTTCTACACCCGCATGGACGAGCTCGCTCGTCGTCTCGTCATCGCTCGAGGCGATGGCATCGCTCATCAGGCCTTGTTGAACCGGCTATCTGATGCGGATCTACTCATCATCGACGATTTCCTGACCGTCGGTATTGACCCTGAAGCCGCGAACGATCTTTTCGCGATACTGGCAAACCGAGAACACCGGGCAGCCACCATGATCGCTTCTCAAACCGGGCCCGCGTACTGGGCTTCAGCTCTCCCTGACAGAATCGCTGCGGATAGTATCGTCAATCGACTGGCGAATAATGCCCGCACGATAAACCTTGGCGACATTGATATGCGGCGCCACCAAGGTGAACAGACACGAGCGGCCCCTGGCTACTGGGAGTAGAAAAACTCGAGAAACCGACGACCGGGAAGCACCATAGAGGTGCTTCCCGGTCGTCAGAACTCCGCTACCACTTACCCAGACCAGCGCTTTCATCTAAGGCTATGCGCCAACTCCAGCAATAGGGACATGATCTTCTTGTAATCAGCCACGATGAAGGCCTGCTTCCATGAGTCTCGAAGAGAAAGCAGCGCCGGACGACGCTACTCCTCCTCAGCAGACCACAGTGTTACCTACTACCCAGACCCGCGCTTCCAGGTACCCCGACCAGCGCTTCCGACTCAAGCTATTCGCCAGCACTCAGCATAGAGGGCTCTTCGGACATCCGGTGGGGGTAGGGCTCGCCGGGTGATGGTTGGCGTGTAGGGGTCGAGGTCCCCGAGGATCAGAAGCGCTAACTCTCTGATCTACCCCGAGGACCTCGACATGCTTCACCCTACTTCGGGGTGCGCTTCGGCGCGCTCTGCTTGCTGTCCGTGTGCCCGCTGTGACCTGCTGGTCGGCCTTCCCGGTGTTCATGTCGAGCACGTCGACCGTCGCGACGGGCTGCTGGTCGTGACGGTCTCGAGCCCCGCCGCGCCTGCCGGGTGCCCGTCGTGCGGTGTCGTCGCGACAGGTCGAGGGCGCCGCCGGCGGGTGCTGCATGACGTGCCCGGAGCGACCCGGGTGCGGATCGTGTGGCGGCAGCGGGTCTGGCGATGCGACGACGAGGGCTGTCTGCGGAAGACGTTCACGGAGCAGCTGCCGTCGCTGGTTGCCCGGCGCGGGTCGATCACGACGCGCGCTATCGGCTGGGCGATCGGGCAGCTGCGTCGCGAGCATGCCACGATCGCGGGCCTGGCCCGGCAGCTCGGGACGTCGTGGAAGACGGTGTGGCGGGCCGTCGAACCCGAACTCGTCAAGCTGGCCGTCGATGAGACCCGGTTCGAGAACGTCACCACGCTCGGCGTCGACGAGCACATCTGGCACCACGTCGACCCCCGCAAGCGCGGCCCGAAGGAGTTGACCGGGATGGTCGACCTCACCCGCGACGAGCACGGAAAGACGCGGGCCCGGCTGCTGGATCTCGTCCCGGGCCGATCGGGGAAGGCGTATGCCTCCTGGCTCGGTGATCGTGGCGACGCGTTCCGGAAGAACGTGCGAGTGGCAGCTCTCGATCCGTTCGCGGGATACAAGACTGCGATCGACGACAAGCTGCAGGACGCCACCGCGGTGCTCGACGCGTTCCACGTCGTCAAGCTCGGCACCGCCGCCGTTGACGAGGTCCGCCGGCGCGTCCAGCAAGACACTCTCGGGCATCGCGGCCGTAAGGGCGACCCGCTCTACGGGATCCAGACCATCCTCCGCGCCGGCGCGGAGAACCTCACCGAGAAACAGCGAGCACGGCTCACCGCCGCGATCGAGGCCGACCCCGCGCACGACGAGGTGTTCGTCGCGTGGCAGTGCGCGCAGCAACTTCGCTCCGCCTACCACCAGAAGGACCTCGCCGCCGGGCGGCGGATCGCCGAGCAGGTCGTCGAGACGTTCCACACCTGCCCGATCCCCGAGATCGCCCGCCTCGGCCGCACCCTCCGCCGCTGGCGGGACGCGTTCGTGGCCTACTTCACCACCGGCCGCGCGAACAACGGCGGCACCGAGGCCGTGAACGGGATCATCGAGCTCCACCGCCGCCTCGCGAGAGGATTCCGCAACCGCGACAACTACCGGCTCCGAATGCTCCTCGCCGCTGGCGGACTCATCCCCTGACCCCACCGGATGTCCGAAGAGCCGCATAGAGCCGCTCCCCGCATAGAAGCGGCACAGAACCCGGGACGGTTCACAGAGTCTGGCAGTGTTGGGCTTAGGCGATGAGGGACGCCGCAGGCTGGATCAAGGTGATCTATGACCGGCGGCGGTTGCACTGGGCATTGGAGAAGGTCCCGCCGGTCGATTTCGAGGAAAAGCTCCGGGCCGCGCAGATCGCGGGCCAGGTTCAGGAAGAAGCGCCTACGCAGGTCGCGTGAACTGGTTCATGCGTCCAGTACTTGTGGGGAGGCTCACGGCCCACAATTTAAACGCACGCTATGCGCCTGCATGGGGTGCAAATGATGTGGTGTTCATGCAACCGGCTCTTCGGACATCCGGTGGGGGTAGGGCTCGCCGGGTGATGGTTGGCGTGTAGGGGTCGAGGTCCCCGAGGATCAGAAGCGCTAACTCTCTGATCTACCCCGAGGACCTCGACATGCTTCACCCTACTTCGGGGTGCGCTTCGGCGCGCTCTGCTTGCTGTCCGTGTGCCCGCTGTGACCTGCTGGTCGGCCTTCCCGGTGTTCATGTCGAGCACGTCGACCGTCGCGACGGGCTGCTGGTCGTGACGGTCTCGAGCCCCGCCGCGCCTGCCGGGTGCCCGTCGTGCGGTGTCGTCGCGACAGGTCGAGGGCGCCGCCGGCGGGTGCTGCATGACGTGCCCGGAGCGACCCGGGTGCGGATCGTGTGGCGGCAGCGGGTCTGGCGATGCGACGACGAGGGCTGTCTGCGGAAGACGTTCACGGAGCAGCTGCCGTCGCTGGTTGCCCGGCGCGGGTCGATCACGACGCGCGCTATCGGCTGGGCGATCGGGCAGCTGCGTCGCGAGCATGCCACGATCGCGGGCCTGGCCCGGCAGCTCGGGACGTCGTGGAAGACGGTGTGGCGGGCCGTCGAACCCGAACTCGTCAAGCTGGCCGTCGATGAGACCCGGTTCGAGAACGTCACCACGCTCGGCGTCGACGAGCACATCTGGCACCACGTCGACCCCCGCAAGCGCGGCCCGAAGGAGTTGACCGGGATGGTCGACCTCACCCGCGACGAGCACGGAAAGACGCGGGCCCGGCTGCTGGATCTCGTCCCGGGCCGATCGGGGAAGGCGTATGCCTCCTGGCTCGGTGATCGTGGCGACGCGTTCCGGAAGAACGTGCGAGTGGCAGCTCTCGATCCGTTCGCGGGATACAAGACTGCGATCGACGACAAGCTGCAGGACGCCACCGCGGTGCTCGACGCGTTCCACGTCGTCAAGCTCGGCACCGCCGCCGTTGACGAGGTCCGCCGGCGCGTCCAGCAAGACACTCTCGGGCATCGCGGCCGTAAGGGCGACCCGCTCTACGGGATCCAGACCATCCTCCGCGCCGGCGCGGAGAACCTCACCGAGAAACAGCGAGCACGGCTCACCGCCGCGATCGAGGCCGACCCCGCGCACGACGAGGTGTTCGTCGCGTGGCAGTGCGCGCAGCAACTTCGCTCCGCCTACCACCAGAAGGACCTCGCCGCCGGGCGGCGGATCGCCGAGCAGGTCGTCGAGACGTTCCACACCTGCCCGATCCCCGAGATCGCCCGCCTCGGCCGCACCCTCCGCCGCTGGCGGGACGCGTTCGTGGCCTACTTCACCACCGGCCGCGCGAACAACGGCGGCACCGAGGCCGTGAACGGGATCATCGAGCTCCACCGCCGCCTCGCGAGAGGATTCCGCAACCGCGACAACTACCGGCTCCGAATGCTCCTCGCCGCTGGCGGACTCATCCCCTGACCCCACCGGATGTCCGAAGAGCCATGCAACCCATCACGACCCTCGTTCTACCTGAGCGGATTAGATATATAAAGCTTGGGCGACGTTGAAAGATTCTGAGGGTTGTTGTCACGTCTTCAATGGGCATCGATCGGCAATGGTACTAGTGCTCATATACCTGTGCCTTGAGATGCTCGTTCTCCGCCCTCATAGTTTATTTAATTTGAGGAATTTGGGCGTATGAATCTAGTGACTCGTTGTTATCTTTAGGGAATGAGATCTCTCTTGGAAAAGTGGACGGTCCTGCGTGGCGTATCTCGCGAACGCGATTGCACTGTAAGTCCCTGGCTCGAGACTTCCTGGGAACGAATGAACTGGTGACGGTTTATACCAGGACTCTGAAACCCTCTCATCGTCCCGCATCAAATAAACCGCAAAATGCATCTCCGCCTCACGTGAATGGATCGGACGACAGTCCACGATGACGCAATTGTTTTTGTAGCAAATGGTCGGTTGCATGATAAATGTATCTAAAATGCTGGGGATCGGAGCCGACGCTTTCACGCCGGTATTGACGAGGCATTGTGATTCTGACCTCCATAAAGACCTTGAAGGGGAGGCCGACGAGCTGACTCTAAGCTCATCATAAGAACCTTCGAGAAGACCTCGATTCAAGAGTAAAGGCGTCACAGCGGATAGCATTTTTACCGTGGTGTTATGAAGGTCGTTTCTTCCGCGCATTATGCTGTGAAGCACCAAATCGTGCTGGTTTCTAAGATGCGCGGCTGCTCGTGGGTCACTGAAATTTTCGATCTCCACGAAGCCTTCTTTTAGGTAATTTATTAGCAACTGAGTTTCGTTATTACGCAGTATTTGATTGCTGTCACGGCCTGAACGGTGGACGTTCGTAATTGGGTCTGTCTTTACCTTGACCTGGTGGTCGTAGGAGTAAATCCAACTATTGTCCGTTTTGGAAACCTTCTGCGCGCCAGGTGATGCGAGGCGCTGCGTCCACGTGTCATCTTCAAAGGCGTAGTCGAGAAGGTGTGGAGCAGTGAGGTTAAATATGTCTTTTACCAGTTTACCATTGGCTTTTTCTTGGAACGAAATAAGTTGACCTGCGCGAAGAAAAAATGGATTTGATAGAATTTGAAGAGTGTGATCGTTTTTGAGTAGTTCGCGGTGATAGATGCTAAAATGTGCACGATTGCGCGTGCGAAAATAGTACTCATTTAAGCGTTGCTCGAGGGAGGGCGCATCTGTCTCTCCAATTGAATTCGCTAGATATCTGACTGCAAAGTCTGTGAATCCTGCGGAGACTTTACCTGTATCAATGTAGGTTGACGCAATCCAGTGGCATACACTTGATGGCTGAGATTCACCACCGTTGAATACTTTGCGGAAATGTCGACTCATGTTTGAGCCACCACGGGTAGATCGAAGTAGTTCCCCGCCGCCCCCTCTGACGGTCAGTGTCGCCGACGGGTATGGTTCTGCGCTGGCATTGGATTCGAACTGATAGTAGAGGTTCGAACTTATTGCTTGATGGGATGCCAAGGAGTGGGCAAGGCTGCTTGGTCCGGGTTGCGAGGCTGGGGGGATCCACCACTGCATTCCCATCGCTTCCCGAATGGCATTAGATATCTGTATGTCACGTTTAATTATGTCTATAGTCTTATTATTTGACCATGTGCGGGGGTCTTCGGTGAATATCTGGAAGTCGTGGTGAACGCCTGCCGCGTAGAGCAGGGCTAGGGCGAGCCGAGAATCCACACCCCCCGAGAGGGTTAGGCGTTTCTCAAGTCCTTCTTGAGTGCTGACATGTTGTAGTAACTGTTGCGCGAATTCGATGCCTTTCTGAATGGCGTGAGTGTAGTCCTGGATATCATGTGTCCCTCCAACAACTGATCGGTCTACGATTCGTGCGGTGTTTGGAGTTATCTCGATGGCCTCATCTGGTTCCAGTAAAGAAATTTGAGTAACCATTGTGCTGGAGGATATGGGATTTCTAAATGTTGGAACATTGGATATTATTGTGGTGACGTAATTCTCTAGATCAAGGTCGAGGCGTCGAGCCCTGCTGGTTAGTGCCTGTGAAACTGCATCGAAGGAATCTGAGAGCAATAGACCTTCGCCTGGAACGTGTGAGTAGTATGTAGCCTTATATGCGAATCGGTCCGCGAGGACGAGGAACTCATCGGATTCTTCATTGTTTTGAGCTACAACTGAGACCCACTCTCCAAGGGAGTCACGTATTTCGCCCAAGTTGGTTGCGGAGTCCAGATTGTTGTCGCCAAATCGCCCATTGTTGGCATGCTGGGCGCCATAGGTGACGCCGCTGAACTCAACAATTGGTGACTGTGCTGGCCACTCTCTGCGTGCGGGCTGTCTGGTGAGAGCCGTTGCGTTGGAGGGGACAAGGAGGGCTACCGGAGGGGCGAGCTCAGATGAAGACATTGTATCTACCTCGTAACTTGTCCAGGCGTTGGGGGCTGGGGCTAGTTTTGCCCATTGTCAGGTTCTTGGTGAATGGAAATGCGGCCTATGACGTTTTTGTTCTACCAGCGATGGTTTGTACTCGCTCGTAGAAAGTCTGGTTATAGCGAGATTTCACTTTCAACGCCGTAGGTTCCCCATGTCTGCGGAGGGCGTTCATGAATTTGCTGTACTCGCTCATTATCTGTTGAGTTTCCCCATCGGCGACAATTTCACCTTTGTCGAGCCAGACTACGCGCGTGCAGAGTTCTCGGATGGCCGGCGCTGAGTGATTAACGAGAAACCCGGTGCCTGAGCGAGCGATGAGCTGCTTCATGGCTTCATTGGAGCGCTGCCTGAAGGCGTCATCGCCGGTAGAGAGTGCTTCATCGATCATGAGGATGTCCGGATCTGCTGCGACCGATATGGCAAACCTGAGGCGTGCGTTCATTCCCGAAGAGTATGTTCGCATCGGCATCCTGATGGAGTTTCCTATGTCGGCCAGCTCGGTGACTCGCGGAATTCGCTCGTCAACTTCCGCGGGCGTCAGACCCATGGCCAAGAGTCCGATTCGGATGTTGTCCACACCAGTGAGATTGGGCATCAGGGCGGCCTTCACGCCCATGAGTTGTGGGGTTGAAGTAGCAACAACCTCGCCGCTAGTGGGCGTTTCTACGCCGGCAAGGACTCGGAGTAGCGTGCTCTTTCCAGAACCGTTACGCCCAACGAGACCGATGAACTCACCTTTGCGGGCTGCGAGCGAGATCCCCTTCAGTGCCTGCACGACACCTTTTTCTCCACTGGAGCCGAAGAGTTTTCGGGACTTCTGTTCGTGGGCGATTCGTACGTTGTAGTCCAGTGAAACATCGGTGGCAAGTAAGGTGAGTTCACCTAGCTTCAGTGGCTTGTCATCGGTTGACGGTGTCTTTTCCGCTGGGGCCTGCTTTGGAGAGTTACTTGTGCTGGTCACGGCCGTAGGACTCCTCTCCGAGCCAGAAAACGAAGAATCCGATAATGAAAGTCACTCCGGCCCAGATGCTGAGCATGATCCAGTGCTCGGTTGCTGGCACGACTCCATCTATGAGGATTTCTCGGTACATGACAAGGAAGACATAGATCGGGTTCAGCTCAATGATGGCTTCCAGCGCGGGGTAGTTCTGCGTGACACGAGTGATAGGGAAGATCACGCCGGATCCGTACATCAAGAAACGTGTCACGAACTGCATGATGCGGCTGATGTCAGGTAGGTGCGTGCTCAGGCGGGCCAGGATCAGCATGAACCCGAAACTAAGTATCAACTGAAGAGCAAGAACGGCAGGGAACAAGAGCCATGACCATTCCGGCAACTCATGTGGCGGAATGATCATGATGATCATGAACATGACTGCGACTGCCAACATGCGCTGCATAGTGTCGTAGACGAGGTCAGCAACCGGCAACGCCATGCGGGGAAATTGGAACGCCCGTGTCAGGGCCAAAGAGGAGGTGATGGTGCGAGTACCTGCAGTGAGTGCGTAACTCGTGAATTGATACATGAACACGCCAATGATGACGTACGCCACGTAGTTGCTCATTCCGCGATCGAAACGAAGTAACAGGCCGAAGATCATCCAATAGAAAACAGCGTCAAGTATTGGCCGCAGAACAAGCCAGACGGATCCGAGGCGACTGTCGTCGGTGCCAGTGATGACACGACTCCGTGACTGAAGCCAGATGAAGTGACGCCTTTGCCAGAGTTGCTTTAAATAAATGCCAAGTCGAGGGCGACCAGCCACCGGGTGAAGCTTTTCGAAGCCACCGTAATTATTGCGAACAGCGGTAATGAAGTCAGCTGTAGTAGCGGTCGGGGCATTCTCGCCAGCACCGCTCTTCGCCTGGTGCTGTGCCGAGAGGTCACGGTTCACCTCAGTCATTCAGCGACACCAATCTTTCAGAGCAGGCGGGCACATCGATGGACTTCTCCATAAGAACCATAGTCTAGACCGCTTTGGTTGCTCGTCGCTTACTGCACGCGCGGTTCGGATCCATATCAGTGTCCATGCCGTTTCGAGGGGGTGGTCTCGCACAGTTGCTCCGTGGCCTGCGGATGCTCACCTAGGTGATACTTCAAGATTGTGGCGCGAATTCTCGGAGACCTCGTATGCCGGTCTAGAATGAGGCCGACCCATACATCCCGTCTGGCCGGTTGCGCATCGCGCCGATCGACCATGATTCAAGGAGTGCTGTGAAGAAGATCATGCCCGTCTACGGGACCCGTCCGGAAGCGATCAAGGTTGCTCCGATCATCAAGGCCCTGCAGGACGCGGACGATTTTGATTGCGTCGTCACCGTCACGGGCCAGCACCGTGAAATGCTGGACCAGGTTAATGAGCTCTTCGGTATTGAGCCGGACCATGATCTCAACATCATCCAGCCGCGCCAGACTTTGAACATGGTGATGGCCAAGACCATTGATGGACTCGACGCCATCCTGGAACAGGAACAGCCCGACGCCGTTGTGGTCCAGGGCGACACCACGACGTCGACGGCCGGAGCCATCGCCGCCTTCAACCGGGGGATTCCGGTGGTCCACGTAGAGGCCGGGCTCCGTAGCTTCAACATCTTCTCGCCCTTCCCTGAAGAAGCCAACCGCAAGATGACATCGCAGATCTCCTCGCTGCATTTGGCCCCCACCTCGGTGTCCAAAGCAAACCTGCTACGCGAAGCGGTGAACGAGGATGACGTCTACGTTTCCGGTAATACCGTGATCGATGCATTGCTCGACGTCGTCGACAAGAAGGTTCCGTTCGAAGACGAGGCCCTGCAGAACGTACAAAAAGCTGTTGAGGGTGGACAGAAGCTGGTGCTGGTGACCACCCACCGTCGTGAGAACCAGGGTGACGCAATGCGCGGCGTGGGTCGTGCTCTGGCTCGCTTGTCGGAGACGCACCCGGACGTCCTGTTTGTTCTTCCCGCTCACAAGAATCCGGTGGTGCGCGAAGCGATCCTGCCGTTCCTCGAGGGCAAGACTAATGTGGTGGTGACCGAGCCGGTAGCTTACGGCCAGTTCACCCACCTGATCTCGCTGGCGAACGTGGTGCTGACCGACTCCGGTGGAGTTCAGGAGGAGGCTCCTGGCCTGGGCAAGCCCGTGCTGGTGATGCGCGAGAACACCGAGCGTCCCGAGGCTGTGACTGCGGGGACCGTGCGTTTGATCGGCACTGATGAGGAGCGGGTCTACAACGAAGTGACCGAGTTGCTGACTGACTCCGCTGCCTATGAGCGTATGTCTAACGCGGTGAACCCCTACGGTGATGGTAACGCCGCCCGCCGTACGCTCTCGGCCATTCGCGAACTGCTGGGCACCGGCAAGCGCGAAGCTGAGTTCGATGACGGGCTCGGCAACTGACCACACGCTGAGCTAAACGCACCCGAGCGGTATGCTCGGGTGCGTTCCCTTTTTAATCACTTCACGACCGATGATGGCGCCAACACCATGTACCTGAAGACCCTGACGATTCGCGGATTCAAGTCGTTTGCCTCGGCGACGACCTTTGAGTTCGAGCCGGGCGTCACCGCCGTCGTGGGTCCCAACGGTTCCGGAAAGTCCAATGTGGTGGACGCTCTGGCCTGGGTGATGGGGGAGCAGGGCGCCAAGAATCTGCGCGGCGGGAAGATGGAGGACGTCATCTTCGCCGGCACCTCAGGACGATCGGCGCTCGGACGAGCCCAAGTCTCGCTGACCATTGACAACTCTGATGGCGCTCTGCCGATTGAGTATTCCGAGGTCACCATTTCGCGGACCCTCTTCCGCTCCGGCGGTTCCGAGTACGCGATCAACGGCAACAGCTGTCGTCTCCTGGACATCCAGGAACTGCTCTCCGACTCGGGGCTGGGCCGCGAGATGCACGTCATCGTCGGGCAGGGGCAGCTTGACCGCATCCTGCAGGCGACCCCGGAAGAGCGCCGCGGGTTCATTGAGGAAGCCTCCGGCATTCTCAAACACCGACGGCGCAAAGAGCGTTCCGTGCGCAAGCTGGATTCGATGCGCAGCAACCTGGACCGGGTACGCGACCTCACCGAGGAAGTGCGTCGTCAGCTGGGACCGTTGTCGCGCCAGGCCGCCACGGCACGCAAAGCTCAGCGGATCCAATTTGATGTCCGCGATGCTCGTGCTCGGCTGTTGGCCGATGAGGTCGTCACCCAGACACAGATCGTTGACGACGTCGCCGCACACGATGACGCGATCGGAGAACGACTCGCCAGCGCCACCCGCAAG
Source organism: Citricoccus muralis (assembly GCF_029637705.1). NCBI lineage: Bacteria > Bacillati > Actinomycetota > Actinomycetes > Micrococcales > Micrococcaceae > Citricoccus > Citricoccus muralis. Next base: position 1,455,403 of record NZ_CP121252.1, read on the forward strand.
CAAGAACAGGCGGAGGCCGAGAGTGCCCGTCTGGCGGAACAATCCGGCACCGCTGCCGAAGCAGCCGCGGCAGCACGCGATCATTGGTACGCGCTGTCGAACCTCGCTGAACGCTACCGTTCCCTGGAAGCGCTCAATACCGAGCGGCTCACCGCGGCGGCTGCTCCGCAACCGGCTCGGACGGGACCTGACCCGGACACGGCCGCGGCGCAGGCAGAACAATCCGAACGTGAACAGGCTACGGCACTGTCCGCGGTGGAAACCGCTCAGAGGGCACTCGAAGAGTCCACGCAACGCCGCCAACAAGCAGAACGCGCGGCACGCATCGCCGCCGAGACATACACCCAGCTCCTTCAGCAAGCCGCAGACCGGCGCCAAGCGGTCGCAGTCGCACAGGGTGCGGTCGATACGGCGCTCGCCCAGGTCAACTCGTTAACAAGCCAGCTCGATCGAACCGACGCCGACCTGGACCATGTGGCCGCCACGGTCGAAGACTTTCAACAGCAGTTGGCTGCCTGGGACCAACCCGATGGCGAAACCGACTCAGTCACCGGCGTCGAAGAGGAAGCTCTGGCAGCCCAGCAACAGGTGACCGCGTTGCGGGAGCAACTCGCCGCTCAGGACCGGTTGGTGTCGGAAGCGCGCTCCGCTCATAGCTCTGCGACCACTCGCCGTGACGTGCTGCAGGAGGGTCTCCGCCCTGCCCCTGGCTCGGCGCTCTCACTGCTGGAACCGCTCGGTGTGGCAGACCTGTCGCCGTTACTGGCGGTGGAGTCGGGCTGGGAGCGGGCGGTCACGGTGGCACTCGGTGAGGGCCTGGAACAGCTGTGGTCCGAAGACGCCGTCAGCACGGAACAGGTCATCGACGCCCTGGTGTCTGGCCGGGGCGGCGATGCTCGGGTGATCTTTGGGGGAGCCGACCGACCTCTCGCGGCAGGAGCAGGACGCGTTCTCACCACGGGGATGCACCCGGTCGGAGACATCGTGCGAGTCCAAGACGGCGCACCGCAGCACCTGATCCATGCCCTGCACCACGTCCTCGCCGATGTGGTGTTCGTTGACGACGTCGAGACGGCGCGGCAATGGTGGACCATGCATGTTGGTGAGGAATCTGCCCGAAGGCTGGTCACTCCTCAGGGACACGTGGTGGGACACAGCGATGTCTCCGTACGTGGTCACGACGTCGCCTCCGCGCTCGAAACCCGCGCCGCGGCCGAAGCGGCGGCCGAGGCTGCTGAGCAAACTGCGGCCACGGTTCAGACCACGCAGTCCCGCCGGGACGAATTGGCCAAGGAGCTAGCTCAGGCGGTGTCCCACGAGAAGGGCCTCTCGGAGCGGCTCCATCAGGAACGAACCGAACGAGCCGCGGCCCAAGAGCGGCACAGCTCTATCCAGCGGGGTCTGTCCCAGGCACAGCAATCGTGGCAACGGCTACAGGAACAGCGAAAAGGCCTGGAAGAGTCGCTGGCGGAAGCAGAGAAGAAGCTGGTCGTTTCCCAGGAACGGCTCGAGGCCGCACAGGCCGCACAGATGGCGTCCGGTGAGGCGGGCGGCGCTACCGAGGTGTCCTCCGCAGACAAAGACACCGCAGAGCAAGCTGCCTCGCAGGCGCGTACCGAGGAGACCGAATCACGCCTGGCGCTGCGCACCGCCGAGGCCGTCCAGCAGCAGGCCGTGCAACGTACGGAGCAGGCACGGCGTCGAGTCCAGGCAGCCAGGCTCGCGCAACAAGAGGAACAGCGCGCAGAAGCCCGGCGTCGTCGCAGTCTGGACCGGTTGGGCGCCCTGCGAGCGGCCATTTCCGAGGCCACGCAGAAGATACAGGCCTCCGTCCAGCGCGCCGAAGATGACCGGCGTGGCCTCGAAGAACAGCGCGCGGAATTGGACGGCCTGCGCAAGACGGCACTGCAGGAGGCAGAGGCCGCACGCAAGGATGTCAGCAGGGCCAAAGACGAGGTCCACGCCCGCGAGATGGCGCTGCAGGAACAGCAACTCAAGCTCGAGCAGCTCCACCAGCGTGCCCTGGATGAACTCGGCTACACGGCCGACTACCTGATCGAGAACTTCGGGCCCGAACTTCCTGTTCCGCTGAACCCGCCTGAAGCGGAGGACGAGGACTCGGCTCCCGAGGCCGACGTCGAGACGATGCCGTTCGACCGTGAGGAACAGGCCCAGCGATTGCGCCGGGCTCAACGCCAACTGACCGCACTGGGCAAGGTCAACCCGTTGGCCCTGGAAGAGTACGCCGCAGTGGAGGAGCGGCACCAGTACCTCTCCGAACAGCTGGCCGACCTGGAACAGTCGCGCAAGGACCTGCTGCAGATCATCGCCGACGTCGACGCCACGGTGCTGCGGGTCTTCGAATCCGCTTTCAACGACACCGCCGCCCAATTCCAGCACGTCTTCGCCACCCTGTTCCCGGGCGGAGAGGGCAAGCTCTCTCTTACCGAGCCCGACAACCTGTTGGAGACCGGCATCGAGGTGGAAGCACGTCCGGCGGGCAAGAAGGTCAAACGGCTGTCGCTGCTTTCTGGTGGTGAACGCTCACTGGCCGCGGTAGCTATGCTCGTGTCAATCTTCAAGGCCCGGCCGTCACCGTTCTACGTGATGGATGAGGTCGAAGCGGCCCTGGACGACACCAACCTTTCGCGCCTGCTCACCATCTTCCGGGAGCTACAGCAGGACTCACAGCTGATCATCATCACCCATCAGAAACGCACGATGGAGGTGGCAGACGCCCTCTATGGGGTGTCCATGCGCGGCGACGGCGTCACCAAGGTGATCAGCCAACGTCTCGATGGCTCTGCTCGGCAGACCCAGAGTCCGCAGGCGTGATCTTCGGCAACGCACCCGTCCTGGGGCCACCCGGAACCACCGGATTGTTGGTTTCCGGCGCCAACAGCCAGCCGATTCCGGCCATGACGAGCACCGCACCAGTAATGGCGAACGCCAGTTCATAGTTCGCGACGTCGACCAGGAATCCGACCAGCAACGGTCCCACAATCGCCCCGAGATCCGAGGACATCTGCGCGGTCGACATCACCGAGCCCGCCTTGCGGTTCTGCCCTACCAAATCCGCGATGGCGGCTTGTTGCGGTGCATTGAGCATCCCGGTTCCCATCCCCGCAGCAATGCACAGGGCCAAGAACCACCAGGCATCGGGGGAGAACCCGATGGCGGCGGTGGCCACACCGGCGATCATCAGTCCGGGAATGATGAGCGGGCGCCGTCCGTAACGGTCGGAGAGCCGCGACGAGAAAGTGATGGCGACGATGTTTCCAGCGGCAAACACCGCGAGCGCAGCGGCAGCCGTCTGAGGGCCGTTGAGGATGAACCCCGAGCCGACGAAGGCGCTGGCGGCAAACAAGGGCGTGATCGAGTTACGCACTCCAAAGGTGGCCCAGCCATTGGCCAAGAACGAACCGAGTGAGGCCCGGTAGGCGCCATGGCCCCAGGCCTCCGCGACGGGCATCGCCGTTCGGGTGTCCGGGGTACGCCGGTCGGCCAGGCGAGATTCCCGCAACAGCACGAACACCAGCCCCGCCGCGATGAGCAGTGCGGTGCCATAAATGATGAACGGCACACGCGGTCCCCAGGTGGCTAACAGCCCACCGACGACGGGTCCGGCGATATTGCCGATCAGAAAAGCCGAGGCATAGGCACCCGAGACCCGCCCACGAATCGACGGCGGCGATTTACGGGCCAGGAAGGACATGGCCGAAACGGTGAACAGGGTGGAACCCAAACCGCCCAAGCCTCGGAAGACCAGCAACTGCCAGTAGGTTTGTGCCGAGGCGATCAAGAACATGGAGATCGCCACGATGGTCACACCGATCATGTACACCGGGGTCTCCCCGAACCGGCTGGTCGCACGTCCCGACACGGGGGCAAACACCAGGCGAGTCAGCCCGAAAGCCGATACCACCGCCGAGACTGCGAATGCACCGACCCCAAAGGACTGGGCGTATTGCGGCAGAACGGGGGCGATGATGCCGAACCCGATGGCGATGATGAACGCGCAGCCGATGAGCACTTTGATCTCACGAGGGATGGTCACACGGTGAGTTGTTTCGGCAGAGCGGCGCATGCCCCCGATTATCTCAACGATTTCGTGCGACGACAGGGGCGAATCAAGCACTATGCGACCAGCAGAATCCCCGTGGGCGGAATCAATGTGTCAAGATGAAGACGTGGAGATCATCATCATTATCGCCGTGCTCGTTCCGGTCCTGGTCGGCCTCGTGCTGGCCATCCTGCTGGATCGGCCGCAGAAGCCCAAGACCCCGTACCTCACCGATCGCGATGCCGACGACCTGGATCCTGGTTCGGACGTCGGCCCCGCGACCATTGCAGACTCCGACGGGGCAGTGTTGCCCGTCGACCATGCGCCCCTGACCACGCCGACGGATGAACTCGTCGCCGATCACCACCCGGCGCCGGTCGAGGAAGCTCCCGTTGTTGAGGAGGAGCCGGCAGCTCCCGCCGTCGAGAGCCCGGCTCCAGTCGCTGGACGTTTGGCACGGCTGCGCTCGCGGTTGGCCAAGTCCAATAATGTCTTCTCCCAGGGCCTGCTTGCCCTGCTTTCCAGCGACTCCATCGACGACGACGTCTGGGACGAAGTCGAAGAGAGCCTGCTTGTAGCTGATCTGGGCACCGAACCCACTCTGGAGCTGGTGGACCGCTTGCGTGAACGCGTCACCGTGGAAGGCACCAAAGACCCAGAAGCGGTGCGGGCGATGCTGCGCGAAGAGCTCATCAAGATCGTCGACCCCGGCCTGGATCGTCGCCTGACTGCTACCCCGACCGATGGCATTCCGGCCGTCATGATGGTGGTCGGCGTCAACGGCGTGGGGAAGACCACCACCGTGGGCAAGATCGCCCGAGTGCTGGTGGCCGAGCAGCGGGAAGTGGTGCTCGGCGCTGCCGATACCTTCCGCGCCGCGGCCGCCGAGCAGCTGGCCACTTGGGGTGCGCGCGTCGGCGTGGACACCGTGCGCTCGGATGTGGAGCAGGCCGACCCGGCCTCGGTGGCCTTCGAAGCGGTGAAGACCGGTATCGAGCGCGAGACTGACGTTGTGCTCATCGACACCGCGGGTCGCTTGCAGAACAAGGCGAACCTGATGGACGAGCTAGGCAAGATCAAGCGCGTCGTGGAGAAGCAGGCCCCGGTCGGCGAAGTGCTGCTGGTGCTGGACGCCACCACCGGGCAGAACGGGCTGAGCCAGGCCAAGGTCTTCGCCGAGGCGGTCAATATCACCGGCATCGTGCTCACCAAGCTCGACGGGACGGCCAAGGGCGGCATCGTGGTGCCTATTCAGCGGCAGCTAGGCGTCCCTGTCAAGCTGATTGGTCTCGGCGAAGGCGCCGACGATCTGGCTCCGTTCGAGGTCGAGGCTTTCGTCGATGCGCTGCTGAGCGAATAACAGCGACCATCCAGCGTCGCGTAACGTGCTGTTAACACAGACGTGGTGACCGTCACCCGATGGAAACACCACTGAGGGCACCGTGAAACACGGTGCCCTCAGTGTTTAACCATCAGCCGCGGAGGGCCCGCGGCAATGGTGAGAGGACAACCATGGAAACGATGGAGCTGAGCGCAGTCGACGTCTGGACGATGGTCACTGCAGCCCTGGTGCTGTTGATGACTCCCGGGCTCGCTTTCTTCTACGGCGGCATGACACGGGCTAAAGCCGCACTCAACATGATCATGATGAGCTTCGTCTCGATCGCGATCGTCGGCATCGTCTGGGTGCTGTGGGGCTTCAATATGACCGGAGCCGAAGACGGCGGCCTCGGTTTCGGCGGCATCTTTGCCAACCCCTTCTCGGACTTCGGCCTGCGCGGGATGATGAGCGACCCGTCTGCGATGATCGGTGTCGGATTCGGCGCCACGTTCGCCATCATCTCCGTCGCCCTGATCTCGGGCGCAGTCGCGGACCGGGCCAAATTCAGCACCTGGTGTGTCTTCGTCCCGCTGTGGACCACCTTGGTGTACTGCCCGCTGGCCTTCATGGTCTGGGGTGGTGGCCTGATGGGTCCCGACGGCGCCATCGGCTCCATCTTCGGTGAAGCGGTCGACTACGCTGGCGGTCTCGTGGTGCACATCTCCGCAGGCGTTTCGGCCCTCGTATTGGCCCTGCTCATGGGCAAGCGCCAGGGCTTCGGCACCGACCCGGGTCACCGTCCCCACAACTTGCCCTTCGTCCTGCTCGGTGCCGGCATCCTGTGGTTCGGTTGGTTCGGGTTCAACGGCGGTGCGGCCACTGATGCTGCCGAAGCCGGTCAGATCTGGGTCAACACCCTGGTGGCTCCCGGCGCGGCGATGTTGGGCTGGATCATCGTGGAGATCATCCGCATCGGCCGTCCGACGGCTCTCGGCTCCGCCTCGGGCCTGGTCGCGGGTCTGGTGGCCATCACCCCGGCCTGCGCTTTCGTGGAACCGCTCGGCGCCATTGCGATCGGCCTCATTGCCGGTGTGCTCGCCGGTGCTGCCGTCCAGCTCAAGTACAAGCTGGGCTTCGATGATTCGCTCGACGTCGTGGGCGTTCACCTGGTAGCCGGTATCGTGGGCACCGTGATGATCGGCTTCTTCGGGGTCATGCAGGAAGACGGCCGCGGCGGTCTCTTCTACGGCGGCGACATGCGACTGCTGGCTGCGGAGGTGCTTTCCGTGATCGTGGCTGTCGCCTTCGCCGCGGTGATGACCACCATCGTGGGCCTGGCGCTGAAGTACACCATGGGACTGCGCGTCTCGACCCAGGACGAGATCCGCGGTGTGGACTACTCCGAACACCGTGAATCCGCCTACACCCTGTTCTCCGAAGGTACCGAGACCACCGTTATCGGTGACGACGAGGGCCAGTCGACCATCGCCGGTTACGAACAGGGCGACAAGCAACCCGTGAGCTGATGCAACTCTGAATCAGTGCTACAGCACTACGGCGATGGCTGGTCGACGAATCGACCAGCCATCGCGTGTGTCATCACCGAGATTCGGCGGTTGGAGCTGGAATCGGCTCGGCGCAATCGAGTTGCTAGGCTTAAGGGCAGACTGCATCCGAGGCACCAGTCGCGAAAGCACGCCAGATCCGCCAGTGTGCGCTGCTGGGCCCGAACCACGACGAAAGAACTCATACTGTGTTCAACTCCTTGACCGACCGATTGACATCGACCTTCCGGAATCTGAAGGGTAAAGGTCGCCTGTCCGAGGCCGATATTGATGCCACGGCACGGGAGATTCGGCGAGCGCTTCTCGACGCCGACGTCGCCGTGCCAGCCGTGCGTGACTTCATCTCCCATGTGAAGGAACGTGCTCTCGGCGCCGAGGTGTCCGAGGCACTGAACCCGGGCCAGCAGGTCGTCAAGATCGTCAACTCGGAACTCGAGCGCATTCTTGGCGGTGAGACCCGTCGACTGACCCTGGCGAAGACTCCGCCGACCGTGATCATGCTGGTGGGTCTGCAAGGTGCGGGTAAAACGACTCTGGCGGGCAAGCTGTCCAAGCACCTGAAGGATCAGGGTCACACGCCCATGTTGGTGGCGGCCGACCTGCAGCGCCCCAATGCCGTGCGACAGCTGGAGATCAACGGCGAGCGGGCTGGTGTGCCGGTGTTCGCGCCGCACCCTGGCGTGTCGTCGGAAGCGGAAGCGCCGACCGGTGATCCCGTCCAGGTCTCACGCGATGGCATTGCGGAAGCGACACGCAAGCAGCATGACATCGTGATCGTGGACACCGCCGGCCGTACCGGTGTGGATGCCGAGCTGATGCAGCAGGCCAGCGATATTCGCGCTGCGATCAACCCCGACGAAGTCCTCTTCGTCATTGACGCCATGATCGGTCAAGACGCTGTCGCTACGGCTCAGGCCTTCAACGAGGGCGTTGGATTTACCGGTGTCGTGCTCTCCAAGCTTGACGGCGACGCCCGCGGTGGTGCCGCCCTGTCTGTCGTCAATGTCACCGGCAAGCCAATCATGTTCGCCTCCACCGGTGAGCAGCTGAACGACTTCGAAGTTTTCCACCCGGACCGGATGGCATCGCGCATCCTCGATATGGGTGACGTGCTCAGCCTCATCGAGCAGGCCGAGAAGAGCTGGGACAAAGACGAAGCGCAGAAGATGGCGCAGAAGTTCGTCGACCAGGAAGACTTCACCCTGGACGACTTCCTGAACCAGATGCAGCAGCTCAAAAAGATGGGCTCGATGAAGAAGATGCTGATGATGATGCCGGGTGCAGCCGGCATGCGTCAGCAGCTCGAGCAGTTCGATGACAGCCAGATTGATCGCATCGAGGCGATCATCCGGTCCATGACTCCGCATGAGCGCAACGCGCCGAAAATCATCAACGGTTCGCGCCGGGCCCGTATCGCACGAGGTTCCGGTGTTCATGTGTCCGAAGTCAACGGTTTGCTCGAGCGTTTCGGCCAGGCACAGAAGATGATGAAGAAGATGGCCTCCGGCGGGGGAGGGATGCCAGGAATGCCGGGCATGCCCGGTGCCGGTCACGGGGGATCCAAGCGCAAAAACGCCAAGGGGAAGAACAAAAACAAACCTAAGTCAGGGAATCCTGCCAAGGCAGCAGCAGAAATGAAAGCCATGGAGGAACGCCGGAACCGGCCTCGTCAGAATCCGCTGAGCGGAAGCTCTTTCGGCCAGGGCGCAGATCAGCAGGGAGGGTTCGACATGTCGGATCTCAATCTTCCCAAAGGCTTTGATAAGTACCTGAAATAGGCTAAAACGTTGCCATAGTGCTGTGTGGGACGCTCTCGGACCGAGGGCGTCCCTTTTTTCAAGAATGTTATGAAGATCGGGAATGAATCGTCGAGGGCCACAGTTGTACATGTCAAGATAGTTCAAATCTGAAGAATATGACATCCGCTCTAGGCGATCAGGAAACACTCATTATGAACCGTGCACAAGACATCGATTCTCTGCCCACAGGACTCTCCATGGGCATCGTTACTCTCAAGAGTGAAGACGTCCCTAGCCTTCAGGATTATTACGAGCAGGCCCTGGGGCTGACGGTCGTCGCTCAGAATGGACCGGACGTGGTGCTTGGTCGCGCCGGTCAGCCGTTGCTGGCCATTGACGAGGCCCGCGGTCTGAAGCTGCCGAATCGCAACGAGGCTGGCCTGTTCCACACGGCATTCCTCTTCGACACGCAGGCCGACCTAGCGGCCGTCGTCTACAAGGCGTTGCGTCACGACGCGAGTCGTTTCGTTGGGAGCTCGGACCACCACGTTTCGGAAGCCTTCTACTTCCAGGATCCGGAAAACAACGGCATTGAACTGTATTGGGATCGTCCACGCGATCAGTGGCTGTGGAACGGGTCGGAAGTGCACATGGTGACCGAGCACCTGGTCTGGGACCAGTACCTGAACACCCACCTCACGGAAGAGCGCTTCCAGAACCTCGAGCAGTCGACGGCAGAAATCGGTCACGTGCACCTGCAGGTGGGCGATGTTGCCACCGCCGAGAAGTTCTACGTAGACGTGCTCGGATTCGACAAGACCGCGGGGCTGGGCACCCAGGCGCTCTTCGTTTCTGCCGGCGGGTACCACCACCACATGGCCATGAATACCTGGAACTCCACCGGCGCAGGCCCGCGCCGCAACACCCTGGGGCTGGGGCGTGTGGACATCACGCTTCCCGCTGGTGAAGGACTGGGCGCCGTTGAAGATCGCCTTCGCACCGCCGGCTATGTGGTCGAGCCGACCGCAGGCGGAATCGAAACCCGGGACCCGTGGAACACCCTGCTGCGCCTGAAAGCTGACGCGCCCGCCGCGTGAGTGTGTCGGGTTCGCATCGGATGCGGGCATCTGGCACAATAGGACGGTACTGAATTGCTGTGCGGGCGACCCTCTATCCTCTGGCAGTAATTCTGTAGCGCGGCCGGTTTGAGCCACCAACCCCACGGTAGGCTCGCGGGCTGCACCCCAACAAGAACCAGGAGCACCACACCAGTGGCCGTAAAGATTCGTCTGAAGCGCATGGGCAAGATCCGTGCACCTCACTACCGCGTCGTCGTTGCCGATTCTCGTGCCAAGCGCGATGGTCGCAACATCGAGGAGATCGGGCACTACCACCCGACCGAGAACCCCTCCTACATCAACATCAAGTCTGATCGTGCTCAGTACTGGCTCTCCGTCGGCGCTCAGCCGACCGAGCAGGTGCTGGCACTGCTGAAGGTCACCGGCGACTGGCAGAAGTTCAAGGGCCTGCCGGGCGCCGAAGGCACCCTGCAGCAGCCCGAGGGCAAGGAAGAGTTCGTGGCTCCCGAAAAGGGCTCCGTGATCCTTCCCGAGGCCATCACCCCGAAGGCCGAAGAAACACCGGCCGCTGAAGAAGCACCGGCTTCCGACGAGGCTGCCGCTGAGGGCGAGACTGAAGAGAAGTCCGAGTGACCATGCTTCAAGAAGCGCTGGAGCACCTCGTCCGTGGAATCGTAGATTCACCGGAGGAAGTCCAGGTGGACCTGCGGAACAATCGGCGAGGCGAGCTCCTGGAAGTGCGTGTGCACCCGGATGACCTCGGCCGTGTGATTGGCCGCAAGGGTCGTACCGCTTCGGCATTGCGTACGGTGGTGGACAGCCTGGCTGGGCATCCCGTTCGCGTGGACGTTGTCGACACTGATCGTCGGCGCTAACCCACATCAGCTTGGCGATCATGGCCCGTGATGAGCAATCATCGCGGGCCATCGTCATGTCTGCCACCAGCATGCGCTAGCGTGGTGCACACCTTCCCGAGAGAGGATTCCTTCATGGCCGACTCAGCCAACGCCGGCGGTTCAACCTCCGAGGATGAACTTGTTCGTGTGGCACGCATTGGAAAACCGCACGGCATCAAAGGCGATGTCACCGTGCAAGTCTTCACGGATATGCCCGAAGAACGTTTCGTGCCCGGTGCAGTGTTGTCGGTACGCGAGGGCTCTCCCGGAACGCACAGCACCGTGACCGTCTCGCGAGCTCGGTGGAACAAGCACATCCTGGTCCTCGGGTTCGAAGAGTTTTCTGATCGGAACGCGGCCGAACTGCACCGCAATGCCCAACTATTCGCTGCACCAGCCACAGTCACAGAAGACGACGGCTGGTACGAGGACGACCTGCTCGATTTCACCGTTCGTCATCCCGACGCGGGGGAGGAGCCACTGGGCCGGGTGACCGGACTGATCACGGGCGACGCCCAGGACCTGCTCGAAATCGCGCTGACCTCGGGCGAGACCGCGCTGATACCGTTCGTCGAAGAAATCGTTCCCGAGATCGACGAGGAATCGCGGATCGTCTACGTGACTCCGCCGGACGGATTGCTGGAGCTCTTCCAAGAAACCGACGAGGACGAGCCGGAGGCCACACGATGAGGATCGACATCATCTCGATCTTTCCCGAGTACTTGTCTGCGCTGGATATTTCTCTCATCGGTAAAGCGCGAACTGATGGCCTTCTCGATATCCGAGTGCATGATCTGCGGGATTTCACCTTCGACCGGCATCGCACCGTGGACGACACGCCCTACGGTGGCGGAGCCGGCATGGTCATGAAACCAGAGCCGTGGGCGTTGGCGATTGAGCACATCCTTGAAGAGGTCGATTCACGTCCTCGCCTCCTGGTGCCGACGCCGTCGGGGGCGGTTTTCAGCCAGGGCCATGCGCAACGACTTTCTCAGGATGACCATCTCATCTTTGCCTGTGGTCGCTACGAAGGTATCGACGAGCGGTTCTTCGAATGGGCCACCAACGTGTGCGATGTGGAATTGGTGTCACTCGGAGATTACGTCCTCAACGGGGGAGAAGTGGCCGCTCTGGCCATGATCGAGGCCGTAGGCCGACTCGTCCCCGGAGTGGTGGGAAACCCGGACTCATTGGTCGAGGAGTCCCATTCCGATGGTCTCCTTGAATACCCGGTGTACACGAAACCGTCGCAGTGGCGGGGTGCTCAGGTCCCAGAAATCCTGCTGTCGGGCGACCACGGCAAGATTGCTGCCTGGCGACACGAACAACAGCTCATGCGAACGCAGCAGCGGCGCCCCGACCTGCTGAGCTGATTTACGGGACGAGAACCATGAAGTGAGGCGTCCACCTGGAAGCCGGACACCGGTTTCTGGCATAATGGACAAGTTGTCTGCCGGGTACGTGTTCTGCCGCAGGGGTGTACGTGCTGTAGGCGGACGAACGGTATGGGCGGATGAGACCGTCCCTTATCGAGACTTCCACCACGGATCACCCGCTTAAGGGCCCGTTGACCATGTGGGTGACCTGCGGCATCTGCTAGGAGTACAGTTCCATGAACATTTTGGATCAGCTGGATTCAGCTTCGCTGCGTAACGACGTTCCGGACTTCCGCCCTGGTGACACGGTAAAAGTCCACGTGAACATCATCGAGGGTAAGACCTCCCGTGTTCAGGTCTTCCAGGGCTACGTCCTGGGCCGCCAGGGCTCGGGCGTCCGCGAGACCTTCGCCGTGCGTAAGGTGTCGTTCGGTGTTGGCGTTGAGCGTGTCTTCCCGGTTCACTCCCCGGTGATCGAGAAGATCGAGCTCGTCACCCGCGGTGACGTGCGTCGCGCGAAGCTCTACTACATGCGTGATCGTCACGGCAAGGCTGCTCGCATCCGCGAGAAGCGCGTCAACGGCTGATTGCGTCGTAAGATCACCGGAGGATTGTGAAACAACGCGATTCTTCTGCTCAGGCTCCGTCTCCCGTTCGGGAGGCGGAGCCTCGTGCGTGGTGGCGGCGAACCGGATTCTGGATCAGTTGCGCGGCCGTAGCACTCCTGATTGGCGTGGCTGTCGTATTCATCACCCGCGATGAGTATGTGAATACCTACACCATCCCTTCCGAGTCCATGCAGCCTGGGCTGGTGGTTGGTGACCGGATCGAGATCGATCCGCACGCCTACGACAACGACAACGTTCAACGTGGCGATGTCGTGGTTTTTGACTCATCCGGAAGCTTCGCGCCGTACCAAAGTCGTACGGCACTGCAACGCTTCCTCGATGACATGCTAGAAGACCTGGGCCTGCGTGCAGATCCGCATGCCATGGTGAAGCGCGTGATCGGAGTCGGTGGTGACGCCGTCGAATGCTGCACAGCCAACGGCCAGCTACGCGTCAATGGAGAACCCTTGTCGGAGCCGTACCTCGCCGAACCAGCGCCTCCAGGCCGTGCTTCCATGGATAGATTTACCGTGACGGTGCCTGAAGGCCGAGTTTTCGTGCTCGGAGATAATCGTCATGCCTCCGAGGACTCGAGGGCGCTTCTTGGATCCGCCGGAGGTGGGATGATTCCAGAGTCCAAGATTCGAGGACGCTACCTCTCCACCAGGTAGAGTGGGGATGATGTCTGCCTCCGCTTCTGAACGATCCGATGATATTGCTGCACCGCAGAGCGGTCCGGCAGATTCCGACCACCATGAACGTCCGGTCAGTTTCGGCCGGCGAATCTGGTCCATGGTGCGTGAACTGCTCATCGTTATCGTCATTGCACTCGTCGTTTCGTTCCTGTTCAAGACCTTCCTGTTCCGCGCCTTCGTGATCCCCTCGGGATCGATGGAGCAGACGCTGCAGGTGAATGATCGCATTTTCGTGAACTTGATGGTCCCCGGAGTGTGGGATCTGGAACGTGGCGACGTGGTGGTTTTTGAAGATACTCAGGGGTGGCTACCGCCAGCGGAGGACAACTCCAATGTTCTTCACGATGCCCTCCAGCTGATTGGGCTCGCTCCAGACTCGTCAGAACAGCATGTCGTCAAGCGAATCATCGGGATGCCTGGCGACCATGTCACCGTCGACGAAGAAACACAAGCACTCGTCGTCAATGGCCAGATCTTGGATGAGGAAGCCTACTTGTACCCGGGCGTGGTCGGTTCCGAGACGGACTTTGACATCACCGTGCCGGAAGGACACTTGTGGGTGATGGGGGATCACCGCGATGCCTCCGGGGACTCGCGTGCGCATCAGAATGGTCCCGGCGAAGGTTTCGTGAGCCTTGACGACGTAACCGGGCGCGCCGAAGTGATCGCCTGGCCTCTGAACCGCTGGGGGAGTGCTGGATCGAACAATGACGTCTTCGCCGACGTCCCGGACCCAGAGGCTCCATGACGGTGCTGCTCGCCGATCTAAAAGTCGAGAAGGAGATCCTGGCCGGTTTTGCCGGCGGGGCGGGTCCACTCGTGATCGCCGGAATGGACGAGGTCGGCCGTGGAGCCCTTGCCGGTCCGGTGACTGTTGGTGTCGCTGCCGTCACCGTGAGCCTCGACACCGAAGCGATGACAGGCCTCAGGGATTCCAAAGCGCTCTCGGCGACTCGGCGCGAAGGGCTGGAACCGAAAATCGTGGAATGGTGCGATGCGGTTGCAGCAGATCACGCCTCGGCAGAGGAAATCGATGAGTATGGGATCTCCGCTGGGTTAGCTCTGGCCGCTCGTCGTTCCTGGACCCAACTGGTGAACAGCCTCGGCCGAGTCCCCGACGTCTTGTTGCTCGACGGGCGCGATAACTGGTTGAGCCGTGCCCCGCACCAACTTGTCCAGGACATGCCTGCATTGCCGCATCACATTCATCTTCAGATCAAGGCCGATGCCCAGTGCGCATCCGTGGCCGCCGCAGCCATTTTCGCCAAAGTGGCAAGAGATCGGTTGATGGCCGAACTCGACGAACAACATCCAGAATTCGGGTGGAAGAAGAACAAAGGATACGGTGCCGCTGTTCATCGTGACGCGTTGCTCACCTACGGTCCCACCTCGTACCATCGTCGGAGCTGGAACCTGACCGGGGGCCACAACCCCAACCAAGGAGCTTTGCTGTAGATCATGAGTGATATGAACGGCGACGACCTCGAAGACTACGAGGCCGGACAAGAGCTGACGCTGTATCGCGAGTATCGGGATGTCGTGACCCTGTTCCGCTACGTCGTTGAAACAGACCGTCGTTTCTACCTCGCCAACGAGGTCAAAGTCACGACTCACGCCGAAGCCTCGGACGTGTACTTTGAGATCGAAATGGAAGACGCTTGGGTCTGGGACATCTATCGCACCTCCCGGTTTATCAAGCGGGCGAAAGTGCTGAGCTTCAAGGACATCAACGTCGAAGAGCTCAGCGCTGGGACGGACCTGAACGATCTGTCTCTTCCTGACGGTCCGTCAACGCCGCAGTCCTAATGAGAGCCGACTCCTCCACACGATGACGTAGACGGTTCTACATCCCCAACCCGCAATAGCAGATCGGTAGAGTTCGCTTCCCGCATTCGAGACTGAATGCGGAGGTAGCGATGAAAACAACGACAGCGTTCACATCAACCGGATCTACATCGGGAATAGCCCGGCAACGTCTGGGGCGAGACGGCGAGGAATGGGCTGTAGGGGTCCTGCGCTCGCGAGGATATCTGGTTCTTGCCCGAAATTGGCGTGGCCACGACGGCGAGCTTGACTTGATCTGTGTCGAGAGCGGCGCCGTGGTGGCCGTGGAGGTCAAGACCCGGCGTAGTCACGACTACGGTCATCCCGCAGAATCGGTGACACCGGAGAAACTTCGCCGGATAGAGCGCTTGCTCCTTTGCTGGGTGCACACTCAGCGGCCCGCTTGGCTGCGGGCGCGTCGTCGAGTCGATGTCATTGCCTTGACTCTGGACACACCCAGTGGTTCCGTAATTGAGATCCGACGGGACGTGGGTCATGGATGAGAGCCTGCTCGGGGACATCAGCACGGTCATTATCGACGACCAACCCACTCGTCTCGGTAGAGCCCACTCCGTGGCGCTGTCCGGGATGTCAGGCTCGATCGTGGAAATCGAGGCCGACATTGGGCAGTCATTGCCAGGGTTTACCCTTTTGGGACTACCGGATCAATCATTGCAAGAAGCCAAAGATAGGATCAGGTCGGCTGCACGCAATTCCGGCCAGGAACTGACCCGTCGCCACCTTACGGTGAACCTCATTCCAGCGAGTCTGCATAAGCGCGGGTCCGTGTTCGACCTGGGTATCGCTATGGCAGCGCTGGCAGCCGATTGCCGCATCGAAGGCGAATCACGCCCCGTTTTTCTCGCCGCCTTGGGCTTGGACGGCGCATTGCGCCACGCACCTGGAATCCTGCCGGCTGTGATGACGAGTGTTGCGCACGGGTTCACCGAGATCATCGTCTCGGAAGAATCTGCACGAGAAGCGCGCATGGTTCCGGGAGCACACGTACAGGCATTCCGACATCTCTCTGAAGTGATTCGCGCGTTCGGCGGATTCGCTCGTGCCACCGTTAAGACAGACGAGATAAAACGACCGGCGATGGTCGATAGCGTTGTGCCGCGCCCTACGCTGGATTTATCCGACGTAGTTGGCCAGCACGAAGCACGATTCGCCTTAGAAATAGCCGCAGCCGGGGGACACCATCTGATGCTGGAAGGGCCACCTGGAGCAGGGAAAACCATGCTCGCCGAGCGTCTCCCAAGTATCCTTCCTGAACTATCCGACCGTACGGCATTGGAAGCTACTGCATTGCGGTCTGTTGCGTCGCCCGGAGGAAGCGTCTCGTCTTTGGTGCGCACGGCACCTTTCCAAGCGCCCCACCATTCTTCGACAATGGCATCGATCATTGGGGGTGGCAGCGGGATGGCTCGCCCGGGAGCCGTGTCGTTGGCACACGGCGGCGTGCTTTTCCTGGACGAAGCGCCAGAGTTCGACCGTCGTGTCTTGGACGCATTACGACAGCCATTGGAATCGCGACACGTCGAATTGCACCGTTCCATTAGCTCGGTGACCTATCCCGCTTCATTCCAGTTGGTTCTCGCCAGCAATCCATGCCCATGCGGCTGGGACGACGGAACCGGGCGTCGGTGCGATTGCACGTCACTACAACGCCGACGGTATACCTCACGACTCTCCGGACCATTGCTCGACAGGATCGATATTCAGGTCGTCGTTCCACGAGTCACTGCCAGCGAGGTGACGGGACCAGATGCCGGAGAAACCTCAGCCCACGTGCTTGCACGGGTCCAACAAGCAGTGGACCGGCAACGAGAACGGCTGAATCCGCTCGGCGTCGAGAGAAACATGGAACTGACGGGCACGCTGCTCAAACACCCGAGACTGAGACTCCAACCGAAGGCGTTGACCGCGCTGGACGGCGCATTGGATCGTGGTGAGATGACGGCGCGCGGATACGCACGTGTACTCCGGCTTGCGTGGACCCTGGCAGACCTAGACGGTCGTGACTGGCCAGACGCAGATGAAATTGATACGGCCATGAATCTACGAATGCAACGCGAACGACTGAGGAACGGATCATGACCCAGGCAGGCAACGATAAATCCATCCGCATCGCCCGCGCCGCACTGACCCAGGTGATTGAACCAGCTGATACTTATGGTTCGGTTCTGGTAGACCGCTGGGGACCGGCGAGAACCCTCGATGTCATTCTCAGAAATGATCATCCCTTAGGAGCGGAGTGGCAGTCATTGGGGGAACATGCAGGAAAATTCCGGGATGCCCTCGGCAGATGGCAACGGAAGAAATCGTACGTCAATCCGGAACGAGCCCTGGATCGAATCACCTCGATGGGTGGCGGACTACTCATCCCAGAAGACCCAGAATGGCCCGTAGCACTCGATGATTTAGGACCCCAGAAACCATTGGGGCTCTGGTGGATCGGTCGGCCTGAGGTTCCGTCGTCGACAAAGACCATTGCCATCGTGGGAAGCCGGGAAGCGACGAACTACGGCACCCACGCGACGCAACGCTTTGTGCGATGGCTGGCCGCCCATCACTTCTGTGTGGCCTCCGGCGGCGCCTATGGAATCGATGCGGCAGCCCACCGCGCCGCACTAGACCATGGCACAGGAGAATATATGCCAACGCTTGCTGTGCTCGCCGGCGGCCTGGATCAGTTCTATCCCGCGGGTAATCATCGTCTTTTGGAACAGATTGCTGAGCGCGGCACCGTGTTGTCCGAACTGCCACCGGGATTCAGGCCGAACCGCTATCGCTTTCTCCACCGGAATCGACTCCTGGCGTCCTTGTCGACGGCAACGCTGGTCGTTGAAGCTCGCTGGCGCTCCGGTGCGCAAAATACGGCCGGTCATGCACTGGAATTAGGGAGGGAAGTGGGTGCGGTGCCCGGTCCTGTCGATTCGGCTTCGTCAACGGGCTGCCACCGTCTCTTGCGAGAGACTCCGGCGCAATTGATCGCTGATGAGAGCGACTTAGCCGACCTGGTGGGTTGGGACGAGGATCTTCCAGTTGCTGTGGAACTGCACGGGTCCGACGAGTCAGGTTCGGTGCTCGATGGGCTCTCTGATCAAGCTCGGATGATTTTTGAAGCCCTGCCGGTACGATCCGGTACCACCATAGATAAGCTCTGTTCGATCACGGGCAGTTCGGCGGGGGAGGTGATGCGTCAACTGGTCCGTCTGCAACGGGCTGGACGCAGCGAAAAAGTCGCCAGTGGGTGGCGAAAGATCGTGGCCTGAAGCGGTGTTGAGCCGCCTTCGCCTCGTCAACATGACACACTGAAAAGATGACACAGCCGGATCAGTCGGGGCCGCTCCTGGCGTTACGTGACGAAGAGTGGATCGAAGATTTCGTCGCGTACTTGCGGCACGAACAGCATCGATCGGAACAGACTGTTCGTGCCTATCGGAGTGACGTCCGCGGCCTGTTGCTGGATATTGCTACCCCTGATCTGGCAACCAAGAACGAAGCTCCTGAGCCACAGCTTGGTTCGCTGACACTTCAGGACCTGCGTGCATGGCTGGCCGAGTTGAATCGACGAGGAGTCTCACGTGCCACCGTGGCACGGAAGACTGCCAGTGTACGCGGATTCCTGCGCTGGGCGCGTCGAGAAGGGCTCATTGACACGGATCCATCCGCCAAACTGATGACGCCCCGGAAAGAAAGTCGCTTGCCTCCGACACTGACGACCGCTCAGACGACTCGCATACTTGATGCCACCGCCGCACGGGCTACGTCTGTTCCGCAGGAGGGGCAGGACGAGGGGGAGGACCAGATACGGGCCGCACTTGCCCTGCGCGATTTGGCCATGCTTGAACTGCTTTACGCCTCGGGCATCCGTGTCGGTGAACTTGTCGGAATGAATCTCTCGAGTGTTGACTCAGTCGATGGCAAGGTTACGGTCATCGGTAAAGGCGACAAAGAACGTGTGGTGCCCATCAACCGGCCGGCAGTGAATGCCGTGACCTCGTGGACGGAACGCGGCCGCCCGCTACTGGTCCGTGCCGAACATACTCCGCCGGATGCGCTGTTCTTAGGAAAACGAGGCGGACGCATCGGTGTTCGTCAGGTGCGGGACGTCGTCAATGATGTCTTGGCGGAGCTCGGAGATACCTCGGCCCGGGGGCCGCACGTTTTCCGCCATACCGCGGCCACCCATCTACTCGACGGCGGGGCGGATCTGCGTTCGGTGCAGGAAATTCTAGGACATTCCTCGCTGCAGACCACACAGCTCTATACCCATGTGTCGATCGAGCGTTTACGACGCGGGTATACCCAAGCGCATCCACGAGCCTGAAGCACGGAGGACCTGAATCGAACACGGACACCGGCAGGTGCGTGCCTCGTGGTGCGTTGCTGCCAGCTATCGTGCATAATGGTGATGAACGTAAGACCTCCTGATCAATGCGGGGATGTTGGGGAAGACATACCGCGCAGTTGAGGGAGGATCATATGTCTGACGCAATGGCTCGTGGAATCCTATACATCCACTCAGCCCCTGCAGCGCTGTGCCCACATATCGAGTGGGCGGTCAGCGCTGTTCTTGGTGCCCAGGACCAGTTGGAGTGGTCGCTCCAGCCGGCGGCCCCGGGTACGTATCGTGCCGAAATCCACTGGATTGCCGCGCCCGGCAGTGGTGCGCAGCTCGCGTCCTCGTTGCGCGGCTGGGCCCACC
The DNA here is from genome assembly GCF_029637705.1 of Citricoccus muralis. NCBI lineage: Bacteria > Bacillati > Actinomycetota > Actinomycetes > Micrococcales > Micrococcaceae > Citricoccus > Citricoccus muralis. Next base: position 1,475,283 of record NZ_CP121252.1, read on the forward strand.
TTCGGTACGAGATCACCGAAGAAGCTAGCGCAGGCTGCGATGGCTCCCGGTGGTCACACACCCCCGAGCTCGGCATCTTCCAGGCCACCACGGACGTTGGCGGCAACATCATGGTGTCTGAAGACCGCATTCGCTTTGCCTATGAGCAGGGTGCCGGCGATCCTTCCGCCATCTTCCATGAACTGAGCTTGGCATTGGGAGAAGCATGGGACGACGAACTAGAACCCTTCCGCCAGGCTGCCGACGGCGCCCCCGTGCGCTGGTTGCACCAGGTCGGCTAGTCGTCTAGATTTCGCGTCTCCCTCAACGACAGCGACCTCGGCACACCCGATAGACAGAGGCGGGGCGGATCAGGAAACACAACCTGATCCGCCCCGCCTCTGTATGCGAAATCGAGAGTCAGACGCTCCGGAACACGGCCACCGAGTTGTGACCGCCAAATCCGAATGAATTGCTGATGGCGACCTTCTGTCCCTCGGGAAGTGCGCGCGGGGTACCCGTGACGACGTCCAGCGGGATCTCCGGGTCCTGGTGGTCGAGGTTGATGGTCAACGGAGCCTTGCCTTCGTGCAGAGCCAGCACGGTGAGGATCGACTCGATGGCACCGGATGCCCCCAGGAGGTGACCGGTCTGCGACTTGGTGGCCGAGACGGCGATGTTGTCCACGTGATCGCCGAAGACGCTCTTCATTGCCACGTACTCCGGACGGTCACCGACCGGGGTAGAGGTGGCGTGAGCGTTCACATGGACTACGTCGGTGGGTTCAGCACCGGCGACGCTCAGCGCCTGACGCAGAGCCCGGGCGGCGCCTAGACCCTCGTCATCGGGCGCGGTGATATGGAAAGAATCGGAAGTAACTGCGGTACCGGCGAGCTCACCGTAGATCCGGGCGCCGCGGGCCCGAGCGTGTTCCTCGGACTCGATGATCAACGCGCCGGCGCCCTCGCCGAGCACGAAACCGTCGCGGTCTTTGTCGTAGGGGCGCGATGCTGCTTGAGGGTCGTCGTTACGCTTGGACAGCGCCTGCATGGCGGCAAAGGCAGCGATCGGCAGCGGGTGGATGGCCGCTTCCGTGCCGCCGGAGATCACCACATCGGCTTCACCGTTTTCGATGAGGCGACGGGCCATATCCAGAGCTTCGGTGCCGGAGGCGCATGCAGAGACAGGAGTGCGTGCTCCACCGCGGGCACCGAGATCCAGCGAGATAGCTGCAGCAGGCCCGTTAGGCATGAGCATAGGCACGGTCATGGGGAGCACACGACGAGGCCCCTTGTTACGGAGGGTGTCCCAGCCATCGAGCAGCGTCCACACGCCACCGATGCCGGTGCCGAACGAGACCGTCAGTCGTTCTGCTTCCACGGCGTCTTCGCTGAGGCCGGCGTCGGCCCAGGCCTCACGAGCGGCAATCACGCCGTACTGGGTGGTGGGGTCCATGCGCTTGAGCTCAACCCGAGAGAGTTTCTCGCCGGGGGCTTCCGCGAGCTGCGCGGCGAATCGGACGGGAAGCTCGTACTCGGCCACCCATTCCTGCTCTAACGGACGGGCACCCGAAACGCCCTGGAGCGCGTTTTGCCAGAAGGTGGGGACGTCAGCGCCGATCGGGGTGGTGGCGCCGAGACCGGTAATGACGGCTTTGCGAGTCATGCAGATCTGCCTTCAATCCTGCGTGGTGCTCCGGATCAGAGCGGGAGCGGTGGTCAAGGTGGAACGAATCAGGCCCCGTGGTGCCGCGTACGGGTGACGCAGGCGGCACCACGATGGGATCGATTCACCGTCGCCCGAAGGCGAGGGAGGCCGTATCAGGCCTGTGCGTTGGAGATGTAGTCGACGGCGTCGCCCACGGTCTTGAGGTTCTTGACTTCCTCATCCGGGATCTTAACGTCGAAGCGCTCTTCGGCGTTGACGACGATGGTCATCATCGAGATCGAGTCGATGTCCAGGTCCTCGGTGAAGGACTTCTCGGTCTGGATCTCAGCGGTCTCCAGTCCGGTCTCTTCATTGACGATCTCGGCCAGGCCGGAGAGGATTTCTTCCTTGCTTGCCATGTGTGGCTCCTTCGATGGTGTCGATATGGGGTGTTCGGGAGGTTTCCCGGGTCTGTTGCAGAGGCCGGCTCAAGGGAGCCGTACCACCTGGGCGCCGTAGACCAGCCCGGCGCCAAAACCAATCTGCAGTGCCAGGGTGCCGGAGAGTTCCGGGTGCTCTTCGAGCAACCGGTGCATGGCCAGCGGGATGGATGCTGCAGAAGTATTGCCCGCATCGGCAATGTCTCGAGCGATCACGACGTTTTCGGGCAGCTTCAGCTGCTTGGAAAATTCGTCGATGATGCGCATGTTTGCCTGATGCGGGATGAACGCGCTGAGGTCCTCGGAAGTGACCCCGGCGGCGTCGAGAGCTTGCTGTGCGACTTTGGCCATGGACCAGACGGCCCAGCGGAAGACGCTTGGGCCATCCTGACGCAGGGTGGGCCACAGCTTGTTTTCGGGGTCCACTAGAGCGGAAGTGTCACCGGAGGTGCGTGCCTGTTCCAGGGCATCGCGCATATCCAGCTGGGAACGCGTCATGGAGATGGTGTCCCAGCGTTCACCCTCCGAACCCCAGACCGAGCGGCCGATACCGGGCTCATCGGCGGGGCCCACGACGACGGCGCCGGCGCCGTCACCCAGTAAGAACGAGATGCTGCGATCGGTGGGGTCGACCACGTCGGAGAGCTTCTCGGCGCCGATCACCAGCACGTAACGGGCCACACCGGAACGCACCAGGGCATCGGCCTGGGCCACGCCGTAGCAATAGCCGGCGCAGGCGGCGGAGATGTCGTATGCCGGAGCGGGGGAGGCGCCCAATAGGTGGGCGACCTTAGCTGCCGCGGAGGGGGTGGCGAACGGAAACGTCACGGTGGAGACGAGCACCGCGCCGAGGTCGGAAGCGCTCAGGCCGGCGCGTTCCAACGCCTGTCGACCGGCCGTCACCGCGAGATCGATCAGGGACGTGTCGGTGTCGGCGCGCTGACGGGTGACGATCCCGGTGCGCTGGCGGATCCACTCATCGGAAGAATCGATGGCAGCGACGAGCTCATCGTTGGGGACCAGCCGGTCTGGGCGCCCGGCGCCGACGCTGATGATGCGGCTCCCTGCGACGGGTTCCGACTGGTTCAACGTGACTGTGCTCAATGTGTGTCCTCTAATCGATGGTGCGGTGATGTGGGCGCCGGTGGCGTCAGCTGGTGTGCTCGGCGATGAACTCGCGGGCAGTGCCGAGATCTTCGGGTGAAGTGATGGCCACGGAAGGAACCCCGCGCATTGCCCGCTTGGCGAGTCCCTTCAGGGTGCCTCCAGGCAGCAGCTCCAGAATGCCGGTGACGTTGGCCTCGGTGAGTGATTGCATGCAGAGATCCCAACGCACCGGGGAAGTCACCTGCGAAACCAGCCGCTCGAGGGCATCGGTGCCATCGGTAACGATGGCCCCATCACGGTTGGACAATAAGGTCACGTGGGGGTTTTGGGGCTGCAGAGCCGAAGCCGTGGTCCGTAGCGCATCTACCGCAGGGGCCATGTAGTCGGTGTGGAAGGCACCTGCCACCTTAAGCAGGATGACGCGGGCCTTGGCGGGCGGATCTGCAGCGAGTTCGTTGAGGCGTTCGAGGGAGCCTGCAGCCACCACCTGGCCGCCTCCGTTGATGTTGGCGGGGGTGAGCCCCAAGGAGTCGAGCTTCGCTTGTACTTCGTCAGCGTCGCCACCGAGCACGGCTGCCATGCCGGTTTCGGCTGCTGCAGCGGCGGAGGCCATCCCGGTGGCTCGGACCCGGACGAAGTCCAGGGCGGCGGCGGGGCTGAGCACCCCGGCCAGGGCGGTAGCTGTGATTTCGCCGACAGAGTGGCCGGCGGTGATCCAGCGAGCCGGGTCCAGTTGGTCTAGATTCAGGGCCTGGGCGGAGAGCAAACCGGCCGCCACGATCAGGGGCTGCGCAACGGCGGTGTCCTTGATGGTGTCTGCGTCGGATTCGGTGCCGTGGGTGACCAGATCGATGCCGGTGGCGTCGGACCACGCCGTCAGGCTGTCCGCTGCGCCCTCGAGGTCTAACCACGGGGCGAGCATTCCTGGGGTCTGAGATCCCTGTCCCGGGCACACAATCGCAAGCATGCTTCTTACTCTCCCAAAATCCGGCGTCGCTGTTCGTCAGGCGGAGACACCAACCTGCGCACTCTAGATTGTAGGGTTTCTACAAACGTGGTGCAGCGCCGAAAGGTCACGCGCTGACAACAATGTCCTGTATTCGGCATGTTTATGCCGAAGCATCGTCCTCCTGCAGTCTACCGACTGTCAGCGCGATTTGTAGGACATAGGCATCACGAGGCGCGAGCGGATCCCAGCCGGTGAGCTCCGCAACCCGACGCAACCGATAGCGGACCGTGTTGGCGTGGATGAACATCTCCCGGGCCGTGCCTTCCAGCGAATGGCCCAGATCGCAATAGGTGTCGACGGTCTCCAAGAGCGAGTTTCCGGCATCGAGCAGCGGCTGGTACACGCCGGTGCACAGCGCCTGCACGGCGGTGGGATCTCCGCGCAGCGCACGTTCGGGCAGCAAATCCGAGGCAGGCACGGGCCGTGGCGTGCGCGGCCAGGCGGGGGCGGCAGCAAGGCCAGCCAGGGTTTCCTTGGCGGAGGAGTGGGCATCGACCAGGTCAGGAACCACGGAGCCATAGACTACGGGACCGGGCGCGAAGCAGCGGATGAAACGTTCGGCGGTCTCGGCTGCATCGGTCACGGAACCGACGACGAGCACGAGCCGTTCGGAGTGCACACCGATGAGCACTTGGTAGCGGCCGCGGGTGGCCACGCGCCGGATGGACGCGAGCAGGGTGGGCTGGTCCTCATCTGGGGTGGGACCGGCGATGACGAGGTGTCCCCAGGTATTCTTCCATCCGACGGCGGCGGCTCGGGAACGAATCTCGTCGGGGTCCTCACCGCGTAGGACGGTGTCCAGCAACAGGGCTTCCAACCGAGAGTCCCACGCGCCGCGGGTTTCTGCGGCACGGGCGTAAACTTCGGCCAGCGCGAAGGCGATCTCGCGGGAGTAGAACAGGACTGCCTCGCGCACGGTGCCGCGATCGCGTTCATGGACCAGCGCGGGGGCTTGGGTTTCCACGACGTCGAGCACGGTGCGCATCAACTGCAGGGCTCGGTGCAGTGAGACGTAACGAGACAGCTCGGAAGGTGCCTCACCGAAGACCCGGGAGAGCACCATGTTCATGTTGATGGGCGTGGGGTTCGCCAGCCATTCCACGAAGGATTGCAATCCCTGTTGTGCGATGTCGCTGAGTGCGGACCGCTGATCGGCGGGCAGGGAACGGTACCAGGGCAGCGTGCCATCGAGTCGCTGCATGGTGGCGGTCTTCAGCGAGCCCAAATTCGCCGTTAGTCTGCTCAGCGCCTCCGGTGACAGAGGGCGCGGGGCGGCTGGCGAACGTGACTCGGGCATGTGTTGAGCATAAAGCAGAGGCCGGGGTGCGCACTGCGCACCCCGGCCCTGTGTCGCTGAAGGATCAGGCGTCTCCGCCAGCGGTTCCGGAGGTTCCCGCGTTGACGTCGTCGATGCGGTACTGCTGGAACGCCTTGGCGGCGGTTCCGGCCTCGATGGTGCCTTCATCCTCGAGCAGCTGCAGCGCACGAACCACCACGGAGTGGGAGTCGATGCCGAAGTACCGGCGTGCTGCAGCGCGCGTGTCGGAGAAGCCGAACTCGTCGGCACCCAGGGTGGCGAACCGGTTGGGCACGTAGGGACGAATCTGGTCGGGGAGGAGCGTGGCGTAGTCGGTGGTGGCCACGATCGGGCCCTCGGCGTCGGCCAACTGGCGGGTCACGAACGGAACCCGCTTCTCACGGTCCGGGTGCATGAAGGCCTCGCGCTCAGCGGCTACGGCTTCACGGCGGAGCTCGTTCCAGCTCGTGGCCGACCAGACGTCAGCGGAGACGTTCCAGTCCTCGGCGAGGATCTCGGCGGCCTCGATGACCCACGGAAGAGAGACGCCGGACCCCATGAGCTGGACCTTGGGGCCTTCCTGATCGGAGGCGGAGTACCGGTACAGGCCGTTGAGAAGTCCGTCGACGTCGAGGTTCTCCGGCTCATCTGGGTGGATGATGGGCTCGTTGTAAACGGTGAGGTAGTAGAGCACGTCCTTGCCGGAGGTTCCGTCCTCCTGCTTGCCGTACATCTCCTGCAGACCGTGGCGCATGATGTGAGCGATCTCGTAAGAGAAAGCGGGATCGTAGTGCTTCACGGCGGGGTTGGTGCCGGCCAACACGGGCGAGTGGCCGTCCATGTGCTGGGTGCCTTCGCCGGCCAGGGTGGTGCGACCGGCGGTGGCACCGATGACGAAGCCACGGGCCAGCTGGTCGGCGGCGGCCCAGAAGCCGTCACCGGTGCGCTGGAAGCCGAACATCGAGTAGAAGATGTAGACCGGGATCATCATCTCGCCGTGCGTAGCGTAGGACGAGCCGACCGCGGTCAGCGCTGCGGTGGCTCCGGCCTCGTTGATGCCCACGTGGTAGAGCTGACCCTGCGGCGACTCCTTGTAGGAGAGGAACAGGTCGCGGTCCACGGCCAGGTAGTTCTGCCCCTTCGGGTTGTAGATCTTCGCCGTCGGGAAGAACGAGTCCATGCCGAAGGTGCGGGCCTCATCCGGGATGATGGGCACGATGCGCTTGCCGATGTTCTTGTCCCGCATCAGGTCCTTGAGCAACCGGACGAAGGCCATGGTCGTAGCGGCCTGCTGCTTGCCCGAACCCTTGCGCGCCTGCTTGTAGGCGTTCTCGTCCGGCAACGGGAGGTGATCGAAAGTCTCCCGGCGCTCGGGGAGGAATCCGCCGAGCTCGCCGCGGCGCTCCATCATGTACTTGATCTCCGGGGCGTCGGGGCCCGGGTGGTAGTACGGTACGTTGTACGGATCCGCTTCGATCTGCTCATCGGTGATCGGAATACGGTGACGATCGCGGAACACCTTAATGTCCTCGATCGACAGCTTCTTCATCTGGTGGGTAGCGTTCTTACCTTCGAAGGACTTGCCGAGACCGTAACCCTTAACGGTCTGCGCCAGAATCACGGTGGGCTTGCCCTTGTATTCGGTGGCTGCCTTATAAGCGGCGTAGACCTTCTTGTAGTCGTGACCGCCGCGCTTCAGGCCCCAGATATCGTCGTCCGACATGTCGGAGACCATTTCCTTGGTGACGGAGGAACGACCGAAGAAGTGCTCGCGGACGAAGCCACCGGACTCTGCCTTGTAGGTCTGGTAGTCGCCGTCGAGGGTCTCGTTCATGATGCGCACGAGCTCGCCCTCGTTGTCCTGGTCCAGCAGCGCGTCCCATTCGCGGCCCCACAGCACCTTGATGACGTTCCAGCCGGCGCCACGGAAGTAGGCCTCCAGCTCCTGGATGATCTTGCCGTTACCGCGCACCGGGCCGTCGAGTCGCTGCAGGTTGCAGTTGATCACGAAGGTCAGGTTGTCGAGCTTGTCATTGGCGGCGATGTGCAAGGCGCCACGCGATTCGGGCTCATCCATTTCGCCGTCGCCAAGGAACGCCCACACGTGCTGGTCGGAGGTGTCCTTGATGCCGCGGTTGTGCAGGTAGCGGTTGAACTGCGCCTGGTGGATGGCGTTGAGCGGGCCCAGACCCATGGAGACGGTGGGGAACTGCCAGAAGTCCGTCATCATACGGGGGTGCGGGTAGGAGGGCAGGCCGTTGTCGCCCTTCGACTTCTCCTGGCGGAATCCGTCGAGCTCGTCTTCGGAGAGGCGACCTTCGAGGAAGGCACGGGCGTAGTTGCCGGGTGAAGAGTGGCCCTGGAAGAAAATCTGGTCGCCGCCCCCGGGGTGATCCTGGCCGCGGAAGAAGTGGTTGAGGCCCACTTCGTAGAGGGTGGCCTGACCGGCGTAGGAGGAGATGTGGCCGCCGACGCCGACACCGTCACGCTGGGCGCGCTGGACCATCATGGCAGCGTTCCACCGCAGGTAGTTGCGGTAGCGGCGCTCGAGTTCCTCGTCACCGGGGTACTCGGTTTCCTGATCGGCGGGAATGGTATTCACATAGTCAGTGGTGGTGACCATCGGGACGGCTACAGACTTCGTGCCGGCCCGCTGGAGCAGTTGGCGCATGATGTATTCGGCACGCTCGGTGCCGCGGGCGTCGATGAGTCCATCGAAGGACTCGATCCACTCACCAGTCTCCTGAGGATCCTTGTCGGGAAGCTGGTTCGTCAGACCACTCAGAATCTGGGAGCTCTCTTCGGCAGCGCTCACGGTGACCTCTCTATCGGCGGTTGATGTCCGCATCGGATCGGGGTGTCACGGCGGCGCGGGGGATTTTCCTGGCACGCCACCACACACCACAATGGGGTGTTTCCATCTCGAGACTACCGCGTCGGCGCCGGTGGAAAACATATGACGTTAATGTCACGGAAAGCAGTGGACTAAATCGGTGAAGTGCACCACAAGGCGCACCAGTGCCATTATGGTAGAGACACACCGGTATCGCAGTGCGTCCTGGGGCCAGTTTTCAGGGCGCTTCAAGATCTAGAAGGAGCGTTGTGAACCAGACAGAGTCCGCCCAGTCCGCCCAGGAATCTCCCGATGAGGGTGTGGCGGCGAAGCTGGGACTGTCCAGCGGAGACCTCGTGCAGGAACTCGGCTACGATTCCGACGTCGACTACGATTTCCGCGACGCACTGGAAGATGCTCTGGGCGAAGAGCTGCTTACCGAAGAGGACCAAGAGCCGGTGGACGCCGTCATCCTGTGGTGGCGTTCCGACGACGGTGATGTCACTGAGTTGACGGATGCCTTGGTGGATTCCCAGCGTTCGCTTGACGGCGGCCCCGTGTGGTTGCTCACCCCGCGCAATTCTCAGCCCGGGCACGTCAACCAAGCAGACATCACCGAGGCCGCCGGTACTGCAGGTTTCAATCCCACCACCACGGCCGGGGTAAGCCAGGACTGGCAGGCCACACGCCTGGAAACCCGCACCAAGCGGTGACCGAGGTCCCCGCACCCACCGAACCGCGGTTGCGTGACCAATTCGGTCAACCGTGGGCCTGGCCGCCGGTGGTAGCGCCGGAAGGTGCGGCGGCCGAAGCTGAGGCAGGATCTCTGAACGGGGTCTGGCTGGTCTTTCTCCCCGGGGCGTTCACCCCAGTGTGCACCGTCGAGTTGCGGTGGATCGATCAGCTGGCGCAACTGTGCTTTCCCGAGCGCATCGGCGTGCGGGTGATCGCCCCGGACGCCGCCCCCGTGTTGCGGGCCGTCGCCGACGAGCACCAGATCACCACCCCGTTGCTCTCGGATTTCTGGCCGCACGGCGCAGCGGCACAGCGACTGGGCTGTTTCGATTCCGAGACCGGTCGGCCTTGCCGTACCAGCGTGTTGATCACCACAGATGGCGTCGAAATGGCCCGTGTGGTGGGAGAACCCTCTCGCCCGCGTACGGTTGAACAACACGTCGACGCGATGGTGTCAGCAAAACGTCCCGACGTCGGGTAAGATAGCTGGGGTCGCCACGGCGACATGGGTCTTTAGCTCAGCTGGTAGAGCAACTCGTTTACACCGAGTAGGTCATCGGTTCGATCCCGGTAGGACCCACCACGAACACCGCGGGGTACCGTGCCAGTCTCTAGGCACGGTACCCCGCGGTTTTCTATTTGTTTCGGAAGGTTCAGGCCTGCTCGAGCAGGAACCCTGAGAAGTAGGCGTCGAGCGTTGCGTAGTCATCCAGGGGCAGCACCTGGGCGACGTATTGGTCCGGACGCACCACGACGACGGCACCGGCATCACGGTCGATGCCGCGCAGTGAATAGATGTCTTCGGTGGCGGACAGTCCCGGAATCGAGCCGAGCAAGAACCCGTTGGTGACCTCGGCCGAGAACACCTTCTCGTGGTCCACCACCTGGAAAGGACCCTTGCGCGGACGCAACAGCTCGGGGAACGAGGTCGGATCGACCTCGAGGTGCTTCTGCTGAACGATGGCGCGGACATCGAAGACGGCGTCGCGTTCGGCGTCGGCTGGAGTGAATTGGTTCAGTGCGGATACAGGGTCGGTGTCAAAACGCTCGCACCAGTTGCGGGCGGCCGAATCGGGGGCGAGCCCATTCCGGTCGGCGAAAAGATAGATTCGGAAACGACCGTCGGCGTCGTGGGTGTGGCCTAGCTGCAGCGGACGGGCATCCTCAACCCGGATCACCGGGGCGGAATGGAAACGCTTGCCGACCGGGTACCCGGGCGCCAGGTGCTGGTGCTCCGAGGACCCGGTGAGCAGCGACGGTTGATACTCGGTGGCGAAGCCGGCGGTGAAGGTGCCGCCCTCCACGAACTGGCGCTGGACATCGGAGGCTGAGACGGCGTCGTCGGAGGTAGTGTCGGCGGAACGAGAACCGACCATCTTTGACCAGCGCGTGTCGTAGTCGATGAGTTCGGCGGCGGTGACCTGGCGTTCCTGTGAATAGGTGTGGAGCAGGGACCCGGGTGCCCGTCCCTGCAGTACTGCGGCGAGCTTCCAACCCAAATTGAAGGTGTCCTGCATGGAGACGTTCATCCCTTGACCGGCTTTGGCTGAGTGCGTGTGGCAGGCGTCGCCGGCGATGAAGATCCGCGGAGCATCGTCGCTCCGTCCGTCGACGTCGTCGAAACCATCCGCCAGACGCTGGCCGACTTCATAGACACTCCACCAGGCCACGTGTGCCACTGACACCGTGAAGGGGGTCATGATGCGGTTGGCCACAGCGATGACGTCGTCGACCTGCGTCCGAGTACGGAACTCGGAATCGGCGGGGTCAACGGTGCCCAGATCAACGTAGAAGCGGACCAGGTGACCACCCTCGCGGGGAATGATGATGATTGATCCCTGTTCGGAGCGGATCACCGACTTCTTGCGGATATCCGGGAAATCGGTGTCCACCAGCACGTCCAACACACCCCAGGCGTGATTTTGTGCGTCCCCCTGAAGCGCGCGGCCAATGGACTCGCGGACCGCGGAGCGGGCGCCATCGCAGCCGACCACGTAGCGGGCGCGAAGGGTGCGCGTGGTGCCGGTGGGCCGGTTGTCCTCGTCGGTTTCCGCGAGCGTGACTTCGACGGGATAGTCCTGGTCCCGATCGGTGGTCTGTGAGAGGTAGTGGTATCCGTAGTCCACTTGCAGGCGGGAGGGGGAGCGGGCCGCGTGGTCGAAAAGCAGCTCCTGCATGCGTGCCTGGTTGACGATGACATGCGGGAACTCGCTGAGCCCATCGGCGACATCTTGAATCGTGTCTGTGCGTTCTATTTCGGTGCCGTTCTGCGCGCTCGGAGCCCAGAATGTGGTCTCGTTGACCCAGTAGGCCTCATCGAGCAGTCGTGAGGCGAGTCCGAATGCGTTGAACATCTCCACGGTACGGCAAGCCACGCCGTCGGCGTGCCCGCGCTGCAAGGCAGACTGGCGTCGTTCGACCACGCGCGTGATGATTTCAGGGAAATGGGAGAGCTGCGCGGCCAGGACAGCTCCGGCCGGTCCGGTCCCAACGATGAGCACATCAACCTGATCGGGCAGTGGACCTTGCTGATCGGTGTGGCCCGGGGCAGGAGCGGCAATGGCAGGATCGCCGTAGGTGTATCCGTCGAGATGGTACTGCATCAATAACCTTCTGTATGCGTTCTAACTAAGGTTCAGTGTACGCCGTGATAGTGACTCACGCCACTGATCGGTTGGTGCGAGTCGTTTTAATTCCTCCATTGTCACGCCAGGTGTCGGTCATATGGGGTTCATTGGTATACGTTGTTCTTTCAGGTGCAACTGCGTCCAGTGGGGGTGAGAATCTCGTCACGTCCGGCGCGAAGTGAAGGCAAATGCAAGGAAAGTGTAAGGAAAGAGTGGGGAAGGCGGAGCCGATGGATCTGAGTCGTGCGGTAGGGCACCTGTTGCGCCGGGCGCAGCAGCGTCACGCGGAACTCTGGGCTGAGATCGTGGACCCGGACCTGACCTCCTCACAGTTCGCAGTGCTGGAGGCTGTGGTCCACTGGGCAGACGACTGGGGTATTAGGGATCAGGGCAGCGTGGCCGGCCGTGCCGGACTAGACGTCTCGACCGGCGCCGAAATGATGCGCCGACTTGAGGCGCAGGGCTGGTTGCAACGGGTGCCGCATCCGCTGGATTCCCGGCGACGGGTGATTGAGCCCCGCCCGCCTGCTGCGGTCGTCGTGCGGGTCGTTCAGCCTGCCGTGCGTCAGGTGCAGGAACGCTTGTGTTCACCACTCGCGTCGGCGGATCTGGATTGGGCGATGCCCCGCTGGTTCGCGCTCGGTGACACTCAAGATGCGGCCGAGGCGCCGGGGCGGCCTGGGCAAGTATTACGCCTAGCCCAGCAACGGCATTCACGGCTGTGGGGTCAGCTCGTCTCGACTGACACCACCTCGGTGCAGTTCGCCGTCTTGACTAGTCTGGAAACAGGGGAGCCGACCAAGCAGTCAGATTTGGCAGTACGTGCCGGGGTGGATCGCTCGACCGCGTCGTCGGTGATTCAACGCCTGGCGCGTCGCGGCCTGGTGGAACGCCAGGAAGGCCGCGATAAGCGGCAAAGGATGATCGGGCTGAGCGATGAGGGGCGCGCACTGCTCGGGGAGCTGACTCCCGCGGTGGAGGTGCTGCAGCGTGAGCTGCTCACGCCTCTGAATGAAGAGGATCACCACCGGGTGATCGCGCTGTTGGCGCGGCTCGTCACGGAGGGTGACGGTTAGATAGCGCGGGGATCGTTCACCAGCTGTCTCCCCGTTGTCCACCGAAGCGTTGACGCATGCTGTCCCCGCTGTCTATTTGTAGGAGACAATAGTGGGTGGTGTCATCGAGGCACCCGCTTGTCGTGAAGGAGACCCATGAAGCTGCTGAGTCCGGATTCCCCGCGCGAAAATCTTCGCGAGTTCATCGACAAGATGCGCGAAGGCGGATATACCATTGCCGATGGTCACACCCCGGACCCGGATCTGATCGATCCTCAGGGCAAAGCGGTCGAGACTTGGCAAGAGGATTACCCCTACGAGACGCGCCTGACACGGGAAGAGTACGAGCTGGAAAAGTACAAGCTCCAGATCGAGCTGCTCAAGCTGCAGTACTGGGGCGAGGACACCGGCCAACGGCTGATCCTAGTGTTCGAGGGCCGCGACGCTGCTGGTAAGGGCGGCACTATCAAGCGGTTCACTGAGCACCTCAACCCGCGCACCGCCCGCACCGTGGCACTCAATAAACCCAATGAACGCGAGCGCGGTGAATGGTATTACCAGCGCTACATTGATCATTTCCCCACAGAAGGCGAGATCGTGCTCTTCGACCGTTCCTGGTACAACCGTGCCGGCGTGGAGCGCGTGATGGGATTCTGCACCGACGATCAGTACCACTCATTCATGGAGCAGACCCCGCTCTTCGAGAAGATGTTGGTCGACGATGGTATCCACCTCACTAAATTCTGGTTTTCGGTCACCCAGACGGAGCAGCGCACCCGCTTCGCTATCCGTCAGCTGGATCCGGTGCGCCAGTGGAAGCTGTCTCCCATGGACCTCGAGTCCCTGGACCGCTGGGAAGACTACACGGACGCCAAAGAGGCGATGTTCTTGCACACGGACACGGACCACGCGCCCTGGATCACCATCAAGTCCAATGACAAGAAGCGTGCCCGGCTCAACGCGATGCGCTACTTCCTGAGCCAGTACGACTACGAGGGCAAGGACCACGACGTCGTGGGTACTCCGGATCCGTTGATTGTGCGGCGCGGTCGCGAGGCCGTCGGCGACTGATTCGCGTTGGTGTGAGGTGTGTCCTCGCACCGTGGGGCGGCGTGCCAAACCGGGCGCGGGTGCGTAATCTGGAGTGCAGCAGAACGATACCCAGAGAAGACGATCGTCTTCATCGAAGGAGTGAACATGAGCGGTGCTCAAGCAGACATCGGTGTGACCGGACTCGCCGTGATGGGCGCGAATCTCGCCCGGAACTTCGCACGCAACGGATACACCGTCGCTCTCCATAATCGCACCGCGCAGAAAACTCATGATCTTATGAGTGCCCACGGTGATGACGGCGAGTTCGTTGCCACCGAGTCGCTGAAGGAACTGGTCGATAGCCTCAAGGCCCCGCGCCGCGTGCTCATCATGGTCAAGGCCGGTGCCCCCGTGGACGCCGTCATTGATCAGCTGGTCGATCTCCTCGACGACGGGGACATCATTATCGACGCCGGTAACTCTCACTACGAGGACACGCGCCGTCGTGAGGCCGCCCTGGCTGAAAAGGGATTGCATTTCGTGGGCGTCGGCGTGTCTGGCGGCGAGGAGGGCGCCCTGAACGGTCCGGCCATCATGCCCGGCGGTTCGCGGGAATCCTATGTGGCACTCGGCCCGCTGCTGGAATCCATCTCCGCTGATTTTGAGGGTGAGCCCTGCTGCGCGTGGATCGGCCCCGACGGTGCTGGCCACTACGTCAAGATGGTGCACAACGGCATCGAATACGCCGACATGCAGGTCATCGGCGAGGCCTACGACCTGTTGCGCCAGGTCGGTGGTCTGGAGCCACGAGAACAGGCCGGGGTGTTCCGCGCCTGGAACGAGACTGAACTGGCCAGCTACCTGATCGAGATTACCGCCGAGGTGCTGGAACAGGTTGATGCCGCCACCGGTCAGCCGCTCGTGGATGTGATCGTTGACGAGGCGGGCCAGAAGGGCACAGGTCGTTGGACGGCTATTTCCGGGTTGGATGTGGGCTCACCCATCGGTGCGATTGCGGAATCGGTGTTCGCCCGTTCGCTGAGCTCGCAGCGCGCGGTCCGTGATGCGGCTTCCTCTGTGCTGGTGTCCGGCACCGAAAACGTCCAGATTGCTGACGTTGGGGCTTTCGTAGAAGACGTCCGACTGGCCCTGTATGCCTCGAAGCTGGTGTCCTACGCTCAGGGCCTGGACATGCTGCGTGCCGCGGCGTCTGAATACGGCTGGCCGTTGGACATTGGCACGATCGCTTCGGTGTGGCGTGATGGCTGCATCATTCGGGCGGACCTGCTGGATGACATTATGCGTGCCTTCGGTGGGCGTGACACCACCCGCCACCCGGAACCCGGCACCACGTCAGCCGATCAGCCCGCGAACCTGCTGTTCGCGCCGTTCTTCGCTGAGGCAATCGGTGCAGCCGTTCCTGCATGGCGACGTGTGGTGAGCGTAGCTTCGGCCGCGGGCGTGCCGATTCCGGTGTTCTCATCGGCTCTGAGCTACTACGACGGGCTGCGACAGGAGCGCCTGCCCGCTGCACTTACCCAGGGGCTACGTGACTACTTCGGCGCCCACACTTATCGCCGCGTTGACCGCGAAGGCACCTTCCACACGCTGTGGTCGGGGGACCGGACCGAAGTTGAGGCCTAAGCCTCAGACCGGGTCAAACCCGCGCAGATCTCCTTAGATCCACATCGCCGGGTCAACGTACTCGGCAGGGTCCACGGCAGGCTTCTTTTCCTCCTTGCCCCGCCGGGCCCGGAAGGTCGCCGGCACACCGGTGGCGATCGAGTCAGACGGGGTGTCCTTGACGACGACGGCGTTGGCGCCCACCGCGGTGCCAGCGCCGATGTCGACGGGGCCGAGGATCTTCGCCCCGGCACCCACCACTACGCCGTCGCGCAGGGTGGGGTGGCGCTTGACCTTCTCCAGGGACTGACCGCCCAGGGTGACTCCGTGGTAGATCATCACGTCGTCGCCGATCTCGGCGGTTTCACCGATGACCACGCCCATGCCATGGTCGATCACGAACCGGCGGCCAATCGTGGCGCCGGGGTGAATCTCAATGCCGGTCAAAGACCGGGAAATCTGGGAGAGCACCCGCGCCGGAGTGCGCAGTTTCTCGTTTTGCCAGAGGCGATGGGACACCCGGTGCATCCACACCGCGTGCAGACCGGAGTAGACGAGCGCTACTTCCATATTGCCGCGTGCGGCCGGATCGTGCCCGCGCACCGCTGAGATGTCTTCCTTCATGCGCGAGAAGATGCCCATGCTTGCCTTTCGCCTGCCTGCAGATGAGGTGATGTGAGCGCGTCCGTTGAGGTGGTACGCGAACGTGCCCGCTGTTGTGGTGCAACAGCGGGCACGATATCAGTATTCCAGGTGTGGAACCGCGGTCAGCCGCGGATGTCTTCGTACAGCACGGTGGAGATATAGCGCTCACCGAAGTCGGGGACGATGGCGACGATCAGCTTGTCGCGGTTTTCCTCGCGGCTGGCCTGGTCCAGAGCGGCGGCGATGATCGCACCGGTGGAGATTCCGCCGAGGATGCCTTCCTTCACGCCCAGATCGCGGGCCGCGGCCACGGACTCATCGAGGGTTGCGGTGTACACCTCGGAGTAGACCTCGGTGTCGAGGACCTCGGGCACGAAGTTGGCGCCGATGCCCTGGATCTTGTGAGGGCCGGGGTTGCCACCGGAGAGGATGGGGGAGTCAGCAGGCTCCACGGCCACCGCGGTGACCTCGGGCTTCTGCTCTTTCAGGTAGCGGCCGGCGCCGGTGATGGTGCCTCCGGTGCCGATGCCGGACACGAGAATGTCCACAGCGCCGTCGGTGGCGTCCCAGATTTCGGGGCCGGTGGTGTCGTAGTGGGCGGCGACGTTGGCCTCGTTGGCGAATTGCTGAGCCCAGATCGCGTTGTCGGACTCGGCCACGATCTGCTGCGCCTTCTCGACGGCGCCACGCATGCCATCGGCACCCGGGGTCAGGACAATCTCGGCACCATAGGCGCGCAGCATGACCCGGCGCTCATTCGACATGGTCTCGGGCATGGTCAGCACCACGCGATAGCCGCGGGCCGCGCCCACCATGGCCAGGGCGATACCGGTGTTACCGGATGTGCCCTCCACGATGGTGCCGCCGGGCTTGAGCTGACCGGACTTCTCGGCGGCGTCGACGATCGCCACACCAATGCGGTCCTTCACCGAGTTGGCCGGGTTGTAGAACTCCACCTTGACCGCGATGTTTCCGGGCAGATCCTGGCCCACGCGGTTCAGGCGGACGAGCGGGGTGTTGCCGACCGCTTCGGTGATGTTGTTGAGCAGAGAGGCCATGAATGAGGTCCTTTCACAAGAGGGTTGGGGCACAAAGCTTCCAGGATTCCAATTTAGGCGGTGGTGTGCGAAAACGTCATGTTTCCAGCCACGCTGAGTAATGTTGCCGCACTCGGGCGAGTTTCGGATTGATGATGACCTGGCAATAGCCGACGTCGGGACGTTTCCGGTAAAAGTCCTGGTGGATGTCCTCGGCCGGGTACCAGATATCGGGTTGTTCGATCGTGGTGACGATGGGGTCATTCCAGAGTTGCTGGGCGCGCTCGATGGCGTCATGGAAGAGCTGGGCCTGTGCGTCATCATGCGGGAACATGGCCGACCGGTACTGGGTGCCGACGTCGTAGCCCTGCCGATTCAGGGTGGTCGGATCGTGGGAGGCGAAGAAGATGTCGAGAATAACCTCCGCGGGAACGATGTCCGGGTCGAAACGTACCCGCACCGCCTCGGCGTGGCCTGTCTGCCCGGTACACACGGCTTCGTAGTTCGGATTCGGCCAGGAGCCGCCGGTATAGCCGGACTCGACGAAGCTCACGCCGCGCACGGTGCGGTAGATGGCATCCTGACACCAGAAACATCCGCCGGCAAGATCGAACTCGACGGTGGTTTTCTCGGGACTGTGTGGATTCAGCACGTTCACACCCTGTACAAGTCGGGACCGGCCCAGAACATTCCTGAGCGGGCCTGTTGAGATCCCCGCATGTGGCTGCGGGGAAGTGTAAGAATGGGAGCTATGAGTGTCGAATCATCGTCGCGTACCATCCACCGCCCCGACGACGCCCGCGCCCCGCGACTGTCCGAGGTGCTGGAGGTGCTCGAAGACCTCTGGCCTGCCGCGCTGAGTGAAGAGTGGGACGCGACCGGGCTGGTGGCAGGGCGCCCGGACGCCCGGATCAGGCGCATCCACTGGGCTGTCGACCCGGTGCAAGCGGTGGCCGATGAGGCGGTGCATCACGCAGCTGATCTGTTGATCACCCACCACCCACTGCTGCTCAAGCCCGTCAACTCGGTGGCAGCCACCGGATTCAAAGGGCGGTTGATTCACACGCTGATCGAATCCGGGTGCGCCCTGGTGACCGCCCACACCAACGCAGACTCTGCGGTGGGTGGGGTGTCGGACGTGATTGCCCGGATTCTGGACTTACGCGATATTCGACCGTTGCAACGAGCTGGCGCCGGCCTGGACGAAGAAGGCATCGGGCGCGTGGGAGAACTTCCCGCGGCCCAGACGCTGCAGGAATTCGCCACCGCAGTCTTCTCTGCGATGCCCTCAGTGGCCGGCGGAGTCCGCGTTGCCGGAGACCCGACCGGCCTGGTGTCGACCGTGGCCGTGTGTGGCGGGGCAGGAGACTCACTCTTCGACGCCGTCCGCGCGGCCCAGGCAGACGTGTATGTCACCGCGGACCTACGACACCATCCGGCCTCCGAAGCGCGCGAGGCTGCGGGGCTGACCGGGGACCGGCCGTATCTGATCGACGTCTCCCATTTCGCCTCCGAATGGTTATGGCTTCCCGAGGCCGCCGAGGCCACCCAGCGGGCGTTGGCAGATCGCGGGTACGACGTCGAGTGCGCGGTGTCCTCGGTGAACACCGACCCGTGGGACTTCATCTTGACCCCCGGACGCTAAGGACGCTATGGGCCCTGACGACGCTGACAGTACGACCGCAGCACCGACGCAGTATCGTGCCGACATTGCCGGATTTCCCGCAGACGAGAGGACCAGACCATGGCATTGACCGCAACCCTCGAGGAACAACAGCGGCTGCTGGAACTGCAGCGCCTCGATTCCGACACCGACGCTGCCCGGGCTCAGATGGGGCGCCTGCGCTCGGACGAGCAATTACGGGAGCTCAAAACCCAGGCGAATGCGATCGCGGCCGAAGAAACCGAACTCTCCGGTGCCGCAGACACCGCACGAACGGAGCTGGCCACTGCCGAAGAACGCGTCGAACGCACCCAGGCCCGACGCGACCAGACCCGCTCGCGCCTCGACGCCGGACAGGGTGGCGCCAAGGAACTGCAGAACATGGGACATGAACTGGAAACCCTCGAGTCGCTATTGCAGGACCACGAGGAGCAACAACTTGCTGCGATGGAGAACGCCGAAACAGCCGAGGACGCGCTGACTGCGGCCAGCACCCGCCTCGCCGCCGTCCGCGACCACGTGAGTGCGCGGGAGCAACACGTCCAAGCAGAACTGCAGGAGGTTGCTGGTCGCGGCAAGGCACTGCTCGCCCAGCGCGCAGAACTAGCCGCCTTGCTGCCCGAAACTTTGATAGCTGCCTATGAACGGGCGCGTGAGCGTAACGGTGGGATCGGTGCTGCACGGCTGGAAGGCAACATTTCGGGTGCCTCCGGTATGGCACTGTCACCGGTTGAGCTCGAAGCCATTCAGGCGCTGGAACCCACTGAAGTGGCCCGGTGCCCCGAAACCGACGCGCTGCTGATCCGCCCGTGAACGACGACACCGATGTGAAAGGCCAGGCTACCGCCCGATGAACCCTCCTACCGATGCCGCCACGGCACCGACGCACCTGATCGTAGAAGCCGACGGCGGCTCCCGCGGTAACCCCGGGGTGGCCGGCTACGGAGCCCTGGTTCGTGATCCGGACTCGGGCGAGTTGCTGGCCATCGATGCTGCTCCTTTGGGCATAGCCTCCAACAACGTCGCCGAATATTCGGGGCTGATTGCCGGGCTGACCATGGCGCGTGACCTTAATCCGAACGCCATGGTCCGGGCACGGCTGGACTCGAAGCTGGTGGTCGAGCAGATGACGGGGCGCTGGAAGATCAAGAACGCCGATATGAAGCGGTTGGCGATGGAAGCTCACGCGGTTCTGCCCGCCCATCAGGTCAGCTATGAATGGATCCCTCGGGAGAAGAATAAAGACGCCGACCTGCTCTCCAACGAGGCCATGGACGCCGGGGCAGCGGGCACCGCATGGGTGGAAGCAGATTCAGCACTCAGCGTGGCGTCGTCGCCGAACACGCCGGACACCACGGCCAGCGCGCCCGCAGCACCACCGCGCCGACTCGGACGACTGCATCACGTGGAGATCTGGGTGCCAGACCTGGCCCGGGCCCGCGACACCCTGGGTTGGCTGTTGACCGAACTGGGCTATGAGATCAGTGGCGAATGGTCCGAGGGCACCAGCTACCAGGGGGCAGGGGAGTACATCGTGCTCGAGCATGGCTCCGACGTCACGGAGGCGGCACACGAGCGGCGCCGGCCAGGGATGAATCATCTTGCCTTCTACGCCGGACCCCGCGAAGCGGTCGACGCGCTGACCGAGGATGCCGTGCAGCGGGGCTTCACCCTGATGTTCCCGGATCGTCACCCCTACGCCGGGGGACGCCGTCACTACGCCGCTTACCTGGAGTCACCCGACGGTTTCGAGGTCGAACTCGTCGCCGACTAGGCCTCTTCGGGCAGAACCACCCGCAACACGCCCGGGCGGGACCCCTGGCTGGGCACATGGTTGATGCTCCAGCGGTCTTCGGCGTCGGGGTTCTCGGCGCTACCTACCCAGTTCAGATATTCCACGACGGCGTTGGGCGTGCGCACCCGGCGCGCATCGGCGTGGAGCAGGGCGCGGGCCACCCGACCCCGAGTGTGCTTGGCCCAGTGCGAGACGACCTTCATCTCGCCGTCGCGCATCTGGAACACATCGACAGCCAGGGTCTTCGGTGCCGGAGCCTTCCACTGGGCCGCATAGCCGCCGGACCGGCAGTCCACGATCACTCCGGACCGGGACGCTAACAGATTCAACCCCGGGGTCAGCCGCGGCCGCCACCAGGCGCCCAAACCTCCAATAGCCGGGAGTTTCGCCGACGTCGAGAGCCGATAGGCGGGAATCCGGTCGGCCACTCCGGTGGCACCAAAGAGCGCAGAGAAGATGACCACGGAGGACCGGGCCCGGCGCTTTGCGGCGCTGGAGAGGCTGGCATAATCCAGGGCGTCGTAGAGGACACCGGTATACACCTGGTGAGCAGGGGCTGCTGGATTCGTGGTGAGGTGAAGATTTGCCTCTACCTCAGCGGCGAGCGAGGCGCCCACCCCGAGCACCTTGAGCGCACCGGGGGTACCGGATACCGATTCGAGCGTGCCCATCAGGGTGTGGCGTTCTCCGCTGAGCTGCGGCAACAGCAAGGAGTCGAGATCGATCGGAGCACCCGAGGCGGGCGCAGATTTACCTTCGGACGGAGGGAGAAGAATCAGCACGATTCCACTGTACCGTCAGCAAGATGCGCCGTCGGCGTTAGACTAGTTCCCGGGATGGAGCGGCGGATGGCCGCGTGCCGCACGCTCGTCGTGACGGTACGAGGAACGTCCGGGCACCACAGAGCAGGATGGTGGGTAACGCCCACTCGGGGTAACCCGCAGGACAGTGCCACAGAAAGCAGACCGCCCCGTCACGGGGTGAGGGTGAAAGGGTGGTGTAAGAGACCACCAGCGGTCCAGGTGACTGGATCGGATCGGTAAACCCCATCCGGTGCAAGACCGAACAGGATGTGCTTGACGGCGGCTCGCCGGAGCATCCGGGTTGGTCGCTCGAGCGCGTCGGCAACGGCGCGCCTAGATGGATGGCCATCACCGGGGAGCGGGTAACGGCTCCCCGGGACAGAACCCGGCGTATGCCCGCTCCATCCCGCCCACCTCAGCCCGTGAGCGTCTGCAGCGTCGCTCCCGTCACGTCCAGGGCGAGTATCCAGCTACGATCCCCGCGCCGCAGCCGCAGCGAGAATTCCTGATCGCACGCGGTCTCTGTGTCCTCACGGGTGATCTCGAGCGGCTCTTCGAGTTCCGGGGAGATCGCCACCGCCAGGGTCGTTTCCCAGCCGGAGGCGCTCGCGGTCACCACGGTGGAGGGTTCCTGGGTTTTCCACCGAGTGCCGATCCAGCCGCGCAGGTCGCCTGCTTCGGTCTTCTCCGCCTCGACGGCGCGGTGCACGTCCAGGTCCACCGGGCATAGCCACTGCAGATGCACCCGGGGTTGCCGGGCGTTCACCGTGCCACTTAGCACCACCCGGTTCTGGTCTGGGTGCTGCTCCACGGTGGCACCGATCTCCACCAGCCAAGGTTGGATGAGCGCGGTGGGCACGGCGGAGCGCCCGTGGTCGATCACCAGCAGGCAGTCCGGGCCTGAGCAGTACACGATGCGACGCGTGAGCATCGCCGCCGTGTGGCCGTCGTCGAGCAAGAGCAGTTCATCGACGTCGTCGGAAAACCTGCAGCGCACCACGGGAACCTCATCCGGGGAACGATAAGGCAGGTCCGGGAACATCGGCACGTTGTGCCCAGACCGGGAACGCAGAAAATCACGCACCGGATCATGGTGCTGATAGCTGTGGAACCCACCGTCGACGAGCCAGCGCAACCCCTCGGTGGCGTAGTGGACGCTGAGCCGGTCCTGGTGCGAATGCCGCAGCAACTCGGCACCATGGCGTACCACCATATGTGTCTCCCGGTTGAGCGCCCGATGCCGTCCCCAGCCGGAGCGAAGCACGGTGAGCCCGCGTTCTGTGTGCAGCACGCGCTGGTCCGGCCGGGTGCCGGATTTGCCGAGGGTCGCCACGAAATCGGTGTGCGGATGCAGCCCGGTGCGGACTTTGGCTCGCACCGAATCCCCGATCTGGGGGAGCTGACCGAACGGCAGACTCAGGTGGGCCAGCACGGCCCCGGCGCGTTCCAAACGGTGATCGGCGTCGGGGCCCAGATCGAGCCCCTCGGCACGGAGTCGGGCCACCGCCTGTGTCCACCACACCAGGTTGGACTGATGGTAGGCAGCTGAGCCCTCCTCATTGATCCCCTGGGTGTCGAACGCTTCCCGCAACTGCGCCTCTAACCGGTCGCGGGCCAGTTCCTGTCCGGGGCGATCACGCAACACCGAAGCCGTGAGCAGCAGTCCCAGATGTTGGAAGAGCCCGTGGTTGCCGCCCACCAGGTGCTGTTCATCGGCAAGCCAGTCACGGTGATATTGCAGAATCTGACGGTACCGTGCCTCCTGTGCCGCGGGGACCAGGGCCACGCCCAGACTGAGCTCCGTGGCGCGGAGCCCATCCGCCATGTCGACCCAGGCAAACGACGACGGTGCCTGGGCGGCGGGAATATTCGCGTCGGCCCACGATTCCACGGTCGCCCACCAGAACGCCCGGGCCGCCTCGTCGCCGTCGAGTCCGTGCCAGCGCACCGGGTTCAACCAGCGCAGCGCATGGAACTGAAATTGCCAGTTCCGGTCCCCGAAAGGATCCGCAGCCCAATCGTGCAGATTGCCCGTCCAGACGGGGTGCGGGGGCAGATTCAGCTTCCCGTTCAGCAGTTTCTGAGTGCTCTGTGCGGCGTGGGCCGGCCGTTCGGCGTGCTTGCCGAAAGATTGGCGCTGCCCGACGGTGCGGTCCAGGCCAGGGTGGGGCTCAGCGGCGGAAGTCATGAAGCATCGGTGTCCGAAGGCAGACGCTTCTCCAGATCATCCAGGCGTGCCTCCAGGCGGGCCCGAGCGGTGGCCAGAGCGATTTCCTCGGCAGCGAGCTGGGCCACGACAAGGCGGAGCTGGGCGGTGGCATCACGTTCACCCCCGGGTGGCAGGCTGAGGCGGGCGGCATCGCCGGAGCTGGCGCCCGACAGGGTTGCACTCAGTTGGGTGTGCTGACGGCGCAGTCCCAGGACCAACAGCACCGGCAGTCCCGCCACCGAGAAGGCTAGCAGTGTCAGTCCGAGCAGTGGCGACCCCAGGGCGAAGGCGAGTGCGGAGCCGACGGCGACGACGCTGATCGCGCCCCCAGTCCCGGCGAACCTATTCAACATGGGCAATCATCCCTCGTCGTCGTGTGTGAGATCCGTGAAGGTTTCCTTGGGGATCACGGTAGCTCAGGTCCCGGTTCAAGAGAATGCGGTCACGGCGTGTCCGGGCGTTTAGACTGGACGAACAAGCTGACGAACCGATCGGCAGAGTCGCCGGTCAGGGAGGAAAACCTGTGGCAGACAACACTGCATCACCTGAGGGCCAGCTCGAGGCGTGGAGCCATCGCGAGGAGCTGGCGGAGAAGATGGTCCCTCTGGTGGGATCCCTCTACCGCGACCATAACGTGGTGACCTCCATCTACGGGCGCACGCTGGTGCACCAGTCGGTGATCGATATCATCAAGGCACACCGATTCGCCCGTCAGATCGACGAGGAGATGCTGCCGCTCGAGGACACCTACCCGCTGGTGGAAGCCCTGGCTGAGATGAACCTCGGGGCCAGCTCCATCGACTTGGCTCTGCTGAACAAGAAGTTCAAAGCAGTGGGCGGCGATGTACGCGAGTTCCTGAACACTGAGCTGGCCGAGGTGGCCGGGGGCGAGGGCGCCGGTGTGGATTCCACCCGTGACGTTGTGCTCTACGGTTTCGGTCGCATCGGTCGTCTGCTCGCCCGCATTCTGCTCTCCCACGCCGGTGGCGGCTCCTCGCTGCGCCTGCGCGCGATCGTGGTGCGCAAGAACTCCGACGACGACCTGATCAAGCGTGCCTCGCTGCTGCGTCGTGATTCCATTCACGGTCCCTTCGACGGCACCCTCTCCGTGGATGCGGCGAACAACACCATCACCGCCAACGGCACCGTCATCCAGGTGATCTACTCCTCGGATCCGACCACCGTGGACTACACCGCCTACGGCATCAACAACGCCATCGTGGTGGACAACACCGGTCGCTGGCGCGATGAAGAAGGACTGGACCAGCACCTGCAGGCCACTGGTGTCTCCAAGGTGCTGCTGACCGCTCCCGGCAAGGGCGACATCAAGAACATCGTGTTCGGTGTCAACGACGGTGACATTGTCGAGTCCGACTCGATTCTCTCGGCGGCTTCGTGCACCACCAACGGCATCACCCCGGTGCTGAAGGTGCTCAACGACGCCTACGGGATCGATCACGGCCACGTGGAGACGGTGCACGCCTACACCAACGACCAAAACCTCACCGACAACTTCCACAAGGGTTCGCGCCGTGGACGTTCGGCGGGTCTGAACATGGTGCTCACCGAAACCGGTGCTGCCAAAGCCGTGGCAAAGGCACTGCCCGAGCTGAAGGGCAAGCTCTCCGGCAATGCGATCCGCGTGCCTACCCCGAACGTGTCGATGGCGATCCTGAACCTCGAACTGGAGCAGCCCACCACGGCCGAGGATCTGAACACGCTGCTGCGCACCGAGTCGCTGACCGGTGAACTGCGCGCCCAGATCGATTACATCAACTCACCCGAGGTCGTCTCCTCGGACTTTGTCGGCTCCAACCGCGCCGGCGTGGTGGACGGTCTGGCCACGATCGTGAACAACGGCACCCACGCCATTGTCTACGTCTGGTACGACAACGAGTACGGCTACTCCTGCCAAGTGGTCCGTGTCATTGAGAAGATGGCCGGCGAGGACGTTCCGCACTTCCCACGCGCCTAATCACGGGCATGGGCCGACATGGCCCAGCTGAACCGGTAACGACCCCGGGGCCAGCCACCAGATAGGTGGCCGACCCCGGGTCGTTCAGTTAATGGGCAGGGTGGGCTATTTCGATTCCTCTGCGTTGGCAGTATCAACGTCGTCGTGTTCGTGGTCGACGTCGTCGTGTCCGAAGGGATCCGCGTCCACACCGGGCATCCACGTCCGCCCCGCCTCATTCCAGCCCTCGCGCCGCAGCGCCTTTTTCCAGCGCCGCGCCCACTTGTCCTTGAGCCGGTTGACGTAGAGGTAGCCGTCGAGATGATCGTGTTCGTGCTGCATGATCCGGGCGAACCAGCCGTGCGCCTCGAAATCGATCTCCTCTCCGTCGACGGTGAATCCTTGGAGCCGTACGTGGTCCGAGCGTTTCAGAGGGAAACCATAGCCGGGCACGGACAAGCACCCCTCGGTTTCGGAGTCGGCGTCAGGGGACTCCTGGGAGACCTTGCCCAAGAGCGTGAGCACCGGGTTGATGACCTCGCCCTGGTTCGGCGCCTCGCCCGTGTCTTCGTAAGCCCAGGTGAAAATGCGCAGTCCCACACCCACTTGAGGTGCGGCCAGACCCACACCGCGGGCAGCCTGCTGCGTGAGGTGCATGTCCGCCACGAGCTCACGGATGTGCTCGTCGATCTCCTCCACCTCCGAGGCACGGCGGTGCAGGACGGGCTCACCGTGAATGGTGATGGGGCGGATGCGCGGCGTATACGCCATAGTCAAGGTGCTCCTGTGGGTGCCGGTGGTGACAATGCTGCCCCACAGTCTAGTGACTGCGGGGCAGCTCAAGGGTATCGGGTCGGGGAGACTTACTCGGAGGCAAGCGCTTCCAGGTCCACGATTTCAAACGCCATGGTGGTGGCCATAGTGGAGATCGGGGTGGGGCGGGGCCCGGACTCACCCTGGGCGTTGTGGCGGTGGGCCAGCCATTCCTGGTAGTTCTCCTCGGTGTCGAACTGGGTGACCACGTAATAGCGGTCTTCACCTTCGACCGGGCGCAACAGCTGGAAGCCTACGAAACCGGTGACCGTGCTGACTTCATTGCGGCGGGCGGCGAAGCGGCGCTCCAACTCGGCTCCCTGTCCTTCCGGAACGGTGAGGACGTTGATCTTGACCACGGACATGAGGTGACTCCTTCGTCGAGTTGTGTCAGTACGGGCGGCGAGTGGTGCCTCCCCAGGCTATCCTGGGTGCTGACACCTTGGCAGGGCCGATCTCACCGGATGAGATGGGCGAGAGGAGAGCTTCACCCCATGACGCCGACGTCCGATCACGGGATGAAGTCCGACGACGCCGGTCAGCGGGGCCTGGGACCGGGACTACTGACCCTGCTGGGCTTCCTCGCTGCTGTGGGTCCCTTCGCCACCGACATGTACCTGGCGTCGTTCACGGATATCGCCAGCTCGCTGGGGGCTCCGGCGTCGTCGGTACAGCTCACCCTCACCGCGTTTATGGCCGGTATCGCCAGCGGACAGCTGATCCACGGGCCGCTCTCGGACCGGCTGGGGCGCCGGCCGGTGTTGCTCACCGCCATGCTGCTGTTCGCCCTGACCTCCATCCTGATGGTGTTTTCCCCGAACATCGAAGTGTTCATGGCGCTGCGAGTGGTGCAGGGCTTCGCCGGTGCAGCCGGGATCGTGCTGGCCCGAGCCATCGCGGTCGATCTGAGTTCCGGCGGCACCGCGGTGCGCGCGTTGAGCCTCATCTCCACTGTCGTCAGTGTGGCGCCGCTCATCGCACCCCTGGTGGGTGGTGCGGTCGCCACGTTCTTCGGCTGGCGCGGCGTGCTGGCGGTGCTCGCGGTGATCGCAACCCTGATGTTCCTCGTTACTCTTGTCGGCGTCCCCGAAACCGTGCCCGCCCACGATCGGCGCACCGGTGGGCTGGGGGCGATGTACCGGCCGATGTGGGATCTGGTCCGTGTGCGGTTCTATGTGGCCCACGTCGGCGCCTTCGCCATGGTGTTCGTGGCCATCATGTCTTATGTCGCCGCATCGCCCTTCGTCGGACAACGGATCCTGGGCATGAACGAGATCCAGTACGGCATGTCCTTCGCCGCCGGAGCCACCGCGCTAATCATGGCCAACCTCATCAACGCCCGCGTTGCTCCTCGCACGGGTCCGGCGCGCATGCTGCTGCTGGGTAATGTCCTCGCGCTGAGCGCCGGAAGCGCGATGGCGCTGCTGGTATTCATCGACACGCTGAGCATCCCCACCTTCATCGCCTGCGCCTTCCTCCTGAGCGGTGGAGCCGGACTGGTGATGTCCAATGCCTCCGCCCTGGCATTTACCGTCACGACCCGTTCCACTCGCGGTGCAGGTGCCGCACTCATGGGTGCCTCGCAGTTCATTTTGGGCGGTATTGCCACCCCGCTGGTGGGCCTGGGCGGGGAAGAGACCGCGGTGCCGATGGTCGTGTGCATCTTGTTTGGCGTTGTGGTGTCTCTGTTGTTGACCTTGATCGCCCGTGGGGGACGGCGGCCCGCGCCGGTCGGCCCCCATTCCTGACCCACACCGGGACATTCAGGTCGTGTTCAGGAAGTACTCGGACGCGCCCGGTACAGTCCACTGCCGAACGCGCCCCACTGTGTCACCACACCACGGGCCACCTGAAGTCTCGACGTCGGGAGTACCTCATGACCTCGTCCCAGCGACGGCACGGCCTCGTGCCGATCTACGGGAAGATCGCGCTCTTTTTCGGTATCAGTGCCCTGTGTGGAGTGCTGGTGGCCGGGTTCTTCCTGCCGTGGGCTTCCACCGGTGCCACCATGGCCCAGGGCGGCAACCAGATTCTGGAGGAGAACCCGGCTGAACTCGAGGACGCCTCTATCGGTGTGCCTTCACGCATCCTGGCCTCCGACGGCACCGAGATCGCCACGTTCTATGCGGAGAACCGGCAACCCGTAGAGATCAACGAGATCGCCGAGGACCTGCAACACGCCGTCGTCGCGATTGAAGACGAGCGCTTCTACGAGCACAACGGAACCGACCTACGCGGCATCGCACGCGCTGCGGCGTCTAACCTCACCAGCGACACCACCCAGGGTGCGTCCACCATCACCCATCAGTACGTCAGCCAGCTCATCCTCAACGCCGACCAGTTGGCTGGCGAAGATGATCTCGCGATGTCCGGCTCCACCACGGTGGCCGATCGCCTCAACGAGGCCCGCATCGCCGTGGACCTCGAAGAGGAGATGAGCAAGGACGAGATCCTGGCCGGATACCTCAACATCGTCCTGCTGGGCGGCCGCAACTACGGCGTCGAAGCCGCCTCACAATACCTGTGGGGGATCCCGGCATCCGAATTGAATCTGGCCCAATCGGCCCTGCTGGCGGGCCTGATCCAGAACCCGAACGGCCTCAATCCGGAGGAAAATCCGGAAGGGGCATTGGAACGCCGGGACGCGGTATTAGAGGCCATGGTCCGCAACGACTACATCACCGAAGCCGAGCGTGATGAAGCATCCGCACAGGACCTCGACCTTGATATCCACCAGCGCTCCTCGGGGTGCCAATCGGCCGCTTTCGGACCGTACGTGTGCGACTACGTGGTCCGTTCCATCCAGGGCGACGAGGCTTTCGGGGACAGCGTCGAAGAGCGGGAGGCGCTGTTGAACCGTGGCGGCCTCGAGATCACCACCACACTCGATGCCACGTTGCAACAGGAAGCTGACGCTGAAGTTGCCAGGACCGTACCCGCCGATGATCCCTCCGGAGCTGGCGCCTCGCTGGTGACCGTGCAGCCGGGGACCGGCAACATCATGGCCATGGCGCAGAACACTACCTACTCCACCGCTGATGAGGCCGGCGCCACCACCTTGAACTTCAACGTGGACCAGAACATGGGCGGCGGTAACGGTTTCCAGGCAGGCTCCACCCTCAAGCCGTTCGTCGCGGCCGCCTGGATCGACGCCGGGAACTCCATGACGGACACCGTTGATGCCTCCCGCGATGAGTACGAGCAGGGCGCGACCTTCGACGCCCAGTGCCAGCCCGGGGGAGAGGTGGCGATTCCCGACGAAGATGGGTGGAACATCTCCAACGCCATCGAGGATATGAACAAGGAGATGACCGTCGACTACGGTCTCTACTGGTCGATCAACACCTCCACCGTGGCCACCCTGGCCGAACTCGATGTCTGTGATGTCACCGAGTTGACCACGGACCTCGGAATCCACCGGGCAGACGACGGCGAACCGTTGAACCCCGCCAACCCGTCCTTCGTGCTGGGTGCGGAAGAGGTTTCCCCGCTCACTCAAGCGTCTGCTTTTGCTGCGTTCGCCGCCGACGGCACCTACTGCCGCCCCCGGATTCTCAGCGATGTCACCGACGCCGCAGGAAATAACTACGAGGTCCCTGCCGAGGACTGCACCGAGGCCGTCGACCCCGACACCGTGGCCCAACTCAATGAAACTCTCGGGCTGATCGCTTCCGAGCGTGTGGCCGAAGGGGAGGCCTCGTTCCCGATGGCGGGCAAGACCGGTACCAACAATAATGAGTCCTCCACCTGGTTCATTGGCTACACCTCCGGCTTGGCCACCGCATCCTGGGTCGGCAGCTACACCGAACTGTCATCGCTGGCCGGAGTACCGATCAACGGCACCGCGCACGAGGACTTTTGGGGATCCACTCTGGCGGCACCGCAGTGGCTCAACTACATGAACGCGGTGGGCGAAGACCATCCCACGGAGGAGTTCACCACGCCAGAAGAATCGGACTTCGACGACGTCGACGATCTCGATCGCTATGACCTCGACCACGACGGCTCCGAATAGAACGTGATCTGGGGCAACGGTATTTCGGTGCGGTGAAGATTCTGTTGCCGTGATGCAGACACGCTGGGATGTCCTGTGCCTGAGTATGCGACCCCGTTAGTAGGACGACCATCACTGACACCGGGTCCTCGTTTCCGCGAGGCCCCTCCACGCTCGGAGGCATCATGGTTTCCCCACAGGTCCAGGCTTACCTGGACAACGTGAGCTCTTATATCTGGGGCATGTTCTTTCTCATCCCGCTATTGGTCGGTACCGGTCTGTACTTGACCTTCCGGTTGCGCGGGTTGCAGTTCCACAAGCTCGGAAAAGCACTCAAACTGGCCGTGTTGAAGCGCAAGGGTGCCGACGACGACGCCGGCGATATCTCCCAGTTCCAGGCGCTGGCCACCGCCATGGCCGCAACCGTCGGCACCGGCAACATTGTGGGTGTTTCTACCGCGATCGCGATCGGTGGTCCCGGTGCTCTGGTCTGGATGTGGGTCACCGGAATCTTAGGCATGGCCACCAAATACGCCGAGTGCTTCCTCGCCGTCCGCTTCCGTACCACCGATTCCAAGGGCGAGAAATCGGGCGGACCGCAGTACTACCTTGAACGCGGTATCAAGGGGCCCTTCGGGAAGATTCTCGGCTTATCCTTCGCGATCTTCGCCGTCATCGCCTGCTTCGGCATTGGCAATATGACCCAGGGCAATTCCATCGCGGAGAACCTCAACAACACATGGTCGATGCCGCACTGGCTGACCGGTGTGCTGTTGGCACTGTTCACCCTGATTGTGCTGGTCGGCGGCATCAAATCCATCGGCCGCGTGAGCGCCAGTATCGTCCCCGCCATGGTGGTGCTATACCTAGTGGCTCAGACCATTGTTCTGATCTTCCACTTCGACGCCATCCCGGCAGCTTTCGTCACCATCTTCACTGACGCCTTTACCGGAACATCCGCTGTTGGCGGGTTCGCCGGCGCCGCCGTGATGCTGATCGTCCAGACGGGTGTGGCACGTGGACTGTTCTCCAACGAGTCCGGTCTCGGATCCGCAGCGATGGCCGCGGCGGCAGCCAAGACCAGCCACCCGACTCAGCAGGGCCTGGTCCAGATGACACAGACCTTCATCGACACCATCATTATGGTGAGCTTCACTGGCGTCATGCTGGTGGTGACCGGCGTTTGGCAGACCCCCGACGCCGACGGGAACCAGATCAGTCCGGCCCTGATGGTCGGCGAGGCATTCAATACTGTGCTCCCGGGTACCTCTGGATTCTGGCTGGTTTCCATCTGCGTGCTGCTGTTCGCCTCCACCACCATCATCGGTTGGTCCTACTACGGTGAGCGCAATGTGGAGCGCCTCTTCGGTCGCCGCGGCGTGATGCCGTTCCGTGTCATCTTCTCGATTGTCGTCTACTTTGGCTGCACCGTGGAGCTGGCCGCGGTCTGGACTTTCTCCGATATCGCTAACGGCCTGATGGCCCTGCCGAACCTGATCGGACTCATCCTCCTCTCCGGGCTGGTTGCAAGGGAGACCAAGCACTACCTCGAGAACGACCCGCAACTCAACGCTGGGCACGACGAGGTGGAGAAGTTCATGGCTGGTCGGCCCGGATGGGCAGATTGGAAAGCCGGCGACGTGATCGGCTCCAGCCGTACACTCACAGGCCGTGCTCCGAGTAAGCGTCTGAACGACTCCGATGGACCGGAAGGAAGGTCAGGGGTCGGCACCGCAGTGCACTAAACCCTCACATCACCGCACCTGAGTGGGCGGTGGACTGGCCTGGTCAGTCGCGCGCGGAGGAACGATCGAGTGCTCTCTTGATGAGCACGTAGAGCACGACCGCGACAATAGCGACGAAGACGAGTCGGACCACCGCCCACAGTGCACTCCACAAAAAGCCAACCAGCCACCAGGCTACGACGACAGCGACAATGACGATTAAGACCGTAACCACGGTGTTGCGCTCACCCATGCCAGCAGTATCTCACGCGCCAGTCCTCCATCGTTTTGCTAAGCTGGGCAACGGCACCTACCGTGCGCTCGCGCAGTCGATGACGAAGTGCTCGTCTGACACATTCGCGGAGGGGACTGGCCCCGGCCAGAACACGTCCGCGACGGAGATTGCGCAACCGGCCCCGAGACCCGGGGTCCGTTGTGTACACCCTGCCGCGAATGCGGCGCGAGAGAAGGGCGGGACGAGATGTCCGCGACCACGAAAGACTCATCGAGCAAAGATCAAAAGGATCAGCAGGCCGTTCTGAAGAAGATTGCCGGATGGCCCGAACCCTTCGCCTCGATCGGCGCTCAACTCCACGAGACGATACTGTCCGCCGGGCCAAAGGTGAAGCCGCGAATCTGGTACGGGATGCCGGGCTACGCTACGGGACGCAGCACCCCGGTGCTGGTGTTCTTCCGACTCGATGACGGCGTGATGTCCTTCGGAATTTCCGAGAAGGCCACGGTTAAGCGTGAGCCCGACACTCTACTCAAGCCGTCGGCCTGGTTCCTGGACGACATGGATGAGGCGACCCTGGCGAAAATCTCAGACCTGGTCCGCACCGCGTTCTCCTGATTTCGTGGTTGTTCGTAGGGGACTCTTGGCGCCATGCTGTCGCCAACAGCCAGAGTCGCGAAAGGGCCCACTATTGTCGTGGAGCTAATCGTGGCACAAGGAAACCCGGCCCTCAAGGGGACGGATGCTGGACACAAAGGTTTGCGCCCAAGTTCGACCGTGATGGCTTCAACAAGCGAAGCGCTTGAGATGCCAGATTCGTCCGAATGAACAGAAAAGAACGTTGTCCCCGAGCTTCTTGCTCGGGGACAATGTTTCTCTTCGGGGTCCCTACGTGACACGTTCGCAAACTTTCCCCCTCGGACAAAAACCCTGGCAACCCGCTGGTATCGGGGCGTTTACCGGGACGTGCGGCGTACCAGCGGACCCCCGTCGAAGGATGTTCGGGGTCCGATCGTAAGGAGGATCGAGACGGCTCAAACTTTTCTCACGTCCTCGGAGGTGGACAGTCTCATAGGAGACTATCTGGCCGGAGCGAGCGTCCAGGAGCTTGCCCAGGGCTACGGAGTTCATCGTGCGACGGTGTTCGCACACCTCCGACGGCGGAACACACCGCGTCGCAGTCTTGGGCTCGACGTCGATGACAGTGCCGAGGCAGTACGTCTGTTCCGC
The DNA here is from genome assembly GCF_029637705.1 of Citricoccus muralis. Classification (NCBI taxonomy): domain Bacteria; kingdom Bacillati; phylum Actinomycetota; class Actinomycetes; order Micrococcales; family Micrococcaceae; genus Citricoccus; species Citricoccus muralis. The sequence continues at coordinate 1,508,769 of NZ_CP121252.1, forward strand.
GCAGGAGTCTCGATGCGCGCCATCTCCCGGCGTCTAGGCGTCGGGCGCAAGGCGGTGCGCACTGTCCTGGTGGGGGCAGGGGCCCTGAGCTGAGTCGTCATTACCCCTCGTCTGCTGCTTTCGTGGGAGGACTGTGCATCTTACTGGCCCCTGCTTGACGCACGTTGTAGCTAGCCAGTGCTCTTGCGGACTCACTGCAAAGCGGTGACCGGCTACGTGAAAAGTAGTTGACCTGTCGCTGCACGCTCCATCGTTACCGTTGTGTTCTTCAAGCTGAAGTCGAGCAGCAGGCCGCTGTCTAGGACTGCCGCGACGCCAGCATGATCACGTGCGATGACGAGGCCGAGAAGGGTGCGATCGTCAGCCAAGACCTTGATCTCACCATCGTCGGTGGAGGCAACGAGTGTCACAGGAACGGACTCAGCATCCGGCTCTACTGTCGGGCCACGACTTGTCAACTGCACTTCCGCAGTCGACGAACCAGTGGCCATCATCTCGCCGAGCTTGTGCCGGTCTCTGCCTTGGACGTACTGCAGCAGATCGAGTATGTCCGTTGGCGTCGCACCGAGGTTATGCCGCCAACCGCGGATGTGCTGTTCGCTCAGATAAACTCGCAGGCCCTCTTCATCCAGGTCGCGGTCTTGTGCGATTTTGCCTATGTCGCGAGCTAGGCTCCGGGATTTCACGTCCCGAATGAGCAGGTCAATAGCCGTGGGAGTATCAACACCGTATCGAAGGTGGGCTGCGGTATTTCTGTAGAGCTGTCCCAAGGTCAAGCGTGACTGCAGGATGTCGTTCGCTTGAGCGATGACGAGACCGACAGTCCACGACAGATAATGTTGCATTCCCTCGCTTATTGCGTCGACCATTTGTTCAAGTCGGAATGCTGGGTCTGTCACCTCGCTTAGGTGGGTGTCGGCGAGGTCAGTGAGTTCACGACCAGCGATCCAGTCACGAACGATCGCGTGGGCGGAAACCTCGATAAAAGCTCCTTTGGGTGACACGCGAAATTTCCAGCAGTTCCCCCGCTCAGGCAACTGGAGCAGTTTCGTATATACGTCTTGTTCGGCGAGAAGGTCGAGAGTCTCATAGAGCGTCAGTTCCTCGAAGCCATTGAGGAGTTGCACTTGGTCGGCCAGAGTCGAGGCTATGACCTCGATCTCGGTTGCTGATCCTAGGCTCGTTCCAGCCTGCGCCCAACGGCGGCGAGATGCTGGGGGTGTCTGCGCGTAACGGTCAGCGACTACCTCGGCGATTCTCAGCCACCGGGCCTTCAGATCGTCGGGCAGCTGAGTGAAGGCGAACAGTCGTGTGACGACGTCTCGCCACGTACGGGCATTGCTGAGGTCGGGGACATGCTCCAGTGCGTGGAGGATGAACCAGACGTAGTTGACGAATCCGCCAGTCGCACGTTCTGGAGGTAGTTGCAGGATCGCGTCTTGCGTCTGAGCTATCAAGTCCTCTGCTTCAGCGAGTGCAGCGAGGGCGGTGTCGTCAGTCAGGCTCGAACGCACTTCCAAGTCGCTCGGTGCGGGCGTCAATCGGTCGAAGTCGGTGCTTTCCAAGGCCTTCTGCAATGCGAGCACGATCCAACCTTCGGACTCCTTACCTGCGCGACCGGCGCGGCCGACGGCATTAAGTAGTTGTGCGGCGGACATGCGTTGACCGGGGTCTTGTCCGTCGTACTCGGTTGTCGCAATCACGACCGTTCTGACGGGAAGATTGACGCCGTCGGTGAGAGTGCTCGTCGCAACCACGGCCTTGATTATTTCGTTGCGGATCGCGTCCTCGACAGCTTCCTGCACCTCGACGGGCAGCCCAGCGTGGTGGTAGGCCACACCCTTGCGGACGCAGTCGATAAGAGGGTGGTTGGCGCCGAGTCGCGCGGCTAGAGAATCAGCCAGGCCCTGTGAGTGTGGGTCGTCCTCCAGCTCCGCAGCCATGACCTTGGCTGCGTTGCGTGCGATGGCGCGTTGGGAGACGACCATCAGTAAGCTGCCCGCTCGAAGTAGCAGCGTGGACATCTTGGCCGTCGTCACGTACGTGGGCGATGTGTTGCCTTGCCCGGTCTTGCGTTTGTTGTCTGCATCGACGACCAGTTGACCGATCGGGGTGTCGTCGCTGGTGACTAGGTGCCGCTCAGTCGCTCGTGTTGGGCGGACCGCGAGGTGGGCGCGTAGATCGTACCGTGTCTTGTCTGGCGCGCCACGGCGACCGGGAATGACTGTTCGGCTATCCCCGATCTTGTCCGTGGCAGTGAGGATGTGCAGCCGTCGTGGTGCTCGCCATTCGTCGGTAAACAGCACCTCTCCCTGTCCGTCCGCAGTCCACGCTGCGAGCGAGGCGGCGTTGCCGATCACGCCGGAGAACAGCATCAACCTCGCGCCGCTGGCGTCGAGCAGGGTCAATAGTCCTTCGAGGAGCAGCCCACGACCCCCTGATTGAGCGATCAGGTGCGCCTCGTCGATGATGAACAGGCTGAACCGGCTCAGAACCTCCTGCGGCGATTGCCGCAGTGCGTTCATGAGTCGCTCGGGCGTCATCACTTCGACCTGAGGTGTCTGGCCTGAGACGTCTTCTGTGTCCTCTAGGTCGATGCCGTCGAAGTTGTGTGGACCGAAACCGTCCGGGAGGTCTGCGCCGAGGCGCCGGTCTAGGTAGCTCAATCGGGACCGGAGCGCCTGGCGCATCTCTCGGCCAAGGCTGCGGAGCGGCGTTACGTAGCAGACGTCTCGATCGTCCTGTGCTGTATGCGCACAGATGATCAACTGCGCGAGAAGCGTTTTTCCCGCACTGGTCGGCACAGACACGAGGAGCCTCGATGTCGTTTGGTTCAACGGGCTCATCGTTGGGTGCGCGATGAGGTCACGCTGTGGCGGCCAGAGCGTCAGAACCGGTTGCCGAGTGAGCGTGAACGCCTGCTTTACTGCTGCGGGGACCTCGGGGGGAAGCACGGCCCAAATGCTGCGCTCACCGAGGCCGTCCGCTAAGGCCAGTAGGTGTCCAGCGACCCAGCGGGTGTCTAGGTCGCTGAGACCAACTTCGGCGCGGACGACGCGCAGTAAGTGGCCGCGGGCAGCTTCGAGCGCGTCGGTGCTGCCTTCACGCATGTATCGGACTAGGTCTGCGATACCGCGCAGTAGCCGCTGCGTCGGGCCGAACATTGTCCCGTCAAGATTGTCGAGCTGAGCGCCGCGGGTTAGTGAAGCAGTGGCATTAGCCCACGTCCTCAGTTGTCGGTTGAGTGTTGTCATGTCGAGGCCGAGAAAAAGAATTCCAGCGTGCAGTGCGACGGTCGCGCTTTCCGTGAGCTCAGGCGGCTCAGTCAGGCTTCCGCGCATCTTGCGATGGACAGCACCAGCGTTCGGGCTCTCGTCAGCGCGGTGGTATCCGACCTGTGCAGCGAATGCGGTGGTCAGCCGGACTCGACTCGTCTCTGTGGAGTCCTCCAAGAGAAGGTCAAGGACGTGGGCGCTGACGGCGAAGGCGCGGCGGCGCTGTTCGGTTGGGTACCGAGAAATGTCGGCGGTCGAAGCGATCCCATGTAGATACCAAGCAGAACGTCGCAACGGTGAGATGTCAGCGCGGAAGCCCGTCTCGGTCAATCCCCGGACAAGTTCGATCTCGAGTTCGGCGATGAGGGTGGTCAACTCGTCGACTGAGGGCAGCTCGCTAAGGCGCAGTTCGCCGAACGCGCCGGTGACGTGCTCTGCGGCTAGAGCGCGGTCCACGCATACCTCCGCACCATCGTCGCGATCTCGATATAGCAGCTGATGCTGGTGGCCAGGCCGCGCAGCTGGCCCGGCTTGTTGAGCAGAGGCAACTTACTCGCCATCTTGTTGAATGGCGTTGTGGGTAACGACTGGTGCGTCGCGAGCATCACACCAGCGCCGACAAGTTCGTCTCCTTGAACCCATGCGGCGGGGAGCTCGGTGACCAAAGCCAACACTTCGTCGGAAGTGTCGTTCGAGACCTGTTCGAAGGTGCCAACGATCTTGGCGACGTATCGTTGGCCATCCTCAGCAAGCTGTTTGTAAGCCTTATTCAGGCTCACGGACAGCGACCCCTTACCTGTGTTCTTCTTGCTCTCCCAAAGTCGAAACCGAAGCTCGCCAGTACTCATCTCGTAGATCGAGAACCCGTCTCCTCCGGCGTCAGTAACGTCACCTTTCGGGTCGAGTTGAACTCGGACGGCGGGATTGTCCTTCGTCAGCAGGTGCCAGAACCACTCGCCAACATGGCCGTGTAGGTGGTCGTCACTCTTCTTGACGTTGGGTAGCCCGAATACTGGCTCGATGAACGACGCGATCACGCGGTCGTGTGGTGGCGGTATCTTGGTGCCCGCTAAAGTGTGCTGCTGCCATGTGTCATGCAGGTGAGTAGCGGGACCGAAGCGAGCCCTCATAATCGTGTCAGTCAGAACCCAAGCGAGCGCGCCGGACTCATCGGCGGTGAGATCGATAGCGACGTGTGAACTCCACTCACACTTGCCTGCGGCGGCGGACCCGTCGTGAAATGTTCTTGGAAGATAGTCGTGGATTGTCAGACGGTTGTTGGCGTGAGCGAACGCCTCCGCCTGCGCGGGTGTAAGTCCCGTTGACCCTGTCCCCGCCATCTCAACAGGGTTCTGTTCAGATGACAATGACATCTTGGCGGCTCTTTGCGACGCACACACCGTCTTTGACAACCATTGCTTCAACATAATGGTGTCCGATATACAAGGTTCGCTCTGTCCAACTCTGCGAACCATCGTCTTTATGGATGTCTCCCCGGAGAGAGTGCGCCTCCTTGGCTTCCTCTCCATTGTTACGAATCTTCCAATACACTTCATAAGGCCTGGGGATGTTTGATCCTTCGATCTTGAACTTCAACGAGCGGTGTTTGCCAACGCGATCACCTCGCCTTGGCAATGGGCCGTCACGGAATCCCTTCCGTGGCACCATGTACCCGACTGTCTTGAAACGATATGACGAGTTCAGAGATTCTGAGATATTGAAATCACGATCCAGGAATCGCTCGGTGTCCGGTACAAGTGGCTTCGTGGATGCGCTAGCGGTGAGACTGGCTGATTCGCTGACGGTGCCGAAGTTAGGACCGAAAAGATCACGCCAGACCTTTACGGCTTCATCGTAATCAGACTCATCGCACGCTTCACCGATCTTCTGGGCATAGGAGGTGAACCTCGCCCGGAAGGTCTGATAGTTGTCACTCTGCCAGCGGTCAGCCAGATTTTGCCCTGTACCAGCGTCGGCGATGTATGGGGGGTCCGAGGGGTGCGCTGCGATCTGACGAGAAAGCTCATCAGCCAGTGTGCGAAGTGTGTTGGCAACGTTCTTGTAAGCATCTGGGGTTACCAGTTTCGTGCTGTCGCTGACATGGTGAGCCAGGGCTGCCGTTAGGGTGACTGACGGGACGGTGTAACGCGTCTTGTGGTCGCGTAGATACTTCAAGATACGGACAACCTTCACCAGGTTGCCATTAGTGATTCGGTTCTTGCCTTCTAACCACTCTGTGAACTCATCCGGAGCGGCAAGCTCGAACTGATCAGTCTTCCTGTTGGTTACGTACGTCGCGCCGTACTTGGTCACAAACGGAACGACATCGATATGGAAGTCACCCGTATAGTTGATCGTTACGCAGCGCTTCTTGCGTGACCGCATCGTCTTGTAAGTCGCACTGCGACCGAACGCTTCGTAAAGCTTCTGGACGTAGTCGCAGGCCGCCCAGCCATCGACTGCAGCCAACGGCACTAGAATGTCCGCGTCGAACTCCTTATTTCCAACAGGCTTGATGATCGTTCCATGCGCGAAGGAGCCTTGTGGAACAACCTCTGATACATATACGGAAAAGACTTCATCCTTTGTCAGGAAATTCTCAATCGCAGATACATGTTGAGAGAGAAGGTTCAATCTATTCTGGTTTAGATTGACTTTGTCGTTGAGAAAATTCTTGAAGTCACTAGATTGACTCACTGGGTTCCTCCCTCGGGTGAAGTCTGCATTATCAGGCCCGTCGCTAAGGCATCAGATCGAGGTGTCAATTGTCCACACCGCCGTCTGCGCTATCCGTGTGGTCTGACTGGGGGAGTCATCTGCTGCGCCGAGTCGCCGTATTTGCTTTTCGGAGGCCCAGAGAATGCGAGATTCGGTGGAATTCTTAAGTTCACGAAGCTCAACGAGTTGATCAGGGGTCGGGATGAGTTCGAAGATGTCGGCGATCAGCAACTCTTGACTTTCGGCCGATTCGCTGTATCTCAATGGTTGATAACGGCGTTGAATTCGGTCGTACTTAATGAATCGAAAATTGCTTTCGCGCAGGATGCCGGTAGCGACTAGTTCTTCGTAGAACTCGCGCCAACCATCGGTCTCACGTCCGCGGCCTGTCTCGAACCAACGCACAAAAGAGACTAGGTTTCTTCCAGGAACGCGTACCCGCAAGTCCCCTTCGCTGACTTCGTCGGGTTCCAGTAGCCTGTCGTCCAGGATGCCCATATCGTTGCGTCTCCCCGACGATGAGGGGTAGGCCTTGTAAACGCCACCGACTGGTTGATACTGATCGAATCGCTTTCCTTTTACAAGTAGATAATCATTGTCTACCTGAATTCGATAAAGGTACGAAGCGGATATCCTAACTCGACTTCGCCAAGTTCGGATCGAGTACCAAGCGATCCTTAGGAAGCTGAAATGCACGATGACGGCATCGATCAGAGGTATGACAAAGCCGATCGCCAAGCCGCTTGAGATAGCGAACCATGGGCTGTCTGTATCGGAACTGAGCATCACGCCCACGGAAATTAGTAGCCCGGCCACGTAGATAGCTAGACGAATCACAAGGAGTCTCCTCGACTGCGTCCGCCAAAGACTATATGCCGTGAAACCAGCCGTGCAGTCGGCCGGTTTGTGCCGACTACGAGGAGCGCGCATCCTCGCAGTCGCGCTGTGTGCGATCTGGCCACTAGATGTCCTTCCGACCGACTCCAACGTCGGCCGTCCAAGCGTGGCAGCCGCTACGAGTTCATACTGCGTATGATATCGCTCGGCGGTGACGCTCGTCCTGTGGCACGCCGGTGCGCGTGAGCGGTTCAGCACTGTACGGCCTGGGCATGGTGGCGGTCGTTGGGGCGAGTGGACAGGGCTTACGCGGTTGACCTAGATCATCTTCAACCGCGTTTGTCAAGCCCTGGGTTTGGTAGAGGCTTCTTTTCTTGGTTTCCTATGCGGCCACGCCTGTAGTGGTCTGCTGTTTGATCCAATCAGAATGCGCCTCGATCGGCGGCCGGTAGTGCAGCGCCGAATGCAGTCGGACGTGGTTGTACCAAGCCACCCACTTCGACGTCTCGGCCATCACTTCGATCACTCCCGACCATTCCCGCCGGTCGATCAGTTCGGCCTTGTACTCCGAGTTCAGGGCCTCGGCCAGCGCGTTGATGCTCCTATAGTTGTCAACTCATGATTTCGCCGGTTCGCGGGTCGGTCTTGACGAGGTGGTAGACCTCGCGGATCACGTAGCGTTTCAGACAGCGGATGATGTCGCGTTTGCTCTTGCCCTCGGCGGTGCGACGGGCGACGTAGGCGATCGTGGGCTCGTGGAATCTCATCCTGACAATCACGGTCCGGTAGATCGCCGCGTTGAGTTGCCGATGTCCGCCATGGTTGATGCGATGCTTCCCACTGGTCATTCCTGAACCGGTCGGAACAGGGCTGATTCCGGCGAGCTTCGCGAACGCGGCCTCGCTTCGGATTCGTTCGGGATTGTCACCGGCGACGATGAGGATCTCCGCGGCGGTATCGACGCCAATCCCGAATTCGTCAAGCAGGTGCGGCGCGCGTTGGAGCACGAGCTGCTCGATCTGTGCTTCGAGTTCCTTGGTTTCTTCGCTTAGTGCGATCCAGCGCTTCGTGATCGATCTGAGCGCGTAACGGTTCGCATCTTCTGGCGTCTCCAAACCCCGCGGACGGAGCGCGGCGCAGTGCCTCGCGACCATCTTCTGCGTTTTCTTCGCCGTCTCCCGGCGAAGGTCCTCAGAAGAGTGGACGAGCATCGCTTTGAGGGTAACCATCGCGCCGGTGCGGTCCTTCACCGCGGTATCGTGCGCGACTTTCAGCTGTCGAATCATCTCAACGACGCCGTCCGCGGTTTTGGGGATCGCGGTCGCGAACCCGGCGAGCACTGCCCTGGCAGCGTTCTCTGCGTCGAGGGTGTCGGACTTCCCGTTCAGTCTCCGCAGCCGCCGATCAGGACGGGAGACCTTGATGACCTTGTGCCCGTGACGGCGGACGAAAGACGTGAGCGCGGCCCCGTAGGAGCCGGTGCCCTCGATGCCGAACGCGATGATCTCCCCGAATCCCGCAGCCCACTCAAGGAGTTGTTTGAACCCGGCGGTGTCGGTCGCGATCGTGAGAGTCGCGAGGATCCCGCCGACAGAGTCCATGACTGCTGCGACGTGGATGTGTTTGTGGGTGTCGATGCCGATTACGATGTGCCCTGATCTGAACTGCTCAACATCGTCCATGATGCTGTCTCCTTCGCCCGTTATCGTGGGTTTCACGCTGTCGTCGGCGGGTGGACAGGACTGTCACGGGGACGCTGTCGAAAGTATGCTCCAGGCTCCTATTAGGTCACGCCCGACCGGCGGCAGCGCTTGATGCAGCCCCGGCCGGACGGTCGACAGATCAACGCAAAGGCACCATGCGGGCCAATCATAAGCAAGGGTCAAACCGCGCCGGCCGGGACTACCCGATTCTCGCGGAACCCGGCAGAAACAGACTGACAATCGAAGGAATCGCCCCGCGAACCCACTGATGCCACGATCGCAGACTCAGCCAGCGTCTCGCCATAGCGAATCGAGCGGAACTGGACTCCGCGATCCGAGTGGTGAACGAGCCCGGATACATCGTGCCCGGCCCGGTACTTCGCCGCCAGAGCCATCGTGAGCGCGTCCCGGGCCAGGGATTCACGCATATTGTTCGTCACCTGCCAGCCGACGATCTCGCGATGGAACACATCGAGGATGAACGTCGTGTACACCCACCCCGAGCGCGTCGGCACATAGGTGATATCGGCCACCGATAAGCAGTTCGGTGCAGGCGCGGTGAACTCCCGCTCGACGAGGTCCTCCGGGCACTCCTCGGCTCTGGTCGATGCCGTCTTGGGACGTTTGCGTTTGCGCCGCACCCCATCGATGCCCAGTTGGCGCATCAAACGCTCGACCGTGTAGCGGGCCACCGGCCCGAACCGGTCGGCGTGATCACGGTTGATCGCTTTCCACATCTTGCGCACTCCATAGCAGGAGTAGTTCGCTTCGTAGATGTCCCGGATGACGACCATGAGATCGCAGTCCCGAATAGCCCGAGCCGAGGGCCGGCGCAGTTTGTACGCGTAGTACGAGCTCACAGCGATCCGTGCAGCAGTCCCGCGCAGGACCCGCACGATCGGCTCGACTCCGAACTCGTCACGATTCTCGTCGATGAAGTCGACGATCACCTTGATGGGCGGTCGAGCTCCGCCGCGAAGAAAGCCGATGCTCTGCGCAGGATCTCGTTCGCTCGCCTGGCTTCGGCCAGCTCCGCCCGTAAGCGTCGGTTCTCCGATTCCAAATCCACAGACTCCGACGGTGTGATCCTGCCGGATTCCTTGTGCTTCCGCACCCACACGCGCAAGGTCTCCTTACTCACCCCGAGCTCTTTCGCGACCCGAGTAATCGAGCCGTTGGCAGTCGCGGGATCGGCCTGAGCGTGAATGACGAGCTCTACTGCACGAGCCCTGAGCTCGTCGGTGTACTTCACTGGCATGAGAGAAACTCCTTCTTCCAATCTCCCTGCCTCCATTATCCCCGGGGCGATTCAGGATCGACAGAACCGGCAAAGTCAGCCTCCGCTACGACTCCCGCATGTACTCCATCGGCGTCGGCCGAACCCACGCCCGAACGCGCGTCGTCCTCATCATCAAAGACCGCCACATCACGATCGTGGACAAGACCACCGGAGAAGTCATCCGCGACCTCACTCTGGACCCCACACGCCGTTACCAGAAGCAATAGAAAACACCCCGAACCATGGGTTCGGGGTGTTTCCGATGTACTGAGACATCACATGGGGTGAGTAACGGGGCTTGAACCCGCGACCTTCTGGACCACAACCAGACGCTCTACCAGCTGAGCTATACCCACCATGCGAGACGATCCCCGGTTCTCACCTTACGGTGGTTCTCGGTGTCTCGCCGCTTTGACAGCGGATACCAATATACACGGATTCTGAAGAACGAACCAATCCGCGGAATTGGTGTTTCACTGGGTGTAGAAATCCAGGCTTTCGCGAATGCGCTGTGCCTCAGAATTTGTGGGGCCGGGAGCATCGACCAGGATCGTTGCCCGGAAGTAGCGCAATTCATTGATTGAGTCGATGATGTCACCCAGGGCACGGTGATTGCCGGTCTTTTCGGGGGAGTGGCGCTTGGCTGCCGGGTACCACCGCCGGGCGAGTTCCTTGATGGTGGAGACATCCACAACGCGATAATGCAGGTGCTCGATGACTTCAGGCATCTCCTTGCTGAGGAACAGCTTGTCCTGACCGATCGTGTTGCCCGACAGTAGCGCGGTGCGCGGGTTTGGGCAGTGCTTCTTGATGTAGTCGAGTACCTGCTGGGTGGCATCCTCGATGCTCAGTCCCTGTTCCCATTCCTCGATCAGCCCGGAGTTGGTGTGCATGGTGCGCACAAAGTCCACCATCTGATCCACCGCAGCCTGCGGGGGCTTGATCACGATGTCTATACCCTCGTCGAGAACATTGAGCTCGGCGTCGGTGATCAACACCGCGACTTCCACCAGTGCATCGACCTCCGGATACAGGCCGGTCATCTCACAATCAACCCAGACGAGGTTCTCGTCGGGGTTCGTTGGACGGGGCTCAACAGCGGATGATGTCATGTGTGGGTATCTCCTGCTCATCATGGAGTGGGGGCGAATACGGTTCTGCTTCCAGGGTAGACGGTGTGCGCGGTGATATTCTGCGAGCCATGGCCAGCCCCCCTGCTACGAGTGAGACCAGTGTGTCCACGCGCGCGTCGTCGTCGCTGTGGATCGCCCTCATCGTCGGCTTTTTAGGTTCCTGTGCCATTACCGCGGGTAGTTTCTCGATCGGGTGGCTTGCCTCGGCTTCACCCATCCATCGTTGGGACTGGCTACTGCCGTGGCGGACCACCGAGACCGGGGTCATCACCGGCACCATCGTGTTTACCTTCGGCTGTTGGCTGATGTTCTGGGCGTGGATCCGACTCGGGCTGGTGATGCGCCGTCGCACGAGCAAGGACGAGGGCTACTATCGCTTCCCGCCGAAATCGTTGCGCACGGTCAACCTGGCCACGCTGTTGTGGTGTGCCCCGCAGATGCTGTGTCTGCCGATTTTTTCCCGCGATATTTTCGCCTATATAGGGCAGGGACGCCTGGTGTTGGCCGGCCAGGACCCGTATGTGGACGGAATCTCGACGCTCAACAACTGGTTCCAGTTGGGCACCGACACCACCTGGGCACAGTCCGAGACCCCTTACGGCCCCATGTTCCTCTGGATTGAGGCCGCGGTGGTGGCGATCACCGGCCCGGACAATCCGGATGCGGCAATATTCTTGTTCCGCGTGGTGGCGCTGATCGGCGTGCTGCTGATCATGTACTACGTGCCGAAACTGGCGGAGCACTTCGGGACCGACGCGGCTCGAGCACAGTGGATTTCTGCGGCGAATCCGCTGTTCATCATTAGTTTTATTGCCTCCGGTCACAACGACGCGCTGATGGTGGGCCTGGCACTGGCCGGCGTGTGGTTCGCCCTGCAGGGCCGGGGGATTATTGCCATTCTGTTGGTGATGGCCTCGGTCGGAATCAAGCCCATCACCCTGGTGATTCTGCCGTTCATTGCATTGTGGTGGGCAGGTGCTCAAGCGAGCTGGCTGCGCCGCTTTGTTTTCTGGGGCATGAGCGCGGGCATAGCCGCCGTCGTGATGGTGATTGTCGGACTGCTGAACGGGTACGGCTTTGGTTGGCTGGCCGTGATGGCTGGCACGGGTACCGGTTCGGTGCCATGGTCGCCGGTGGGCATCTTGACGAACATGGTCTCCGCGATTCTCTCGTCGGTGGGGATTCCGACTTACTGGGTGCTGGACACGTTCAAACTTGTAGGCCGTATTGCCTCGGTGCTGATCGTGCTGCTGCTGATGTTCCGTGGCAAGCACGAGAACCTTTTATGGCGGATGACCTGGGCCTTCGCGGCTCTCGTGGTGCTTTCACCGATCATCCAGCCTTGGTACCTGTTGTGGCTGCTGCCGTTCTTCGCAGTGGCCGGGATTCAGGGTAACTGGCAGCTGAAGTGGGTGATCTTCACGGTCGCGTTCTTCGTGGCCTTTGGCGCTGCGGATCAGCTCTTTGTGTGGCAGTTCCTGGAGATCGAGGGATTGGTGGCTGTCCTCTCGACCGTGATCTCGTGGTGCTGCCTCGTATGGATTCTGTTGTTGGACCCGTACACGTCGCGCATCGTCAAGGAAGACTGGCATGTCCGGGCAGCTCTGCGCCGCGTGTGGGTACGACGTCGCACTCGGAAGCAAGATAAAGCGGCTGTGGAGGCCGCGGGGGAGCGGTGATGATGGGACTGAGCACCTTCGGTCACGTGCACCCGCGACGCCACGTGACCGTCGGAACGCTCGGCTCGCTGTTGATTATGGTTGGCTCGTGGGGAGTGGGCTGGTTGCCGTCCAACCAGCTCTCCTGGTTCGCTCACTCTACGATCTTGAACCCGCTGAGAGTGGAGACCTCCGGAGTGATCAGCTGCGCGGTGGCCATGATGCTGGGCTGTTTGCTGTTGATTCGCTCATGGCTTCGCCTGGGCCAGGATCTGCGGTTGCCGACGCTACGGATACCGCCGTCGTCGATCGTGTCGGGGGAACCCCACGTGCACGCGCGGCGATACCTGAGCCACGCGATGATCGCCTGGATGACCCCGCTGATGCTGGCGTTCCCCATTTTCTCCCGGGACGTGTATTCCTATCTGGCGCAGGGACGGGTGCTTCACACGGGGCTGAACCCTTACGAGCACGGGGTGTCTTCGCTGTCCGGGTGGTTTATGCAAGGAGCGGACTCGATCTGGGCAGAATCGCCATCGCCGTATGGGCCTTTGTTCCTGCTGATGGCCCGGGGTATTTGGGTGGTGACCGGCGGTGTTCCGGAAGCGGCGATCCTGATCTTCCGGCTGATTACCGTCACCGGACTGGTGCTGTGTTGGTGGGCGGTGCCGCGGCTGGCGCGTCGTTTCGGCTCGAACCAGGAATGGGCGCTGTGGGTGGCGGTGCTGAACCCGCTGACGGCGTTCTACCTCATGGCCGGCGTGCACAACGACTCCCTCATGACGGGACTCCTGCTGGCCGGGTTCTTGCTTATCGGTGCCGGTCGTGATCGATGGGGTACCAGCACCGCGGGACTGGTACTGATCGGTGTCTCGATCGCTATCAAACCGCTGACGGTGTTGACGTTGCCGTTCGCCGGGTTGCTGATGCTGTATCGGCCCGACCAGGCGCGGGTGCGCTACCGGCACCGCGCGGCCGCCTGGGTGTGGTGTCTGGTCGTGGTCGGTGCGGTGATGACGGTGGCCGGTGCCGTATCTGGTCTCTGGTTCGGCTGGATCCCCGCCATGCTCACGTCCGGGGATGCTGCGTTTCCGTACGCCCCCTTTGGCCTGCTGGGGCTGGGGGTCGGCTGGCTCGTGGATGTGGTGTTTAACACAGGTCTGCGTCCGGTGGCAGACGTGGTATACACCTTGGGAACGGCGGCCTCCCTGGGGCTGGTGGCCTACCTAGCGCTTCGTCGTCGTGTGATCAATCCGCTGGTGTCAACGGCCCTGGCGCTGACCGTGACCATTTTGCTGGCTCCGATCATCCAGCCTTGGTATGTGCTGTGGGTCATCCCGATTTATGCGGTCACCCGCGTGTGGCGTGGAACCATGGAGTGGCAGTCATGGACCGTGTATCTGATGGTGGTTGCGTTGGCCGTGGTGGGAGTGATCGATCAGGTGTCCGTGGCCCAGTGGATCCCCATCCTGCTGGTGCGCGGCATCATCTTGGTGGTGGGAGTGGCCGGTATGGTGTACTTGGTGCTCTTCGACCGCGCTACCGCCTGTTTGTTCCCCTTTCGCAGAGACGCTCGCCAGGCCATGCGCCGCTGCGAGCCACCCAGTGAATTGACGACGACGAGGGAGTCCGAGTGATCCGTTCATCGAGGCAGACGAGCCGCCCGGGAGCACCGGACCGCCGCTGGGTGTTGATCCTGTTGGGCATTACCCTCATCGCCGGCATTGTTGCGGTGCTGACCAAACAGTGGTGCCGCATCAACGGGTGGGCGGCACCCGATGTGCACATCCACATGTGTTACTCCGATTTCGGACAGCTCTTCCCGACGCGCGGTCTCGCCGAGGGGTACTTCCCGTTCTACACACCGTTGCCCGAAGATCAGTGGATGGAGTATCCGGCCTTACTCGCCGTGGTCGCCGGGGTGACCGCTTGGCTGGTACCGGGCAGTGGTGATGGCCATGAGCGCACACTGATGTACTTCGATATTAATGCGGCCGGTGCGCTGCTGTGCTGGATGATCGTCGTGGTGGCCACCGCGTACTCCGCCCGTGGTCACTCCAAGGATGCGCTGTTGGTGGCGATTGCCCCGGGCATCATCTTGACCGGCTATCTGAACTGGGACTTGTGGGCCGTGATGCTGGCCGCCCTGGCACTCTGGGCATGGAGCTCCGACAAGCCTCTGCTCACCGGGTTCCTGCTCGGGCTGGGCGCGGCCATGAAGCTCTATCCGTTGTTCTTCTTCGGCGCGATCCTGGTTCTGTGTCTGCGAAGTCGCCGGCTGGGAACTTTCTTCTGCTCACTGGCGGTAGGCGTCGCTACGTGGCTCGCCGTCAACGTGCCCTTCATGCTCACCGCGTTTGACCAGTGGTCCCGGTTCTATACATTCTCGGGGGACCGAGAGGTTTCCTTTTCTTCTATGTGGTTGGCCTTCACCTGGACCGGTCTCGATGGCTCTGCGTTCTCGCTGATCTCCAACGGGCTCTTCGCATTGTGCTGTGTCGGTATCGCCTGGCTCGGACTGGCTGCCCCGCAGCGGCCCCGGATGGCGCAACTGTGCCTGCTCATTGTGGCCGCGTTCCTGTTGTTGGGCAAGGTGTATTCACCACAGTTCGTGATGTGGTTGATTCCGCTGGTGATCCTGGCCCGCCCACACTGGAAGCAGTTCTGGATCTGGCAGGCTGCCGAGGTCTACCACTGGGGTGGGGTCTGGATGGAGTCCGCCCGGATCACGTCCGGTGGCGAGTTCGGCAACGATGTGCTCATCGCACTCTGGTACGGCTCGGGGATCATCGTTCATATGGCTGCGGTGATCTGGATTTGTGTGAGTGTCATCCAGGATATTCTGCACCCAGAACGGGACACAGTGCGGCAAACATCCGTCACCATCGGAGTCGCTGAGTCCACCTCTGACTTCGCTTCCGATCCACTGGCCGGGACCGTGCGCACCTCGCCGGACGCGCTATTGCTGCCACCGGCGTCTCGCAGAGGGACGGCAGCTTAGTCCCCGGGCAGATAGCTTGAGCACACCGGGTCCACCGGCGCATCCCGCTGAAGCACCCACACACCGTGATCGTCTTCGGTGACGACCTCGAAGCCGAGTCGCTCGGCACGTAGGAGTGCTTCATCCGGGGTGAGCGGATCCCAGCCACCGAGTTCTTCCACATCGGTGTCGATGATCATCCACGTGGACAATGTATCGCCGATCACCCCGTGCAAGCTGACATAGGTGCGGTCCACCAGATGCGGAATCGCATTATCTGCAGCCTCGACACATACATCGTCTGGAATGAGATCGACGGCGCGCTCGAAGGCCTCCGCCTTCTCCTTCTTGGTCCACAGCTCGCCTGAGAACGTGCGGTGGAACGGGAAGACCTGCGGGAAGAAAACAGTCCCCACCACGGCACAACCCACGACGGATGCCGTAAAGATAGTCATCATCCGACTCCGGGTCTTTCCTCGCTTGGCCCACCAGCCCACAGCACGATGCAATCCGTCGATGGCCGCCATCAGGAAAACGACCGAGATGATGGCGTCGTATTGGTAGACCGGCGCCCAGAGGTTCAACCGGTCGTTGAACAGACGGGATAGCAACAGCGGTGCCGCCATCAACGTGTACGGGGAAAGGAAGGGCAGGAACCAGAGTGGCACAAAATGCAGCAACCACAGACCCACTTTGAGCGGGTGGTCGAACAGTACGGCCAAAGCGGCGAACGGGTTGGTGATCATATAGAGCAGAGAGCTACTCATGTCGGGGCCGAGGGCGGTGAACTGCCAATATCCAAACTCACCATCGGGGGAGTAATGGGGAATCACGACTTCGGTGGCGAAGTAATAACCCAGCACGCCAGCCACCACGAGCAACGCGGTCTGTGCCCATGCTTTGCGCAAGGCCAACACCAGGGCGATGGCAATCAGCGTGACGCCCATGTCTTCGCGCACAGTGAGCAAGATCAATGACAGTCCGGCGGCCAGCCAGTGCCGACGCGCGTCGATGGCCCAGACCACCCACCCCATCACCGGCACGCCGAGGGTGACTTCGTGGAACTCCCAATTGACCATGGCTTGGAAGGGCCACCAGGCGAGCACAGCGATCGCAGCAAGCAGACTGGCAACATGGGAGCCACGGCGTCGAGTGAACAGATAAATCGGAATGGCACTGGACGCTAAAGCCAAGGCCATGACGATCCCGAGCATCCGAGGGTCGTCCCATACCCAATAGAACGGCGCAAGCAACGCCAAAATCGGGTGGAAGTGGTCACCGAGCAAGTGGAAATCTACGCCCTTGATGGGAACGATCGGGGCGTTGAACAAGGCATACTGTCGGACCGCCTGGTCAAAGATACCGAGGTCGTATCCCTTAGCGTCGAAGTTCCGGAACCGCAACAGAGAGTGTGTCACGTAAACGGAGACCGCTACGGCCAGCACGATCCCCAGATGGATCCATTCGCGCCGATTCAGAGACGGGGCCGGTACGTTTTCGGTCTCTTTGCTTTGCGCTGTACCGGACTTCGTTCGCTTCCCCACGGTCTCCTCATGATGACCAACCCCTGCACTGGGTGCAAGGTTGACGAGTGCCCCAGGAGGGATTCGAACCCCCGACCCACGGATTAGAAGGCCGTTGCTCTATCCAGCTGAGCTACTGGGGCGTGAGCATGAACCAGTGTACCCGCTGAGCACAGAGACGTGCCTCCTCCACAGATTCCTTCCCGCGCCGTGTCGGTGACCACGATCCACAGCCTTGTCGACCTTCGGGCGTGTGAGATTCCTTCACCGCCTGTACTGGAGGGACCTCGATGAAAGGAGAATGCGATGAATCAACTCATCACTATTCGCGGAAATCTGGCAGCCGACCCCAAGAGCAAGATGTTGCCTGATGGCATCACAGAAGCCGTGGAGTTTCGCGTGGCCAGTACCGAGCGGCGGTTCGACCGCCAGACCGAGAGTTGGATCGATATCAATACCAGCTGGTTCACGGTGAACTGCTACCGCGGACTGGCACGCAATGCCCGCCGCAGTCTCTCAAAAGGTCATCCCGTGGTGGTCACCGGCAAACTGTCGGTGCGGACCTGGAAGACCAAGGAACCGGACGGCGACGTGCCGAAGACCGGCACTACGGTTCAGATCGACGCCGATTCTGTCGGTCACGATCTGTCACGTGGCTGGACGGATTTCGTGCGGACGGGTGTTGAAGGAGAAAGCCTGCAACGTGCACCACGAGCAGAAACTTCTGAAGAACCCACTCGTGTTGACTTCGGAGAGTCCTCGGCCTCGTGGACTTCTGTTCGAAGCGAGGATGACCTTACACCGCAGCGCGTTCCTGATCCCGTGCCGCATGACGATGAGGCAGCGGCGGCCATGTACGCGATGGCAGGAGACCACGATCTGGTTCGACACTGAGCCAGACCCCTCCTGCACGTTCGGCTGTCGGTGGTCGTTGGATGCTCGTCCTTCGAGTTGATATTCAGCACAGTGAGAGACCTATCTCCTGTCGTCTGGGCGCGGAGTATGCGGAACCCGGCGACCACCGACTAGCCTTATGGATATGGCGGAATTTATTTACACGATGGTCAAGGCCCGCAAGAAGGTCGGCGACAAGGTCATCCTCGATGACGTGACGATGTCGTTCTACCCTGGAGCCAAGATCGGCATGGTCGGCCCCAACGGCGCCGGCAAGTCAACCATTCTGAAAATTATGGCTGGATTGGACCAGCCCTCGAACGGCGAAGCACGACTGTCGCCCGAATACTCCGTGGGGATCCTGATGCAGGAGCCGCCACTGAACGAAGAAAAGACCGTCCTGGGCAACGTCCAGGAAGGTGTCGGCGAGATCTACGAAAAGATCCAGCGCTACAACCAGATTTCTGAAGAAATGGCCAACCCCGACGCAGATTTCGACGCGCTCATGGCCGAGATGGGCAAGCTTCAGGAAGACATCGACGCCGCGGACGCCTGGGACATCGACTCCCAGCTGGAGCAGGCGATGGATGCACTGCGGTGCCCCCCGGGTGACTCGCCCGTGACTCACCTCTCGGGTGGTGAACGACGTCGTGTTGCCTTGTGTAAGCTGCTGCTCTCCAAGCCTGATCTGCTGCTGCTCGATGAACCCACTAACCATCTCGACGCCGAATCGGTGCAGTGGTTGGAGGGACACCTCGCTAGCTATCCCGGTGCCGTCCTGGCCGTGACCCACGACCGTTACTTCCTGGACCACGTCGCTGAATGGATCTGTGAGGTCGACCGCGGCCGCCTGTACCCCTACGAAGGCAACTACTCCACCTACTTGGAGAAGAAGCGCGCTCGTATGGAGATCCAGGGCAAGAAGGACGCCAAGATGGCCAAGCGACTGGCCGAGGAACTCGACTGGGTACGCTCGAACGCCAAGGGACGTCAGGCCAAGTCCAAGGCCCGTCTGGCTCGCTACGAGGAAATGGCGGCGGAAGCAGAGAAGACCCGCAAGCTGGACTTCGAGGAGATTCAGATTCCTCCGGGACCACGTCTGGGTTCTCAGGTCATCGAAGCTTCGAACATTCAAAAGGGCTTCGGCGATCGCGTTCTCATCGACGGACTCAGTTTCTCGCTTCCGCGGAACGGCATCGTCGGCATCATCGGTCCCAACGGCGTCGGTAAGACGACACTGTTCAAAACGATCGTTGGCATCGAGCCGCTGGACGGCGGCGAGTTGACCGTCGGCGATTCGGTGAAGATCTCCTACGTTGACCAGAACCGAGCCAATATCGACCCGGAGAAGTCCCTCTGGGAGGTTGTCTCGGACGGACTCGACTACATCAACGTGGGCCAGGTGGAAATGCCGTCACGCGCCTATGTCTCTGCGTTCGGGTTCAAGGGTCCGGACCAGCAGAAGAAGGCCGGCGTGCTTTCCGGTGGTGAACGCAACCGCCTGAACTTGGCCCTGACGCTGAAAGAGGGCGGCAACCTGCTGCTGCTCGATGAGCCCACCAACGACCTCGACGTGGAAACCTTGGGCTCATTGGAAAACGCTCTTCTAGAGTTCCCTGGTTGTGCGGTGGTGATCTCTCACGATCGTTGGTTCCTGGACCGGGTGGCTACCCACATCCTCGCCTACGAAGGCACGGACGAAAACCCGTCGAACTGGTACTGGTTTGAGGGCAACTTCGAGTCGTACGAGGCGAACAAGGTCGAGCGCCTTGGCCAGGATGCTGCACGTCCGCACCGCGTGACACACCGCAAGCTCACTCGCGACTGATCAATCAGTCCTGAGATGATTGTGACTCCCTCGGCACTGCCGGGGGAGTCACAATCGTCAATGCGTCAGTCCGCAGGTCAGTTTTGCTCAGCGAACTCCGGGAGCCGGACCATTCCTTCCTGGCCCACGGTTGCTACCAGGATGCCGTCGCGGGTGTAGATCCGGCCGAGTCCCAATCCACGAGCGGACTGTGCCGACGGTGATTCTTGCACGTAGAGAAGCCATTCATCCACGGCCACCGGGCGATGGAACCACATCGAGTGGTCGAGTGACGCCACCGAAAGATCACGTTTCGCCCAGGCGACCCCATGCTGACGCAAAATCGGCTCCAACAAGGTGTAATCCGAGGCATAGGCCAGCGCAGCGGCCTGAGCGTTGGCGGAAGTGAACGGTCCGTCGAAGGTAATCGGAGTGAACGTTTTCATCCAAGCGATGTTTTCTGGCCGTTTTTGCTCATCGGGGCGCAGGTAGATCGCCGGATACACGTGGCGGACATCGAAGGGCCGGGCCCGGGCGAACTCTTGGGCCACCGGAACATCCAGGTGGCCGAGGAGGTCGGCGGCGGTGGGCAGATCCTCGGGGCCGGGGAGGCCCTCCGGCATCGGAACCTGGTGTTCCAGTCCGGGGCTGGGTTGCTGGAAGGAACAGCTCAGCGACAGGATGACCTTGCCGTGTTGCCACGCCTGAACGCGGCGTACTGAGAAGGAACGCCCGTCACGAGGGGACTCCACCACGAAGTCGATGGGCTCTTTGGCGTCGCCGGGACGGATGAAGTAACTGTGCATGGAATGCAGCAACCGGTCATCGTCGATCGTCGTTGATGCCGCCAGCAAGGACTGAGCCAAGACCTGGCCGCCGAAGACTCGTCCACGAGCCTGGGGAGGGGTATCGCCTGTGAAGCGCCGGAAACCAAAGTCATCCAACCCGTGGTCTTCGAGCTGTAGCACGGAGCGCAGGATGTCGGTCGGGTCATCCGGGTAGAGGTTCGTGTTCATCATGAAGGTGGCGTTTCCTCAAGGTGGTCGGTCACTGTGACATTCTGGTCGATTCTACTAGTCGGTATCGCGCTTGGGGTGGAATCCATGGTTAAGCCCGGGGCAATGTGGCAGGACATTCAGTGAGCCACTGGGCATAATGGGCGGTATGCCCGTTTTTTCGCATGACTCAGCCAGGCGAGTCCACCCGAATCGAGACACTGGCCTGCCCCTGGCGAATCGCGAAGCAGCGCGTGATCTAGAGCAATTGGCCTCCAGAACCAAGACCATCGGCACCACCGGAATGAGGTTCCAGGTGGTCTCTGACATGCTGGCCACGTGGGTTTCGGTGATGCACCCGGCCGGGTTGGGAGATGACGTGCCGCTCGTACTGGGCTTGCGTGCCCAGCGACTACCGAGTCAGCCCGAAGCGGGTCTGGACCCCGGATCCTGGGACGGGCTTGACGTTGTCTTCGATCTGGAGGCGGTGACAGAGCGTACGGCGCGCATGGTTTCCCAAGAATCCGCTTGGTTTTCGTTCCCGCCGCGTCAGCTACGCGTGACATGGACCGCTATCACGCCTCCGCGCCAGGGATGGGAGCTACGGGCCACCGTCGACGACAATGACATCAGTACCGTCGCACGGACTGGAATCGAAGAACTTGCTCAGAGCCTGCCGACCAACCCGGGAGAATCACTCGTGTCACGGGCTCGGGCGCAGGTATGGAACCGCATGCTCGGAGATGCCGAGCGAGCCCAATTTCCGGCCGGGGCAGCCATGGGCGCCTACACCCTCGGGTTCCTGGAACCCGGAGGTACGACCACTGTTCACCAGACGGGCGTGTGGACTCGGCTATCGAGCCGGCGGGGCACCATTCTGACGCGCCGCGCCGTGGCACTGTAATGCGGGGGCAGCGGGGAAGCTCAGCTAGGCGTTGACCATGGCGTGTGCTGCGCGCTCAAGGTAATCCCACAGAGTTTCCTCTTGGAGAGGGGGAAGCTCCAGCGAGTCGACGGCGACGCGCATGTGCTTGAGCCAGCGGTCTCGTGCGTCGAAATCCACTCGGTACGGCATGTGCCGCATGCGCAACCGGGGATGTCCTCGTTGCTCGGAATAGGTGCCAGGACCGCCCCAGTATTGTTCCAGAAACAGCAACAAACGCTCTTCTGCCGGACCGAGATCTTCCTCCGGATACATCTCGCGCAGCACCGGATCTTCCGCAACTCCTTCATAAAACACTCGGCAGAGCTTGGCGAAGGTGGGACGTCCGCCGATCTGCTCATAGAAACTGGTGGGCTTCGACGTCGGCTCCGGGGTCTCATCCTTGGCGGGAGTACTGGTGCGCTGAAAAGGGGGAGTGTGTGCCGTTCCCGCAGCTATAGGGCGGTTCTCTAGCCCCGTCACCTGGCTGGGGCGGTTAGCCTGACGCGGGCGCAAGACCGCAATCGGGGCCCCCAACCGTGAACTGAAGTCCGGAAGCTGTTTACCACCACCAGAGAGGTGACGCTGTGGTTCGATGGTCACCGGGAAATTCACCGACCGCGCTATGAAGCACTGGCGATGGGCTTGTTCGTGCAGGGCATCCAGCTGCTCTTGCGTGACGGAATCGTCGTCAACCCACACTTCCGGGCGTAGCGTTGCTGCACTGATCTGACCGCCTTCAGCCGTGTGGGTGAGAATGAGCTCGGCACGACAACTCATTTGCGTTACCCGGACCTGAGAGCTCATCGCGACGAAGAGGTAGGACAGAATGTGGCACTCGGCCAGCGCACCGAGCAGCAACTGCTCCGGGTTCCACCGTCGGTAGTCCCCATGAAAAGCAGTTGCAGCAGAGCCCAGAATCTCACCTGGGTCCTCGGCCTGTATGACGACGTCCCGGTCAAAATCCCGGGGTCCTGAGGTACCGGTGCCCCGGTTGCCGGTCCATTCTGCGCGCAGAGAAAAGCGATGTTCCACGCATGACACTCTACCGCTAGCTACGGATCAAGACATCCGCAGCCAGCGGCGATCAGGACCGCCGAGCGTTGAGCGCCCGGTGTAGATCATCGGTGGCCTCCAACAGCACCCGACGCAGTCCAGCGAACTCGGTAGCTTCCTGTGCGGCCTCAGCAGCCTGGATCGTCTCGGTAGTCACCGACCAACTGGGAAAGAGCCCGACGGCTGCCGTCTCGGCCATCTCATGTGAACGTGAAGCCCATAGCCGATCGATTTCCGCGAAGTAGGCGTCGGCGTAGGGGTGCAAGAGAGCCTGATCGTGAACTCGGTTGAACCCGAGGACGACGCTGCGTTGGGTGGAGTTCGATAGCTCTCCGGCGACGATCTGATCCCATGCCTGCTGCTTGGCCTCGGCGGTCGGAACGGCCGCCCGTGCTTTGGCTGCGGCGAGAGCACCGGTAGCGGTGTCGTCCTTGCTCAGTGCGTTCTCAATCTGAGTCTCATCGGCACGACCGCCAGCTACCAAAGACGTCAACAGTTCCCACTTTAGATCTGTGGTCAGGTCCAGGCCGGGAACCTTGTTGACGTCGCCTGAGTAAAGCACCTGCACAGCATCCAGCTGGTCACCGCGCGCCTGCGCAGCGTAGGCAGTGACGAACTGAAGTTGCTGATCGGAGCCAGCCTCGGCCTCCTGCGCGAGCGTCCAGAGTCGCTCGGCCACCTCCCGTCGCAGTGACGAAATCTGTTCCTCCGCCGTAAACTGCGATACCGCTGTGGCCAGCTGACGCAGCAAGGTCTGAACCACTGAGGAATCGGTTACCGAGCCGATATGGCGCAAGACGACATCCACAAACCAGGCAGAGCTGGCCTCCCCGTCACGTGCGGTATCCCAAGCTGCACCCCAGAGCAGGGTGCGAGGCAGCGACTCCTCGACCGAGGACAGGTCCGCGGCGGCACGCTCCCAGGACTGGTCGTCCAGGCGGATCTTGGCGTATGCGAGGTCGTCGTCATTGATGACAATAATTTCGGGTCGCTGGATGCCGGCGGCCTCAGCCACCACGGTCACTTCACCATCGACATCCAGCTCGAAGCGCTCCTTCCGGACCAGACCAGAATCCGAACCGGGTTCCTGACGATAGAAACCCACCGCGAGCCGATGTGGGCGGAGCACCTGGTCGCCAGGGAATCCTGGCTCACCCGAAGGCGCAGTCTGGACGATCCGAAGCTCAGTGATGCGACCCTCGGAGTCGGTGTCGACCTCCGTGCGCAGTGCATTCACGCCGGAGGTCTCGAGCCAGAGCCGGGTCCAGTCCGTCAGATCGCGCCCTGAGGACGACTCGAGTTCAGCCATCAGGTCGGAGAGTTCGGTGTTGGACCAGGCGTGCTTGTCGAAGTAGGCGCGTACACCGGCCATGAAGTTCTCTTGACCCACCCAGGCCACCAGCTGGCGCAGAACCGAGGCGCCCTTGGCATAGGTGATGCCGTCAAAATTCACCAAGACATCGTCGAGGTCACGGATCTCGGCGGTGATGGGATGGGTGCTGGAGAGCTGATCCTGACGGTAGGCCCAGTTCTTCTCCATCGACGAGAACGTCGTCCAGGCACCGGTGTACTCGGTGTTCTCGGCAGCGGCGAGGGTCGACATGAACTCCGCGAAGGACTCGTTGAGCCACAAGTCGTTCCACCAGCGCATGGTGACCAGGTCGCCGAACCACATGTGAGCCAGCTCGTGAAGCACCGTGATGGCCCGACGCTCGATCATGGCTTCGGGAACGGTGCCGCGGAATACGTAGTTCTCCAGGAACGTCACGGCCCCGGCGTTCTCCATGGCGCCGGCATTGAACTCCGGAACGAAGAGTTGGTCGTACTTTTCAAATGGGTAGGGGGTGCCAAACTGGGCTTCAAAGAACTCGAAACCCTGTCGAGTCAAGGTGAAGATGTTTTCAGCGTCCAGGTGCTCGAACAGTGAGGCGCGGCAGTAGACACCCAGATCAATACGGCGGCCATCGGAACTGGTCAGATCCGAATGCACCGACCGGTAGGGGCCCGCGATCAGGGCGGTGATGTACGAGGAGATCCGCGGGGTCGGGGAGAACTCGTAGAGCACTGCAGAGTCCCGATCTGCCACGGAGAAGTTCACATGATCGATTGGAAGCGGGGCGGGAGTCGGCTGGTTGGACACCACGGACCAGTGCTGAGGGGCAACGACCACAAACTGGAAGGTGGCCTTCAGATCGGGCTGCTCGAAGACGGCGAACATCCGGCGGGAATCCGGGACCTCGAACTGAGTATAGAGATACGTCTCCTCGTCCACGGGATCGATGAACCGGTGCAGACCCTCACCGGTGTTCATATACACGCCGCGTCCGGCGACGATGAGTTCATTCTCGGCGGCAAGGGGGCCGACGGTGATGCGGACGCCGTCCGATGCTTCCGAACCTAGCTCCTCGCCGTTAAGAAGGACCGAGGTCACTTCTGAGGAGACAAAATCGATGAAGGTGGAGGTTCCAACCGCCTCTTCCGTTGCGGAAAAACGCACGGTGGTGGTGGAACCGAAGGTGTCCTGCGAGCCGGTGAGGTCGAGCTCGACCCGGTAACTGTCCACCGAGACGGCGGCCGCGCGGGCCGTGGCTTCGTCGCGGGTGATGTTCAGGGCCGATGACGCGGGCTGGGGTGCAGACACATGTCCTCCTGGGAGTCGCTACGCTGGGGTATAACAGTCCACTCTAGACGCAATCCACTGTGAAGCGTGACCCAACCCACAGCGAAGGAGACCTCTGTGCGCGTACATATTGCCACCGATCATGCCGGGCTTGACCTGAGCCGATACCTCATCGAGCAGCTGAGCGACGCCGGTTACGACATGGTTGATCACGGCCCGCAGGAGTACAACGCATTGGATGATTACCCCTCGTTCTGCATCAACGCCGCACTGGCTGTGAAGAAAGAACGCGAGGCCGGTGCAGATTCACTGGGCATCGTTCTGGGTGGGTCCGGCAACGGCGAACAGATGGCGGCCAACAAGGTTGAGGGCATTCGTGCAGCCTTGGCATGGTCCGTAGGCACCGCGCAATTGGCTCGCGAGCACAACAACGCGCAGGTGGTGGCCGTGGGCGGGCGCCAGCATTCTCAAGAAGACGCCTTGGAAATTATCACCGCGTTCCTGACCGCAACCTGGTCGGACGAAGAGCGTCACAGCCGCCGGATCGCCCAGATGAACGAGTACGAGCGCACCGGAGCCATTGCGGGACATGAGTTGGGAACGGACGGAATCGAGAAGTAATGCCCGAAGGGCACACGATACATCGCGTCGCGCAGCAATTCACCGACACTTTCGTCGGGCAGCGACTCCGGGTGAGTTCACCGCAAGGGCGTTTCGCGGACGGCGCGGCGCTTTTGGACGGTCACACCCCGGTCTCCGCGAGGGCGCACGGCAAGCATTTGTTCCTGACGTTCGACCATGATCTCATCCTCAACGTTCATTTGGGGATGTACGGAGCGTGGACGCTGGGTGGTGATGAGACGTTCACCGCGGCGTCATCATTAGGCGCACCGCGGAAGATCGGCGAGCAGGAGATCGCCCGTGGTCACGACGACGGTGATTCCTATTCTGGACCACCGGAACCCAGGCCGACCACCCGGGTTCGGTTGGTGACCGAACACGGTTGGGCTGACCTCGTCGGAGCCAGTGTTTGCCGTGTACAGACCCCCGCGGAGATGGCCGGTACCGTCGCTGCGATGGGGCCGGACCCGCTGGGGGACGAACCTGGAGTAGAGGACTTCCTGCATCAGTGTTCGTCGACCCGTACCGCCATCGGAACGGTGCTCATGGATCAGTCCCGAGTAGCCGGGATCGGCAATATTTATCGTGCCGAAGGACTCTTCAGGGCAAGGATTGACCCTTATCGGCCGGCGAACGAAGTTGATGAGACCACGTTGCGATCCCTCTGGGATGACGAAGTGTTTCTCATGCAGCTTGGTGTGGAACACGGACGCATTATTACCACTGCGCCGGAACACCGCCCAGGCGTGGACTTAGCCGAAGCGTGGCCTGAGCATGCCTATTACGTGTATCAGCGACAAGGGATGAGCTGCCGTGTCTGCGCCAGCGACTCGATCGTGGTTTCGTCCATGGCCGCTCGAAAACTGTACCGGTGTACCGTATGCCAGCGCTGAAACCCCTCGCTCCCTTACCGGGGAGTCACGGTCACATCATGACACGAGTGGAACCATCGGGTGTTCTAGCGCGTTAGGCTGAAGGCGTGCGAGTGGTGAATCTCTTGGACCGTGGACTCACGGCATATCAGGATGCCGATATTCGGCAACGTTCCATCCATGCTGGTGTCGCGGACGGAACAGAGCCGGACACCTTCCTGGTGTTCGAATCCAACGCGACCTACACGGCAGGTCGACATACTCGCCCCGGTGACATCACCGACCCGGATCTCCCGATCGTGGACACTGACCGGGCAGGATCCATCACCTGGCATGGCCCCGGGCAGCTGATCGTCTACCCGATCGTGAAGCTCACTGAGCCCGTCGACCTGCACGCCTATATTCGCGCTGTCGAAGGGTCCGTGCTGGACACCCTGCGTGATCATTGCGGCCTCGATGTCGTGCGTATCGACGGACGTGCTGGAGTTTGGCTCCGCAACGCGGACCGGAAAATCAGCGCTATCGGTTTGAAGATCAGCCGTGCGGCCACCTTGCACGGAATTTCCTTGAACGTCAACACCGATTTCACCTCAGCATTCTCAGGCATCGTCCCCTGCGGAATTAACGACGCCGGAGTGACCTCCTTGGCGCAAGAGGGCATCAGCATCACTCTGGACGAATTAGTCGAGCCCTTGACGGCAGCTCTGCGACATCGTCTGGCCCCGCTGCTTGCTCGTGGCGCCGGGGCCGACACCAGCACCGAGAAATTGACGGCATCCAGCATCCGATAAAGGAGCAACCGACGTGTCAACTCTTCCTAAAGTCGAGGGCCGCAAGCTGCTGCGTATCGAGGCGCGCAACAAAGAGGTTCCGCGCGAGGAACGCCCCGAGTGGCTCAAGACCCGCGCCACCGTGGGTCCCGAATACCAGAACATGCGCGAGCAAGTGCGCAAAACCTCGCTCAACACCGTGTGTGCAGAGGCGAACTGCCCCAATATCTACGAGTGTTGGGAAGACCGCGAAGCTTCGTTCCTCATTGGCGGTGCCGTCTGCACCCGCCGTTGTGGCTTCTGCGACATTGCCACGGGCAAGCCGGGGGAGTACGACCGGGAAGAGCCCTACCGCGTAGCGGATTCCGTGGAACAGCTCGGTTTGCGCTATGTGACCGTGACGGGCGTGGCACGCGATGATCTCGAAGACGGCGCCTCCTGGCTCTACGCCGAAACCTGCCGTGCTATCCATGAGCGCACTCCCGGCACCGGTGTCGAGTTGCTCGTGGACGATTTCCGCGGTGGGGATGCACCCCTGGAGGCTGTGTTCGAGGCCCGTCCCGAAGTGTTCGCGCACAACCTGGAGACCGTGCCGCGGCTGATGAAGACCATCCGCCCCGCATTTTCTTACGACAAGTCGCTCTACGCGATTTCCAAAGCCCGGGACGCCGGCCTGATCACCAAGTCGAACTTGATCCTGGGCATGGGGGAGACCACCGAAGAGATTGAGTCCACGATGCGCGACCTGGCCGATGCCGGGGTCCACATTCTCACGGTGACCCAGTATCTGCGGCCGTCGCCGCTGCACCATCCCGTGGACCGCTGGGTCAAGCCCCAGGAATTCCTGCGCCTGCGTGATGTTGCCAAGGGAATGGGCGTCGCCGCCTGCATGTCGGGCCCGTTGGTGCGCTCCTCGTACCGGTCGGGCAAGCTCTGGGTCGAAGCCATGCAATCTTTGGGTCGCGACATCCCGAGCCATCTCACCCAGCTGGCCGAATTTGCCGCTCAGGGCTCGGCGCGTCAGGAAGCAGAATCTGTGTTCAACCGATTCCGCAAAAACGACGACGAGAGCTCTGCGGATGTTCCCGCCCAGCCGGGCCTGCAGGGTCGTGTGTCACTGCCGCTGTCACCGGTCGGAGCCCCCGTCGGCGGCAGTGGCGGTTGCTGCGGCGGAAGCTCCGCAGGATCATCGGGCGGTTGCGGTTGCTGATGTTCCTGGGCGTGCAGTGAAGCCACTGCAGGTCACAAAAGCAGGTTTCAGGGCTCAAGACGCGACTCAGGCCGGGAAGAAATTCCCGGCCTGACGTGCTCTTTTTAAGTGGTCTATTTAATCGGAGGGGATGACGGGAATCGAACCCGCACCACCAGTTTGGAAGACTGGGGCTCTACCATTGAGCTACATCCCCGTAGCTACAAGCATCGAAGTCGAGCATAACCGACAAGCGCAATGATCCGCAAAATGCGAAATCAGGATGAACTATGCGTAGAATATTCGATGGCCGGTGTTCGTGCAGGCCTTCGGTCTGTCTGAGCCATGAGCGTGTCATAGCAATTGATTCAGGGCACGACCGCCTCGGACGGGGTGTAGCTCAGCTTGGTAGAGCGCGCGCTTTGGGAGCGTGAGGCCGCAGGTTCAAATCCTGTCACCCCGACATCATGGTGATCGGCAGTCCGGTCACCAGAACGGCCGTTGATCCCACATCAACAGCCCTTGAACCAAGAAGATCAATCCACAGGAGTCCTACGTGGTCAAGAGCACCGCAGAAACCCTCAACCCGACCCGGGTGAAGCTGGACGTCGAGGTTCCCTTCGATGAGCTGAAGCCACGTATCGATGAGGCGTACAAGACCATCGCGAACCAGGTCCAGATCCCAGGCTTCCGCAAGGGCAAGGTTCCGAACCGTCTGATCGACCAGCGTATTGGCCGCGGTTACGTGATCGAGACCGCCATCAACGAAGGCCTCAACGGGTACTACCAGGAGGCTCTGCGCGAAGCTGAGATCACTCCGCTGAACCGTCCTGAGGTTGACATCACCTCTGCACCGGGTGCTGAAGGCGACGCCGAGGCTCCGCTGAAGTTCACCGCCGAGGTGGACGTGCGCCCGACCATCGAGCTGCCTGATTACAAGGGCCTTAAGGTCACCGTCGATCCCGCCGCCGCATCCGCTGAGGACGAGGAGAAGGCGCTCAACGACCTGCGTTCTCGCTTCGGCACCCTGAAAGAGACCGACCGTCCGGCCGGCAAGGATGACTTTGTCACCATCTCCCTTACCGCCACCATCGACGATGAGACTGTCGATCAGGCCGATGACCTGTCCTATCAGGTGGGCGCAGGTACCATGCTCGAAGGCCTCGACGAGGCTCTTGAGGGCCTGTCCGCCGGCGAAGACGCTATCTTTGAAACCACCCTGTCCGGTGGCGAGCACTCCGGTGAGAAGGCCACCGTCAAGGTCGTCGTTTCTGCCGTGAAGGACCGCGAGCTGCCCGAGGCTGACGACGAGTTCGCACAGCTGGCCTCCGAATTCGACACCATTGCTGAGCTGAAGGAAGACCTCAAGAAGCAGGCGTCCGAGCAGGCCATCACCGAGCAGGGCGTCGAGGCCCGCGACAAGGTGCTCGAGGAGCTCGTGAAGCTCATCGAGGTTCCTGTTCCGGATTCGGTCGTTGAAGAACAGGTCGAGCAGCACTTCTCCCAGGGAGGACACTCCGAGGGCGACGACCACGACACCGCAGATCACCGCGAAGAGGTCACCGAGAACTTCCGCGAAGCCTTCCGCAATGAGGTCATCCTCGATGCTGTGGCTGACGCCGAAGAGGTCGGCGTGGAACAGTCCGAGCTGATCGAATACATCATCTCTTCCGCCTCGCAGTACGGCATGGACCCGAACCAGTTCGCCCAGATGCTGGATCAGGCAGGCCAGGTGCCCCTGATCATGGGCGAGGTGCGTCGTCGCAAGGCTCTGGCCAAGGTGCTGGAGTTCGCCGAGGTCACCGACACCGACGGCAACGCTGTAGACCTGACCTCGTTCGTGAAGCCCGCCGGCGAGCAGGAAGAGGACGCTGCCGAGGCTGCCGACTCCGCTGACGCCGAGGCGCCGAAGGAAGAGAAGAAGGCCCCTGCGAAGAAGCCTGCTGCGAAGAAGGCTCCCGCCAAGAAGGCTCCCGCGAAGAAGGCAGCTGAGAAGGCAGAGGATGCTGACGAGGCTGAGGAGAAGAAGCCTGCTGCGAAGAAGGCTGCCGCGAAGAAGCCCGCCGCGAAGAAGGCTCCGGCCAAAAAGCCTGCAGCCAAGAAAACCGCAGAAGACGAGGGCACTGAGGCCTGAGAATTCGTCGGCACGCCGTGAACCTCGCGTTCTCGACACCGTGCCTCACGGGCGAGGGGCTCGCTGATCGACACTCCGTTGATCAGCGAGCCCCTCGTTTGCTTTCGGGATGGGTTCGGTGAGGATCGGTCCCGCCATCAGCGAACAGCGGGCAACATGCGTGCCGAACCACGGCGACGCACAGTAGTCTCAATACAGATCGTTCGGATCAGTCGCACCACACGCAGTGCCTTCGAGCTCGAACGTGTTTCAGTCAGCCAGTTGAAGGAAGGTAAGGACGTCATGACCGAATCGTCCCCCGCACCTCGCATGCAGTCGGTAGACCCGGCGCAGCGCGAAGACTACATCTACAATCGCCTGCTCAAAGAGCGCATCATCTGGCTCGGCTCTGAGGTCCGCGACGACAATGCCAACGCCATTTGCTCGCAGATGCTGCTGCTCTCGGCCGAAGACCCAGAGAAGGACATCTACCTCTACATCAACTCGCCCGGTGGTTCGGTGACCGCTGGTATGGCCATCTACGACACCATGCAGTACATCCCCAACGATGTCGTCACCGTGGCGACCGGCCTCGCGGCATCCATGGGTCAGTTCCTGCTGTCGTCCGGCACCAAGGGCAAGCGCTACGCGACGCCGCACGCACGTATCCTGATGCACCAGCCATCGGGCGGCATCGGCGGTACCGAGTCCGACATTCGCATCCAGGCGCAGCTCATCCTGCACATGAAGCAGGTTATGGCTGAGCTGACTGCTGAGCAGACCGGACAGACCGTCGAGACGATCCTGAAGGATAACGAACGCGACAAGTGGTTCACCGCCCAGGACGGCCTGGAATACGGATTCTTTGACCACATCGCCGAGCGTTCCGGCAGCGTCACCGGTGGTGGCGGCGTCCAGCAGTGACGCCCGGTTCCGCCACCCCACATACCATCTCGACCCACGCGACGTCGCCCTCAGGAGAGACATCATGAACCACATGCCCACCGGAATGCCGACCGGTGCCGACATTCCGGCACCGAGCTCGCGCTACATTCTTCCCCAGTTCGAAGAGCGCACCCCCTATGGTTTCAAGCGTCAGGACCCCTACGCGAAGCTTTTCGAAGACCGCATCGTTTTCCTCGGCGCCCAGGTGGATGACGCCTCGGCCGACGACATCATGGCCCAGTTGTTGGTACTGGAGTCGATGGACTCCGAGCGCGACATCACGCTCTACATCAACTCGCCCGGTGGTTCCTTCACCGCGATGACGGCCATTTACGACACGATGCAGTTCATCCGTCCCGAGGTGCAGACCGTGTGCCTCGGCCAGGCAGCCTCTGCCGCTGCTGTGCTGCTGGCCGCCGGCGCTCCCGGAAAGCGCCTGGCGCTGCCGAACGCCCGCGTGCTGATCCACCAGCCCGCTATGGGCGGCGACCGTGGTACCGCCACGGACCTTGCTATCCATGCTGAAGAAATCAACCGGATGCGTGTGTGGATGGAGCATACTCTGGCCAAGCACAGCAACAAGTCTGCCGAAGAGGTCTCCCGCGACATTGACCGTGACAAGTTCCTCTCCGCAGACGCGGCGTTGGAATACGGTCTGGTCGATGAGGTCCTTCCTTCGCGCAAGATCCAGCGCAGCTGACCACCGCACGATCAGTAGACACACTGCTGATCAGCCGGTCCAAGCGCAATGTGGCGCACCGAGAGTAATCTTCTCGGTGCGCCACAGCTATGACCGGGCGACGTTACCTTCGTCGATTCACCGCCTCTACCCACTATGCTGTGGAGGTACCCCGTCTTGAGGAGATCCCCGCATGGCACGCATCGGAGAAAGCGCCGACCTGCTCAAATGCTCATTCTGTGGCAAGAGCCAAAAGCAGGTCCGTAAGCTGATCGCCGGTCCCGGCGTTTACATTTGCGATGAATGCATCGAACTCTGCAATGAGATCATCGAGGAAGAGCTCACCGAAGTCGTCGAATCCGGCGAAGTAGAGCTACCGAAGCCTCACGAGATCTACGAGCATCTCGAGCAGTACGTTATTGGCCAGACCGCAGCCAAGCGCGCTCTTTCGGTTGCCGTCTACAACCACTACAAGCGCATTCGCAATGGCGAAGCGCCCAAGACTCCCTTCGGCCAAGAATCAGACCTCGCCGACGTCGAAGTCGGTAAGTCCAACATCCTGTTGGTGGGCCCGACCGGCTCCGGTAAAACCTATCTGGCGCAGACTCTGGCCCGGAAACTCAACGTGCCCTTCGCTGTGGCCGACGCCACCTCGCTGACGGAAGCCGGCTACGTCGGTGAAGACGTCGAGAACATTCTGCTGAAGTTGATTCAGGCTGCGGATTATGACGTCAAGAAGGCCGAGCAGGGCATCATCTACATCGACGAGATCGACAAGATTTCGCGAAAGTCGGAGAACCCTTCAATTACCCGTGACGTCTCCGGAGAAGGCGTGCAGCAGGCGCTGCTGAAGATCCTCGAGGGTACCGTTGCCTCTGTGCCACCGCAGGGCGGACGCAAGCATCCGCACCAGGAGTTCCTGCAGATCGACACCACCAACGTGCTGTTCATCGTTGCTGGTGCTTTCGCGGGCTTGGACGAGATCATCGGTTCTCGTGCGGGACGCAAGGGCATCGGCTTTGGTGCTCCCTTGCACCACATCTCGAACGAGACTCCTTCGTATGCAGATGTTCAGCCCGAGGATCTGCTCAAGTTTGGTCTGATCCCCGAGTTTATCGGTCGACTTCCCGTGGTGACCGCTGTCGATTACCTCGATGAGGAATCGCTGATACGCGTGCTCACCGAGCCGAAGAACGCACTGGTGAAGCAGTACCAGAAGATGTTCATGCTCGACGGCGTGGAGTTGGTGTTTGAACGCTCCGCACTCGAAGCGATCGCCGGTCAAGCCAATGATCGTGGCACCGGTGCCCGAGGACTGCGTTCCATCCTAGAAGACGTCCTGCAACCGGTCATGTTCGATCTGCCCGCTCGGGATGATATTGCCCAGGTGGTCATCACCGGCGAAGCCGTTCGCGGTGAAGAAGAACCAACGCTCATCTCTCAGGAAGTCGCCCGGAAACGCCGGAATAAATCCGCCTAAGGCCAGGTTGTGGCAGATGCCATCCGCGCCGCGCCTTCCTGTGCGCGGTCCTGCGAATCATCGAGGAGGACGAATGCCTGAAGCCACTACCGAGAACCCCGAGATCGTTGATTTCTGGTTCGACCCGATTTGCCCCTTTGCCTGGATCACGTCCCGGTGGATCAAGGAAGTCGAGCAGGTACGCAACATCACGGTGCGCTGGCACATTATGTCTCTCTCGGTTCTTAACGAGGGACGCGACCTCGACGAAGGATACCGCGAACTGATGGACCGGGCGTGGCTGCCCGCACGCTCCGTGGTGCAGGTGCGTGAGCGTCACGGCGAGGACAAAATTGGTGACTACTACACGGCTCTGGGCACCGAGATCCACAACAACGGCAACAAAGACTTCGAATCTGCCGTGGCCAACGCGCTGAACGAGCTCGGCCTCGACGCCGATCTGCTGGTTGACGCACGCACCGATGCGCTCGACACGGAATTGCGCGCCTCGCATCGGGAAGGGATCTCCAAAGTGGGCGACGACGTCGGAACCCCTGTGGTGGCCTTCAACGACACCGCCTTCTTTGGTCCGGTTCTCACCCGTATCCCGCGCGGAGAGACCGCCGGTAAGATCTTCGACGGTGCTGTGGCACTGGGCTCCTACGAGTACTTCTACGAGCTGAAGCGTTCTCGGACCACCGACCTGCAGTTCGACTGACCTCTCGTCTTAACGGCAGTGGCGGCCGCGATCCATGATCGCGGCCGCCACTTTTTCGTGCCCTCTGGCAGGGCTGGCACTAGGAGGCTGGGGTCTCCTCGGCCGGTGCCAGCTCCACGTCAGTCACCTCAAGATCCGACTCCGGATTGGTGAGCTCGGGGCTGTACTCCAGGTGCTCGACATTGCCAGCCGCCTGCAGGTCGGCGACGCCGCCTCGCAGCTGAGCCAAACGTGACTCCGTACCGCGGATGGTCGCGGTCATGACGGCGGTGCGCTGCTTGACCTTGGCCGTGGACTTCGCCTTGCGGATACCTGCCAGTGCCCGAGCCACCACGGTGAGTACCTCGGGATCACCCTCGGAGCCGGCAGCGGTGATGCCCGCGATGGTGTCGCCGTGACCGGGCCAGGCCGTGTGGTGGACCGAACCGGTGCGCCACCAACCCCAGACCTCTTCGGTCGCGAAAGGCTGGAATGGTGCGAGCAGTCGTAGTAGCGCATCGAGAGTGGTAGCCAGGGTGGCGACCACGGATTCCTTCTCGCCCTCACCATGACCGCCGTAGGCCCGGTCCTTGATGAGTTCGACGTAGTCGTCGGTGAACTGCCAGAAGAAGGTCTCGGTCACATTTAGTGCCCGAGCATAGTCGTAGCGATCAAACGCCGCGGTGGCCTGCTGGACGGCGTCGCTGAGCTGACGCAGCAGTGATCGATCGAGCGGGTTCGTGATTACGGCCGCGCCCTGGGCGTCACGCACCACGGAGTCTGCGGTGGCACCCAGATTCAGCACGAACTTGGAGGCGTTGAGCAGTTTGATGGCCAGGCGGCGTCCGATCTTCATCTGGGCCACTTCGTACGCAGTGTCGGCACCGAGCTTGGCGGAAGCCGCCCAGTAACGAACCGCGTCAGAGCCATACTCAGCGAGAATGTCCGAGGGAACCACGACGTTGCCCTTGGACTTCGACATCTTTTTCCGGTCTGGATCCAAGATCCACCCCGACAGTGCCGTGTTCCGCCAGGGGGCGGCGCCGTTGAGAGCATCGGCGCGCACCACGGTGGAGAATAGCCACGTGCGGATGATGTCGTGACCCTGGGGGCGCAGGTCGAAGGGGAAAACCTTCTCGAAGAACGCGTCATCGCGTGACCAACGCCCCACAATCTGGGGCGTCAACGAGGAGGTTGCCCAGGTATCGAGCACGTCCGGGTCGCCCGTGAAACCACCGGGAACATCACGCTGGTCGGCGGTGTACCCGGGTGCGGGTTGGGCAATCGGGTCGATGGGCAGCGCCGCGTCGTCGGGGACGATCGGGTGCTCGTAGTCCGGTTCCCCCTGAGCGTCGAGCGGGTACCACACCGGGATCGGCACACCGAAGAACCGCTGACGCGAAACCAGCCAGTCGCCGTTGAGGCCATCAATCCAGTTCGTGTAGCGGGCCTGCATGTGCCCCGGGTGCCAGGTGAACTCGTTGCCGCGCTCGATCAGGGCGGCTCGGCGATCGGCGTCGCGACCACCGTTGCGCAGGTACCACTGGCGGGAGGTCACGATCTCGAGTGGCTTGTCGCCTTTCTCGAAGAACTTCACCGGGTGAGTGATCTTGCGCGGTTCGCCTTCCGTTTCACCGGTCTCGTTGAGCATCTCGATGACGGCTTTTTGTGCCGAGAACACCGTGGCGCCAGCGAGACGCTCATAGCGCTGCCGACCGGCCTCATCAGTGATCCACTCCGGGGTCTCGGCGGCGAAACGGCCATCGCGGCCGATCAGCGCGCGCGTGGGTAGGTTGAGTTCTCGCCACCAGGTGATGTCGGTGGAGTCCCCGAAGGTACAGATCATGGCGATGCCGGAACCCTTGTCGGGTTGAGCCAGTGGGTGGGCCTTCACCTCGACCTCGACGCCGAAGAGCGGGGAGGTCACGGTGGAGCCGAACAGCGGCTGGTAACGCTCATCATCCGGATGCGCCACCAGGGCCACACAGGATGCCAGCAGCTCCGGTCGGGTGGTCTCGATCCAGATGCGGCTCGAAGCCTCATCAGCGGCGTCGTGCCGGTGGAAGGAGATGCGGTGGTAGGCGCCGTCGCGCTCCTGATCCTCCACCTCGGCCTGGGCCACAGCGGTGCGGAAGGTGACATCCCACATGGTGGGTGCTTCGGCCAGGTAGGCGTCTCCCTGCGCGAAATTCTTCAGGAATGCCCGCTGTGAGACGGCCCGGGAGACGTCATCGATGGTGCGGTAGGTGAGGTTCCAGTCCACCGAGAGACCCAACTGGGTGAAGAGGTTCTCGAAGACCTTCTCGTCCTCAACAGCGAGTTCTTCACACAGCTCGATGAAATTCTGGCGGGAGATCACATCCCAGTCGCGCTGGTTCTTGGCGGGAGTTTCCGGCGGGCGGTATCCCTCGATATAGGGCTTGGTGGGGTCGCAACGCACGCCGTAGTAGTTTTGCACGCGGCGCTCAGTGGGTAGGCCGTTGTCGTCCCAACCCATCGGGTAGAACACGTTCTTGCCACACATGCGCTGGTAGCGTGCCATGACGTCGGTCTGCGTATATGAGAAGACGTGGCCGACGTGCAGGGAGCCGGAGGCCGTGGGCGGGGGAGTGTCGATGGAGTAGACGTTCTCACGGGTGGTTTCGGGGTCGAAGGTGTAAGTACCCTCGGAGCGCCACCGGGCGGTGAGCTTGTCCTCAAGGCCCTCGAGGCCGGGTCGATCGGGAACGGTCACGGATGCGGGCGCGTCTATGCCCTGGTTCAGTTCAGCCATGGTGGACATTGTCCCATAGAAGGCGCGGCGAACCGGCCCAGGTGTCCTCCTTAGACCGGTGAGTGTGGGCGTCGCGAAATCACCTCGTCAGCCACCGAGTTGCTCGTTTAGGGTGGAAACATGACTGAACCCATCACCGACGCACCTGCCGCGTCTATTTCCATCGATCGTTCCCGTTCCGCCATTGTCACCGGAGCCTCCTCCGGTATTGGCCGCGCCACCGCCCTTCAACTGGCCGAGAA
This sequence comes from Citricoccus muralis, assembly GCF_029637705.1. NCBI lineage: Bacteria > Bacillati > Actinomycetota > Actinomycetes > Micrococcales > Micrococcaceae > Citricoccus > Citricoccus muralis. The sequence goes on from NZ_CP121252.1 coordinate 1,546,529, forward strand.
CGGTTGGCGCGTATTTGCGGTGGCTCGTCGGGCCGACCGGCTGGAGAGCCTCGTGGAAGAGGCAGCCAGCTACGACGGCGTCGTCGTCCCACTGGCCGCGGATGTCACCGACGCCACCGCGGTGGAATCGGTGCGTGAAGCGGTCGAGCGTGCTGGTGGAGCCGACAGCCTGCTGAACATTGCCGGTGGAGCCCTCGGTACTGACACGGTGGGTGCCGGGTCCGTGGACGACTGGGAATGGATGTTTCAGGTCAACGTCATCGGGACCCTGCGGGTGACCCAGGCGTTCTTGCCGATGCTGCGGGACTCCGGTAAGGGCACCGTCCTGAATCTGACCTCGACCGCCGGTGTGGTCGCGTATGAGGGCGGCGGTGGTTACAACGCCGCCAAGCATGGCGCGCACGGACTGACCGGGGCCCTGCGTCTCGAGGAAGCCGAGCACAACATCCGCGTGGTCGAAGTGCTGCCCGGCATGGTGCACACCGAAGAATTCTCGGTGAAGAGGTTGCGCGGCAACCAGGAGGCGGCGGACAACGTGTACGCCGGTGTCGAGAAGCCGTTGACGGCCGAAGACGTGGCTGACGTGTGCTTCTACGCGGTGTCCCTGCCGCATCACGTTAACCTGGATCAGATTGTGATGCGCCCGGTCGCCCAGGCCGCACAGCACAAGGTGATCCGAGGCGCCGGTGCATGAGTGAGGCCATGACGATGTCGGTGACGACGAAGCGGCTCCGTGGGGCGGTGCTCATGGGTGCCACCACCGCAGTTGCCACCGCGATTCCACTGGGACGACTGCCTCTGGGTCGCACTGCCGCCGTATCGGCCGCGCTCGGTGCCGCGGCGATGGGGGCCGGTCTGCTCGTGGCGCGCGCCCGCGATGCCTCAACTCCGGTTGCGACAAGCGATCATGAGGCTCCCGCAACAGGTCCCCATCGTTCCCGCACCATCCAGGGTGTGGCGATCTTGACGGTGGCAGCCGGTGCCGTCGCCTCTTTCGGGATGACCACCTCTGTGCTGGCAGACCGCTGGATCGAAAAGGGCGTGCGCGCCCTGGGGAGCCAGCATCCGCGTCTCTGGATGATCGCTGGGGCCGGAGTACTGGGGACGATGCTGGAATGGTTCGATCAGCCCGCGCCGTCATCAGATTCGCCCGCGGCCTCCCCGGAGGCATAGAATGCATCGTAGAAGCGATGAACCGGCTATCACCGGGGAGCTGCCGGAAGAACCGCACCGTCATCACGGCGCTCAGTAGAACCGGCCGGGTCAGCCCGAGACAGCTGTCACAAGTGGTTTTTCCGCTCTTGAGGTGGAGAAACAAGCAGGGTGGTACCGCGCGAGTATTTGCGTCCTTGCACCAATGGACATTGTTGCTGTCGTGACACCTCGTCACGGCCGATGCTGAACCTGGAAGGCGCACCGTGTACCCCCTGGCGAGTTCTGATCCCCACACCGTCGGCTCCACCCCAGCCACGCCCCGATTCCCTGAGATCGAAGAGCGCGTGCTGCGCTACTGGGACGAGGACGGCACGTTCCAGGCCTCCGTCGATCAGCGCCCGGCTGAGAATCCCGACGGCAGCCCGAATGAGTTCGTCTTCTATGACGGCCCGCCCTTCGCCAATGGTCTGCCGCACTACGGCCACCTGCTGACCGGCTACGTGAAGGATCTGGTGGCCCGTTACCAGACCCAGCAGGGACGCCGTGTGGAGCGCCGCTTCGGCTGGGACACCCACGGTCTGCCCGCCGAACTTGAAGCCATGAAGCAGTTGGGTATGAACGACAAGGCTCAGATCGAGTCCATGGGCATCGACAAGTTCAACGACGCCTGCCGGGCCTCCGTGCTCAAATACACCGAAGAGTGGAAAAACTACGTCAACCGGCAGGCTCGCTGGGTCGACTTCGAGAACGACTACAAGACGCTGAACCCCGAATTCATGGAGTCGGTGCTGTGGGCGTTCAAGTCCCTGCACGAGAAGGGGCTGACCTACCAGGGCTTCCGGGTGCTGCCCTACTGCTGGAAAGACGAGACGCCGCTGTCCAACCACGAGCTGCGCATGGACGACGACGTCTACCAGAACCGCCAGGATCCCTCGGTGACGGTCGCCTTCGAGATCCTCGGGGCACCGGAGGATGCCTCGCTGATCCCCGACGGCGGCATCGACGCAGCGACCGCCGCATCACTGACCGGGGTGCGAGCCCTCGGCTGGACCACTACGCCCTGGACCCTGCCGACGAACCTGGCCCTGGCCGTCGGCCCCGAAGTGACCTACGCCGTGGTTCCGATCGGACCCAACGGTGCCAGCGTCGAGACCTTGAGTGGGACGCGGTTCCTGCTGGCCGAAGACCTGGTCGGCGCCCACGCCTCCGACTTGGGCTACGCGTCTGCGGAGGACGCCGTCGCCGCGGTGACCGAGCGCTACGTCGGCGCCAGCCTCGCCGGACTGCGCTACGCGCCGCTGTTTGACTATTTCACCGACGCCGAGAAGTACGGCACCGAGGCCGCCTTCCGATTCCTTGCCGACGACTACGTGACCACCACCGATGGCACCGGCATTGTGCACCAGGCTCCCGCCTACGGTGAGGACGACCAGCGGGTGACCGAGGCGAACGGGATCCCCGTGATCCTCTCCGTGGACGAAGGCGCGCGCTTCCTGCCGCTCTTTGGCGACGAGACCGTGGGCGGCGGCGTGCTCAAGGACATCGCCGGAGTCCAGGTCTTCGACGCCAACCGCACCATTATCCGGGCCCTGCGTGCCCAGGGTCAGCTGGTGCGCGAAGCCTCCTACGAACACTCCTACCCGCACTGCTGGCGCTGCCGCACGCCGCTGATCTACCGTGCGATCACCTCCTGGTACGTCTCGGTCACCGAGTTCAAACAACGCATGGTGGACCTGAACCAGGAGATCAACTGGATCCCCGAGAACGTCAAAGACGGCCAGTTCGGCCGGTGGCTCGAGAATGCCCGCGACTGGTCGATCTCCCGGAACCGGTACTGGGGTTCCCCGATCCCCGTCTGGGAGTCCGATAACCCGGAGTTCCCCCGTCGTGAGGTCTACGGGTCTATCGCCGAGATTGAAGAAGCGTTCGGCACCCTGCCGCGCAACGCCGACGGCGAGGTCGACCTGCACCGCCCGTGGATCGACGAGCTGGTGCGCCCGAACCCGGACGACCCCACCGGTGCGTCCATGATGCGTCGCGTACCCGACGTGCTCGACGTTTGGTTCGATTCCGGCTCCATGCCGTACGCCCAGGTGCACTATCCGATGCAGAACAAGGACTGGTTCGACACCCATCATCCGGCGGACTTCATTGTCGAGTACATCGGACAGACCCGTGGCTGGTTCTACACCATGCACATCCTCTCGACGGCGCTCTTCGACCGACCCGCCTACAAGAACGTGATCTCTCATGGCATCGTGCTGGGCTCCGACGGGCAGAAGATGTCGAAGTCGCTGCGCAACTACCCGGACGTCTCCGAAGTTCTGGATCGCGACGGCTCCGATGCCATGCGCTGGTTCCTCATGTCCAGCCCGATTCTGCGTGGCGGCAACCTCATCGTCACGGAGGAAGGCATCCGCGAGGCCACCCGCCAGGTGATCCTGCCGGTCTGGAACGCTTTCCATTTCTTCACCCTCTACGCCAACACGGCCACCGTCAACGGCACCCGCCCCGACGGCTACCGCGCTCAGACGCGCTACCGTTCCGATGACCCGCTAGACCAGTACATCCTGGCCGCCACCGGAACCATGGTGCGCGAAGTGAAGACCGCGCTGGACTCCTACGAGGTCTCCGATGCGTGTGACGCGCTGCGCACCTACGTCGACGTGCTCACCAACTGGTACATCCGCCGGTCCCGCACGCGTTTCTTCGACGAAGACCCGGTGGCCTTCGACGTGCTCTACACTGTGCTCGAAGCCACCGTGCGCGCCGCCGCACCGCTGATGCCGTTGGTGGCCGAGGAAATCTGGCGCGGGCTCACCGGAGGCCGCTCCGTGCACCTGACGGACTACCCCGACGCCGAGCTGTTCCCGAGCGGCCCGGAAGCCGAACGGATGCAGGAGCGCATGGATCTGGTGCGTACTATCACCTCGGCTGGCTCCTCACTGCGTAAAACCGCCCAGCGACGCGTGCGTCTGCCCCTGCGTGAGCTCAGCGTGGTGGTTCCCGACGCCGCCGGACTCGAGGGCGCCTACCGCAGCATCATCGCCGACGAACTCAACGTGCAGTCAGTGAACCTGCTCGATGCCGCCGAAGCCTCGCCGGAAGATTTCGGCATCACTCAGCAGCTGGTCGTCAACGCCCGTGCCGCTGGTCCGCGTCTGGGCAAGAACGTGCAGACCGTGATCAAGGCGGCGAAGTCGGGGGACTGGTCCATCGACGCCGACGGTGCGGTCGTCGCCGGAGGCCTGGAATTGGTCGAAGGCGAATACGCCCTCGCCACTCAGGTCGACCCGGCAGCCTCCGAGGGCGAAAACGTAGTGTCCGTGATTCCCGGCGGATTCTTGATGCTGGCTACAGACGTCGACGATGTTCTCGCCGCTGAAGGCGTGGCCCGCGACACCGTGCGAGCCGTGCAAGCCGCGCGCAAGGCCGCCGGTCTGGAGGTTTCCGACCGTGTGACCACCACCATCTCCGGTCCCGCGACGGTGATTGCCGCCATCACCGCTCACCGCGACCTTATCGCCGACGAGACACTGAGCACCGAGGTCGAGTTCGTCGAGAACGGGGCTGAAGACAAGCGCGCCTCGCACACCGATGACGCTTCCAAATCCGTGCAGGTCACGGTGACCCGAGTCGAAGGAACATCATGAGCGCCGAAGACCCCACCACCACCGGCGAGCGATCCACCGCCGCGGAAGTCTACGCAGACCTACTGGACCGGGCCCCGGAAAACCGCATGGAGCCGCGCATGGAACCCATGCGCCGGATCATGGAGCTGCTGGGCGAACCCCAGCGCTCCGCTCCGGTCATTCACCTGACCGGCACCAACGGGAAGACCTCCACCGCTCGGATGATCGAGGCACTGTTGCGAGCCCACGGGCTACGCACGGGACGCTACACCTCGCCGCACCTGGTCTCGGTCACGGAGCGGATCTGTCTCGACGGCGAACCGGTCGAGGAAGAAACTTTCGTGCGGGTGTGGAACGAGATCCTTCCACTGGTCACCCTCGTTGACGCTGAGTTGATCGAGGCCGGCGAGAACCGGCTCACCTACTTCGAAGCGGTCACGGCGCTGGGCTTTGCCATCTTCGCCGATGCCCCGGTGGACGTGATGATCCTCGAGGTCGGTCTCGGCGGGGTGACCGATGCCACCAACGTCGCCGACGCGCAAGTATCGGTGATCACCCCTATCTCCCTCGACCACACCGAGCTATTGGGCGACACCGAAGGCGAGATCGCCGAGGAGAAGTCCGGCATCATCAAGCCCGGTGGCTTCCTCGTGTCGTCCCGCCAGGACCCGGACGCCGCCCAAGTGCTCTTGGATCGGGCGCGCGAAGTCGGCGCCGCCTTCCGGTTCCAGGACATCGAGTTCGGTGTCAGCGAGCGAAACGTCGCGGTCGGTGGTCAGCAGGTTACTCTCGTCGGGCTGGCCGGTACCTACGAGAATCTCATGCTGCCGATGCACGGCGCCCACCAAGCCGAAAATCTATCGGTCGCCGTCGCTGCGGTCGAAGCGTTCATCGGCGGGGGAGAGACCGAACTCGGCGAGGACGTGCTGGCGCAAGCCTTGACGCTGATGTCCTCACCGGGTCGGCTCGAGGTCCTCAAAACCAAGCCGCCCCTGGTGATTGACGCCGCCCACAACCCCGCAGGTATCCGGGTCGCCGCCGCCGCAGTGCAGGAAGCTTTCGGGTTTAGCCGCACCGTCCTCGTGGTGGGCATTCTGGCCGAAAAAGACTCGCTCGGCATCCTTACGGCACTGCGAGAAGAATTCGACGGCGCACTGCTCTGCCTGACCGCCTCCGACTCGCCGCGTGCTGTTTCCGCCGAGGAACTGGGGGAGACCGCGCTGGACGCCGGCTGGGATGAAGACGATATCCACGTTTCCGACGACGTCGTCGGCGCGCTGCGCTGGGCGGTCGACCAAGCACAGAACATCACTGCGGCTCAGCCCGAGGGCGTTGGCGGCGGAATACTGGTCACCGGATCGATCACCCTGATCGGACAGCTGCGTGACCTATTGGGCCCCGGACCGGACCAGGCCGACGCCGGTGTCGTGGTGGACCCCCTGGACGTCTCGGCCGAGCTCGCCGTGCTGGAAGCCATGGAGCCTCCAGTGACGGACGAAGATTCGGATGAGGACTCGGAGGGTGAGGCGTGAGCGAAAAGGAACTCCCGGGCCACGAATCCTGGCGCCCGGCGCGCGAAACGAAATCTCAGCGCAATTGGACGCCCGGTCAGCTCAAGAAGCGGCGCTCCCTGCGCACCATGTTCTCCTCGGTGGTGCTCACCTTCGAGGCTATTGTGTTGTTCTTCGTTGCGCTGACGATTTTCAACCTGAACCGCGACGCCGAATGGGCGTGGTGGGCGTTGGGCGGAACCCTGTCTTTGGCCGGGCTGTGCATCGCCACCTGCGCCTGGCTGCGCCACCCCGTCGGGTACGGCATCGGCTGGGGCATTCAGGTACTCTTCCTGGCCCTGGGTTTCATCGAGCCGATGGTCTTCCTGGCTTCCATCGGATTCGTTGCGGCCTGGGCCTACGCCGTCATCAAGGGGCGCACCCTTGATCGCGAAAATGCGGTACGTGATGCCGCCGAAGAAGAGTATCGACGCACGCATCCGGAGTGACCCGCGGGTCACCGAAGCGATGTTGGATATAGTGAGACCGGACCCCAGAACAAACCGATGCACCCGGTGCACGCCGGGCTGCCATCACGGAAGAACGAGGTATTCGTGAGCACCACCGAACGCACCCTGATCCTCATCAAGCCCGACGGCGTCGAGCGCAACCTGACCGGCGAGATTCTCAGCCGCATCGAGCGGAAAGGTTACACCATCGTCGAACTGGCGATGACCACCCCCGACCGCGAGGTTTTGGCCGCCCACTACGAAGAGCATCAGGGCAAGCCGTTCTACGAGCCGCTGCTCGAGTTCATGTCCTCCGGCCCGGTCGTGGCCGCTATCGTCAAAGGCGACCGCGTCATCGAGGGCATCCGCTCCCTGGCCGGCACGACCGACCCCACCGTGGCTGCCCCCGGCACGATTCGCGGTGACCTGGGCCGTGACTGGCCCGGCACGGTGCAGAAGAACCTGATCCACGCCTCCGACTCCACGTTGTCGGCCGATCGCGAAATCGAGATCTGGTTCGGCTGATCCACCACGGATCCTGACCACTGACAGACAGTTGCGCCCCTTCCTTTCCGGAGGGGCGCAACAGGTTTAACCCAGTCATTAGATGAAGGCGTTGGAAAAGCGCAGCAGAATCGAGGCGGCGACGGCGACGTACAGCAGCACGATCACCGGCCAGGCCAGCATGGAAGCCAACGACGCCGCCCGCTCCGACACCGGTAGCACGCCACACACCATATTGCGCACCGTCACCAGCACCACCATCGGGATCATGGCGGCCCAGACGATTATGCAGTACAGGCACAGCACGGAAATCACGAACACCGACTGCGACCAGAGCCAGACGCAGAAAATAAAGCCCAGCGCCACGCCCACGTTCAGGCTTAGCCAGTACCAGCGCGGCAGCCGTGCCCCTGCGAACAGGGTCATCGCCACGGTAATCACGATCGGAAACGCCACCATACCGATGAACTGGTTCGGGAAACCGAATAGTGTCGCCTGCCAGTTCTGCATTACCTGGCCACAGGACACCCAGGGGTTGATATCGCAGCTGGTCACATGGTTCGGATCCATCCACAATTGCACCCGTTCATACACCAGGGTGATGGTGGCTCCCATGCCGATCAGGCCGGTGATGAGTAGCGTCCAAGCCATCCCGACACGCCGGGCGTCAACGGGAGCGTTCGTGGTCTCGTCTTCAGTGGTGTTCACATGCGTCGTCACCACTTCAGCATACGCGCGCCACCTCGTCTCCAGCGGGGAATCGTCTTGTGTGAGACAATGGTCATCGACCCGATGGCGACCACACCGTCATCGAGATCCTACGGACGGCCGCTGAGCCGCCAGACAAGACCCGGAGCGCCGGTGGAGGAACAAGACCCCCGGATGCTCGGTCAGCACGGTCGCATTTCGGCCGAGCTGACCCCTCACAACTGCTGGGTGGACGGGCCAGGACTGGCCGCCGTTGGTTCTGTCGGTCAGCGCCCCGCATCCAGTGGGGACTGCCACGACAGTTCATTCACGACTTTGAGTTCGCGGTGTGTATCGAGCACCTAAGGACGCCGCACCGGCGTCGGCCGATCCACGGACCACGCGAACCGGACAGCCCCAGGCTGCGGGGTGTGGCCCAGCGAGGGGCAAGGAGGCGCTGCCATGGCAGCCACACCATCGAACGAGACAACTGAATCAACCACCGAGAACACCACCGCACAGCCGGCCGTGAGCGAGATGGACTTGCTCTTCCAGGCTCCGGATTTCTCGCACCTTCCGCCCGTCAAAAAGCAGAAGCCGGCACCGCAGGACGCCGACGATGACACTTCGGACGACTCCGACGACGAGCGCGACGGGGCGTCCCGCTCCGGGAACCGGTCGCGTCGGCGCCGTTCCCGCGGCAACCGCACCGCTGGCTCCGACCAGAACCGCAACGATCGCCACGATGCGGAAGCTTCCGCCGATTCCGACGAACAGGATTCCTCCAACCACGACGCCGAGGACCAGGACCAGGGGTCCGGTGACTCGCGTGACGGTGATGACCAGAACTCCGGCTCCGGGGTAACCCGTCGTCGCCGTCGTCGCCGCCGTGGTGATTCCGATATGGAACTGGATGGTGGTTCCGAGGGCGACCCGGAGAACACGGTGACCCGCGTGCGTGCTCCGCGCCAGGCCGCCTCTACCGGGCCCGACGCTGTGACCAGCCTGAAGGGCTCCACCCGTCTCGAAGCCAAACGCCAGCGCCGTCGCGACAACCGTGGCCAGCGCCGCCGTCATGTGATCACCGAGGCAGAGTTCCTGGCGCGCCGCGAATCCGTGGACCGGAAGATGATGGTGCGGCAGCACGAAGACCGCATCCAGATCACCGTGATGGAAGACGGTGTGCTCGCCGAGCACTTCGTGTCCAACACCACCCAGGACTCCCTGATCGGCAACGTGTACCTCGGCAAGGTGCAGAACGTGCTGCCCTCTATGGAAGCGGCTTTCATTGATATCGGCCGCGGTCGCAACGCCGTCCTCTACGCCGGCGAGGTCAATTGGGACGCCGCTCAGCTGGACGGCAAAGCGAAGAAGATCGAGAACGCGCTGAAATCGGGCGACTCTGTGCTCGTCCAGGTCACCAAGGACCCGGTGGGTCACAAGGGTGCGCGCCTGACCAGCCAGATCTCGCTGCCCGGTCGCTATCTGGTGTACGTCCCCGGTGGTTCGATGACCGGTATTTCCCGAAAGCTTCCCGACGTCGAGCGCAACCGGCTGAAGAAGATCCTTAAGGATCACCTCCCGGAGAACGCCGGCGTCATCGTGCGTACCGCCGCCGAAGGTACGTCCGAAGATGAGCTGATGCACGACATCAACCGTCTGCGCGCCCAGTGGGAGACCATCCAGTCGAAGTCCACCTCCAAGAAGGTACTCGCACCGGAGCTGCTTTACGCCGAACCGGACTTGACGATCAAGGTCGTCCGCGACGTCTTCAACGAGGATTTCTCTTCCATGGTGGTGCAGGGCGACGCCGTCTGGGACAACATCGAGGCGTATGTCACCTACGTGGCACCGCATCTATTGGATCGACTCGAGAAGTGGGAGCCGAACGCCCACGACGGTCAGGACCTCTTCGAGGCCAACCGTCTCGATGAGCAGCTACACAAAGCATTGGAGCGCAAGGTCAACTTGCCCTCGGGTGGTTCACTGGTGATCGACCGCACCGAGGCGATGACCGTGGTCGACGTCAACACGGGCAAATTCACCGGCTCCGGCGGCAACCTCGAGGAAACCGTCACCAAGAACAACCTTGAGGCTGCCGAGGAGATCGTCCGGCAGCTCCGTTTGCGCGATATCGGCGGCATCATCGTGATCGACTTCATCGACATGGTGCTGGAATCCAACCGAGACCTCGTGCTGCGCCGCCTGGTGGAGTGCCTGGGCCGGGACCGCACCAAGCACCAGGTCGCTGAGGTCACCTCCCTGGGGCTGGTGCAGATGACGCGCAAGCGCATGGGCACCGGCCTGGTCGAGGTCTTCTCCGAATCCTGCGAGCACTGCAACGGCCGCGGCATCATCATCCACGATGAACCCATCGAGCACCGTCGCAGCCACGACTCCCACGGCAACCCGCGCTCAAACAAGTCGGGCCGCGGTCGTCAGAACAACCGCACTAACGACCAGGGTGGGCGTCAACAGAACGAGCACCATAACTCCCAAGATCAGGATCAGCAGGAGAACTCCTCCTCCTCCTCCTCCTCCTCCTCCGGTTCTCGTCGTGGACGTCGTCGTCGCGGTTCTTCGGATCAGCAGTCCAACGGCCAGGATCAGCAGCAGACTCAGGACCAGAGCGTTGTTGCCCATGAGCCGGAGGAAACTCCGGAGGAGAAGGCAGATCGAGAGGCACGCGCCGAACAGACCCGCAACGCGCTGGCCAGCATTGCCGCGGCCAGCCACCTTGCCACCTCAGGGGAGGACGACGCCAAGGGCTCGACCGAGTCGCCTGAGTCGGCTGAACCCGCTGAGACCCTGACCATCGGGGGAGAGCCCGTGGAGGTGCCGCAGAAGCGTTCCTCGCGGTCGCGCCGTTCGCGTCGGTCTGCCTCATCGCCGGCACAGAATCAGTCGACCCAGGGCAACGATTCGACGCCGGACGCCGGAGCGAAGTTGAACGAACTGAACTCCGCACTTGACCAAGCCGAAGAGCAAAAGGAGAAGCAGACCCGCACTCAGGGTGCCGCCGCATCCACCACGCGTCCCCGGCGCCGTCGTGCTGCGTCGTCGGACGGCGCGAACGTCACCGTGCAGAGCACGGATGACGCTCAGTCCTCCGGTGAGGGATCCAGCTTCAAGGCCACCGCGAAGGCTCCCAGCGCGGCGGCTACCGGATCCGCTGCCCCGCAGGGTGCTGCCGCGCCGGTCATGCTGGGTGTGGGTGTCAAAGCCGAGGAGATTTCCTCACCCGGTCGTGATTCCTGACACATCCATGGAACTCGGGCGCGCCATTTGGTGATGCCGCCGGGCTGTGGGTACTATAGATGACTGGTGCTGTGATAGCTGACAGTGTTGGTGTGCCCGGAGACTCGCGAAACCGTGACGTCTCGCCCCTTGAGAATTGACCGGCTCTACGGCCGTGATTCGGCCAGGCGGTCTGCCCCGGTCCCATCGGATGAAGTCACAAACCAACGTGCTCGAGAATGCACAGTAAGTAAACATTGAACGTCGAGAGAAGTGAGTCCCAAGTGGTGTACGCGATTGTCCGCGCTGGCGGCCGCCAGGAAAAGGTTTCCGTGGGAGACCTCGTAACCCTTGACCGCGTTCCCGCTGAGGCCGGAAGCTCCGTTGAGCTTCCCGCTCTGATGCTGGTGGATGGGGACAAGGTCACCTCCGGTGCTGAAGATCTTTCCAAGGTCAAGGTCAGCGCCGAGGTTATCGAGCATTCCCGTGGCAAGAAGATTGTCATCCAGAAGTACAAGAACAAGACCGGCTACAAGAAGCGCCAGGGTCACCGTTCTGAGCTGACCACCGTCAAGGTCACCGAGATCAAGTAAGCTTTTTGCAGTCACCGCCGCGGTGGTGAATGCGACATCTGACAACGAAGGAAGTATGTCATGGCACATAAGAAAGCTGGCAGCTCCAGCAAGAACGGCCGCGACTCGAACGCACAGTTCCTCGGCGTGAAGCGGTACGGCGGTCAGACCGTCTCCGCCGGCGAGATCCTCGTGCGCCAGCGCGGCACCAAGTTCCACCCGGGCCGCAATGTCGGCATCGGCAAGGACGACACCCTCTTCGCTCTGGAAGCCGGTTCTGTGGCTTTCGGTTCGCGCCGCGGCCGCAAGGTCGTCGACATCGTGCCAGCTGCCGCTGAGTAATCAGCGCCCAGCTACTACGCTCCAGCGGGGGCGGACCCATGCTGGTCCGCCCCCGCTGTCGTCTTAATAACAGTCCCCGACCCACAGGAGTTCCGATGGCCGCGTTCGTCGATCGCGTCACCCTGCACGCCACCGCCGGTAACGGCGGTCACGGATGCGTCTCCGTGCGTCGTGAAAAGTTCAAGCCGCTGGGTGGGCCCGATGGTGGCAACGGTGGCAACGGCGGCGACATCACCCTCGTGGTGGATGCCCAGACCACCACGCTGCTGTCCTACCACCACCTGCCGCACCGCACCGCGGGCAACGGCGAGCCCGGTAGAGGCGACAACCGCCACGGCAAGAACGGTGAAACCCTACGTCTGTCCGTGCCTGATGGCACCGTGGTCAAGGACGCCGACGGCAACATTCTGGCCGACCTGGTGGGGGAGGGCGCCGAATATGTGGTGGCCCATGGCGGCGTCGGGGGCCTGGGCAATGCCGCCCTGGCCTCGCCCAAGCGCAAAGCACCCGGCTTCGCCCTGCTCGGTATCCCCGGCGAACACGCCGACGTCGTCCTCGAGCTGAAGACCGTCGCCGATATCGCCCTCGTTGGCTTCCCCTCGGCTGGAAAGTCCTCGCTCATTGCCGCCCTGTCTGCTGCGCGACCCAAGATCGCCGACTACCCGTTCACCACGCTGGTCCCGAACCTCGGTGTGGTGCAGGCCGGGCAAATGCGTTACACGGTGGCCGATGTACCCGGGCTGATTCCCGGCGCCTCACAGGGGAAGGGCCTCGGGCTCGAGTTCCTCCGTCACGTCGAACGCTGTGCCGCACTCGTGCACGTTTTGGACTGTGCCTCCTTGGAAACCGACCGCGACCCCTTGTCTGATCTGGAAGCGATCGAAAACGAACTAGCCGCGTACTCAGTGGAACCAACTTCGGAACAGCAGGCCGAGGATCTCATTCCGTTGCATGAGCGCCCTCGCTTGATCGCGCTGAACAAGACCGACTTACCTGATGGCACGGAAATGGCCGACATGGTGCGCGAACAGCTCGAAGAGCGCGGCTACCGAGTTTTCGATGTGTCCGCACTTGCTCACCAGGGCTTGGACCCGCTCAAGTACGCCATGGGTGAGCTCGTGGAAGAATCCCGAGCACGACAGGTACCGGTGGAGGCCTCACCGGTGGTCACCATCGAGCCGAAAGTGCGCCGCAAAGGCGGACGTCCCGAAGAGTTCACCCTGCGTCGCGAAGAGCGCAACCTTAAGCCATTGTTCCGGATCCGCGGTATCAAGCCCGAGAAGTGGGTGGCTCAGACCGACTTCACCAACGACGAGGCCGTGGGTTACTTGGCGGACCGCCTGCACCGACTCGGCGTCGAAGATCGTCTATTCGCCGACGGCGCCCGTCCCGGGGACACTGTGGTGATCGGCGACGACGAGACCGGCGTGGTCTTCGACTGGGAGCCGACCATCTCCACCGGATCCGAGGTTCTGTCTGGTCCCCGCGGTTCGGACTTGCGGATGGAGCAAACGTCGCGGCCCACGCGCGGAGAGAAGCGCAAAGAATACGAAGACCTCAAGGCTGCACGTGCTGGTGTGCGTGCGGAGATGGACGAGGAACGTCGCAGTGGTTTGTGGACCGACTACGACTCCGACACTCAGAACTGAGGCATCAGGAGAGAAGGCAGCACGGCGCTGTGAGTACCAAACACCCCAATAACGTCAACCCCGTGCAGGGACGCAGCACCATCCGTCGCGCCCGGCGGATCGTCATCAAGATTGGTTCCTCCTCGCTCACCTCATCTGAGGGGGTGCGCCAGGAAGCGATCGACTCGTTGACCCGGACCGTCGCCGATTTGCGCAGGCAGGGCAGCGAAGTGGTGCTGGTGTCCTCCGGGGCCATCGCTGCCGGACTGAAGCCGCTGGGTCTGGAACGACGTCCCAAAGATCTGGCGACCCAGCAGGCCGCCGCCGCGGTGGGGCAAGGGTGGCTGCTGGCCGAGTACTCGGAATCGTTCTGGAAGCACGGGCTCTCCGTAGCTCAGGTGCTGCTCACCGCCGAAGAACTGATGCGGCGCACTCAGTACAACAACGCGTTCCGGGCCCTGAACCGCCTGTTGGATCTAGGAATCGTCCCCATCGTCAACGAAAACGACGCGGTGGCCACCCAGGAGATCCGTTTCGGTGATAACGACCGGCTCGCCGCGCTGGTGGCCAATGTCATCAAAGCCGACATGTTGCTCCTGCTCTCCGACGTGGACGCGCTTTACGACGGCCCACCCTCCCGTGAAGGATCTCGACGCATCGCCCTGGTCCGCGGCCCGCAGGACCTCGAGGGAGTCACCATTGGGCGCGCCGGACCCGCCGGAGTAGGCACCGGGGGCATGGTGACCAAAGTCGACGCCGCCGAGATCGCCACCGGCTCCGGAATCCCCACGCTGCTCACCTCGGCCCCCAACGCCCAACTGGCCATTGACGGGGAGGACGTGGGCACCTGGTTCGCCGTCTCGGGCCGGCGGAAATCCGCACGCGCCGCCTGGCTGGGGCTGATGGCCGAAACCCGCGGTCGCATCACCATCGACGACGGCGCGGTGGCAGCGGTCGTGGATCGCGGACGCTCACTTCTGCCGGCTGGCATGACCGGTGTCTCCGGACGTTTCGAATCCGGAGACGCCGTGGAGATCGCCGACTCCACCGGCGAGGTCATTGCGCGCGGTCTGGTGAACTACTCTTCGACGGAACTGCCTGCCATGGTCGGGCGCTCCACGGCTGAGCTACGTGCCGAACTCGGGCCAGAATACGACCGGGTCGTCGTCCACGCCGATGATTGCGTCCGACTACGACGACGCACAGCCACGCGCACTAGACTGAACTCATGACCATCGAGCTCACTGAGATTGATCAGCGCATCCTCTCCATGTCCCGGCAGGCCCGCGAGGCCGCGCGTGAACTGGCTACCGCTTCGCGCGCCCGTAAAGACTCCACCCTGCGGGTGATGGGCGAGACGATCCTGGCGAATCAGGAGTACATCCTGAAGCAGAACGCCGAGGATATTGCCGATGCCCGCGCTGCTGGCCTCGCCGAATCGATGATCGACCGCCTCACTCTCACTCCCGAACGGTTGCAGGGTCTCAACGACGCGCTCGTTGAGCTGGCCGCACTGCCGGACCCGGTGGGGAGTGTGTTGCGGGGACAGAACCTCCCCAACGGGATACGTATGCAGCAAATTCGGGTGCCGCTGGGCATCGTGGGCGCGATATACGAGGCCCGTCCCAACGTCACCGTCGACATCGCGGGCATTGCGCTGAAATCCGGCAACGCCGTGATCCTGCGTGGCGGCTCCGCTGCGATCAAGACCAACACTGCGCTGATCGCCATTCTTCGGGAGGCCGTGGAAAAACAAGGCTTCCTACCCGCGATCATTCAGGGCATCGACGAATTCGGTCGTGACGGCGCCACCTCGCTGATGACCCAGCGAGGCAGCGTCGATGTGCTCATCCCGCGCGGTGGCCGCGGACTCATTCAGTCCGTGGTGCAGAACGCCCGGGTTCCTGTCATCGAAACTGGTGAGGGCAACGTTCACGTCTTCGTGGATGCCTCCGCTTCGGTGGACATGGCGGTCAGTATCGTCAAGAACGCCAAGACTCATCGCGTTTCCGTGTGCAACTCGGCCGAAACGCTGCTGATCCACCAGGATGCCGTCGAAGCCGGCAGGGAAGTGCTGCGCATGCTGGTGCGCTCCGGCGTTCAGCTGCACGTCGACGAGGCCGCACGACAGTGGCTACCCGAGGGCGCAGACGCCGCTACCGCCACGGACGAGGACTGGGGCACCGAGTACCTCGAGATGGAGATGGCGGTGCGTACCGTCGCCTCACTCGATGAGGCCATCGAACACATCAACACGTGGTCCACCAAGCACACCGAGGTCATCGTCACCAACGACCTGAGCAACGCGGAAACCTTCATCGATCACATCGACGCCGCGGCAGTCATCGTCAACGCTTCCTCACGGTTCACCGACGGCGGCCAACTGGGCTTGGGTGCCGAGGTGGGCATCTCCACCCAGAAGACCCACGCACGAGGGCCCATGGGTCTGGAAGAACTGACCACCAGCAAATGGGTACTTCGCGGCAACGGTCAGACCCGCGCCTAAAGTGGCACGGTGCGCTCGTGCAGTAGACTGGCTATGGCTTTTACCGATTTCGAGGGAGAATCACCGATCATGCTGAATCTGATGACCGTTCTGGCCGAGGGCGGCCACCACATCGTCAACGAGCTGCCGTTCCCCGCGTGGGTCTTCGGCGTGGCGATCTTCGCGATCTTCATGTTCCTGCTGCTGGCAACCCTGTCCCTGCGCTCGGTCTCCCAGCGCCACGAGAGCCCCTCCACGGATGTGGAACACCACGGCGGGTCTGCAGGGCACGGTTCGGGCCACTGAGCCTGATCCATCCACCTGTCGAACAACGACGCACCGAGCACAGTGGCCGCAGCTACCAAACATCGCGACGTACCTGATCGCGCCGAAGCTCGGCGATTCCGCCTGGGCATCATGGGCGGAACCTTCGACCCGATCCATCACGGGCACCTCGTCGCGGCCTCAGAAGTTGCCAGCGAGTTCGACCTCGACGAGGTTGTTTTCGTCCCCACCGGCGAACCCTGGCAAAAATCCGGACAGCAAGTCTCAGCCGCTGAGCATCGCTACTTGATGACGGTGATCGCCACGGCCGCGAACCCGAGATTCACCGTCTCCCGTGTGGATATTGATCGGCCAGGCCCCACCTACACAGCGGACACGCTGCGTGATCTCGCTCAGCTGCGACCTGACGCGGAACTGTTCTTCATCACTGGCGCCGACGCCATGGAACAGATCATGACCTGGAAGGACGTCGACCGCATCTGGGATCTCGCACATTTCGTCGGCGTGACGCGCCCCGGTCACGAGCTCAACGACTTTGGGCGCAAGACGGACATTTCGCTGATGGAAATTCCTGCCATGGCCATCTCATCCACCGACTGTCGTCGGCGCGTGGAGGCGGGGAAACCCGTGTGGTACCTGGTTCCCGACGGGGTCGTTCAGTATATCGGCAAGTATGGCCTGTATACTCCGAAACTTAGCGAAGTCGGCGCATCGGGGCCTGAAACTCTTCACACCCCGGCTGCCGCCCTGTCCCGTAGCAGTGAGGTGAACCCGTGACCCCGTCCGACCACTCCGAGGCTCTGCCTTCTCGTCGAGAGCTCCGACGCCGTCGCGAGCAACAGGCAGAAGACACGGGGACCACCCCGCTCGTCGAATCGGAACCGGAGTCCACGGAAGCTCCAGAATCGTCACGGGCGCGCCGCGCCGCCAATTCACCGGTCGATGCCCCCTCCACTACCGCATCGCAGAATGTCATCGCAGGCGCTGAACACCCACGACGTCGGTCCCGTCGCGCTGATGTCGGCGTCACCAGTCATCCTAAAGATGCCCGCATGGCAACCTCGTCCATTCCGATCGTCTCAGCTGAAGAAGAACCGGTACCGGCGGCAGATCCTTTAGCAGCCGATGGGCAGGTTGCCGGCGAGCGTCCATTGACGCGACGCGAACTGCGGGAACGCCGTCGTCACGACGTGACCGGCGAGTCCGAATTGAGGGAGACTGCCGAGGAAGATTCGCAGGCTAGTGATTCCGCAATGGAGGCGTCCCCGGTCTGGGACGAGTCGGGGGTGACCGCGACACAGTCCTTCAAGGTCGCCATGGGCATCTCCGATACCGGGATGCTGAACTCGATTGACGCCGAGCGCGAAGCCATTGCCCGCGAAGCCGCGGCCCTGAATCAGAAGATTCAGGAACACGGTGCCTCGAACCCGCACGACATTGATCCAGAACTGCTGCGAGAGCAACAGGCTCTGGCCGAACGTGCCCGTGCCCTGGCGGAGCGCAACGAGTCGGAAAACTTTGACGACGCCGATTTCGCACCCGCTGGAGACCAAGCTCCCTCGGAGCCAGCACCGGAATCTGTGCCGGCACCTGTCGAGGAAGCCCCCGCGGAAGAACCTGCGCCGGAACCTGAGCCCACGTCGTCGGCCCCTCGCCGTCGAAGTGACGTCGAGCAGACCCGCAGTACCTCGGCCACCGCAGAGCGTTCCGAGGCACCGAGCAACGAACCCATTGGCGCGCAGACGGCCCACGGACTCGACCCACTGGATACCCGTGAGTGGACGTCGCGTGAGCGGACCTACATGATGGTCTCCGCGATCGTTTTCGCCATCGGCATCATTACCCTGATCATCGGAGTGATTCTGATGTCACGCTAGCCACCAGGCAGCTCCGTTCAATACACATTTCACCACCAAGGAGATTCGTGACCGTTCCTGACTCCACCCGGCAATCACTCATCATCGCGGCGGCCGCCGCCGCAGACAAGCTCGCAGAGAATATCTCCGCCGTCGACGTGGCCGAGCGGATCGGCATCACCGACGCTTTCCTGTTCGCCTCCGCCGAATCGGATCGTCAGGTGAAGTCCGTCGTTGAGGCCATCGAAGATGCCCTGCGCGACCACGAAGATCTCAAGCCGATCCGTCGAGAAGGCGTCGACGCCGGGCGTTGGGTGCTCCTGGACTTTGGGCACTTCGTCGTTCACGTCCAGCACGAAGAAGAGCGGGCACTCTACGCCTTGGACCGGCTCTGGAACGACAGCCCGCGGATTGAACTCAACCTTCCGGAGAGCGGTACCGAGGGCAATACGGCATGAAGCTCGTCTTGCTTCGGCACGGCCAGACTGACTGGAATTTCGAAGACCGGTATCAGGGCCGCAGCGACATTCCGCTGAACGCAGTTGGCCAGCGACAGGCTCTCGAAGCGGCCGCCCGGTGGGCGAATGTCGAATTCGACGCTGCGTTGGTCTCACCCCTGCAACGTGCATACGACACCGCCTCCGCTGTCGTGGGGCACCGCTCGATCGAACGACACGTCATGGACGACCTCATGGAAACCGCCGGCGGGGATTGGGAGGGGCTGACCTTCCGGCAGATTCGCGAGCAGTGGCCTGAGATTTTTCGTGACTGGCGTGCATCAAACCGTGATGCGGGCCCGGTAAACGGTGAGACTCCCCGTCTAGCCGGTCATAGAGTAGTCACGGCGATGACCGAGTGGATTTCGGTGCAGTCATCAGTTCGCAGTCTGCTGGTGGTTGGGCACGGAAGTGCGCTGCGCGCAGCAGCTGCACAATTGGCTGGATTTTCGGATGAAACGTACCCAGAATTGTCACGTCTCGACAATTGCCACGCACACGTTCTGACGCAGAAGGGCGCCAATTTTGGGCGTTGGGAACTCGTCGAACAGAATGTCTGAGAGTCGATTTGCTCAACGCCCGATTCAGTGTGTATATTAGATGAGTTGCTTCCGGAAGGAAGCGAAAAAACCTTCGGGGGTATGGCGCAGTTGGTAGCGCGTCTCCATGGCATGGAGAAGGTCAGGGGTTCGAATCCCCTTACCTCCACTCTGTAATGTCCTGGGACATCGTGCAAACGATGTCCCAGGACATTAGTGTTTTTGAGGGTCACTTACTCAGGCGTTTGGTGGGTTTCTGATAGTTCTTTGAGACGTCTATTTCGAAGTATCTGAGGATCTCGCCAGTTTTTCGGTGAATGACGGTGATCTCGCGGTCATCGACCATCATTCGTACCGGGATGCCTGAGTAAGTGGCCCCCATTCCTAAGTGACGGAGCTTTCCGTCGTAGCGGATAGTGAGCTTGCCGAACTTGTCCACGGTGTCGTTTCTGATTCGGTAGTCCTCTTGAGGTTGTGGCACCGGTGTTGCTTTCGGCAGAGCCGAATAGACGCTGGCCGGAGTTTTTCGCTTGATCGCTCGATGCGGTCTGTCATGGTTGTAGATCTGCTGAAACTGAGTGAGTTGTTTGTTGAGTGTTTGTACCGATCTGGCCCTGGGTTGAGCTCGTAGCCACTGCTTGAGGGTCCGGTGGAAGCGTTCGATCTTTCCCTGCGTTTGCGGGTGGTTCGGGGACCCATTGATCTGCTGAACGTCCCACCGATGCAGGAGCTTTTCGAATTGGTTCTTTGCGGGGTCTTCGTTGCCAGCGCGTCCTGCGAACCGAGTTGTGAAGACCAAGCCGTTGTCGGTGAGTGATTTCTGAGGGCGTCCGTGTTCTTCGCAAGCAGCGCTGAATTGCTCGACGACGTTGCGCACTGTCACGCGGCGGTAAGCGCGCAGGCTGATGAGGAATCGTGAGTGATCGTCGATGAAGTCCAGTACCTCGGCGTCTGTTCCATCGGCGAGTGTCCAATGGGTGAAATCGGCTTGCCACATCTCGTTGGGTAGAACGGCGACAAACCGATTCAATGAGGAATTAGGACGTTTCTGCGGTTGATCGATCACAGTGTTGGCTTGGCGCAGAATTCGATGCACGGTCGATCGTGACGGCACCAGAATGCCTTCGTTTTCTAAGTAGGCGCGAATGGAATCTGCGCCAGCGTCTAAGCCAGTGCTGACGAGATCGCTCCGTAGCTGCAGGATACGGTCCCGGGTCTCGGGAGGGGTTTGGTTTGGTGATGTCAGCGGTCGCTTTGACCGAGATTCGAAAGCGTTGTCTCCTTCTTGGAGGTAGCGGCGGACCAGAGCTTGTACCCATCGTTCAGTCACATTGAAGTGCGCTGCGGTTGCCTTGGTGGACATGGACCCTTGCGTGACGGCCAGGATGATGGCCTTATTTTTTATTTTCACGCGTTTCAGCTTGAACGATGTCTCAAGACATCTGATGAGGGCCTGGGTGGCGAACGATGTCTGTGGACATTAGGTGAATGATCTCTACGCGCTTTTCGGTGCCCGGCCTGGTGGTCTTGGAAAGCGAAGGATGTCTCAGGACATGGGTGAACGATGTGTTGAGATCACACACCCTTACCTCCACTCAAGGAAATCAAAGGCCTCGCTCACAGAGCGAGGCCTTTGTCGTTGGGGCGAAGCCCGAGGGCTACATCAGCGCTTGTGATAGAGCTGTTTGCGCTGATAGACGGCATCCGAGGTGACCAACATTCCGAGGTTGCGGAAGATGCCCTCATCCACGGTGCCCAGGATGGTCGTGGTGTGCACTTCACAGTCCTGCAGGTTTTGCAGCTGATCAAGGGCGGCACGTGCCTGCTCCGAGGACGCAGCTTCCACAGACAGGGCGATGAGAACCTCATCGGTGTGCAGGCGCGGATTCCGGGAACCGAGGTGGTTGGTCTTCAGCGTCTGAATCGGCTCAATTGAGCTGGGCGACAGCAGGTGCACATGGTCATCGATGCCGGCCAAATGCTTCAACGCATTCAGAAGCATGGCAGCGGAACAACCGAGTAGCTCCGAGGTCTTACCCGTGATGATAGTTCCATCAGCAAGTTCCACTGCCGATCCGGGGGCCTCCGTGGTCTCTGCGACCGCACGCGCCGGTTGGACCACTGCGCGGTCCTCGGGTTCGGCGCCCACCTTGGTCATGACCACACGGATGCGCGACGACACTTCGTGGTCGAGATTATCGCGTCGTTCGTCCACGAGTGCCTTGAAGTAGCGGCGGATGATTTCCTGGCGCGAGGCTTCGCGACAGACGTCGTCGTCGGAAATGCAGGCACCGACCAGATTCACTCCCATGTCGGTGGGGGACTGGTAGGGCGAGGAACCGTAGAGCTTCTCCAACATGGAGCGCAGCAGTGGGAAAACTTCGACGTCACGGTTGTAGCTCGTGACCTGTTTCTCGTAAGCGGCCAGGTGGTAGGGGTCGATGACGTTGATGTCATCCAGATCGGCTGTGGCTGCTTCATAGGCCAGATTGACCGGATGATCCAGTGGGAGGTCCCAGATCGGGAAGGTCTCGAACTTGGCGTAGCCGGCGCGGATGCCGTTCTGGTGATCGTGGTAGACCTGAGAGAGGCATGTGGCGAGTTTGCCGGAGCCGGGTCCGGGAGCAGTGACGACGACCAGATCCCGGGTGACGTGTGCGTGCTCATTGAGGCCGAAGCCGTCATCGGAAATGATCCGATCGGAATCCGCCGGATAACCGGGGATCACCCGGTGCTGCGCCACGGTGAGTCCGATGCGCTCGAGTTTGCGACGGAACGTGTGGGCGATCTGATTGTCATCTTCTAGCTGGGTGATGATGACGTGCTCAACGAGGAATCCACGTTCGCGAAAAACATCAATGAGACGTAGGACATCGTCTTCGTAGGTAATACCGAGATCTGCGCGAACCTTCTGCCGCTGGAGGTCCTTGGCGTTCAGGCAGACCAAGATCTCCACTTCGTCGCGGAGGCGCTCCAGCATGGCGATCTTGTTGTCGGGTGTAAATCCGGGCAAGACACGCGAGGCGTGCATGTCGTCGAAGAGTTTGCCGCCCATCTCCAAGTACAGTCGGCCGCCGATCTCGGCGCGACGCTGCGAGATGTGCTCGGACTGCAGGGTGATGTAGCGCTGTCGATCGAAGCCGATAGGGTGGGGCATGCTGATTCTCTCTGGGTCGACATGAGATTCTGCACCATCCTATGCGGTGTCGACCGCTAGCGGCCGGGAAGTCATCGGGGTGTTCGATACGAGCGGAGGTGAGATGCTGGAAGTGATGACTACTTCGATAGAAACTGACCAGGTACATTCGCCTCGCCCATGGACCTCCCTGCTCCAGGATTCTGCGGTGTTGGCTCCGGTGCGGTTGGTCGCCTGCGACATGGATGGCACCCTGCTCGAGGAAGACGGCTCCGTTCCTGGGCCTTTCTGGGGCATGGTTCGGGCGCTTCAAGAGAAGGGCATCAAGTTCGTGCCGTCCTCGGGGCGGCAGCTGGCAACCCTGCAGCACCTGTTTACCCCGGCATCGGGTCTTTCATTCGTTGCTGAGAACGGGGCCATCGTTGAGGCGGATGGTGATGTGGTGTTTCGGCACACGCTCGACCAGAGCGCCGTCGACCAGCTCATTGACCGTGTTCGTGAGCTGCAGACTGAGGGCACCGATGCCGCGGTCATGGTCTGTGGCAGCGACATGGCGTACATGGAGTCGACTGAGGCTCATCACCAAGCCGCGGCCATGCCATACTACCGACACTTCACGGTGGTCCCCGATGTGAAAGACGTCACCACCGATGTGCTGAAGGTGGCGGTGTACGTGGGCAATGCGGCTGCTGAAATGACGGACGAACTGCGCGCGGTGTCTGGGGACGCTTGCCGCACGGTGCATTCGGCGCCGCATTGGGTGGATGTGATGAACATCGACACCAATAAGGGTCGTGGACTCCAAGAGCTCATGGATATTCAAGGACTGGACTCGTCCGAGGTGCTGGCCATCGGCGACTTTATGAATGACGTCGAGCTTCTTGAGGTAGCAGGGGTCGCCTGTGTGGTGGCCAACGCGCACCCAGATCTGGCCGCCCACGCCGACTACGTCATTCCCGCCAACACCGATCACGGGGTGCTGCAACTATTGGACCGCCTGCTCCAGGTGGTCTAACCCGTCAGCGCGGACCGTTCTAGGCTCCCGTTGCATCGGGCTGCGGTTCGAGTCCGACGCTGCGTGGATCCAGCGGGACCACCATCGGTGTCTGGGTGACTGGGTCGGGAACCACGCGGCAGGCCAGACCAAAGACGTCATGCATCATGGTCTCGGTGATGACCTCACCCGGTCGACCGGTGGCCACCACCTCGCCAGATTTCATCACGATGAGATGGTTCGCGTAGCGGGCCGCCTGGTTCAGGTCGTGAAGAACGGTGATGACCGTCTTGCCCTGGACATGGAATCCACGCAGGAGCTCGAGCAACTCGTACTGATGGGAGATGTCGAGGTAAGTGGTCGGCTCATCGAGCAGCATGATGGGGGTCTGCTGGGCCAACAACATAGCCACCCAAGCACGCTGCCGCTGACCGCCAGAGAGTTCGTCGACCATGCGGGCGGAGAGGTCTTCCAACCGGGTGGCCGATAACGCTTCCGCCACGGCCTCACGGTCGGAGGGCCGCCACTGCTGGAACATGGACTGATACGGGGCACGCCCACGGGCCACGAGATCGGCCACCCGAATGCCATCGGGCGCCAGGGACGTCTGGGGGAGTAGCCCCAACTCTCTGGCGACCTGCTTGGACGGGTAAGAATGGATGGCTTTACCATCCAGGCAGACGGTGCCGGCGGTGGGCCGCAGGACGCGGGCGAGCGCGCGCAGCAGCGTTGACTTGCCACAACCGTTGGGGCCGATGATGGCGGTAAATGCGCCGTCGGGAATGTGTGTGGAAAGATTCCGGCTAATCACCCGCTGGTCATAGGCCAGCGTGGCGTCCTCGACGACGAGGCGTCCGCTCTTCTCGGTCATGATGTTCTGGGTTCCTTCCAACAAGTTTCGGTCAGACGGCCGGGCCGAACTGACGGCGAGATTCACGCACGAGCAGCCAGATGAGGTAGATGCCGCCCACAGAGACGGTCACCAGCCCCACCGGGACGGAAGCCACGTACATGCTCAGCAGTAGAGAGACGATGTGGGCGAAGCCGAGCAATGCGGCCCCCATGGCGGCAGCGGGCAAAAGCCCCGCGCCGGGGACACGTGTGAGTCGGCGGGCAAGTTGTGGTGCGACGAGGGCGATGAATCCAATCGGTCCGGCCGCTGCCGTGACGATCGCCGTCGTGGCGACACCGAGCACCAACAATACGAGTCGAGCAACGTTGGGTCGGGTGCCGAGAGTGGTGGCCGCGTCATCGCCGAGTTCCAGTCGCTGCAAGGAGGGCGACACGAGGGCAATACCGAGGACCACGACGAGGGCAATCAGCGCGGTGGGAACCAAAGACTCCCAGTGCACCCTGTTGAGTGATCCGGCGCCCCAGAAGCCCACCACCATGGCGTCTTCCACGTTCGCTCGGGTAATCAGGTAGGAATTGAGCGATCCGAGCACAGCGGCCACACCGATGCCGACGATGATCAGCCGGAATCCTTGGATTCCTTTGCGATAAGCCAGTAGGTACACCACGAATGCGGTGAGCAACCCGCCCACGATCGAAGCGCTGGCCATAGTCCAGTAGCTGCGCTGTCCGACGACGAGAACGGCGATCACGACGGCGGTGTAAGAGCCGGCGTCAAAACCGATCACATCCGGGGAACCCAGTGGGTTACGGGTCAGCGACTGGAAGATCGCGCCGCCGAAGCCCAACAGTGCACCGAAGAGTACGGCAGACAAGGCCACGGGGAGACGCCACTTCATGACGATCGTCTCGTGGAAGCTCGCCCCATGACCCATCAGGGTGGCCGTGACTTCGTGCAGGGTGAGCGGGTAGTCGCCCAGCGTTACGGAGATCAGCGCCAAGGCAGCTCCCGCGGCGAAGAGCACCGCGGATACGACTAGCGAGCGTACGGGGTAGCGACCGGAGGCCAGCGGGTTGTTCAGCGATGCGGCTTTGTATCCGAAATCGATGCTCATAGTCCGCTCGCCTTTCTGCGACGTACCAGCGCAATCAGCACCGGTGCGCCGATCACTGCGGTGAGGATGCCGACCTGAATTTCCTGGGGCGGCGCGATCACGCGTCCGATGACATCAGCCAAGAGCACCAGTACCGGGGCGGCGAGAATGGAATACGCCAAGATCCAGCGTTGATCCGGACCGGTGAACCACCGGACGATATGGGGAACCATCAAGCCGACGAAGGCGAGCCCACCGGTGAGGGCGGTGGCGGCGCCAGCAAGAAGCGTCACTGCCAAAACTCCCAAAGCCCGCACCGTGCCGACTTTCACACCGAGGGAGGCTGCGAGGTCGTCGCCCAACGCTAAGGAGTTGAGTGAGCCAGTCAGGGAGAGCGCCAGCACCAGGCCCACCACAATAAACGGCAGTATGTGGACGATATCGGTCATATCGGCCCGGGCTACCGAACCTACACCCCAGGCGCGAACAGAGCGGAAGGTATCCGGGTTGAGCAAGCTGAGGAACGTGCTGAATCCACCGAGCACTGCGCCCAGAGCGACACCGGCCAACACCAGGGTGACAGGATTCGCGGTTCCCTGGCCCACGGCACCGATGAAGTAGACGAACATGGTCGCGCCTGCGGCTCCAATCAAAGCGAACCAGATGTAGTCTGAGACGGCGGTAACCCCGAAGATCCCCACACCCAGAGACACGGTGAACGTTGCGCCGGCGTTGACGCCCAAGATCCCGGGATCGGCTAGAGGATTGCGTGTGAGCGCTTGGGTGAGGGCACCCGCCACACCGAATGCGGCGCCAGCCACGGCAGCCAAGATGGTGCGCGGGGCACGAGACGACCAGACGATGGTGGATATCTCGGAGGAGGAAGGCTCTACCAGGCCCTGCCAGGTGGCGGAGAGGCTGTGCATATTCGCTCCGACAGCGATGCTTGCAGCTGCGGCGATCAGGCAACCGACCACGAGCACGTAGAAGCCAACGACACGTCGACGTCTCCAACGATCCGCCGGCGGCCCGATGGCGGGCGTTGCAGGCTCCGCCGAAGCCACTGTTGTCACGGTGTCCTGCGCTTTCGTCGTTGGGAGAGATGCACGAAGTAGTAGCCCCAGTGTAGAGGCAAGGTAAGGCTCACCTTGGCGGTCAAGTTTATCGTGTCCGTACTTACGAGGAAGATGGTCGAACCGGGTCAATCCAAAGGGGGTGAAAGTCGATATATGGGTCAGACACGCCCAGCGCAGAATCAATTTTCTCGTGCACACCTGCTGGTTGAGCGGCTCCACAGGTTGTGGACGACTGTTTGATCGAAGGGCTGGAACCGCGTGTTCTCGCGCTTCTCAGGTGCCCGTTAAGGCGGTGTTCATCCACACGTACTGTGGAAACCGACCACCAAATCACAACGATGTAAGCACATCATCTAGTGGTCGCTTGCGATCTGCTTCCCTAGATGTAGTATTAACTCCGAAAGGTCTTCACAAGAGCTTGAGGGTTCTGTTGGCCACTTCCACTCGTGGATGTCAACACCTGTCGGGCCCTTTCGAAACACATCAACGATTCCAGGAGTAGTCATCATGGCCGTCACCGTTTACAGCAAGCCAGCCTGCGTCCAGTGCAACGCGACCGCTCGTGCCCTCGACAAGCAGGGAATCACCTACAGCGTCGTGGACATGTCTCAGGATGCTGACGCCCTGGAGCGCGTGCGGGCGATGGGCTACATGCAGGCCCCCGTCGTTATGACCGACTCGGATCACTGGTCGGGCTTCCGTCCGGACAAGATCGCTGCGCTGGCCGAGACCGCCGCTAGCTCCGTCGCCTGATCCATTCCGAGGAGGGGATCCATCATGGCCGCGCCGGTCATTGACGGATCGATGGTGAAGAACCCGGAGGATCAGGTTCTCCAGGAGACTCACGCCCGACTCATTTACTTCTCGTCAGTTTCTGAGTACTCCCATCGATTCGTCAGCAAACTGAATCTCGATACCGACGAAACTGCTCGACTGCCGCTGAAGACGCGGGAGCCGACGCTGATCGCCCAGGAACCCTTCGTCTTGTTACTTCCCACGTATGGGGGCGGAAACGGTCAGGGGGCGGTCCCAAAACAAGTCATCAAGTTCCTCAACGTAGCGAGGAACCGCGAGATGATCCGAGGCGTTATCGCTTCCGGCAACACAAATTTTTACGAGGCTTACTGCCTGGCAGGGGACATTGTCTCTAGAAAATGCCAGGTCCCGGTCTTATACAAATTCGAACTCATGGGCACCGCTGGAGATGTGGACCGCGTTCGCGAAGGATTGGAACAATTTTGGCAACAGCACTCACTGAACAGGAACTGATTCAGTCAGCGAAGCAGCTACCGCAGGCATGGCAGAACCTCGGCTATCACGAGCTCAACGCCATGCTGAACCTCTACGGCCCCAATGGCGAGATCCAGTTCGAAGCAGATCACGCGGCCGCACGCCAGTACTTCCTTCAGCACGTCAACAACAACACGGTCTTCTTTCACGACCTGGACGAGAAGCTGAAGTACCTGGTCGACAACGACTACTACGAGGCCGAGACCCTGGAGCAGTACTCACAGGAGTTCCTGCACCAGTTGCAGAAGCGCGCCTACGCACACAAGTTCCGTTTCCCCTCGTTCCTGGGTGCCTTCAAGTTCTACACTTCTTATGCGCTGAAGACCTTCGACGGCCAGCGTTACCTGGAACGCTACGAGGACCGTGTCTTCATGGTCGCACTCCACCTGGCACAGGGCGACGAGACCCTGGCAACCAATCTGGTGGACGAGATCATCTTGGGCCGCTTCCAGCCGGCGACTCCGACCTTCCTGAACTCGGGCAAGAAGCAGCGCGGCGAGCTTGTGTCCTGCTTCCTGCTGCGCGTCGAGGACAACATGGAGTCGATCGCACGCGGTATTAACTCCTCCCTGCAGCTGTCCAAGCGCGGCGGCGGTGTGGCGCTGTCCCTCACTAACCTGCGTGAGCACGGTGCACCGATCAAGCAGATCGAGAACCAGTCCTCCGGCGTCGTGCCGGTGATGAAGCTGCTGGAAGACTCCTTCTCCTACGCCAACCAGCTCGGTGCCCGTCAGGGTGCCGGCGCGGTGTACCTGAACGCTCACCACCCGGACATCTACCGGTTCCTGGATACCAAGCGCGAGAACGCGGACGAGAAGATCCGTATCAAGACCCTCTCACTGGGTGTGGTCATCCCCGACATCACCTTCGAGCTGGCCAAGCGCAACGAGGATATGTACCTCTTCAGCCCGTACGACGTTGAGCGCGTTTACGGCAAGGCTTTCACCGAGATTTCGGTGACCGAGAAGTACTACGAGATGGTCGATGACGCCCGCATCAAGAAGACCAAGATCAGCGCCCGCGAATTCTTCCAGACTCTCGCTGAGATCCAGTTTGAGTCCGGCTACCCCTACATCGTGTTCGAGGACACCGTGAACCGGGCCAACCCGATCAAGGGTCGCATCTCGATGTCGAACTTGTGCTCCGAAATCCTGCAAGTCTCCGACGCCTCCACCTTCAGTGATGATCTGAACTACGATCACGTGGGCAAGGACATCTCCTGCAACCTGGGCTCCATGAACATCGCGAAGACCATGGATTCGGGCAACTTTGGCCAGTCCATCGAGACTGCCATCCGTGCGCTCACCGCAGTGTCGAACATGTCCGATATCGTCTCAGTTCCCTCCATCGCCAAGGGGAACGCTTCCTCCCACGCGATCGGCCTGGGCCAGATGAACCTGCACGGGTACCTGGCACGCGAGCACGTTCACTACGGCTCCGAAGAGGGCATCGACTTCACGAACATGTACTTCTACTCGGTCGTGTACCACGCGATCCGTGCCTCGAACCTGATCGCTCAGGAGACCGGCGAGAAATTCGGAGGATTCGAGGATTCCCAGTACGCCTCGGGGGAGTTTTTCGATAAGTACACCGAGCAGGAATGGAAGCCGGCCACCGAGCGCGTGGCGCAGCTGTTCGCCGAGGCCGAGGTGGAGATCCCCACTCAGGATGACTGGCGGGCACTGAAGGAATCCGTGATGAAGCACGGTATCTACAACCAGAACCTGCAGGCTGTCCCGCCGACGGGCTCCATCTCCTACATCAATAACTCCACCTCCTCGATTCACCCGGTGGCGTCGAAGATCGAGATCCGAAAGGAAGGCAAGCTGGGCCGTGTCTACTATCCAGCTCCTTACCTGACCAATGAGAATCTCGAGTACTACGACGACGCCTACGAAATCGGCTACGAGAAGATCATCGATACCTACGCTGCTGCCACCCAGCACGTGGACCAGGGTTTGTCGCTGACGCTGTTCTTCAAGGACACCGCCACGACTCGTGATCTGAACAAGGCTCAGATTTACGCCTGGCGCAAGGGCATCAAGACGATGTACTACATCCGCATCCGTCAGATGGCCCTGGAAGGCACCGAAGTCGAGGGTTGCGTTTCCTGCATGCTCTAACGTTGTGACGACGGCATGCCGCCTCCACTGTTCGGAGGCGGCATGCTGTCTGCAATGACCAACCACACATCACTGACCGACGTCGCACGAAGGACGCTGAAGCTCATGGCTGACGAGGCCCAGAACAACCCATTCGAACAGTTCAACGCCATCAACTGGAACCGCATCGAGGACGAGAAGGACCTGGAAGTCTGGCAGCGCCTGACCTCCAACTTCTGGCTGCCCGAGAAGGTGCCACTGTCCAACGACCTGCAGGCGTGGTCCAACTTCACCGATGACGAACGCGATGTCACCATGAAGGTGTTCACCGGCTTGACTATGCTGGACACCATCCAGGGCACCATCGGCGCCATCTCGCTGATTCCGGACGCGCTGAACCAGCACGAGGAAGCCGTGTACACCAACATCTCCTTCATGGAGTCGGTGCACGCTAAGTCTTACTCGTCGATCTTCTCGACTCTGGCCTCGACCAAGCAGATCGACGAAGCCTTCCGGTGGTCCCGCGAGAACAAGGAACTGCAGACCAAGGCACGGGAAATCGTCAAGTACTACGAGGGCGACGATCCGCAGCAGCGCAAGATCGCCTCCGTGATGCTGGAATCGTTCTTGTTCTACTCGGGCTTCTACTGGCCGATGTACCTATCCTCGCAGGCCCGTCTAACCAACACCGCAGACCTGATCCGTCTGATCATTCGTGACGAAGCGGTGCACGGCTACTACATCGGTTACAAGTACCAGCGGAACCTGGAAACCGAATCGCAGCAGCGTCGCGATGAGCTGAAGGACTTCACCTTCACGCTCATGTACGAGCTCTACGAAAACGAAGTGCAGTACACCCATGACATCTACGACCGCCTGGGCCTGGCGGAGGACGTCAAGAAGTTCCTGCACTACAACGCCAACAAGGCGCTGATGAACCTCGGCTACGAAGCCATGTTCCCGGACACGGTGACCAACGTGAACCCGGCCATCCTGTCTTCTCTGAGCCCGAACGCCGACGAGAATCATGACTTCTTCTCCGGGTCAGGATCCTCCTACGTGATCGGCAAGGCAGAGAACACCGAAGACGACGACTGGGACTTCTAAGCCTTGATCTAGTCTGACGCCCGCAAGGGTGTGGGACAGGCGCTGGACCTGCAGAATGCTGCAGGTCCAGCGTCTTTTTCCTGCGTCGTTTTCGATGGGTCGCAGGCCGTAAGGTGTGAACGATGTGACATCTGCGACAGGGCTTTGACAAGATGAGCTCATGACAGATGACACGGCATACTTCCGGCGGACGGCGCCTGCCGACACCCACACGTCAGAAACGGCGACGCGGGTCAGCCTCTTCGAATCCACCCGGCACGCCCAGGGCACCTGGCAGGAGGACGAGTTACACATGGCGCCGGTCTCCGGGCTGGTGGTGGCTGAGCTCGAGGCGCACGAAAAGCGGGACGACTTCGTCACAGGACGGCTGAGCTTCGACATCCTCGGCAAGCTCCATGAAGGCAAACAGAGGGTGACTACCCGGACGATTCGCCCGGGACGCACCATCGAGCTGGTCGAGTCCACCCTGGAATCCGGCGGACGCACCGTGCTGCGCGCCCGAGCCTGGCGTCTGCAGCGCCAGAAACTGGACCCTGAAGCGATCCTGCCGTTGCCGTCGAACCTCACACCGGTCGAGGAATGTGTCGCCGACGATCGGCTTCAGCAGTGGCCTGGTGGCTTTATCGCCAGTGTGCAGACCCGTGTTGCGCATGACCACGCTGCCGGACACGGTCGCGGCTGGATCGCCAGCGGGGTCGAGCTGATCGCGGGCGAGACCACCAGCTCATTGGCGAGCCTGATGGCCTTGGCCGATACGGCCAATGGTGTGGCACCTGTGCTACCCGCCGGCAAGGGCGGCTACGTTTTCCCGAACGTGGACCTCACGCTGCACCTGGTGCGCGAGCCGGTGGGCGCGTGGCTAGGATTGGCGACGTCGACCGTCGTCGGTTCCGAGGGCCTCGGCATCAACTCGGCCGAACTGTACGACGAGCGCGGCTTCTTCGGCCGTTCCGAGCAGCTGCAGACGGTGCGCCCCGTGCCCTGAGGTTCGTGAGGTGCAGCGGTTAAACACACGGTGGCCCGGTCGAAACCGGGCCACCGTCGTGTCGTGTCGAGGACGGCCTAGTGGCCGCGGTCGATCCACTCCTGCAGGTGAGGCGCCTCGTCCCCGATGGTGGTGGCGTCACCGTGGCCGGTGCGCACCGAGGTGGTGGGCGGCAGGGTGAGCAACCGGTTCTGGATGGACTCGATGATCGTTTCGAAGCTCGAGTAGGAACGGCCGGTCGCTCCCGGTCCGCCCTGGAACAGGGTGTCGCCGGTGAAGACCACGCCCTCTTCCAGCTCGGGAGCGTAGAAGCAGACCGAACCGGGGGAGTGCCCGGGGGTGTGCAGGGCGTGCAGTGTCACGCCGGCGATCTGGAACTCGTCGCCGTCGTTGATTTGCCCGTCCGGGGCGTCCTCTGGATAAACCGCATCCCAGAGCATCCGATCGTCCGGGTGCAATAGCACCGGGGCGTCGACGAGTCCGCGGAACTCCTTAACGGCGCGGATGTGGTCGTCGTGGCCGTGGGTCAGCAGGATGACTTCCACGGTGCGAACGCCGACGGCGTCCTTGAC
This sequence comes from Citricoccus muralis, assembly GCF_029637705.1. Classification (NCBI taxonomy): domain Bacteria; kingdom Bacillati; phylum Actinomycetota; class Actinomycetes; order Micrococcales; family Micrococcaceae; genus Citricoccus; species Citricoccus muralis. The sequence continues at coordinate 1,579,155 of NZ_CP121252.1, forward strand.
CGCCTGGGCGTCATGCGCCGGGTCGATGACCACGCAGCGTTCGTCGTCGCCGACGATCCACACGTTGTTATCCACCTCCCAGGTGCCGCCGTCGAGGGAGAAGGTGCCGGAGGTCACCAAATGATCGATGCGAGCCATCAGAGCACCACCACCGAACGCAGCACCTCACCGGAGTGCATCTTCTCGAATGCGGCGTCGATCTCGTCCAGGCCAATGGTCTCGGTGACGAACGCGTCGAGATCCAGTCGACCCAGTCGGTACTGATCCACGAGCATCTGGAAGTCGTGGGAAGGCAAGCAATCGCCGTACCAGGAGGACTTCAACGATCCGCCGCGGCCGAACACATCCAGCAGCGGCAGTTCCAGGGTCATCTCCGGGGTGGGCACGCCGACGAGCACCACACGACCGGCGAGATCGCGGGCGTAGAACGCCTGCTTGTAGGTCTCCGGGCGGCCGACGGCGTCGATGACGACGTCGGCACCAAAACCGCCCGTAAGCGCCTGAACGGCTTCAACGGCGTCGGTCTCTTTGGAGTTCACGGTGTGGGTGGCACCCAGCTCCAGTGCCTTCTCCAACTTGCGGGGGTCGATGTCGACGGCGATGATCGTGGTGGCCCCGGCCAGCTTCGCTCCCGCGATGGCCGCGGTACCGACACCGCCGCAACCGATGACGGCCACGGACTCGCCGCGCTTGACCTCGCCGGTGTTGATGGCCGCGCCAATGCCGGCCATGATGCCGCAGCCGAGCAGGCCCACGGCAGCATCCTGGTCATCGGAGACGCCCTCGACCTTGGTGCACTGACCGGCGGCGACCAGCGTCTTCTCGGCAAAGGCGCCGATCCCCAGGGCTGGAGACAGCTCGGTGCCGTCTTCCAGGGTCATCTTCTGGGTGGCGTTGTGGGTGTTGAAGCAGTACTTTGGTTCGCCCTTGCGGCACGCGCGGCACTCGCCGCAGACGGCGCGCCAGTTGAGAATGACCTTGTCACCCACGGCAACCTCGGTGACGCCGTCGCCGACCGCGGAGACGATGCCGGTGGCCTCGTGGCCCAGCAGGTAGGGGTAATCGTCACCGATGCCGCCCTGCACGTAGTGCAGATCGGTGTGGCAGACGCCGCAGGTCGAGATGTCGACGACGGCCTCGCCCGGTCCTGGATCGGGGATGACGATGGTGGTGATCTCCACGGGCTGGTCCTTGCCGCGGGAGATGACCCCTTTAACGGTTTGAGACATGGTTGGGCCTCCTTGGTGGGGGACTGTTGACGGTGTGGCCGTCATAGTTCCTCTTCATCTCATCACACCGAGTGGCGTAGCGGGAATGGGACATTCGCCGATGACCGTGTGTGACGAAGGTTACGTCTTGGTCAGGAGGTGTTTGCGGCGGGGCAGTGCTGACATACTGGGCCCATGTGTGGACGGTTTGTGATGGCGAGAGCGGTGGGCGACCTGGTGGCGCAGGCTGGTGCCGTGCCCCCGGAAGCGGATTTCGAACTGCGGGAGAGCTACAACGTGGCACCGACCGCGGATGTGGCCGTGGTGCTGGAACGCCTGGTGGAGGAGACCCCGCAGCGTGAGTTGCACCGGGCTCGCTGGGGATTGTTGCCCGGATGGGCGAAAGATCCGTCGTTCTCCTCGCGGACCTTTAATGCCCGTTCCGAGACGGTGGTGACCAAGCCGAGCTTCCGTTCCGCGGTGCGGGCCCGGCGGTGTGCGGTGCCCGTGGATGGCTATTACGAATGGCTGAAACCAACGAAGGGCTCGGGAAGCCAGCGGAAGCGACCTTTTTATGTGCACCCGGAAGACGACTCCGTGATGTTCTTCGCCGGACTGTATGAATGGTGGAAGGACCCGGAAGCGGAAGCAGCGGGGGAGCCCGCCTGGGTGTTGTCGACGACGATCCTCACCGGGGCCTCCCCGGACGACGCTGAACACGACGGCGTACTGGGGGAGCTGGGGCGGCTGCATGACCGGCTGCCGCTGCCGATGGGACCGGAGATGATGGAGGCGTGGCTGAACCCGGAGAAGCTGGATTCGGCGGACGAAGCCGAGGCACTGGTGCAGCGGGTGCGTGAGCAGGCATTTGCGGTGGCTGGTGGTTGGCGGCTGGACGAGGTGGGTCCGGCGGTGGGCAATGTGCGCAACAACGGTCCCGAATTGCTGGAACCGGTGGCTGGCGGCCCCCAGGAGTCGCTGCTGCCGTGAGTTCGCTGAGCGCCGCAGGCTCGATGAGCGCACCGTCGTCGGCCGAGCGTCACCAGGTGTGGTGGTATCTCGGCGCGGTAATGCTAGGACTGGCGGTTGGTCTGCTGGCACCGGGCGTCGGACCGTTCGTTGAGGTGCTGGTGTGGCCGGTCCTGGCGATGCTGCTACTCGTGGTGTTCTTCTTGACCCCGTGGTCGCAGCTCCCCGGTGTGCTGGCCCGGCCGCGCTTTCTGCTGGCCGCGCTGGCGGGCAATGCAGTCGTGATGCCGCTGATCGCCGTGGCGCTGGTGCACCTGGGGCCGGAGGATCCGGTGCTGCGCTTCGGTTTGCTGTTGGTGCTGGTGGCGCCGTGCACCGACTGGTTCATGACCTTCACCCATGTCAGCGGCGGTGACACTGCGGCCGCTTCGGCGCTGATCCCGGTGAACCTGATGGCGCAATTGGTGCTGATCCCGGTGTATCTGTGGCTGTTTGCCCCGGAGATTCCAGGTAGCGGTGAAGCGAATCCGGCGACGGGCGTCCTGGCTGGGGCTGCCGTGCTGATTCTGGGGTCGATGCTGTTGGGCGCGACTGCGGCCTGGTGGGCCCAGCGCCGCCCGGCGCTGGCCCGGGTGCGCGCCCACGCGGAAGTGGCCCCGGTGCCGTTGTTGGCCGTCGTGTTGTTCCTGGTGGCGGCGTCGCAGGCACGGATCGTGCTGGATGCGGCCGGGAGCCTCCCCGGGATCGCGGCGGTGGCGCTGGGCTACCTGGTGCTGGCTGTGCTGGTGGCCTGGGTGCTCGCGCGACTGACGCGGGTGCCTCGGGAGCAGGGGATCACCCTGACGATGACCCTGGCCACCCGCAACTCCTTCGTGGTGCTGCCGGTGGCCCTGGCGCTACCGGCAGGGGCCGAGGTAGCAGCCGTGGCGGTGGTGTTCCAGTCTCTGGTGGAGCTACTCGGGATTCTGGTGCTGCTGTGGGTGCTGCCCCGGTGGGTGTTCCCCCGTCGCGTCTCGTCCACGGCTTCAGCCTAGTGTGGCCGGCGGGGTAGACGTTTCGCCGCGGACGTGGACGTCGAGGAAGTCTAGTACGGTGCGGTACCAGGACTCGGCATTGCCGCGCTTGAGGATCCAGTGCCCCTCATCCGGGTAATAGAGATAACGGTGGACGGTGGCGCCGTCGTCGTCGAGCAACTGCGGGGTCCGGGTGTGCAGGGCATGCCAGAGCTCCAGTGCCTGACCGATCGGGACGCGGTGGTCCTGGTTGCCGTGGATGACGAGCAGGGGCACCTGGATCTGCTCGGCGTAGAGATGTGGCGAGAACTCGGCTGACTGTTCCGCCATGGCCCGGTCCCACTCGGCATTGTCGGTGGTGCGGCCCATCGAGGTGGTGTCCCAGAGCGAGGCGTGGGTCACGATGCAACGGAACCGGTCTTCGGTGTGGCCGGCCATCCAGTTCGCCATGTACCCGCCGTAGGAGCCACCTGCAAGGGCTGTGCGGCTCTCGTCGATTTCCGGGCGGAGGAGAGCAACGTCGGTGAGGGCCAGAATGTCGGTGTAGGGGGTGCCACCGAGTTGCTGCTGGCCGCGGTCGATCATTGACTGGCCGTAGCCGGTGGAGATCGCCGGGTCCGGCAGCAGCACCGCGTAGCCGGCCTCGACGAAGGCGCCCGGGTTCCAGCGGTAGGTCCAGGCGTTCCAGGAGCCCCAGGGTCCACCGTGCACCAGCACCGCGAGTGGGTGCGGGCCGGGGCCCTCGGGGGTGACCAGCCAGGCACGCAGTTCGGTGCCGTCTTCGGCAGTGGCGGTGACGGAACGCAACTGACCGGGGGAGCGCAGCGGGGTTCCGGGGTGGGCCAGCGGCAGGATCTCGGCGGTGTCGGTCGCTAGTGTGAGCACGATTGGCTCCGGGGCCTGCGTGATGGCATCGGCCAGGGCATACAGGCGGATGGGGGTGGTGTTGGTGTCGTCGAGCGTCGCATCCGTGCGCGGCAGGGTGGTCAGTCCGGAGTAATGCCGGGCGGTCACTAACGTGTTGGGGGTGTCGGTGTAGGTGTCGACCTGAGGAGTCATCCGCTGCGGCGCAGCATCGTCGTCGGCGCCGTACCAGATGGCCCCGGCTCCCAGATCATCGCTGGTGGCGGCCAGCTGCCGGTTGGTGACCCAGATGGGGTCGACCCAGCGGTCGAGCTCGGGCCACAGCCAGGTCTCGTTCTGCGCGTTCTGCTTGTCGAGGGAGAACAGATGGGTGCTGGCCTGCAGGTTCTGCTGCGGCGTCCAGCGCTGGTGACGGTGCAGCACCACGCGGGTGCCGTCCGGACTGATCTGCCCGGTGCTGACGGAGGTCTCGGGGGTGGAACGGATCAGCTCGGTGGTCTCCCCTGAGGGTAGGTCGATGCGCACAGCCACGGTCGCATCCACACTGGCAGCGGTGTTCTGCTGCAGGGTAGCGACGACGAACGAGCCATCGCGGCTGAGGTCCCAGTCCAGCAGCCGGCCCTGTGGTAGCGCGACCCACCGGAATTCGGGTGCCTGGTCCGCGGTGGCGGGTAGCTCGGCTACTCCCAAGACGGTGCGTCCGGCGGGCAGATCATGATCCCAGTAGCGCGAGGGGTAGGTGGTGTGCAGGATGCCGCTGACCGAGGCCGTGGTGCGCTGTTCCACCAGCTCGGCGTGCTGGGAATCGTTCTCGGCCTGACTGTGCACGCGGAACGTGGTGACGAGATGGCGCTCGGAGGCGCGGAGGTCGTTGAATCCCCAGGGGCGGGTGAGCAGACGCTGTGCCTCGCCGCGGCCGGGCAACACCCAGAGAGATGCGCCGGGGGAGTGCTCGGTGGCGTTCGGATCGGTCTCTGCAGCGGGGCGGGACGAGAGGAAGTAGACGCGCCCGTCGGAATCCTCGGTGGTGAGGGGGGAGACCGCAGAGACGGATTCATCGGAGCGGGTCAGTTGCACGCTGGTCCCCGGAGACGCCATTTCGTCGGCGGTGAGCTCGTGGAGCTGGGTCACATAGTCGGTGCCCTTGCCATTGAGTTGTTGGACGGTGGCCAGAATCCGGCCGTGAGGCCCGGGCAACACCGCGGTGATGCGGGCGGCGTCGAGCAGGGTGGTGATGGCATCGGGGGCGGTTGAGGTATCTGGGGTGTCTGTCGTCTCACGCGGTTCGCTCATGCTGGCCAGTCTACGGGGCGGACTTATCGTGTCACACCCTAGTTCTAGATTCGTCGACTGGCGGGGGTACGCATGTTCCCTTAGACTGGAGGGGACGATCGGCCTTCCCAACGATCACACTTCCCACCGCCACCCCTGACGCTGCCTGCGTCTAGGGGAATCACGGCATAGAGGGGTACACATCATGGGAATGTTCACACAGTCGGTCGCCGTCAGCTGCACCACCACGGGCATGCCGTTGCACGTGGAAGTGCAGGGGCGCAGTTACACGGTGGCCGCACCGCCGCGGCGCTGGTACGAGCGCCGCCGCTGGTGGGCCGAGGAGTACCGGGCCGAGCGCGGCCGCGGTGCCGGGCTGGTCGATCACGAGGTCTGGCGATTGCAGGTACGGCTGAGCCGAGCCCGTACGGCGCCGCTGCTGACCATCGACGTCGCCCACCACCTGGATTCCGGACGTTGGCGGCTGATCCGCGTGCACGATGCGGGCGCCCTGACCCTGCGGGAGACAGCATGAGCCCAGCCACAGCGTCAACCCCGTTCCCGCACCTGCATGTCTCCAGCGCCTTCTCCGCACACTACGGGGTGTCCTGGCCGCAGGAACTGGTCGAGGCTGCCGCAGCGCAGGGTGCCCAGACGCTGGCGTGCACGGATCGGGACGGGCTTTACGGCATGGCCAAACACTTGAGTGCATGCCTGGCCTCCGGAATCTCCCCGATTGTCGGGGTGAATGTGGCGGTGCGCTGGAACGAAGAACAGAGTGCCGGACGGGTGGTGGTGCTCGCCCGAGGCCACGACGGCGGGGCCGGCTATCACGCCCTGGTTCGGCTGATTTCCGCCGCCCACGCCCACACCCGGGGCGGTGCCGCCGGCGGCAGCCCCTGGGTGAGCCTGACCGAGCTGGCCGAGCACATGGCGCCGGACCCCGGTGCGCCCCGGTTGCTCGTGCTGATCGGCCCGGATTCTGATGTGGGCCGGATGCTGGGATCTCGGCGCTACGCGGCCGGACGCACCCGGCTCAAGCATTGGCGCAAGGCGCTGCCCTTAGGCGGGGTGCGGGTGGAAGTGGTGAGCCACCTGGCCGCCCCCGGTCAGCGACTCTCTGCCGCGCACGCCGCCAAAATGTTCCGGGTCGCCCGGGAACTAGAACTGCCCGCCGTGCTCACCAATGCGGTGCGCTACGCCAGTCCCGATGGCGCGGCCACCGCCGATGTGCTGGACGCGGTCCGGGCGCTAAGTTCCCTCGACACCGTGGCCGATATGCAGCCTAACGGCCAAGGGTGGCTGAAATCCACGGAGGCGATGCACCTACTGGCCCGCGAGATTGTGCACGACGCCGGCTACGGGGCGCGCGAGATTCAACGACTGCTGGAAGACACGCACGCCACCGCTGAGGCCTGCCGTATCGACCCGGCCGGCGATATTGGTTGGGGGCAACCCCGCGTGCCGGAGGCCTCCGTGATCGGGCTGGAGCAGCACTCGTACCGGGAACTGCGCGAACGCTGTCTGGCCGGGATGGGGCAGCGCTACCCATACCTCGGCCCCGGCACCCCCGCGGAGGCTTCCGTGCTGGGGCGCCTGGACCATGAGCTGGGGATCATCCAGAAGCTAGGGTTCTCCAGCTATTTCCTCACCGTGGCCGAGGTGGTCTCCATGATCGAGCAGATGAACGTCCGCGTGGCAGCCCGCGGCTCGGGGGCATCCTCCTTGGTGAACCACCTACTCCGGATCTCCGCGGTGGACCCGATCGAGCACGACCTGATCTTCGAGCGTTTCCTCTCCCAGGACCGTTCCACCCTGCCGGATATTGATATCGACGTGGAATCAGCCCGGCGCCACGAGGTCTACGACGCGATCTTCGCACGCTTCGGCACCGAGCGCACCAGCCTGATGAGCATGCAGAACGGCTATCGGGCCCGTGGCGCCGTCCGCGACGCCGGGTTGGCCCTGGGCCTAGAATCCGAGCGAGTGGACGAGATCGCCAAACAGCTGTGGCGGTTCTCTGCCTCCAGCTTCCGCGAGGCCATGGAGCGCATGCCGGAGCTGCGGGGATTCTCCGACCGGCTGCAGCAACAGCGCGCCCAGGGGGATGCGCAACTGGACTTGTTGGTAGACCTCACCGAGCGCCTGGACCGGTTGCCCCGACATATTTCCATGCACCCCTGTGGGGTGATCCTCAGTGACCAGACGCTGCTGGACCGCACCCCGGTGCAACCCTCCGGCATCGGACTGCCGATGAGTCAGTTCGACAAGCACGACATGGACCCCATGGGGCTACTCAAGCTCGACGTGCTGGGGGTGCGCATGCAGTCGACCATCGCCTACACAATCCAAGAAATTGAGCGCACCACGGGGGAGAGCATCGACTTAGAGCAGGTGCGACTCGACGACGAACCCACCTTCGAGATGATCCGCACCACCCACACGCTGGGCTGCTTCCAGATCGAATCTCCGGGGCAGCGGGAGCTGCTGGGCAAGCTGGGTCCCACCGAGTTTAACGACCTGATTATCGACATCTCCCTGTTCCGTCCCGGACCGATGAAATCCGATATGGTGCGGCCCTTCCTCGATTACCGGCACGGCGACGACGTCGCCCACTACCCGCACCCGGATTTGCGCCCGGTGCTGGAGGAAACCCACGGCGTCACCGTCTTCCACGAACAGGTCCTGCGCACCTTCGATACCATGACCGGGTGCGGGCTGGCCCGAGCCGATGAGTTCCGCCGCGCCATCGGTTCCTCCAGCGAGCACCAGGTCGAGGAGTTCTTCCGCTCCGAGGCTCTGAAGCGTGACTACCCGCTGGACGTCATCGACGCGGTCTGGAGCACGTTGCAGGCGTTCGGATCCTTCGGGTTCTGCAAGGCCCACGGGGCGGCCTTCGCTGTGCCCACCTACCATTCGGCCTGGTTGAAAACCCACCACCCGGAGGCGTTCTTCGCCGGGATTCTGGAGCACGACCCGGGGATGTACCCGCGCCGGCTCATGGTCGCCGAAGCCCGCCGGCTGGGCATCCCGGTGCTACCGGTCGACATCAACCGCTCCACCCAGCAGATGCGTATGGAATGGGTGCCTGCCCACCCCGAGATCGAGCAGAGCGGCCGGTGGGGCATCCGCCTGTCCCTGACCACCGTCTCCGGGCTCAGCGCGGCCGAACGCCAGCGACTGGTGGCCGGACAGCCCTACACCAGCCTGGCCGATATTCGTGACCGTGCCCGTCCCAGTCGACGCAACCTGGAGCGGCTGGCCGAACTGGGCGCCCTCGATGGGCTGCTGCCCGCGGGCGGGGCCTCGCGCACCGACCTGGTGCATCATCTGCAGCTCACGCATCAGCGCTCCAGCGCACCGCGCACCCGGCCCATTGAAGGTCAGCTGAGCTTCGAGCTACCGGATACCGAACTCACCGCACTGGCCCCGTTGTTCCCGGACCCCACCGTGGCCGAGCAGGTGCGCTCCGAACTGGATCTCACCGCCATGGACATCACCGGGCACCTGATGCACTCGCACGAGCCCTATTTACACGCTCTCGGCGTCACCCCGGCCGAGCAGTTACTTTCCCTGCGCAGCCAGACCCGCGTGCTGATCGCCGGGGTACGCGTGGCCACCCAGACCCCGCCGATGCGCAGCGGCAAACGCGTGGTCTTCATCTCCGTGGACGATGGCACCGGGGTCGTAGACACCTCCTTTTTCACCGAAGCTCAGCATCAGAGCGGGGAAATGCTGTTCTCAGCACGGCTGATGCTCATCGAGGGCACCACCCGCCGTACCGGAACCCGAGCGGTCAGCGTCCAGGCCATCCGTGCCTGGGATCTGCACCAGCCACACACGTTGCCCGACCCCGACTACCTCAACTCCACCCGGGATCAGTGGACCGCCTGGCTGTGTCGGGACCGCGCCCATGCCCCCGACGACGTTCCCCATCACGCCACTGGCTCCTGGCCCGTCAAACGCGGTAGCCTGCCCGCCATCCCCGTTCCACACCCCGACACCTGGGAGATGTTGCCCACACCGGATACTCTGGAGACATGACGACGCACACCCCGAACCGCTCGTGGCAGCCCACCCGCAGCCGCACCGCAGCAACCGCGCTGTTGACCGCCGCTGTCCTGGCCCTGAGCGCCTGCACCGGGGCAGACGATCCCGAGGAGTCGACCCCCAGCACCTCCGAGGCCACCGCGTCGGCCACGGCCAGCCCTACCACCGAAGACACCGCAGCCCCGAGCCCCTCCGAGACCACGGAGGAGACCACCTCGGCCGCTCCGGACGCCACCGAAACGGACACCAACCCCGACGGCGACGATTTCACCACCGGTGAGCAGAGCACCGACAACTTCCCGGACACCGACACCACCAGCACCGGGTGGTTCCCCACCGGGGTGCGCGCCTCCGCCCACGACGGCTTCGACCGTGTCGTCATTGATCACGCCGGCAGCGGCCACCCCGGATTCCTCGCCGAATACACCACCGAGGCACTGGCCCCCGGCTCCGGCCACCCCGCCGACCAGGACGCACCCGCCTACCTGGCCGTGCACCCGGTCGGACTCGCCGGGCACGAGGAGATCAACACCGACGCCGCCCTGCCCAATGGCTACACCGTGACCGAGCTCAACACCAGTGTCGTCACCGGGGTCACCACGCACCTACCCTTCGAGGCCGCCTCCAGTTACTACATCGGGCTCGACACCGAGCGAGCCTACCGAGTCTTCACCTTGGATAACCCGGCGCGCCTGGTGATCGACATCGCCACCGATTAACCCGTGCACCTGCCGTAGAATGACCTGTGGCCGCGTGGTGTCCTCCGTATGGCACCCCGTCGAAAACCCAGGAGAGGACCATCCCTTGCCCGAAAACCAGATCAGCATCACCGTCGACGACCAGCAGCGTCAGGTCGCCATCGGAACCACGGGCAGCGAGCTCTTCGCCGAACAGAAGACCATCGTAGTGATGCGTGTCGACGGCGAACTCCAGGACCTCTCCCGCACCCTCAACGACGGCGCCGTGATCGAAGGCGTCGACATCAGCGATGAGGACGGCCTCAACGTCCTGCGCCACTCCACCGCCCACGTCATGGCACAGGCCGTCCAGCAGCTGTGGCCGGAAGCCAAGCTCGGCATCGGCCCCTACATCACCGACGGCTTCTACTTCGACTTCGACGTCGAGAACCCCTTCACCCCGGAGGATCTGAAGAAGATCGAGAAGGTGATGCAGAAGATCATCAACTCGAATCAGACCTTCGCCCGCCGGGTCGTCACCGAAGACGAAGCCCGCGAGGCCATGTCCGCCGAGCCCTACAAGCTGGAACTGCTAGGCAAGAAGAATGACGCCGAGAACGCCGGCGAAGGTGCCTCGGTCGAGGTCGGGGCCGGTGAGATCACCATTTACGACAACGTGGATCGCAAATCCGGTGACGCCGTGTGGTGCGACCTCTGCCGCGGCCCCCACTTGCCCAACACCAAGCTGATCTCCAACGCTTTCTCCTTGACTCGTTCGGCCGCCGCCTACTGGCTCGGCAATGAGAAGAACAAGCAGCTGCAGCGCATCTACGGCACCGCCTGGCCCACCAAGGAAGCCCTGAAGGCCTACCAGGAACGCATCGCTGAAGCCGAGCGCCGTGACCATCGCAAGCTCGGCTCCGAGCTGGACCTCTTCTCCTTCCCCGACGAGCTGGGCTCCGGGCTACCCGTGTTCCACCCCAAGGGTGGCATCATCCGCAAGGAGATGGAAGATTACTCCCGACGCCGCCATACCGAGGCGGGCTACGAGTTCGTCTACACCCCGCACATCACCAAAGAGAACCTGTACCAGATCTCCGGACACCTGGACTGGTACGCCGATGGCATGTTCCCTCCCATGCACATCGACGAGCAGCGTGATCCCGTCACCGGCGAAATCACCCGGCAGGGGCAGAACTACTACCTCAAGCCGATGAACTGCCCTATGCACAACCTGATCTTCCGCTCTCGTGGACGTTCCTACCGTGAGCTTCCGCTGCGGCTGTTCGAGTTCGGTGCGGTCTACCGCTACGAGAAGTCCGGTGTCATCCACGGGCTCACCCGTGTGCGCGGGATGACCCAGGACGACGCCCACATCTACTGCACCCGCGAGCAGATGAAGGACGAGCTGACCAGCACCCTGAACTTCGTGCTGGACTTGCTCAAGGACTACGGGCTCAACGACTTCTATCTCGAACTGTCCACCAAGGACAACGAGAAATTCGTGGGCACCGATGAGGCGTGGGATGAAGCCACCCGCACCCTGGAGGAAGTGGCCACTGCTTCCGGTCTCGATCTGGTTCCGGATCCAGGAGGTGCGGCGTTCTATGGTCCGAAGATCTCGGTCCAGGCCCGCGACGCCATCGGTCGTACCTGGCAGATGTCCACGATTCAGCTGGACTTCAACCTGCCGGAGCGCTTCGACCTCGAATACCAGGCCGCAGACGGTAGCCGTCAGCGTCCGGTGATGATCCACCGCGCCCTCTTCGGCTCCATCGAGCGCTTCCTCGGTGTGCTCACCGAGCACTATGCCGGAGCATTCCCCGCATGGCTGGCCCCGGTGCAGGTGCGCGCCATTCCGGTGGCCGAGGCATTCAATGACTACCTCGGTGAGGTCGTGGACAAGCTGCGCGCCGAAGGCATCCGGGTAGAACTCGACACCAGCTCCGATCGATTCCCCAAGAAGATCCGCACCGCATCTAAGGAAAAGATTCCCTTCGTGCTCATCGCCGGTGGCGAGGATGCCGAAGCCGGGGCCGTGTCCTTCCGATTCCGTGACGGAAGCCAAGACAATGGTGTCGCCGTGGACGACGCCATCGAGCGCATCGTGGCCGCCGTGCGAGACCGTCAGCCCTCCGCCTAGTATGAGCGATGAGCCGATGACACCAGCGGACGATGCTTTTGGCTCGTCTGCTCCGGGGGAGCACCGAGTCGACGACTTCGAACTGCCCGGAACCCCGGACGGTTTCGACCGCCTGTGGAACCCGCATCGGCTGGCTTATGTGAGCCGCGGACAGCACCAGGTCAAAGACCGGGACTCCTGTCCGTTCTGCGCGGCACCCCAACGCGACGACGCCGACTCACTCATCATTGCCCGCGGGACAACCTGTTTCGTGGTGATGAACGTGTACCCCTACAATCCGGGACACCTGCTCGTTTGCCCCTACCGTCACGTTCCCGACTACACGGATCTCACGGTCGAAGAGACAACGGAATTCGCTCGGCTCACCCAAATCGGCATGACCGCGTTGCGGTCCTCCGGCCGACCGGCCGGGTTCAACTTGGGTATGAATCAGGGCACCGCCGGGGGAGCAGGTATTGCCGCGCACCTGCACCAGCACATCGTGCCGCGCTGGAATGGTGACGGGAACTTCCTGCCCATCATCGCTCAGACCAAGAACATCACCGCCAGCCTCGATCAGCTCCACGCCACCCTGCACGCCGTGTGGGACGAAGCGGCCGCAGAATTCGACCGGAAGCAGACGGACCGTGATTCGGCGCCGGCACCGGGGCGGGGCGACTGAGAACATGCTCAACAAGTACGCCCGCGCCCTGTTCACTAGGATTTTCACGCCGGTGGCCCGCCTGTTGCTGGCCCTGCGCCTTACCCCCAATATGGTCACCGTCATCGGGGCCGCCGGGGTGTCGCTCGCAGCCCTCATCTTCTACCCTGTGGGTGAACTTTTCTGGGGCACCGTGGTGATCACTCTGTTCGTGTTCTCCGATCTCATCGACGGTGTGATGGCCAGGCTCTCGGGCAAGACCGGTCCCTGGGGTGCGTTCCTGGATTCCACCTTCGACCGGGTCCAAGACGCCTGCGTGTTTCTGGGGTTGATCTTCTGGTACTTCGGCGCCGGTGATGACCCGGTGATCGCCGTGGCGGCCGGAATTTGCTTGGTGTCCGGCATGCTCGTGTCTTACGTGCGAGCCAAAGCCGAGGCGATGGGACTCGACGCCGACGTCGGAATCGCGGAGCGCCCCGAACGTATGGTGGCCACCCTGGTGTTCACCGGGTTTACCGGACTGGGATTGCACCCGATGGTGCTCACCGTGGTGCTTTTCTTGCTGGCGGCGGCTTCCATCTTCACGGTCGGCCAGCGAATCATGCGTGTCCGCCAACAACTCCACCCTGGTCCTGTGAGCGGAACGTCGGCCGCTGGGGAATAATGGCGCCATGACCACCACCGAGAACACGGGTCGCCCGTTCAACCTCCCTGAGTATTTTCTGCTCCTGGCGCTGGATTCCGGCGGGCGATTTCGTGTGACCGAACACGACGTGAACATGGGGCTTGCCGGAGCGGTGCTGGCAGACCTAGCTCGTCGAGGACGGATCGTGGTCACGAAAAACCGTGTCGAGATTGCGGAGGACCCTGCATCGATTCTGGACGCGGGAGACGCTCCCGAGGGGTGGCAGCCCGAAAACGCGCTGGAACATCCGCTGGATCGCGTGCTGTCGCTGATGAACGATGCCCCCGAACCCATGGACGCGGAGCAGTGGGTGAACCGACTGGCTACCCGCCAACTACGAGAGGTCGTGGTCGAGGCCCTGGTTGAGCGCGGAGCCATCCAGGTGAAGCAGATCAGACGCTTCGGGCTGCTGAAACGTACCCGCCACTTCAAGAACGAGACTTTCTACGAGCTGGACCTCAAAGTGCGGCTGGGTGTCGTGATGAACCGTGAGGAACCGCTGGACCTAGTCACCTGGCCGTTGCTGTCGTTGATGCATGTCACTGGACTGTTGGAGCGGCTTTCCCCTGAATCCCGTCGGCCCAAAATCACTGATCTACTGAAGGAAAAATACGAGTCCTTGGAATCCGCTCAGGAGAAATCGATCTACGAATCGCTACACGCCGTAGAGAACGCGATTTCTGAGCAGCTCGTCGCCACTCGAGGCGGTCCCTCCGGGCTGAATGCCTGAGAACGTGCTGTCAATTGGTCAACCTGGTAGGCACTCATATGTGGTGAACGACCGCACTAAACGACGGGCAAGGTGACGTTAATCGGAAGCGCAAGTCCGCGCGGGTACCGTTTCGTCGATGACAAAAATCTGAGAGAGCCATAACGGTAAATGTTCATCTTATGATGAACGTGTGGACTTGCGATGAAAACGCTTCATAGGATTTCTGCAACCTGCGTGTCGATTGCCGCCGTCCTTCTGCGGTCTCCGCCAGCACACTCTTCTGTGTCTTAAGCTGGTGGTCGTCTGTCTTGCAGTCATCCAGAACGAATTATTGTCGAAGGATTCTTGGGTTCCCCCGGAAACAGTTCGTTGCAGTTGGATGGAATCCCACAAGACTCCGGCTACTCTGTCGGAAGCTTCTTCTTGACCACTGGTCATGGGAAGAGTACTGGGTACTGGACGATTAGCACGAGTGGGGAAATTTCTTCCGTCAGCGTCAGGTGCGGTGATTTTGGCCCCATGAATATCAAGCCCGGTGAATCGACGTCGATGGCGGGGGATGGGAACGGGTGAGCGATTCCGTGTAGGGAATTAGCCTGGATGTGCCAGTAGCACCGAGTGGAACGATTCGGTCACCTGAGCTCATGAAGAAGTATTGGCAAATCCTCGATGCGTTGGACATCCCAGCAAGAATTGATTTCACCCGCGTACGCTACGGGGAGATGAGTGAAGCTGATGGTCAATTAGTCGGGCAAGTCATGGAACTTGTAAACGCGCGGTTTCCGGATGTCTACGCTGATCCTGCATGGGACAAATATATGCCTATCGAAGACCGCCCCCTTCGAGGTCCTGTCGAAGAATAGTCGTGGTTTGAGTTCTGGTAACAATCAACGCGTCGGTTTAAATGTCTGATTGCTATCCACTTCACTTCACTCCACTCGGATGCTTCACTAAGACTCTGCGGTAACGGTGAACCAAGAACCGTCGAGGAGCCACGGTGGCGGAGAGGAAGAGATCAGGAAGTTCACTCAGCGTATCGCTGGAGCTGGAGCCGCTTTGGCTGTCCTCGGAGGCGTAGCGTTTGCTGCACCTGCACAGGTTGCCGCCGAAGTAACCGGAGCCGATGCCACCGAATGCAATAACAAGCTCACTGGGCTGTGCACAATTACGAGCAGCAAGGCTACAAAGAGTTCGTGGAACCCTGCAGCTTCAACACCTGGTCATGGCATAAAACCACTGATTACTTGGGTAACTACTCAGTGGTGAAGAAGTCCGTCTAAGTGACCGGAACGGATCAGGCGCCAGCGAGATGCTCCGTGATGTTGCGTTTGATCCGTCCCAAGAGGGCGCTCATACCACGCAGACGCAACGGGGTGAGCGCCCGATTGAGACCAAGACGGTTGGGTACGTCGTCAGGTACGCCGAGAATCTGAGACGCAGGTAGCCCTGACAGCCCCTGAACGATGACGGAGCCGAAGCCACGTGTGGTCGGCGCCTCGGCAGGAGCCGAGATGATCAGCGTCGTGGCAGGATCGTCCGGATTGGTGGACTCATCAAACTCGACCGCCAAGAACAGCGGGGTCTGACACTCCGTGACCTGTTCCATCTGGTCTTCGTGACCAGCGTAGCGACTCGGCACCTCGGGGAGCTCTTCGGAAAATTCGAAGAGCAGCTCCAGGCGCTCGGCCTCTGGGACCTCTTGAAAGTCTTCAAAGATGTTCGCGAGTGCCGCAGGAATGGACGCGTCGGTCACGGTGGTTCCTCCACTAACGATGAAAAATTGCTGGGGTGCGTGATGGCACGCACCCCAGCATAGTGTCTGATTATCGCTGCGGCGCTTCGCCGGGCTGCTCGCCCACGACGATCGGCAGGCGCACCGAGTTACCCCACTCGGTCCAAGAACCGTCGTAGTTCCGCACGGATTCATAGCCCAGAAGGTGACGGAGCACGAACCACGTGTGGGACGAACGCTCGCCGATACGGCAGTACGCGATCACCTGATCCACGGTCCCTAAACCGGCCTCGTCCCGATAAATTTCCTCGAGCTCAGTACGCGACTTGAAGGTGCCATCTTCTCGGGCGGCCTTGGCCCACGGAACGGAGGCAGCGGTCGGGATGTGACCGCCACGCAAAGTGCCTTCCTGGGGGTAGCCGGCCATATGCGTGGTCTCACCGGTGTACTCAGGGAAGGAACGCACGTCGATGAGCGGCAGATTCCCGATGCTGTTCAACGCGTCTTCGCGGGACGCGCGCTCGGTGGTGTCGTCCCGCTCGACCACGGGGTAGTCGACTGCTTCGACAGGAGGGACCTCTTTGGTGACCTCGCGCTCTTCAGCGAGCCACTTGTCGCGTCCGCCGTTCATGAGGCGTGTGTCCGGGTGGCCGTAGAGAGTGAAGACCCACAAAGCATAAGCAGCCCACCAGTTGGACTTGTCGCCGTAGAACACCACGGTCGTGTCGCGGGTGATTCCCTTGGAACCGACTACACGGGCAAATTCTTCGGGACCGATGAAATCGCGGGTCACCGGATCGTTGAGCTCCGTGTGCCAATCGATCTTGATGGCACCCGGTATGTGCCCGGTGTTGTACAACAAGGTGTCTTCGTTGGACTCTAGGATCACCACATTGGCCTCGTCCTTGTGCGCTGCAACCCATTCGGTCGAGACCAGCTTCTCGGGATGGGCGTACTCGCTGTCCTCGATGGGGGCGCGGTCTGCATTGTTGAGCGTCGTCATGGAAGCGCTGCCTTTCTGTTGGCTTCGGGTGCCTGTTTGCCGTCAGGATGGTGCCGGTCGGAAGCATCCGCTGAGTACTGTCCAGCCTAGGCAATAGTTCCCAACGGAGACACGTTGGGAAACCTCATTCGATTCATACAACGCCATACAGCACCTACGGCATTCCACGAGTCTGGCTGTCCGGGTAGAAAACTCCCGTTACCCTGCCCGCGCTGTAGAGTTGAGTCGCGCACTACCCCTCAACTGATGAATGGAACTGCACTGTGCCCGAGATCGTCCACCTCGCCGAGCGGAGCCCTCTGGTTTCCCCCGAAGAACTGCTCTCGGGATTCCACCCGTCCTATCGTTTCGGGGAAGTGTCCTTCGATACATACATTCCGGATCCGACTCATCCCTCACAAGCGGGCGCGGTGGAACGACTACAGCGGTTCGCGGCATCCATTCAGGGACGCAAGTCGAAGGAATCGGGCGGACTATTCGGGTTTTTGAAGTCGAACAAGAAGAAGGCTTCATCGGAGCCCACCGGTCTCTACCTGGACGGCGGGTTCGGTGTGGGAAAGACCCACTTGCTGGCTTCGCTCTGGCACGCAGTTCCCGGTCCCAAGGCTTTCGGTACTTTCGTTGAGTACACCAACCTGGTGGGTGCGTTGTCCTTCCGCCAGACCGTCGACGTGCTCAAGGACTACACGCTGGTGTGTATTGATGAGTTCGAACTCGATGATCCGGGTGACACCGTGTTGATGTCGCGTCTGATGCGTGAGCTGGCCGACGCCGGCGTACGACTAGTAGCCACGTCCAACACCCTGCCCGGCGCACTAGGGGAGGGCCGCTTTGCCGCCCAGGACTTTAAACGCGAGATCCAGGTCCTTGCCGATCAGTTCGAGGTACTGCGAGTCGACGGTGAGGACTTCCGCCATCGAGGCCTGGTCGAGGCTCCCTCACCCTTGCCTGATGAGCAACTGGAGGGCGTGCTGGGTCAGAACTTCCCGACGGCCGGTGTGGTGGCTGAGGACGATTTCGAAGCCCTGACCGCCAATCTGTCGCGCGTACACCCGTCCCGGTATCGGGAACTGGTCAAGGACATCGATGTGTTGGTTCTGCACAACGTGCACACCATCACCGAACAGGCGATGGCTCTTCGTTTCGTCGTGTTCGCGGACCGCCTCTACGACAAAGACGTTCCGGTGATTGCTTCCGGTGTGCCCTTCGATCAACTCTTCACTGAGGAAATGATGGCCAGCGGATACATGAAGAAGTACTTCCGCACGGTTTCCAGGATGACGGCGCTGGTTCGCGAAGGTCAGCTCGCCGATCACAGCTGAGGCGGAAGCCGCCAGACCATCACCCGTTCTGACTTCGCGACATGATGGGTAATAAACCCCATGTGTTCTTAGAGTCGTTGTGCCGATTGGTGGTGTCCACGGACAGCGACACGCGAGAGTAGCGAGCTTCGGTGAGCTTCCGGAATAGGCCTTCCAATAAGGCTGTGCCCAGCCCGTTCCGGCGATGTTCGGGCGCTACGGCGAGGGCTAGATTCGGCGTGGCCGCATCGATCGTGCCATACGCCGGTTCCTCGTCGGGAAACAACCGGGACCAGGCCGCGCCGACCAGTTTCCCGCAATCCTCAGCCACGAGCGCTACATCTCCTGCATGGCCGAAATTCGACACGAACCGGCTCAGTTCCGGTGTCTTCGTGATGCTGCGCGGGGGCATGGGATCGCCAGGAGGAACGTGAATGGCCAGATAGAGGAAGTCGTCGAGCAGAGAACCCTCGGCGTCACGGTGAGTGCGTGCCTTCATTTCAGCACTGTCTTCCGAGATAGAAATAAGCCGGAACGAAAAATCCCCGCCGATCTCACCGATATCGGTGATCCCAACGGGGTTATCCGAGCGGATGACGAGATTCGAACTCGCGACCTCCACCTTGGCAAGGTGGCGCTCTAGCCAACTGAGCTACATCCGCAAAAGCATTCTACATAATGCTTTGTGCGCGATACTGGGTTCGAACCAGTGACCTCTTCCGTGTCAGGGAAGCGCGCTACCGCTGCGCCAATCGCGCTCATGCCGATCGGTGACCCGATCGTTTGAGTAGTGCAGAACCAGTGTTGTTTTGGCTTCATGCGAGGTGGGGACGGGATTCGAACCCGCGTAAACGGCTTTGCAGGCCGCTGCCTCGCCTCTCGGCCACCCCACCATTGAGGTGCTGCGAGCGGATGACGAGATTCGAACTCGCGACCTCCACCTTGGCAAGGTGGCGCTCTAGCCAACTGAGCTACATCCGCGGGGGACATCCGGTGATCAGAACTTCGATCTCCGTATTCCAACGAGTAGCAACTCTAATACAGATTCTCGCCCGTCGTCCAATCGACGTACAGGCCGGTGTGTCGAGTGGAGATTCGGGCGGTGGAAAGTCTCGATTTTTTGCGACAATACTGGCTATGACTCAACCACTGCTGGCGCATCAGACGGAATTCGGGCGCATGTATTCGCGCACACTCAGCGGCGTGCCGGAGGTACCGTCTATCACGACGGTGATCGCTCAACAACCAGCGGACCTGACTGGCTGGGCCGGACACATGGCTGCCCAAGCGGTCATCAATGATCCCCGGCTCCCCACCGCGGTGAATGCTCCGGGACAGCTGAAGACTCTGGCACGTCATGCTAGCTCGGCTGCCGAACGGTTCCGAGACGATGCCGCCGCACGCGGAGACCGAGTGCATCAGTACGCGGAGCAGGTAGCTCTGCGGGCCCTGGGGGAACCTCATGACATGAGCGGCGCCCGATCGGCATTAGCTGAGCACAACGAGTCTGCTTTCGCCGATCGTTTCGATGAGTGGTGGGACCTCTATGAGGTGCGCCCCCTGGCCGCCGAAGTCACGGTGTGGAACCAGAGCGTGGGATACGCCGGAACATTAGATCTGGTGGCGTCGATTGGTGGACGTACCTGCCTCATCGATTACAAAACCAAGGGGACCGACCGTAACGGTCGGGTCAAAACCCTGGACCCGAAGGTTGTGATGCAGCTGGTGGCCGGGCTGAAAGCCGAAGAATCGTTGATCGATCCTGAGGCTGGGACCTGGGGTCCCTGGGCACACGCTGACGCAGCCATCCTGATGGGTGTGGCTGTGGGGGAGACCGAGGTGGTCGCGTACCAGGCGAACCCGCAGGTCCTTCCAGAGTATTGGCGTCGGTTCTGGTCGCTGCGCCAGGCCTGGGATTACGGGCAGCAGGCCGAACGTGCCGGACAAGCTCTTCGGCCGATCGCGCCCCCGCCGTCGTCGACCAATCAGCCGGTAGGGTGAGACGGTGAGTATTCTGTCCATTCGCACCGTTCCTGATCCCGTGTTGCGCACCGTGTCTGATCCTGTTCCCGCCGAGCGCTGGGGCACGGAGAAGTTGCATGCGCTGATTGCCGACATGTTCGAGACCATGCGTGCTGTGAAGGGCGTCGGCTTGGCCGCGCCTCAAATCGGTATCAACCAGCGCATCTTCGTCTTTGATCTGGAACGTGAGAGCGGAGTGGTGATTAACCCCACCCTTGAGCTTTCCGAGGAACTCACGGAGGAACCGGGCGAGGGATGTTTATCTGTACCCGAATTGCACTATCAGCCACCGCGCGCCTTCTCCACAACGGTTCGGGGCGTCGACGCCGACGGGGCTGAGATCAGTTTTTCGGGTACCGGATTGCTGGCACGCTGCTTCCAGCACGAAGTGGATCATTTGGACGGGAAACTCTTCGTGGATCGGCTGGTGGGGGAACAACGCAAAGAGGCGCGTCGTCGGATGTCGGCACCGGACTATGGGGCGGCTACCGCCCAGACCCAGGCAGGACGAGAGTCGGGTCTGACTTCTAGTTTCGGGCTCCGTGGACAGGGGAGTCGCTGATGAGTACTCGTGTTCTTTTTGCCGGAACTCCCCAGACCGCTGTGCCTTCGCTCAACGCGCTGATCGACGCAGGAATAGATGTGGTGGGGGTTTTGACCCGCCCGGATGCGCCGGTGGGACGGAAGCGGGTCCTGACGCCATCACCCGTGGCCGCGCGAGCCGAAGCGCTTGGACTGCCCGTGATCAAGGCCTCGCGTCTGAGCGGTGAGGATGGACTAGCCGCACTGGAACAGCTTCGCGCCTGGGAACTCGACCTGGCCGTAGTCGTCGCTTATGGCGGCCTGGTGCCGGAATCCGGACTGAATATTCCTCGGCTGGGCTGGGTGAACCTGCACTTCTCGCTGTTGCCCGCCTACCGCGGTGCGGCCCCAGTGCAGCACGCGGTGATCCAGGGGGAAACCATCACGGGTGCTTCCGTGTTCCAGTTGGAAACTGGCCTGGACACCGGACCAGTCTTTTCCACTCTCGAGCACCCCATTGCCCCCGACGCCTCCTCCGGAGAGGTGTTGGCCGCCCTCGCCGATTCCGGGGCTGCATTGCTGGCCCGAACGACAGGAGAGATCCTCGCTGGAGGTGCTGTCGCCGGGTCTCAGGTTGGCGAGCCGAGTTTCGCACCGAAACTGAGCCTGAACGACGGGGCGATCGATCCAACGGAGTCGGCCGGTGCAGTGGCAGCGCGCATCAACGGCACCACCCCAGAGCCCGGCGCCTGGGCGCTACTCGGCCCGGACGGGTCTGCCCGGATTAAGTTCGGCGCGGTGTCTCCAGCTCCGCACGTGTCTGTGGACGGGCTAGCTCCAGGGGCACTGATACGAGAAAAACGAGCCGTGCATTTGGTGTGCGCGGATGGTGCGGTGACGCTGGGCCAGGTGCAGCCGGCCGGGAAGAAGATGATGAACGCGGTGGATTGGGCTAGAGGCCTCGCCGACGACGCCCGAATCGAAGCAGGTGCCACAGGATGAGCCAGTCTCCACGCCAGGGCCAATCGGGCAGGCCAGACCGCCGAAACCGCTCCGGCGGTGACCAACAGCGACGCAATGCCCAGGGGCGCACCCGTAACCGAGGCACCAGCGGTGGTCCGCGCCAATTCTCCGCCAACGCGCCGTCGCAACGTCGTCGGACGGCTGATCCGTCTCGTCTTGTGGCGTTTGAGGTGATGCGTGCGGTAGCTCGGGATGATGCCTACGCAAACCTGGTGCTCCCGCATCGGATTCGCCAGCATCGACTCGATCATCGTGACGCCGGGTTTGCCACCGAGCTCACCTACGGGGCGCTGCGCCTGCAAGGCACTTATGATGCGATCCTGACTGAGTGCGTGGACCGACCGCTGAAGGACCTCGACGTGGATGTGCTCGTCGCCTTGCGGTTGGGTGGCCACCAGTTGCTGAGCATGCGTGTTCCCGCTCACGCCGCATTGGATTCCACGGTGGCCTTGGTCCGCAGTGAAATCGGCGCAGGGCCGTCCGGGCTGGTCAACGCGGTGCTGCGCAAAGTCTCCGCGAAAGACCTGGACACCTGGCTCGCAGAGGTGGCCCCTGGCGACACCGATGACGCTGTGGCCGTGCGTAGCGCGCATCCGCGGTGGATCGTCCGCGCACTACGCCAGGCACTCGTGAGCCATGGCCGCCCTGCTGACGAGCTCGCCGATCTACTGGCGGCCAACAACACGGCACCCATCGTCAACCTGGTATCCCTACCAGGCCTCGGCGACCTAGAGCCGGTGCTAGAGCAGGGGGCCCAGCCCGGACCCTTGGCGCCGGACTCGGCCCTCTACCGCGGTGGTGATGCCGCACGGCTCCCCGGCGTTAAGGAGGGCACCGTGCGTGTTCAAGACGTCGGATCCCAGTTGACGGCGCGGGCGCTCGTGGCCACACCGCGTGCCGCGGGGTCTCCGGAGACGGAGGCCACGCGGGAAGGCGAAGTGTGGTTGGATCTGTGTGCCGGGCCCGGCGGTAAGGCAGCACTGCTGGCCGCACTGGCCGCGGAACAGGGGGCCACTTTAGTGGCGAACGAGGTGGCGCCGCATCGTGCCCGGCTCGTCGAGAATGCCCTGGCCCCGGTACCGCACGATTCCTGGACCGTGCGCACGGGTGAAGGGCAGAGTATCGGTGCTGATTATCCGGATGGCTTTGATCGGATTCTGCTCGATGCGCCGTGTACCGGGCTGGGTGCCCTGCGGCGGCGCCCAGAATCCCGGTGGCGTCGGCAGCCCAGCGACCTACCCACGCTGACCAGCCTGCAACGCGAACTGCTCGAGGCAGCCGTGGGTGCCCTGCGACCCGGTGGCGTGCTGGCCTATGTGACCTGCTCACCGCACCAGGCCGAAACCATGCTTCAAGTACACGATGTGCGTCGTCGTCACCCCGACTTGGAGCTGCTGGATTCCCAAGCCACCCTGGCCGGCGTCGCGGTGACCACGGAGGACGGCGAATCCACGCTCGCCCTGGAATTGCTGGGAGCGCGTCCCGAGACCGGCACCGGAACGACCGCTCAACTGTGGCCGCACCTGCACGCCACGGATGCCATGTTCCTAGCGCTTTTCCGTAAAGCCCCGACCTCTGCTGATGACCTGGAGGACCCATCCGATGGCTGAGCTACAGCGTTCCGTTCACCTGCACCCATCGATCCTGTCCGCCGACTTCTCCCGGCTGGGTGAGGAGATCGCGCGCATTCCCAGCGCTGACGCAGTGCACGTGGATGTCATGGACAACCACTTCGTGCCCAATCTCACGCTCGGGTTGCCGGTCGTGGAAGCCATTCGACGCGCCACGAGCCTGCCGTTGGATATCCACCTGATGATCTCCGACGCCGATCGCTGGGCTCCCGGCTACGCCGAGGCCGGGGCGGAATCAGTGACCTTCCACGCAGAAGCCTCTGGCGCACCTATTCGTTTGGCCCGTGAGTTGCGCGCCCGCGGTGCCCAGGCCGGGATGGCGCTCAAGCCAGCCACCGCGCTGGAGCCGTACCTCGACATGCTCACCGAGCTGGACATGTTGTTGCTCATGACGGTCGAACCTGGTTTCGGCGGTCAGGCCTTCCTCGAGGTGGTCTTGCCGAAGATCCGTCGAGCGCGTCAGGCCGCCGATGATGCGGGCGTTCCCGTGGCCGTGCAGGTCGACGGTGGGATCTCGGCACAGACCATCACTGCGGCCGCCGAGGCGGGGGCCGATGTTTTTGTGGCGGGATCGGCCGTGTATGGGGCTGATGATCCGGATGCAGCCCTGATTGCGTTGCGTGATCAGGCGGCAGCGGCTCAAGGAAGTTGCGGATGAACTGGCTCATCGACCTCTTCAACTGGACCATCCCGGTGGGTGGTGGCGGACTGCTGATGCGCGAAGTGGTCGGCAACGTCTTCGGTCTGGCTTCGGCCCTGGGAGGCATGCGCCGAAAAGTGTGGGCCTGGCCGATCGGCATCATCGGTAATGTTCTGCTGTTGACTGTGTTTCTCTCGAGTTGGTTCGGTACAGAGGGCGCGGTGGACCTGCTGGGCCAGGCGGGCCGCCAGATCATGTTCATCGCCGTGTCCATTTACGGTTGGCGTCAATGGCGAGTTGCACGCCGAGAACGCGCTGTATCACAGTCCGAGGGGGCATCATCGACGGCCATCACTCCGGAATGGGCCGGTTGGCCAACCCGGCTGGGTCTGATTGCGGCCCTGGTGATCGGTACCGTCGCCCTGACCCCGGTGTTTCGAGCATTGGGCTCATGGGAACCGGTGTGGGCCGACGCCTGGACTTTTGTTGGTTCACTGCTGGCGACCTGGGGGATGGCGAAAGGCTGGGTGGAGTTCTGGCTGATCTGGGTGGCCGTCGACATTGTCGGTGTGCCATTGCTCTTCAGCGCCGGCTACTACGCCTCCGCCCTGATGTATCTCTTCTACGGCGGATTCACGCTCGTCGGTTTCTTCGTCTGGGCTCGAGCCCGGGCTAACGAGAAACCCGAAGTCGAAACGGTCATGCCCGACCCAACCCTGCAACGTCGACAGCGCACCGAGTCCGGAGATTAAGAGGAAGGCGGGCAGGGACCTGTCCCGTGAATGATGAAGGAGTCGCCGTATGAGCGCACCGGAAGTTCGCAGGAACCGTCTGATCGGTCCCACCTCATTGGCCGGTGTCTTTGTAGGGTCGTTGTTCGCGATCAGCGCTTGTGCCGATGAGCCGCCACGGGCGGTGATGAACGACTATCTCGTCTTCTCACAGGAATCACCAGAGGACGACGCTGAGCTCCTCGAGCGGTTCCAGGGGTTCGCCTCCGATCTCGATCTCAGCACCCTGCGCCAGGTTGGTTCCGATGGCGATGTCCGATTCTTCACCGGGATGGCCAGCACGGAAACCGAGGTTGAGGCCGATTCAGGTGACATCGCGGCAGACCGGCTGTGTTTCATCATCGACCACGGTCCCGATTCTGCTGCGTCCATGACGTGCCCGACCATCGAAGGGTCCGAGCAGCCCGTCGCCTGGCTCTGGTCCAGCACCACCACCGGCAGCGTCGAAGCGTATCTGGTGCCCGACCAGAACCAACTCGACCTCCCTGAGGGGTGGCGTCAGATCAGCCCGAACATCCTCGTGATCGAACGCTCCGAGAGCACAGCCGACGCGGCCACCGTGATGATCGACAACGAACAAGTCGAGCTCACACGCGGCGGTAAATCTTAACAGGGGGCCCTGAGTTCCGACTCCGGGGCAGACATGGATACTCTATGACTGTGAAAACCTTCGAAGAGCTCTTCGCCGAACTGGCTGACAAGGCCCAGAACCGCCCCGCTGGTAGCGGCACCGTTGCCGAACTGGACTCCGGGGTCCATGGGATCGGCAAGAAGATCGTCGAAGAGGCGGCCGAAGTCTGGATGGCGGCCGAGTATGAATCCGACGACGCCGCGGCCGAGGAAATCTCGCAGCTGCTCTACCACACCCAGGTGATGATGCTGGCCAAGGGCCTGACCCTAGACGACGTCTACCGACATCTCTGAGCGAGAACGTAGCCACGCTACGTCGTTGTGACCGATCGAATCATCTGACCGCCGCTGAATCCCAGGAGAACCACATCTATGCTGCGCATTGCCGTGCCGAACAAGGGCGCCCTGTCTGAAGCCGCCCGCGACATCCTGCAAGAAGCCGGATACCGCCAGCGTCGTGACACCAAAGAGCTGGTGATGATCGACCCGGAGAACGAGGTCGAATTCTTCTATCTGCGCCCCCGCGACATTGCCGTCTACGTGGCAGGCGGATCGCTGGATGTTGGTCTGACCGGCCGAGATCTGTATCTGGACGCCCAGGTGGGCGACGACGCCGAAGAGCTGCTGTCGCTGGGCTTCGCCCGCTCGACGTTCCGCTTTGCCGCTCCCGCCGGGAAGTACACCTCGCTGGAGGACCTGGCCGGTAAACGCATCGCCACCAGCTACGACGGATTGCTGGAGGACTACCTGAAGGGCCAGCACATTCAGCCCGAGCGCATTGTGCACCTCGACGGCGCCGTCGAGTCGGCGGTGTCCTTGGGCGTGGCCGATGCTATTGCGGATGTCGTGGAAACCGGTAACACCCTGAAGGCCGCGGGCATGGACACCTTCGGCGAGGCGATCATGACCTCGGAAGCGATCCTGATCGGGCAAGCGGGTAAGACCCCGGAAGGTCTGGATGTGCTGATGCGCCGTCTCCAGGGTGTGCTCGTGGCGCGCCGGTACGTGATGATCGACTACGACGTACGTCGGGAGCACCTGGACGAAGCCAGCGCGGTGACCCCGGGTCTCGAATCACCCACCATCTCTCCGCTACAGGACGAAGACTGGGTCGCGGTGCGCTCCATGGTGCGCAAGGATCAGATGAACAAGGTCATGGATCAGTTGTATGCGCTGGGGGCACGGGCCATCCTCGCCTCGGCTATTCACGCCATCCGCATGTGATGGTGACCTCGCTGTACGCCGCTAGCTGAAGGAGTCAGAATGACCGTAGCCATCCGAGTGATTCCCTGCCTCGACGTCGATGCGGGGCGTGTGGTGAAGGGCGTTAATTTCGCCGGACTGCGCGACGCCGGAGATCCCGTCGAATTGGCACGCCGCTACAACGCTGCCGGTGCCGACGAGATCACCTTCCTCGACGTCACCGCCTCTTCCGGTGACCGCCAGACCACCTACGACGTCGTCTCCCGAACCGCCGAGGAGATCTTCATCCCGTTGACCGTGGGCGGGGGAGTACGCACCGCTGACGACGTGGACCGCCTGTTGCGCTACGGCGCCGACAAGGCGTCCATTAACACGACTGCCGTTGCTCGTCCCGAGGTGATCGACGAAATCACCCAACGCTTCGGCTCCCAGGTGTTGGTGCTCTCCCTGGACGCGCGCCGCACGAACAACCCAGAGGTTGCTTCCGGCTTCGAGGTCACCACGCACGGCGGGCGCACCGGCACCGGCATCGACGCCCTGGAATGGTGCCGCACCGCCTGTGAGCGCGGGGTCGGGGAAATCCTGCTCAATTCGATCGACGCCGATGGCACCCGGGAAGGTTTCGACCTGGAGATGATCCGAGCCGTGCGTCAGGTGACCACTGTCCCCTTGATTGCCTCCGGTGGCGCCGGTGAACCTCACCACTTCCCGCCCGCTATCGATGCCGGCGCTGATGCGGTCCTCGCCGCCTCGATGTTCCACTTTGGACCCGACGATATGATCGCCCAGGTCAAGGACGCTATTCGCGCTGCGGGTCACCCTGTGCGCTAAGACTGCTGGCCGCGCTTAGGCGGCGTCGACCAATACGAGTGCGTGCTCGGTTCGACCGAAAGCGTGCATCACCAGTTCACCGGCCGGACCTGAAATATAGGTGCGTGACCCCACGGACCCAGCCGCAGAGGTCGCGCGCCGTGCGCCAGGGACGAGCGTTTTCAGCGGATTCACCTCAATGCTGTCACCGTTGGTCCGCACCAGCGTGGTGCCATGGGTCGTTTTCCGGTAATGCACCCGGGCCACCGCACGTAGTTGCCGGAACAGCGCGTCCGCGTATTCCTCGGACAGCCGACGCGGAGCCCAGCGCGGCTGTGCGCGTCGCACGTCCTCGGTGTGGACATAGAACTCCAGCAGATTCGACAGTTCAGAAAGGCGGCGGGCCGGTCCGGTGCTACCCAATCGAGTCAGCACCCGGGAACCCCGAGCGCGGGCCGCCACCGGGGGACCGGTGGCAATGCGTTCCACGAGGGCGGAAAACTCGTGCGGGGTGGAGGCGCGATCTCCCAAGGCCATCGTCTTCCCGCCCAGGGGCCGGGAGAGGGGACGGACCAACAATCCCGCGGCCAGTGGGGACATTTCGCGCAGGTGAATATGTGCCGCGAGGTGTTGCGTCTGCCACCCTTCACACAGCGTGGACTGATTCGGCCCGGCTGCTAACAACGCGGAAACGAGAGCATCACGCGAGGCAAGGACGAGGTCTTCATCGTCCGGATGGACGTCGTCGTGGTCCTTCACACCTCGAAACGTAGCACGAAGCCATGACCAGCGTCAGCACGGTATCGCCCCTAGACTAGAGAGATCATGACAACACCTACGCTCGATCCGGCCATCGCCGAACGCCTCAAGCGCAACGACGCCGGACTGATTGCCGCCATTGCCCAGCAGCACGACACCGGGGAGGTGCTGATGCTCGGTTGGATGGACGATGAGGCGCTACGCCGTACCCTGGCCACCGGACGAGCGACGTACTATTCCAGGTCGCGGCAGGAGTACTGGCGCAAGGGCGATACGTCGGGACACATCCAGGAAGTTCTCTCAGTGTCGCTGGATTGCGATGGCGACGCGCTGTTAGTGCAGGTGAATCAGCATGGTCCGGCCTGCCACACCGGCACCCGCACCTGCTTTACCGGGCGGGAGCTGCCCCATGCGTGATCTCGGAAACGTACATCCCAACCGCGGAGAGTTCCAGGCCCTGTCGAACCAACACACAGTGATTCCAGTCACGATGACAGTGTTGGCCGATGCGATCACCCCGGTCGGGCTCTACCGGCGTCTGGCCAACGACCGCCCCGGCACTTTCCTGATGGAATCCGCTGCCCAGGGTGGCGTCTGGTCGCGCTACTCCTTCGTCGGGGCCGGCAGCGCGGCCACCTTGACCGAGCTCGACGGCGAAACGGTCTGGCAGGGCACGCCCCCGGCGGGAGTGCCCATCGAAGGCGACCCGCTGGATGTCCTCGACGCCACGCTACGCTTCCTGGCCTCGGATGCCCGCAACGCCGTCGCCCCGGACCTGCCCAACCTTGTGTCGGGTCTGGCCGGGTACCTGGGCTGGGAGACCATCCGGCACTGGGAGAAGCTGCCCGAACCGCCGCCCCAAGACGTGAACCTGCCGCTGCTGGCCATGAACCTGATCACCGACCTGGCTATTCACGATCAGGTCGACGGCACAGTCACCCTCGTCGCCAATGCGATCAATCTCAACGGGCTGGAATCCGGGGCCGAGCAGGCTTATGACGATGCGGTGGCGCGGCTGCACTCGATGGCGCAACAGCTCGCCCGAGGTGCGGATGACCCCGTTTCGGTGGCCCCTGTCGGTTGGCTCGACGTCGACGTGACTTCCCGAGTGCACGACTCCTGGACCAAACAGAGCTTCCTGGACGCTCTGGATGATGCGCATCAGGCAATTGTCGACGGCGAGATCTTCCAGATCGTGCTCTCCCGCCGCTTCTCGACTGAGACGGAGGCTTCCGGACTCGATGTCTACCGGGTGCTGCGGGCCATGAACCCGAGCCCCTACATGTATCTGTTCACGTTCGACCGCCCGGATGGATCCGGCACCTTCCACATTGTCGGGTCTTCCCCGGAAGCCCTGGTCACCGTGAATAACGGACACGTCGTCACCCACCCGATTGCCGGCTCGCGTCCCCGTGGCGCGACCGTGGAAGACGACCGGCTGCACGAGAAGGACCTGTTGCACGACGACAAGGAGCGCGCCGAACACCTGATGCTCGTTGACCTCTCCCGCAATGACCTCTCCAAGGTCTGCACTCCGGGGACCGTACGCGTCACCCAGTTCATGGAAGTGGAACGGTTCAGCCACATCATGCACCTGGTCTCCCACGTGGAGGGCACCATGGAGTCCGGGCGTACCGCACTGGATGTGCTCGGGGCGACCTTCCCAGCCGGCACGCTTTCCGGAGCGCCAAAGCCGCGCGCCCTGCAGTTGCTGGAGCAGTGGGAACCGCAGCAGCGCGGGGCCTATGCTGGGGTGATCGGATACTTCGATCTGGCCGGCAATATGGACATGGCCATCAATATCCGTTCTGCCACGCTCGTGGACGGCGTCGCCTATGTTCAAGCCGGTGCTGGTATCGTGGCCGATTCCGACCCGGAAGCCGAGGCCGCCGAAACCGTGGCCAAAGCCAGCGCACCCTTACGAGCCGTAGTGGCGGCGTCCAGGCTGACCAGTCTGGACAGCACCGGACAGTCATCATCCTCAGGAGACGCGTGAACCCGACGAACGAGACCACTTCGGTCCCGGACACCCAGCCGACGCCGAAGATCACCCGCGGGCGCGCCGTGCTCGTGGTGCTGATCGCCGGTGTGATGGCGTTGCTGGCCTCCACTCAGGTGTGGCTGGTCGCCACCGACATCGAAGCACTACCCGACACCGCGGTGGAATCCACCGGCCAGCAAGCGGCCGGTGCGGTGACTGCCATGGCGCTGGTGGCCATGGCCGGTGGCGTTGCACTATCGATTGCCGGGCGGATCGCCCGCGTTATCATCGGGGTCTTATTGGCCGCCTCGGCTGCATTACTGGCGGCTTCCACCCTCGGCGTCGTCATGAACCCCGAGAACGCAGCGCAACCGCGGGTGGCGGAACTTTCCGGGCTGACCGACCCGGCGGGACAGGTCACCATGACCTGGGCTCCGTGGCTGGCGCTGCTCGCATCGTTGTTGATGCTGCTTTCCGCCGTCATCGTGATCATCAGCGGGCGCCACTGGCAGACCACCCGCAAGTACGACTACGACACGGCGGCCACCGCAGAGGAGGACTCGGAGAGCGACACAGACACCGTGTTACGCCCCGAGGCGGTTACCACCCCGTCCCGTCAGGACCGTCCCGACGCCGCGCGACGCGCCCAATCCCGGGTGGAGGAGATCGACGCGTGGGACGAACTGTCACAGGGCAAAGATCCCACGTGATCTTCCCGCTTCGCAGCGGGGTTCATGGCAGAATGGAAGCAGATCGCACTCGCATACGGTCGGCCGCGGCGCCGGGCCAGAGGTACTGAAGGAAAAGGAAGTTCGATGACGACGCAGGAATCTGTCCACACCGACCAGGTCACCATCACCGAAGACGGCCGGGTGGTGAACGACCCCACCCACGCCGAACCGATCGGCCACGGCAATTCGCCGGCCGCCTGGTCCATGGTGTTCTTGGTGCTCGCCGGCGTGCTCGTTGCCGGTGTGGGCATGCTGATGTGGAACATGGTGATCGTCGGTATCGGCGCCGCCATCGCCGTGGGTGGCGTCGTGCTCGCGTTCGTGCTGCGCCAGCTGGGTTACGGCGTCGGCGGTTCGAAGACGAAGTCTCACCACTGATGACCACAGGATCCCTGAGCGGCACCGTCCTCGACCGTATCGTTGAGGGGGTCCGCGAAGACCTGGCCGAACGCCGTCGTGCCGTGCCTTTGACCAAGGTGCAGCGCGCAGCAACGGAGGCAACACCGGCTCTGGACGCCCACGCCGCCCTGCAGGGTGGCCGGGATGACACATCCGGAGTGCGCATCATCGCCGAGGTCAAGCGTTCCAGCCCCTCGGCCGGAGCCCTGGCCGAGATCAGCTCACCGGCGGATCTGGCACGGTCTTACCAAGCGGGAGGCGCCGCAGCGATTTCCGTGCTGACCGAGCAGCGCCGATTCGGCGGTTCGCTAGCCGACCTTGACGCCGTCCGTGCGGCCGTCTCCATCCCGGTGCTCCGCAAAGACTTCATGGTCGATGAGTACCAGTTCCACGAAGCCCGCGCCCACGGTGCCGATCTCGTACTACTCATCGTGGCCGCCCTGGATGACGCCCAGCTGCGTGATTTCCTCGCGCTGAGCCACGAGCTCGGCATGCACGCCCTGGTGGAAACCCACACCGTGGAGGAAATCGAACGGGCCATGGCCGTGGGCGCCCGCATCGTCGGCGTCAACGTGCGTAACCTCAAGACCCTCGACGTCGACGTCGACCACTACTCCGTACTGGCACCCCACCTGGATGATTCCGTGGTGCGGATCGCCGAATCCGGTGTGCGTTCGGAACGCGAGGTGGCCGATTATGCCGCCCGGGGCGCCGACGCCGTGCTGGTGGGGGAAGC
The DNA here is from genome assembly GCF_029637705.1 of Citricoccus muralis. Taxonomy (NCBI): domain Bacteria; kingdom Bacillati; phylum Actinomycetota; class Actinomycetes; order Micrococcales; family Micrococcaceae; genus Citricoccus; species Citricoccus muralis. Next base: position 1,611,302 of record NZ_CP121252.1, read on the forward strand.
CCTGGTCAAACACGGCGACGCCACCGCAGCCATCCGGGATTTCCGGGCCGCCTCGCGCCCCTGAACCCCGGTCCCCTCCACCGGCCGGAGCTGATCCGGTCGCCCCAAGCAAGGGAAGTGACATGACAGATTCTCGCGACCACCGTCCAGCAGGGTCCCTCGACCACGAGGGCACCTATCGCAATGCAGAGGGTCCGTACTTTGGCCCCTACGGCGGACGATGGATGCCGGAATCGCTGATCGCCGCCCTCGAGGAAGTGGAGCGGACCTTCAACGAGGCCCGTCAGGACCCGGAATTCAACGCGGAGTTGAACGCACTGTTTACCTCCTATGTGAACCGGCCGTCGCTCCTCACTGAAGTGCCGCGCTTCGCCGCTGACAGCCCCGGGGTTCGGATCTTCCTCAAGCGCGAAGACCTCAACCACACCGGCTCCCACAAGATTAACAATGTGATCGGTCAGGCGCTGATCGCCCGGCGCATGGGCAAAACCCGTTTGATCGCCGAGACCGGTGCTGGCCAGCATGGTGTGGCCACCGCGACGGCGGCCGCTTTGTTTGGTATGGAATGCACCGTGTACATGGGCGAGGAAGACACGCGCCGCCAGGCGCTGAACGTGGCGCGCATGGAGATGCTCGGCGCCACCGTGGTGCCGGTGACGTTCGGAGCGCGCACTTTGAAGGATGCCATCAACGAGGCCCTGCGGGATTGGGTCGCCTCTGTGGATACCACCCACTACCTGCTCGGCACCGTCACCGGGCCCCACCCGTTCCCCGCTATGGTGCGCTATTTCCACCAGGCCATTGGCGAAGAGGCCCGGGCTCAGATCCTGGAGCAGACCGGACGCCTGCCCGACGCTATCGCCGCTTGTGTGGGTGGCGGTTCCAACGCCATCGGACTCTTCCATGGGTTCTTGGACGACGCCGAGGTAGAGATTTTCGGTTTCGAAGCCGGCGGTGACGGCATGGACACCGGACGCCATGCCGCCCCGATCACGCAGGGGCGCACCGGAGTGTTGCATGGGGCCCGCACCTACCTGATGCAGGACGAGGACGGCCAGACCGTCGACTCCCATTCCATCTCCGCGGGCCTGGACTATCCAGGGGTGGGCCCCGAACATGCCTTCCTGCACGACACCGGCCGCGCCCAGTACGAGCCGATCAACGACGTCGAATGTATGGATGCCTTCCGGCGCCTCAGCCGCACCGAGGGCATTGTGCCAGCCATCGAGTCCTCGCATGCCCTGGCCGGTGCACTGAAGATCGCCCAGCGCTGGCACGAGGCAGGCCTCGTCTCGGAATCGACTCCGGCCGAGGAGCAGCGCACTATTATCGTCAGCCTGTCCGGCCGCGGCGATAAAGACGTGTCCACCGCAGCGAAGTATTTCGGGATGCTCCCGGACGAGACCACCCCCGACGGCGGAGACGAAGAGGCCATCGCCGCCCGCCCCGAAGGAGCACAGGACTGATGACTACTTCCACTTCACGCTGCACCGAGGCCATCGAAGCCGCCCGCGCCGCCGGGCGCACGGCCCTGATCGGCTATCTGCCCGCCGGATACCCCACGCTTCAGGACTCCATCGAGGCCGCGGTGGAGTTGGGTAACAACGGTGCCGACATCATCGAGATCGGCATCCCGTACTCCGACCCGGTGATGGACGGTCCCGTCATTCAGCACGCCACCAGCGAGGTGCTCGCCGCCGGATTCCGTGTCGACGACGTGTTTACCTTGATTTCGGCGATCACGCAGCGCACCGACGCCGTCGTCGTGGTGATGACCTACTGGAACCTGGTGGACCGGATGGGTGTGGACGTCTTCGCCCGCCGCCTCGCCGAGGCCGGGGGAGCCGGCATCGTCACCCCGGATCTGGTTCCAGAAGAGGCGGAGGAGTGGTTCGCCGCCTCCGACCGCTACGGACTCGACCGGATCTTCCTCACCGCGCCCAGCTCCACTGATGAGCGCGTCACTAAAGTTGTGGAAGCCTCCCGCGGTTTCGTGTACGCCGTCTCCGTGATGGGCGTGACCGGAGCTCGCTCCGAGGTCTCCACCGCCGCCGAACGGGTGGTGCAGCGTGCACACGACGCCGGCGCCCCGCGCGTCTGCGTCGGACTCGGCGTGTCACAAGCGGAGCACGTGCGTGAGATCGGCGCCTACGCCGACGGAGCGATTGTCGGCACCGCCCTCGTCGCCGCCCTGCGAGACCACGGACCCCGCGCGGTCGGCGAGCTCGCTGCAGAACTCGCCCGCGGTACCCACCGAACAGCAACAACCCAGAGGTGAGCATGCTCTCCACCACCGCGTCCGCCCTGCTGAACCCCGTGATAGCCGCCATTCCTGCCCCCACGATCAGCGAAATCCCCTTCTGGCCGCGGCCCATCCAGCTGTACGCGCTCTGTCTCATCACCGGTGCGGTTGCCGCGTTTATTCTGGGTAGCCGGCGCTGGAAGAACCGCGGCGGACACGAAGGTGCGATCATCGACGTCGGCATTATTGCCGTGGTGTTCGGCATCATCGGCGCCCGGCTCTACCACGTCTTTTCCTCACCGGATGCATATTTCGGGCCCGGTTTTGACGGCACCGGGGATCCCCTCAAGATTCTCTACATCTGGAACGGTGGACTCGGTATCTGGGGCGCGATCGCGCTTGGCGCCGTGGGCGCGTGGATCGCCTGCCGGATTCACGGGATTCGGTTCTCCGCCTTCGCCGACGTGGTGGCCCCCGGCATCCTGTTGGCTCAGGCGATCGGCCGACTCGGCAACTATTTCAATCAGGAACTCTTCGGCGGCCCCACGGAGGCTCCCTGGGGCCTGACCGTGGACCCAGATCACCCGAACTTCCCGGCGGAATTCCCCGCGGACACCCTGTTCCACCCCACGTTCCTGTATGAAATGGTCTGGAGCCTCGTCGGTGTGGCTCTGCTGTTGTTGCTGGACCGCCGTTTCCCTCTGCGCCGCGGCATGATGGTCTGGCTCTATGTCGCCTGGTACACCCTGGGGCGTACCTGGATCGAGATGCTACGGATCGACGACGCCCAACTGATCACCTTCTTCGGGATCGAACAGCGCCTGAACGTGTGGACATCGCTGGCCATGTTCCTGTTGGCCATCGGGTTCCTCGTGTACCTGTGGGTGACCCGTCCGCGGACCCCAGAGGCGCGCACCAGCGCCGACGCGATCTACGTGCCAGGTCGTGAACGCGGCCCCGAGGGCGCAGAGATCACATCAGATACCGAAGCCGCTACGGATACTTCCATCGAGTCCGAGACAACGGACCAGCCCCGGCGCGGCTGAGTTGCACCGACATCATCCGGTAACATAGATTTAGCGCAGAAAATTTTTCCCGGTGCGTGGCCGGGCCCGATACTCGGGCTTGGGACGCACCGCTGGGGCCAACGGCGTCCCCTTTTGGAGAGCACAGCTCACACAGAAGGGATGCAGTATGACGGACCCCGAGAACTCTCTCAACCCGTTCACCCGCTTCGCTCAGATTCCGCCGGCTCAGGGGCTTTACGATCCCGCCACGGAAAAGGACAATTGCGGGCTAGCGATGATCGCCAACCTGCGCGGCGGACCCACCCATCAGGTCGTTGACCACGCACTGACCGCCCTGCGTGCCCTCGAGCACCGCGGTGCGGTGGGAGCGGACGAAGGCACCGGTGACGGTGCTGGCATCTTGCTGCAGATACCGGACGGTTTCTTCCGCGCCGTCGTCGATTTCACCCTTCCCGAGCCTGGCCATTACGCCGTCGGCATCGCCTTCCTGCCCCAGGAAGAGCCGAGTTGTGCTGCCGCCGTCGCCGAACTCGAAGAACTCGCCCAGGACGAAGATCTCCAGGTGCTCGGTTGGCGTGAAGTACCCGTGGACGAAGACACGCTCGGTTCCGGTTCGCGGGCCACCAAGCCCACTCTGCGGCAGTTGTTCGTGACGATGGCGCCCGGCACCGAAGATCGGGTGGATGAATCCCCGATTGGTGCAAGCCTCAGCGCCCGGGTGTTCCGACTGCGCAAGCGGGCCCAGAACAAGCACGGGGTGTACTTCGCATCGCTGTCGACCAGCACCATCGTCTACAAGGGCATGCTCACCACCGCCCAGCTGGAGCCGTTCTACCAGGACCTCTCCGATGAGCGTTTCGCCACCCGCCTAGCGATCGTGCACTCTCGGTTCTCCACCAACACGTTCCCGTCCTGGCCGCTGGCCCAGCCGTTCCGCACGATCGCCCACAACGGTGAAATCAACACGGTGAAGGGCAACCGGAACTGGATGAGGGCCCGGCAGTCCCAGCTGCTGTCCCCGCTGTTGGGAGATGAGCCGGAGTCGCTGTTCCCGATCTGCACCCCCGGTGCCTCGGATTCCGCCTCGTTCGATGAGGTCGCCGAGCTGCTGATGCTCTCGGGCCGGCCGCTGCCGCAAGCGATCATGATGATGATCCCGGAGGCGTGGGAGAATCACGCCGCCATGGATCCGGACCGCCGGGCGTTCTACCAGTACCATTCCATGTTCATGGAACCCTGGGATGGGCCGGCCGCCGTGTCCTTCACCGACGGAGTAGTGGCCGGAGCCGTGCTCGACCGCAACGGCCTGCGGCCGGCCCGCTATTGGGAGACGCGCGACGGGCTCGTCGTGTTGGCTTCGGAAGTCGGCGTCGTGCGTATCGACCCGGCCGAGATTGTGCGCAAGGGCCGCGTGCAGCCCGGTCAGATGTTCCTCGTCGACACCGAACAGGGCCGGATCATCCCGGACGAGGAGATCAAGAACGACGTTGCCACGAGCCGGCCCTGGGCCCAGTGGGTCGAGAAGAACCTGCTGCCCTTGGAATCGCTACCCCAACGCGAGCACGTGCGCGCCTCCTCGGCGTCGGTGAAACTACGCCAGCGGACGTTCGGGTACACCACCGAAGAACTGCGCATCCTCGTGGGTCCCATGGCCCGCACGGGCGCCGAACCCCTGGGCGCAATGGGTACCGACACGCCAATTGCCGTGCTCTCGAAGCGTCCGCGGCTGCTTTTCGACTACTTCACCCAGTCCTTCGCCCAGGTCACCAACCCACCCCTGGATGCCATCCGTGAGGAACTCGTGACCTCCATGCGCACCGGCATCGGGCCCCAGGGCAATCTGTTGTCCACGGAGCAGGTGACCACCGAACAGATCAACCTCGACTTCCCGGTGCTCGACAATGTGCAGGTCGCCCGGATTCTGCACCGTCGCGACGAGCACGGTACTAAGCAGACTCTGAAGGTCCGCGGGCTGTACCGTCCCGATGGTGGGGCGGAAGAACTCCGCCGTCGGTTGCAAGAAATCTGCGAGCAAGTCTCGGCCGCCGTGAACCGCGGCGTGAAGTACGTGGTGCTCTCCGACCGCGATTCCAACGCCGCGTGGGCTCCGATCCCGTCGCTGCTGTTGACCTCCGCTGTGCACCACCACCTGCTCAACTCTGCCAACCGGACCAAGACCTCCCTGCTCGTCGAGGCCGGCGACGTGCGCGAGGTCCACCACGTGGCAGTGCTGATCGGATTCGGCGCCTCCGCGGTGAACCCCTATCTGGCCATGGAATCGGCCGAGGACCTGGTGCGCCGCGAGGAGATCACCGGGGTCAGCACCGAGGACGCCGTCAAGAACCTAATCAAAGCGCTCGGCAAGGGCGTGCAGAAGATCATGTCCAAAATGGGAATCTCCACGGTTTGCTCGTACTCCGGGGCGCAAACCTTTGAAGCCATGGGCCTGTCCCAGCGCCTGGTGGACCGCTACTTCACCGGCACGTACTCGCCGATGGGCGGAGTGGGCCTGGACGTGATTGCGGCTGAGGCTGCTCAGCGTCACCGGGCTGCTTATCCACTGGATGGCAACGACATCGACCCGTACCGCGAACTCGAGACCGGAGGTGAATACCAGTGGCGCCGCGAAGGTCCGCCGCATCTGTTCAACCCCGAGACCGTATTCCGGCTGCAGCACGCCACCCGCACCCGCCGCTACGACATTTTCCGTCAGTACACCGAGCTGGTAGACAACCAGGCCGCCGACCTGATGACCCTGCGCGGACTGTTGACCTTCAAATCAGGTCAGCGACCGGCGGTGCCGATCTCCGAAGTGGAACCCGTCTCCGAGATCGTGAAACGCTTCTCCACCGGGGCCATGAGCTATGGCTCGATTTCCCAGGAGGCGCACGAAACACTGGCTATCGCCATGAACCGACTCGGCGGTAAGTCGAACTCCGGTGAGGGGGGCGAAGATCCGGAGCGCCTGCTCGATCCGGAACGTCGCTCCGCTATCAAGCAGATCGCCTCCGGGCGATTCGGGGTCACCAGTTTGTACCTGGCGACGGCAGATGACCTGCAGATCAAGCTCGCCCAGGGCGCCAAGCCGGGGGAGGGCGGCCAGCTGATGGGCACCAAGGTGTATCCATGGGTGGCCAAGACCCGGCATTCCACCCCAGGGGTGACCCTGGTGTCGCCGCCGCCACACCACGATATCTACTCCATCGAGGACCTCGCGGAACTGATCTACGATCTGAAGCGCTCCAACCCGGCGTCGCGGGTTCACGTCAAGCTCGTCTCCGAGCACGGCGTGGGAACCGTGGCTGCCGGGGTCACCAAGGCCAAGGCCGACGTCGTGCTCATTTCCGGGCATGACGGCGGTACCGGCGCCTCCCCGCTGAATTCGCTCAAGCACGCCGGTGCCCCGTGGGAACTCGGCCTGGCCGAAGCCCAGCAGACCCTGTTGCTGAACGGGTTGCGTGACCGGGTGACCGTGCAGGTTGATGGGCAGCTGAAAACCGGTCGTGACGTCGTGATCGCCGCTCTGCTCGGAGCCGAAGAATTCGGTTTCGCCACCGCGCCACTGGTGGTTTCCGGATGCATCATGATGCGCGTTTGCCATCTCGACACCTGCCCCGTCGGTGTGGCCACCCAGAACCCAACCCTGCGCAGTCGCTACACCGGCAAGCCCGAATTCGTGATCAACTTCTTCGAGTTCATCGCTCAGCAGGTACGTGAATACCTGGCCGAACTCGGCTTCCGTTCCCTGGACGAAGCCATCGGTCACCTGGAAGTGCTTGACATGGACGCGGCCAAGCAACACTGGAAGTCGGAGGGACTGGACCTGGCTCCGATTTTGGAGGGGTACGACGCCGTGGCACTCACCGATCAGGGCACCGCGCTGCGCCGGGCCACCGGTCAGAACCACGAGTTGGACCAGCATTTCGACCACCAGCTGATCCACCAAGCCGAACCGGCCATCGCGCACGGCACACCCACCGAGATCAGCCTCGACGTCATCAATACCGACCGGGCCGTGGGCACCATGCTCGGATACCACGTCACCTCTGCGCGCCTGGATGATGAGCTCGACGACGACGTGATCACCGTGCGGCTGCGTGGTGAGGCCGGTCAGTCGCTCGGGGCGTTCCTGCCCTCCGGGGTGACCCTGCGCCTGTCGGGCGAAGCTAACGACTACGTGGGCAAGGGGCTCTCCGGCGGCCGCATCGTGGTGCATCCGGACGAATCTGCTGTGTTTGACCCGGGCGAGAACGTCGTCGCCGGTAATGTGATCGGCTACGGCGCGACTTCCGGTGAGATGTTCCTGGCCGGTCAGGTCGGGGAGCGATTCCTGGTGCGCAATTCCGGGGCCACCGCGGTGGTCGAGGGCATCGGCGACCACGGCTGCGAGTACATGACCGGGGGCACCGCATTGATCCTGGGACCCACCGGACGTAACTTTGGCGCAGGCTTCTCCGGTGGCACCGCCTATGTCTTGGACTTCAAGCGGGAGCTACTGAACCCGCTGGCGGTGTCCACCGGTGAACTGCTCGTCATCGACCAACTCGACTCCGACGACGTCGAACGGGTCACCGACCTGCTCACCCGCTACGCCGCCGAAACCACATCACAGCTGGCGCCGCGGCTACTCGCGGATCTCTCCGGCACCCTGAACCGCATCACCAAGCTGCTGCCCCGCGACTTCGCCGCCGTGTTGGAGGCACGTGACCATGCGATGGCGGAAGGGCTTGACCCCAACGGCGACGCCGTCTGGAACCGAATCTTGGAGGCTACTCATGGCTGATCCCCGCGGATTTTTGAAGATCACCGAACGTCAGGACCGTCCCTCGCGTCCCGTCCCAGTACGGATTATGGACTTCAAGGACGTCCACGTCCGGCCCAACGAGGCGACCGTGAAAACCCAAGCAGGGCGGTGCATGGACTGCGGCATCCCGTTCTGCCACACCGGCTGCCCGTTGGGGAACCTGATCCCCGAGTGGAACGACCTGGTGCGCCGCGGCCAATGGGAAGAGGCCGGGGCACGGTTGCACGCCACCAACAACTTTCCGGAGGTCACCGGGCGCATCTGCCCGGCCCCCTGCGAGTCCGCCTGCGTGCTGGGCATCAACCAGCCCGCCGTCACCATCAAGCAGACCGAGGTTTCCATCGCCGACCAGATCTTCGATCAGGACTGGCTGGAACCGGTGGTCCCACACCGGCAGAATCACCACACCGTGGCCGTCGTCGGCTCCGGCCCCGCCGGTTTAGCCGCCGCCCAGCAACTGACGCGCGCCGGATTCACCGTCGTCGTCTATGAGCGCGACGACCGTATCGGGGGACTGTTGCGGTACGGGATCCCGGATTTCAAGATGGAGAAGGACATTCTCGACCGGCGCCTGGCCCAGATGGAGGCCGAGGGCACCCAGTTCCGTACCCAGGTCGAGATCGGTACCGACATCGCCTGGGACGAGCTGCGCAACCGTTACGACGCCGTCATCGTGACTACGGGTGCGCCCGTGCCGCGCGAACTGCCCATTCCGGGCCGCGGGCTCGACGGCATCCACGTCGCCATGGATTACCTGGTGCAGTCCAACCGAGTGGTCAACGGGGACACCGTTCCAGATCAGATCAGCGCGGAGGGCAAGCACGTCATCATCCTGGGTGGCGGCGACACCGGTGCGGACTGCATCGGCACCGCCCACCGTCAGGGTGCGGCCTCCGTGACCACCCTGGCCATCGGCGTCCAGCCGCCCACCGAGCGCCCGGAGCATCAGCCCTGGCCCATGACGCCGCAGCTATTCGAGATCGCTGAATCGCATGAAGAGGGTGGGGAACGCACCTATCTGGCGTCCACCGTCGAGTTCTTAGGTGACGAGAACGGACGCGTGCGTGCGCTGAAGGTCGCCGAAACCGAGTACCTTCCCGACGGTCGACGCGTTCCCAAGGCCGGCACCGAGCGCGAGATCCGCGCCGACCTGGTGCTGCTGGCCCTGGGATTCACCGGTGTGGAGACCGAATTGCTCTCCGCACAAACCTCGGTGACGACGACGCAGCGCAACACCATTGCCCGTGCCGCTTCTTACATGACCGACCACGAAGGAATCTTCGTGGCGGGCGATGCCGGCCGTGGTGCCTCCCTGGTGGTCTGGGCCATTGCGGAGGGACGCGCCTGTGCCGCCGCGGTGGACAAGTATCTCGAGGGCTGGTCCGCGTTGCCCTCACCGATCCCGGCGAATACGCAGCCGATCGGGCTGGGGGTCTGACTCCCATCGTGAACCGGGGGCGAACATCAAAAAAAACCGGCTACGGCACGTTACTATGGCGCGCCATCCGACATAGGGTAGAGGGTATGAGACACGCGAAGATCGTTGCCACATTTGGACCAGCCACCCAGGGCTATGACACCACCCGAGCGTTGCTCGAAGCCGGGGTCGACGTCGCCCGGTTGAACATGAGCCACGGTGACCACGCCGTGCATGAGGAAACCTACGCCACCGTGCGTCAGGCATCGGAGGATCTGAAGCGTCCTGTAGCGATTTTCGCGGACCTGCAGGGCCCGAAGATCCGGTTGGGCCGTTTCGCCCAGGGGCCACACGTGCTGGCACCAGGGGATCGGTTCACGATCACGGTCCGCGATATCCAGGGTGACCAAAAAATCTGCTCCACCACCTTCAAGGGCCTGCCCGGCGACGTCGAAGTGGGCGACCTGTTGCTCGTCGACGACGGCAAGGTCACCCTACGCGCCGTCGAGGTCACGGACGATTCTGTCGTCACCGAGACCGTGGTCGGTGGTGCGGTATCCGACAACAAGGGCATCAACCTGCCCGGTGTCGCCGTGAACGTGCCGGCGCTAAGCGAGAAAGACGAAGACGATCTCCGCTGGGCGCTGCGCACCGGCGTGGACATGGTCGCTCTCTCGTTCGTCCGCGACGCCGCCGATATCACCCGGGTGCACGAAATCATGGCTGAAGAGGGCCGCAAGGTACCGGTCATCGCCAAACTCGAGAAGCCTCAAGCCGTGGAGCACCTGCGCGAGATCGTGGACGCGTTCGACGCGATCATGGTGGCCCGCGGCGATCTCGGCGTCGAGCTGCCCCTCCAGGAAGTGCCGCTGGTCCAAAAGGAAGCCATTGAGCTGGCTCGCCGCTGGGCCAAGCCGGTCATCGTGGCCACCCAGGTGCTGGAGTCGATGATCGACAACCCGCGTCCCACCCGCGCCGAGGCCTCCGACTGCGCCAACGCGGTGCTCGACGGCGCCGACGCTGTCATGCTCTCGGGCGAGACCTCGGTGGGGAAGTATCCGATCGAGACCGTACGCACCATGGCGGAGATCATCGAATCCACTGAGACCCACGGGCTCGAGCGCATCCAGCCGCTGGGCTCACGGCCGAAGACGCGCGGCGGTGCCATTACCCGCGCCGCCGTCGACATTGCCGACCGCCTCGACGTGCCGTTCCTGGCGTGCTTCACCCAGTCCGGAGATTCCGCACGTCGTCTGTCCCGCCTGCGCCCGCGTCAGATGGTGTACGCCTTCACCCATGTCCGCCACACCCACAACATCCTGTGCCTGTCGTGGGGTGTGACGCCGCGGATCGTTCCCTTCGTGGATTCCACCGACAAGATGACGGCGCAGGTCGATCGCGAACTACTCAAGGAGGGGCTCGCCGATCTCAACGATCTGGTCGTGATCGCGGCAGGTTCGCCTCCCGGACAGGCCGGTTCCACCAACATTCTGAAGGTGCACCGCATCGGCGACCTGACCGATCTCAATAACACGCGAGTCGATCCCGAAACCATTGCCGAACCGGTTGAGCCGCCGTATCGCGAACCACTAGGTGTTTGGCCGGAGCGTTCCCCGCTCTGACACCCCCGTTTCTCAACAAGGTGGGTCCCTGGTCATATGACCAGGGACCCACCTTTTTGCCCTGGCCGTGGCGGCAGAAACCCAGCAGGCCGTTATCTGGCGAGCAAAAACCCGCAACGTCGCCGAACCCTGCACCCCAGGATCCACTGCTTGGGGCTGCAACGGATAAGTCGGCACAGTGTTCGGCACAGTGTAGGGGAAAGTTTTACTCCCCCATCTGGTCGACGACGGTCTGTGCGACTTCACGCATAGTGAGACGGCGGTCCATAGAGGTCTTCTGAATCCAGCGGAATGCCTCGGGCTCGGTGATTTCCAAGGATGTCATCAGCAGGTTCTTCGCACGGTCAACGAGCTTCCGCGTCGCAAAACGCTCGTTCAGGTCGGTGACTTCGGCTTCTAATGCACGTAGCTCGTCGAAACGCGCCACGGCAAGCTCGATGGCGGGAACCAGATCCTTCTCGCTGAAGGGCTTCACAAGGTACGCCATGACGCCGGCCTCACGCGCTTGCTCGATCAGGTCGCGCTGGCTGAACGCCGTCAACATCACGACCGGGGCGATTTTCTGCTCAGAGATCAGTGCGGTGGCAGAAAGCCCGTCCATGATCGGCATCGAAATGTCCATCAGGATGAGGTCGGGGGAGAGCGTCTCTGCCAGCTCAACGGCTTTCTGGCCGTTGTCGGTCTGCCCGACGACGTCGTAGCCCTGTGATTGCAGGGTCTCTACGATGTCCAGACGGATGATGGTCTCATCCTCGGCAACGAGTACTCGAAGTTTCGCTGGGGCCTCGCCCGACACGTCGTGCTCCGCGGCGACCTGGTCAAAAGAATTCTGTTCGGACATGGATCTCCTCGAGACGGTCGGCGTCGATGGACTTACTAAGACTACTCGGTTTCGGCGGGACCCCGTGTGAGCATGTAAGATAGTCAAGTTGCCCCAGCCCGAATGGCGGAACTGGCAGACGCGCCGCACTCAAAATGCGGTATCGAAAGATGTGTGGGTTCGAGTCCCACTTCGGGCACACCGGCTGAAACAGCGCAAGGGAGCACTCCTCACTCACGAGGATGCTCCCTTGTTCGTTGTGGATGTACGCCTCAGCTGGGAGGGGTCGCGAAATATTTTCCCCACTTGGCTCACGGGCGTGGAGGGATGAGAGTCTCATCACGTACAGTGTGTAGCGGCGCGATACTGTTATCTCGCTGACCCTGTCCATTGGTCCATCAGAGAAAGGAACGATCTTATGTCTCACCCACAGTGCTCGAGCCATGGGTTCGTTCCAAAATTCTGGATTCTTCCACCCGAAGGTACGAACGGACACATCAACTCTTGGGGACCCCTGCTCTCTGGCCTTCCTCCGGTCTGAGTGTCGCTGAGCCGGTCCGTTTTCGTCGTCGATGATGATGTGAGGGACAGGTTCACCACGGACTGGTCCACACGAGACGACACAAGGCGGAAGAGTGCTCCTCGTATCAATACTTATCGTCGGCCTAGCGGTTCTGCTGGCCGCCCCCCTAGCCAAAGGCCTGGGACGCAACGCTGGATGGGTGCTGTGGGTACCCCTGGCGGGCGCGGCAGCGCTGCTCAGCGCTGAATGGTTCGGCGCAGAGGGCTCCCTCACCGAGAGTTACCCCTGGATTCCTGGCCTCGGCGTCGGGCTTCATCTACATCTGACCGGGCTGAGCTACCTGTTCTCGATGATCGTGCTGGTGATCGGCGCCGCCGTGCTGTTCTATTCGGCGCGGTACCTGGGATCGAAGAAGATCATCTCGTTCTACCTGTTGATGTGCCTCTTTGCCCTGGCCATGCTGCTACTGGTGCTGGCTGACGACCTGGTGGTGCTCTATGTGGCGTGGGAAGCGACGACACTGACGTCGTTTTTCCTGATTGCTCGATCTGGTGCCTTGGCCCGTCAGCCTGCCATCCGTACACTGCTCGTCACGGTTGCTGGTGGTCTCTGCCTGCTGACCGCGGTGTGTGTGATGATCATCGATTCCGGGACGACCCGCATCAGCGAGGTGCTCGCCTCGGACATGTGGCAGGATCCGGTACTGGCCGCCATGCTCGCCGTCCTGCTGGGAACGGCGGCACTGACGAAGTCGGCACAGTTCCCATTCCAGGCCTGGTTGCCGGACTCGATGGTTGCCATTTCGCCGGTGTCGGCCTACCTGCACGCAGCGGCCATGGTGAAGGCGGGCATCTTCCTGCTCCTGCTGTTCTCCTCAGCACTGTCAACGGTTTTGACCTGGAACATTCTGCTCATTGCGGCCGGCGGAATCACCGCACTTTTCGGGGCAGTGGCAGCGGTGCGTCGGTACGATCTGAAGGAACTGCTGGCGTATTCGACGATGAGCCAGCTGGGCCTACTCGTCATGCTGATCGGCATCGGCACGGCGACGGCCCTTCAGGCCGCGGTGGTGCACACCATTGCCCACGCCCTGTTCAAGTCAGCGTTGTTCATGGCAGTCGGCACGCTGGACCACGAAGCAGGCACCCGCGATATGCGGCTGCTGGCACACCAAAAGTTGCGTACCGGATCCACACACCTCGCCATCATTCTGGGCGCAACGTCTATGGCCGGGTTGCCGCCGCTGCTGGGCTTCGTATCCAAGGAATCGATGTTCGAAGCCTCGCTGGATGCTCCTTGGGGCGGCGGAATCGGCGTCCTGTTGACCGCCTGGATCGCGGTCACCTCGGTGTTCACGCTGACCTATTCGGGACGACTGGTGATCGGAGCCCTGGGCAAGTACCGTCCGGCCCCCAACTCGCCGCGCGCCCAGGCGCCGGACGCGTCCGCTCCGCGCGTCGTGACCGAAGCCCCGGTGACGTTCTGGATCATCCCCTGGATGTTGGCCGCCGCCGGCGTCGTATTGGGCCTCGCCCCGATGTTGCTGGACACCCTTGCCACTGACGCCGTAACGATAGTGTCCAACGCCGGCGCCGATGTGCATCTGGCCTTGTGGCACGGGGTGAACGCGCCGCTGCTGATCTCGGCATCGGTGTTCCTGGCCGGCGGGCTGCTCATCTGGCAACGTCGCAGGGTCGAGGAAGCGCTCGTTCCCCGCGGCATGAAGATTTCCGGGCTGCGTGCGGTGGAAAACATTCGTACCGCCATGATCGAGGTGGGCGTGCGGGTCGGTGGCTGGACCCCGGGGCAGAACCCGGGACTGCACTTGATCGTCCTGTGTGCTTGCCTGCCGGTGCTCGCCCTCGTCGGTGTGTTCGCGCTGGGACCGCTGCCCGAGGTGGTGGGAGAGACCGCGCAACCCCTGGACTGGCTGCTGGTGACCCTGGTTGCTGCCGGCGTGCTCACCACGGTGCGCGCCCAGACCCGCATTTCCGCCGTCGTCGTGGTGGGTGTGGTCGGTTTCGGCGTCACGCTCTGGTTCTTCGCGCTGGGCTCCGTGGACGTGGCACTGACCCAGTTGCTCGTCGAGATTCTCACCGTGTGCGTGATGGTGCTGCTGTTGAAGCGCCTCCCGGCACGGTTCGACACCGAGCGACGCGGCCGTGCCATTCCGGCCGCCGTGATTGCCGTGGGGGCTGGTCTTGCTGCCGGGCTCGGCGTGTGGGCGCTCACCGGTCGCCGCGATATTTCCGAACCGGCTCTGTACTTCTTACAGCACGGCGAGGAAACCACCGGCGGCGCCAACATCGTTAACACCATTCTGGTCGAGTTCCGTGCCCTGGATACCCTCGGTGAACTCACGGTGCTGGGCGTGGCCGGACTCGCGGTCGCCGCACTGCTGGCCTCACGGGATCCGGACTCGGTGCGCCAGACACCGGTGAATATGAAATCGGTGCTCGCCGACGCGGTGCCCAACAGCGTCTACATCCGCACGTTCACCAAGGTGGCGGCCCCGCTGATGTTCGTGTTCTCCCTCGTCACGCTGGTGCGTGGACACAACGAACCCGGCGGCGGATTTATCTCCGCGCTGATCGGTGGTGCGGCGTTCGCGCTGCTCTACATCGGCGCCCTGGACGACGAAAGCGCCCCGATCCGCTGGCCCTACCTCACCCTCATCGGCGCCGGCATTGTGACCGGCTCGGGCATCGGACTCGTCGGACTGGTGAAGGGCTCCTTCCTCACCCCGTTGCACACCGAACTGTTCGGCATCCACCTGAACAGCGCGCTGATTTTCGACGTCGGCGTGTACCTGGCGGTGCTCGGCGTCATTCTCGCCGCTTTCAACCTGCTCGGTCGCGAACGGCCCGGACGTCACGGCGTATGGGGTTCCTCGTCTCCACCCGTGCCTGAGGACAACCCGCGCACCGGGGCGATTCCGGTGATCTACCAAGACGCCCTGAACCAATCACGGCACGAATCCTTGATGATGACGGCGAACCGCCAGCGCGGAGACGCCGCGACCGAACAACAGCACACACCAGGGAAGGGGGAATCATGACCCTGGCGATCACCGTAGGACTGCTCACCGCCGGCGCGGTCTACCTCTTCACCAAGCGCGAAATGCTGCGAGTCATCCTGGGATTCGTGTTGCTGGGACACGCGGGCAACCTGATTCTGATGGCTGCCGGTGGCACGGACCGGCGTCAAGAACCCTTCGGCACCGCCGAGGACGTCTCCGTGATGGCCGATCCGCTACCCCAGGCGTTCGTGCTCACCGCCATCGTCATCGCGTTCTCGATCACCATCTTCATGCTGGTCCTGGCCGTCACCGGACGACGTGACGATCTCACTGTCGGGCGCCGAGACGACCTCAGCGTGGTGCAGGAAGCCGCCTCGGACGCTATCTTGCCCTCCACGGAGACCCACGTGCTCCAGGTGCTGGAACTCAAGGAGCAAGAGTCCCGCCGTCAACACGAAGAACAACGCGAACGAGAACGCATCATCAGAGAAGAACTGGAACGCAAGGGAGGCCACGAATCATGACGATCACTCCCGAATCACTCGACGCCGTGGCGGCCGGACTGCCGCTCTTCGTGGCCATCCCGATGCTGCTCGGCGGCATCCTAGTCATGGTGGGCAACCGGCTCCGGATCCACGCTATGGTGCTGACGGCCTATCAGGCGCTCTCGCTGGTGGCCAGCGTGGTGATGATCTACGCCTTCACCGACAACGGTGGCGCCATCGCCCACGCCGTCGGCCCCTGGCCCACCGGCATTGCCATCCCGTTCGCCGCGGATATGTTCACCGCGCTGATGCTGACCTTCACCAGCATTCTGCTGCTGGTGTGCACCTGGTTCTCCTATGCCTCCTACGCCGCGAACTCGATGTTCTTCGCGCCCCTGGTGTTGGTGCTGACCACCGGGGTGAACGGTGCCCTGTTGACCGCGGACCTGTTCAACCTGTTCGTGTTCCTCGAGGTTATGCTCTTGCCTTCTTACGGGCTCTTCGTGCTCTCCGCCAACCGTAAAACACCGCTGCGCCGTGTGGATGGGGCGCGCCTGTACGTCACCGTGAACCTCTTCACGTCCACCGTCTTCCTCGCTGGCGTCGGCTTCC
Source organism: Citricoccus muralis (assembly GCF_029637705.1). Lineage (NCBI taxonomy): Bacteria > Bacillati > Actinomycetota > Actinomycetes > Micrococcales > Micrococcaceae > Citricoccus > Citricoccus muralis. The sequence goes on from NZ_CP121252.1 coordinate 1,627,874, forward strand.
TCTACGGCACCGCCGGCACGGTCAATCTGGCACTGCTGGCCGAAGCGGCCCAGCACGACGACACGGTGGCCATGGCTGGAGCCATCTGCCTGTTCGCCCTCGGAATCAAAGCCTCCGTCGTCCCGATGCACGGTTGGTTGGCCCGATCCTATCCGTCCACCTCACCGGCAATTACCGCGCTGTTTTCCGGACTGCACACCAAGGTCGCCATCTACGGGATCTACCGGATCTACTCCATTGTTTTCGGAGGCGACACCCGGTTCCTCTGGGTCGGCGTGGTGCTGTTCTCCCTGTCCATGGTGATCGGTGTGCTCGGCGCCGTCGGGGAGAAGACCACCCGGTCGATTCTGGCGTTCCACATGGTGTCCCAGCTGGGCTATATCCTGCTCGGCGTCGCTCTGTTCACCGAACTCGGGCTAACCGCCGGGATTTTCTACCTCATCCATCACATGGTGGTGAAGGCAGCGCTGTTCCTCTCCACAGGGGCGGTCGAGGTCCGTTACGGAACCGGTACCATCGGCGACCTCGGGGGAGTGGCCCGCGCCGAACCGGTGATCGCCGTCGCGTTCTTTATCGCCGCCCTATCCATGGCCGGGATCCCACCGTTCTCCGGTTTCGCCGCCAAGCTGATGCTGGTGCTGGCCGCCGTCGAGCGTGGGGAGATTCTCGCCGTCGTCTGCATGATCCTGGTGTCGCTGATCACCCTGGTTTCCATGATGAAGATCTGGGCCGGCATGTTCTGGGAGAAGAAGAACGACGACGAACTGCCCGACGTGATGCCATCCCGGTTCACCCCGGAGACGGCAGGTAGCTCGGCGCGGGGTGCAGCACCGCTCACCCAGACGCTGACGCAGTCACACACCGAGACAGCGGTCCATGCCGAGGAGACGCCACGACGACGCATCAACGCCTCACTGGCGGCACCGGCTGTGGTCCTCACATTGGTCACCATCACCTTCGGCCTGGGCGCACAATTGCTCTTCGGCTGGGCGGAGGTCGCCGCTGGCGGCCTGTTGGATCCCAGCGCCTACATTGAGGCGGTGATCGCGGGATGAGCTGGCTGACCTGGCCGTTCCGGCTGTTCGTGTTCTCCCTCTGGTACGCCAAAGCCCTGGTGGAGTCGAACCGGGCCGTGCTCAAGGACAATCTGACACCGGGCATCGACGCACGCTCGGGCATTGCGCGGGTGTCCACCCGGTGCACGACCGACACCGAGATCACGGTGCTTTCCGCCCTGATCACCCTGACCCCGGGCACCCTCACGATAGGAACCAGAATCGACGACGACGGCACCCGCATCCTCTACGTGCACTCACTCTACAACGACGATGCCGACGAGGTGCGCGCCGACACCGCGGTCATGGAATCACGCATGCTACATGCCTTGCGGCGGAAGGGGGACCGGGCATGAGCACCCTCGGACTCGATATCGGCCTCGCCCTGCTCCTGATCGTCTCGCTGGTGGCCACCTACCGCATGCTGATCGGCCCCACGGAATCCGACCGTGCGGTGGCCGGTGACCTGCTGATGTTCGGCGTCGTCGGCATGATCGCCATATTCGGGGTGCGTATGGGCGGGACCTTCACCTTCGACATCGTGCTCATCGCCGCGATCGTGGGCTTCTTATCCGCGATGTCGCTGGCCCGCGCGCTCACCAGGGGGAAACGCTGATGGACCTGTTGACCGTATCTCAGATCATCGGGCAGGTGGTCGTCGTCGCCGGAGCCTTGATCTTCGCGACGGCGGCGCTGGGCATCCTGCGCTTCACCGACCCGTTCATGCGCATCTCCGCGGTGGGCACCGCCGGCGGTATCGGCATCACCCTGGTCGTGGTGGGCGCCGTGCTGTACCAGCCCACCGTTCCGGATGTACTGAAACTGGTACTGATTATCTTCCTGCAACTGGGCACCTCCGCGGTGGGCACCATGGCCATCGCCCGTGCCAGCTACCTGATCGGCACAGAGATGCGACCCGGGTACTTTGACGAGCTCGCCGAGGACTCCGGGCTGCCCCCTCAGCTCACACCACCGGAGTCGCGCGCAGCTCAGGAATCCGGCGGGCCGGCGAACTAAACAGTCGGCTCGGCGGCCGAGCCCGCCCCGGGAACCGAGGATCCACGAGCGCGGTCTGGATCGAGAATCATATTCGTCATTCGGCAGCTAGAGATCACCCGCTGCTGCTCATCGCGCACGGTAATCAGGTGCGTGGTGAGAGTGGATCCAAGATGAATCGGCTCACAGGTGCCGATGACGATCCCCTCGCGGGCCGAGCGCAGGTGACTCGCACCCAGCTCCGTGCCGACCACCGGGCGCCCCTGGGAGTGCAAGAAGGCGGCGACGGAGCCCAGCGTCTCCGCTAGGGCGAGTGTCGCGCCCCCGTGGAGGAGTCCGAGGAATTGCTGGTTACCCTCGACTGGCATCGTGGCCACCACACGCTCCACGGTGAGTTCGGTGAAGATGATGCCGAGTTTGTGGGAGAGGGGCGAGCGGGAATTCAGGTCGTCGATGGTCATCCCGTCCCCAAGCCCGCCGAAGGGTGTGCTGTGTTGTTCCATACCTACTAGGCTTACACTCGTGACCGACCCGAGCAATGACACCACGCCCCACCGCCTTCTCGTTATCGATGGACATTCGATGGCGTTCCGCGCGTTCTACGCGCTGCCAGCGGAGAATTTCGCGACCGCGACCGGACAGCACACCAATGCGGTCTACGGTTTCCTGACCATGTTGCTGACCATGATCCGGCAGCAGCAGCCCACCCATGTCGCCGTCGCATTCGACCTGGATACCCCCACCCGGCGCTCTGAGGAGTACGCCGAGTACAAGGCCGGCCGGTCCGAGACGCCCCAGGAGTTCTACGGTCAGATCGACCTGATTGTGAAAGTCATGGAAGCCCTGCGCATCCCGACCATCACGCTCGACGGGTTCGAGGCCGACGACATCGTGGCCACCCTGGCCACCCTCTCCGAGGACGCCGGCTGGGAGACCCGCGTAGTGTCCGGCGATCGCGATGTCTTCCAGTTGATCACCGACCGCACGCTGGTCCTCTACCCGAAGAAGGGTGTCTCCGATATTCCGCTCATGGATGCCGCGGCGGTGGAGGAGAAGTACAAGGTGTCCCCGGCGCAGTATCCGGAGCTGGCGGCCCTCGTCGGCGAGACGGCGGATAATCTGCCCGGGATTCCCGGGGTCGGCCCCGGTTTCGCCGCCAAATGGCTCAAGGAGTACGGTGACCTCGACGGCGTGCTGGCCAACGCCGACAAAATCACGGGCAAGAAGGGGGAGTCGCTGCGGGAGCACATGGATAACGTGCACCGGAACCGGCGGCTCAACGCCTTGGTGCGCGACCTCGAGTTGCCTGTCACCCTCGAAGCGACCACGCTCGAGCAGCCCGACCGGGAGCAACTGGAGGAGCTTTTCGACGCACTGGAGTTCAACCGGGTCCGGCAGCGCGTCTTTGACACCTTCGACGAGCGCCTGGGAACCACCACCGAACCGGCACAGGATGATGTCACTCCCGACTTCACGGTGGCCGATTCCGCGCAGCAGGTCAACGATTTCCTGGCCGAGCACGGCGGCGAGCTGCTCGGCGTGTATGCCGAGATCACCGGTCCCGAGATGGTGGCCAAGCGCAAGATCCCGGTCCCGGGCGACTATGGCACGGTCACCGGTGTGTCCTTCGCGGCCGATGATGCCGGGCTGTTCGTCGACCTGACCTCGGACAGTGCCGCGGCCAAGGCAGCGCGTGACGCGCTGGCCGACCCCGCCCTGGACACCGCTGTTTACGACGTAAAGTCCATCATTAAGGCGTTCGGCAGCACCGCGAGCATCGACGGGGTCCAGGACGACGCCCTCATCTCTGCATACATTCTGCAACCGGACCGGCGCAGCTACGAGCTGTCCGCCCTCGTGGAGGGCTACCTCAATGCGAACCTCGACACGGGGGAGACCCCGGCCGCGGGCCAACAGGCGTTGGACCTCGACGGTGCCGAAGAGGAAAGCAAAGCCCAGCAGCGCGCCCATGATGCGGTGCGTGCCGCCTGGATGATTCGACGCCTCTCCCAGGTGTTTACCCCCGCGGTCATCGAGCGCGGCGCACAGCAGCTGTTACAGAACCTGGAGATTCCGCTGGCGGTCGTGCTGGCCGAGCTGGAGTTCGCCGGCGTCGCCATCGACGAAGCGCGGCTGGGGGAGCTGCTGCAGCAATTCAGTGATGAGGCCGACGCCGCACAGGAATCGGCCTGGGCCGCTAATGACGGTGAAAAGGTCAACCTCGGTTCGCCCAAGCAGCTGCAGGTCGTGCTGTTCGAGAAAATGGACATGCCGAAGACCCGCAAAACCAAGACGGGCTACTCCACCGACGTCGACTCGCTCAACGATCTGCTGGAGCGCACCGGCCACGCCTTCTTGCAGAACCTGATGCTCTACCGCGATGCGACCAAGCTCAAGCAGACCGTGCAGGGACTGAAGGACGCCGTCGCCGAGGATCACCGGATCCACACCACGTTCTCCCAGACGACGGCGGCCACCGGTCGGCTCTCCAGCCTGAACCCGAACCTGCAGAACATCCCGGTGCGCACCGAGGCCGGACGCCAGATCCGCGACGTCTTCACGGCCGGCACACTCCCGACGGGGGAGCAGACCCAGCTCCTCACCGCCGACTACTCGCAGATCGAAATGCGCATCATGGCCCACCTTTCCGAAGACGAGGGCCTGATCACCGCGTTCAAGGACGGCGAGGACCTGCACCGTTTCGTCGGCGCGAACGTCTTCGATGTGGATCCCCAGGACGTCACCTCCGAGATGCGCTCGAAGGTCAAGGCGATGAGCTACGGTCTGGCCTACGGACTCTCCAGCTTCGGACTCTCTAAACAGCTACGCATCTCCGTAGACGAGGCCCGCGAGCTGATGAGCGCCTACTTTGACCGGTTCGGCGCCGTGCAGACCTACCTACGCGACGTCGTGAAGCAGGCACGCAAAGACGGCTTCACCGAGACCATGCTGGGCCGACGCCGGTACCTGCCCGACCTTACCTCGGACAACCGCCAGTTGCGGGACATGGCCGAGCGTGCCGCCCTGAACGCACCGATCCAGGGTTCCGCAGCAGACATCATCAAGCTCGCCATGCTCGGAGTGCAGCGCGAACTGACGGAGCAGCAGCTGCGTAGCCGGATGATCCTGCAGATCCACGATGAACTCATCCTGGAGCTCGCCCCTGGCGAGGAGGAGCAGGCGGAACGTATTCTGACCGAGCAGATGTCGAGCGCCATCGAATTGCGGGTGCCGCTCGACGTACAGGTCGGGCGCGGCCGTTCCTGGAACGACGCCGCCCACTAGACACTCCCAGATCCTGAGGCACTCCCAGCCCCTCGACCCCTCGACACCGCCGGAAAGATGACATGATCATGTCCCTGAGCAGGCCCCTCACCCCCTTCACCCTCGCCGGTGACGACTTCATCGAGCCCAGCTCGCACGACGCCGACGGCGCAGAGAAGATCAAAGCCAGCGAAGCGTACCGCCACCTCCACCAGCAGGTGGAGCTGGGGTTCTATGTCGACCCCGGCTCCGCTGACCTGATCGACATCTGGGCCCGGCAGAATCGCGACATGGGGCTCGAGTTCCGGGGCTTCCGCGAGGCCGAACCACGCCCGGATTTCCTGCCGAGGTGGCAGCGACCCGTGGGCACCATCGGCGGACTGCCCTCCACCCTCAACGTGGGCTCGAAGATCCTGCCTGCCTGGCTGATCACCGCGGTGGGCGTGGCCCCAACGCATCGACGGCGCGGCATCCTGCGCCGGATGATCACCGAGGAACTCACCCGCGCCCAGGAGCAGGGGTATCCGCTCGCGGCACTGACCGTGTCCGAGGGCGGAATTTACGAGCGATTCGGCTTCGGCGTCTCCACCTACCAAGTGACGCAGACGATCGACCGCCGTCGTGGAATCCAACTACGTCCCGAGGTGCTCGAAGCGCTGAACACCACAGTCGGTCAGGTTTATGAGGTGAACCCGACCGAGCTCGTGGATCTCGCCGACCGTCTTGACCGCCAGTCGCATGAGGTCACCCCCGGTTCGATTCGTCGCCCCCGGCCGATTCAGGAGAACATGCTGGGCGCGGTGAACCTCTGGGGCGGTAGCTCCGAGGCACACCGCGAGCTCAAGGGGTACGTGTACATCACCGAAGACGGACCCGAAGCTCTGGCGGTCATCAGCCACAAGGGCTGGGAGAACGTGGAAGTGTCCACCGGTGTCATCCGTGATCTCCAGTTCTTCACCCGACGTGGATTCGCCGGGCTGATGGACACCGTGCTGAACCTGGATCTAGTCGATGAGCTGAAGTACCGCGAGGCCCCGGGGCGCGCTCTGGCCACAGCGATGATCGATCCGCGGGCGGTGAAGTCGACCTCAGAATCCGATCTGGTGTGGACGCGGCTGCTCGACGTCGTCGCCGCGCTGGAGTCCCGTGACTACGGTCAAGACGGATCCCTGGTCCTCGACGTCGAGGACGCGATGGGACTCGTCGACGGTCTTTACCGACTCGACGTCAGCAACGGATCCGCCCGGGCCGAGCGGATCGACGCTCCTCAGCACGATGGTGTGGATGCGGTAACTCTCGACGTCGCGCATCTGGCCACCGCACTCTTCCGCGGCGGGGGAGCGCTGGCCGAGGTCGGTCTAATCAACGGACCGGCCACAGAGCAGTTCCTGCGCATGTTCGCCGTCGTGAAAGAACCCTTCTGCAACTTCGGATTCTGACCCGGTGCACACCCTCGCCACGCATTGCGCGCGTTGGGCTGCTGGCGTATGATGGTCGGGTGCGTCGAATGCGCACATGTCCATAGATTGTTCAGTGGGTTTCGCTGACCGAAATCACAGGATCCGTTCCGGCTTCGGCCCCCTGAGTATACGAAAACTATCCACATCGGAGTCCCTACTACATGACCACCACCAAGACCGTCCCGCAGGTTGCCATCAACGACATCGGCACCTCCGAGGACCTCCTCGCAGCCATTGACGAGACCATCAAGTACTTCAACGATGGTGACCTGGTTGCGGGCACTGTCGTCAAGGTTGACCGCGACGAAGTTCTTCTCGACATCGGTTACAAGACCGAAGGTGTCATCCCCTCCCGTGAGCTGTCGATCAAGAACGACGTCGATCCCGACGACGTGGTTGCCGTGGGCGACTCCGTGGAAGCCCTCGTCCTCACCAAGGAGGATAAGGAAGGCCGTCTGATCCTGTCCAAGAAGCGCGCCCAGTACGAGCGCGCCTGGGGCGACATCGAGAAGGTCAAGGAAGACGACGGCGTCGTCACCGGTACCGTCATCGAGGTCGTCAAGGGTGGCCTCATCCTCGACATCGGCCTGCGCGGCTTCCTGCCCGCATCGTTGGTCGAGATGCGCCGCGTCCGCGACCTGGCCCCGTACATCGGCCAGCAGCTGGAAGCCAAGATCATCGAGCTCGACAAGAACCGCAACAACGTGGTTCTGTCCCGTCGCGCCTGGCTCGAGCAGACCCAGTCCGAGGTCCGCTCGAACTTCCTCAACAACCTCGAGAAGGGCCAGGTGCGCAACGGCGTGGTCTCCTCGATCGTCAACTTCGGTGCCTTCGTGGACCTGGGTGGCGTCGACGGCCTGGTGCACGTCTCCGAGCTGTCCTGGAAGCACATCGACCACCCGTCCGAGGTTGTCGAAGTGGGCCAGGAAGTCACCGTCGAGGTGCTCGAAGTCGACATGGACCGCGAGCGTGTCTCGCTGTCGCTCAAGGCCACCCAGGAGGATCCGTGGCAGGTCTTCGCCCGGACCCACGCTCTGGGCCAGATCGTGCCCGGCAAGGTCACCAAGCTGGTGCCTTTCGGTGCGTTCGTGCGCGTCGAGGACGGCATCGAGGGCCTCGTGCACATCTCCGAGCTGGCTGCCCGCCACATCGACACCGCCGAGCAGGTTGTGTCGGTCAACGAGGAGCTCTTCGTCAAGGTCATCGACATCGACCTGGACCGCCGCCGTATCTCGCTGTCTCTGAAGCAGGCCAACGAGGGCGTAGATCCGGAGGGCACCGAGTTCGACCCGGCGCTGTACGGTATGGCTGCCGACTACGACGATGAGGGCAACTACAAGTACCCCGAGGGCTTCGATCCCGAGACCAACGAGTGGATGGAAGGCTTCGAGACCGAGCGCGCCGCTTGGGAGCAGCAGTACGCTGACGCTCAGGCTCGCTGGGAAGCTCACAAGGAGCAGGTTGTCCGTCACTCCACTGAGGACGTCGAAGCATCGACCGAAGCAGCCGAGGCCGGCAACACCTCTTACTCCTCCGAGGCTCCGGCCACGGATGCTGGCACCCTGGCTTCCGACGAAGCTCTGGCTGCCTTGCGCGAGAAGCTAACCGGCAACTGATACATTTCGGTTCGCCAGCGTGACTCCGCGCTGAATTAATCCGAGCAAGAAGCCCCGCACCGATTCGGTGCGGGGCTTCCTGCGTGTTAGCGAATGGATTCAGTGACAGTGAATCGCCGGTCGCGGGCCAGCTGCGTGGTCCGGCCCACGACGCGGTCCAGTTCGTCGCGATAGCGCAGATGCGAATTCCAGACACACCACAACCGACCGCCGGGCTTCAACGTGCGGGCAGCCTCGGCGAAGAGATGGTGTGCAATATCGGTTGTCACGGTGCCGCCATCATGGAAGGGAGGATTCAGGACGATCGCGGACAGGGACGCATCGGCGTGATATTTCAGTCCATCGGCGTGAGTCACCTGGACCCGGTCGGCGTCCAGGCCATTGACCGTGGCGGTGTCCCTGGTTGAACGCACCGCTGAGGCGGAATCATCGCAGGCGTAGAGCAGGGGAATGCTGGTTGCCAGCCCTAAAGCCGCGGTGATCGTGCCGTTGCCGCAACCGAGATCAACCACACTGTCGAGCTGGTCGATCGCGTCACTTCGACCTTCGGGTCCTGAGGAGAGCAGTGTGGTGAGTAACAGTGCGGTGCCGGGATCCAGCCGTGCCGCACCGAAAGTCATCCCGTAGGCACGCAGTTCGAGCTCGCCCACGGGCTCCACCGATACGCGTTGTCTTCGCGGGATCCGCTCTGGCAGCTGGTGCTCGGTGAGGGATTCCTTCGGTGCCGAAGCTATCAGCGCACGAGACTTGTAGGCCCCGCGGCTTGCATGGACCCGTTGGAAGCACCGTTCCAGCACCGCGTTCATGCTCCGATTCAGGTGCTTTTCGCGTGCGGCACTGATCATAACGACGTCGGACGTAGCCCAACGGGCCACATGCCAGGCTGTTTCTTCCAGCGCCTCCAGGGGCCGGGCCAGCAAATGAATGACCCAGCCAACCCCGGACAGACTCACTTCGTCGGGCCCGGTGAAGAGCCGCCAGGCATCAGGTACCTCAATCTGCTCGGCTCGACTGCGAGAATCCAGGATGAGCCGACCGTTGAGACCCAGCTCTGACAGATGCTGGCTCAGCGCACCGGTCTCTTCATTAATCACCGCCACCGGGAGCTCACGTAACTCCGGGCGTTGCTCGAGAAATGTCTCGATCTCCATGATCAGGAGCCGTTCGACGGGGCTGGGTTGAACCTCGGTTTGCGACGCCATCACAGGTCTGTCCATTCCACATGGGTGGGCTCGACCTGTCCGGCACCGGAGCTGATGGCTGCGAGGTCTGCCTTCAGACGTTCTGCCGCCATGTCGTCGTCGACACTGGCTAGTGTCAACAACGCTGAGGACCCCGCGTAGTCAGTGACACCGAGGTGCCACCCAGTGGCGCGCAATTCGTTCTCCCAGCGTCCCGCTACAGCGTGCGGTGCAGGAATGCGGTACCAGAGCATCCGTTGCCGGACCGTCCAGGTGACCTGGTCAAGGGTCTGGGACACAGCGTCAGAATAGGCACGAACCAGTCCGCCGGCTCCGAGTTTCACCCCGCCGAAGTAGCGCACCACCACTGCCAGCACGTCGGAGGCGTCTCGCAGCTGTTCCGCGCCGGTTCCTTCTGCGCTAACGAGCACCGTCTCGCGCTGGGCGATCGCTTCCAGCATCGGTGTTCCGGCGGTCCCGGCGGGTTCGCCGTCGTCGTTGGAACGCATGACTCGCCTGTCCGGGCCCAGCAGAAATGCGCTACAGGCGTGCCGGGCCAGATGGTGCTCTTTGCGCAGCGCGCTCACGTGTTCCCTGACGTCTTCCTCCGCTTCGACCCGGAAAAGGTAGCCAATAAATCGCGACCGTTTGATCTCGATTTCATGCACCACCGGAGTGTGGCGCTGGGCCGCCGGGAGCACGCTGTATCGACGCGCGTGGGAATCATCGACGAGGGCGGAATCGGAGTGCTGTGACATCGTCGATAGTCTAGCTTCCTCCCTGCGGCGCACCCGGGTTGGGAGTTGGATTACTCGCGGGTAAGGCAGGCGGTCATCCACCACTTTATCCTCGGCGTTGATCGTGATCCTGTTCACCCTAGCCATGGGATTCTTCCCCGGGCCGGTTCAGTCTGTGTTCGGCGCGCTGGCCGATGTGATGCGTTACGACATCGGCTGGATGTCTACGCTCGGCGCCACCGCGATGCTGGTCTTCGCGGCCGGTATCGGAGCGATCCTGATGTTATTCGGCGTCGCCGAGCCGATCACCCATGATGCGGTACCCCCAGCGATCGGTACGTTCCACTTCGGCTTCCAGCTCTGGGCTATTCAAGTGGTGCCAGGGCTGGCCTTCGCCTACTTCACGTACAAGCGAAACCTCCCTCCGCGGGCTTCTTCGGCATTCCAACCGTTTATCGGCGATCGGATCCACGGCCCCTGGGGCAAGGCCATCGACATCATGGCCATTGTGGCCACCGTGTTCGGTATCGCAGTGTCCATCGGATTGGGCGCCATGCAGATCAACGCCGGACTCACCTATGTCTACGGGGTGCCCATGCAGGGTTGGATCCAGGCGCTCACCATCGCCTTGATCACCGGCGCCGGCCTCACCTCGGTGCTCCTGGGTATGGACAAGGGCGTGAAGCGGCTGTCGTACCTCAACATCCTCATGGCCGTCGCACTGATGCTGTTCGTGCTGATGTGGGGAGCGACAATGGACACCTTCCGAGGCGTCGTTGAGACGGCGGGACGCTACCTGTACAACCTGCCGGTGCTCTCCTTCTTCAATGACTTCTCCGGATCGGGACAGTGGACCGGAGACTGGACCGTCTTCTACTGGGCCTGGGCGGTCACCTGGTCGCCCTTCGTCGGGATGTTTATCGCGAAGATTTCCCGAGGCCGTACCATTCGCGAGTTCGTGATCGCCACCATCGGCATGCCCACCAGTTTCGTCATCGTGTGGATGTCCGTGTGGGGCATCTCCGGGATCATGCAGGACCAGGCCACCGCTACTTCTGGTGACAGCGGGGAGCTCGTGGAGACCGTCGTCGACGACGGGAACATCGAGGCCGCGCTGTTCCAGTTCCTCCAGGGCTACCCCGCATTCGGCTTCGTTGCGGTGTTTGCGCTCATCGTCATCGTGATTTTCTTCGTCACCTCCATGGACTCCGGTGCACTGGTGATGGACGGGATCGCGTCGGGACACGAGGACGCCGGACCGAAGCGGCAGCGGGTGTTCTGGACCGTGTCCATTGGCGCGGTGTGCACCGTCATCCTCGTCACAGCGGGAGAGAACGGGTGTTTCCCATGGAAGAATTCCACCGCCGCGCCCAGGAGGAACCCAGCGCCACCGAGGAGTTCGTGATCCGTCCCGAATACGAGGTGGGAACCGAAGCGGACTTCGATACGCATCAACCGCAAACCTGGCATTGGCAGCGCGGTGATGGCACTGTAGAAGGCAGTGATGCCTATCAGAAGGGGCAACAGTCATGAGCAGAGTGGCTCCCGTCAGCATTGGGCTCACCGGCGGCATTGCGTCGGGTAAGTCCACGGTCTCCGCCATGCTGGCCGAACTCGGCGCCATCGTGATCGATGCCGATGCGTTGGCCCGCCAGGCGGTGGCCCCCGGGACCGAAGGGCTGGCTGAAGTAGTGGCACGCTTTGGTGGGGGAGTCCTCCACGAGGACGGCACCCTGAACCGCCCCGCCCTGGGTGCGATCGTCTTCGGCGATGACGACGAACGAGCCACTCTCGACGCGATCATCCACCCGCGGGTGCGTGCAGCATCCGCCGAGGCCCGAGCACAAGCCCAAGCAGACGACATCGTCGTCGAGGACATTCCGTTGCTGGTGGAGACGGGCCAGGCCGATCGGTTCGAGTTGGTCCTGGTGGTGCAGGCGGAAGAAGAGGCTCGCGTGCGCCGGATGATCGAACACCGGGGGATGGCCGAGGACGACGCCCGCGCCCGTATTCGGTCCCAGGCCAGTGATGCAGAACGCGCCGCGGTGGCGGACGTGATCTTGCACAACGAGGGCACCGTGGAAGAACTGCGCGCCCAAACGGAGGAGGTCTGGCGCACCATCATCGAACCGTTGCGCCACCAGTAACTCCTGGACTCTGCGCAGAGAGACGTTCCGGCGTAACCTGGAGATATGAGTCTGGCACAGAAGATCTCCCGACAGATCGCACCCTTCGAGGTCGTCTCGCCCTTCCAGCCCTCGGGCGATCAGCCGAAGGCCATCGCCGAGCTCGCCGAACGCGTGCAGGGCGGCGAGAAGGACGTCGTCCTGATGGGTGCAACCGGCACCGGTAAGTCGGCAACCACCGCCTGGCTCATCGAAAAGTTGCAGCGTCCCACCCTGGTGATGGTGCAGAACAAGACCCTGGCCGCCCAGCTGGCCAATGAGTTTCGGGAGTTGCTGCCCAACAACGCCGTCGAGTATTTCGTCTCCTACTACGACTACTACCAGCCCGAAGCGTACGTGCCGCAGACGGATACCTTCATTGAGAAGGATTCCTCCATCAACGAGGAAGTCGAGCGGCTGCGACACTCCGCCACGAACGCGCTGCTGACTCGCCGCGACGTCGTCGTCGTGTCGACCGTGTCCTGCATCTACGGTCTGGGCACCCCCGAGGAGTACATCGCCCAGATGGTCACGTTGCACCGCGGCCAAGAGCTGGACCGGGATGAGCTCCTGCGGCAATTCGTGAACATGCAGTATGTGCGCAACGACACGGACTTCCACCGGGGCACTTTCCGGGTGCGCGGGGACACCGTCGAGATCATCCCGATGTACGAGGAGCTGGCGGTACGCATCGAGTTCTTCGGCGACGAGGTCGAATCCATTCAGACGTTGCATCCGCTCACCGGACAGGTGGTCCGCGAGGAAGACGAGATGTACATCTTTCCCGCCTCGCATTATGTTGCCGGCGACGAGCGGATGCACCGCGCCATCGGCGAGATAGAGGACGAACTGCGCATCCGGCTAGAAGAACTGGAATCCCAGGACAAGCTGCTGGAGGCGCAGCGGCTGCGGATGCGCACCACCTATGATCTCGAGATGATGCAGCAGATGGGTTACTGCAACGGCATCGAGAACTACTCACGCCACATCGACGGCCGTGAGGCCGGCTCCGCCCCGCACTGCCTGCTCGATTATTTCCCGGATGATTTCCTCCTCGTGATCGACGAGTCACACGTCACCGTGCCTCAGATCGGCGGCATGTACGAGGGCGATATGTCGCGCAAGCGGACACTGGTGGACCACGGATTCCGTCTGCCATCGGCGATGGACAACCGCCCGCTGAAGTGGGACGAATTTCTGGAACGTATCGGCCAGACCGTTTATCTTTCAGCAACCCCGGGCAACTACGAACTGGGCCAAGCCGACGGCGTGGTAGAGCAGATCATCCGCCCGACCGGCCTGATCGACCCCGAGGTCATCGTCAAGCCCACCAAGGGGCAGATCGACTCGCTGATGGAGGAGATCACGGCCCGCACCGAGCGGGACGAGCGGGTGCTTGTCACCACGCTGACCAAGCGGATGGCCGAGGATCTGACCGACTATCTGCTCGAGCATGGGGTCAAGGTCCAGTACCTGCACTCCGACGTCGATACGCTCAAGCGCATCGAGTTGCTGCGGGACCTGCGCAAGGGCGTTTTCGACGTGTTGGTGGGCATCAACTTGTTGCGTGAGGGACTCGACCTGCCAGAGGTGTCGTTGGTGTCGATTCTCGACGCAGACAAAGAGGGCTTCTTGCGATCCTCGAAGTCCCTCATCCAGACCATCGGCCGTGCGGCCCGTAACGTGTCCGGCCAGGTGCACATGTACGCGGACACCATCACGGATTCCATGCGACAGGCCATCGACGAAACCAACCGCCGTCGGGAAATCCAGCAGAAGTACAACAGCGATCACGGCATCGACCCGACACCGCTGCGCAAGAAAATTGCGGATATCACCGACCAGCTCGCACGCGAAGACGCCGATTCTGCTGATTTCCTCGCGGGCATGGCGGGCGTCAAAACCGGTTTCGACTATGGTGCGGGACGCCGCGGTTACACCGCAACGATCGCCGAAGAGGTGCCCGGAACCGCCGCCGAAAACGAGGTGGGGATGGACACGGTGGCGAAAATGGCGGCCCTGCCAGCGAAGGATCTCCAGGATCTCATCGACCAGATGTCGGCCCAGATGCACCAGGCGGCCGTGGACCTGCAGTTCAAGCTCGCCGCACGGTTGCGTGACGAAGTGTCCGAGTTGAAGAAGGAGCTCCGCCAGATGCAACGTGAAGGTCACGCATGACCTGCTAGACTTCAGCATCGCAAGGGAGTATCCCCGAACCCCGTGGACGTCAGCACGTCTGGTATCGAGACCAGACCGGACGCGGAGGCCGCTCACCAGCGGTGGGAGAGACTTGTGACGTCTGTTCTATCCGCAGGAGGCTCCCTTTGGAGATCAACGCGTTAACGTGGACCATCACCATTGCGGTGATTGTGGGTCTACTGCTTTTCGACTATTTCGCGCACGTGCGTAAGGCGCACACCCCAACCATTAAAGAAGCGGCCATCTGGTCTGCCATCTATGTCGGCATCGCCCTCATCTTCGGTCTCGTCTTCTTCGTCTTCGGCGACACCCAGCACGCGATCGAGTACTACGCGGGCTACATCACCGAGAAGGCCCTCTCGGTGGACAACCTCTTCGTGTTCCTCGTGATCATGGCGAGCTTCCAGGTACCGCGTGAGTACCAGCAGAAGGTGTTGCTCTTCGGCATCACCTTCGCTTTGATCTCCCGCACCGTCTTCATCCTGCTGGGTGCAGCCATCATTGAGCTGTGGTCAGACGTGTTCTACCTCTTCGGTATCGCATTGCTGTTGATCGCCGGCCAGCAGCTCAAGGGTGAATTGGCTTCCTCGGAGGAGAAAGAAGACCAAGCGGACAACATCATGGTGCGCACCGCTAAGCGCGTGCTTCCTTCGACCGACCAGTACCACGAGGACAAGTTGTTCGTCCGCATCAACGGGAAACGGCTGATCACCCCAATGCTACTGGTGATGGTCGCAATCGGCGCCACCGATGTGCTGTTCGCCTTCGACTCCATCCCGGCTATTTTCGGTCTGACCCAGGAACCGTACATCGTGTTCACCGCAACGGCGTTCTCGCTGATGGGTCTGCGCCAGCTGTACTTCCTCATCGACGGACTGCTGGACCGCCTCGTCTACCTCTCCTACGGCCTCACCGCCATCCTGGGCTTCATCGGAGTGAAGCTGATCTTGCACGCCCTTCACGAGAACAACCTGTTCTTCATCAACGGTGGCTCCGATGTGCCGGTGCAGACCATCCCGACTCACATCTCGCTGATGGTCATCGTCGCGATTCTGATCGTGACCGTCATCGCCTCCCTGACTAGCCCGAAGGGCAAGGCCCTGCGCACCCTGCAGAACGCCGAGAAGTACGCGTACCGCTACACGAAGCTCGACGAGTCCGCTTCGGCCGACGAGCGCCGGGACGCCGAAGCCAAGATGGATCGCTGGACGCGCGAGGCCGAGGGCCTGAGCCAGAAGTGGCGCGACGCCCTAATCGACAACAAGGATCGCTACTCGTCCATTATTCGCACCGCGCACGAGACACGCTGGGCTGAGGCACAGTCCAACGGCAACGGTCACGACGCCAATGTGTCCAAGGAGATCGTGGAAAAGCAGGGTCCCACGGTCTGATAAGTTTCGAGCATGACCGACTCGACATCTGACGATCCCCAGGATGTTCCTGCGCAGGACAGCTCTCAGCTGGACTCGCAGGAACACTGGGGCTCGTTGTTGCGTAGTACCGGTCTAGTCCTCACGGTGGCGGTCATGCTCTGGCTCGCTCTCAACGTGCGGCTTCCCTCGCTCAGCCAACTGCATTCCACCATCGAGGCGTGGGGTTGGTTAGGTCCCTTAGTGTTCATTGGCCTCTATGCCCTCGTCGCCATCACCCCCATACCGGTCACGGTGATGGCTGTCGTGGCGGGGCTGCTGTTCGGCGTCGCCATCGGCAGTGTGCTGTCCCTGATTGGCGTGCTCATCGGGTGCTGGGGTGCGTATTGGCTGGCCCGCGCCGTCGGACGAGATGCCACGCGCCGCCTGCTGGGTCGACACCGCGCCTCCATCGAGCGAAATCTGAGCCATGCTGGTTTTCAGACGGTGTTCATGCTTCGTCTGCTTCCTGGGTTTCCCTATTGGCCGGTGAATTATGGCAGCGGGGCGTTCGGCGTATCCCAGCACGCTTATCTGTCCGCTTCGGCCCTGGCCGTGCTGCCCGGACAAATCTCACTCGTGGCGATCGGTGATTTCGTGGCCGAACAGTCCATCCTCAACGGCGCCGTGGTCGTGGTGTCCTGGATTGCCGTCATTGTGCTGACCATCTGGTCGTATCGCCGCTGGAAGCAAGCTCGTCGTCATTCCTCCGATGACGAGGCCGACGGGGACGACACCATGTCGTAGAGCCGTCGGAAGATGCCTGCACCGTCTTCGGCCAGGCCGTCGTGATGGTGCGCCGCTGTCTGCCACACCTGAAGCCCAGCCACGCGGGCCGCGGTTTCCACCGATAATTCGGCATCCACGTAGACGTCATCCCGATACACAGCCGCCGCGACTGGCACGGTGTTCACGGCCAGTTGATCCAGATCGTAGAGCGGCTCCCACCCAATGCGTTGAGCCAGATGCTCGGCCACGTCGGCCAGGGGTTGCAGACCCGGATCTAGTTCCGCGTACCAGGGAAACACCATCTCCCCGGTCAACAGGGGAGTACGAGAGCGCTCAGGATCAAAATCCGGATGATCTGCCAGCACCCGATGGGCCGCCCAGTCGGTCGGCTCCGCCCCCGGCTGCGCGTAGATCGACTCGTGCATCACCATGTACAGCGGACGGGAAAGATGCCCGATTAGGCCATGGGCCTGTTCGAGAAACGCGTCGCTGAGCCGGTCATCGCCCTCAACAAAGGCTTCCTGCAATAGGTAGTGCAGTTGGTCAATCCGGGTATTGCCGCCCAGATACATGCCCAACATCTGCAACCGCCCCACGGTGACCGGGGAACCATCCGGAAAGCGCTGCTCGGAATGTCGTCCGAGGCGCACGATGCGTTCCCAGAACGGCCAATCCTCGGGATAACGCTCGAAGAACTCACGATTCCGCGCCCGCATCCGCCGGTACGTGGCTTGGTATACCCGGTCGGCCGGTCCCGTGATCGGCGACAACCCACCGGTGATCATGCTCGCCCGCAGCCCCTCGGGGTGAAATGAGAGATAGCTCAGCGTGCAGAATCCGCCATAGGACTGCCCCAGGGTGGTCCAAGGTCCGGAGCCCAGAGCCAGACGGAACTGCTCGGCGTCGCGCACAATATTCGGCGCACGGAAATGGCTCAGATAATCGGCTTGTTGCCCGCCGTCACCTTCCCTCGGCAGTGAGGTGCGGGTGATCGGGGTCGAGCGACCGGTGCCGCGTTGGTCCAGCATGAGAATCCGGAATTCGGAGCTCGCCTCCGCCATCCAACCCGACAAAGGACCGGAACGGACCCCTTTGCCTCCGGGACCGCCCTGCAGATACAACAACCACGGACGGGAGCCCCCACCGTCAGCGGTGTATTCCCGGGCGAAAACAGTGATCCGCCGCCCCTGCGGCTGGTCATAATCCAGCGGCACCTCCAGGAAATGATCACGGATCACGGTGCCGTCAAAGAGGCGCGACGCTGTTCCGCTACGCAAAGTGGAGATCAACACATTCGAGGTGCTTCCGGTACTCATGGACTCAGCCTACGCTCCAGGTGCCCCCACGGAGAGGACCAGGATCGAGGGGGATCCCTGCTCATCAGAACGGTCGAGGTTCACTACGGCGTTGATCCCGAAATCAAGGTTGCCCTCCGGGTCCACCAGAATCTGGCGCACCGTCCAATACCGTGACTCAGCTATGCCGGAATCGGCGCGTTCCTGGTCCGTCAGGTCTGGTTTCCGATTCACCTGGAAATACTGCTGGCCGCGTGCGGTCGGGGAGTCGTCGACATCCTCGTACTCGCCGAAATATTCGTCGAGAGCATCAGCCCAGTCGTCCGCAGTGAAGGCACGGGCACGGTCCGGAACATCGTCGAGTTCGGCCAGTCGCGCATCCTGTTCGGCGCCGAACAGCTCCACGCGCCGGAACATCGCGTTGCGCACCATCACGGTGAAGACCTGCTCGTTGTCCGTGAGTCGCGGTGGCGCCGGAGGAGCTAGGGTCTCGAAGTCTTTGCGGAGCTCTTCAACGTCGCCGGCGACCAGGTCTTCCCACTCCTCCAGCAGCGACGAGTCGGTGTGCTTGATCAGGGCCTCGAGCCATTCCTGGATCAGGTCCAGTGTCTCGGTCCGAGTGTCTTGAGGGATGGTCTGCCGCAGTGCCTTGGTGGCGTCGGTGAGATAACGCAACAACACACCCTCGGAGCGAGCGATCCCGTAGAAATTAACGTAATCGGTGAATCCCATGGCGCGTTCGAACATGTCGCGGACCACGGATTTTGGATCCAGCTCAAAATCGGATAGCCACGGCGCACCCTGGCGATAGTTCTCGAATTGTTCCTCCAGCATCTCCGCCAGCGGGCGTGGATGGGTCACCTCATCGAGTGCCTTCATTCGCTCCGTGTACTCCAGGCCCTCGCTCTTCATCGCGCTCATGGCTTCGGTTTTCGCCTTCTTCACCTGAGCCGAAATCACCTGCCGCGGCGAATCCAAGGTGGCTTCCACAATGGACACCAAGTCCAGAGCGTAGGTGGGCGAATCCGGATCGAGGAGCTCGAATGCCGCCAGCGCGAAGGGGGAGAGCGGCTGGTTAAGGGCAAAGTCCGGCTGGAGATCCACCGTGACGTCGATCATTCGGCCAAACTCATCAGGTTCGGGACGGCGTACCACCACACCGGTGACCATGAGCTCTCGCAAGATGCCCAATGACTGCCGCAACAGTCCGGCCTGCTTGGCTGGCGGTTCGTGGCTGTTGCGCACCAAACGGCGTACCGCGCGAATCGGGTCGCCCGGCCGACTCAGCAGGTTCAACAGAATGGAGTGGTTGACCTTCAGCTGGGAGACCATCGGCTCCGGAGTGGCCTGGACCAGTTTCTCGAAGGTTGCCTGACCCCAGGAAACAAAGCCTTTCGGAGGCGTCTTCTTGGGGCTGGACTTCGTCGACTGCTTGATCCGTTTGTTGCGCTCCGCCTCATCCTTAATGTTGGCGAATTTCGTGGCCGCCTTCTTTTGGGCCTGAAGATTCTCGATGACGTGCTCGGGAGCTTGGACCACCACCGTGCCGGAGGTATCGAAACCGGCGCGTCCGGCTCGACCGGCAATCTGATGAAATTCGCGGGCGTTGAGGTGCCGCGTCCGCGTGCCGTCAAACTTACTCAGTGCGGTGATCACCACCGTGCGGATGGGCACGTTGATCCCCACCCCCAGGGTGTCGGTCCCGCAGATCACTTTGAGTAATCCATCTTGGGCCAAACGCTCCACGAGGCGCCGATATTTCGGCAGCATCCCGGCGTGGTGCACGCCAATTCCAGCGCGCACCAGGCGATTCAGAGTCTTTCCGAATCCAGCGGAGAACGGGAAGCCGGCGATTCTTTCAGCGATCGCGTCCTTCTCAGCCCGGGTGGTCACATCAATCGAGGACAAGGCCGAGGCACGTTCGATAGCGTCCAGTTGCGAAAAGTGCACAATATAAACTGGTGCCTGCTTCGTGCTCACCAGTTCCGCGATCTTGTCCTGAACTGGTTCCTCCGAATACTCAAAACTCAGCGGAATCGGACGTTCAGCGTGGGCAACGGTCACCGTCTCTCGACCGGTACGTTCCGTCAGGTCTTTCTCGAACCGGCTGGTATCACCGAGTGTGGCACTCATCAGCAGGAACTGTGACTGAGGCAATTCTAGTAAGGGCACCTGCCACGCCCAGCCACGCTGCGGATCCGCATAGAAATGGAACTCGTCCATCACGACCGCGCCAACGTCGAGACCGGATCCTTCCCGCAATGCTCCGTTCGCAAGAATCTCGGCAGTGCAGCAAATAATCGGAGCATCGCCGTTCACGGAAGAATCGCCCGTCACCATGCCCACGTTATCCGCACCGAAGACATCGACCAGGGCGAAGAACTTCTCCGACACCAGCGCTTTGATGGGTGCGGTGTAGTAACTGCGCCGTCCGTAAGACAGTGCGTGGAAGTGGGCGCCGAGCGCCACCATGGACTTACCAGACCCGGTCGGGGTTGCCAGGATGACGTTGTCCTCTTCCACCAGGTGAAGCATTGCTTCTTCCTGGGCCGGGTAGAGCGATATTCCGCGGGACTGCGTCCATTCGACAAATCGGCCGTAGATCAGGTCGCTACCGCCGGAAGCTGCATCGCGGAGTTCATCGGCGTCGGGAAGATAATCGAGGAGTCTCATCGCCACCCAGCTTATCCGGCACCGCGACTCCGTGTGACCTCGAGTGTCGCGGTCATCGGCAGGTAGCTGAAGACCGATATAGCGTGGTCCCATGCACGATTTCAACTGGGATCCGGCTCAGTACGCGAAGTTCTCCGACCACCGCGCCCGCCCGTTTAAGGACCTGACGTCCGTGATCGACGCGCCTAGTCCCAAGGTGGTCATCGACTTGGGCTGTGGACCCGGCACCATGACCCGCACCCTGGCTGAGCGCTGGCCAGACGCCGAGGTGATCGGATTTGATTCGTCGGAAGATATGGTTCTGGCCGCCCGCCGGATGCAGTCCGATGATCCTCAGGCCCCGAAGAATCTCCGTTTCGAGCACGCCAACGCCACAGAATGGATGCCAGACCATTCGGTCGACGTCGTCGTCTCAAACGCGATGCTGCAGTGGATCCCTCAGCACCGTCAGCTGATGAGCTCCTGGCTCAAGGCCCTGAAGCCGGGGGCATGGTTCGGGATGCAGGTCCCCGGAAACTATGCCGCGACCTCGCACGCCATGATCAGCGAATTGGCGCGACGCCCGGAGTACGCGGACGCCTCGCGCGGCACCTATACCCGCGAATCGATCTACACGCCGTTGGAATACATCGAGACCCTGATCGACGCCGGACTACGCCCCAATGTCTGGGAGACCACCTATTTGCAGTCGCTGCTGGGGGAGGAACCAGTCTACGCCTGGGTTCGTGGTGCTGCATTGCGCCCCGTCCTCCAAGGGCTCGCTGCCGCAGATGAACGCGACGGAACTCGGCTCGAAGAGCAGTACACACGGGAATACCGGGAAGCGATGTTGCGGGCTTATCCGCCCTATGAGGCACCCGACGGAACCACGCTCACGGTCTTCTCAATGCGTCGCGTCTTCGTGGTCGGTCAGAAAGTGCTCGACTACCAGATCTGAGACGAGAGTGGTTGGCGGGCGACCTACCAGCCGCGGGCCCGCCATTCGTCTAAGTGTGGCCGTTCTTGGCCGAGCGTGGTGCTCGCGCCGTGGCCGGGCAGCACGATGGTGTCGTCGTCATAGACGTCGAAAATCCGGGACGTGACATCGTCGAAGAGCTGCGTGAACCGCACTGAATCGTTCTGCGTATTTCCTACACCACCGGGAAACAGCGAGTCGCCCGTGAACAGCACGGTAGGTGCATCGGCGTCGGGAACAAAGGCCAAGGCGACCGAACCGGGAGTGTGGCCCCGAAGCCCGATGATGTCTAACGAGATCCCATCAAAATGGGCGGCGTCGCCGTGATTCAACAGCACCTTCGGCGTCACCGATGTTTGTTCCTGAATTGCATCCGCGTCCGCGGTTCCCGCGGCCGTTGAGGTCTGGGTCTGTTCGGACACCTCGGCCAGCGCACGCACATGGTCCCAGTGCTGGTGAGTGGTGATGATGACGGCCAGGGTGGTGTGGCAGGGCGTGTCCACCGCTGCCGAGGCAAGGAGTTCCATGATGGCGGCCGGGTCGTCCGCAGCATCAATCAGCACCTGGGTTCCCGAGGTCTTCGACGTGATCAGATAGACGTTGTTGTCCATCGACGACACCGAACGTGTCCGGATCGTTACTTCAGGAAGATCCTGGACGACAGTGATGGGGCCGGCGGTGCTGTGGGCTGACGAAGACATGAGACTCAGTGTAGAGATGGATCAGCCGCCCTGACTAGCTGGCCTGCGCTCCGTCCGGCGGTGTGCTGTTAGCGAACGACAGCACCACAGCACGTGCTCGAATGTGCGTTCGAAGTCTTGCTGGCATACAGTAGATGTTGTTCCACTTCTTTATCGATGCGAGGATCACGCTGTGACTGTCTCAACCACTCCATCACTTGATACCGACTCAGCGGCCCTGGCTTCCCGCCCGGAGGGTGCGCCTGCGAGTCGTCGGGGGAGTGCCACGCACGACCGGATCGTCGTCCAAGGGGCACGCGAACACAACTTGAAGAACGTCAACCTAGATATTCCACGCGACTCCATGGTCGTTTTTACCGGCCTATCCGGTTCCGGAAAATCATCATTGGCTTTCGACACGATTTTCGCCGAAGGCCAGCGGCGCTATGTGGAATCGCTGTCGTCGTATGCGCGTATGTTTTTGGGCCGGGTAGACAAGCCGGCCGTCGACTTCATCGAGGGCTTGTCTCCGGCAGTCTCGATCGACCAAAAATCGACCAACCGCAACCCGCGTTCAACCGTCGGCACGATTACCGAGGTTTTCGACTATATGCGTCTGCTGTGGGCGCGTATCGGCGTACCGCATTGTCCCGAATGCGGGGAACCTGCGAAACGCCAGTCGCCACAGCAGATCGTTGATCAGCTTTCTGAGTTGCCCACGAAAACTCGATTCCAGGTGCTCGCGCCGGTGGTGCGCGGTCGTAAGGGCGAGTTCGTGGACCTGTTCTCCAGCCTGTCTACGCAAGGCTTTTCCCGTGCCATTGTCGACGGCGAGATCGTGCAACTCACGGATCCGCCGAAGCTGAAGAAGCAGATCAAACACACCATTGCTGTGGTCATCGACCGTTTGGCAATGAAGGACGGTATCCGTCAGCGGCTCACCGATTCGATTGAGACGGCGCTGAAGCTGGCCGAGGGGCTCGTCGTCGTGGATTTCGTGGACATCGAAGCCACCGTCGACCCAGATCGTGCCAATGCGGGAGAGTTCCACGCCGTTGATGCCGACGGCCAACCCAAGTACCGCTCATTCTCGGAGAACCTGTCTTGCCCGAATGGACACGAACAGACCATTGACGAGATTGAACCGCGCTCGTTCTCCTTCAACAACCCGTTTGGCGCTTGCTCAACCTGCACGGGTATTGGCTCTCAGCTCCAGGTGGATGAGGAACTCGTCATTCCGGACGAAGACCTCTCTCTGGAAGGCGGGGCCATCGCCCCGTGGTCCATCGGCAAGTCAACCGCCGAATACTGGCAGCGCCTGATGGCCGGGCTAGCGGACGAACTGGACTTCTCGCTCAAAACCCCGTGGAAAGATTTGCCCGCTAAAGCCCGTAAGGCACTTTTGCACGGCAAGGACTACAAGGTCGTGGTCCAATACCGCAACAGATTTGGCCGCGAACGAAAGTACAGCACCGGTTTCGAAGGTGTCATCGACTACATCAAGCGCAAGCATCTCGAGACAGAGTCGGATCACGCACGTGACCGCTACGAGGCGTACATGCGCGAGATTCCTTGCCCTGCTTGCAAGGGCGCACGACTTAACCCCACCGCGCTTTCCGTGCTCGTGGGCGATAAGTCGATTGCCGAGGTATCGCGTCTTCCCATGGAAGAAGCCATTGCCTTCATGAATGATCTGGAACTCACCGATCGCGATCTTCGCATCGCGGACCAGGTCCTCAAGGAAATCAAAGCACGGTTGCGCTTCCTCATCGACGTGGGTCTCGACTACCTGAATCTCGAACGTCCTGCAGGAACCTTGTCGGGCGGCGAAGCCCAGCGGATTCGTCTCGCCACGCAGATCGGCTCAGGGTTGGTGGGCGTCCTGTACGTGCTCGATGAACCGTCCATTGGATTGCACCAACGTGACAACCGCCGCCTGATTGAGACCCTGATCCGATTGCGGGACTTGGGCAACACTCTGATCGTTGTT
Source organism: Citricoccus muralis (assembly GCF_029637705.1). NCBI lineage: Bacteria > Bacillati > Actinomycetota > Actinomycetes > Micrococcales > Micrococcaceae > Citricoccus > Citricoccus muralis. The sequence goes on from NZ_CP121252.1 coordinate 1,652,278, forward strand.
GAGCACGATGAAGACACGATTGCTGAGGCGGACTGGATCGTCGACATTGGTCCCCGCGCCGGCGAACAGGGCGGTGAAATCGTCCATTCAGGTTCGTTGGAAGGACTCAAAGCCAACGAACGCTCCGTCACTGGTGATTACCTTTCCGGACGCCGCAGCATTGCCGTTCCGGAGACCCGACGTCCCCTTGATCCACAGCGTCAGCTCACTGTGGTGGGGGCCCGCGAGAATAATCTCCAAAACGTCAGCGTCGATTTCCCGCTAGGTGTGTTCACGGCCGTCACCGGTGTGTCCGGCTCGGGCAAGTCGACTCTAGTCAATGAGATTCTCTACAAGGTTCTCGCCAATCAGCTCAATGGCGCTCGACATGTTCCCGGCCGCCACAAGCGCGTCACCGGTGTGGACCTGCTCGACAAGGTGATTCACGTTGACCAGTCACCGATCGGGCGCACCCCACGCTCCAACCCGGCCACCTACACCGGAGTCTTCGACGCGATCCGCAAGCTATTCGCGGACACCCCGGAAGCGAAAGTCCGTGGTTATCAGGCCGGCCGGTTCTCGTTCAACATTAAGGGCGGTCGCTGTGAGGCCTGTTCCGGTGACGGAACCCTGAAGATCGAGATGAACTTCCTCCCGGACGTCTACGTGCCCTGTGAGGTGTGCCAGGGGTCGCGCTACAACCGTGAGACGCTCGAGGTTCAGTACAAGGGCAAGACCATCGCCGAGGTACTCGATATGCCGATCTCGGAAGCAGCGGAGTTCTTCTCCGCATACACAAAGATCTCCCGGTATCTCGACACGCTGGTGGATGTCGGTCTCGGCTACGTGCGACTGGGACAACCCGCAACCACCCTGTCGGGTGGCGAGGCCCAGCGCGTGAAACTTGCCACGGAACTGCAGCGCCGATCCAACGGGCGCAGCATCTATGTGCTGGATGAGCCCACCACCGGGCTGCATTTCGAAGACATCCGTCGCTTGCTCGGTGTGCTCAATCGTCTTGTCGAGAAGGGCAACACTGTGGTCACCATCGAGCACAATCTGGATGTCATCAAGTCGGCCGACTATGTGATCGACTTAGGTCCAGAAGGCGGCTCCGGTGGCGGAACGATCGTCACCACCGGTACCCCTGAGGAAGTAGCCACGGTGGCTGAGAGCTACACGGGTCAGTTCCTCGCCGAAGTGCTCTGAGCTGCGCGGACCGAAACCATCCTCGGCGTGAGGCCGATAGGATGTAGTTGCACAAGATGAAGCGAGGAAAGGCCAGACGTGGCTCCTAGCAACGCCGTGCGGACTAGCGTGCGCACCATGTTGAAGACGACCTGCCGCCCCGAGGTGACGGGTCTCGAGAACGTGCCCGAGTCCGGGGGATTCATCGTCGCTTCCAATCACCTTTCGTTCTTCGATTCCGTGATCATCCAGGCCATGAGCCCGCGCATGGTGCACTTTTTCGCTAAGGCAGAGTACTTCAATCGCACCGGGATCCGCGGCCGAATGATGAAGGGGTTTTTCGAGTCTGTCGGCTCGATTCCTGTTGAACGTGGTGAGCAGGCCGCATCCGTTGCAGCGTTGGAAGAACTCGTTCAGCTCGTCGAATCAGGTCACGGGGTGGGCATCTATCCGGAAGGCACCCGCTCCCGCGACGGTCGTCTCTATCGTGGTCGCACCGGAGTTGGTTGGTTGGCACTCGCTACAGGTGCTCCTGTCGTGCCGGTGGGTCTAGCGGACACTGATCGTCTGCAGCCCCCAGGGCGGACCATGGCTCTGCCGCATAAATTCACGATGACCATTGGCAAGCCCATCCAGGTGGAGCAGTTGGGCCGCAAACACTCCTTGCCGGTCCGCCGACAAACCACGGAACGGATCATGGACGCAATCGCCGCGATTACCGGACAAGAACGCGTCGACCAATATAATTCGACTTCCCATCCCGATTCTTCGCGCTAGGCGGCGCCAACAGGGCCTCACAGCATTCCAGGAGCAGAGTGGCTGATCCAGCAACGTACCGTCCCGCAACGGGGGAGATTCCCACCCGGCCCGGTGTGTACCGCTTCAAGGACGATCAAAGTCGCGTAATCTATGTCGGCAAGGCGAAAAACCTTCGGTCACGACTGACCTCATACTTCGCTCGTCCGGAGACACTGCACGCCAAAACTCGCGCCATGGTTCACACGGCCGCCGGGGTTGAATGGACCGTCGTCGGCTCAGAGCTAGAGGCCATCCAGCTTGAATACACCTGGATCAAGCAATACACGCCGCGATTCAACATCATGTATCGCGACGACAAGTCATATCCGTACCTCGCGGTGACGATGGATGAAAAGTATCCGCGCGTGATGGTGATGCGCGGCGATCGTCGCAAAGGGGTGAAATATTTCGGCCCCTTCCACCCGGCCAAGGCTATTCGGGAGACCGTTGACCGTATGCTCCGCGTCTTTCCGGTCCGTACTTGCTCGGCTGGAGTCTTCCGTCGCGCAGAAATGTCAGGGCGTCCCTGTCTGATGGGCTACATCGACAAGTGCTCGGCGCCCTGTGTGGGCCGCATTTCTGTCGAAGACCACTACCGACTGGCTGAAGACTTCTGCAATTTCATGACGGGAAATGTCTCTGGATACCTGCGTGAACTTGAGGCCGAAATGAAGTCGGCCGTTGACGAACTGCGCTATGAAGATGCTGCACGCCGTCGCGATGACATCGCCGCATTGAAGCGCGTCTTCGAGCGCAACGCCGTCGTACTATCGGAGAATACCGAAGCGGATGTTTTCGCCTTCGCCGAAGACGAACTCGAGGCAGCAGTCCAGGTATTCCACATTCGCGGCGGAAGAATCCGTGGGCAACGCGGCTGGGTGGTCGAGAAGGTCGAAGAAACCACGAGTGAACAGCTCGTTCAGCAGCTGATCCAGCAGGTCTATGGTGATCTCGACGATGTCTCCCGCATTCCAGCAGAGGTCTTGGTCCCGGCCCTACCTTCAGAGCCAGAGGAGCTCTCCGAGTGGCTTACCGAACGGCGGGGGAGCCGAGTCGACTTGCGAGTTCCGCGACGCGGTGACAAAAAAGCTCTGTTGGAGACTGTGGCCGAAAACGCGGATTTGGCCCTCCGATCTCACAAGACCAAACGTTCCGGGGATATCACCACGCGCTCGGCTGCTCTGCGGGAACTCCAGGACGCGCTGGAACTCCCGGAACCCCTGCTGCGTATCGAGTGCTACGACATCTCCCATGTGCAGGGGACCAATGTGGTTGGCTCCATGGTCGTGGTGGAAGACGGCCTCCCACAGAAGTCTGCTTACCGAAAATTCGCTGTTACAGGTGATGCGGCCCGCGATGACACCACGGCCATGCATGACGTCCTCACAAGACGCTTCAAGAGCTATCTCCGGGAGCAAACAGAAACCCCCGAAGTAGTCAGCGGCGAGATCGACGAGGACGACACCAGCGAGAAGAAGAGATTTTCTTACCCACCATCACTCGTCGTCGTGGACGGTGGGCCCGCGCAGGTTTCGTCCGCCCAATCGGCCCTCATTGAACTTGGCGTCACGGATATTCCGGTCGTCGGCCTGGCGAAGCGCCTCGAAGAGCTGTGGCTGCCCGGAGAGGAGTTCCCGGTGGTGCTTCCACGCACCTCAGAAGGGCTCTACCTGCTGCAGCGGATCCGCGACGAATCCCACCGTTTCGCGATTTCGTTCCACCGTGACAAACGCTCAAAATCCATGGTTCAGTCCGCTTTGGACGAGATCCCTGGGTTGGGGCCAGCGAAACGAAAACTCTTGCTGAAGCAGTTCGGATCGATCAAGCGTCTGCGTGCAGCAAGCATCGACGAGCTCACGGCCGTCAAAGGAATCGGACCTCAATTGGCGCAAGCCATTCGAGAAAATCTCGGCACCAAAGACTCGGCGAAGAGCAAGGACTCGGCAGAGTCGGTAGGCTGACGGTATGACTGAAGAGCTGACACCGGTCAAACCGCCCACCAAGGAAGTCTTAATCGTCACCGGCATGTCCGGTGCCGGCCGAACGACGGCCGCGCACGCTTTGGAAGACCAGGGTTGGTACGTCGTCGAAAACCTACCACCCCAGCTGTTCAGCACCCTCGCCGCATTATTGGGCAAGAGCCCGGAGTCCGAGCTTAAGCTGGCACTGGTTGTCGACGTACGCACCAAAGAATTCTTCTACGACCTCCAGGAATCCCTGGCACAGCTCTCCACCGACGGCGTCGAATATCGAATTTTGTTCCTCGATGCCGCCGACGATGTGCTCGTCCGCAGGTTCGAATCCGGGCGACGGCCCCACCCCCTGCAGAGCGGGGGACGGATCTCTGACGGCATCGCTGTGGAACGCCGGGTACTCGCCGAGCTCAAGGAACAGGCCGAGCTCGTCGTCGACACCACGGAGATGAACGTCCATGCGCTTGCCAAATCCATGGTGGAGTTGTTCTCCGAGAACGGCCCGGTGGTGCTGCGGCTCAACGTGATGAGTTTCGGGTTCAAGTACGGCATTCCGCAGGACACGAACTTCCTGGCGGACGTCCGATTCATCACGAATCCTCATTGGGTGCCCGAGTTGCGTCACCTCACCGGTCAGGATGCTGCTGTTTCCGAATTTGTTCTGGTCCAAGAAGGGGCGGAGACGTTCGTTGATCGGTACGTGCATGCGCTCCAGCCCGTGCTGGAAGGCTACCGTCGCGAGAACAAGCACTACGCTACCTTCGCCATCGGCTGCACGGGCGGCAAGCACCGCTCTGTCGCGATCGCCGAAGCACTGGCCCACCGTCTGGGCCAGCAACCACGCGTCATGGTGAAGACTCACCATCGGGACCTGGGGCGCGAATGAGTCTCCATTTCACAGGGCAGCTGCCGCTGACCCCACTTCCGACCCCGGTGACTCGGCAAAGAAGCCACTACGACCCGGCCTTGTCCGTCACCGCACTGGGAGGCGGGCACGGGCTCTACGCGACCCTGTCTGCACTGCGACTCATTGCGGGTGAAATCACAGCCATTGTGACGGTGGCCGACGATGGGGGATCCTCCGGGACCATCCGTCAGGAGATGGACGTGTTGCCACCGGGCGACCTGCGCATGGCACTGGCTGCCCTCTGCGACGACACAGACTGGGGCCGCACCTGGCACGACACCCTCCAGTACCGGTTCAGCACCCGACCAGATTCGGAAGGAACCCTGAACAATCATGCCCTGGGCAATCTCCTGATCGTGGCCCTGTGGGAACAGCTGGGCAATCCGGTGGATGGGTTGCGCTGGGCCGGAGCTTTGTTAGGTGCTCGCGGATCCGTTTTACCGATGTCGACCGTGCCGTTGACGATCTCCGGCACGGTGCTGGCGGACCATGACAACGGCGGACTCACGACCCGAACCGTTTCTGGACAGGTCGCCCTCGCCACCGCAGCGGCTCAGGGTCGGGTAAGTCATATCTCGCTTTTCCCAGCGGATGCACCGGCCACACCCGAATCACTTGAGGCGATGGAGCTGGCAGACTGGGTCATACTCGGTCCCGGCTCCTGGTACACCTCCGTGCTTCCGCACCTGTTGCTCCCGCAGCAGCGTGATGCGGTATGCTCCACTCCGGCCCGTCGCGCCCTGGTGATGAACCTAGAATCGGATACCTCCGAAACCACTGGGATGTCTCCGGCCGACCACCTCAATGTTCTGCAAAGCTACGCACCCAATCTCACGCTCGACGTAATCATCGCCGACCCGGATGTGATCACCCAGCGTGACGAGTTCCGGGCCGCCGCTGAGGCGCTGAAGGCCGAGGTTGTCTTTAGTAGAGTGATGAGCAAGCAAAGCCCGGGCGTCCACGATCCACTACGACTGGCTGTTGCACTTCACGAAGCGTTTGACCGCTTCGACTGATCCTCCGGATTCAACTGGGTCCACGTCCATCGCAAGGAAAGCAGGCACAGGTATGGCATTGACCGCCGCCGTCAAGGAAGAGCTCGCGCACGTCAAGGCTCTGCGCAGCTCAGAACGACGAGCAGAGGTCGCTTCGACCCTGCGCTTCGCGGGCGGACTGTACCTGGTCAACAATCGGATCGTGATCGAGGCTGAACTCGATTACGAGGCCGCCGCAAAACGACTGCGGACGGCAATCTCCGAGGTATACGGCAACACCTCCGACATGGTGGTCGTCTCCGGTGGCAATCTGCGACGCGGATCCCGCTATGTCATTCGCGTGATTAAAGATGGTGCTGCCCTGGCGCGTCAGACCGGACTCGTGGACGCTCGTGGACGCCAGGTGCTGGGTCTTCCCGCGACCGTGGTGAACGGATCGGTGGCCGATGCCGAAGCTGTGTGGCGCGGAGCGTTCCTCGCTCACGGATCGCTGACGGAACCAGGGCGCTCTTCCGCACTTGAGATCACTTGCCCCGGTCCGGAGGCCGCGCTGGCTTTGGTCGGCTCGGCACGCCGGCTCGGAGTCATCGCCAAGGCCCGCGAGGTGCGGCAGGTGGATCGTGTGGTCATTCGTGACGGCGACGCCATCGCCACCATGCTGCGCCGGATGGGGGCCACGGACACCGTGAACATTTGGGAAGAACGCCGCACGCGCAAAGAGGTGCGCGCCGGAGCGAATCGTCTGGCCAACTTCGACGACGCCAATCTGCGCCGGTCCGCTCAGGCCGCCGTTGCCGCTGGCGCCCGCGTTTCTCGCGCGCTGGAGATTCTCGGGGATGACGTCCCTGACCACCTCAAGTACGCCGGTGAGTTGCGCATTGAGCACAAACAGGCTTCTCTCGATGAGCTGGGCCGCCTGGCGCAGCCCCCGATGACGAAAGATGCTGTGGCGGGCCGGATTCGTCGACTGCTGGCGATGGCCGACAAGCGTGCCGCGGAAGAGGGCATTCCGAACACCGACGATGCGGTCACCGCGGAGCTGCTCGACGACGAGTAATCTGCCCTGAATGCGCGTTGAGTTCAGTGTCACACCGCGACATTCAGCGTCGCTGAGAGCTGAACTCTTGACGACCCTCCCGGGGCAAGTGCCTAGTATGGGATAGACGCCTCTTCACAGGCATCAATCAATTCGCAACAAGGAGGAATTGTGGCTGAATTTACTCTGCCCGAACTGCCCTACGACTACGCAGCACTCGAGCCGCACATCTCGGCTCGCATCATGGAGCTACATCACGACAAGCACCACGCGACCTACGTGAAGGGCGCCAATACCGCTCTCGAGAAGCTCGCCGCCGCTCGTGAGGCCGAGGACTTCGGTGCTATCAACCAACTGTCGAAGGACCTCGCCTTCAACCTGGGGGGTCACACCAACCACTCGATCTTCTGGAAGAACCTCTCCCCGGAGGGTGGCGACAAACCAGAAGGCGAGCTGGCCGCCGCCATCGACGAGTACTTTGGCTCCTTCGACAAGTTCCGCGCCCACTTCAAGGCCGCAGCGCTGGGCATCCAGGGCTCCGGTTGGGCCATCCTGGCCTACGAGCCGGTGGGGGGGAACCTGGTCATCGAGCAGTTCTACGACCAGCAGAACGGTGTGCCGGTCGCGACCATTCCGCTGTTCCAGCTGGACATGTGGGAGCACGCTTTCTACCTCGACTACCAGAACGTCAAGGCTGACTATGTCGACGCCATCTGGAACATCGTGAACTGGGCTGATGTGGCCGAGCGCTTCGCAGCAGCTCGCTCCGGCGCTCAGAAGCTGGTCTGACACCCATGACCACCGAGCCCGGCCGACCTCCTTTCCACAGGCGGTCGGCCGGGCTCGCTTCATGACCGGCTACGCTGTCACCTGGGTCGCAGTACCCGGTCCTCTTGTATTTCCCTTCCTATCGTCTTCGGTCAACCGACCGCTGGACACCGCTGAGTATCACCCCGGAATCTTGCTGGAAAGGCTTTACACATGACAAAGATCGCCATCAACGGATTCGGTCGCATCGGTCGCAACGCACTCCGTGTGATCCAAGAGCGCCACCCCGAACTCGAGCTCGTCGCCGTCAACGACCTGGCCGCCCCCGAGGACCTGCTGTATCTCGTCAAGTACGACACGATTCTGGGCCGCTACCCCGGAGAGATTTCACTGGAAGAGGGACGCCTGAAAGTCGGGGACCGGAGCATCGCGTTCTTCCAGCAGAAGGACCCCGCACAGCTACCCTGGGCGGAGCTGGAGGTCGACATCGTCGTCGAGTGCACCGGCCGGTTCAACAAGGGACCAGAGGCCCGCAAGCACATCGAAGCTGGAGCCCGCAAGGTCGTGCTCTCAGCACCCGGCAAAGAGGTCGATGGCACCTTCGTGATGGGTATCAACCACGAGACCTACGACGGCGCCAGCATGGACGTCGTGTCCTCGGCGTCCTGCACCACCAATTGCCTGGCGCCCCTGGTGAAGGTGCTGCACGACAACTTCGGCATCGTCGACGGCATCATGACCACGATCCATGCCTACACCGGGGATCAGAACCTGCACGACAACCCGCACCCCAAGGACCGTCGTCGCGCCCGTGCCGCCGCGCAGAATATGGTGCCCACCTCGACCGGCGCGGCCAAAGCCATCGGCGAGGTCATCCCTGAGCTCAGCGGCAAACTCGACGGCTTCGCCATGCGCGTTCCGACCGTTACCGGTTCCGCCACTGACTTGACGGTTGAATTGTCGCGCCACGCTGAGGTAGAAGAAATCAACGAGGCGTTCCGTCTGGCCTCGGAGTCGGCTGGCCTCAAGGGTCGCCTGGTGTACTCCGAAGATCCGATCGTCTCCACCGACATCATCACTTCGCCAGCGGCGTGTACCTTTGACGCGCCGTTGACGAAGAGCATCGGCAAGACCGTCAAGGTGATCGGCTGGTATGACAACGAATACGGTTACACCGTCCAGCTGATCGACCTGGTGGAATACGTCGCCGAGAAGCTCTGATCCTCGACACGAAGGCAACCCGACTCCGCGCAGAGGCGCCGGGCTGTCTAGTATGGAGCAGGGATTCACCGCTTCGTACTCTGACCCCACATCACCTTATGGAGGACACCAGTATGCCCGCACAGACGCTCCACGACCTGATCGAATCCGGTGTCTCCGGACGCGCCGTGCTGATTCGGTCTGATCTCAACGTTCCGCTCGATGCGGAGCGCGTCACCGACGACGGACGCATCCGCGCTTCACTGCCCGCCATTACCGCTTTGGCCGAGGCCGGTGCCCGCGTCATCGTCATGGCCCACCTGGGTCGACCGAAGGGCGCCCCCGAACCGCAGTACTCCTTGGCCCCCGTGGCCGCCCGGATGCGCGAGCTGTCCTCCCGCGAGGTCGCCCTGGCCGAAGACGTCTCCGGGCCCTCCGCTCAGCAACTGGCCGCTGGCCTCAGCGACGGCGAGATCCTGTTGTTGGAGAATGTGCGCTTCGACGCCCGCGAGACCTCCAAGGACGACGCAGCACGCGCCGAACTGGCTGCGGAGATGGCGGCGCTTGCTCCAGGAGGCGCCTACGTGGGGGACGCTTTCGGCGCTGTGCATCGCAAGCACGCCTCCGTGTTCGATGTGGCCGCGTTGCTTCCGGCCGTGCAGGGCCCGCTGGTCGCCACCGAGCTGACCGTGCTGAACCGGCTGTCCGAAACCCCGGAGCGTCCCTACGTGGTCGCTCTGGGTGGTTCCAAGGTCTCCGACAAGCTCGCCGTCATCGACAATCTGATGGACCGTGCCGACACGCTCTTGATCGGAGGCGGCATGGTGTTCACCTTCCTTAAAGCACAGGGATACAACGTCGGGTCCTCACTCCTGGAAGAGGATCAGATTCCTGTCGTCACGGCATACCTCGAGCGGGCAAAGCAGGGCGGCTGCCAGATCGTATTGCCCACCGATATCGTGATGGCTGCTTCTTTCGCCGCCGACGCTGATCACAGCGTGCTGCCCGTGGATAGGCTGGAATCCGGGACGCACGGCGTGGACGCCCTGGGCCTGGATATTGGTCCCGAATCCGCACGCGCTTTCGCGGAGATCATCGCTTCGGCTTCCACCGTCTTCTGGAACGGTCCCATGGGCGTCTTCGAAATGGAGGCGTTCGCGTCCGGCACTCGTACGGTGGCCGAGGCACTGACCCAGGTGTCCGGTCTCAGCGTGGTCGGCGGCGGTGACTCCGCAGCAGCCGTGCGCGCACTGGGCTTCGCGGATGACCAGTTCGGACACATCTCCACGGGTGGCGGCGCCTCGCTGGAGTACCTGGAGGGCAAGCAGCTCCCGGGCGTACAGGCGCTGCAGGACTGAGCTGGAGGCAGAATGACGACGAAGAATAATGGCGCCTACGTGCGCACCCCGCTGATTGCCGGTAACTGGAAGATGAACCTGGATCACCAGCAAGCGGTGACCCTGGTGCAGAAGCTGTCGTGGACACTGAACGATGCCCGCCACGACTTCGACGAGGTGGAAGTGGCGATCTTTCCACCGTTCACCGATCTGCGCAGCGTCCAGACCCTGGTGATGGGGGACAAGCTTCCCCTGCGCTACGGAGCCCAGGATCTGTCCCCGGAAGATTCCGGCGCGTACACGGGTGACATCTCGGGCGCCTTCCTGGCCAAGCTGGGCTGCAGCTACGTGTTGGTCGGCCATTCGGAGCGGCGTAGCATCCACGGTGAGGACGACGCCCTCGTCCAGCGCAAGACGCAGGCCGCCCTCAAGCACGGTCTCACCCCGATCATCTGCATCGGTGAGGGGCTCGAGACGCGTCAGGCCGGTGACCACATTGAGTTCACGCTGAGCCAACTGACGGCGGCGCTCCACGGGATTGAGGCCAAGGACGTGGCCGAAGCGGTCATCGCCTACGAACCGGTGTGGGCTATCGGCACCGGTGAAGTCGCCGGGCCGGAGGACGCACAGGAAATGTGTGCCGCCCTGCGTGCCCGCATTAAAGAACTGTATGACGCCGAGACCGCAAAGTCGGTGCGCCTGCTCTACGGCGGATCGGTGAAGGCTGCCAACGTCGCCAGCATCCTGCGGGGACGTGACGTCGACGGTGCACTCGTGGGTGGGGCCAGCCTCGATGAGGCGGAATTTGCTAACATTGTTAGGTTCGAGCATCACCTGTTGACTGACTGACCGGCCTCAACAGTACCTGAGTCGGCAAAGGACGGAAGAATACTTCGTGGACATTCTCAAGCTAGTTCTGCAGATCGCACTGATCCTGATCAGTTTCTTGCTGGTCGTGCTCGTGCTCCTGCACAAGGGACGCGGCGGCGGCATGTCGGACATGTTCGGTGGGGGCGTTTCCTCCTCACTCGGATCTTCCGGCGTCGCAGAGCGGAACCTCACCCGGCTGACTGTGACCCTGGGCGTGCTCTGGGGCGGCATCATCGTCGTGCTCGGACTCATGATGCGCTTCTCGGGAGACTTCTAGGCTCAGCCTCGTCGTCCGCCCACCACGCACAGACCCCCGGGACCACTATGGTCCCGGGGTCTGTGCGTGTTCGCTGACGTACAGCGGATTGTCAGAGATGTCTGTCAGTGACCGGCCGCGGCGTCGTCAAGCCACCAGACGGTTTCCTGACGGCCTTGCACCAGGCTCGCGGGCAGACGCTGCGCATCACGTTCCCCGGCCTGCTGTGCTGCTCTGACGGATCCGACAGCATCGGCTTTATCGGCTCCCGCGACCACGAACCACACCCGGTCCGCGGTATTGATGGCCTCCACGGTCAACGAGACGCGCAACGATGGTGGTTTGGGGGAGTTCTCGACGGGGATGACGGTGGCGCCGAGTTCTGTGGGGCCGGAACGATCGGGGAACAGGCTGGCCACATGGGCATCAGGACCCACCCCGAGCAACAACACATCAAACCGGGGGAGCCGGGCGTCTGGGCCCGGACTCGTCGAGGCCGCCTCGGCCAGCGCCTCGGAGTAGCGACGGGCGGCATCTGCGATGTCTTTGGAGGCGTCAGGACCAGCCACACGATGTACCTGGGCCTGCCCGATCAGTCCTTCGGCCACCAGTTCATTCAGGACGCTCTGGTCGGCCTGCAGCGAATTGCGATCGCCATCGTTTTCCGGAAGATAGCGTTCATCCCCGAACCAGAAGTGCACGTTCGACCAGTCCAATGCGGTGCGGGCCCGCCGACGTTCGCTGAGAGCGGTGAGAATACCGATGCCGGTGGAACCACCCGTCAACACCACATGGGCGATGCCGCGTTCCTGGAGGGCGGATGTCACCACGTCGAGGAGAGACTCCGCTGCCTGGAAGCAGAGCTCGGCACGATCGGGGAACTGCTGCACGTTAACGTTCACTGGGGGCCACTACTTTCAGGTCGGTTCGGGGCAGTCCGCACTGGAGCACTTCACCGAAAATGTCGTCGGGCCCCATGCGTCGCAGTTCCTCGGTCAGGCAGTCCTGGGCGGAACGGCGTGGCAGGGAGATCCGCTGCACCGGACGGTTCTGTTGATACAGCGACGCGACTGCTTGACCGGCGGGGCGTGCCAACACGATATCGCCTTCGGCGCGCACGAATCGCACGGACCGAATGCCTTGCCCCGGGGTGCGAGCCATCGTGACCGGCACCTGGAAACGATAGGTCAGCCAAGCGGCCAGCAGGATCGTGGAGGCGGAGTCCACGGCACCTTCCACGGTCACGGAACGCACGGTGCTGGCGTCGACGTCGTCGAAAATAGCCGCCAGCTGGATGCGCCAACCGGTGAGTCGTGTCCACGCCAGGTCGGTGTCCCCGGCCGAGTAGCCCTTCCGGAGCTTCCGAAGGGACCCCACGACGTCGTGTCCCACGCTGGTATCCATGATGCGCCGGTGGGCAATCCGGCCCAGGGGAGAGGCGGCCGGCTCCTCGGGAATCTGATGGGTCCACCACACCACGATGGGAGCGTCCGGGAGCAACAGGGCGCTGACCAAGGATTCGGATTCAGTAGCGTTGGCCCCATGACCATAGAGCACCACCACGTCGGAGGCACCGGCGTCGCCGCCCACCCGAATCTGCGCGTCGAGGGTGGTCACGGCGTTCGGGTCACCGGCGGCGTAGACGATCACGCGGCAGGGGTGCTCGCGGGAGGCGGCGTTGGCTGCCTGGATGACCGATTCGGCGCGGTCAGCATCGGTGGACACAATCAGGGTGAGAACCCGTCCCAGTGCGACGACGCCGCCGACTTCACGCAATCGGTCCATTTCCTTGACCAGCGTGGCGGTGGTGGTGTTCTGAAGATCCACAAGCATCAGGGCCTCCTCCAGACGCGTCCGTCACGTTCTAGCAGCGCGTCGGCGCTGGCGGGACCCCAACTACCGGGGGTATAGGGTTCCGGTTGATCCGGTAGGGAAGCCCAGTATTCTTCGAAGGGATCCAGAATCCGCCAGGACAGCTCCACTTCCTCGTGCCGGGGGAACAGCGGCGGTTCGCCTAGCAACACATCCAGGATGAGTCGCTCATAAGCTTCCGGAGAGTCTTCCGTGAATGCGTGGCCGTAGCCGAAGTCCATCGTGACGTCGCGGATCTCCAGCTGGGTGCCCGGCACCTTGGAAGCGAAGCGGATGGTCACACCCTCATCCGGCTGGACGCGGATCACCACGGTGTTTTGTCCCAGGTTTTCGGCATCGTGCTCTGAGAACAGCAGATTCGGTGCCTTTTTGAAGACGACGGCGATTTCGGTGACGCGGCGGCCGAGTCGTTTGCCGGCACGCAGGTAGAACGGCACACCATCCCAGCGCCGGTTCTTGATGTCGAGCTTCAGCGCGGCGTAGGTCTCGGTGGTGGATTCGGGGTTGAACCCCTCCTCTTCGAGGAAGCCCACGACCTTTTCGCCGCCCTGCCACCCTCCGGTGTACTGACCCCGGGCACAGGCGAGACTGAGATCCTCTGGCACGGTGACCGCGGCGAGGGCCTTCTCTTTTTCGGCTCGCAGATGGTGCGCCTCGTACGACAGTGGCTCCTCCATGGCAGTGAGGGCGAGCAACTGGAGCAGGTGGTTCTGGATGACGTCGCGGGCCGCCCCCACCCCATCGTAGTAGCCGGCGCGCCCACCGATACCGATGTTCTCTGCCATGGTGATCTGCACATGGTCCACGTGCTGGGAGTTCCAAAGTGGCTCGAACAGGCGGTTCGCAAAGCGCAGTGCCAGCAGGTTCTGTACGGTTTCTTTGCCCAGATAGTGATCGATCCGGAATACGGCGTCCGGCTCGAAGACCTGCTCAATGACGTCATTGAGTTCGCGGGCACTGGCCAGATCGTGGCCGAAGGGCTTCTCGATGACAACCCGGCGCCAGGGGCGGTCGGCGGCGGGGCGGTCACTGGCCAGATCACGGCCAGCGAGCTCGTGGTCTACCAGCTGTTGGGAGACCTCGGCGAACCAGTCCGGCGGGATGGACAAGTAGAACGCGGTGTTGCCGCCGGTGCCGCGGCTAGATTCCAGCTCGGTGAGCACTTCGCCTAGTTTTTCGTAGGCGGCTGCGTCGTCGAACCCACCGGAGACGAAGCGGAATCCGCCGCGCAGCTGGTCCCATACGGTCTGGTTCCATTCGGTGCGTGCGGAGGCCTCTACGGAGGACCGCACCTGCTCGGTGAAGGCGTCGTCGTCCCAGTCGCGGCGGCCGAATCCGACCAGGGAGAACCCCGGCGGTAAGAGCCCGCGGTTGGCGAGGTCATAAATGGCGGGGAGCAGTTTCTTGCGCGCCAGGTCGCCGGTTACTCCGAACAGGACCAGGGCCGACGGCCCGGCGATCCTCGTGAGTCGACGATCGGCGGTGTCACGCAGGGGATTGATCACCGGTCAAGCCTACAATCCGCTACTCAGCCCTGAGAAATCCGCTGGGCCGCTTCCAGCACCTGTTGCAAACCGCGTTGCCGGTCTTGCACGTGCAGGCGCACCACGGTCATTCCGTGGTCGCTGAGCACGCGAGCATCACCGGCGGCTTGGGCGGTAATCAGCTGGCCGAAGCTGAAGGGTCGGCCCGGTACCTCAAGGTCGGCGAATGAGTCTCCGGTGATCTGGAGGAAGACACCGACCTTCGGTCCGCCTTTGTGGAACTGACCGGTCGAGTGCAGGAAGCGGGGTCCCCAGCCGAAGGTCACCGGACGATCTGTCGCGCTGGCGAGTTGGCCGCGCATCGCGGCCAAGTCGCTGTTGTTGAGCCTGTCGAGGTAGGCCTGCACACTGAGATATCCGTGTTCCGGAATCAGTTCCAGGGTGGCGCTGAGGACGTCGGCCAGCGCGGCCACCGTGCCGGCGGGCTCGCCCTGGGCCGGGGCAGTCACGGACCCGGGACCGAAGATCTCGATGCCGTTGACCTGGGCCTGGGCCACCTCCGGCTCCGGGGTTGCGTCAAGCAGCGCGCGGGCAGCCACCTTGGCGGACTCGACATCGGGCTGGTCAAAGGGGTTGACCTGCAGCAGGCGCCCGGCAATCACTGTGGCGAATTCCCAGAGCAAGAACTGGGCCCCCAACGGACCGTAGACCTGGACTCCGTGCTCTGGAGCCTGGCGCTGAGCGGGGTCGACGTCGAAGAGTTCGGTCTGACCGTCCAGCGGGTGGTCGACGTCGGGAATGATCTCGACCTGCAGCAGATCGGCAGCCGACGAGGAGATCTCCGGGGCACCAGTCTCGACCACGACTGGAAGCAGGCCCGTGTCGTTTTTACCGGTGGATTCAGCGATGAGCTGCTCAGCCCAGTCACCGAATCCGGGTAGGCCCTGGTCAAGCACGGAGATGACGAGTTTGTCTCGCAACGGTGCCGTGCCGCCAATGGCCGCGCCGAGCCGCAGTCCGATGTTGTCGGTGTCGTCGGTGAGGAGCAGGTCGAGGACTTCTTCGGCCTCCTCGAGGAGCTTCTCGACATCGACGCCGGCCAGGGCTGTCGGAACGATTCCGAACGCAGTGAGTGCCGAATAGCGTCCACCCACGGACGGGTCGGCATGGAACACCGCACGGTACCCTTCAGCGCGGCCCAGCTCATCGAGTGGAGAGCCGGGATCCGTGACCACGATGATGTGCCGGTTGGGTTGCAGGCCGGCGTCTTCGCACGCGCGGGCAAAGGCGCGACGCTGGGAGTCGGTCTCCACCGTGGAGCCCGATTTGGAGGCCACCACGAGCACGGCGTCCTTGACTCCGGCGGCCAGCACGTTGCCAATCATCTCTGGATCGGTGGAATCCAACACCGTGAGCTCGGCCCCGGCCGCCGCAGCAATCACTTCGGGAGCCAGCGAGGACCCGCCCATTCCGGCGAGGATGACCCGATGAATGTTCTCGGCGTGCAGGTCCGCGCGCATCTCGAACAGCTCGGGCAGGATGGCACGGGTTGCTTCAAACGGGTCCACCCAGCCCAGACGACGCGAGGCTTCCGATTCGGCCTCGGCGCCCCAGAGGGTGGCGTCCTGCTCGCCCAGCCGGGAGGCCACACGATCATCGACCAGGGTGGCGACGTGACGTTCGATCGCATCGGCGGCCGCGCCGGTGGCGTTAATACCCAGGGAGTTCATTGTCTGTCCTTTGTCGTTCAATCGGTCGAACGGTCTGCGGTCTCGGCGGGAAGGTCAGGGTCTAGCGGGCGGCGTCGAGTGACTGGGACAGTCGTCCAAGCAGTTCGTTCCAGGCGTCAACGAACTTCTGCAGGCCCTCGGTCTCCAGCACGGTGACGACGTCCTGGTAGTCAATGCCGAGACGGCCGAGCTCATCGAGAAGCTCATCGGCGTCGTCGTAGCCGTCCTGCACGGTGTCGCCCACCACCTCGCCGTGGTCCGCCAGTGCCTCGAGGGTCTTCTCCGGCATGGTGTTCACCGTGTTGGGTGCGACCAGGCCGACGACGTAAAGAGTGTCAGGCAGTTGCGGGTCTTTGGTTCCGGTCGAGGCCCACAGCGGGCGCTGGACTGGAGCTCCTGCTGCCGCCAATAGCCGCCACCGCTCGGTGTCCAGGGCGTCGGTGAAGATCCGGTAGGCCAGGCGTGCGTTGGCCAGACCGGCCCTGCTGCGCAGGGCGGCCCGACGGTCGGCGTCGAGGTCAAGTTCATCAAGGCGGCGGTCGATCTCGGTGTCCACTCGGGAGACGAAGAAGGACGCCACGGAGTGAATGGTGCTCAGGTCGTATCCGGCGTCCCGGGCGCGCTCGAGTCCGATCATCCAGGCGTTGATCACTTCACGGTATCGATTGAGCGAAAAAATCAGGGTGACGTTGACACTGATTCCGGCGGCTATCACCTCCGAGATCGCGGGGAGGCCTTCCTTGGTTGCAGGAATCTTGATCAGCACGTTCTCGCGTCCCACCGTCTCCGCCAGACGCTTGGCCTCCTCTACGGTGGCTTCGGTTTCACGAGCCAGGCGAGGATCAACCTCGATCGACACCCGGCCATCGACGCCAGCGGTTTGCTGGTAGAGCGGGGCCATGACGTCGCAGGCGGCGCGCACGTCGTCCGTCGTCAGTCGGACCACCGCTTCATCTACGGTGGCGCCCTTCTGGGCCAGCTCCGCGATATCCGCGTCATAGCTGGTGCCCTGAGATAGGGCCGCCGCGAATATCGCCGGGTTCGTGGTCACGCCCGTGATGGTGCGGGTGTCGATGAGCTCCTGCAGGTTGCCGGAAGTGATGCGGTCGCGGGAGAGGTCGTCCAACCACAGGGACACGCCCGCATCGTGCAGGGCCTGGGTCCGGGAATTCTGCGTCATGTTCAGTTCTCCTTCTGAGCATCGGTGCTGTCGACAGTGAGATCACGTACAGCCTCCACAACAGCCTCAGCGGTAATGCCGAATTCGTCGAAGAGCCGCTGGTAGTCGGCGGAAGCACCGAAATGTTCCAGGGACACGTTGGCGCCGCGGGCACCGGTGTATTTCTGCCAGCCCTGGCTGACGCCGGCTTCGATGGAGACACGAGCGGTACCGGCGGCGCCGAGCACGGACTCACGGTAGTCGGCGTCTTGTGCGTCGAACCATTCGAGACAGGGAGCGGAGACAACGCGGGTGGCGATGCCCTGAGCCTGAAGCTGCTCTCGAGCGGAGATCGCGAGCTGAACCTCGGATCCGGTGGCGATCACCACGGCATCCGGAGTCACAGCCGCACCGCTGGCGTCCTGAGCATCGAGCAGCACGTAAGCGCCACGAGCAGTGCCGGAAGCTTCAGCGAAGCCATCCGTGCCGCGCGGGAAGATCGGCAGATTCTGGCGCGAGAGCACCAGTCCAGCCGGGCGGTCCGTGTGTTCTAGGATCGTCTTCCAGGCCCAGGCGGTTTCGTTGGCGTCGGCAGGACGCACGACATCGAGGCCGGGGATCGCACGCAGGCTGGCCAGCTGCTCCACCGGCTGGTGGGTGGGGCCATCCTCGCCCAAGCCGATCGAGTCGTGGGTCCACACGAAGATCGAGGGGACCTGCATCAGCGCGGCCAGACGCACCGCGGGTCGCTGGTAGTCGGAGAAAATCAGGAACGTTCCGGCGTAGGCCCGGGTCAGCATACCCAAAGAGATGCCGTTCACGATGGCGGCGGCAGCATGCTCGCGAACACCGAAGTGCAGGGTACGACCGTAGGGGCTGCCCGACCAAGTGTCGGTCTGACGCGCGGCGGGGATGAACGAGGGCTCGCCCGCCATGGTGGTGTTATTCGAACCGGCCAGGTCAGCGGAACCGCCCCAGAGTTCCGGCATGACGCCGGCCAGCGCGTTCAACACCTTCCCGGAGGCAGCGCGGGTGGCCAGACCCTTCGCGCCGTCGCCGAAATCAGCCTCGAAACTCGGGAACGCCTCCGCGAAACCTGCGGGCAGGTCGCGGTTCCGCAGCCGATCGAACAGCTCAGCCCGTTCCGGGTTCTCGGCGCGCCAGCGCTGCAGGGACTGCTCCCATGCGGCACGGTAGTCCGCGGAACGGGCGCCCAGCTCGCGGGCTTGCTCCAGCAGCCGGGGGTCAACGTCGAAGTGTTTCTCGGGGTCGAAGCCTAGCGCGTTCTTCAGACCAGCGAGTTCTTCGGCGCCCAGCTTGGAACCGTGGATGCCGCCGGTGTTCTGTTTGGTGGGGGAGGGCCAGCCAATCACCGTGCGCAATACGATGAGCGACGGGCGCGTCGTCTCCTGCTTGGCAGCAACCACTGCATCGTAGAGCTCGCGAGTGTCTTCGACGTAGGCGCCAGAAGCGGTCCAGTCCACTTCCTGCACGTCCCAGCCGTAAGCGCGGTACCGTGCGGCTACGTCTTCCGAGAAGGCCACATTGGTGTCATCTTCGATGGAGATCTTGTTGTCGTCGTAGATGACAATCAGGTTGCCCAGTTCCTGAGTACCGGCTAGCGAGGAGGCTTCCGAGGTCACGCCCTCCTGCAGGTCTCCATCCGAGGCAATCACAAAAACGTGGTGGTCGAAGGGCGAGGTTCCCGCCGGTGCATCAGGATCGAGCAGACCGCGGACGCGCCGCTGCTCGTAGGCGAAGCCCACCGCCGAAGCGAGACCCTGGCCCAGTGGCCCGGTGGTGATTTCCACGCCCTTGGTGTGACCGTATTCGGGGTGGCCCGGGGTCAGTGAGCCCCAGGTTCGCAGTGCCTCAATATCGTCGATTTCCAGACCGTAGCCGGCAGCAAACAACTGCAGGTACAGGGTCAACGAAGTGTGGCCGGGGGAAAGGATGAAACGGTCACGTCCTGCCCAGGCGTCGTCCCGCGGATCAATGTGCATCAGGTTCTGGAACAGCTGCCAGGCCACCGGAGCCAGGGAGATGGCGGTACCGGGGTGACCATGCCCGGCCTGCTCGACGGCGTCGCCGGCCAGGACTCGCAACGTGTCGACGAACCGGGCTTCGTCCTCGGTGTAGGAATACTCCCGAGCCGGAGCCAAGCGATTCAACTGCTGCTGAGCGGACTGTTCGGGAGTCGAAGACGTCGTCACGAAGTTCCTCCTGTGGAGATGTTTGCGAACGGGTACGGGAACAGCTTATCGCTCTAACGGCTTCAGCACCCGAGTTATTCGACGTATCGTCGAGAAAGACGGCTACACTGGATAAGGCACGCGCGTCGTGCCTACTCACCTGCCACCTGCCCCGCGAGTTGTACATGTCTTCCTCTGTTGAATCCCCGCTGAATGAGACCCCGGTTGAGGCACCGGTTGGTCATCACGTCCAGAAGATCGGATTCAAGCGAAAGTTCGCCGCCTACGTCGCCCTGACGAAGCCACGCGTGATGGAACTGCTGCTGGTGACGACGCTGCCGACGATGATTTTCGCACAGCGTGGGTTCCCGGATGTCTGGGTGATGATCGCCACCATGATCGGCGGTGCGATGTCTGCGGGCTCAGCCAGTGCTTTCAACTGCTACATCGACCGCGACATTGACAAGGTGATGAAGCGTACGGAGAACCGTCCGCTGGTGACCGGCGACGTCACCCCGCGCGAAGCACTCATTTTCTCCTGGCTCATGGGCATCGCCTCGCTGTTCATCCTCGGATTTGGCGCAAACCTGCTGGCTGCCGCTTTGGGCGCTCTGGCCATCTTCTTCTACGTAGTGATCTACTCATTGATCCTCAAGCGCCGCACCGAGCAGAACATTGTGTGGGGCGGGATCGCTGGCTGCTTCCCGGTGTTGATCGCCTGGGCGGCTGTGCGTGACACCGTGGAATGGCCGGCCATTGTGCTGTTCCTCATCATCTTCCTCTGGACGCCGCCGCACTACTGGCCGCTGTCGCTGAAGTATAAGACCGACTACCAGAATGCGTCCGTCCCGATGCTGGGTGCCGTCGCCTCGGCGCGCGTCGTTTCCAGCCAGGTCGTGCTTTACGCGTGGGCCACCATTGCGTGTTCCCTGTTGCTGGTGCCCATGGGCTGGGCTGGGATCACCTACACCGCGGTCGCAGTGGTCGCCGGTGGCTGGTTCCTCTACGAATCGCATGTGCTTCACCGCGATGCCCAGCGCCCCGGGTTTACAGAGAAGAAGGCTATGAAGGTCTTCCACCTCTCCATCACCTACTTGACGCTGCTCTTCATCGCACTAGCCATCGACCCTTTCGTCGGTGAGCCCCTCATGCGCATCGGCGCCTAAGATTCCCGCTCTCCTTTGATCGCTGGGGTTTCCCTGGTGACGGACGGCCCGTTCTGGAGCTCCTCGGATACCCGTTGAA
This sequence comes from Citricoccus muralis, assembly GCF_029637705.1. Lineage (NCBI taxonomy): Bacteria > Bacillati > Actinomycetota > Actinomycetes > Micrococcales > Micrococcaceae > Citricoccus > Citricoccus muralis. The sequence goes on from NZ_CP121252.1 coordinate 1,673,267, forward strand.
CAGCCCATTGGCACCGCTGAGGCACGGTCACATTGCCCGCTCACTGACGGTGGCCACGCCCCGATATCCCTCAACTCAAACCAGAAAGACCACCTCGTTGATACGAGGTGGTCTTTGCTGTTGCTTATGCGCCCTATCGGGTAGACCGCACGTCCTCGGTGCTGCGATTTGCTATATAAGATGATCGTTGGCGATCCCACACCAGCGTCATGGCCCAGACGACGAGGCCCGAGCCCAGCATGTGCAGCAGTACGAGTCCAATGGGAAGCCCAGTGAAGTGCTGGATATAGCCGATGACGCCCTGCAGGATGACCGCGGCGAACATCAGCCAGGCGCTGCGTCGTTGGCTCGCTGAAGAGTTCATCCGTAGCACCAGGATGAGGAACAGCACCGTTGCCGCGACCATGAGGTACACCGGGAAAGCGTGCATCCGGGTCACGATCAGGGGGTCGAATCCGTGGCGCGGAGCATCCGCGTCTCCGCCATGTGGTCCGGTGCCGGTAACAATGGTGCCCAAGTACAGCACCACCCAGCCGATAACGAAGATGGTCCAGGCTAGGCCCCGGCTCCACGTGGTGGTCTCGCCATCAACCACAGGGAGGTTGACGCGTCCCTCGCGTTGAGCTCGGACTTCGAGCGAAACCCGGTTCAACATCAGCGTTGCGAAACTGACCATGACCGTAGAAAGCAGGAAGTGGAAGGCCACGACCCAGGGATTCAACTGCGTTAACACGGTGATACCGCCGATGATGGCCTGCCCCGGAATACCGAGCAGCAGGCCCACTGCGATCCAGAAGACCTGCGGATGACTACGGCGTCGGTTCCACAGCACCATGACCATCGCCAGCGCAATCGCTGCCAGGACAAAAGTCAGCGTGCGATTACCGAACTCGATGATGCCGTGAACACCCATTTCGGGGGTGTTGGTGAACGATTCTGGGGTGCATCGTGGCCAGGTAGGACAACCGAGACCGGACTGCGTGAGTCGGACGGCACCACCCGTAACGATGATGCCAATCTCGGAGATCAGTGAGGCGACCGCCAACCCGAGGGTCAGTTTTGTGAACGAGTGCGGCATGAACCGATCGGCCGTCTGGTCCACGGCGTTAATCACGCGACGCCACGGGCTAGGGCGTTCCACCAGTGCGTCTTTCAGGGGACCGGGTGTGTTGCTCACGGTGCGAATCACTGCTTTCTTGAAAAAGGGTTCGTGGCGCTCAACGCCACTTGAACCAGCGTACTGTTCCCGCCACGGCCACGGCGCCCCACAACACCAAGACCAACAGCGGCATGAGGGCAAGATCCCCATCGATCAATGCCGTCCGCAGACCGTCGCCCAGAGCAGTCGAGGGCAACAAGTGCAGAATGAAGGTGGCCGGACCCATAGAAATGGGGAAGATGATACCGCCGGCGGCGCCCAATACAACCCAAAGTAGATTCGTCAGCGCCAGAGTTGCTTCTGGACGCACGGTACCGGCAATGAAGAGTCCGATGCCTGTGAAGGTGACCCCGCCGATGAGTATAAAGATCAGAGCGAAAACCGTGCCGCGCCATTCTGGCGACCAGCCCAAGAATCCACCAATAGCTCCCAGCACCATGAGCTGCACGACCAGCACCATCATCACGGCGAGAATCTTGCCCAGCAAAAGCCCCATGGACCCCAGCGGCGTGGTCGACAGGTACGTGAGCACCCCGTAGCGACGGTCGAACCCTGTGGCGATGCCCTGACCCGTCAGACCGGAAGACAACACGGCAAGGGCGAAAATTCCAGGAACCGCAACATCGACGCTGGATTGTCCCTGACCGTCGTCGAGCACACCCGTCACGGACAGTGCCACGAGGGCCATGATCGGGAGGATCAGCGCGACCAGTAGTTGCTCCCCGTTCGAGAGCGTGGTCCGCGTTTCGTAAGCACCTTGAGCCATAATTCGGCGTCCGGCGCTGGCTTGGTTGGGACCCTCCGCTGGGGTGAAATCGGTCAGGGGAGTTTCCGTCACGGTCCCACCTCCCAGAAGACATCTTCCAAGGAACGATCAGACATGGTCAGTTGTTCAGGCATCAGGCCCCGCTCGTGCCACCATTGCGCCAGGGCCACTAGATCTCGGGTACCCTGCACGCCAGATACACGGACCCTGGGCTCAGATCCGGCCGAGACCTGAGAGTCGACTTCGGTCAGGGTTAGCCCCTGAGGCACCGTGGCCTCATCGTCTGGAGTGAGTCGCCGGTCGATGGTGAATTCCACGGGGTTCTTTTCGCCGTTCGACGTCAGTTCGGCGACGGAACCAGCACGTTCAACAACACCGTGCTTAAGCAAGATGACCTCATCAGCGAGACGCTGAGCATCATCAAGCAAATGGGTCGTAAGAATGAGCGCCAGTCCCGCCTGCTTGAGCTCCTCGATGATGTCGAAGACGATCTTGCGGGAGATCGGATCCAATCCCGCACTGGGCTCATCCAGGAAAACCACTGCGGGGCGGCCGGTCAGCGCAGCGGCCAGGGCCACGCGTTGCTTTTGCCCGCCCGAAAGTCGACGGATCGTCCGGTCGGCGAAGTCATCGATCCCGAGGCGTTCACTGAGGGCCAGAATATCTGCGGGGTGGCGGTACAAAGCGGCTATGTGACGCAGGAGTCGAGCCGGAGTAGCCGACGGCGGTAATCCGCCCTCCTGAAGCATGACACCCACCCGGCTACGCAACGCGGACGGAGCCCGCCAGGGATCTTCCCCAAGAAGGCGAACCGAACCGTGGCTGGGGCGATCAAGACCTTGGGAGATATTGAGCGTGGTGGTTTTTCCGGCGCCATTGGGACCCAGCAACGCGGTGACACAGCCAGCACGAGCTGTCAAGCTCACTCCGCGCAGAATTTCCACCCGGCCCGTGCGCGAATGAACCGACTTATGCACATCGTCGAGATGCAGCAAAGCGGTACCAGGCGCCGGTAGGCGCAGATCAGCGGAGGTGGGTTGTCCGAGCACCCCCTCATGCTACCTACTCGCCGGCCAGCGATAGCGACAGTGAAGCCGTGACGTCGCCCATGTAGTTCGTCAACCGCATGGAAACAAACCAGTATAGGTGGTCCTTACTTGGAACTGCTCGATTAATTAGAGAAGATAGGAGGCATGTATTCCCCTCTTGTGCAGCCTGCGGTATCCGGGGCGTCGTCGGGATCTCGGGAGAGCACGCGCGACAACGTACTCAACTCGGTCTTGACGCACGGTCCCGTCAGTGCTGCCACGATTGGGGATCAGCTCCAGCTCACCGCGGCTGCGGTTCGGCGTCATCTGGACTCACTTGAGAAAGATGGCCTCGTCGAAGTTAAATCCGTGGCCGGGAGCAGGGGAGCCGGGCGACCGTCGCGTCGATATGTCGTCACTCAGCAGGGCCAGTCCCACCTGGGCGACGACTACCTAGACCTTGCTTCCGAAGCTGTGCGCCTCCTCCAGGAAATTTCTGGCGACGAGGCTATTCGCTCGTTGGCGCGCAAGCACTTCGCCTCGCTGGAGCAGCGGTTTAGCGAGCTCGTCCCCGAGGACGCAGATCTCACGGATCGCATTCGTGCCCTCACTCGCACTCTCGATGAAGCCGGATTCGCCGCTTCCACGCGTCGTGCCGGTCGTGGCGGCAAGGTGACCACCCTCCGGGCGGCACAGATTTGCCAAGGTCACTGCCCGATTCAAGAGATGGCCGGCGAGTTCCCCGAGTTCTGCGAGGAAGAAACCGAGCTCTTCGCACGTTTACTAGAGGTGGATGTGCGCAGGCTGTCCACCCTCCCCACAGGTGGCCACGTGTGCACGACACACGTCCCGCTGGGTCGCCGTGCCCATGCCAGCCTGATGGCACACACGGCTCAGCGCGCTGAAAAATAGCGCGCCCATCAGTTTCCCGACCACCTACGTTCGTTATCAAAGAGGTTGATTATGACTGATCAAGTCGCTCGCGAAACCGCCGATCCCGGCGTGATTCACGAGATTCTCGAGAAGAACCCCGAACTCAATGCCATCGGCGCCTATGAATACGGCTGGGCCGACAGTGACGCCGCTGGTGAGAACGCACGTCGTGGTCTCAACGACGAAGTCGTGCGTGACATCTCGGGCAAGAAAGACGAACCCGAGTGGATGCTGAAGACCCGCATGAAGGGCCTGAAGTACTTCGATCGCAAGCCCATGCCGACCTGGGGTGCTGACCTGTCGGGCATCGACTTCGACAACATCAAGTACTTCGTGCGCTCCACCGAGGGCCAGGCTCGCACCTGGGAAGACCTTCCTGAAGACATCCGTAACACCTACGAGCGTCTGGGCATCCCCGAGGCCGAGCGCGAGCGTCTCGTGGCCGGCGTGGCCGCCCAGTACGAGTCCGAGGTCGTTTACCACCAGATCCGTGAGGATCTGGAGCAGCAGGGAGTCATCTTCCTGGACACCGATACCGGCCTGAAGGAACACCCGGAGATCTTCCAGGAGTTCTTCGGCTCGGTGATCCCGGTGGGCGACAACAAGTTCGCCGCATTGAACACCGCCGTCTGGTCCGGTGGTTCCTTCGTTTACGTCCCGAAGGGCGTTCACGTTGAGATCCCACTGCAGGCTTACTTCCGTATCAACACAGAGAACATGGGCCAGTTCGAGCGCACCCTGATCATCGCGGATGAAGATTCCTACGTACACTACATCGAGGGCTGCACCGCACCGATCTACCAGTCGGACTCCCTGCACTCCGCCGTCGTGGAAATCATCGTCAAGAAGAATGCTCGTGTGCGCTACACGACCATTCAGAACTGGTCAACCAACGTCTACAACCTGGTGACCAAGCGGGCCGTCGTTGAAGAGGGTGGCACCATGGAATGGATCGATGGCAACATCGGCTCCAAGGTCACCATGAAGTACCCTGCGGTCTACCTCACCGGTGAACACGCCAAGGGTGAGACGCTGTCCATTGCCTTCGCTGGCCAGGACCAGCACCAGGACACCGGATCCAAGATGGTCCACCTGGCACCGAACACCTCGAGCTCCATCGTGGCAAAATCCGTGGCCCGTGGGGGCGGCCGTTCCGCGTACCGCGGTCTGGTTCAGGTTGTCGAAGGTGCGAAGAACTCCGCCAACTCGGTGGTGTGTGACGCACTCTTAGTGGACACCATTTCCCGCTCCGACACCTACCCCTACATCGACATCCGCGAGGACGATGTGACGCTGGGCCATGAAGCGACAGTGTCCCGGGTTTCCGAGGAGCAACTCTTCTACCTAATGTCCCGTGGGCTGGCTGAGGATGAGGCCATGGCCATGATCGTGCGCGGCTTCATCGAGCCCATTGCGCGCGAATTGCCTATGGAATACGCCCTCGAGCTGAACAAGCTGATCGAACTGCAAATGGAAGGATCGGTGGGCTAAACAGTGTCCCAGACGACCAACGACCTTGAGACCGGTGGCGCTGCGCCCTTGATCCCCGGGATGGGCGAAGAAGGCGAGCAGCTTTCCGCAGAAATCGCCGCCGCAACCCAGTCCGAGCACGCAGACCACTCCGTGAAAGAGAAGAAGCAGAAGTTCGGCACCTCGCGAGCTGATCGCCCGACCAGTTTCCACCTGGCCGACTTCCCGGTTCTGACCGGTCGCGAAGAAGACTGGCGCTTTACACCGCTAGAGCGCCTAGGCGGACTTGACCTGCCCGAGGGCGACGAGCAGCGCCTGCAGGGTGCCGCTCCGACCGTTGAGGTGTCCTCGTTGGAAGGGCTCACCGTCGAGACGGTGAGCCGCGATGATGCACGCCTGGGCCAGGCCATGACTCCGGAAGACCGTACCTCGGCCGCAGCCTGGGCATCGTTCTCGGAAGCTACCGTGATCACGCTGGGCGACGGCGTCGAAGCCGAGGAGCCGATCCGGATTCAGATCACCGGGACGGATGCCACTCCAGCTGCACAGCACATCCTGATCATCGCCGGGGACAACGCCAAGGCCGATTTCCTGATCACCCATCGTGGCAACGCGGTGCTGGCTCAGAACATCGAGTACGACGTGCGGGAAGGTGCCAGCATCAACGTCACCTCCGTGCACGCCTGGGATGCTGGAGCGGTCCAGACTTCCTCGCAGCAGGCTTCGCTGGCGAAGGACTCCGCCTACAAGCACATCGCCATCAGCTATGGCGGTTCCCTGGTGCGTCTGACCCCGACAGCTCGCTTCACGCAGCCCGGAGGCGAGGCCGAGATGTATGGTCTCTACTTCGCCGACGCCGGTCAGCACCTGGAGCAGCGACTGTTCGTGGATCATGCAGTCCCGAACTGCACCTCAAACGTGCTGTACAAGGGTGCCCTGCAGGGTCGTGACGCTCACACCGTGTGGGTGGGCGATGTACTCATCCGAAAGGCAGCTGAAGGCACCGACTCCTACGAGAAGAACCAGAACCTCGTGCTCACCGATGGGGCTCGCGCCGATTCGATCCCGAACCTGGAGATCGAGACTGGTGTCATCGACGGCGCAGGCCACGCTTCCTCCACGGGTCGCTTCGATGAAGAGCAGCTGTTCTACCTCATGGCTCGCGGCATCACCGAGAAGGAAGCCCGCAAACTCATCGTGCGCGGCTTCCTGAACGAGATCATTCAGCGCATCGGCATCGACGACGTCGAAGCCGAACTCACCCAGGTCATGGAATCCGAACTCAAGATGTTCGACCGCTGACCGTCCTCGACACCCCCACACTTCCCGCGCTGGCTGCGCGGATCGACAAGGAGAACACATGTCAACCCTGGAGATCAAAGATCTGCACGTCTCGATCGAGACGGAAAATGGCGCCAAGGAGATCCTGAAGGGCGTGTCCCTCACCGTCAACTCCGGTGAGACCCACGCCATCATGGGCCCCAACGGCTCCGGTAAGTCCACCCTGGCCGCCTCCATCGCAGGCCACCCCCGCTATGAGGTCACCAGTGGATCCATCACCCTCGACGGCGAAGATGTCCTGGAGATGGGTCCCGATGAGCGCGCTCAGGCAGGCCTGTTCTTGGCCATGCAGTACCCGGTGGAGATCCCCGGCGTCACCATGACCAATTTCCTGCGCACCGCCAAGACCGCCATCGACGGTGAAGCACCGTCGCTGCGCCACTGGACCAAGGACGTCAAGACCGCCATGGAACAGCTGCGCATCGACCCCGCCTTCGCGGCCCGTAACGTCAACGAAGGCTTTTCCGGCGGTGAGAAGAAGCGCGTCGAGATTCTCCAGCTCGAGCTGTTCAAGCCGAAGATTGCCATCCTCGACGAGACCGACTCCGGCCTCGACGTCGATGCTCTGCGCGTCGTCTCCGAGGGCGTCAACCGCGCTCAGGACACCAACGGCATGGGCACGCTACTCATCACCCACTACACCCGCATTCTCCGCTACATCAAGCCGGACTTCGTGCACGTGTTCGTGGATGGCCACGTGGCCGATTCCGGTGGCCCCGAGCTGGCAGATAAGCTGGAAGAGGAAGGCTACGTAGCTTACGAGAAGGCCGCCGCCAGCGCCTGATCTGGAGGACATCATGACTACAGCAGCACAAACTCCGATTGAGGATCTCGAAGAGGCCCTCAAGGACGTGATCGATCCGGAGCTCGGCGTCAACGTGGTTGACCTCGGCCTGCTCTACGGGCTGCACTACGCCGACGACGGCGCACTGCTGGTCGACATGACTCTCACCACCGCCGCCTGCCCGCTGACCGACGAGATCGAAGATCAGGTCTCCCGGGCCATCAGCACCATGGTGGACGAATGGCGCCTGAACTGGGTTTGGATGCCGCCGTGGGGTCCCGAACGCATCACGGAAGATGGTCGTGAGCAGATGCGGGCCCTCGGCTTCAACATCTGATCCGCACCATGTGCACACCACTCGGCAGGGCCGGTCCGCTCTCGGACCGGCCCTGCCGATGCCTTGAACACCACCAACGCTGAAGGAGTCACCGTGATCACGGTCTCAAACCTCGAACTTCGCGCCGGCGCGCGCGTCCTGATGGACGAGGTCAACTTCCGCGTCGACAAAGGCGACAAGATCGGTCTTGTTGGACGCAACGGGGCCGGCAAGACCACACTGACCAAGGTGCTCGCCGGATTCGCGCTCCCGGCTGCAGGCGACGTCAGCCGTAGCGGAACCATCGGCTACCTCCCGCAGGACCCGGTGGTCGAGGACATGGAGCAAACCGCTCGCTCCCGCATTCTCTCCGCCCGCGAGCTCGACCAGGTGACCGAGAAGATGCGCCGCGCCGAACAAGACATGGCCCAGGGAACCGATGCCCAGCGGTCCAAAGCCATGGACCGCTATGCGAAACTCGAAGCCCGATTCACCGCCGCCGGTGGCTACGCCGCCGAATCCGAGGCAGCGACCATCTGTGCCAACCTCGCCCTACCAGATCGCGTGCTCAGCCAGCCGCTCCACACCCTCTCCGGCGGTCAGCGACGCCGGGTGGAACTGGCTCGGATCCTCTTTGGCAATGCCGACACGATGCTCCTGGACGAGCCGACCAACCACCTCGATCACGACTCAATCGTGTGGCTCCGCGACTTCCTCAAGTCCTACTCGGGTGGTCTGCTCGTGATCAGCCACGACGTGGCCCTGATGGAAATGACCGTCAACAAGGTGCTCTACCTGGATGCGATGCGCCAGACCATCGACGTCTACAACATGAACTGGAAGAACTACCAGTCCCAGCGTGAGCAAGATCAGGCGCGCAGGAAGCGTGAATTCGCCAATGCCCAAAAGAAGGCGTCCGCTCTCGTCGATCAGGCCAACAAGATGCGTGCCAAGGCCACGAAAGCGGTGGCTGCGCAGAACATGCTCAAGCGCGCCGAACGGCTGATGCGCGGCGTGGAAGGCGAACGTTCCCAGGATAAGGTCGCGGCCATTCGCTTCCCCGAACCCTCGCCCTGCGGCAAAACCCCCTTGAGGGCCTCGCACCTGTCGAAATCCTATGGTTCCCTCGAAATTTTCGCGGGCTTGGACCTAGCCATCGACCGTGGTTCACGCGTCGTGATTCTTGGCTTCAACGGTGCCGGTAAGACCACGCTGCTGCGCATGCTCGCCGGCATCGAGGACTCCGACACCGGTCAGATCGAGCCCGGCCACGGCCTGAAACTCGGTTACTACGCTCAGGAACACGAGACCCTCGACGGAGACCGCTCCGTGCTGGAAAACATGCGAACGGCTGCGCCGCAACTGGGGGACACCGAAGTACGTAACGTACTGGGCTCGTTCTTGTTCTCCGGAGATGATGTCGATAAGCCCGCCCGGGTGCTCTCCGGCGGTGAAAAGACCCGACTCGCGCTGGCGACCCTGGTGGCGTCTTCCGCAAACGTCTTGCTCTTGGACGAACCCACGAACAACCTGGATCCCGCCAGCCGCGAGGAGATCCTCAACGCGCTGCGCACCTACGAGGGTGCCGTGGTGCTGGTGACTCACGATGAGGGTGCTGTTGAAGCGCTGGATCCGGAACGCGTAGTGGTACTACCCGACGGCGTTGAAGACTTGTGGAGTACTGAATACCAGGAACTGATCACGCTCGCCTGAGCGTGATCAGTCGCCGAGCATCGAATCTTCGATTTCTTCATCCGTAGGCTGATTACCACGACGTCGGGTGGCCTTCTTGCGCTCCATCCGGTGGGCCGAAATGAACCCCTGCTCCTCGGTGAATCCGTAGAGTTCGTCCTCGCGGTTCTGGATCGCCTTCTGACGGGCCATGTAGCCCCAGACCACGAAACTCATCAGCCCGAACGTGAACCACTGCATCGAGTACGACAGGTGCGGACCTTCGTCCTCGGTCGGCTGGGGCATCTGGGTCGGTGTTTCCGCGGCTTCGGGGGACTCGGCCGCCATCAGCCCATAAGCCGACTCCGCGATCGGGTAGTCGAGCTGATCGGCAATCGCCGGCAGATCGATCGACGCAACCTGTCCTTCGGGGGCGCTGCGATCCTCGAGAGTTGGCTCGCCGGCCAGCGCGCGCACAATGATGGTGATGGTGCCCTCGGCCGGTTCCGGCACGTCGTCCGGACGACCGGGGGAGTTGCCGATGGGCAACCAGCCGCGGTCCACGATCAGAGTATCTCCCTCAACCGTGCGGAACGGAACGAGCACTTCGTATCCGGGACGACCTGAGTGCGGGCGATTGCGGACAATAAGGCTGTCTTCCACGAGATACTCGCCTCGCACCGTCACCGGCGTCCATTTCCGCTCCGCCCGGAAGTCGGTGAAAATGTCGGCGTTCTCGGAATAGGGGACCGGTACGGCATCATAGTTGCGCACGACCTTGTTGATCTCTTCGAGCGCCTGCATACGACGATCCATCTGCCACTGCCCAAGCATGGCGCAGGCAATGGAAAACACGACGCAGAAGATGAGGCCACCGATCCACGCACCGGAGATCAGAAAGCGAAAGTCCAGCTTGGGTTTGCGCGTCGTCTCGGCGGTAGCGTTCGGGCTGGAGGTGCCAGAATTCAGTGTCATCACGTCGTCTCGGTCAAGGGTTCACACGATTTGAAGAGTCCCCGGGAAACCAGGTACTCGCACAGCCACTCCCGGTGTTCGTGACAGGCCAGCCACACCTTCCGGCGTTCCGGAGTGTGGATGCGAGGATTGTTCCACAACACCTTCCAGTGTGCCGCCTCTGCGCACCCACGACGTGAGCATTGCGGCGCGACTTCTTCTGGCTGCTGCCATGCCTCCGGGGACGAACCCAGGAGCCCTCCGAGCAGATCAATCTGCGGCCCCGGTTGCGTCATGGGTGCCCCCGCGGTGGTTGCTCGTCGTCGCGCGACCCTGCTTCCAGTTCACAGTGCTCGACGACGATTCCGGACACCACATCATCCTCCTCGTGACGGGGCGGTTGCGGCGTTGCCTGATGGGTTAGAGCGGGGGCGTCGACGGGGGACGGGGTCGTGCTGGTACGCACTTGACGGGTGTTGTTCGCCAGGACAACGGCAATGTAGGGCAGCACCATCGCGGCGATGAAGAAGGTCCAGCGCAACCAGCCTTCGGTGAAAACACCCAGAACAAAGCACACAGTACGGATGCCCATCTGGAACATATACCGGCGCATGCGCTCGCTCTGGTCTGCCGTCAGCGACGTCGAGGCACCGGAGATCTCGTAGACATCCGGGCGCGGATCGGGACCGCTGTGGCGCGGTGAGGTGGTCGGCACCCGGTCTCCAATGCTCGGCAATCTGACGGTGGGCTTCACCCATTGTTCCACTTTCGGCCGTACAGTGGTGGGAGATCATCCATGGACAAATCCATGAGACCCACCATGTCACTACAGGAGCATCGTGATGAGCACTGACCCGACCACCAGTCCCTCCCCGCGCACGGTTTTGGTCACCGGCGGAAACCGCGGCATCGGATTGGCGATCGCCCGGTCGTTCGCCGCCGCGGGCGACAACGTCGTCGTGACCTCCCGCTCAGGGTCGGCCCCCGAAGGCCTGGAAGCCGTTCAGGCCGACGTCACGGACGCAGCCTCGGTTGATCAGGCCTTCACCGAGGTCGAAGAGCGCTTCGGCCCCGTTGAGGTGCTGGTGGCCAACGCCGGAATTACCCAGGACCAGCTGCTCTTGCGGATGAGCGAAGAAGATTTCACGTCGGTTATCGACACCAACCTCACCGGCGCCTTCCGTGTACTCAAGCGCGCATCCAAGGGAATGTTGCGTATGAAGCGCGGCCGCGTGATTTTGATCTCCTCCGTGGTCGGCCTCTATGGCTCGCCCGGTCAGATTAACTATGCCTCGTCCAAAGCCGGCCTGGTCGGAATGGCCCGGTCGCTCACCCGCGAACTGGGCTCCCGCAATATCACCGCCAACGTGGTGGCTCCCGGCTACATCGACACGGAAATGACCCAGCAGCTCTCCGCAGAACTGCAAGACCAGTACAAGAAAGCCATTCCGGCCGGACGCTTCGCCGCGCCGGAAGAGGTCGCCGAAGTGGTTCGATGGCTCTCCAGCGACGCGGCGTCCTACATCAGCGGCGCTGTCATCCCCGTCGACGGCGGCCTGGGCATGGGACACTAAACCTATGAACGAAGCACAGCAGAACACTCAGGACCTCGCCGCCAAGGGCGCACTTGTGACTGGCTCCTCCCGAGGCATCGGCGCAGAAACTGCCCGCTTGCTCGCCGCACGCGGCGCCGGCGTGGTGGTCAACTACCGACAGAAGGCTCCCCGGGCCAACAAGGTTGTGGCCGGTATCGAAGAGGCCGGCGGGCGTGCCGTAGCGGTAGGCGCCGACATCACCACCGAGGAGGGACGCCAGGCGATGATCAATGCCGCCGTGCAGTCCTTCGGCTCGCTGGATGTCCTCGTCCTCAATGCCTCCGGCGGCATGGAGTCCGACCTGGGCGAAGATTACGCACTGCGTCTGAACCGTGACGCTCAGGTGGCTCTGCTCGAGCAGGCCTCCGAGATCATGCCATCCGGTAGCCAGGTCGTGTTCGTCACCAGCCACCAGGCACACTTCATCGACGACGTCCCCACCATGGACCTGTACGTTCCGGTCGCGAAATCCAAGCGCGCCGGAGAAGTCGCCCTGCGTGAGCGCATCCCCATGCTGGAAAAGCGCGGTATCCGCTTCACCGTCGTGTCCGGCGACATGATCGAAGGCACCATCACCGCCACCCTGCTCAACCGAGCCGAGCCCGGTGCCATTGAGGCACGTCGTGACGCCGCTGGTCGCCTGTACTCCGTCGAGGAATTCGCCGCCGAAGTAGCCGCCGTGGTCGGCCAGGATCTGCCCACCGGTCACACGGAATACGTCGGCGGTGCCGAAGACTTCCTCACCGCTGCCCGCAAGAACCAATCACGGATCGCCGGGAACTGAAGTCCACACAACAACACCGCCGTCGCGCATTTCAGCACGACGGCGGTGTTGTTTATCCAGGGTGGTTGAGTGAGAGCCCGAGCAGGGCCCGCACCACATCCAGGCTCGGCACGTCCAGGCACAGATCAGCATGCTCGCGCAGGGCTGGCTTCGCGCAGAACGCCACGGCGAAGCCTGCGGTATCGAGCATGTCGATGTCGTTGGCGCCGTCGCCCAGGGCCACCACCGCTTCCAGGGGGACACCCCGTTCCTTGGCCCATTGCTTCAGGCTCTCCCGCTTCGCTTGACGGTCAACCACGTCACGAGAGACACGACCGGTGAGCACCCCGCCGTCGATCTCTAGGACATTCGCCCGGTACCGCCACAATCCGGCTTGGGCCGCCAACGGTTCCAACACCTGCTCGAAGCCACCCGAGACCGCGCAGGCCGCGCCACCGGCGGCACGTACTGCGCTGACCAACTCGAGCGCGCCCTCGTTGAAGACCACCCGGTCCACGACGGCGTCGATCACCTCCACCGACAGCCCCGCCAGTGCCTCGACCCGATGATGCAGAGATTGCGCGAAATCCAGTTCGCCCCGCATGGCCGCTTCAGTCACTGCAGCCACCTCAGCCTCTCGGCCGGCGTGGGCCGCCAACAACTCGATGACTTCCTGCCGGATCAGCGTCGAATCGACGTCGAACACCAACAGGGGAGCGTGTTCGGTGATCGCCGTGCGCACCGTTGCGGGCAGGAATGCCGCGTTCCAGCCGTCCTTCGTTTCATTTGCCGCGAGCGACAGGGCCTCCTCGGCGTCCCATCGCCAACCGGTGAAGCCCACTCCGGAGACAATCTCGGCGGCCTGAGGCACTCCTGACGGAGCTACCGCATCCGGCGACGTCGCGGGCGTAGCGGCCCGATAAACGAGCATGGTCCCCGCACTGAGAGGGGATTGTGTTTCTGCTCGTGGCGACTCATAAGGGCGATCTTGTGCCATGCCGTGGTCCTTTCCCGGTTTTCGGTGCTGTTCTAGCCTAATGTTTGAGTATGACCGAGTCTGCTTCTGCACCCACCCGTGCCGCCCACACCGTACCTGCCCGTGACTATGTCGCTGCCGAGGACGCGGTGCTGGAGTATTCACACGTCACGGTCCGACGCGGGACGAAAACCCTCCTGGACGACGTCAGCTGGACGGTGCGCGAGGGCGAACGCTGGATCATCATGGGGCCAAACGGCGCCGGTAAGTCAACCCTGGTCAACATCGCCGCCACCCGGCTGTATCCCACCGAGGGCAACGTGGCAATCCTCAACGAGGTGCTCGGCGCGGTCAACGTCTTTGACCTGCGCCCGCTCATCGGATTGTCTTCGTCACTGTTGGCCGATCAGGTGCCCTTCCAGGAAACCGTGCTCGACGCCGTCGTGACCGCCGGTTGGGGTGTCACCGGACGCTGGAACGAGGAGTACGACAGCATGGACCTGGACCGCGCGCTCAACCTGCTGCGCCGCTGGGGTGTGTCCGGACTCGCCGAGCGTCGCTACGGATCGCTGTCCTCCGGTGAACGCAAGCGCGTGTTGGCCGCTCGTGCCATGATGACCGACCCCGAGCTGTTGCTACTCGACGAACCGGCCGCCGGGCTCGATCTGGCCGGCCGGGAGACGTTGATTCGCTCGCTTGCTCAGCTCGCCGCCGACGAGGTCGCGCCCACCCAGATCCTGGTGACGCACCACGTCGAAGAGGTCCCACCCGGTTTCACTCACGCCCTCCTCATGCGCGACGGCGCCGTGGTGGCCGCCGGACCGCTGGGGGAGACCCTGACCGAGGAACACCTCTCTGAGGCCTTCCGCCTGCCGTTGAAAGTGACCGAGCAGGACGGTCGCTACACGGCGGTGGCGCGCTGAGATGGAGTTATTTGGACTGGAATGGTGGCAGCTGCTCATCATCCTCCTCGCAGGATTCTGGGCGGGCACCATCAACTCCGTGGTCGGTTCCGGCACTCTGGTGACCTTCCCGGTGCTCGTCGCCATGGGCTACCCTCCGGTGACCGCGCAAATCTCGAACGCCATCGGCCTGGTGGCCGCAGGTGTGTCTGGAGTGTTCGGCTATCGTCGCGAACTGCGCGAATCCCGGCAAGTGTTGCCGATACTCACCTGCGCGTCGCTGCTCGGCGGCATCATCGGTGCATTGCTGCTGATCCTGTTGCCGCCCACCGTCTTCGGCTATGCCGCACCGGCCCTGATCCTGGTGGCCCTGGCCTTCGTCATCTTCCAGCCGCGTTTGGCAGCCCTGGTGAAACAGCGCAAGTCTGCCGACGCCATCAATCCCACCATTGGTGATGTTCCTCAGCGACCCATCCAGCCCATTTTGTGGATTCTGGTTTTCGCCGCGGGTATCTACGGCGGGTACTTCGTCGCCGCTCAGGGGGTGTTGCTCCTGGGTATCCTTGGTGTCTTCCTCGCCGGAACCCTCGTGCACGCCAACGCGGTGAAGACCTGGCTGTCCTTGGCTGTGAATCTCATTGCCGCGGTCAGCTACCTGCTCTTCGCCTTCGACCGGATCGATTGGTCGGCGGTGTTGCTCATCGCGGTCTCATCGCTGATCGGCGGTCAGGTCGGCGCCCAGATCGGCCGACGGATTCCGCCGAACGTGCTGCGGGCCGTGATCGTGGTGATCGGCGTCGCTGGGCTGATCAATATGGTCTGGCGGTTGCTGTGAGCGACGGCGTATCCGCCGCGATTGAATTGAGCGACCCGTCAGACCCGCGGGTTGCGGCCTACTCCACCCTGAGCGACGCCGCCCTGCGCCGCACTACCGATGCCGAACACGGCATCTTCTTGGCCGAGTCCTCGGTGGTGGTTCGCCGAGCCCTGGCCGCTGGGATGCGGCCGGCGTCGTTCTTCCTGGCGCATCGGTACCTGGATTCCATGGCGGACGTCTTCGCCGCCCACCCAGACGTACCGGTCTACACCGGCACCGACGAGACGATGCAGTCCATCACCGGATTTCATCTGCACCGCGGAGCATTGGCCGCCATGTACCGCCCACAGGCTCGCAGCGTGGCGTCCGTGCTCGACGGCGCACGGCGGGTTGCGCTACTCGATGACGTCGCTGATCACACCAATGTGGGTGCCATCTTCCGTTCCGCCACCGGAATGGGCGTCGACGGCATTCTGCTCAGCCCGCGCAGCGCAGACCCGCTCTATCGACGCGCCATCCGGGTATCCATGGGCACCGTGTTCTCCCTGCCGTGGGCCCGCGTCGAGCACTGGGAGGACACCCTGGCCGGCATGTCCGATACCGGGTGGACCGTGGCCGCACTGGAGCTCACGGAGCAATCCGTCGATCTTGACGACCCGACCCTCGCCGCCCGTGACCGGCTCGGACTCGTGCTGGGTGCGGAGGGAACCGGGGTCAGGCCCGAGACCTTGGACGCCTGTGACGTCCACGTGAAAATCCCGATGTATCGGGACGTCGACTCCTTGAACGTGTCGGTGGCCGCCGCAGTCGCGTTTTGGCAACTGCGTCCTGTATAGTAGCTAGCTGGTCGAGAATCCCTTCCGGCCGAAACCACACGTCTCTTTCGTGCCTCTGGCAAAATCCAGGGGCACCAGCGAAGGATTACTCATGAAGACTGATATTCACCCGGATTACCAGCTGGTGATCTTCAACGATCTGGCCTCCGGCGAGAAGGTGCTGACCCGCACCACCGCCACTTCGGACAAGACCATGGAGTGGGAAGACGGCAACACCTACCCCGTGATCGACGTTGAGATCTCGGCAGCATCCCACCCCTTCTACACCGGCAAGCAGCGCATCATGGACACCGCTGGCCGTGTCGAGCGCTTCAATGCTCGCTTCAAGGGCTTCGGGGGCAAAAAGTAGTCGCCGTATCCGGCATCAGTCCGGATCATCACGCTGTCCACGGCGGTCGCTCTCATCGCGAGAGCGGCCGCCGTTGTCGTGGGCACCGAGATGTCCTGGTTGTCCTACGTGGTTGTCCTACGTGATTTCCGCGGAACGTCGCTACTCACCCAGCACGGGGTAATACCCAGTGCCCTGAGCGTGATCCTCATCGTGCGTACGCACCGGACCACCGGGTCGAGAATCCAGCCAAGCGAACACCGCTGCCATCGACATCGAGAAAACCATGATGACGGCGGCCGGGTTCGACACGGCAGACTCCGCACCCTGCCAGCCTTCGCCGAACAATACCGAGACCACGGCGGTCGGCCCTGCAGCCTCATCGGGCAGGAACAACCCGAGGACCAAGCCCCACCCCAGGGCAAAGAAGAACCAGGCGGATGCCCGCGCGCTGATGACCTGCTTCCGCCGCAGCGGCACCGCCAGCGCCATGACGCCGGCGATCAACAGCACCGGAACCAGAGTTAGCACGTAAATCAAAACATGCGATCCATCGGTGCCAACCAGGTGTCGAGAAAAGCCGACCCACGCGGCCACCGCCGCCAGTGCTGGCCAGCCCACGGTTTGGGTGAACCGTCGCCAGGCGGACACAGGGCGGTTCACAGGCACAGTCGCAGGAGGTGTATCAGGTTCCGTGGGCATGACCCATATTCTATCGATCGATCTGTCGTAGTCTGGACGGGTGACTGCAGATTCAACGTCCTTACAAGACCTCCACGGCGAGTACAAGGTTCCCGGCGGCAAGCTGGTCATTGCCGACCTGAGCGTCCGCAATGAACTCATCGAGTCCGCCCGCATTAACGGGGACTTCTTCCTCGAACCCGACGAGGCCCTCGACGACATTAATGCCGCGATACGCGGGATGAAGACAGACACCTCGCACGCCGATCTGCGCGCCGCCCTGGACGCATCCTTGCGTGACGACGCGGTGCTGTTCGGTTTTGATACCGCAGCCATCGCCACAGCCGTGCGCCGTGCTACCGGGTATGCCACCCGTTGGCAGGACCACACCTGGCAGATCATCCCTCCCACACCGCTGCCCATCATGACCCAATTAGCACTCGACCAGATCCTGACCGAGGATGTCGCAGCCGGTCGCCGCGCACCGGCCATGCGACTGTGGCAGTGGACCCACCCGGCCATCGTCATCGGTTCTTTCCAGTCCTACGTCAATGAGGTCAATCCCGAAGGCGTCGCCAAACACAACGTCACCGTGGCCCGCAGGATCTCCGGCGGGGGCGCCATGTTCATGGAGCAGGACAACTGTGTCACCTATTCGCTCTACGCCCCCCTCTCTTTGGTCGACGGCATGAGCTTCAGCGATTCCTACCCGTTCTTGGACGCCTGGGTGATGCAGGCACTGGCGGACGTGGGGGTGGAGGCGTACTACAAGCCACTCAACGACATCGCCACCCCGCAAGGCAAGATCGGCGGTGCCGCACAAAAGCGACTTGCGCGCGGGGGACTGCTGCACCACATCACCATGAGCTACGACATCGACGCCGACAAGATGACCGAGGTGCTGCGCATTGGTCAGGAAAAGCTCTCCGACAAGGGCATCCGTTCAGCGAAGAAGCGGGTCGATCCATTGCGCCGCCAGACCGGGCTCAGCCGCCAACAGATCTGGGACGTCATGATCAACGAGTTTCGGACCCGCTACGGTGCCGAGGTCGTCGAGCTCGACGATGACCTACTGCAGCGTGCCGAACAACTGGCAGAAGAGAAGTTCAACCGGCCGGAGTGGACTCACCGCGTTCCATGAGCTGAGCGTGCACCGCCCGGCGCAGATCCTCGAGTTCTTCGATGATCACCCGGCGTAGCGTGTGCGCAGCCTGCGAGTGTTCGTCCAGCCACGACTGGCCGGCCACCACCACAGGATGCTCCTCGGCCACCGCGACCCCGTCCACTTCTGCATCGTGGTATCCGGGAAACAGCCCCTCTATCGTGCGGGTTGCAATACCGATGGAGCGTCGCGTCCAAATCTGTTCCAGACTCGACCAGAATTCCGGTTCGAATCCCGAAATCAACTCCGGTCGCGACGCGGTGACGCCTTCCGCCGTTGCCGACAGCAGGTCATTGGACAGCGTCTGCCCTTCCGCGTCGATGCCCGTGAGCACCGCGTGCCAGGCGGCGTCCCTCACTGTGGCGATGGGCTGGGAGCTCACCGCCGTACGGTGCCAAACTCGGGTCATGGCATCGACTTTGACCTCCAGCTCGGTATCCAGGCGTGCCTGATCCACTCGACCTTGTGCAGCCAGGGCAATCAGGGCAGCCCAGCGCACCTCATCGTCCACGCACAACCCCGGCGCCAAAACCCACCCCTGTTCGCGATCGGTGCTGGCGAGCTGCTCCATCTCCTCCAGCAACACCCCGGATCCGCGTGCCAGCAAGGTCAGAGTTCTCACCGCCGAACGCTGCCGGTCGGACCCGTCACCCAGCTCCGTCAGCGAGGACAACAACACGGCACCCCAGCGTTGCGCCCACTCTGCTCTGCGCTCAGCAGGAAGATACCGGTGAAGCGCGGTCACACTCTGCCGTAGCACGCCGGCGTGTAGCCCCACATCATGTAGCTCATCCGAGACCGCC
Source organism: Citricoccus muralis (assembly GCF_029637705.1). Lineage (NCBI taxonomy): Bacteria > Bacillati > Actinomycetota > Actinomycetes > Micrococcales > Micrococcaceae > Citricoccus > Citricoccus muralis. Next base: position 1,692,552 of record NZ_CP121252.1, read on the forward strand.
ATGGCCCCTTCGAGGTAACGCTCCGCCGATATTCGTCCGTCACGCACGGCATTCCACAGCGATGCCCATACGGTGGCCGAAGCCAGCGGGTCGGCAAGTGGGTGCTTGAGCACAGCAGCTAACGAGTCTTCGTCCAGATGCACGACGGCGTAGCTCAGGTCATCATCGTTGAGCAGGATCACCCGGTCTGTTGCGGCGCTGACATCCACCTCGGCGATCGGCTGCGCGGCGGCTCCGACCGTAAGTTCGTAGCCGTGTTGGGCCGTCCGGGTGAGCGCCCCCTCGTCGTCGAGCTCGTACCGGCCCACCCGGAACGTATGCGGACGTTGCGGGGCCTCGCCACCACGGGGATCTGGGTTCTGTTGGTGCACCACGGCTCCCGCGCCGTCCTCGGACCATGACAGGTGAGTTACCCCAGCGGCCTGCAACCACACGCGAGACCAGTCCTGCATCGGCCGTCCCGAAGTCTCGGAGAGCACCGCGAGAAAATCGTCGAGGCTGGCGTTACCCCATCGGTACCTTTCGAAATATATCCGTGACGCCGCATTGAAAGCATCTTCACCCACATGAGCCACGAGTTGTTTCAACACGGAAGCACCCTTGGCATAGGTGATGCCGTCGAAGTTCTGGCGCGTCGCCTCCAGGTCAGCAATATCAGCAACGATCGGATGCGTGGTCGAATACTGGTCCTGTACATAGGCCCACGCTTTGCGGCGGTGGGCGAACGTGGCCCAAGCACCCTCGAACCGGGTGGCCCGGTCCACCGCCAAGGTACCCATGTAGTCGGCGAAGGACTCTTTCAGCCACAGACCGTCCCACCAACGCATGGTCACCAAGTCTCCGAACCACATGTGTGCCATCTCGTGCATGATGGTGGTGGCCCGGGCCTGCCGTTGTGCTTCGGTCGCCTGTGAGGTGGGGATATAGTGCTCGGTGAAGGTCACCAGTCCCGGGTTCTCCATCGCACCGAGGTTGTATTCGGGCACGAACGCCTGGTCGTACTTCCCCCAGGGATAGGCCACCCCGAACAGATCGTGGAAGAAATCCAGCCCGGACCGAGTGATCGCGAAAATCTCCTCGGTATCAACGTGTTCGGCCAGCGAGTCACGGGCGAAGATGCGGAGATTGATGGGATCCGAACCGGACTGCGGGTGCCCGTCCCATCGATCTGTCCACTGCCGGTAAGGCCCGGCCAACAGCGTGGTGATGTAGGTGGATTGTGGGGGAGTCGCGGCAAAGTCCACGGTCGCCACACCCTCGTGGATCGTGTGCGACATCTCGTCCTGGTTGGAGGCCAGCACCCAGTCTTCCCGACCCTTCAGGTGGAAGGTAAAGCGGGCCTTGAGATCCGGTTGCTCGAAATTCGGAAACACCCGCCGCGCATCGGCCGGTTCGTACTGGGTATACAGATAGACCCGCCCATCTCCTGGGTCGCGGAAACGGTGCATGCCCTCGCCCGACGTGGAGAAGTAGCTGGCGGATTCGATTCGTACCTCGTTGTGTTCCTGCAGTCGAGGCAGCAAAATACGCGCGGCCCCCACCGTGGTCTCCAGCGGCAGTTCCTTACCGTTGAGCACCACCCGGTGCACCTCGGCGTGGAGGGAATCCAAGAACGTGGTGGCGCCGGGGACATGGCAGTCGAATCGGATCACCGTGGCGACAGGGTAGGTGTCCTCGTCCAGATTTTCGGCCCGACTCAGATCGACGGTGACATCGTAGTCAAACACGGTGACCAGTGTTGCTCGGGTCTCCGCCTCATCGCGGTGCAGGTTTTTGTGATCCAGATCAAGCTCAGGGGAGGTCATCCCTCTATTGAACCATCTCTACTCGACGGCGAATCAGGCCCCCGGCTCGGCTGTGATGGCGTGGTTCTTCGCCACCACTGTCAGCCCGGACTCCGTGACCGTGAACCCGCGTGCTTCATCTTCCTCACGGTCGAATCCGATGCGCACTCCCGCCGGAATTGCCACGTTCTTATCGACGATGGCGTTGCGCACTTGGGCGCCCTCACCGACGAGGACGTTATCGAGGAGCACCGATTGTTCAACCCATGCATCGTGATTGACCCGTGCCGAGGTCGACAGCACCGACTGTGCGACAGTGCCCCCGGAAATCACCACCCCCTGGGACAGAATGGAATCGACCGCCGTGCCCGGCCGCTTCGTCGCAGAACGCACCAGCTTGGCCGGTGGGGAGATCTGTTGCCGAGTAAAAATCGGCCATTCGTCGTTGTAGAGGTCGAATTCTGGCCAGGGGCTCACCAGGTCCATGTGCGCCTCATAATACGAATCCAAGGTCCCGACGTCGCGCCAGTAATGTACGCCCGCGTCTTGGCCGGGTACATCGTTGTGGGTGAAGTCGTAGACGCCGCACGAGCCTTTCTCCACAAACCAGGGGATGATGTCTCCACCCATGTCGTGCTTGGTGTCCTCGGTGGCGGCATCCTTGTTTAGGGCTTCCACCAAAGCGTCCTTCGTGAAGACGTAGTTACCCATCGAGGCAAGGAATTGGGTGGGGTCATCGGGCAGGCCCGGCGTGGACTTCGGCTTCTCCACGAAACGGGCGATTTTGCGGGGGTCTTTGGAATCCGTTTCGATGACGCCAAACGACGAAGCGTATTCCAGCGGCTGACGCACTGCCGCCACGGTGGCATGGGCGCCGGAGTCTATGTGTTGCTGCACCATTTGCTCGAAATCCATACGGTACACGTGATCCGCACCGATGACCACGACAATATCTGGGCGAGCATCGGAGATGAGGTTCATGGACTGATAGATGGCGTTGGCGGAGCCGAGGAACCATTCCTTGCCACGACGTTGCTGGGCAGGCACCGAGGCAACATAATTCTGCAACAGCGTGGACATACGCCACGTCTCGGAAATGTGCCGATCCAGTGAATGCGACTTGTACTGGGTGAGGACCACGATCTTCAGGTAATGCGAGTTCACCAGATTCGACAGCGCGAAATCGATCAGCCGATATTGACCGGCGAACGGCACAGCCGGTTTGGCCCGGTCAGCGGTCAACGGCATCAGCCGCTTCCCCTCGCCACCGGCGAGAACGATTGCTAGTACCTTCTTCTGTGCCACTGCACTCCTCAATCGTTTCAAGGGATCCTTCAGGTTGAGAGTATCCAGCCACCATCGTTTTTGCCATAGTTCAACCGCGTTTATTCACATGACTTCGTAGTAACGGCACCGCGTGCGTCGCCGGAAGCTATCGGCGCCATGAGAGCGTGGCATACGGTGGGATCGTGAGAATCGATATCGTCACCAAAGAGTTCCCTCCAGAGATCTACGGCGGGGCTGGAGTCCACGTTGCCGAGCTGTCACGCGTATTGGCTTCGCATGTTGACCTCCGCGTTCATGCCTTCGGCGCACCCCGCGACGCCGACTATCACGGGGCTTCTGTCACGAGCTATCAGACGCCAGAGACGCTGGCTTCGGCGAATGCTGCCGTGCAGACCCTGGGCACCGACGTGGGCATGCTCTCTGGATTCGACGGCACCGATCTCATACACACCCACACGTGGTATGCCAACATGGCCGGCCACCTCGGCTCGCTACTCTACGATATCCCGCACGTTCTCTCCGCCCATTCCTTAGAGCCGTTGCGCCCGTGGAAAGCTGAGCAACTCGGCGGTGGCTACCGACTGTCGAGTTGGGCTGAGGCCACCGCCTATGATTCGGCCGCCGGGATCATTGCGGTATCCGAGGGCATGCGACGCGACATTATCAAGGCGTATCCCGGGGTGGACCCCGAGAAACTCCACGTGGTGCACAACGGCATCGACACCACCATCTGGACACCACAACATGACGTGGACGCACTCGAGAAGCGTGGCATCGACCCGCATCGGGAAACGGTGGCGTTCGTCGGTCGAGTGACACGACAAAAGGGTGTTCCTTACCTGCTCCGAGCTGCCCGCCTCTTGGACTCGAGTGTGCAGCTCGTGCTCTGCCTGGGAGCCGCTGACACGCCTGAACTCGCAGCCGAAGTTAATGCGCTCTTGGACGAACTGCGTTCCCAGCGTGACGGAGTCTTCGTTATCGAAGGCATGGTGCCCCGCGCCGAGATCACCCAGGTGCTTTCCCAAGCCACCGTGTTTGCCTGCCCCTCAATCTATGAACCGCTGGGCATCGTCAATCTGGAAGCGATGGCTTGCGGCACAGCCGTGGTAGCCTCAGCCACCGGTGGGATTCCCGAGGTTGTTGAAGACGGCGCTACCGGCATGCTGGTGCCCCTGGATCAGGTGGACGACGGATCCGGCACCCCCTTGGACGAAGAACAGTTCGTGGCCGATTTCGCGGCTGCACTCACAGAGGTACTTTCCGACCCTGAACACGCTCAGCAGATGGGGGAGCGCGGCCGGGTGCGAGCCCAGGAATACTTCTCTTGGGAGTCCATTGCCGAAAAGACGGTCAATGTTTATCAAACAGTGCTGGGGCAGGATCGGTGATCCTGCCCCAGCAACCGGCGTTTAATCCGCGAGTTCGCGTTTAGCGCTTCCCAGCCTTGGCCTCCGCTTTGCGAGCTGCCTTGGCTTCGGCCTTACGGCGTGCGTTGAGCACCTTTTCATCCAGCGGTGCGTTGCCGTCAGCGCGCAACCGACGGAAGTACTCCGCGGCTTCTTCCTGACGAACCTGTTCTTCCCCAGTAGCCACATCCATACGAAGGTGGTCCTGTTCGAAGCCGAAGGAGTCCACCAGATCCTGCGCGTAGGGACGCAGTCGAGCCGCGAGACGGTTCGTGTAGCCGCGCAGAGTGCGTGCACGCTGCTGAGAGATGCGACCGTTCTCAATGAACCAACCCAGGTCACGCTCGATCTCGTTGAGAACGAATAGGTCCCGAAGCCACGTCATCACGGTGCGAGTGTCTTCGTCCTTGACCTGGTCCAGGGCCTCCGTGAAGGTCTCCCACTGCAGCAGAACGGCTTGCGCCTTGGCCGCATCAATGAGCTGGAACTGGTTTTCATTGAAGACGCGCGCCTGCTCGGCCTGCGACTTCTTGGCCACCGGCATCATCGCGGTGCCGATCTCAGTGACATGCACGCGAACTCGGTCGGTAAGCAGGGCACGCTGCACCTCAGGATCCTTGAACCAGTTCGCGGACTTCCGCTCCGAACCCACATCCTGAACGGTCTGCACTACGCGGCGCAGGCCGGAACGCTGCACCACGGCTTCCGAAGCGCGATCGGCGACGAACCGAGACAATACGCCCACGGACATGTTCGACAGTTCCTTGGAGAAGTCGGTCAGCAGGCGTTTGCCGACCAGCTGGAGCAGCACATTGTTATCGCCCTCGAAGGTGACGTAGATATCCAGATCTGCGCGCAGGCTCGCAAAGCGGTTCTTCGCCATGAAACCAGCACCACCGCAGGCCTCGCGGGCTTCCTGAAGTGTATCCAGCGCGTTCCAGGTGGTCATCGGCTTAATAGCAGCGGCCAGCGTCTCGAGTTCCTGACGGTTATCGTCATCGTCGGCGGCACCGGAAAACACCTCATCGAACTTCTCGAGCAGGGTGTTCGCTGAGAACATGTCGGCGTACGTACGGGCCAAACGATCGATCAGCCGGCGCTGGTGTAGCTGGTAGTCCAGCAGCACTTCTTCTTCGGTGTCCGAGCTGGCGTTGAACTGACGACGCTGGTTTCCGTAGGTAATCGCGCCCGTCAGCGCCAAGGCGGAGGTCACTGCCGAGGACATCGACAGCGAGACACGACCCTGCACGAGTGTGCCCAGCATCGTAAAGAAGCGGCGCCCGGGGGACTCAATCGGGGAAGTGTAGACACCGTTTTCGTCGACGTTGCCGTAGCGATTCAGCAGGTTGGTGCGCGGAACGCGCACGTGGGTGAAGTGCAGACGACCGTTGTCGACGCCGTTCAGTCCACCTTTAACGCCATCGTCTTCGCCGCCCACACCGGGCAGGAATTCGCCGTTGTCGTCACGAATCGGAACGAAGAAACAGTGAACACCGTGATTCACTCCCTGGGTGATCAGCTGAGCGAACACTACGGCTGCGCGACCGTGCAGGGCAGCGTTGCCGAGGTATTCCTTCCACGCCGCCTTGAAGGGTGTGTGAATCTCAAATTCGTCCGACTCTGGCAGGTAGGTAGCGGTGGTGGCCAGCGAGGCGACATCAGAGCCGTGACCGATCTCGGTCATGGCAAAGGCGCCGGGAAGGCTCAGATCCATAATCTGTGGCAGCCAAGCCTCGTGGTGCTGCTCGGTACCCAGGTGCAGGATCGCGGCGCCAAACAGGCCCCACTGCACGCCCGCCTTGATCTGCATTGACGGGTCACCCAGCACCAGCTCGCTGAAGCCGGCAATATTGCCGCCGTGGTTGTCCTCGCCACCGAAGCGGGAAGGGAAGGCCTTCTGCACTGCGTGTTCGTCGACCAGGGCCTGAAGCTGGCCCAGAGTCCGCTCACGGTGCTCGGTGTAGGGCTGTCCCTCGATCTTGTGATATTCGGGATTCTTCATGCGATCGCGAGAATCGCGGCGTTCGTCGGCCCAGCGGCCCAGCAGTAGATCCTGGACCAACTGCTGGTTGATGTTGAGCTGAGAAGCGTTGGGTGACATGGGATGCTCCTTAAAGTTAGCGGGCGTTCAAGCGTGTCTGGGTGGCGTAGTGGGCTGGATCGTGCGAGAGGGCTGGAACCCCTGCACCAGCCAACGGGTGATATAGCGGGCCAGCTGCGGGGCGGTGGGCCGATCCTCGTGTGGAGGTTCGGTCAGCCACTGCTCACCGGCGTGGCGGATAAATCCGATCGCGGCGGTCGACCAATAAGTGGCGGACACGCGAGCGGCCATGTTTTCGCGGTGTTCGGGCTTCGTCTCGACCACGAATCGTTCGTGGATCGTGGACATCACATCGGCGATACCGGAGAAAAACTCTGAAGTTTCACCATCGGACTCCGTAGAGAACGTGTAGACGTTCGGTGAGGATTCGGCGAGTTCCAGGTAGATCCTGATCATGGTCTGCAACGCTTCGAGCGGGTTATCCTTGCCTCGAGCAGCGCGGAGCAACTCGGTGGCCACGAACTCTGTGGCCTTTTCGCCTACCGCGCGCTGTAGCCCATTTTTATCTCCGAAGTATCGATAAAACACCGATTTCGATGTTCCTGCATGCGCAGCGATTTCGTCCATCGACGCGGATGGACCGAGATCGTGCACGGCAGCGCGAGCGGATTTGATGAGTTCATCACGGCGCTCACGGCGGTGCTGGTCCCAGCGCGTGTTACGGCCGTCCGAATTGATCGCCTCATGAGTGTTCACGATACTCAGCGTATCAGGTACGCTGGATTTCAGTAATAGCCATCACAGTTTCCGACCATATTCGTTGACAAGGAGTTTCCGTGACCGAGAACAGGAACAATCAGCAGGCAGCCGTCGCAGGCGGCAAGGTACGTCCGGCCGTGATCGTGGGCGGCAACCGCATTCCCTTTGCTCGTTCCAACGGCAAGTACGCCACCGCTTCCAACCAGGAGATGCTCACCTCCGCACTCGACGGTCTCATCGCGCGCTTCGGGCTGCAGGGGGAGCGCCTGGGCGAAGTCGTGGGAGGCGCAGTGATGAAGCACTCGAAGGACTTCAACCTGACGCGCGAGTCGGTGCTGAGCACCAGCCTCGATCCCACCACCCCTGCCCACGAGGTACAGATCGCCTGCGCCACCGGTATGGAGGCTATCGGTGGATTGGCGAATAAGATCCGCCTCGGCCAGATCGAAAGCGGTATCGGTTCCGGCGTGGACACCACCTCCGACGCACCACTGGTCTTCAACAGCAAGGCTCGCGCCATCTTCATGGAGCTGGCCCGTGCCCGTTCCACTCAGGACCGTATCAAGGCCGCTATCAAGCTGCGTCCCGGCCATTTCGCTCCCGACGCTCCCGGAGCTGGCGAGCCGCGCACTGGAATGAGCATGGGCGACCACCAGGCCCAGACCACCCTGAAGTGGGGCATCACCCGCCAGAGCCAGGACGAGCTCGCCGCGGCCAGCCACCAGAACCTGGCTAAGGCATACGACGAGGGCTTCTTCGACGACCTGATCACCCCGTTCCGCGGCCTGTCCAAGGACAACAATCTACGCCCCGACTCCACGGTGGAGAAGCTGTCGGGCCTGAAGCCAGCCTTCGGTAAGGAGCTGGGGGATCAGGCCACGATGACGGCGGGCAACTCTACCCCGCTGACCGACGGTGCAGCCGCAGTGCTGGTGTCCAGTGAGAAATGGGCCCAGGATCGGAACCTGCCCATCCTGGCAGAATTCGTCGACTACGAGACGGCTGCGGTGGACTTTGTCGACGGCAACGAGGGTCTGCTGATGGCACCGGCTCAGGCCGTACCGCGGATGCTGGCTCGCCAGGGTCTGTCTCTGCAAGACTTTGACTACTACGAGATCCACGAGGCTTTCGCCGGCACCGTGCTGTCGACTCTGAAGGCTTGGGAGGACGAGGACTACTGCCGCAATCAGCTCGGACTCGACGGCGCCCTGGGTTCCATCGATCGAGCCAAGCTCAACGTGAAGGGCTCATCGCTCGCTGCGGGACACCCTTTCGCGGCGACCGGGGCCCGCATCACCGCCTCGCTGTCCAAGATGCTTCACGAGAAGGGCGCCGGCTCGCTCGGCCTGATCTCGGTGTGTGCCGCAGGCGGGCAGGGCATCGTGGCCATCCTGCGAGGACGCTGAGCTGAGAACGCTTTTCGACCGCTTCGCTTCATCGACATGGGTCTGACAAGGCTCTAGCAAGGAAGGACACACGTGAGTCCCAAAGATTCTTACTCCCAGTTCGTCAACAACCCCCTCGGCGCCAAGGTCGCTTCGACGTTGGGTCTGCCACAACCGGTGGCATTGCGCCGGTACACCCCCGGTGAAGCCCTGGCGACCGGTCCCGTCTTGGTGATCGGAGAGTCTGAGGGTGCCCACACGATTGCCGGCTGGCTGGTCGACCACCGAGTGGATGTACGGCGCGATCCGGGCCTGAAGGAGAAATTCTCCGCCATCCTGGTCGTGCTCGACGAAGCACAGCGTCCCGAAGAGGTGTCCGCGCCGCTGCGCACAGCCGGGGCCGCCCTGCGCCGTTTGGCTAGCTGTGGCCGCGTCATCGTGGTGGCACGCGACCCCGAGTCCACGGACACCGCCGCACCGGCATATCGTGCCACCCATCGTGGTATCGCCGGGGCAACCCGCTCCATGGCGCAGGAGATGCGGCGAGGGGCCACCGCCAACGGGATTCTGCTGGCCGACGGCGTCAGTGCTTCTTCGGCGTCGGCGCTGGGTGCGGTGCGATTCCTACTCTCGGGACGCAGTGCCTACGTGAGCGGACAGTTTGTGCGCGTTGGGAGCGACGCCGGCGCTGTTCCCGCGGATCATGCTCGCCCGCTGGCGGGCAAGGTTGCTGTGGTGACCGGTGCGGCACGCGGAATCGGTGCGTCCATCATCAACTCGCTACATCGCGATGGCGCGCAGGTGGTCGGCATTGATGTGCCGGCCGCTGGCGATCAGCTGGCCGCCGTCGTGAACCGTCTCAATGGCACCGCCCTGCAGTTGGATATTACGGCTGATGATGCGGGTCAGCGGATCATCGAGCACTGCCGTGATCGTTATGGCCGCCTCGATATTGTGGTGCACAACGCCGGTATCACCCGCGACAAGCTGCTGGCGAACATGGATGCGGCACGCTGGGATTCGGTGATCGCCGTCAATCTGGCCTCGCAGTTGCGGATGAACGAGGCGTTTCTGGCCGACCGGGGCGCGACCGTCTCCGAACAGCTGCGGATCGCCACGTTGGCGTCGACTTCGGGGATTGCTGGCAACCGCGGTCAGTCTAACTACGCCATGTCCAAGGCGGGCGTCATGGGGATGACCGAGGCCACTGCGCCGCTGCTGGCCTCCACGGGTGGCAGCATGAACGCGGTGGCGCCCGGCTTTATCGAGACTGAGATGACCGCGAAGATTCCGGTGGCGACCCGCGAGGTGGCGCGTCGGTTGAATTCGTTGCGCCAGGGCGGAAAGCCTGAGGACGTGGCCGAGACCATCGCTTTCTTGGTGTCCGACGAGGCAGCCGGTATCAACGGGCAGACGCTGCGCGTGTGCGGCCAAGCCATCATGGGGGCGTGAGATGAGCGCAGAGTTCTCCAGCGCCGGTCGTTCATTTCGCACGCTGTCCGGACTTCCCGGTTTGGGTGGTGCGTACCGCGATGCGGTGACCACCATGGCCCGGCGGAAGGTCACCGGTTCCCGAACACCGCGGCAATTGCCGACCCAGGGGGTGCGGATCAGCGGTCACCGGTTTACACAGGACGACGTCGACCGTTACGCGAGCCTGTTCGCGCCCGTCGCCGACGGGGTAGTTGCCTCGGTGGGTGTGCACATCGCCGCGTTCCCGCTGATGATGCATCTGATGTCGCAGTCGGACTTCCCGTTGCCGTTGCTGGGACTGGTGCACACCGAGAATGCGGTGTCGCATCATCGCCCTGTGCAGGTGGAGTCGCCGGTGGACGTGGAGGTCTGGGCCGAATCGCTGGGTGGCCACCGCGCCGGCACCACGGTCGAGATCCATGCCCGCGTCGCAGACAGTGCCACCGGCGAGTCGCTGTGGGAATCGGTGTCGACGTATTTGGCACGCGGTGTGCGCTTGGTCGAGCCGGGAGAAGCCGAGAGCTCCCGTGGAGCCGGTGGTTCTGCGAGCGACCGGACAGCGGAGTTGCCGGCGAAGACCGGGCAGTGGAAACTACCGTCGTCAACGGGGCGCGACTACGCAGCTGTTTCTGGGGACTTTAACCCGATCCACATTAACCCGCTGACGGCGAAGGCGCTGGGTATGCCGTCGATGATCGCCCACGGCATGTACCTGGCCGGGCGGATGCTCATCGGCCGCGAGCCGGCCGAGGCTGGGTTCCGCTGGGATATTGAGTTCAAATCCCCGGTCGTGCTGCCTGCCACGGTAACGGTCGGTTACACCAGCGACGTCGCCGATGCACAGACCTTGCGGTGCACCGGGTGGAACGCGCGGAAACAGAAACCGCACTTCTTCGGGACGATTACCCGAGCCTAAGTAAGCGGGTATACAGGGCGGAGAGTTGTTGAGCACTTGCCGTCCAGCTGAAACCGGCGGCATGGTCCAGCGCTGAGACACTCAGTGCGGACCATGCCGCTGCGTCGTCTGCAATAGCCAACAGTGCTTCGCTCCACGACCGCGGCGACAGATCAGCCACCAAGCGTCCGCTGCGCCCGTGCTCCACGGCCTGGGTGAGTCCACCGACCCGATGTGCCAACACCGGAGTACCGCACGCCTGAGCTTCCACCCCGATCAGACCAAACGACTCAGAATAGCTGGGCATCAGCTGCACGTCGGCGGCACGCATGAGTCGGGCCAGCCGCTCGGGGCTCAGCGGGGGAGTAAAGGTGCACGCGGAGAGCACGCCGCGCTGCTGTGCCAGGTGTGCCAGGTCGAGTTGCCGGGCTCCGGATTGGGCGCCGGTGAAGTGGACATCAAATTCGTCGAGTCGGTGGTGCACGCGATGAATGAGTCCGAGGGCCTCGATGATGACGTGCGGCCCCTTGTGCGGCTGAAATCGACCAGCGAAGAGTAACCGCAACCGGTGTTCGTCGTCGGTGGGCCACTCACGGGCGCCGTCGGGTCGGAAGATGTGGTGGTCGACCCCGGGCGGGATGACATGGATCCGATGGTCGGTGGCCGAGCAGTATGCGATGAGCTCGGCTGACTCAATCGTCGTGTTCGAGATCAGCGCGCCGGCGCGCAGGCCAATCTCAGTTTCCGCGCGGAGACGCTGCTCCGGCTCGTCGGCGTCGTCGTCCCGCGCATTCTTCACGGCGCCGATGGTGTGCATGGAGTGCAGCCACGGCCACCCCAGGGCGGCGGCGATCGTGACACCGGCCTTCCCGGACATCCAGTAGTGGCTGTGCAACACCGCAGACCGGCCGGCGGACGTCAGGTCCCTGACCTGCGCGGTAGCGGCCATCGCGAAGTCGGGAAGCCACGCCATCTGTTCCTCTTTGGTGGCCTCACGGGCCGGGCCGGCGGTGACGGGGATGACCTGCACCCGGGGACTTTCGGGCAGGGCGACGGTGCGCTGCTCGGAGGAAGTACGCCGAATGAGCACGGCGACGTCGTGACCCAGATCGGCCAGGGCGGCAGAAACCCGGCGCACGTAGACGTTCATCCCGCCGGCGTCACCCTGACCGGGCTGTTCCAGGGGTGAGGTGTGGTAACTGAGCATCACCACCAGCGGCAGCTGCGGATCCTGGGGCGTCACCGGGCTCCTCGCACGGATTCATTCACGGTGTTCAAGAGCCGGGCCACCCGCGGCAGGCTACTGAGGGCATCAACGAGGACCGGTTCTCCAGCGTCGTCGCTGAGCGGAACGCACCAATTCGGGTACTGCTCCTGCAGGGTTCCGGGCTGATTCTGAATCCGGCGGTCGCCGACGGCATCGGTCAGCGACACGCTCAGCAGCACGGCCTGCGAGGACGCGACATAGCGGTGCAGGCCCAGGATCACCGTCTCGATCTCTGCTTCGCTCCAGCTACTCGGGGCGCCGTCCGGGATCTCGTCCAGCGCTCCGGCAGCCACCAGGGCGCGGAGCACCTGGTCGAGCTGCGCGCGGAATTCGCGACGCTCCTCGGTGGCAGACCGGGTGAGCAGGCGAAGTTGTTCCCGCAGGTGCAGGTGCGCCTCGGTGAGGTAGCCCGCGGTGGGCGGCAGGTCGTGGGTGTTCACCGCAACCAGCGTCTGCTCACGGTAGCTCTCGGGCGGGATGGGGCCATCGTCGTCGTGCTCAAACCACACGATGGAGGTTCCCAGGATGCCCCGGGAGGCCAGTTCCTGCTGAAACCAGGGTTCCACCGTGCCTAAGTCTTCACCCACGACGACGACATTGGCGCGTTGGGCTTCCAAGAGCAGGATGCCGATCATGGCCTGGGGATCGTAGCGGACGTAGGCGCCCTGCTGGGGGCCAAAGCCTTGCGGGATCCACCACAGGCGGGAGAGTCCGAGAATATGGTCGATGCGCACGGCCCCGGCCTGACGCAACACGGTGCGCAACAAGGTCCGATACGCCTCATAGCCGGTTTCTTCCAGGGCACGCGGGTTCCAGGGGTGCTGTGACCAATCTTGACCGAGTTGGTTGTACATGTCCGGGGGTGCACCGACCGACATCTCGTCGATCAGCGCCTCACCGTACAGCCACCAGTCCGCGGTGCGGCGGTTTGCGCCCACGGCCAAGTCCACCATGACTCCGGTGCGCATACCGGCGTCTCGCGCTCGGGTCTGGACGTCGCGCAGCTGAGCATCGCACAGGAACTGCACCCAGCGGTGAAAGTCCAGCTCTTCGGCGTGCTGTTCCGCCAATTCAGCATGTTCGGCGGCCCCCGCGGTTCGGGTTTGCTCCCAGCGCGGATCTTCGGGGGCCAGGATTCGGCGTAGCGCGGACCAGAGGGCGAAACGGTCAAGGAACACCCCGACGTCATCGCGGAAGCGCCGATAGGCTTCCGTGCGCTCGGGAAGATCCTGCCGGTGGTGGTACAACAGGCGCAGCGCGGCCAATTTTGCTTCCAGCACGGGATTCCGGTCCAGAAGCTCGGTGCTGGTGTTCCGATCACGCAACGGTGCCCCTAGGGCATCGATCTGAGCCCGGATCTCGGCCTCAGCCCCAAGGTATTCCGGCAGGCTTTCGAGGTGGAGGTAGATTGGGTTCAGGAAGCTGCGCGAGGTGGGGGAGTAGGGGGAGTCCACCACGGGCGGCAGCGGTTCGGTGGCGTGCAGGGGGTTGGTCAGCACAAAGTCGCCGCCGTGATCTGCGGCGAGACGGCAGAGCTTCTCCAGGTCATTCCAGTCGCCGAGACCCCAGCTGTCGGTAGAGCGGGTTGAATACAGCTGGGCAGCCAGCCCCCAGCCCCGGTCTGGCCTGTAGGCGTCGGCCGTCGTCAGGCGTTCGGGGACCACGATGAGGTGGCCGGTAGCGGTGGTTTCGCCTTCCACGGTGGCCACCAGGAGGTGGTACCCCAGCGGTAAGTCTGAGGGGATGCGGAAAGTGGTCTGGAAGCGTTGGACACCTGAGGACCACACGGGTTCGGTGAAGTCGCCCACTGGAACCAGCGACACGACAGTACCGGTTTCCAGTTCCAGATGTACCCCGATCGTTTCACCCTCGAGAAAGTGAACCGGGACTTCGGTTTCGTAGTGCTCGGTGACCACAGTGGTGGGCGGGATCACCCAAGACCAGCGGTCCAGCGCGCGGGCGTCGATGGCCTGCTGCAGGCCAACGGGACCGTCCGCATCGACGCGTTGGCCGAGTGCGGCGAGCACGGCGACGAGGGTCGCGTCGTCGACGGTCTGGACAGAGCCGTCCTGCCCCTGATACGTGGTGGAGATGCCGTGCGCTTCAGCCAGCTCACGCAGCAATCGTGCCGTATCGCTCATCGGTGCCAGCCTCTCTCACGACCGTTCGGGCGGGGACTATTTCAATTATGACTGATCATCCGCGTCATCGCGGAGCGGACCCAGAACGAACGTGGCCAACGTGCGGCGTGCAGAATCTTCGTTGGAAGGGTGGAAGCCCCCGGCCCGGACGTCGCGGTAGAGACGACTGAGCTCATGACGACGCTGGAACCCTTGCCCGCCGGCGACCTGCATCGCCGTGTCCACCTGCTGCTGGGCCACGCGGACGGCCAGAGTCTTCGTCGCCACCAACCGGGGGAACCATTCGGCACCCCAGTTCTTAGCCGTGGCGATCGCGTGAGTCACCTGGGTGAGTTGGGCGTCGAGGCCGATGGCGCGGAGAGTCGCCTCGCCCAGACGATCCCGGGTCACCGGATCCTGGCTGAAAGCACGCCCTGTGGAACTGAGGATGCGCTGGTCGGCGCCGTCCACAGCAAGGTGCAAAGCCCGGTCGGCGATCCCTGTGTACACCGATGCGATCAAGGTGAGGAAGGAAGCGAAGATCCCGATGGTCAGGCCGTCCTGGTTCGGCCCGGTGGGAATGTGCCGGATGATCCGCTCCGCTGGAACCTGTGCCTCGTTGAGACGGGTGGCGTACGACTGCGTGGCCCGCATACCCAGCATGTCCCAGGAGTTCGGATCTGCTGCAGTTCCACCGGCATCTCGGTCAAGTATGCCGAACACGAGCTGCTCACCGTCCGGCGTCTTGCCGAAGATCCCCAGGCGCGTCCAGACGGGTGAGAGCGAGGTGAAAATCTTGGTGCCGGTAAACGTGTATCCCCCGGAACCATCGGGCGTGGCCGTGGTCATCGAGTCGAAGAGGACCTCATCGTTGCCGGGCTCGGAGATCCCGAAGGCGAAAATCTCTCCTCGCGCTGATTCCTTCAGAATGAACTGCAGGCTCTCGTCCCCGCGATCCGCAAGAATGCGGGCCACTCCGTTCCACACCAGGTGCATGTTCACGGCCAACGCGGTGGCTGGTGCGGCCGCCGCGAGTCGACGCTGCGCCGCGGAAACGGTGTCCATGTGCCAGCCCAGGCCGCCCTGCTCCGTAGCGGCGAAGGCCGAAAGATATCCGGCTCTCTGGAGTTCGGCCAGGTCCTGATGAGGAAACGTGTTGTCGTCGTCGTGCTGGGGCGCACGCTCGCGACAGCGTTCTAGCAGTTCGGTGGTGAGGACATGCGAAATCTGTTCGTCATGATCGGAGGTGAACACAGTGGTGATCCTTGACGTGGTGGGACGTGATCAGCGGGTGCCGGGCTCGAGGATGCGGTACAGGGTACGGCAGCCAAACGTCAGCGAGGCCACCGGAATCCGCTCGTCAATTCCGTGGAAAAGCGCCGGGAAGTCCAGATCTGCGGGCAGGCGCAGTGGCATGAAGCCGTAGCCTGTGATCCCCAGCCGGGACAGCGCGTTGTTGTCGGTGCCGCCGGACATCATGAAAGGCAACACCACTGCATCCGGGTCTTCCTGGCGGATCGAATCGACCATCAGGTCTACCAGGTCGCCCGAGAAAGGCACCTCGATCGAGGGCTGTTGGTGCTCGACGTCAATCTCGACTCCTTCGCCAGCCAGATCGCGCAGCGTCTGCAGCACATGCTCATCGTCCCCGGGCAATACCCGGGCGTCTACAGTGGCGCTGGCCTTGCCCGGAATGACGTTGTGCTTATATCCGGCGGTCAGCCCGGTGGGGTTGGAGGAGTTGCGCAGAGTGGATCCGACGAACCGAGAAGCTGCCCCCAATGCTTTCAACTGCGGCTCGGGATCGTCCTGGTTGAAGTCCACGCCCATGATTTCGGCGACCTGTTCCATCAAGTCCCGGGTGGTCTTCGTGTACTGCAACGGCCATTCATGCCGGCCGATCCGCTCGATCGCCCCGGCCAAACGCGTCACGGCGTTATCAGGGTGCACCCCGGAGCCGTGCCCGGGCGCCCCGACCGAGGTGAGGTTGAGCCAGGCAATGCCTTTCTCCGCGGTCTGGAGCAAATAGGCGCGTTGCCCTTCGATGTCGGCGGAAAAACCGCCCACTTCACTGATCGAATCGGTAGCGTCGGCAAAGAGCTCGGGACGCTCTCGAACCCACCACTGGGCGCCATAGTTTCCGCCGGCCTCCTCGTCCGCGAAGAAGCAGACGATGAGTTCGCGTCGAGGACGCTGTCCGGTGCGGTGCAGATGCTGCAGCACCGCGAGAATCATCGCGTTCATGCCCTTCATATCGACCGCACCGCGTCCCCAGATCATGTCGTCGATCAGCTCCGCGCCGAACGGATCCACACTCCATTCATCGGCATCGGCGGGAACGACGTCAAGGTGACCGTGCAGGATCAAGGGCGGTGCCGAGGTGTCCCATCCCGGAAAACGACCGATGACGGTGGCACGGCCCGGCTCAGATTCCATGATCTCGGGATTCATCTCCAACGAGGACATGATCGCAGCACAATACTCGGCAGCTTCGCGTTCGCCACGCGCACGATTAGCACCGAAGTTCGTGGAGTCGATGCGAATCAGTTCCCGGGTCATCCGGACCACGTCGTCACGGAAGGAGGAGTCATTCGGGGCAAAGGGGGAAGGCTGCTGAGTCATGCTTCCACCCTAACCAGACACGCCACCCGATGACAGTGGTCATGACCAGCCCGAGATCCGTGCTAGAGTTGTCTCCGCTGCCTGAGCTTCGAAGTCGAAAACGACGAGCTATACCGAAGCAACAGGATCGACACTCGCGCGGGTGGCGGAATTGGCAGACGCGCAGCGTTGAGGTCGCTGTGTCCGCAAGGACGTGGGGGTTCAAGTCCCCCTCCGCGCACTGAAAAAACCCCGGTTTTCCGGGGTTCTTTCATACCCATGTTGACAGAACCACCAAATCTGTTGACACGGACCCCGAAAACCGGCGGTCGGACTCACCACCCGATTTCATCCGCCAACACGAGTTGCTCGCCGCTCACCACGGCGCCGCCGAGTGGCGCTGTCTACTCGTGTAGATCAGTTCCTGAACGCCCTCACTGGGCCGTACACCGTAACTCGCACCCTGGTCCCGATGGCCGGTGCCGCGTTCCCCACCAGCCGGAGTCGAGCTTCGATGTCTTGGTCGACACTTCGAAGGGTCACGAGGCTGTCATGACCGAAATATCGGATGGCGACAATCATCGCTTCCGTTCCCTTGCTGGTTGATAGTCGGAGCTGCTCCGGACGTACCAGAACGGTGACATTCCCTGGTTCCTGCTCCGCATGTGTTGCGGGTCCGAACGGCGTCATAGCAGTATTTCCGTCCGTCTGAGTTTCGAAGAGATTGACCTCGCCGAGGAATCTCCCGGTCCAAACATCTACGGGGTGCGCGTAGACCACCCGTGGGGAACCGGCCTGGGTGATCCTCCCGTTGGCGACCACGACGAGATGTCCGGCCATGGACATCGCTTCGCCCTGATCGTGGGTCACCAGCAATGCTGTGGTGTGAGTCTCGCGGAGGGCACTCATCACGCCGTCCCTGACTTCGACCCGCAGTCCAGCGTCGAGTGCGGAAAAGGGTTCGTCCAAGAGCAGGAGGCGAGGCGCTGGTGCGAGCGCACGTGCCACGGCCACCCGCTGTGCTTGCCCACCCGAGATCTGGTGGGGGAGTCGATCGGCCAGCGTCCCCAGATCGAGAAGATCCAGCATCTCGTTGATGCGCTGGTCACGTGCGTTGGGGCGTTTTACCCCAAAACCGATGTTTTCTTTGACCGTTAGATGTGGAAACAGCGCGCCGTCCTGCGGTACCAGTCCGATACGCCGATGTTCAGGTGCCATGCCGTCGAGGCGTTCACCTCCGAGCACAATCGTGCCGCGAACATCAGCATGCAGTCCGGCGATGGCGCGCAGAAGTGTCGTCTTGCCGCTTCCACTGGGGCCTAAGAGGGCGCCCAATTCACCAGCCGGAACCTGGAGACTGATCCGATCCAGGATTTGTGTGCGCTGTGGACCGGAACCATGCCAGGCACAGAGGGTGTCAACGTCGAGTTCCATCGAGCTCCGTCCGGGAGAGGAAGTAGGTGGGAATACAGGCGATGAGAACCAGGGCGATCGCGTAAGGGGCCGCCGCCGCGTAGGAGGACATGTTCGTGTGACGCCACAGCTCGGTTGCCAAGGTATTAGCGCCGATGGGCAAAAGCATCAGCGTTGCTGGAAGCTCTTTCATCGCCGTCACGGCGACGAGCAGCCCTCCCGTGGCGATGCCCGGTGTGGAGAGCCGGGCTGTGATGGTCGTCCACGTATGTAGCGGTCCGCGTCCCAGGGTCCGGGAGACCTCTTCAAGCGATGCGGGTACCTGAGCGATGGCGGATCGTGCCGACCCGATGGCCTTGGGTAGAAAGATGACGGCATACGCCACGCTGAGTGCCAGGGCCGTTTGATACAGCACCGGTACAACATTGAGCGTGAAGAAGACTAACGAGAGGCCTACGACGAGACCGGGGATCCCGTTGCCGAGATAGGCCACCGATTCCAATGTGGCAATGGATCTGCCTCGATAACGTGCTGCAAGGACGGCAATAG
The DNA here is from genome assembly GCF_029637705.1 of Citricoccus muralis. NCBI lineage: Bacteria > Bacillati > Actinomycetota > Actinomycetes > Micrococcales > Micrococcaceae > Citricoccus > Citricoccus muralis. Next base: position 1,711,532 of record NZ_CP121252.1, read on the forward strand.
GCAGCCCGAGCAGGACGGCGATCAGGGCTCCGGTCAGACTCAGCGAGAGCGTGGTGCCCATGCTCTCGAACAGGCGGCTCCAGTCGGTGGCAGCGGAACGACTTTCCCATCCCCGACGTGTCAGTGCATAGGCCGGTATTCCTAGAGAGACGAGGCTGACGCAGCCGAGACCGGCGACGGACACCAGTTGGACCCGTTTCGTGTTAAGTCGCCGTGGTCTGACGATCTGAGATGCTGGTCGGCCGCCTCGCGACGCGCGCCGTCTCATCATGCGCTCCATAAGAACGAGGGTAAGAGCGAGCATCACCAGGATCAACGCCGTCGCTGCTGCCAAGGTTCGGTTGAGCCCACCTTCGAACGCGGCATAGACAGCCCACGTGAGGGTCTGGACACGGAACAGTGACGGCGATCCGAAATCCGAGAGGGTATAGAGCCCGGCCAATAGTGCCCCTGCGAGTGCCGCGGGGGCCACCTGAGGGAGCAACGCCGCCCGGAAGGCACCCAATGGCCCGCGTCCGAGGGTCCTCGCGACGTCCACAGCACGCTGATCCGCAAGATAGAACGCTGCGGCGACAGGAAGGGTGACGTAGGGCGTGCAGGCCAGGATCATCACCAACGTGAGGGGCCAGAATCCAGACAGCGCAGGCCAGGTGGAGATCCAGGAAAAGGCCATCACGTAGGAGGGAACCGCCAGGGGGAGGGCCGCGAGCGCCCGCCAGAGTCCTGGGAGCGGCAACGCAACCCGTGCCAGGACCCACGCCATCGGAATGCCCAGCACGAGGCTGCCCAAGGCCACCAGCAGCGATAGTCCCAGCGAGGTGAGGACCAGTACGAGAGTTCGCTCGCGCACCACCGCATCAATCACTTGTTGAAGGTCGGCCTGAGCCAGCCGGATCACCAAGTACGCCAGGGGAACGGCAGCCACCGCAGCGGTCGTCGTGCCGGCTAAGAGCAGCAGGAGGGGAGGCCGCCTCCTCGGCGACCTCCCCGTGCCAGATTCTGCATGCATGGTCAGAGCAGGCCGACCTTCTGCAGCAGTTCCAGGGTGCCATCAAGGTCGGCCAGTTCGGAGAAGTCCAGATCCGGTCCGTCCAACTCGTCGAGGCTCGGAACATCAGCGGGGGACGGGCCGTCCGGTAGCAGTGAGTATTCGCCGGCTTCTTCGACGAAGTGCTCCTGAGCTTGCTCGCTCACCAGGTACTCCACGAATTCCTGTGCTTCGTCAGAGTCTTCAGCTGAGGCCAACACGCCTGCACCAGTGACATTCACGAGTGCACTGACGGTGCCGGGCTCACCGAACTTGAGCTGTGCGCGCATCGACTCCGGTCCGCCGGCTTCCGCCGCAGCAACCACCCAGTAGTAGTGGTTGACCAAGCCGACGTCCAGGGCACCGGTGTTGACGGCCTCGACGATGGGACCGTTGCGATCAAACACCTCGGTGTCGTTGTCGATCATCCCCGTGAGCCATTCCTCGGCCACGTCTTCACCTTCTAGCACGCGCATGGCGGTGACGAACGACTGGAACGAAGCATTGGTGGGTGCGAACCCGACTCGACCCTGCCATTCGGGCTCGGTCAGCGCGTGAACATCGCTAGGAACCTCATCTTCGCTGACTGACTCAGAGTCGTATAGCAGGACCCGGGCGCGACCCGTGAGTGCCACCCAGCTATCATCAGCGGCGCTGTACTGTGGGTCCACCGCGCCCGTGATCTCCTCAGGCAGGGGAGCGAGAAGGTCCGCGTTCGCGAGTTCGCCCAAGGCTCCTGCCTCCTGGGACAAGAAGACCTGTGCCGGGGTGCGCTCGCCCTCTTCCAACAGCTGAGCGGCCATTTCGATGCTGTTGGCGTACCGGACCTTGACCTCGATGCCTGATTCCTCCTCAAACTTCTCGATGATCGGGCCGATCAGGCTCTCATCGCGGCCGGAATAGACAATCAGTGATCGGTCCTCGTCAGAGCCATTCGAAGTCGATTCTGCGTCGCCTGCGCACGCAGACAGGGCAATGGCCGAAGCCGCCACAGTGGCGATCAGCGCGAGACGGGTACGTGAACTATTCATGGAAAATTGGTGTCCTTCGTGTGAGTGCGCCGGCACGAGACCTGGTAGATAAGGTAAGCATAAGCTTGTTGCGACACGCGTCATATCCCTAAACTGGGGGAATGCTGTCGCCTGTCCTCGTCGTCGATGATCATCAGACTTTCGCGGACTTGATGCGCCTGGGAATCGACAGTCAAGTCGATTTAACGTGCGCTGGGGTCGCCAGCGGGGTGCGTGAGGCTCTGGAGCTGGCCCGGACCGTACGTTTCGACGCCGCCGTGGTCGATCTCGGCCTCCCCGACGGTGACGGAGCAGATCTGGTTGCCGATTTGGTGCGGCTGGCGCCTCACGCCCGGATCATCGTCCTCACCGCCCATCCCCGTTCGGATGTCTCCCGTCGCGCGATCGAGAATGGCGCCTACTGGGTGCTTCCTAAGCGGGGACGCCTCAAGGATGTTCTGGTCGCCCTGCGTGAAGATCGGCCGGGTCCGGCGCCGGTACCCGATTGTGCGCTGTCACCACGGGAACGCGACGTCGTCGCCCTCCTGGCCGAAGGACTTGACGCACAGGAGATCGCCGCCCGGCTGCATTTATCGATTTACACCGTGCGCGATCACATCAAAGCGATCTTCCCCAAGCTGGGTGTCCACACACAGGCGGGCGCCGTAGTAGCTGCCGCTCGCGCAGGGATCATCGTTCTGGAACCACGATGATCACTCGTCAGGTCCGCCAAATGAACCGGACTACACGGCGAGCCATTCTCCTGCATACCGCTTCTACAGTCGCCGTCACGGCAGCCATGGCGGTGGCCTCCTCGCTCATTTCGACAGCGATCGCGGTCGAGGTAGCGCGGAGCAACGCGGAAGTAATCGCCGACACCGTGGCTCATGCGGTGGTTGCACCCCTGACCCTGGTCGACCTGGTCGGACCCAACGCCGAAGATCCGGAGCGGATCGCCGACGAGTTCGAGGCCTTCATCGACGGCGGGGTTCTGGAACGCGTCAAGATCTGGCAGTTAGTCGGCGATGAAGCCGTGGTGATTTACTCCGATGAACCGCGCAACGAGGGCGTGCGTCGAGCGGTGGATTCGGAGCTGGGAGCTCGTCTTGACCGGGGCGAGGTCGTCGTTCTCGATGTCCCCGATGATGCCGAGCATCAACACGAACAAGGCAACGATGACCTCCTCGAGGCGTTTATCGGTTTCACGGATGCCTCCGGTCACGCGATGCGACTGGAGCTCTACTTGGTCTCCACGGAGTCTGACTCGCTGGCCGCAATGCTCGGCGTCGTGTTGCCGATCTCGATTCTGGGACCGGCAGTGTTGGGCGCCGCCACGTTGCCCCTGGCACTGCGCCTGGCTCGGCAGTTGTCCCGGAGGGAGGAGGAGCGACAGCAGTTGCTCCACGCTGCCCTGGCCGCATCCGACCGAGAGCGACACCGACTCTCGGCGAGACTGCACGATCACGTGATCCAGGATCTTGCCAGCTTAGGATTGACCCTCGAACGACTCGGTGTGGAATCTTTTTCGCACGACAGGGCCGCCACGGAACTGCTCCAGCGTGCCGGTGAATTACTCGATACCGATATCGAGCACCTGCGCACCCTTTTGAGCGAGATCGCGCCGTCGGAATTCAACGAGTCCCTGGAAACAGCACTGGGCGAACTCGCCCGTGATCTGACCTCCGGCCGCGTGCGCATCGATGTTGATCTCGATCTGAAGGAGCCGGTGGGAACCGAGGTGGCCACCTTGATCTACCGGGCAGCACGAGAGTTGGTGCGCAATGCCCTCGACCACGGCTCTCCGGAGACGGTGCGCCTCGACCTGCGATCCGACCACGACGGGGTCAACCTGTGCATCACGGATGACGGCGTCGGTTTCGACCCGCAGGAGCCAGCCCCGCCAGGACATTGCGGCATAAGCCTCATCCGTCATGCCGTCACAGACCGCGGGGGTTCCCTCGACATCTCCAGTGATGAGCACGGGACACGAGTCGAGGTCTGGGTTCCCCGCGACGAACCGTCACGGCCGGCGGGCTAGACCCGATCCAGCGTCGGCTGGACGCGCATCAACTTCCGGCGCAACCAGAACCGCCGTCGTCCACCGCGGTAAAGAATGCTGCGTTGCAATTCCCAGCGGCCGTACTCAGCGTGCTCGACCAGTCTGCGGCGTGCGGTGGCCAGGGATTCTCTGGGGCCCACCGAGATCACCAGATACTCCCAGTCTTTGACTTTCTGGATCGATTCCACCGCGCTGACGTGTAGATCCTCCCGCACAGACACTGTCCTTTCCATCGTGTGACCTCAGGCTACCGCGGTCGGTACCAAGACGCTCGTTTCTCCGAGCAATCACCACCGTCATGACCTCTTCTCCTGCGACGGTCCACCGGCTACGGTGTAACCATGAGCACCGATCCGCGCATCGCCCTTGATTCCCTCGTCTCCGCGCTCCACGAGCATTTGGCTGCCGCCTCGGCCAAGCGCAGCGATTCAGATCCTGTGCTCGACGCGGCCTATCAAACCCTCGCCGACAGCTTCGAGGCGTATGAGGACGCCCTCTATGAAGCCACCGGCGAGGTCACTCCGCTGGACCTCTTCGACGATGATGACGACGACGAGGACAGTGACGACGAAAACGACGAGGACGACGAATTCGATCCGAACGAGTTGTCGACGGATCACGACGATGACGACCTCGATGACGATGAACTCCTGGCGGCCGAAGGCCAACGTGGCAGTTCAGGGGTCTGACCTCGGCTGAGAGTCGCGTGAGTTCAGCCTCATCCGGTGCGTCGCGGTCTGCGCGACACTGGATCGTGGCGTAGTGTGGCGCTGTGAGTTGGATTGAAGCGATTATCCTGGGGCTGGTCCAGGGACTGACCGAGTTCCTCCCCATCTCGTCCTCGGCACATCTGCGCATCGTGGGAGAGTTCCTTCCCGGTGCCTCCGATCCGGGGGCGGCTTTCACCGCCATCACCCAGATCGGCACCGAACTCGCCGTGCTCATCTATTTCTGGCGCGATATCGTGCACATCATCACCCAGTGGGCCAAGTCGCTCACGGGCGCCGTGGAGCGGTCCGACCCCGATGCCCGCATGGGCTGGCTGATCATCATCGGTTCCCTGCCGATCGCGGTGCTGGGTCTGCTGCTCGAGGACTACATCGACACCAGCTTCCGCTCGCTGTGGATCGTGGCCACCATGCTCATCGTCTTCGGTGTGCTGCTCGCCGTGGCCGACACCCTGGGGCGTCAGGTTAAACCGCTGACCGACCTGACCTGGCGTGACGGCCTCCTCTTCGGTCTCGCCCAGGCCCTCGCCCTGATCCCCGGGGTCTCACGCTCGGGTGGAACTATCACCATGGGGTTGGCGCTGGGCTATACCCGACCAGCTGCCGCCCGGTATGCGTTCCTGCTGGCTGTGCCGGCCGTGTTCGCCTCCGGTTTCTACAAGCTGTTCGGCGCTCTGACGGAACCTAATGTGGATGCCCCCTACTCGATGATGGAGACCTTCGCCGCCACCGTCGTCGCTTTCATCGTCGGCTATGCGGTCATCGCGTGGTTGATGCGCTTCATCTCGAGTCATTCGTTCCGCGGATTCGTCTGGTACCGGATTCTGCTCGGCCTGGCCATTTACTTGCTGTTGGGCTTCGGCGTCATCAACGCGTAGTCCTTCCAACGGCAATAGCCGGTTCCGTAGGCTGAACTTCAGCACCCCTTTCACCACTTGATCCACCACTTGCTTCAAGGAGCGAAAACCTTCCCATGCGTTCTTGGCCGACGACCGACATCCCTCAGCTGCCCGTTCTTCCCAATGCGCTACGCATCTGGGACACGGCATCCGGGGCACTGCAGCCAGCGGGTACCCAGCAGGAGGCTTCGCTCTATGTTTGTGGAATCACTCCCTATGATGCGACTCACCTGGGACACGCCAATACCTACGTGAGCTTCGATTTGCTGTTGCGCTATTGGCGCGCCAGCGGCCTCAAAGTCAGCTATGTCCAAAACGTCACCGACGTCGACGATCCGCTCCTGGAACGTGCCGAGGCCACGGGCGTGGATTGGCGCGAACTGGCCGAATCGCAGACCGATTTGTTCCGTGCCGACATGGAAGCCCTGAACGTGATCGCCCCCGACCACTATCTGGGAGCGACGGAAACCGTGGACTGGGTGGTCGACGCGGTGTCGACCCTGATCGACAAGGGTGTGGCTTACCGGGTGCCGGCGGATCCGAAGGATGATTTGTCCGTGGATGGCGATGTTTACTTCTCGGTGGATACCGCCGAAGCACAGACCTCTTGGACACTCGGTTCCGTGGGTGGTCTCAGCCTCGAGGACATGACCGAGGTGTTCCCGGAGCGCGGTGGTGACCCGCAGCGTCCGGGCAAACGCAATCCTTTCGACCCCTTGCTGTGGCGGGCCGCCCGTGAAGGCGAACCGGTGTGGGACGGTGGTCAGCTCGGCCCCGGACGCCCCGGTTGGCATATTGAGTGTTCCTGCATCGCCCGACGGCTGCTACCTGCCCCCTTCTCGGTTCAGGGTGGAGGCGCCGATCTGCGTTTCCCACACCACGAATTCTCAGCGGCCCACGCAACCGCCGTGGACGGTAAGCCCTTGGCGGAGGCCTTCTTGCACGCCGGCATGGTGGGCCTGGACGGCGTGAAAATGTCCAAATCCCTGGGCAATTTGGTGTTGGTTTCGCAGTTACGCCGGCGGGGCGTCGAGCCCGTGGCGATTCGTGCTTTGCTGCTCAGTCACCATTACCGCACGGACTGGTCATTCACCGAAGAAGAACTCGGCCAGGCCCAAGCCCGGGTGGAAGGCTGGCGCTCAGCACTGGGCCAGCCCGCTGCCGCACAGGGGTCCGCGCTCTATGCCCAACTACACGACGCCCTCTCGGACGATCTCAACGCACCGGCGGCGCTGCTGCACGTGGATGCGTGGGCCGAACGCGTCCACAACGGCGAGACCGAAGGTGACGCTGCAGCCTCAGACCAAACGGTCGAGCCGACGGTGGCTGAGGTGCTCAACGGTCTCCTCGGCCTGGTGCTGTGATTCAGCCTTGGTCGCGACGCTTCAGATAGCGTTCAAATTCGCGGGCGATCGACTCGCCACTCGCTTCCGGTAGCTCTTCAGTGTCGCGGGCTTGTTCTAAGCGACGGATATAGTCCGCGATCTCCGGATCCTCATCGGCGAGGTCGTTGACGCCGCGTTCCCAGGCTGCCGCGTCGTCAGCACGATCTTGCAGGTTCAGCCGCACGTCGACGAGCTGTTCCAGTTCCTTCAGCAGTGCCAGCTGAGCCTTAGGGGAGGGCGACTGGGCCACATAGTGAGGGACCGGTGCCCACATGGACACGGTCGTGGTGCCCACCTTCTCTGCCGTCGCACTGATCACCCCAACGATGCCGGTGGGCCCCTCATAGCTAGGTGCACGGGCCCCGACCGCGGTACGTACGGCGTCGTCGCCGGAGGTCAGGGTCGGACTCAGGGGGCGAGAATGGGGCGTGTCGGAGAGCAGCGCCCCCACGAGCACGATGGCGTCGATGCGGTGTTCGGCCGCTGTGGTGAGTAATTCGGCGGTGAAGGACTTCCACCGGAAGTTCGGCTCGACGCCCAGCATCAAAAACAGTTCCGCAGGGGTATCAGGGGACTGACACTGCAACAATCGTGTTTGCGGCCAGGCAATATCGCTACGACCGTCCGCCAGCCGCGTCACCACGGGCCGATTCACCTGATAGTCGTAGTACTCATCGGCGTTGAGCACGGAGACTTGCTGCGCATCGAGTTGTCGCCCGACTTCTTCAACAGCGTCCGTGGCTGCCTCTCCCGCGTCATTCCACCCTTCGAAAGCAACCAGCAGAATACGGGGCCGGTGAGTAACCTCAGGATCGGCGAGCAGGTGATCGACCAGAGACCGGTGCTCGGCGGCGGAAGGCTGGTTGTCGTCCGTCATACACATCCCCGTACTCGTCTGCTTGTCGTTCACCTTCACCCTAGCCCTCTATCGCGGCAGAAGTCAGCATGTGGGCTGAACTAGACTTGGTGCATGGTTCCATCGCCGTCCTTCGCACCGACGCCCGCGAACCGCGCAGAGAGCTACCGATGAGATTCCGAGGGGTGCCCCTGACCATCTCATGGTCCTGGCTCGTGTTCGCGGCCGTCATCACCATGCTGTTCCTGCCGACAGTGCGAGCAGTGATGCCCGCGGCTTCCACCGTCGCACATCTGCTGATGGCGCTGTGCTTCGCAGGACTGCTCCTTCTCATTGTCATTCTGCACGAGGCGTCCCATGCCGTGGCCGCCGGAATTTTCGGCTGGCCGGTGCACCGCATCCATGTCTCGCTCTGGGGCGGGGAGACCCGCTATTCCGTGGGCGACACCGGAGCACCCCCTACCCCCGGCCGCATGCTGGTGGTGGCGTTGGCCGGACCTGCCGCCAATGTGGCCGCGGCCGGGCTCGGCATCGCGCTGACCTACCTGTGGATCCCCGGAGCAGCCGGGTCGTTGCTGTTGCTTTATTGGATCTACGCAAATTGGTTGATTGCTGCGTTCAATCTGCTGCCCGGTCATCCGCTCGACGGCGGACGGCTGGTGGAGTCCGCCGTCTGGAAGGCCACCGGTGACCCGCACCGTGGCCGTCTCGCAGCCGGCTGGGCAGGCCGCTGTGTCGCCGTCGCGGTGGCCCTGGCCGGACTGCTCTTTCCGTTGCTTCACGCTGGTGAGCTCGACCCGTTCTATCTGTTGATTGGAATGCTGATGGCGGTGTTCCTCTGGAGTGCGGCGTCCGGGGCCATTCACCAATCGCGTTCCGAACTGACCGCGCGTCGGATTTCTGCTGAGATGCTGATGCACGCCGCCGTCACGGTATCCATCCGTGCAACCGTGGCTGATCTGATCCGCGCCCAAGTTTGTGGGGCTGACCCGGAGACGGGCGAAGACACGGATCCGCCGGTCCAGGTGATCGTCCCGGACGGCACCAGTAGTCGACCCGTGGCGCTCGGGCTGGTGGATCCTCGCGCCGTGGCCGGAGTTGATCCCGCCGAAGCCGATGTGACCCCGGTGATGTCGGTGGCGCGTGAGGTGAACCCGTATGCCGTGGTGCCCCTCACGGCGACCGGAATGCAGCTGATGCGCCGTAGCGAGGAAACCGCTCCCTCACCACTGATCGTCTATGATGACCGAGCCGGAATCGTTGGTGTGATTTACCGCGCCGATCTACTGCAGCTGCTGGCCTCGCCGGTGCTGCGCCACGGCTGAACCCCCGCACGCGCCCTTTCGAGAGGACACCGCCTCCACGATGACCAACCCACCTCTACCCACACCGCGACCCGCTGTTGGTTCTTCTCTGCGCCGCGGCCCGCTGCGCTCCGGGGAGCGCGTGCAGCTCAAAGATGATCGCGGCCGGCTCAATACGATCACTTTGGTGTCCGGCGGACAGTTTCACAGCTACCAGGGTGTGATTCACCACGACGATCTGATCGGTGGCCCGGAAGGTGTCGTCGTCCCGAACTCGGCGGGCCGTGACCACCAGATCTTGCGCCCCCTGCTCAACGACTTCGTGCTGTCCATGCCGCGCGGGGCCACCGTGGTGTACCCAAAGGACGCCGCCCAGATCGTCCAGCTCGGGGATATCTACCCCGGGGCACGTGTGGTGGAGGCCGGCGTGGGTTCAGGGGCACTGTCGATCTCGTTGTTGCGCGCGATTGGGGACCAGGGTCAGCTCACCTCCTATGAACGACGCGAGGATTTCGCCGAGATCGCCCACGGCAACGTGACAGCGTTCCTGGGGGAGGAGCACCCGGGCTGGCGGATTCGACTTGGTGACTTCCAGGATGTCGTCGTCCAGGATCACGCCCCGGGCAGCGTCGATCGCGTCGTGCTCGACATGCTCGCCCCCTGGGAATGTGTGGATGCCGTGGCTCAGGTGTTGGCCCCCGGCGGGGTGTGGGTGAACTACATTGCCACCGCCACCCAACTCTCCCGGGTTGCTGAAGCCATCCGGACGGACGGACGCTTCACCCAGGTGGAGGCTTCCGAGACCATGGTGCGCGGCTGGCATCTCGACGGGCTGGCTGTCCGCCCAGATCACCGTATGGTGGCCCACACCGGATTCCTGCTCGTGACCCGCCGTCTGGCGCAGGGGGAGGAAGCGCTGAAGCTACGCAAGCGCATCAAGGCGTCCGAATTCAGTGAGGTGGACGTCGAAGCCTGGACCCCTTCGGACCCACAGGCGTGGACTCCGCAGGCGGTGGGGGAGCGCCCCACGAGCGAAAAGAAGGCTCGCAAAGCAGGACGCGACGCACAGAGGATTGCCGACCATGCTCAGCGTGCAGCGCAATCACGTGGAGACGAGACACACACCCGAGTAGACTGATGGGGCAGTAAGTCATCCCTCAGCAGTACAGAGAAGGTGCTCGTGACGGAATCGTTCACATCGCAGGACCATCCTGTCGCCCAGCAGGACAGCGCGCAGTCTGAGCTGCAGCGCCAGTTCGACGCGACCAAACGACGTCTGGCGACCCTGATCGAGAAAAACCGCCAGTTACGCTCGGAAATAAACACCGCGGCCCGCAACAACCGCCGCATGGTGGAGTTGCTCAACACGACCCGTGACGAGATCACCACGCTGAAACAGGCGCTGGATCTCTCCGCCGAGCCGCCCTTTGGCTACGCAACGGTGTTGGAAATCCACGAAAAGCGTGATCCGGTCGAGGGAGTGGAGATCGCTGCCGCCGCCCAGGGCGGGGTGGACGTCATCTACAACGGGCGGAAACTGCGCACCTCGCTGTCACCGCTGGTGGAACGCAGTAACGTCACCTCCGGAACCGAGGTGCTACTCGATGAGTCGCTGAACATCATCGCGGTGCTGGAAGCCGGGCAGACCGGTGACCTCGTCCGTGTGAAGGAAGTTCTGGAGTCGGGTCTGCTGGTGGTCATCGGCCGTGCCGACGATGAGCGCGTGGTTCGTCGTGCACACCGGCTCATTGATCAGCCCATCCGGGTCGGCGACGCCGTAACAGTTGATTTCCGTTCCGGCTATGCACTGGACCTGGTTCCCATGACCGAAGTCCAGGATGTCGTCCTAGAGGAAGTCCCCGACGTCACCTTCGAAGATATCGGCGGCCTGACCGAGCAGATTGAACAAATCCGCGACGCCGTGGAAACTCCCTTCCTTCACCCCGAGCTCTACCGTGAACACGGGTTGAATCCGCCCAAGGGCATTCTGCTCTACGGTCCGCCCGGAACCGGCAAGACACTGATCGCCAAAGCGGTGGCGAATTCCCTGGCGCGCCGTAGCCAGAGCGCTCATCGCAGCTCCTTCTTCCTCAACATCAAAGGTCCTGAGCTGCTGAACAAGTACGTCGGTGAAACGGAGCGCCACCTGCGTACGATTTTCGCCCGTGCCCGGGAAAAAGCCGCCGATGGCCACCCCGTGGTCGTGTTCTTCGACGAGATGGAATCCCTCTTCCGGACCCGTGGCTCCGGAGTGTCCTCCGATGTTGAGACGACCATCGTGCCCCAGCTGCTTGCCGAAATTGACGGCGTGGAGCGGCTCGATAACGTCATCGTCATCGGTGCCTCGAACCGTGAGGACATGATAGATCCGGCCATTCTGCGCCCCGGTCGACTCGACGTGAAGATTCGCGTGAACCGGCCGGACGCGGAAGGCGCTCGCGAGATCCTGTCTCGGTACCTCACCCCGGACCTTCCCCTGCACCCGGACGAACTGGCTGCCCACGACGGCGACCGCGTCGAGACCGCTGCCTCGCTGCGGGAGGCCATCGTCAATGCCCTCTTCGCCAAGACCTGGGCTACTCGTTACGCCGAGCTGACCTTCGTCACCGGAGAGGTACGCACCCTACATTTCGGTGACCTGGTATCCGGCGCAGTGCTGGCCAACATTGTGGACCGCGCGAAAACGGCGGCCATCAAGGAGCATCTGGCCGAACGCGCCGAATCCGGTGCGGCCAGCGCCACCAAGGGCATTCGGAGCCGGCACGTGCTCCAGGCAGTCTCCGCCGAATTCAGGGAGCAAGAAGATCTGCCCAATACCAGCAGCCCCGAAGAATGGGCACGGATTTCCGGACTGGGGAACAAGCAGGTGGTGAAGCTACGCATGCTTTCCCAGGATCTGCCAGCCTCACCGCATGAAGCCACCCAGGCAGCCACTCGATGACCCCTCAGCCGTCCCCGAACGGGAGCCATGCTTGGCGTGGGCTTCCGGAGATCATCCCTACCGAAGCCGCGGCGCGGATTCCCGATGGGGCCGACACCGCCGGATGGGGCGTTCACCGCGTCATGGGGCTAGAAACTGAGTTTGGCATCCATGCCCCAGCGCAACCCGGGGCCGGTCATTCCGTGCTGTCCATCGAATTGGTCAATGCCTACGGCCAACGCATCCGGTCCGGTGGCGGTTCCGTGGCCGGCACCGAATGGGACTATGGCGAAGAATCACCGTTGACCGACGCCCGTGGCTGGCAGCTGCCCCGGTCCGCAGCGCACCCTACCCAGCTCACCGACCGGGCTCTGACCGATAATGATGGGCAGCCGGTGAATCTGTTGCTCAACGTCTTGCTGCCCAACGGGGCCCGGTTCTATGTGGACCACGCCCACCCTGAATACTCTTCCCCAGAGACCACGAATCCCTGGGACGCGATGATCTGGGACCAGGCGGGAGACCGCATCGCCCAGGCCGCAGCCGACCAGATCGGCCTCGCCGAAGGCGCCCCCGAAGTGTTGGTCTACAAAAACAACACCGACAACAAGTCGGTGTCCTATGGCGCCCACGAGAACTACTTGATCCCGCGTAGCCTCGATTTCGAGGACCTCGCGCGGCAACTCATCCCGTTCTTCGTCTCTCGTCAGGTGATCTGCGGCGCCGGTCGCGTCGGGCTCGGCCAGACCGGAACCCGTGCCGGGTTCCAGATTTCACAGCGCGCCGATTTCTTCGAAGAGGAGATCGGCCTAGAGACCACCATCCGGCGTCCGATCATCAACACTCGAGATGAGCCACACGCCGCCGCCGAACGCTACCGGCGTCTCCACGTCATCATCGGGGACGCGAACCTGTCACAGACCGCTACCTGGCTGCGTTGCGGGATGACCGCTCTGGTGCTCTCCATGATCGAGTTGGGCACGTGCCCCCGCATCCAACTGGCTGATCCGGTGACGGCGCTCCAGACCATCAGCCACGACCCGACCCTGCAGGCAACGGTGACCGTCTACGGGCGCGGCGAGCACACGGGGGTCGACCTGCTGGAAATCTATCTTGAGGCGGCCGAGGCCCACGTTGAACGCTTCGGCATGACCGATCCGCAGACCATGCAGGTTCTGCGCAGTTGGCGCGAAATCCTCGATCAGCTTCGCATCAACCCCCTGGCGCTCTCCGATCGTCTGGACTGGGTAGCCAAGTACCAATTGCTCTCGGGCCTGCGCGACCGGCACGGCCTGGACTGGGACCACCCGAAGCTGGGCATGCTCGACCTGCAATATGCCGATCTGCGTCCCGGAAAGGGTCTCTACCAAGCCTTGGTCCGCCGGGGCTCCATGACCACCTTGGTCAACGAGGACACGATCTCCCGTGCCGTGCAGTTCCCGCCCGACGACACCCGGGCTTGGCTCCGCGGTCGTGTCATCGACTTGTTCGAGCCCCATCTGGCCGGAGTGAGCTGGGATACTCTGGTCCTCAGACCTCACCGCGAAGGCCGCGTCCACCGCTATGTGCTCCGGGAGCCCCTGCGCGGGCGAGCCGCCGACGTCGGCGCACTGTTGGCCACCGACGTCCACCTCGACGCACCAGAAACCAGCGACGCCGCACTGACCCAACTGATCAACTTACTGGAACGGCTCACGGTAGCCGCACCAGCCCCGGGCTTCATCGAGCCCTAGAACCGAAGGAGACCCCCATGTCACAGCAGAACTTCTCATCCAACACCTCGCGCGACGACGACCAGCCCACGCCGGAAGCCGCTCCCGCCGCACAGGCGCAGGTGCCCAGCAACGATCTCGACTCCCTGCTTGACGAAATCGACACCGTGTTGGAATCCAACGCCGAAGAGTTCGTGCGCGGATTCGTCCAGAAGGGCGGCCAGTGACCTCGCTGCCGCACACCGGAGCCGCACCAGGTTTGGAGGCGTCCTTCCTCGCCCACCTGCAGCAGCACCAGCCGCAGTTGGTTCCGGCCCCGGTGACGGGGCTCGCCGAAACACCGGTTCCCCACGCCACCACGATCGTCGCTCTGTTGTATCAGGGCGGCGTCATCATGGCGGGGGACCGACGCGCCACCATGGGCACCACCATCGCCTCATCGCGAATGGAGAAGGTCTTCCCGGCGGACACCCACTCGGTGGTCGGGGTATCCGGTGCCGCCGGTATCGCTCTGGACATGGCGCGTCTTTTCGCTGTTGAGCTCGAGCATTACGAGAAGATCGAAGGCACCGAACTCTCCCTATTGGGTAAAGCTAACCGCCTGGCGGCCCTGGTACGTGCCCAATTACCGGCCCTGAGCCAGGGACTCGTCGCACTGCCACTCTTTGCCGGCGTCGATGCCATCACCGGTGCGGCCCGGATTATCAGCTTCGACATCACCGGCGGGCGTTACCAGGAGCACCATCACCACACCATCGGCTCCGGTTCGCCCTATGCTCGCGGCTCACTGAAAAAGCTGTGGTCGCCCGGGCTCGCCGAAGACGATGCCCTGCGCGTGGCTGTGCACGCCCTGATTGATGCAGCTGACGACGACGCTGCCACATCCGGGCCCGACTCACGCCGCCGCATCTGGCCGGTGGTGTACACGGTGACCGCGGACGGAAATGAACGGGTCGACGAGGCACGTGTTGCGTCCGTCGCCGAACAGATTATGGACCAGCGGGGAGACGATCGATCATGAACCAATCGTTCTATGTCTCGCCACAGCAGCTGATGAAGGACCGCGCGGATTTCGCCCGGCAGGGCATCTCCCGCGGTAAACCCGTTGTCCTGGCCTCCTGTGCTGCGGGCATCGTGCTGGTCACTGAGAACTCCTCGACTTCTTTGCGCAAGCTCTCCGAGATCTACGATCGCATCGGCCTGGGTGCTGTCGGGCGCTACAACGAGTTCGAAGCGCTGCGTCAAAACGGGGTGCGCTACGCGGATACCCGTGGTTATGCCTACGACCGTGCCGATGTCACCGCCCGGGGTCTTGTCAGCCACTACGCGGGGATCCTCGGCGAGCTATTTCTCACCGGCGCGAAACCCCTGGAAGTCGAAATCGCCGTGGCTGAGGTGGGTGCGAGTCTCGACGACGATCGACTCTACCGGGTCTCCTTCGACGGCACCGTTACCGAATCCACTCCGGTAATCGTCATCGGCGGAGGAGCGGAGCAGCTTCAGCAGCGGCTCTCCTCAGAGTGGGACTCTCAGCGACCTCTCGACGACGCCATCACCGCCATCCAGTCGGCCTGGACAGACGCTACCGGTGAGATGGCGTGGGAAACAGCCGTATTAGACCGTGACCGTGCCGCAGTCGGCGGTCGCAGCTTCCGACGGCGAACGCGCCACGGCCGTCACTGACACGGATTCACTGAAGTAGCAGAGGAGCACGCAATGGATCGACGGATCATGGGGGTGGAGACCGAGTTTGGCATCCACTATTCCCACCCGGGCACCAAACCGCTGACCCCGGAGGAAGTAGCTCGGTATCTCTTCCGTCCCGTGGTCGAGTGGGGGCGCTCGTCCAACGTGTTCATCCCCAATGGCTCACGCCTCTATCTCGACGTCGGATCTCACCCGGAGTACGCCACCGCGGAGTGCTCCACGCTGCCCGAGCTGATCGCCACCGATAAAGCCGGCGAACTCATCATGAATCGGCTCGTCGCTCAGGCCCAGGAGCAGATGCGCGAAGACGGTTTCGAGGGCACCATCTACCTCTACAAGAACAACGCTGATTCCCAGGGCAACTCGTTTGGTTCCCACGAGAATTATCTGTTGCAGCGCTCCACGGAATTTCGGCGCCTCTCGGAATCGCTCATTCCGTTCTTGATTACCCGCCAGCTGATGTGCGGTTCCGGGGCAGTCATCGCCGACTCCACACGAATCAACCCCGATAGCCACCCCGGTATCCCGGAGACCCCACATTTCGCTTTCTCCCACCGGGCTGACTACGTGCAGGAGGGGATTTCGTCGTCGACCACGCGTAGCCGCCCCATCATCAACACCCGTGATGAACCGCACGCCGATGCCTCCCAGTACCGGCGCCTGCACGTGATCGTGGGCGACTCGAACATGTCGGAGACGACTCAGATGGTCCGCTTTGGCTCCACTGATCTCATGCTGCGCATGATCGAGGCCGGGGTACCGCTCAAAGACTTCCAGCTTGACCACCCGGTGCAGGCCATCCGTCAGGTCTCTCACGATCTCACCGGCACTGCGACCTTGAGGTTACGTAACGGTCGACGCATGTCGGCGCTGCACCTCCAAGAACATTTCCTGGACCACGCCCGTACCTTCATCGACCGGCACGGCGCCCATCATGAGCATGTGCCCGCCGTCCTCGAACTATGGGAACGCGCTCTGGCGGCGGTGCGCACCCAAGATTTTTCCGATATCGACACCGAAATCGATTGGGCGATCAAGCACCGGTTCTATCAGCAGTACGCCGCCCGCCACGGGCTGGGCTGGGATGCGGCACGGCTGGCGCAGCTGGACTTGTCCTACCACGATATTGATCCCGACCGCGGACTGTTCAACCTCTTAACCCGCCGCGGTGCCGCCGCGCGTTGGGTCACCGACGCCGATATTGAATATGCCGCCGAGAACGCTCCGGCGAGCACGCGAGCTGCGCTCCGCGGCCACTTCATCCGCACGGCACGCGAGCGCGGTCTGGAATACACCGTGGACTGGACACACATGAAGCTCAATGACAAGCCGATCTGCACGGTGATGGTGAAGGATCCCTTCGCGGTGACCTCCGATCAGATGGAACACCTCTTGGAATGCTTTCCCCGCTGCGCGACTCCTTTAGAGTAATCACAGGCGAAACATAGCTTCCACTGAAACGCTTTCGATACATCGCAACCAAACGACAAAGGACACCATGGCACTGAAACGCCCCCGCACCCGCCGCCTCGCTTTAGCGGCGGGCACCACGCTCACAGCCCTGCTGCTGTTCACCGGCTGCTCGTCGCCGCAAGGCACCGGCGATGTCGAGGCTCTCGACGTGGTCGATTTCTCCGTCAACGAGGACGGCGGCCCCGAAGTATCGCTCGACGGCGAAATCACTGCCCAGGAAACCTCCTCGCGTGTGCTGCACGAGGGCGATGGGGAGAACATCGAAAACGGCGAGATCGCCCTGGTCAGCACCGCCCTGGTCGATGCCGAATCGGGCGAGGTCAGCGCCGAGAACTTCACTGCTTCCACCGAGGCCGTCATCGTCAACGACACCCTGCAGGAGAGCAATGATGTGCTCTACAACATCCTGACCGAGAACCCGGTCGGTACGCAGATCGCCTACTACGTGACCAGCGCGGCCGAGGACGAGGAAGCCACTGCTGCCAATTCCCAGCTCATGGTCTTCGAAATCGCGGGCAAGACTCAGTCACACGCCGACGGCGAAGTCGTTCCGGAAGACGAGCTCAACAGTGATCTCCCCAGCGTCACCCGTGATGAGGAGACCGGTGAGCCCACCATCGCCACCCCCGAAGGCGATGCCCCCTCCGAGCTGGTCACCGATGTACTGATCCAGGGCGACGGCGAAACCGTGGAAGCCGAAGACTACGTCACTGTTCAGTACCGCGGCGTTTCCTGGTCCAACGGCGAAGAATTCGATTCCTCCTGGTCGGGCGGAGCACCCTACTCGGCCTCGCTGAGCCAGATGATTTCCGGCTGGCGAGACGGCCTTTCCGGCCAACAAGTCGGTTCCCAGGTGCTCATTTCTGTGCCCCCGGCCGAAGCCTACGGCGAACTGGACGAGGACGCCGAGGAAGGCACCCAGCACGAGCTGGCCGGTGAGACCCTGGTCTTCGTCGTCGATATCCTGCATACCCAGCACCCGATGCCGGCCGAAACCGATGACACCACGGAGTCTGAAGACGGCGCCACGGAAGAACCATCCGAAGAAGCAACCGACGAGTCCACCGAGGAGAACTGACCATGTCATTCGGACAGCGCAACTACGATCGCACCCGCCCGGAGATCGAATTCCCCGGCGATACCCCGCCCAGTGACCTTGTCATCGAGGACCTGATTGAAGGCACCGGCGCCGCGGTGACTCCCGGCGACGCCATCTCCTGCCACTATGTCGGCGTGGCCTGGTCCACCGGTGCCGAGTTCGATGCCTCGTGGAATCGCGGCACCCCACTGTCGTTCACCGCGGGCATTGGCCAGGTCATCAAGGGGTGGGACGACGGACTGATCGGTATGAAGGTCGGTGGCCGCCGCCGCCTGGAGATCCCCCCGCACCTGGCCTACGGCGATCGTGGCGCGGGCGCCGATATCGGCCCCGGCGAGACCCTGATCTTCGTGGTCGATCTGGTCGAGGTGAACTGACCATCACTCGTCCTCGCACCCCGTCCGCCACCACCAGTCGCAGCGCCGAGCGCATCATCTCGGTGCTGTGGCTTTTGCTGACCCATGAGCGGACGGGGTGCACCAAGGATTTCCTCCGAGAACACGTCGATGACTATCGGGACTTGGCCTCGGAGTCCGCGTTTGAACGCAAATTCAGCCGGGACAAGCAACTACTACGGGATGTCGGGTTGCCGCTGCAGTCCAGCGCCACGCCGGCCGGACAAACGGTCTACACCATCGACCAGTCCCAACTGTTTCTCCCGCAGATTGACTTTACCGCTGACGAAGAACGAGCCCTGGCCCACGTGTCCGGGCTGTGGGGCAATGACAGCGATCAGACCTCCGTCTCTCGTGCGCTCAGTCGGTTGCAACAGTACCCAGGACTCCTGCTGGCGGGACGCGGCGCCGTGGAGAAACTGGATGTCCCCGATGATGCCGAGCCCACCGAGATGGAGCACTCCACCGGGGTACACGTGCGTGCACAGTTGGCCCGCACCGATCGGCTGGTCTCGGATCTGGCTGAGGCCTGTCGGCAACGCGGGTGGGTCAGTTTCGACTACCGGAAGGTCGGAGCCGCCGCCGTCGAGCAGCGCCGGGTGCGTGCCTGGAGTCTCGTCGCCGCAGCAGCACATTGGTACCTCGTCGGATTCGACGCCGACCGCGGTCAGCAACGAATGTTCCGTCTGGACCGCGTCGAGGCCCCCAGCGTGCGTGCCCGGACTCAGGCACCGGATCTCCGGACCGCACAGGATTCGGCGCCGCCGCCCAATTTCAATCCGAAAGCGCTGCGCAAACAGTTGCTTGGCGAGTCTGCCGTTCAGCATTCCGAGCTGCTCATCCGCACCGAGGCGGCTTCCTCCCTGCGCGTGATGGGCCGAACAGAACCGCACTCCCGGAATGGTTGGGAGCTCCTGCACGCCACCTTTACCCGCCGTCGCAGTTTTCTTTCCGCCATCGCCGCCGCCGGCACCGACGTGATCGTCCTCGATGACGACCTCCGAGCAGAACTGATCGACACCCTGGAACGCGTAGCGGCACTACATCGCTCCGCGACCCCGTCCCTGGAACTCGCCCCACCGCCCAAGAGCCGAAACCGGGCCTCTGATGCCGCGGTCATCACGCGGATGATCGACATCATCACCGTGCTGAACAAGCATTTAGAAGGGCTACCGCGCACCGAGCTCATCGCACGACTGAACACCACCGATTCACTGCTCGACCACGATCTTCAGATTCTGCGGTTCTGTGGCCTCCCGGAGCGTTACGCACCGGGAGAGCAGTTCGATGTGATCGAAGAAGGCGACCATGTGGCCCTGCGGCAAGCAGACGAACTAGCGGCCCCGCTGCGACTCAGCACACCGGAGGCACTGGCGATCGTGGCCGGCCTGCGATTCGTGGCCGACTACCCAGGCATGTCGACGGAGACCGTGCGGGGGGCCCGCTCGGCGCGAGACAAAATCCTCGAACTGCTCCCCAGCTCCGAGGTCGAGGTCGTCCACGCCTCCGCCGAGGTGGACCCCGCGCACACCACCAAAGTCTCGCTCTTGCTGGACGCGATCCGGCAACGACGCGTCCTCGACGTCGACTATTACTCCATGTCCCGGCATGAGCTCACCCACCGTGAACTGGAGCCGCTACGAGTAGTGCAGATGGCCGAGCGCACCTACCTTCAGGCCTGGTGTCGCACCGCGTCGGCCCTACGTGTGTTCCGACTGGACCGCCTCGGCGACGTCACCGTCACGGACCACGTCTTCGACGTCCGGCCCGCGGCCGCCGATCTGCCGCCCATCCGCCTGACGCCTAACACCGCTGGCGGGGCTGAGGCGACCCTGTGGTTCTCTTACCGGCTGCGCGATCATCTCGATGACTTTGTGCCCATCGCGGTCGCCGAGCTCCCGGATGGCTCCGTCGCCGGACGCACCAGCCTTCAGCACCCCCAAGTTGCGGTGTCGCTGGTCACCGAGCACCCGGGGGAGACCCGCGTGCTCGCCCCCGCTTCGCTGGTTGAGCATACCCTCGCCCATGTGGACGCGGCTCTGGGTCATCACCAAAGCTGGCATACACACCACTAGGTTGTCGACAGCGCTTCTACAGGTTGGACATAGAGCGGTGACCTACACTGAACACTAGATTTCGTCGTTGAAAGGAACCCATCATGCCTCGCGGTTGGCCCTTGGTCATCATCATCATCCTCGCCCTCTTGCTCTTCGCCGCACCGAAGCTGCCCGCCATGGCACGCAACCTGGGGCAGTCCATGCGCATCCTGAAGTCCGAGGTGAAGCAGATGCGCACCGAAGATGACGACAAGCCATCGTCCTCGTCTTCCCGCACCGACGCGGTGGAAGGCACCGTCGTTGACCACGACCAGCCGCGCTCCACCGGTGAGAAGTCCTCCCGCCCGGAGGCCGACGGCACAGGGAAGTCGAAGTAGCACTGCTGAGCCGCACCATCCCGCAGACTTCCTCGCAAACACGTCATGACTAAGCCGTCCACCACCCCGCCGTCACGTCCTGAACGCACGCGCAAACCTAAAAACCCGGAAGGGCAGATGTCGCTGCGCGCGCACCTCAAGGAACTACGCAACCGGCTGATCAAAGCCGGCCTGGCCATCGCCGTGGCCACTATTGGTGGGTTCTTCCTCTACAAGCCGGCCTTCAGCGCGCTCACCGAACCGGTGACCTCGCTGTCAGTCGACGGCACCCAGACCGAGGTCGTGTTCAGTTCGGTTGCCCAGCCCTTTGACATCATGCTGCAGGTGGCCCTGTTTATTGGCCTGGTGGTGTCTAGCCCGGTGTGGCTCTACCAGCTCTGGGCGTTCATTGTCCCGGGGCTACAGAAAAACGAAAAGCGCTACGCCCTGGCGTTCATCGCCGTCTCGGTGCCCTTGTTCGTCGGGGGAGTGTTCCTCGGTTGGATCGCCCTGCCCCAGGCACTGCAATTCTTTGTGTCACTGACCCCCTCGGGCGCTTCCAACTTCATCCAAGTCGACGTGTACGTGCCCTTCGTGCTGCGACTACTGCTAGCTTTCGGCGTCGCCCTGTTGCTGCCGGTGCTGCTGGTGGGACTGAACATGCTGGGAGTGCTCTCAGGCAAGACCATCCTCAAACACTGGCGTATCTCCGTATTCGTCATCGCCGTCATCGCCGCCATGGGTGCACCCGGCGGAGACATCATGACCATGTTCTACTTAGGCGGGCCGCTGGCGATTCTGTTCGCCATCGCTCTCGGTCTGTGCCTGGTGATGGACCGGCGCCGTGCCAAGAAGCTGAAGCGACAAGCCGATACCCAAGAAAAACACACGCCGACCCCACTCTCGGAGATCTAAGCACACCACGACGCCGTCATCCCTTAGGCTGAGAAGATGAGCACCTCCTCCGGCATCGACGATGACCAGCGCAGTCCGGCCGAACGATACGCTCAGGCCCGACAGCGTGCCGCACAGGGCCGCACCGATCTGGGACGGTTCGCCGCCACCCTCGACTTTGAACTTGACGACTTCCAGCGCGAAGCCTGCCAACATCTGGAACAGGGCAGCGCCGTCTTGGTGGCAGCACCCACCGGGGCCGGCAAGACGATCGTGGGCGAATTCGCTATCCACCAGGCTCTGAGCCAGGGCAGCAAAGCGTTCTATACGACACCGATCAAGGCGCTCAGCAACCAGAAATACAGCGAACTCGTGGCGCGCTACGGTACGGAGCACGTGGGGCTGCTCACCGGAGACACCGCGGTAAATCCGCACGCCGAGGTGGTAGTCATGACCACCGAAGTGCTGCGCAACATGATCTACGCCGATTCTTCGTCGCTCACCAACCTCGCCTATGTGGTCATGGACGAGGTGCACTATCTCGCCGACCGATTCCGTGGAGCGGTCTGGGAAGAAGTCATCATTCACCTTCCCGAACGAGTGCAGTTGGTGGCACTATCCGCCACCGTCTCCAATGCCGAGGAATTTGGCGCCTGGCTCGACACCGTGCGCGGCTCCACCGCCGTCGTCGTGTCCGAACACCGACCGGTACCGCTGTGGCAGTACGTGATGGCAGGCTCTCGTCTCTACGATCTTTTCGCCAGTGAGGTCAGTTTCGACGACGCCGCAGCCCTCGAAGACCATGACGACGCCAACCGGCTCGTGCTGAACCCCGAGCTCGCCGAGCTGGCGGAACAGCAGCAGCGTTCCCACCAGCGCTCCGATTGGGGACACGGCAATCGTTCCCGCCCACGCGGAAGACGCGGGGCGCGGGGACGGGGCGGCCCAGCACGTGATGGCCACCGAAACAGCAACCGTGAGGGCAATCGGGGCCCGGACTTGCGCGTCTCCCGCCCCACAATGGTGCGCACCCTGGAACGCGAGGGATTGTTACCGTGCATCGACTTCATTTTTTCACGCGCAGGATGTGACGCTGCCGTGGAGCAGTGCCTGGCCTCCGGGCTGGATCTCACCAGCCCCGCCGACAAGCGCCGCATCGCCGAAGTAGTGGATCGCGCCGGAGAAACCCTGCCGCCCCAGGATCGCGATGTACTGGGCTTCTGGGGCTGGCGCGACGGGCTGCTGCGCGGGTTCGCATCCCACCACGCCGGGCTACTGCCGCCTTTCAAGGAAGTGGTGGAGAAACTCTTCGCCGCCGGGCACCTCAAAGTCGTGTTCGCCACCGAAACCCTGGCGCTGGGCATCAATATGCCCGCCCGCACCGTCGTCATCGAAAAACTGGTCAAATTCAACGGCGAATCGCACCAGGACATCACGGCGGGCGAGTACACCCAGCTCACCGGGCGCGCTGGCCGACGGGGCATCGACGTCGAAGGGCACGCCGTGGTGCTCTGGCGCCCCGGGTTGAATCCCTCCGCTGTGGCCGGTTTGGCCTCACGCCGGACGTATCCGCTGAATTCTTCCTTCCGGCCCACGTACAACATGTCAGTGAACCTGTTGGCCCAGTTCGGGCGGCAGCGGGCCCGCGGCATCCTGGAATCGTCCTTTGCGCAGTTCCAGGCGGACCGCTCCGTGGTCGGACTGGCCCAGGAAGTCCGTACCCGCGAGAAGTCGCTGGCCGGATACGAACAGTCCATGCGCTGTCATCTCGGCGACTTCACCGAGTACGCAAGACTGCGCAAAGAACTCTCCGACCTAGAAAAACGCACGTCAAAGTCCCGGCATCGTGCCCGGCTCTCCGCGGTCAAGGACTCATTGAACGAACTCATGGTCGGCGACATCGTCGAGATCCGCGGGGGCCGCCGACTCGGCGAGGCCGTGGTGGTCTCTGCGGCAGGCAACCCGAGCCATCCGCGGGTCGGGGTGATCACCCAAAAGGGGCAGCTTCGTCGGTTGGGCATCGATGACCTCGATGAACCGGTGGAGCCCTTCGCCGGGGTATCGCTGCCGGAGAATCTCCCCTTGAAGTCTCCCACCCAGCGCAAGGACGTAGCCGCTAAGATGCGCGCGGCAATCCACGAACACCGTCCCCCGGCCGGTGGGCGCAGGGTGGGTGCCTCGTTCCAGTATCTTGACGATGATTCCGATCGGATCGAGGAGGTGCGCCACCAACTCCAGTTGCATCCCTGCCACGGATGTTCCGAGCGGGAAGACCACGCCCGCTGGGCCGAACGCTGGTGGAAGCTACGCCGCGAGACCGACTCGCTGGTCTCGAAGATCTCCGGGCGGACCAACACGATCGCCAAGACCTTTGACCGGCTGATCGACCTGCTCACCCTGTACCGCTACATCGACAACGGGGCGGTCACCGAGCGCGGTCACACACTGCGCCGCATCTACGGAGAGCGTGACCTGCTGGCTTCCATGGCCATCGAAGACGGCCTCACCGATGGGCTCGGCCCCGACGAGTTGGCCGGGCTCGCCGCCATGCTGGTTTATCAGGCCAAAACCGACAACACGGGCGGGATCGTACGCATGCCCACCGACCGGCTACAACACGTGGCCGACGTCGTCGACGAGCTCTGGTTCACCCTGCAACAGGACGAAAAGGCAGCCCGTCTCGAGGTTACCCCGGAGCCCAACACCGCACTGGTGGGACCCATGGTGCGCTGGGCGCGCGGACATGATCTGACCCGCACCCTGCGCGGCGCCGAACTAGCGGCTGGCGATTTTGTCCGCTGGGCGCGTCAGGTGATCGACGTCCTGGACCAGTTCGCCCGCATTCCCGGCCACGAGAATTTGGCGCGGCGCTGCGAGCAGGCCAAGCAACGTGTGGACCGCGGCATCGTGGCGTACTCCTCCGTAGGTACAGTGGATTCATGACCTCCCTGCTCGCCGTCAATGGCTTTATCCACTCCGTTTCCGACCCTTACGCCACCGCGATCCTCATCGACGACGGGGTGGTGGCCTGGGTCGGTGCCGACGACACCGCAGAGAAAGTCGCCGCAGCTCAGGCCCCGAACGCCCAGCTGGTGGACCTGCACGGCGCCCTGGTCGCTCCGGCGTTCCTTAACTCCTTCACCACGGAGGATTCGGTCACTGGGCGCGCCGAGTACGGGGAGGTGCTCTACACCACCACGGCCGTGCGGCCCTCCGCCCACGCGGTGCCCTATGTTCCCTTGGACCGGGCCGATGCCGATACCCAATCGCATCTCTACGTGGACCTCAACGACGTCTCGCATGTGGATGCTGCCCTGCGCCTGAGCCGGGCCGATCGTCGTCAGTTGCTCTTCCATTCCCATCGCGAACACCAGCTCGCCGCCTTGCTACCGTTGCTCGTCGACGACCGGGCTCAACGTCAGTTCCCCGGTTCGCACCGTTTGATTCTCGGACATCTTATTACTGACGACGACGTCTCCCAGCTGAACGGTCTCGGTGTCTCCGTCACCGTGGTACCCAGCCCTGAGACCGAAACCATCACCGCACCGGTGGCCTCCCTGTTATCTGCCGGCATCCCCGTATCATTGGGCACCGGAAGCACCCCGCACAGCCTGTGGCACGGCGTTCGCTCTCTGCTGGAGCATCAGGATCCGGATCAACGCGTCTCCGCTCGCGCCGGATTCACCGCAGCCACCCGTGCGGGCGCACGTGCACTGCCCGCAGACCTGGTCCAGACCTGGATGAACGCCAGTCGGCTTGCCCCTGGTTCGCCCGCACATCTGAATCTCTGGCGCGCCGATGAACTCAGTGTGCAGGCACCCGACGGCCGTGTCTCTGGGTGGAGCACAGACGCCCGCGCTGGCACCCCGTTGTTGCCCGTCCTGGGCGGTGACACTCCGTTGCCTCAGCTGATCGCGCACCTGTATGAAGGCAACCTGAAGTTCGGCACCCTATAATAGGCAGTTGCTGTGGCCGTCTACGGTCGATCATCTGAAGGAGTCGCATGCGCGTATTGACCATCATCCCCACCTACAACGAGCGGGAATCGCTGCCATTGACGTTGAACCGTCTGCGCAATTCAGTACCCGAGGTCGACGTCCTCGTGGTCGACGACAACTCGCCGGACGGCACGGGGGAGTGGGCCGAGGCCCGGGCTCAGGAAGATGACCAGGTCTTCGTGCTACACCGCAAGGAGAAGAACGGACTGGGCGGCGCCTACATCGCAGGATTCGGTTGGGGTCTTGCCCGCGGCTATGACGTTTTGGTCGAGATGGACGCCGATGGCTCGCATCAGCCTGAGCAGCTTCCGCGCTTGCTCGACGCCATCGATCACGCCGACCTGGTGATCGGCTCGCGCCGCGTTCCCGGGGGCAAGATGGTCAACTGGCCAGCCCACCGCAAACTGATTTCCATGGCCGGGTCCTTGTACCCGCGGCTCATGCTGGGGTTGAAGCTCAGCGATGTGACCGCCGGCTACCGCGCCTACCGGGCGGACACCCTGCGCGAGATTGATCTGAGTGCTGTCCAGTCCAAGGGCTATGGCTTCCAGGTCGACATGACTTTCCGCACCGCCCGCCTGGGCAAGCGCATCGTCGAAGTCCCGATCACGTTCGTGGAGCGCGAGTTCGGTGAGTCGAAGATGAGCGGAAACATCATCACCGAGGCCGTCACCAATGTCACCAAGTGGGGCCTGCAGGCACGCTGGGAGACCCTCAGGTCGAGTCTCGGCCTCCGCTAAATTTTCAGGCGAACGTCGCCACGCAGAAGGCCCGTTCCCTCCACTAATTCCGTAGGGGGAACGGGCCTTCTGCGATCTCGGCGGCTAGGCCGCCCGTAGGTCTCGCGAATTAGCTGACTTTTTCGCCGCGACGCTCGCGCAGCTTATTGAGCTGACCCTCCAGGGCCTGCTCCAGCTCTTCAACGCTACGACGCTCCAGGAGCATGTCCCAGTGCGTACGGACCGGCTTCGTGTTCTCCGGCTCCGGCTTTTCGCCATCAACGAGGAGGGCTTCCTTACCGGTCTTCGTCGTCCACGTCGCCGGAATCTCGGCTTCCGCGGCGAAGGTCACAAAGACCTGCTCGCCGTCCTCGCAACGGTATTCGATCCGCTGACGAGCCGCCGGCTCGACACCGGCTTCGGTCTCCATGGACTGCGAACCGAGGCGCATTCCGCGCAGGCTACGATCACTCATTCGAGCTCCCTTCCTCTACCAGCGTTCTAGTATAGCCGTTTCAGCGACCCTGGCGGGTCAGTTATTCCCTAGTTCCTTGGGCGGCTCGGTGTGGGAGACATCGTCCACGACCGAATCGGCCAGGGCATCCTCCAGACTCGTTTCCTGGAGCTTCGGCGCCTTCGGAGCGATATCGGCAATCTCAGCAGCCGTCGTAGGCTTCGACCGACGTTCACGACGCTCGCGCCGGGTCTCGGCATCCTCCTTTGAGGAGCTGTCGTTGCCACCGCCTGCATTGCGCCGAGCGTCCAGGGGGTTCTCGCCTCCGGAGAAGGCCGAGCCCAAACGGTTGATCGCGTCGGTGAATTCGGAGGGGATGATCCAGAGCTTATTGGAGTCACCTTCGGCCAGCTTCGGCAGCGTCTGCAGGTACTGGTAAGCCAACAGATCCGGGTCGGGACGGCCGTCGTGAATCGCTTCGAACACCGAGGTGATGGCTTCGGCTTCGGCGTTAGCCCGCAGAATCTGGGCCTGAGCATCACCTTCAGCGGCCAGAATTGCAGCTTGGCGGCTACCTTCCGCGGTCAGGATTTCAGCCTGCTTGGTGCCTTCCGCGGTCAGAATGGCCGCGCGACGGTCGCGCTCAGCGCGCATCTGCTTCTCCATGGAGTCCTGGATCGACGGTGGCGGGTCAATGGCTTTGAGCTCCACCCGGGACACGCGCAGACCCCACTTGGTGGTGGCCTCATCAAGCACCCCCCGCAGCTGCGAGTTGATCGAATCGCGGCTGGTCAGGGCCTCTTCGAGGTTCATCCCGCCGACCACGTTACGCAAGGTGGTGGTGGTGAGATTCTCGACGGCATGAATGTAGTTGGCGATGCCGTAGGTGGCGAGCTTGGCGTCGGTCACTTGGAAGTACACGACCGTGTCAATTGACACCACGAGGTTATCCTCCGTGATCACCGGTTGCGGAGGGAAGGAGACGACCTGCTCCCGCATATCCATCAGCGGAAGCATCCGGTCCACGAAGGGAATGATCATGGTCAGACCCGCACCCTGAGTGCGTTGATAGCGACCAAGTCGTTCCACGATGCCCGCGCGGGCCTGGGGCACGATCTTCACGGCGCCGACGATGATCGTGATCACAAGTATCGCTATGACGACCATCGCGATAATGATGGCGAGTTCCAAAGCTGATCAGCTCCGTCCTGTTGTGTTGTCTTATGACTAGGCAGTGAGTGGCGGATCGATGCTGACCCAGAGGACAGCGCCATCGACGCGTTCGATGTGGACGATCTCGCCGGGGGAGACGGACCGATGACTGCTTGTGCGCGCCGACCAGACCTCACCATCGACGCGCACCTGACCGGTGGCATCGGTGATCGGCTCGACGACCGTGGCCTGTTGGCCCAGCAGCGACTCCACACCGTAGTCAGGCTTCTCTTTCGACTCTTTCAGATGGCGCAGAGCAACCGGACGCACGGCGAACAGCAAAATGATGGCCACCAGGGCACCAACGCCGATTTGGGCCCACACGGGAGCGCCAGCAAGTGCAGCGACGGTGGCGGCGGTGGCTCCACCGGCCAGCATCAGAAAGATCAGGTCCAGAACGGTGATCTCCACAATCACCAGGAGAACGGCGATGGACAGCCAGGCCAGCCACATATTCTCGGCGAGCCACTCGAACATCGCTACATTTCCTCCTAAAGTAGGCGTACATCACATTTTCCGTGTTGGACGCTTGTCATTGCAAGGGTTCAAACCCGACATCGCACCGAGAGTGACATTTATGACACACCTGGCGACGGCACCTCGCTCCACGACTTTCCCCCTGCTCAGCCGCGGAATCACCGTGGGCCCGCTGGATCTTCCGCACCGCATCATCATGGGATCGATGCACACCGGACTCGAGGACCGGGCGGAGGATTTTCCGCAGTTAGCCCGGTTCTATGCCGAACGCGCCCGCGGGGGAGCGGGACTGATGATCACCGGGGGATTCTCTCCGAATGACGCCGGGCGTCTCACCGCCGACGGTGGCCGCCTCGCCAACGCGGACGATGTTCAATCGCATCGACTCATCACGGAGGCGGTACACCGAGACGGCGCGAAAATCGCCGTCCAGCTGCTGCACGCCGGTCGCTATGCCTTCCATTCGGGCGCGGTATCCGCCTCGGCCACACATGCCCCGATCAACCGGTTCCCGGCCCGGGAACTCTCCAGCGGTGAGGTCACACAGACGATCGCCGATTTTGTGGCGTCGGCCCGACTCGCCCTCGAGGCTGGATATGACGCCATTGAGATCATGGGCTCCGAGGGCTATCTGATCAATCAGTTCCTGTCGGGCACCACCAATCTTCGCGACGACGAATGGGGCGGGGACGCCGAACGTCGACGGCGCTTCGCACTGGAGATCGTGCGTGGTGTGCGCGAGGCCGTAGGGGACCGGTTGGCCGTGATCTTCCGACTCTCCGTGGTGGACTTGGTCCCCGGTGGCCAGACCGCCGAGGAGGTTCTCTCTCTGGCCACCGAGCTCGAAGCAGCGGGTGTCGATCTCATCAACACCGGTATCGGCTGGCACGAATCCCGGGTACCGACCATCGTGACCTCCGTGCCCCGGGCCGCTTTCGCTGATTTCACGGCACGCATCACGAAGACGCTCACTATTCCCGTGGCGGCGTCGAACCGGATCACACTGCCTGAAACCGCCGAGCAGTTGCTGGCAGACGGTACCGCCACCATGGTCACCATGGCGCGACCGTTCCTGGCGGATCCCAGTTGGGTCAGCAAGACCCTTACCGACCGGCCCGAGACCATCACGCCCTGCATCGGCTGTAACCAGGCCTGCCTGGATCATTCCTTCACTGGCAGGACAGCCACCTGCCTCGTCAACCCGGCAGCAGTCCGGGAAGAAGAGTTCACCCTGCGCCGCACCAGCACCCCGGGCGCCACACTGGCTGTTGTGGGTGGGGGGCCAGCAGGAATGAACGCCGCGATCACCGCAGCGCAGCGCGGTTTCGACGTGGTCCTCTTTGAAGAACGCCACGAACTGGGCGGTCAGTTCCGTCTGGCTCGCGCCATTCCAGGCAAGGAAGAGTTTGCAGAAGCGCTGCGCTACTTCCACGTCATGCTCGAGCGCCTGAACGTCGATGTCCGTCGTGGACACCGGGCGAAAGCTGACGAGCTAGCCGAATTCGATCACGTCATTCTGGCCACCGGTGTCCGACCGCGAGCATTAGAGATCCCTGGAGCCGATGCTCCACGGGTCCATAGCTACGATGCGGTGATCCGAGGCGAAGTAACGTGCGGTTCCTCCGTGGCCATCATCGGCGCCGGCGGTATCGGTTTCGACGTCGCCGAATTCCTCATCCATGACCACGGCTCCGTTCAGCGGCCAGCACCGGTGCCATCCGCCGACGAACTCCAGGAATGGTTTAACGCCTGGGGCGTCGATTCCACCTTCTCCACTCCCGGTGGCGTCACCATGCCCGCTCCACGTCCCGCTGGACGAACCATCCACATGCTCCAGCGCAAAACCACCAAGATGGGAATCGGACTGGCACCGACCAGCGGCTGGGTTCACCGCGCCGTCGTCAAGGGTGCTGATGTGCAGTTCCACACCGGTGTGGTCTACGAAAAGATTAGCGAGCATGGACTGCACGTCACCATCGACGGGGAACCCCACGTTCTCGACGTCGACGACATCGTCGTCTGCGCCGGACAGGAATCGGTACGCGACCTCGAAGATGATCTGAACGCCAGGGGAGTGGTGCCCCAGGTCGTCGGGGGAGCCAACATAGCCGCTGAGTTGGATGCCAAGCGCGCCATCGAAGAGGCCACCCGGGCCATCATTGACCTGGATTGAACACGGCTGAACCTGACTTCTCGGATGGAGATCCGTACACTGACACAATGGCCATCATCTATAACGCTGAACTGCACCCGACGAAAGCCGAGCTGCTCACGCAGTGGCTGGATCGTATGTACTGGGGCGGATCAGGGGATCTCGAAGTGCTCGGATCCTACCGATTTGACGATGCCGAAGGTGAAGTGGGACTTGAAGGTTTCATCATCCGCCGTGGTGAGCTCACGTTGCATGTTCCGCTAACGTATCGCGGAGCGCCCCTAGAAGCCGCAGACCAGTACCTGGTGGGCGAGATCGAGCATTCCGTCCTCGGCCGACGCTGGGTATACGACGCTATGGCCGACCCCGTGGCGGTGCATATTCTTAACCGCGCGTTGGCTGGCGAGATTCCGCAGGCAGAGCTGTATTTCTACGATGAGGCTGGTCAGTTCCTCGGCTCAGAACCGAACACCGTCTCCGTCCTAGTCCGGGGTGACATTCCAGAAGGTTGGGGCAACGTCGCAGCACATCACGTCCTGAACCTCGAAGACGACGACGCCGTGTCGACCGAGGGCCGCCAGCTCGTGGCCACATGGGGCGACGGCAGCGCAGTGATCTTCTCACTGATTGACGCCTGACCTCAGGAACCAGCCACCATTTCTGAAGCGCATCCTGCAACCATTATCAAAGCGCCGATAATCTACATTATGTCAAGTAGTGCAGAATTATCGCCCACCTCCTCACAAAACAGCCACGCTCCCGTAACAAGGGACATAGTCATCGTGACAATCGTGCTCCTGTCGCCGTTCACAACAACCTAGACTGGAGTGCAAACGCATTCACTGTCAGGAGCGCTATGTCCAAAAAGACTCTCAAGGTCGGCCAGATTCGCCTCGGCGCAGAACGCCCCGCGATCATCGTGCCCATCACCGCCACAACGGCAGAATCTATTTACACTGAGGCAAGCCTGATCTCCAACGATTTTTCGTTCAAGGCAGTGGACATCATCGAGTGGCGCATCGACCATTTCGAAGAGCATAGGGACCTCCACGCCATCACGAAGATTTTGGACGCCCTGAGGTCTACATTCCCAGAACAAGTACTCCTCGCGACGTTCCGCACCTCGGACGAAGGTGGCGCAGCAGAGATCTCCCCCGGGGATTATCTTTCCCTGGTGAACCATGTCAGCGCATCGGGATTCGTCGACCTCGTGGATGTCGAGTACCGGCGCGATAACGCCGCTCAGTGCATCGATGCTGCTCATAAGCACTCTGTGCGTGTTGTCGGCTCGAACCACGATTTCTTCGGAACCCCGGATGAACAGGAAATCGTTTCCCGGCTGAGCACCATGAGTGACATGGGGTGCGACGTTCCCAAGATCGCCGTCACTCCCCTCTCCCCCGAAGATGTTCTCGTACTGCTGTCCGCAACCATCTCCGCGGGCAAGAACCTTGACCGTCCGATCATCACCATGTCCATGAAAGAAGCCGGCATGGCATCACGTCTCGCCGGCGGAGTATTCGGCTCCTCGGCCACCTTCGCGACCATTGGTGCAGCTTCGGCCCCAGGTCAGATTCCCGTCGCAACCGTATCTGCCGTCCTGGATGCCATTCATGCGTGAAACCGGCAAGATGGCTAGCGCACTAGCGGTCGATGTCGCGCTGATCGTTCTCTTCGCTGTTTTGGGCCGACGTTCACACGACCTCGGTCTTGATTTTTCCGGAATCCTCTTTACCGCTGCACCGTTCTTGCTTGCGTGGCTCGTCAGCTCGTTGGTGACACGCACGTGGCGCACCTGGCACCGGATGTGGCCAAGTGGAATCGTGGTCTGGACCCTCACGGTCGCCGGCGGCCTCTTGCTGCGCGTCACCGTCTTTAACGAAACCGCGGCGGTGAGTTTTCAGATAGTGACGGCATCAGTATTGGGCGTCTTTCTCCTCGGCCGACGCGGCGTGACTGCACTCTTGACCCGCACAGCCCGTAGAGCCGACTCACGGTCGTAGACTGACAGAGACAAAGACGACCCGAGTGACGGGCGACCGCCCCATTCGCATGAAGGTGAAGGAGCAATTCATGGTGACGGCATTTGTGATGATCAAGACCGATCCGGATAGGATTCCAGAAATTGCGTCAGAGCTGGCGGATCTTGAAGGCATCACGTCCGTTTATTCCGTGACGGGTACCTGGGACCTGGTCGCTATGGCTCGAGTGCGCGAATTTGAGTCGCTCTCGGACGTTATTGCCGATCAGCTATCCAAGGTGTCAGGGGTTCAGGCAACCGAAACCATGCTCGCGTTTCGCGCCTACTCAAAGCACGACCTCGAAGAAGGCTTTGCCCTGGGCTTCGATGGCTCATGAGCCATCAGGCTTGTGAGGCTTTGACCCACGACGCAAGCACTTGGGCCGCTGCCCCGGAATCAATAGATTCCGCGGCCCGGTCCATGTTTGTGCGAATTCTGTTGAGCGCCGGACCCTCATGGGTTTCATCGAATGCAGTCAGTCCCGCCGCAGCGTTCAAAAGCACAGCGTCGCGAACCGGACCAGGTTCTCCACGCAGTAGACCTTCCACGATGGTCGCGTTGTGCTTGCCGTCCTTGCCCGCCAAAGCTTCGACGGGTTGCAGGGCGATCCCAAAGTCCCGCGGATCCAGAACGTGCTCCGTTACAGATCCGTCTCGAACTTCAAACAGGGTCGACTCACCCGATGTCGTGATCTTGTCACGACCATCAGAGCCACGGAATACCAGCCCACGTGTCCCCCGATCGGCCAACACGCCGGCGATAATAGGTGCCATACGCGCATTCGCACAGCCCAGAGCCTGCGCAGCAACACGCGCGGGGTTGGACAGAGGACCCAAGTAATTGAATGCGGTCGGTACCCCAAGCTGCTTTCGAGCCGGAGCCACATATCGCATGGACGGGTGATACTGCTGAGCGAACAGGAACGTAATGCCCGCTTCGTGAAGGCACTTTCCTGCTTTATCTTTCGACATCGATAGGTCTACGCCCAGCGCCTCGATCACATCGGCAGCACCCGCAGTAGATGAAGAACCGCGGTTACCGTGTTTGATCACTCGAGCACCGGCGCCGACTGCCACCAATGACGACATCGTCGAAAGATTCACGGTGCCGAGGCGATCTCCCCCGGTACCGACGATATCAAGCGCCTCAACGCCGTAGTTCACCGGAACGGCTTGATCGAGCATGGTGTTCGCCATGCCCAGGAGTTCGTCAACGGTCTCCCCTTTCGCCGCGAGTCCCATGAGGAATCCCGCCACCTGCGCGTCCGTAGCGTTCCCCGTCATCATCTCGCGCATAGCCCAAGAAGAGGTTTCAACGCTCAACCCCTCCCCCGCTAGCAATGCGTTGAGTACGGTGGGCCAGGTCGTGCTGAAAGCGGTAGCTGAACTGTTCACAGGGTCATCCTAGTCCCCTATCGCCATGATGAGTTGAGCTTGTCGAACAACTACCTCCTCGTCCGGATATACCATGAGACCGATAGAAACATAAGGTTTCCCTAAGTCCGAAGGCCACTGTAATCATGCCTAAATATCTGCAAATTTCTTGTCAACAGCCAAACTTGGCGACTTGCTAGGAAAAACCTGGGAATTCGGGCAATCCTTCGACCGCCGGTCATTTCGACAGTGAGTAGAAATAATTCCGACACTCGCGTTGCATTGGAGAACTGGGCACGATTAGGGCCATAATGAATGGGTGACAACGACTACTCATGCCATCTCGCACCCCTCGACAGGGTTTCCGAGCCGCCCGAACATGGTGTCCGTCGGCACCATGGTGTGGCTGTCATCGGAAGTCATGTTCTTCGGCGGTCTCTTCGCAATGTACTTCACGCTGCGCTCGACCTCTCCCACCCTGTGGGAGGAAAGCTCAGCCCTCCTTGACTGGCAACTCGCCCTGGCCAACACGATCATCCTCGTGCTTTCCTCGGTCACTGCCCAGTTCGGCGTTTTCGCCGCCGAGCGTCTTCAGCCGCGACGTGCCGGCGGAATTCTGGACGTCAAACGATGGGGCATGGTCGAGTGGTTCATCCTGACCTTCATCATGGGCGCCATCTTCGTATCGGTTCAGTCATACGAGTACGCAGTTCTGGTCTCTGAAGGAATTACGATTCCAGCGAACGCCTACGGTTCGGCCTTCTATATCACCACCGGCTTCCACGCTTTGCACGTAGCCGGCGGCTTGGTTGCCTTCCTCTTCGTCATCGGACGTGCTTACCTTGCCAAGCGGTTCGGACATCACGAGGCCACCAGCGCCATCGTCGTGTCCTACTACTGGCACTTCGTCGATGTCGTCTGGATCGTCCTGTTCGCCATCGTCTACTTCCTGAGGTAGCAACCTAAACTCCGGAACCATCACTACGCACCTGAGGTCACCGGATACGGAACGTCACACCTATTCGGTTTACACAACGTAAGGAACCATCACCGTGAAGGCTCTTTCACAGAACCGGCGCCATCCGGTCGTCGGCGTGGCCCTCCTCCTGCTGGGTCTCCTCCTCACTGGAGGTCTCTACTCGCTGGCCACGAATATGAATGCAGCGGGCGCCAATACGGCATCGCAATACTCCGCTAGCGACATCGCTGACGGCGAGCAGCTCTTCAATGCGAACTGCGCCACCTGCCATGGCATTGGCGCTACGGGCACGGACGCCGGACCGTCGCTGGTCGGCGTTGGAGCCGCCTCTGTTGACTTCCAGGTCGGCACTGGACGTATGCCCATGCAGATGCACGGACCGCAGGCACAGCAGAAGCAGCCACAGTTCAACGAAGAGCAGACGGCCCAGCTTTCTGCATACGTCGCCTCGCTCGGCGCGGGACCCGCTATTCCTGAAGACGAGTACCTGGACGTCGACCACGAAGACGTTGACATCGCCCGCGGTGGCGAACTCTTCCGAGTGAACTGCGCCATGTGCCACAACGCGGCGGCCTCAGGAGGTGCTTTGACTCGCGGTAAGTACGCACCGACTCTTCACGGTGTTTCCGAGAGGCACATTTACGCAGCCATGGCCACCGGCCCGCAGAACATGCCGGTGTTCTCAGACACAAACCTCACCTCTGAGGACAAGCGCGACATCATCGCGTTCCTCAAGGAAATCGAAGCTCAGGGCTCCCCCGGTGGTTTCCAGCTGGGCTCGCTTGGTCCGGTGTCTGAAGGTCTGTTGATCTGGACTCTGGGTCTCGGCTTGGTGATCGGCTTTATGGTCTGGATGACCTCACGCTCATCGTGATGATCCTGACCCTGATCACCACCAAGACCTCACACACAATTTTCATCACTCAAGTAAAGGATTCAGATCTATGAGCGAGCATCGCCAAGGAGGGCCCGAAGATTCGGGAGCCGTTGAGCGCGCTGGCCATGTCGAGCAGGGGAAATACGCCATCGACAATCCAGGGCTCCCTCCTCACCGCCCTCGGCTGGCCGACGAGGATCCCCGTGCCGCCAAGCGGGCCGAACGTCAGGTTTCTGTGCTGTTCGTGCTCTCTATCCTGGGTACGCTAACCTTCTTCATCGGGTACTTCGTTGTCGGCCAGATCGGTCCCGGCACGCCGTTCTCGACCATTCGGTTGCAGAACACACTGCTGGGTCTGGGTACCGCCTTCTCGATGCTTGGAATTGGTGTCGGTATCGTGCACTGGGCTAAGACCCTCATGCCCGACCATGAGTGGGTTGAAGAGCGCCACGAGGTTCGTACCGAAGAGGATCGCCAGATCGCCGAAGGCATGATCAATGACATCCTGGATGAGTCTCAGATCAAGCGTCGCCCGCTGTTGCGCAACACCTTGATCGGTGCCATCGCTTTGGCCCCCCTGCCCGCTGTTGCGATCTTCCGCGACTTGGACAACACGGACAACCGCAGCGATCTCGCCGAGGAGAACTTCGGTGTCGAGCGCCTGCGTCACACCATTTGGGATGAGGGTGTCCGCCTGGTCCGCGACCCCAGCGGTACTCCGATCAAGGCTTCAGACGTCGCTATCGGTAACGCCATGCACGTCATCCCCGAATCACTTTTGGGCCGCACCCACGACAAGCTGAATCAGAAGGCTAAATCGGTTGTGCTGTTGATGCGTTTGAACCCCGAGAGCCTTCAGATCTCCGAGGGACGCGAAGACTGGAACGTCGACGGGATCGTCGCCTACTCCAAGATTTGTACCCACGTTGGTTGTCCTGTTGCGCTCTACGAGCAGCACACTCACCACCTACTGTGCCCTTGCCACCAGTCGACCTTCGACCTCACCCAGGAATGTAAGGTCATTTTCGGTCCTGCAAGCCACGCGCTTCCGCAGCTTCCGATCACTGTCGATGAAGAGGGCTTCCTGGTCGCTCAGAGCGACTTCCATGAGCCTGTTGGACCTGTTTACTGGGAGCGTGACCCGAACCGATGAGCACCACTCAGGAATACAAGGCCTCGACTACGACGGGGCGTATCGCGAACTTCGTTGACACTCGTGTTGGCGCCTCTGGCATCGTCAAGGAATTCGGGCGGAAGATCTTCCCGGACCACTGGACTTTCATGTTTGGTGAAGTCGCCCTTTACACCTTCGTCATTTTGGTGCTCTCCGGCACCTTCCTGACGTTCTTCTTCGACGCTTCCATGTCTCACGTGACCTACGAGGGCTCGTACAAGCCGTTGTACGGCATGGAAATGTCCGCAGCCTACGCATCAACGCTGGACATCACCTTCGATATCCGCGGCGGTCTCTTCATGCGCCAGGTCCACCACTGGGCAGCGCTGCTGTTCGTGGCTTCGATGTCGGTGCACATGCTACGTGTGTTCTTCACCGGTGCATTCCGCCGTCCTCGTGAGCTGAACTGGGTTGTGGGCTGTACGCTCCTCGTACTTGGTCTGGCTGCCGGCTTCACCGGTTACTCACTCCCCGATGAGGTGCTCTCCGGTAACGGTCTACGTATTATCGACGGCATTCTCAAGGCCATTCCGGTAGTAGGTACCTACATCTCCTTCTTCCTGTTCGGTGGGGAGTTCCCTGG
Organism: Citricoccus muralis; assembly: GCF_029637705.1. NCBI lineage: Bacteria > Bacillati > Actinomycetota > Actinomycetes > Micrococcales > Micrococcaceae > Citricoccus > Citricoccus muralis. Next base: position 1,749,432 of record NZ_CP121252.1, read on the forward strand.
CGACGATGTGATCGGTCGCCTCTACGCGCTGCACATCATGGTCATCCCAGCCATCATCATTCTGATGATCGCGATCCACCTATTCATGGTGGTCGTGCACAAGCACACTCAGTACCCCGGACCGGGTCGAACCGAAAACAATGTAGTCGGATACCCTGTGGGTCCTGTCTACGCAGCCAAGGCCGGCGGCTTCTTCTTCATCGTCTTCGGTATCGTCGCTCTGCTCTCAGGGTTCTTCACCATCAACGCGATGTGGAACTACGGTCCATATGACCCGTCCCCGGTGCAGGCAGGTACACAGCCTGACTGGTACATCGGCTTCGCCGATGGTGTGCTCCGTCTGATGCCGGGTATGCTCGGTGACTTCTCCTTCTTGGTGCATATCCCCATGCCGTGGGGCACCAATGCTCTCCCCCTTGGTGTTTTGATTCCGCTGGTGCCTGCTGGTGCACTCTTTGTTGGCCTGTTCGCATGGCCGTGGATTGAGCGCTGGATTTCCAAGGACAACAAGGAACATCACATCCTGGATCGTCCTCGTAACGCCCCCACCCGTACGGGTATCGGTGTTGCTGGCATCGTCAGCTACTGCGTGATGTGGGCAGCTGCGTCATCTGACCTCATTGCTACACACTTCATGGTGGCTCTGAATGACGTAACTTACATCCTCCGTGCACTGTTCTTCCTCGGTCCGATCCTTGCCTTCATCATCACCAAGCGGATCTGCCTGTCGCTGCAGCGTAAAGATCGAGAGGTCGTGCTTCACGGTCGCGAGGCTGGCGTTATTGAGCAGACTCCGGAAGGCTCCTTCTCGGAGCGCCACGAGCGGCTCGACGACTTCAAGCTGTACCGCATGGTCAGCTACGAGCCGAACACTCCCCGGCCTGCGCAGGCTAACCGCAAGGGCAAGATCTCATGGGCCGAGAAGCTGCGCGCCGGGCTCAGCAAGTGGTTCTTCCAAGACCGTGTCGAACCCGTGACCCGTGAAGAGCTTGCCGAAGCAAAGTCTCACGATCACCATGCGGAAATCGATGCAAGCGATCATTCGAACGGGCAGATCGACCGCTAAGAGCTAACCGAACTCTCAACTGAGTTCGTCTTCGAGGCCTCCAGCCTAGTGCTGGGGGCCTCGTTTGTTTCCGGACGAACGCACACACCGCCGCCCTGTTACGCGTTGGACAGCGCTCTGTCTCCGTGGGACCTCCCGAACGGAGAATCCACGACTATGGACCACCGGTCGGTATACATCATTTGCGGCTGGAACTACCCTCCGCTCTTAGGCAATCTCAGTGCGTGTCCACTTTCCAGACGTTGGCTGGCGTCCACTTTTCGGCCGTCGTCGACACACAGGAGGATATTTTGGCAGGTGTTCCGTGGCCAGTGCTGAACGCACTGTATTTCTTGCTCTGCCGAGACGGCGTGAGAATTCTTTGAGTGGCACTTTCAACGGCGGTTGAAAAGTGGACACTATTCGACGTCTGTAGACTGGACACTCTGACAGGTTCAGGTGGTGATGTTGGTGTTCTTCTCAAGGAGTTCCCGTCGGATTCGTGTCCGATAAGACTCTCCATCGAGGGTGAGGACCTCTGAATGATGGATCAATCGGTCGATCATCGCTGTTGCAATCGGTTCATCGGCAAAGATCTCACCCCACCGGCTGAAGGGCAAGTACCCTAGCTCATCAATAATGAGTAAGCGGTAACGGCGCAGGCGTTTGATTTCAGCTGCTAATCCTCCATGACGCTGATGAGCAACGCTAAGCCTGTTGATCCACCCAGCAGCGGTATCAAACAACACGGGATACCCAGACTGACAGGCTCGAATACCGAGTCCGATCGCCAAGTGCGTCTTACCTACTCCGGGCGGGCCAAGCACAATCACGTTGTCAGCTTTCGGAATGAAACTCGTGGTCCCTAAAAGCGCAATCGGACCTGTCAACGACGGCTGAATACTAACCCCTAGACGACAGTTGAATTTTGACCCCTTTGGGCTGAACCAACAGTCATCCTAAGGGAGTGATCAATGTGGAACAGTGGGCAGAGATCCGTCGATTGCATCGAGCAGAAGACGTGCCAATCAAAGAAATCTCACGCCGTCTCGGCATAGCAAGAAATACAGTGCGTTCAGCACTGGCCTCGGAACACCCGCCAGAATATGCTCGCGCGAGGCGTGGTTCAGTCGTAGATGATTACGAGCCAGAAATCAGGAAGCTCTTACGCGACTATCCACGGATGCCAGCAACAGTGATTGCTCAACGGCTAAACTGGCCGCATTCGCTGACCACGCTCAAGGACCGGGTCCGTCTGATCCGCCCTGAGTACACCAGCGTTGATCCAGCCGATCGCCTCGTGCACGAACCAGGACAGGCTGCCCAGATGGACCTGTGGTTCCCTGAACCGCGTATACCGGTTGGTTTTGTGGCGCATAGCCTTAGATGAAAGCGCTGGTCTGGGTAAGTGGTAGCGGAGTTCTGACGACCGGGAAGCACCTCTATGGTGCTTCCCGGTCGTCGGTTTCTCGAGTTTTTCTACTCCCAGTAGCCAGGGGCCGCTCGTGTCTGTTCACCTTGGTGGCGCCGCATATCAATGTCGCCAAGGTTTATCGTGCGGGCATTATTCGCCAGTCGATTGACGATACTATCCGCAGCGATTCTGTCAGGGAGAGCTGAAGCCCAGTACGCGGGCCCGGTTTGAGAAGCGATCATGGTGGCTGCCCGGTGTTCTCGGTTTGCCAGTATCGCGAAAAGATCGTTCGCGGCTTCAGGGTCAATACCGACGGTCAGGAAATCGTCGATGATGAGTAGATCCGCATCAGATAGCCGGTTCAACAAGGCCTGATGAGCGATGCCATCGCCTCGAGCGATGACGAGACGACGAGCGAGCTCGTCCATGCGGGTGTAGAAGACTTTATGCTCGTTGTGACATGCCGCTACGGCAATCGCGCAGGCAATATAGGTCTTTCCTCCTCCTGTGGGCGAGGTGATCAACAGGTTAGCGGTCTCATTGGCCCAGTCATGTGCGGCGTAGCGGGCCATCCTGGCTGGGGTAATGTTCCGTCCTTCTTGATAATGGATCTCCGCGATCGAGGCCCGCATGATCGGTAGCTGAGCAGCCAGGAGCAGTTTCTGAATGTTCTTCACTCTTCGCTGGTCTAAAGCGTCATCAACGGCCGCCAGGAATATTTGCTCCGGGGTCAGGTGGTCGTTGCTCTCATCGATGATGAGTTCTTCGAACTTCGCAGCCAAGTGAGTGATCCGTAAGGTACGAAACTTCTCTTTGTCCTCGGTAGTGAACACTGAATTCATCAAGGCCGGGCTCGCCGGTGTCGTGGTCATGGCGCTGTTCACCGTCCCTGCTGGTAGTAGTCAGCTCCACGCACGTAGATCTGTGCTGGATCGAGGGTATCGACGGCCGGCTGGGGCTTGATGGTGGCGGCTGCTGGCCTGTGTGGCCGAGATGTTTTCGTATCAGAATCAATGGCAGCCATGAGTCGCTTGAGTCCGGAATAGCTGGCATACCCACCCAGGTTGGCTAACTGCGTGCACGCAGCCTCGAGGCGTTGCTTATCGCGCTTGCCCAGGGACTCGAGAATGTTCTGGCACTCCAGATACCCCTGAGCCTCGATCTTATGGCGGTCTAAGACCGCGGTGATGATCTCCACGGTGGCCGGCCCAAACGCGGCCGCCCGACGGATAAACCAATCACGAGACCACAAGCCAGCGACGTCTTGGTGCTGGAGGGGTACATGCGCGGAATCAGTGGAGTACTGGCCCCGGCGGCCGTGTTTTCGTCGGTGCTCTGCAACGATGGCATCGCCATCGAAGATACTGACCTGTTGATCCGTCAGTCGTGCTCGCAGCAATTGACCTGCGAGTCGGTGAGGCACTGAGTAGTGCTGATAATCGCAGGTCACATGATAATTCCGTCCCACTTTGACCTGCCGGTATTCAACATCTTCAAACCCCTCAACAGGCAAGCCTCCCAAAGCAGATGCCTCTTCTGCCATGAATCGTTCGGCCCTGGTGGTCCCATCAGCCCGGCGGATCTCTTCATTGATTTCCCTCATCCGAACAGCGATCGCGGTGTTGAGCTCGGTCACGGTCGTGAAGACGTCTTCGCAGAGATATCCGATGACTCGCTTGTTGATCACCTGAACGGCAGATTCTACGGCGGCTTTGTCTCGAGGCTTGCGCACCCTGGCAGGCACGATCGCCGTTGCGTAGTGATCGGCTAACTGCTGGTACTTCGGATTCACGACCCGGGCAGACTCACCTTTGGTAGGGCGGTGAGTAGCAGTGGGCGCGTTATCAGGGACCACAATCTGGGGCACCCCGCCGAAATACTCGAAAGCTGCCTTGTGAGCGCTCAACCACGCGTTCATACGCATATCAGTGCATCCTGTGCAGTACACCAACCCCGAGTACGGCAACACCGCGACGAACAAGTAGACCTTGGTGATTTCACCGGTGACCGCGTCGCAGACCTGGAGGGTGTCACCGGCCCAATCGATGAATACCGCCCGCCCCGGTTCATTGAGGCTACCCTCGAATAGTGGACACCCAAGTTAGCGGGATTCGCAGTCCTGCTGGAAGGATGTTCAATATGTCAGACCAGAAGCGACAGCGTCGCTCTTTCACCCCGGAATATCGGATCGAGGCGGCGAATCTCGTCATTGACACCGGCAGGTCTATCGCCGCGGTGGCAAAGGAAATCGGAGTCGGTGAACAGACCCTGGGCACCTGGGTCAAAGCCGAGAAAGACCGACGCCGCGCCGAGGGTGAACCCACGGGTGCGTTGAACGAGGACGAACGGGCTGAACTGGCACGGTTGAGGCGGGAGAACTTCGATCTGAAACAGGACAACGAGTTCCTGGGAAAAGCAGCCGCCTTCTTCGCGTCGAAGCCTCGAAACAAGAGAAATTCGAGCTGATGGACTCGGAGAAGGCCCACTATGCGATTCGCCGGATGGCCAGGCTCCTCGAGGTGACGAAATCTGGGTACTACGCATGGAAGAAACGTCGGCAGGCCGGGCCATCGAAACGCGCGAGAGCGCAACGGAATCTTGACGGGCAAGTCGCAGCGGTTCATGCGGAGTCTGATGGTGTCTATGGGGCACCACGGGTGGCAGCGCAACTGGCTCGACAAGGCGTGAGTGTGGACGAGAAGACGGTCGCGGCTTCGTTGCGCAGGCAGGGCCTTGAAGGCATCAGTCCACGTCGGTTTCGGCCGGTGACGACACTGCCGGGTGTGGCGACTCATCACATTCCGGACCTCGTGAAACGAGTCTGGGACCGAGGTGAGTTGGATGCTGTGTGGATCAGCGATATTACGTATCTGCGCACGTGGGAAGGGTTCGTGTATTTGTGCGTCATCCGCGATGGGTGCTCACGCCGAGTGCTCGGCTGGGCGATGGATGCCAGACAAGATTCTGACCTCGTGGAACGAGCGTTGAGGATGGCTCATACGCTACGAGAAATGGTTCCAGATGACGTCATTTTTCATGCCGACAAAGGAGCGCAGTACACGTCAGCGCAGTTGCATCAGGCCTCTGTGGAGCTGGGGCTCAAGCAGTCGGTAGGCCGGACTGGAGTGTGTTGGGATAATGCGATGTCGGAGTCGTTCTGGTCATCACTGAAGACTGAGTTCTTCGAACGCCGGGTCTGGCAGACTCGGGCTGAGGCGATGCGGGAAGTCGCTCGGTGGGTCGAGGTGGTATATAACCGGCGGCGGTTGCACTCGGCGTTGGGGATGGTCCCGCCGGTGGAGTTTGAGGAGAAGTTCCGGGCCGAGCACAGTGCCGGCCGGGTTCAGGAGGAAGTGTCTACGCAGGCTGCGTGACGTGGTTCACGTGTCCACGACTTGCGGGGAGCCCCAGTTCATGGTGCAAAGTGGCTACAAGATCGTTTCTTGCCGCGTAATCGCTGAAGAGGTGGCAGTACTGAGAATACGAGTATTTCCGCAGTTCGGAGGCCACACCGAGATAAGTTCTCCACCCCTGGAGCAAAGTGAAGTGACGGTTCGAACGCATCGATGCCACGACCGGGCCGAATTCCGGCGCTAGATACTCACCTGCAACTCGTCGGCGCCGATCGGGGAAGAGTTCCTCTACCCGTTCTACGGTCATGACAGCTACTTGATCACCTGTGAGGCCGTGCTCCTTGATCACCGCACGGGCTTTAGCGACGTCTCGTTGAGAACATCCTAAGGACTCAGCGATATCTCGATAAGACCGCGACTCCAGCAACAGAGACATGATCTTCTTGTAATCAACCACGATGAAGGCCTGCTTCCATGAATCTAGAAGAGAAAGCAGCGCCGGACGACGCCGCTACTCCTCAGCAGACCACAGTGCTACCACATACCCAGAACAACGCTTCCAGGTACCCAGACCAGCGCTTTCATCTAACGCTATGCGCCAGGTTTTGGGCAGGCGGCGATGTTGCCGGTGCTAGTGATGACGTTGTCCTATTCGCGCTACCTCAGCGCGGTGATGATTCCGACCCGGCAGGGTCCTGATCTCACCGCAGGGATGTGGCAGCTGATTAGCCAGGTCGGTGCCGTGCCTAAAACACTGATTTGGGATCGAGAATCCGCGATCGGCGGTAAGGGTAAGGTGACAGATCTCGCGACCGCGTTCTGTGGCGCCCTAGCCACGAAGATCCTCTTGGCTCCACCACGTGATCCTGAGTTCAAAGGACAGACCGAGCGCAACAACCAGTTCATGGAGACCTCCTTCTTGCCCGGGCGTGACTTCAGCTCACCGCAGGACTTCAACACCCAGCTAGGTGAATGGTTGATCCAGGCTAATGCGCGAACGGTGCGCTCCATCCAAGGACAGCCCCAGGACCAGTTAGCCAAGGACCTGAAAGCGATGACCATGTTGCCGCCGTTGCCGCCATCGACTGGGTTCGCTCAACGGATACGGATCAGTCGGGACTACCACGTCAGGATTGATCGCAACGATTATTCGGTGCATCCATCGATGATTGGCCGGCTGGTGGATTTCACGGTGACCTTGGACCGAGTCATCGGTGTCTGTGACCGTCAGGTGGTTGCTGATCATCCTCGGTGCTGGGCGAAGCATCAAGTCATCATCGATCCCCATCATGTTGACGCGGCCGCCGGGCTACGACGGGCTTTCAACCAGATCCGTAAAAATCAATCCAGTCGGCCATCCTTCGGGGAACAGGTAGAGCAGCGCAGCTTGAGCGATTACGACAAGCTCTTCGGCCTGGCTGGCCCTGATGAGTCAGGAGATGGCCAATGAGTGAGCTGGATTCAACCATCACGCATCTAACTCAGGTCATGAAAATGCCAACGATCCGTAAGGTCTGGCAGTCCTTGGCTCAGCAAGCCAGGGACGAAGGCTGGTCCCATGAAGAGTATCTAGCTGCAGTACTGCAACGACAGGTAGCTGATCGAGAGGCCAGTGGGACCGCGTTGCGTATAGCTGGCGCGCATTTTCCCTCGATGAAAACGATCGAGGACTTCAACTGTGATTACCAGCCCTCGCTACGCCGGGACGTGTTGGCGCATTTAGCCACCACGACGTTCATTCCTAAAGCCGAGAATGTGATCCTGCTGGGCCCTCCAGGAGTCGGTAAAACTCATCTAGGCATCGCGTTAGGGGTCAAGGCTTGTCAGCATGGGTATCCCACGTTGTTTGATACCGCTAGCGGATGGGTCCAGCGCTTAGGGCAAGCGCATCAAGCAGGGACTCTGTCTGAGCAGTTACGTCGACTGAAGCGATACAAACTTCTGATCATTGATGAGCTTGGCTACCTACCCTTCGACGCGGAAGCAGCGAATCTCTTGTTCCAGCTTATTGCGAACCGGTATGAACAAGGCTCTGTATTGGTGACCTCGAATATGGCTTTCGGGCGGTGGGGAGAGGTCTTCGGTGATGACGTGGTGGCCTCCGCGATGATCGACAGGCTGGTGCATCACGCGGAAGTACTCTCACTCACCGGCGACTCATACAGAGCGAAAAACCGACAAGACCTCATCATTACCAACGAACAGACCTAACCAAAGAAACCTAGGCTCGGAGGGGTCAATTTTCAGTTGTCGCTATGGGGTCAATTTTCACCCGTCGTTGACACCCGGGCCATCTGCCGGTGGACGTCATCCCAGTCTGGCTGGACGAACACACTCTGATGTTCACCCCGGCCAGGGAACAACAGCGCGTATACCTCACTCTCAGACTTCTCGACGATCTCGTCCCACCGCATGCCTGCTCTATCAGCGGCTTCCAACACCTCCGTGATGGACTTACGTGAGATGCCCTGTGAAGTAGCGATTGCTCTGCCCGATAGGCCTTCAGCCCGTAACTGCAGAATCAGCTTTGCTCTGATCTTTCGTACCATTGATGATTGCTCCTTCCGTCATGTGCCCTATATACACGACGGAAGGAGCGTAAGCACCACTGGCCCCCAAGCACGCCATTACTGGCCCCCAACGTCACGATCCGTGGTTCAGGCTACCGGCCCCCGGACGCACGAACCACAGCGCCAAACCAAGCGAATATTCACCAGGAGCATGCTCTAACCGGGCCGTTGGAACTACCCCGGTATACAAAGGACGGATCTGACGCACGCGATCTTTGAGAATCGTCATCGAGTGCTGCCACTGCAAGCGTTCCGCGATAACGAACGGTCGCTGGCATTCTCAGAGCGCCTTTAAGTAGCCTATGGCTCACTGGGACCACTGAATCTACCATCAAGCCCTTCGACGCTCGTTAGTACTTCGGTGGCTCTGTTAACTCAAGAGCAAGACACACCGAGGTCCCAGAGACACCCATTCGCTCAGCGATCTGCTTCCTCGGCATCTTCTCCACACGATGCAGCACGACGGATCTCAGCCCAATCCTCCATAGTGATCATGCCCCCTAGCATGGATGAAACTGTCCAGTTTTCATCCGTCGCTACGTGCCCACTATTCACCCGTCGTCGACACGGAACTCTGCCCACTGTTCCACAGTAATCACTCCCTTAGGATGACTGTTGATTCAACCCAAAAGGGTCAAAAATCAACTGTCGTCTAGGAGATAGTATTCAGCCGTCGTTGACACTGGCGCTCAGCGTCACCCTCCGTAGTTAAAGCTCCCGGTGCCCAGACGCACGAACAACTGCCCCAGTCAGAGCGAATATTCAACCGACTTCATGCAACATCATGCGAGTGTCGTCGAACCCCGGTGATCTGGGTACCACCAACGGCTGGACTCAAATTGACGCATAGCGTTCCGGAGTTTTGGATGCTTACCTGCTCTCTACCAGCGTCAAAACCTGTATTCCAACACCGACCGCAGTGGGCCGTGCGGCCTCCAAACACACAAAAAACGGGGTCCTCCATCATTTCTGATGGAGGACCCCGTTCGTGGTGAAACGGTATATCCCTTAGTGGGCGTGATCTCCCTTGGAGTACTCGAAGACCCAGCCAACCAGGAAGAACAGTGCTGCGCCAACTCCGATGTAGAAGACCCACCAGCCGATCGCCAGACCGGCGAAGACGATGGCACATGCGGTACCCAGGCCCAGTGGCCACCAGCTCCAGGGTGCGAAGCGACCGTATTCGCCAGCGTACTCACTGATCTCGCCCTCGGCCTGATCAGACGGCCCATCACCGTATTTGTTATCCGTGAGCTGAAGGTAGAACGCGACCATCAGCACCATAACGCCAACGGCATAAAGGGCTGGGATGCCGGCCCACTCGGTCCAGCGGACCCAGAAACCGTAGATGGTCCCAATGATGATGAAGAAGACACCGAGGATGGTGAAGAGCTTGATGTTTACTTTCATCGCGATGCAGCCGCCTTTTCTCCGAACACCTCAGGCTTGTTCTGAGGCGACATGGGCAACAGTTCCGGGTGGTGCAGGTCCAGCGCAGGACGCTCGGAGCGGATACGCGGAAGAGCGTGGAAGTTGTGTCGCGGCGGCGGGCAGGAAGTTGCCCACTCCAGCGAGGCACCGAAGCCCCACGGATCGTCCACAGTGACCTTCTTGCCCTTGCGCGAGGTGATGTACACGTTCCAGAAGAACGGGATCATCGATGCACCCAGGACGAAGGCGAACACGGTGGAGAACTGGTTCATCCCGGTGAAGCCGTCCTCGACCAGGTAATCGGCGTAACGACGCGGCATACCCATAACACCCAACCAGTGCTGGATCAGGAAGGTGCCGTGGAAGCCGACGAACAGCATCCAGAACTGGATCTTTCCCAGACGCTCGTTGAGCATCTTGCCGGTGAACTTTGGCCACCAGAAGAAGAAGCCAGCGAACATGGCGAACACGACAGTACCGAAGACAACGTAGTGGAAGTGGGCCACCACGAAGTAGGTATCCGAGACGTGGAAGTCCAGAGGCGGCATAGCCAGGATCACACCAGTCAGACCACCGAACAGGAAGGTGACCATGAATCCGAGCGACCACAACATGGGTGTTTCGAAGGTAATAGACCCTCGCCACATCGTTCCAATCCAGTTGACGAACTTCACACCTGTTGGCACTGCAATCAGCATGGTCATCAGTGAGAAGAACGGCAGAAGCACGGAGCCGGTGACGTACATGTGGTGAGCCCACACGGTCACGGACAGTGCGGCAATGGCAGTGGTCGCGAAAACCAGTGACTTGTAACCGAAGATCGGTTTACGGCTGAACACCGGAATGATCTCCGACACGATACCGAAGAACGGCAGAGCGATCACGTAAACCTCTGGGTGACCGAAGAACCAGAAGAGGTGCTGCCACAGGATGGCGCCACCGTTTTCCGGGTCAAAGATGTGACCACCGAAGCGCCGGTCCATGCCCAGTGCGAACAGTGCCGAAGCTAGCGGGGGGAAGATCATGACGAGCAGGATGCCCGTGATCAGAGCGTTCCAGGTGAAGATCGGCATACGCCACATCGTCATACCCGGAGCACGCATGCAGATGATCGTGGTCACGAAGTTCACGCCGCCCATGATGGTGCCGAAGCCCTGCAGGCCGAGCCCGAAGACCCATAGGTCACCACCGATACCCGGTGAGTACGTGGTGTTCGATAGTGGCGCATAAGCGAACCAGCCGAAGGATGCAGCACCCTGGGGGGTCAAGAAGCCCGAAACTGCAATCAGCGAGCCGAACAGGAAGAGCCAGAAGGCCAGGGCGTTCAAACGCGGGAAGGCCACATCCGGAGCACCAATCTGCAACGGGACCAAGACGTTCGCGAAGCCAACAAACAGCGGCGTAGCGAACATGAGCAGCATCACCGTGCCGTGCATGGTGAACAACTGGTTGAACTGTTCCTTCGTCTGCAGGATCTGCATACCTGGCTCAAAAAGCTCGGCACGGATGACGAGAGCCATCACACCGGCGATGCAGAAGAACAGGAAGGACGTGATCAGGTACATGTACCCGATCGTCTTATGGTCAGTGGTAGTCAGCCAGTTGACGATGATCCGTCCCTTGGAGACCGGCACGACGCGCGGCTGAGTTCCAGCCTGCGATTCATCTTGTGCGTATTCGTAAGTTGTCATGGTTACTCCTCAACCCGCTCGGGGTCGCCCAACGGAACTTCCTGGTCCTGCCAGCCGTCCTCATTTTCGTTCGGGTTTCGGTTGAGCTCGTTGCCAGTCAAGCCCTCAGGCATCTGGGAAAGCTCGTCACGGAATTCCTGCTCGGAGACGACCTCAACGTTGAAGAGCATCTCGGAGTGGTACTCACCGCAGAGCTCAGCACACTTGCCCTGGAAGATGCCCTCTTCCTGAGGAGTCAGGTAGATGTGGTTGGTCTGACCGGGGATCATGTCAAGCTTCTGCAGGAAGGCCGGGATCCAGAAGGAGTGGATCACATCGCGAGTCTTGAGACGGAACTCGACCGGGACGTCAGCCGGCAGGTACATCGTGGGCAGGGTCTCTTCGACGCCTTCTTCACCGGTGAGGTACGCCTGGGTGCCGAAGTAGTGGCGCTCTTCGCCTTCGTATTCGTAGTCGAAGTCCCAGGCCCACTGCTTGCCGTACACGGTGACAACGAGCGGCGAGTCCTCCACGGGGGTGTCAACCTGACGCTGAACGCGGTCAGAGAAGCCCCATAGCACGAACACAATAATGATCGGCATGATGGTGAACATGGTCTCGATCGGCATGTTGTAAGCCGTCTGGCGAGGGAAGCCGACGTCGTTCTTGCGACGACGGTACGCCACCATGCACCACAGCATTAGGCCCCAGGCGATGAGACCGACGATGAGCGCGGTAACCCAGGACCCCACCCAGAGATCAGTCAACGCGGCGGTGTGGTTGGTGGTGTCTCGACTGCCTGGCAGCCAGCCGCGCTGGACCTGCTCTGAACAGCCCGTCAGCACCAGGATGGCGACGGTGGCCAGCGCTCCCCCCTTCAGGAGACGCTTGCCCTGGCTGCCGGTTAGATTCTGCGATCTCACAGACGGCCCTTCCTCTTCAACATTGAGTGCGATGTGTCTACGTGTAGCCTACAGGCTTTTGCCAGATGGATTTGAGCCAGGGCACAGGTTGACCACGATGATTACTAGTCCATGGTAGTTCTTTTCGACCCTGTGTAGTAACCATGACACGACGACGGCGGGTCACCAACAAAAACTGCTCGTGACCCGCCGTGATGTTTCGCCGTCGCGTGACTTTTCTTAGTGGAAAGAGTCTCCGCAGGCACACGATCCTGCTGCATTGGGATTGTCAATGGTGAAGCCGACCTTCTGAATGGTGTCTTCGAAATCGATGGAAGCACCGGCAAGATATGGAACGGACATCTTGTCCACGATCACCTGAACTCCGTTGAAATCGCGGACAGCGTCACCGTCGAGAACCCGCTCGTCGAAATACAGCTGGTAAATCAGACCCGAGCATCCGCCGGGCTGTACAGCAACGCGCAGACGCAGGTCGGGACGACCCTCCTGCTCAAGGAGGTCATGGACCTTCTCGGCCGCCAAATCGGAGAGCTGGACTTCGTGCTCGGGCAACCCCTCAGCCGGCTGAGTCTCGGGCAATTCCACCGTGGTTTCTTCGGTTCCTGCGGTCATGGTCTACTCCTCGTCAATCCGTGCAATGTGCAGACACGTTCTTGATCTATTACAACACTGATCTGACCCTGATTCATTCCCAGCACGGTGTTGTGAGTTCGTGCAGATCAACTTTCAGCCAAGTCCGCCAAGAACAGCGCTTCCGCGACGATGGCATTCTTGAACTCACCAAGATGCAAAGACTCGTTAGCTGAGTGCGCTCGCGAGTCCGGGTCCTCGACCCCGGTGATCAGAATCGAGGCTTGCGGGAAAACCTCGCGCAGATCCGCGGTGAAGGGAATCGAACCGCCCATCCCCGCCTCTACGGGCGCGATCCCCCAGGCTGTTTCCAACGCTTTCAGCATCTTTTGCGCTGAAGGGTCGCTGACGTCGGTGAGAAATGGCTGGCCGAACTCCCCGGCCTCGATGAAGACTTCGGCTCCGCCGAGGTCTTGTTCTTCGACATGTGCCTTCAGCGCCGCGAACGCCTGGTGAGGTTCTTGGCCGGGACCTAGTCGCAGGGAGAATTTCGCCCGCGCCGTGGGTAATAGCGTGTTCGACGACATCTCGATGCTGGGGATATCCGTGCCGATAATGCTCAGCGCTGGCTGGTTCCACAGGCGATCGGCCAAGGGACCGTTCCCGGCCAACTCAAGACCATCTACCGCCGAACTATCGCGACGGAAATCTACTTCTGGGTAGTCCAGGGACGTGGAGTGTTGTGCCTCCAGGCCCTTGATCGCCACCGCACCAGAGGAATCGTGCAGTGTGGCAATCAACCGTGCCAGCACCGTCGGGGCGTCGAGAATCGGTCCACCGTACATTCCGGAATGCACGGCGTGGTTCAGCACACGCACTCCGATGATCCCGTCCACCAGTCCGCGCAGAGAGGTGGTCAGCGCCGGGACACCGATCTTCCAGTTCGAGGAATCGGCGACGATGATGGCGTCGGCTTCCAGACGGTCACGATGTCGTTCCAGGAAAGGACGGAACGTGGGTGAACCGGCTTCTTCTTCACCCTCGATAAAGAAGCGAATGCCGAGTCCGTGGTCTGCGCCCAGCACCTGAGACAGCACCGCTGCGGCGGTGAGGTGGACCATGATGCCGGCTTTGTCATCGGCGGCGCCGCGACCATAGAGCCGGTCTCCCCGTTGCTCGGCCACAAACGGTTCCGATTCCCATAGGTTCCGGTCTCCCACGGGCTGAACGTCGTGATGGGCGTAGAGCAACACCGTCGGTTTTCCGGGAGCGGCCGGGCGCTGAGCCAGCACCGCAGGACCGCCGAGTACCACCTCGCCATCGTGAGTAACGGTTTCAGCAACGATATCGACATCGTCGAAGCCGAGATCCCGCAGTAGGGTCGCGACGGCGTCAGCAGAGCGCTCGAGTGGCTCGCGATCGAAACTGGGCCAGGCGATGCCGTTGATGGCGACCAGTTCGGTCAAGGTGCGCAGGGTTTCGTCCCATCGTTCTTCCACGACGGCACGGATTTCGTCGGTCAGGTGCTGTGAAGTCATTCTCTCAGCGTAGTGCCTGACATCACGTTGTCTGCGAGCCCGTAGACTGGTGGGGTGTTTGGACGGAAAAAGAACTCAGAGAATTCGGCCGTTGAGTCGGCGGAGACGGTCGAGGAGACCGCCGCAGAGCAGCGCGCAGCTGGCCCCACCGGTAAAAGTGGGCCCACCCCGAAGCGCAAGGATCAGGAAGCCGCTCGGAAGCGGCCTCTTGTTCCGGACGATCGCAAGGCCGCCCGTGCCGCCCAGCGACAGGCGGTGGCAGAGCAGCGCGCCAAGATGCGGATCGCCATGGAAACCGGCGACGAGCGGCACATGCCTTACCGTGACCGCGGCCCCCAGAAGCGTTTTGCCCGCGATTACGTGGATGCCCGCTACGGCATTGGCGAGTGGCTGATGTTGATCGTGTTGGTGTTTCTGGTGCTCTCATTCATTCCGATTCAGGCGCTGATCAGTGCGACCACGATCCTGATGCTCGCCACCGTAGGCCTGGTGGTGCTCGAGGGTTTCTGGGTGAACCGCAAGCTCAAGAGCGAGCTGGAACGCAAGTTCGGCGTGGTAGAGCCCGGTGTGCGCTGGTACGGCACCATGCGCGCCATGCAGTTGCGCCGTCTGCGTCTGCCCAAGCCGCAGGTGCGCCGAGGCCAGTTCCCCAGCTGAAGAGCCGGGGCTGATACCGCAACTGCTGCGTCGCCCCGGATTACTTCCAGGCGCGCAGGTTGCGGTGCAGATCGCGGTTGATGCGCCCAGCCCAGAAAGGGCCTTGGTAGAGGAACGCCGTGTAGCCCTGAACCAGGTCGGCGCCGCGACGGAGTCGTTCAATGACGTCGGCACCATCGGTGACGCCACCCACGGAAATCACCGCGGTGTCGGTGTCCAGTTCCGCCCGCAGCAAGTCCAGCACTTCCAGGGAACGCTGTCGCACTGGTTTCCCGGAGACTCCCCCGGCACCAAAGGACTCCACGGTCTCGATGTCGGTCACCAAACCCTCGCGCGAAATGGTGGTGTTGGTGGCGATGACGCCGGCGAGGCCGAGCTCCTGGGCCATGGCGGCCACCGCCGAGACATCATCGTCGGCCAGGTCCGGAGCGATCTTCACAGCCAGCGGCACCCGGCGTCCGGTGGAGCGATCCGCGTGGTACTGCACGGTTTCTAGCAAGGGTGCCAGTGACTCGATCTGCTGCAGCTGCCGCAGCCCCGGAGTGTTCGGCGACGACACGTTCACCACCAGGTAGTCCGCGTGACGAGCCAAGAGCCTCGTGGAGACCACATAGTCCTCCACCGCATCGTCCAGTTCCACCACCTTGGTTTTTCCGATGTTCACCCCGAGGACGGGGCGGGTACGACCGTACCGGCGGGTTAGCCGCCGTCGCGTGGTAGCCAACCGGGGCGCGACGGCTTCTGCGCCGTCGTTGTTGAATCCCATGCGGTTGATCAGGCCTTCGTCCTCCACCAGTCGAAACAAGCGCGGCTCGGGGTTACCCGGTTGTGCCTGGCCGGTGATGGTTCCCACCTCAATGTGGCCGAACCCAAGGTCGGCCAGTGCGGCGGTGCCGATCCCCTGCTTGTCAAAGCCCGCGGCTAATCCGAACGGCGAGGGGAAGTTCAAACCCATCACCGTGGTAGCCAAATCGGCTTTCGGCCGCAGTGCGGCACGCAGACCCGCGGAAACACCAGATTTTTCAGTAGCTTTGATCATCGAAAACCCGACGTGATGCGCCTGTTCGGCCGGCATTCCTGCGAACACGGCATTGAAGAAGGCCGGGTACACAGCAGGGGCGTTAGACAAGCGGAGTGCATCATTCGGGGCAAGAGTCATGACAGCATTCAACCACGGGTAGCGATGCCGGTACGATTCGAAACCATGGACGAACTTCTCGAGGATTCCCCTCCCGGTGTGTGGGTTCCGGATATTCTGCCGGGCTTTGAGCGACTGACCATTCCGCTGGGCGAAGATGACGAGGGCCCGGTGGTGGCCACGCTGGTGCGGATGGATGGGCAACATCGTCCCGACGGCGGTTCGGCCGGGAACGATCGTCCGGTTCTGCTGTACCTGCATGGCTGGGCGGATTACTTCTATAACCGGGAATTAGCCGTGCGTTGTGAGAACGCCGGTGTCCGGTTTTACGCGCTGGATTTGCGCAAGTACGGTCGCTCACTGCGCGAGGGGCAGACACCGGGCTTCACCGAGTCACTGGACCTCTACGACGACGAGATCGGCGCTGCCTTTCACCTGTTGCGCAGCGAACACCCGAATAGTCCGGCGCCGGTACTGGCTGGGCATTCCACGGGTGGGCTCGTCGCGAGCCTCTGGGCGGATCGGCACCCGCACCAGCTCAGCGCGCTGGTGCTGAACAGTGCCTGGCTAGAATTGATGGGGGCTAGTTGGGTGCGAGCCATGGCCACCGCGCTGGTGGATCCGATGAGCCGTATCAGCCCGACCTCGTCGATGGTCTTGCCACGGATTAACTCGTATTGGCGGACCTTGTCTTCCCAGGCCGACGGGGAATGGGACCTACACCCACTCTGGCGCCCGGAGTATTCGTTCGAGGTGCCGCGCGGGTGGTTGGCGGCCGTGCTTCAAGGACACCGGCGCGTGGCCTCCGGTCTCAAGATCACCGCACCGGTTTTAGCCCTCTTCTCGACGCAGTCCTA
Organism: Citricoccus muralis; assembly: GCF_029637705.1. Classification (NCBI taxonomy): domain Bacteria; kingdom Bacillati; phylum Actinomycetota; class Actinomycetes; order Micrococcales; family Micrococcaceae; genus Citricoccus; species Citricoccus muralis. The sequence continues at coordinate 1,766,598 of NZ_CP121252.1, forward strand.
TTTCGGTACCACCGTTGATGAGCGCGCCCACTCTGCTGACATTGTCCTGGACGTGAAGATCCTGGCGCGGCGCGCAGTGAATCTAGGAAACGAGGTTACCGTATTGCGGCTACCGGGGGCGATCCATGATGTTTTTGCCTCGCGGCCAACAGTACGCAATGACGCCATGGATCGCACCTTTCGGTGGCTGGCACGTCAGCTGGACTGATCCGGGGTATCGATCGCACCACCGTAGCGCCGGTCACGCCGCGCGAAGATGTCGACGGCGTCCCACAGGGTGGTGCGGTCCACATCGGGCCAGAGCACATCGAGAAAAACGAGCTCGGCGTAGGCGGACTGCCACAGGAGGTAGTTTGAGAGACGCTGCTCCCCCGAGGTGCGTAGGAACAGATCGACGTCGGGAACGTCGGGTTCATCGAGGTGCGCGCTGATCGTCGACTCTTTAATACCGCGGGGACTCAGCTGCCCGGCGGCGACCTTTTCAGCGATACCGCGCACGGCGTCGGTAATCTCCGCGCGCGAGCCGTAGTTGACACACATGGTCAGGTGGCAACGGTCATTGTCGCGAGTCTGTTCTTCGGCCACCTCGAGCTCCTTGATCACCGAGGACCACAGCCGGGGCGAGCGACCATTCCAGCGAATCCGTACGCCCCAGGAGTCCAGGGTGTCTCGCTGGCGGCGCAGCACGTCGCGGGAGAAGCCCATCAGAAAGCGCACCTCGTCGGGTGAACGCTTCCAGTTTTCCGTAGAGAACGCGTAGACGGTGACGTACTTAATGCCCAATTGAACCGCACCGGCCATCACATCCAACAGGGCGGCTTCTCCGGCGCGGTGTCCCTCGACTCGCGGCAGGCCACGCTGGTTGGCCCAGCGTCCGTTGCCGTCCATCACGATCGCCACGTGTTGCGGAATGAAGCGCGCCGGAATCGCCGGGGGCTGGGCACCGTCGCGATGTTCGTACGGCTCGCGGTAGGTCAACGACGTCATTAAGGGGCTTTCAGGTTTGGTCCATGACGGACAAGGAGCGCAGATTCTTCTCTACATGGAATTGTAAGTACCGTTCCACGACGCTGGCGGCTTCTTTCTGGTGCGACACATCGCTGGCATCGGCGGTCGCCCAGTCTCCGGCCAGCAGCGCGGCGAGCAGTTGGATACTTTCCGGTGCGGGGGTTTGGGACCCGGAGGGACGGCAATCATCGCATACCACTCCCCCGACGCCGATATTCACGGAGCGGTGCGGGCCCTCTTTTCCGCATCGGGAGCAAACGGTGAACGACGGCGCCCAGCCAGCGGTGGACAGCGCGCGCAGAATGTAGGAGTTCAGAATGATGCGCGGAGCGTGTTCGGCCCGGGACAGCGAGGCCAGCGCCCCGTGTAGCAACCGGAATTGCGGTGCAGCCGCCGAGGCGTCGACGTCGGCCGTGGTGAGACGTTCGGCGGTCTCGACCATGGCCGACGCCGCCCCGTAGGAGTCGTAGTCTGCCGCTACCGTGGACCCGTAGGAGTGCAGCAGTTGGGTCTGCGAGACGATATCCAGGTTGCGGCCGCGAATGATTTGCATGCGGCTATGCATGAACGGTTCCAGGGAGGAACCGAACTTGGACGACGCCCGGCGCACACCTTTAGCCACGGCCCGAATCTGGCCGTGATCGGCGGTGAGGAGCACGATGATCCGGTCTGCTTCACCCAGCTTGTAGGTGCGCAAGACCAGCCCTTCAGTGCGGTAGCTGTTCGCGGCGTACCCGCCGCCCCGTGACCGTGCCGAGTCAGACCCCGTTGCTCTCGTCGCGGATAGCCCGGTTCACCGCCGAAACGACTGCCTTCAAGGACGCCGTCGTCGTGTTGTGATCCAGGCCGATGCCCCACAGCACCCGGTCGCCGACCGCGCACTCCACATAAGCGGCGGCCATGGCCGATCCGCCTTCGCTCAGGGCGTGCTCGGAGTAATCCAGGACTCGCACATCGGTGCCTGCCTGGCCGAACAGCCGGACAAAGGCATCGATGGGGCCGTTGCCTTCGCCGTGACGGGAGACGATCTCGCCGTCGACGTCCATCTCCACGTCCATGGTGTAGGTGCCGTCTTCGGTGGCGCTGCTGGTGGCCTTGCGCAGTGCGTAGCGGCCCCAGCGGTCGTCACCATCCTCGGAGGGCAGGTATTCCTTGCAGAAGATCTCCCAGAGCTGCTCTCCGGTGACTTCCCCGCCCTGGCCGTCGGTGTGGTCCTGGATGACCTGAGAGAACTCGATCTGGGCGCGGCGCGGCAAATCCAGGTTGTGTTCGGACTTGAGCAGGTAGGCGACGCCGCCCTTGCCGGACTGCGAGTTCACGCGGATCACGGCCTCGTAGCTACGACCGATGTCCTTCGGGTCGATGGGCAGGTAGGGCACGCCCCAGGTCACGTCGTCCACCGTGGTGCCGGACGCGGCCGCTTCGGCGTCCATGGCTTCGAAGCCTTTCTTGATGGCGTCCTGGTGCGAGCCCGAGAAGGCAGTGAACACCAAGTCGCCGGCCCACGGTGAACGCTCGTGGACACGCAGCTGGGTGGCATATTCGGCCGTGCGGCGAATCTCGTCCATGTCGCTGAAGTCGATCATCGGGTCGATGCCCTGGCTGAAGAGATTCATGCCGAGGGTCACCAGATCGACATTGCCGGTGCGCTCGCCGTTGCCGAACAAGCAGCCCTCGATGCGGTCGGCGCCGGCAAGGTAGCCCAGCTCGGCGGCCGCCACTCCGGTGCCGCGGTCGTTGTGGGGGTGCAGCGACAGGATGATGCCATCGCGGTGTTCCAGGTTCCGGTGCATCCACTCGATCGAGTCGGCATACACGTTGGGGGTGGCCATCTCCACGGTGGCGGGCAGGTTGAGGATCATCTGCCGGTCCACGGATGCCTCGAGGATGTGAGCCACTTCGGTGGAGATCCGTGCGGCGAACTCGAGCTCGGTACCGGTGAAGGACTCGGGCGAGTACTGGTAGATGATCTCGGTGTCGGTGAGCTGCTCTTCGTACTTGCGGCACAACCGGGCACCCTGGGTCGCGATGTCGACAATGCCATCCATGTCCTGGCGGAACACCACCTTGCGCTGGAGCACGGAGGTGGAGTTGTAGAGGTGAACAATGGCGCGATGGCACCCCTCGATGGCCTCGTAGGTGCGCTCGATGAGGTGTTCGCGCGACTGGGTCAGCACCTGGATGGTGACGTCTCCGGGGATGCGGTCCTGCTCGATCAAGTCGCGGACGAAGTCAAAGTCGGTCTGGGAGGCCGAAGGGAAGCCCACCTCGATCTCTTTGTATCCCATCTTGATGAGCAACTCGAACATGCGCAGCTTGCGCTCTGGGCCCATCGGGTCGATGAGAGCCTGGTTGCCGTCGCGCAGGTCGACCGCGCACCAGCGAGGTGCTTCGGTAATGACCTTGTCGGGCCAGGTGCGATCGGGCAGATCGACGGTGATCTGGTCCTGGAAGGGGACATACTTGTGGAAGTTCATGCCCGAGGGCTTCTGGTAGTTGCGCATAGTGGTTTCCTGCCTTTCGTTCCAGATGAAGGTCATTCACCGGTCAAGAAATGTGCTGGCACCGAGCAGATCCGCGTGGTGCCGGGCAGGCCGTGACATGGTCCCTCCGCAACGGGGATCGGCCCTCTCCATCGTGGTGGAGGCGCGACGTGCTTAGATCGACGTCGGCTGTTCGGCCCCGTTGCGGCAGCATAGAAGTAGTAGCACCGTGGTATCACCGCGGCGCTGGCTCGAAAGTGAGCTCTTCCATGAACGCATGATCACAGCCTAGCACTCCGATTCAGAAGCCGAGCCTATTGAGTTGTTTCGGGTCGCGTTGCCATTCTTTGGCCACTTTAACGCGCAGATCCAGGAAGACGGGAGTGCCGAGCAGTCGCTCGATATTGGTACGCGCCTGAGCGCCGATGGCGCGCAGCCGTGCGCCTTTTTTACCGATGATGATGCCCTTCTGCGAATCACGCTCCACATAGATTTGCGCCCAGATATCGACGAGCGGTCGGTCTTCTGGACGGTCCTCACGGGCCTGCATGTCTTCGACTACCACCGCGACGGAGTGCGGAAGCTCGTCCCGGACGTCTTCCAGGGCCGCTTCTCGAATGAGTTCGGCCACCAAGACGTGATCGGGCTCGTCGGTGAGTTCGCCGTCGGGGTACAACGGTGGTGATGCCGGCAGGTGCTGAGAGAGCACCTCGGCGACGACGTCTACCTGGTGGTCTTTGACCGCAGAGACGGGAACGATGTCGGCGAATCCGCCGTCGCCGATCGTGTTCGGCAGAAGTTCCTCTCCGAGACGCTGCACAGCCAGTAACTGTTCGGTCAGCGCTGCGGGACCGGCCTTGTCTGTTTTGGTGACGAAGGCGATGATCGGTGTCCGGTTCAGTCCGGCCAACTGCTCCACAATGTAGCGGTCGCCGGGGCCGATCTTCTCATCGGCGGGAATGCAGAGACCGACGGCATCCATTTCGGCCAGGGTAGCTTCCACAAGGTCGTTGAGGCGCTCGCCCAGCAGGGTACGTGGCCGGTGGATACCGGGGGTGTCGACCAGAATGAGCTGGAAGTCCGGACGGTGCACGATTCCGCGGATGGTATGGCGCGTGGTCTGAGGTTTGGATGAGGTGATGGCCACCTTCTGCCCTACCAGCGCGTTGGTGAGGGTCGATTTTCCAGCGTTGGGGCGGCCGACCAGTGAAACAAATCCGGCCCGGTAGTTCTCAGGTGCGTCAACAGACAGGGTCATCGTTCCTCCTGGGTGGCCAGATGCGCGGTGTCGGTGGCATCGCTGTGATGCTCGTGTTCGGTGTGGGCGGCACGCCCAGAGCGGTTGCCCAGCCAGAGGCGGATGGTGGACACCCGGTTGCGGCGGCCTTGGAGGCCATCGACCCGCAGGCGCATCGAACCGAGCATGATCTCGGATCCTTCGATCGGCACACGGCCCAAGTGCTTAGCGAGCAGGCCGCCCACGGTGTCGACGTCGTCGTCATCCTCGAGATCGACATCGAAGGCTTCCGCAAAGTCCCCGACGTTCATCCGTGCGTTGATCAAGAACTCGCCCTCTACGACCGGGGTGATGTCCGGGGTGTCTTCGCGGTCGTATTCGTCCGAGATGTCGCCGACGATTTCTTCGATCAGGTCTTCGAGCGTGACGAGCCCGGCCGTCCCGCCGTATTCATCCACCACGATGGCGATATGGGTTGCTTCGCGCTGGAGTTCCTGGAGAAGCACTGAGACGGTCTTCGATTCGGGGACGAAGCGCACGGGGCGCACCAGCCCGTCCACGGGGGTGAGCGGATCCATGCGTCGCGTATGCAGTGCTCGGGCGACATCCTTAAGATACACGATGCCGAGCACGTCGTCGGCGTCCTCACCGATGAGCGGAATGCGCGAGGTTCCAGAACGCAGGAACAGGTTCATGGTGTTTTCGAGGGTGGTGCCCATTTCCACGGTAACTACATCCGTACGCGGCACCATCACCCCGCGCACGATCGTGTCGCCCATGTCGAAGACCGACTGGATGAGCTCCGCCTCGGCATCTTCGAGCACGTCATTATCGTTGGCGCGGGAGACGTACTCGCGGAAATGGCGTTCTTCCATCTCCGCGTTTTCTTCCTCATCATCAGTGGTGCTGAAGCCGGGAGCCGCGAACTTCGCGGGCAGCGGTCCCAACACTGCCGTCAACGTGCGCACCAGCCGGGCGGTCATCGCCACCGCGGTGACCTCCCAACGGGCCCCGACGGTCCGAGGGGACCAGACGACCAACAACAAGCACACCAGCGCCATGGCCACGGTCGCCACGGCGGCGGAGAGCCAGACGTTGGCGAGGAAGAAATCGAGCAGCAGGGCGACCAGTACCGCGGCGGTGGTCTCAGTGAACAGCCGCCAGAAGCGCAGCGCGTGCAGGTGCTCAGGCAGCCGGTCCATGACGGTCAGCACGGGGTTCTTGGGACGGCGCAGCAGAATGCCTTCGGCCTGTTTCCGAGAGATGTAGGACAGGCCGGTCTCGGCCACAGAGAGCACCCAGCTCAGTCCGAGGAAGAACAGCAGCAGCAGCGCCATCACGATGGGGGTCAACATGGATTAGGTCTCCGTGGGGCTGGGGGCCGGGCGGCCCAGGAACGCAGTGAGCAGTTCGTTCTGCAGGGCGAACATCTGCTCCTTGTCGTCGGGCTCGTCGTGGTCGAAGCCCAGTAAGTGCAGCATTCCGTGGGTGGCCAGCAACAGGATCTCATCGTCGGTGGAGTGTCCCATGCGTTTCGCCTGCTGTGCCGCCACCGAGGGGCAGATCACGATGTCACCCAGCAACCCCTGCGTAGGCTGGGCCACGGTGCCGGGGCGCAACTCGTCCATGGGGAAGCTCATGACGTCGGTGGCGTCGGGTAGATCCATCCATTCAAGATGCAGCTGCTCCATGGCGGCGTCGTCCACACAGATCAGTGACAGCTCGGCTTCCGGGTGCAGGTGGAGGGACTCGTAGAGAAACGCGCACAACCGTTGAAGCGATTCAACGTCGACGTCGTCGTCGGTCTCATTCAGAATCTCAACCGCCATGGTTGCCTCCTCGGTCGTGTCCGGAGCGCCGTCGCGCGTTGCGAGGTCCGTGGGCGGGACGGCTAGCACCGGCACCGCGCAGATCCTGTTGTTCTTGGTAGGCATCAACAATCTTGGAAACGAGCCGGTGCCGCACCACATCGGAGCTGGTCAAACGCACCACCGCAATATCTTCGATGCCTTCGAGGTACTCCACCGCTTGGGCCAGCCCGGAGTCGGTGTTGCGGGGCAGATCGACCTGGGAGGTGTCGCCGGTAATGACCATGTGCGAGTTGAAGCCCAGGCGGGTGAGGAACATTTTCATCTGCTCACCGGTGGTGTTCTGTGCTTCGTCGAGAATGATGAAGGCATCATTGAGGGTACGTCCACGCATATAGGCCAGCGGGGCCACCTCGATGGTGCCGGCCTCCATCAGGTGTGGGATCGACTCAGGTTCGATCATGTCGTGCAGCGCATCATAGAGCGGACGCAGATAGGGGTCGATCTTCTCATTGAGCGAGCCCGGCAGGTAGCCCAGCGATTCTCCGGCCTCCACCGCCGGGCGGGTGAGGATGATGCGGTTGACCTCGCGCGCTTGCAACGCCTGAACTGCTTTAGCCATTGCGAGGTAGGTCTTGCCGGTGCCTGCTGGGCCGAGCCCGAAGATGACGGTGTTGTGGTCGATGGCCTCGACGTAACTTTGTTGGTTGATCGTTTTGGGCCGGATGGCGCGACCGCGCGAGGAGACAATGGACTCCGTGCCCCGTCGGGCCGACGTGTCAGTGGGGTTGGCGGCCTGACGCACGGACGACACGGTTTGTTCAATGACGTCCGCCGAGACGGTCACCCCCGATTGGGCGGTGCCATGCAGCTCATCCACGATGGTCTCGGTCTGGCGCACGGCCGGGGCCGGGCCGGAAACGGTGAGGGTTTCTCCGCGTACGGACAGCCGGAGTCCGGGATAGACGCCTTCGAGCACGCGCAACAGCAGGTCTTGGGGACCGAAGGTCCGTATCATGGCGTCGGCGGACGAGAAGCTGATGCTGATCTCGTCGTCGGCGGAGGCTGGCTGTTCCAGATCAGTCACAGTGGACGGGTCATCTCCCTCGGATGCTGGGTCGGGCTTGGTCAATCCCGCGGTTGCCTCAGTTTATCCCGGGTCCTCACCAGCGGGACAACAGCTGTTGGACGAGAGCGACCGCGATGGGTCCGGCCGTGGATGAACGCATGACGTGCTCGCCCATGCGCACCCGATACGCCCCGGCCTCGACCAGCGCGGACAGCTCACCATCACTGATGCCGCCTTCCGGGCCGACGACGAGCACCAATTCAACGGCGGCCCGCAGGTGTGCCGGCTCCCATTCGGTCACAACAGTAGCCAACGAGTCGGTGGCGTTCTCGTCCAGGACGAGAACTATGGTGTCGCTGGCCACCAGGCCCGCAATATCGGTGCCGGTCACGGGATCGCGAAGGGCAGGAACCCGAGTGCGACGGGCCTGCTTAGCCGCCGCTTCCAGGTTCGTCCGCCATTTAGTCAGCGTTTTGTCGATCTTGTCGGACTTCAGCCGGACCACCGAGCGCTGAGCCTGCCACGGGATGACGGCGTCGACACCCACTTCGGTGGCCGTCTGGATGCCCAACAGGTCCCGGTCGCCTTTTGCCAGTGCCTGAACCAACACCAGTCGCGGCTGTGCTTCCGGGGTGCTCCCCCACTGCTGGATCGTCACGGACATCGCGACGGCCGAGGGATCCGAGACCACTCCGGTGGCGTACTGCCCGCATCCATCGGCGACCAGTACGGTCTCCCCGGCCTGCAGCCGCATGGCTTTCACCGCATGGGCGGATTCAGCCGAGCCGAGCCGTACCTGGTCGCCTTCTTCGAGACCATCCAGGCTGCCGGCGGGCACCAGAAACAGCGGATCAGTCACGGTTACGCCAGTTCTCCTTGAGTTTGGAGAACAACCCGCGAGTCTCGACCTGTCCGTGCACGATGTCTTCGTGGCGCAACTGGGCCAGCTTCTCGAGGAGCTCGCGCTGTTCGTCATCCAGCTTGGAAGGGGTCTCCACGCGCAGGGTCACCTTCAGATCGCCACGGCCGGTACCACGCAAGCGGCCAACGCCAAGTCCCTTCAGGGTGTGCACTTCGCCGGACTGGGTTCCGGGCTTGACCTTGATGGACTGCTCCCCGTCAAAAGTATCCAGGGTGACCTCGGTGCCCAGCGCCGCAGCCGTCATCGGCAGCGACATGGTGGCGGTCAGGTGCACGCCATCGCGGGTGAATACGTCATGATTGCGGACGTCGATCTCCACGAACAGGTCACCATTGGGTCCCCCGCCGATACCGGCCTCGCCGCGCCCGGCGAGCTGGATGCGGGTGCCCACGTCCACACCGGCAGGGATCTTGATGGTCATCGATGCACGATCGCGCACTCGACCCTGCCCACCGCATTCGTGGCAGGGGCTGGGGATGGTGGTGCCGAAGCCACGGCACTGCGGGCACGGCTCAGCGGTCATCACGGTGCCCAGAATGGAGCGGACCGGGCGGCGTACTTGTCCCTGTCCGGCACAGTGGCTACAGGTCTCCGGAGAGGTACCGGGCTCGCAGCAGGTGCCGTTGCACGTCTCGCAGCGCACCGCGGTGTCGACTTCGATGGTCTTGTCCACGCCGAACACGGCGTCGTGGAGGTCGATCGGAACGGTGATCAGCGCATCCTGACCGCGCCGGGCACGGCTTGCCGGACCGGAGGCCTGTCCGCCGCCAAAGAATGTCTCGAAAATATCGGAGAAGCCGCCGAAGCCGCCCGCACCACCGAAGCCGCCTGCGGCCTGGCCGTTCTCGTTACCCGTGGCGTCATAGTTGCGCCGCTTGTTCTCGTCCTGAAGCACATCGTAGGCGCGGGAGACGTTCTTGAATTCCTCAGCCGCCTCGGGTGAGGGGTTGTGGTCCGGGTGCAGTCGGCGGGCCTTCTTGCGGTAGGCGCGTTTGATCTCCTCGCGGGTCGCCTCGCGAGAGACACCCAGAACCTCATAGTGGTCAGCCACGGTGTCGAGTCTTCCTTCCAATCGGTGAAACGTCAGTTATGCGTGCGTGCCGGGATCCTCTCCCGGCGCGCTACTGCGCGAGAATGCGGGACAAATAGCGGGCGACAGCGCGCACTGCGGCCATCGTTCCGGGATAGTCCATGCGGGTCGGACCTACCACGCCCAGCTTCGAAATCTGGCCGGGGCCATATCCCGCGGCGATCACAGAGGTCTCGGCGAGCGAACCCGAATTCTCGGTGCCAATGCGTACCGAGAGTCCGTTGAGGTCTTGGTCCATTTCCGTGAGAAGCTTCAGCAACACGACCTGCTCCTCGAGGGCTTCCAAGATCGGTCCGATCGAGTACGGGAAGTCCCCCGGGGTGCGTGCCAGGTTAGCAGTGCCGGCCAAGATGATGCGATCTTCTCGGCCAGTGGCGAACAAGGCCTCCAGCGCCTCTCGCAAGGAACCGGCGAGGTGTTGTTCGGTCGGCGGAATCAGCTCGATCGCCACTTCCATGGCGGCCGAGGCATGCGCTGGCCCCACTCCCTGAAGGTGACCAAGGAACGTCTGCTTGACGACGTCGAGGTCCGTCTCCGTGAACGGCTCCTCGATGGCGACGGTGCGCTGGTCCACTTTGCCGGAGGAGAGGATCAGTACCACCAGCACCCGGCCGTGTCCGAGCGAAACCATTTCCAGGTGCCGCACCGTCGCGGAGTCGAGGTGTGGATACTGGAGGATGGCGACCTGCTGGGTCAGCTGGGCAAGCAGCCGCACGCTGTGGGCCATCATGTCGTTGATGTCATCAGTGGCGTCCAAGAGCATCTGGACGGCGCGTTTCTCGGCCGCCGAAAGCGGGCGCACATCCGAGATCCGATCGACGAAGAGCCGGTAGCCCTTGTCCGTGGGAATGCGTCCAGCGGAAGTATGCGGGGCGGCGATCAGTCCTTCTTCTTCCAGCGCAGCCATGTCATTACGCACGGTGGCCGAGGACACTCCCAGATCGTGTCGATCCACCAGCGCTTTGGACCCCACCGGCTCACGGGAGGAGACATAGTCTTCGACGATCGCTTGCAGAACCTTCATTCGACGCGGCAATTCAGACATGTTCACCCCTCCTCAACCGAGTCAGCTGTCATTAGCACTCACTATTGCTCAGTGCTAAGTCTAGTACGTCAACTGCGCCCATTGCATCGTGGCGCTGCGGGTGTCGGAGCCCACCCGATGGTAGCGTCTCTGGCGTTCGGATTGGCGTTGATCGAAGGAGACACCGATGAATTGGGATTCCTGGGGTCCGGGTTCTTTGGACCCGCGGGCCAGCAAGCGCGAGGTGCGCGATGTCCCGGCTCAGGTGGGTGAGGTCATCGAGGAGTCCGCGTCCGGCTTCACCGGCGCGATCATCCGCACCGAACGTTCCGGCGGAGTGCATCTTGCCGTGTTGGAAGACGGGCGCGGGACGCGTCGTTCGTTCCCGTTGGGTCACGGATTCATGATCGACGGCGAACCGATCCGGTTGGTCCCCTACGTGGCCGCCACCCGCTCCGCACCCCGACGTACCGCCTCCGGCTCCGTGAAAGTAGAACAGCATCGGGCCCGCGTTGCGCGCGCCTCTCGGATCTGGGTAGAAGGTGTCCACGACGCCGAACTGGTGGAGAAAATATGGGGCGACGACCTGCGCGTCGAGGGTATCGTCGTGGAACCGCTTCACGGGGTCGACGATCTCGCTGGCGCAATCCGTGATTTCTCCCCTGGTCCGCAGCGCCGCCTGGGCATTCTCGTGGATCACTTGGTCGCCGGTTCGAAGGAAGAACGCATCGCCCGCGAGGCCATGGCGGTACCGGGCTCAACCGGCAACGTGCTGATCGTGGGACATCCCTATGTGGACGTGTGGCAGGTCATCAAGCCTCGGGTGCTGGGTTTCGAGGCGTGGCCCGAGATTCCCCGTGGTCAAGATTGGAAGACCGGGATCCTTCGGTGGTTGGGGTGGCCGCACTCTACCAAGGAGGATGTGGGTCTTGGCTGGAAGCGCTTATTGAGTCAGGTCACCACCTACGCAGACATCGAACCATCCCTGTTGGGGCGGGTCGAGCAGGTCATCGATTTCCTGACAGAGCCCGGTCAACTGAACGACGACCAGTGATTCCCTGAGAGTTTTTCGAGCGCCCTGTGTACGCGTCCGGGGAGCCCAGATTAACCGGTAAACTAGTGGCCGACATCCGCACGAAATCTGCAGACAAAGGACACGGTGAACTGTGGCTCAGCATCCTGGCTACCCCCGCGGCGACGCATCGGAGAATTCCAGCTCGACCTCGGCTCGGCCGCTGACCCCTCAAGAAGACCGCCAGTGGGCCATGCTCAGCCACTTTGGCGCATTCCTCGGCGCAATTCCTTCCCTCGTCATCTTCATGGTGATGCGTGACCGTGGACCCTTCACGGCCCAGGAATCCAAGGAAGCACTGAACTTCACTCTGCCCCTCACCGTGGTTGCCGTGGTTGCCAACCTGCTGGCCCTGCTCCCGATCATCGGTGCCATCTTCGGAGTCGTCGCGGTGCTCTTGTGGCTGTTCATGACGATTTCCGGGGTGGTGGCCGGCATTGAGGTCAACAAGGGACGACCTTACCGCTACCCGTTTAACCTCCGCCTGATCAACTGATGTCGGTCGGACTGACCCAGCGGGTCAGTTCTCGGTTGGGTGCTGATGCCCGGCGCCGATGGCGCCGGGCGTTTTGCCACCCAGCGCCGCGCGCTTCGCGCCCTGCGCCGACGCGGCACCCTTACTAGCTTTGTGGTCCGTCGTTGTGGCGTCGCTGTCCAAACCGTGGCTCCAAGGCGTGAGCGTCCACAACCCCGCCAGGATCGCGCCCCAGATAGCGCCGACCACCAGGGACAGCGCGGTGTTGACCAGCCACGCCAAGAATCCGGCCGGAACCAGCACCTCAGCCCCGTGGATGAGGTGATAGGGCATTGAGAAGCCCAGTTCGTCCATTCCCACCACCATGATGTGTCCGCCAACCCACAGCATGGCCAGTGTCCCGATCACGCCGATGGTGGCGAGGACCTTGGGCATCGCGGTGACCAAGCCGCGACCAAAACTCGCCCACCGGGGGCGGTGGCCAGTGGCGAGCTTCAGCCCAATGTCGTCCATCTTCACCAGCAAGGCAACCACGCCGTACACGACCGCGGTGATACCGATACCAACGATGATCAGGATGATGGCACGTCGCCAAAAAGTCTCATCGGCAACCTCATTGAGGCTAAGGACCATGATTTCGGCCGACAGGATGAGGTCGGTAAAAATAGCTGCCTTGACGAGAGTATCCTCATCACGAGGCTGCTCTTGATCGGCCCGTGGCCCTTGTGAGATCCGCCGCGGAACTTCTCGATGGTCTTCTCCATGCCTTCAAAGCACAGATATGAGCCGCCGAGCATCAGCAACGGTGTCAGCGCCCAGGGCAAGAATTCGCTCAAGAGCAGGGCAATCGGCAGGATGATCACCAGTTTGTTGATCAGGGACCCGCGGGCAATCCGCCAGATCATCGGCAACTCACGAGCCGGCTTCACGCCCTCGACGTACTGCGGAGTCACCGCCGTATCGTCGATAACAACACCCACGGCTTTGGTGCTGGCCCGGCCGGCCGCCGCGGCCACATCGTCGACGCTGGCCGCCGCTGCCCGGGCGATAGCAGCGACGTCGTCGAGCAGAGCAACCAATCCCCCGCTCATGCGCCGAATCCATTCGTAGGCACCGCCAGGTGAGAGTGCAAGAAAGTCATGGGCTCAGCATACGACCCGGTGCCGAAAACGTGCTGATGATGATTGATCAGAATCCTGCGAGTCGGCGGGTGATGGCGTCATCGAGCAGGCGTCCCTGCAGGGTAGGAATGATACGACCACGCAACGCTGCGGCACCGTCAATGAGCCCGTCGGCAATGAGCTTGGTGATCTCCGCCCGGTCCAAGGGCTCGTCATCGTCGAAATCTGCGATGGCCAGTCCTTCCGACAGACGCACGCCCAGCATGATCCGCTCCAGCCGGCGAGCCTCTGCGTCGGGGGTTTCGCGTCCGATCGCCGGAGAAACCCCGGTCGTTAAACGCTGAGCGTAGGCCGCAGGGTGCTTGGCGTTCCAGAAGCGTACCCCCGCTAGATGCGAATGTGCTCCGGGGCCCACACCCCACCAATCTTGGTCCCGCCAGTAGGCGACGTTGTGGCGAGCTTGGTTGATGCCGCGCCGGTCTGGATCGTGCGCCCAGTTTGAGACTTCGTACCAGTGATAGCCGCGTTCAGCCAACAGGGTGTCGGCCAGCAGGTACTTGTCCGCTTGGTCGTCCGGATCAGTATCTGCTTGGGTTCCCCTCCGGACGGCGGCACCGAATTTGGTGCCTTCTTCAACGATGAGCCCGTAAGCGGAAATGTGGTCCGGTTGTAGCTGAAGCGCAGTATCGAGCGTGGTGCGCCAGTCTTCAAGGCTCTCCCCAGGTGTCCCGTAGATCAGGTCGAGCGAGACTTCCAGCCCGGCCTGCCGCGCCCAGGCTACGGCCGTTGGCACGTTCTCGGGACGATGAGTGCGCTCAAGAGTGTCCAGCACGTGGTTGACTGCAGACTGCATACCGAAGGAGACTCGGGTGAATCCGCCCTCGGCTAGCTTCCATAGCGACTCTCGAGTGACCGAATCGGGGTTTGCTTCCGTGGTGATCTCAGCACCCTCGGCGATGCCCCATTGAGAACGGGCAGCATCGAGAATGCGCACCAGGTCCGCGGCCGGTAACAGCGTTGGGGTGCCTCCGCCAAAGAAAACGGTGTGCAACTGACGCGCCGGAATATCCGAGGCGTTCATGACGTCGGCAGCGAAGCCAATCTCAGCGATGGCTGTATCTGCGTAGCTGGTCCGGGACGCTCCGGGGCCCATGTCTTCTGCCGTATAGGTGTTGAAGTCGCAGTAGCCACACCGAACCGTGCAGAACGGCACATGAACGTAGAGCGAAAAGGTCCGCGCAGCCCCGGAGCGTTTGGCGATCTTAATGGTCTGCGCTACCGTGTCCGGCAGTAGTCCGTCGGTCGGAGCCGGATCCGCGGTTATCGGAGTTCCTGGCACAAATTCCTCGTCAGACTCACTTCTTGGCGTTGGCTTGGTCGCCACCACCGTCGGAGGACAGTGCAGCAATGAAGGCCTCTTGCGGCACTTCGACGCGGCCGACCATCTTCATCCGTTTCTTGCCTTCCTTCTGCTTTTCCAACAACTTCCGCTTACGAGAAATATCGCCACCGTAGCACTTGGAGAGGACATCCTTGCGGATGGCCCGGATATTCTCACGAGCGATGATCCGGGAACCAATAGCCGCCTGGATCGGCACCTCAAACTGTTGCCGAGGAATCAGTTCCTTGAGCTTCCCGGTCATCATGACCCCGTAGGAGTATGCCTTGTCGCGGTGGGTAATCGACGAGAAAGCGTCCACGGCATCGCCCTGTAGCAGAATATCGACCTTGACCAGGTCCGCTTCTTGGTCCCCATCGGGCTGCCAGTTCAACGATGCATATCCCTTGGTACGGGATTTGAGCTGGTCAAAAAAGTCGAAGACAATCTCGGCCAACGGAATCCAATAACGGATTTCAACGCGTTCTTCAGAGAGATAGTCCATGCCGCGCATGTGACCGCGCTTGGACTGGCACAACTCCATGACCGCACCGATGTACTCGCTGGGGACGATCACCGTGGCGGAGGCCATCGGTTCCTGAACCGAGAGGATCTTCCCTTCGGGGAATTCCGAGGGGTTGGTCACGGTGACCACGGACTTGTCCTCCGTGGTGACTTCGTAGACCACGTTCGGCATGGTCGAGATTAGATCGAGGTTGAACTCTCGCTCCAGGCGCTCGCGAATAATCTCCAGGTGTAGCAGACCCAGGAAGCCCACTCGGAAGCCGAAGCCAAGCGCAACCGAAGTTTCTGGTTCGTAGTTCAAGGCGGCGTCGTTGAGCTTGAGCTTGTCGAGCGCGTCACGCAACGTTGGGTAGTCGGAGCCGTCGATCGGGTACAGCCCGGAGAAGACCATCGGCTGAGGCTCGTCATAGCCACCAATGTGAGTCTCGGCCGGCTTGGCGTGGGAGGTCACCGTGTCGCCGACCTTGGACTGGCGCACATCCTTCACACCGGTGATCAGGTAGCCGACCTCGCCGACGGACAGGCCCTTGGTGGGCTGTGGCTCGGGCGAGGATACACCGATCTCCAGTAGGTCGTGGGTGGCTCCGGTCGACATCATTTCGATTTTTTCGCGCGGAGACAGAGACCCGTCCACCACACGCACGTAGGTCACCACACCGCGATAGGTGTCATAGACCGAGTCGAAGATCATTGCGCGAGCTGGGGCGTCCACCTGACCTTCGGGAGCAGGCACGTCCTGGACCACACGATCAAGCAACGCATCGACGCCGACACCGGTCTTGCCCGAGACACGCAACACCTCGTCAGGTTCGCAGCCAATGAGGTGGGCGATCTCTTCGGCGTAGCGATCCGGATCGGCGGCCGGCAGATCAATCTTGTTCAGCGCAGGAATGATGGTGAGGTCATGTTCCATGGCCATATAGAGGTTGGCCAGCGTCTGTGCCTCGATACCTTGGGCGGCGTCGACCAGCAGGATCGCGCCTTCGCACGCAGCCAGCGATCGTGATACTTCATAGGCGAAGTCCACGTGGCCTGGAGTATCGATCATGTTCAGCGCGTAGTTCGTGCCGTCGACTTCCCAGGGCATACGCACGGCCTGGGATTTGATGGTGATACCGCGTTCGCGTTCGATATCCATGCGGTCCAGGTACTGGGCCTTCATATCGCGGGGCTGAACAACTCCAGTGGACTGCAACATCCGGTCAGCCAGAGTGGACTTACCGTGGTCGATATGGGCGACAATGCAGAAGTTCCGGAGCACGGCAGGGTCAGTGCTGGCGGGGACCGGAGGGTGGGACGCCATCGGCGACACGAGCATCATCCTTTTCGGGGCGAATCAGTGTCGTCGCCAAGTGGAATCCTTAACGACGCTGAATGTCTAGACCCCCTATTGTTTCATGTTTTCCTGCCTGCTGTGGCGGGCCACCCTCGGAGCCGGAGAGTCTTTCACTGGGTCGCGGATGTTTTACGCTGAAGAACATGGCTATGAACCTCCATCGCATTATGCGACTCGGTCGACAGGTGACTCGTCTTGCCCAGCAGATTAACCGGGCACGGCAGGGAAATGACACACCCCAGAAGCAGCGTCAGGGCGGCAACCGTTCCGCTGAGAACGGCGCAGGAACCCGCACCCCGCCTCAGACCAGCCATGAGGTGACGGACTATACCGGAGATTTTCGGGGTGCGGTGCGCTGTGAGTACGATCCTGTCCCCGGCCCGCAGGCGGGCCCAGGTGAAGTGGTGTGGACGTGGGTGCCGTTCGAAGAACTTGATGGCAGGGGCAAGGATCGTCCCGTGTTGATCATCGCTCGGAGGGGTCGTTACTTGCTGGCTCTGCAGCTCACGACCAGGGATCGCAACAACGCGTCGTCCCCTGATGAGGACTATCTCGACATTGGCTCGGGAGCTTGGGATCCGAAGGGTCGTCCCAGTGAAGTCAACCTGACTCGAGTGCTTCAGCTGAATCCGCGCGACCTGCGGCGCGAGGGTGGGGTGCTGGAGGAGCGAATCTATCAGCGCGTCGCCGCCGCAGTCGAGGCACGAACCGCCTGATTCGTGATATTCTGAATCCTCGTGTGTCCGCGCAGGTCGACGGGCACTCTCGGAACGGCTTTCCTAGGCATTCCCCACGCCGCTCAGTCGCCGGTGTCCGAGAAATTCCCTCACCGACCAACCAGTTGACAGAGAAGGACCATATTCGTGGCCAACATCAAGTCTCAGAAGAAGCGCATTCTCACCAATGAGAAGGCTCGTCTTCGGAACGTAGCGTACAAGTCCGAGCTGAAGACTGCCATCCGCGCCGTCGATAAGGCTGTCGCCGCTGGCGACAAGGACGCAGCGACTTCGGCCGTGGCCGTTGCCAGCCGGAAGCTGGACAAGGCCGTGAGCAAGGGCGTCATCCACAAGAACCAGGCCGCCAACCGCAAGTCGGGCATCGCCCGCCGCGTGAACGCACTGGGCGCCTGATCGGCTGAACCACCACGTACGAGGCGGCCCCTCCCGATTTTTCGGGAGGGGCCGCCTTAGTTTTGTCATCACTCTTAGCGAGTGATTCTGTTATCGACGTGCAGCCAGTGCGATGTTCGTGATCGCTTTCTCCACCGCGTAGTCGGCGTTGCGAGCCTGTCCTTTGGCCTCTGCATCGGCCTGAGCGACTTGCTCGACGGCCGCCGCAATGCTGTCTGGACGCCAAAAACGCACGGTGGCTGCGACGCGTTTCGCCTGCCATGGAGCCATCCCCAGTTCTGAGGCGATCTGTCCTTGCCCGATACGGGCGTCAACGATGCGCGCCAGCTGTCGGGTTTTCATGGCCAAAGCCGAGGTGACGGCCACAGGAGACACGCCGGTGGCCAGGGCGTGCCGCAATAGCCCGATGGCTTCGGCTGGTCGACCTTCCAGCGTCGCATCCGCCACTTTGAAGGCGGTGGCCTGAATACGACCTCCGTAGTAGCGGTTGACTGTCTGCTCGGTGATGGCACCTTCGGTGTCACTCATGAGCTGCGAGCAGGCAGCAGCCAGATCGGAGAGGGAACTCCCTGTGGCATCCAGCAGTGCGCGCACGGCCTCCGGGTCAATGCGGCGCCGGTGAGCGCGGAATTCCTGTTGAATGAACTCGGTTTTGTCCTTCTCCGAGGTGATCGCCTTACAGTCCACGAACGAACCGTGCTTGCCGAATGCGTCCACCAATTTCTTGCCCCGGTTGCCGCCCTGGTGCCAGGCCACCATGGTGACATCGTCGGAGGGCTGCTCGACGTAGTCCAGACAATCGGTGAGAAACGCCTCAGACATGGAGTGAAGTTGTTGCACGAGCAACAACTTCGTTTCTCCGAAAAGCGAGGGGCTGGCCAGCATGGTCAACTCTCCGCTGGTGTAGTCGGATGCGGAAATGTTGTGGATCTCGAGCTCGGGCTCCTCGGCCCGTAATTCTTCGCGAACCCGATCAATCACGCGAGTGACAATCAGCTCCTCGGGTCCCTTGAGCAGAATGAGTGCTTGTGCCGTCACCGTGCGCCAGTCCGTGCTCGGTGCCGTGCGTGATCGCGTCGCTGCCATGGAAATATCCTATCTGCTGGTGTCGATCTTCACGCTCCGCTCCCCCAAGGTCAAACTTGCCGAACCGTGCAAGTCAGTACGCAACACCGTTCCGGTACGCGTGGCCGCACCCACGATGTCGGGATGCGGATGCCCGTAGCTGTTGTCCGCACCGACACCAATAAGGAAGATATCTGGATTCATTGCTTCGATGATCTCGGTGCCACCATTTCGAGCGCCGTGGTGGCCAACTTTTAGGGCGTCCACCCGATCCGGAAGGACGCCCGCATTGAGTAACCCGCGGGTGGCATCTTCCTCCATGTCGCCGGTCATCAGCATGCTCAGCGACGAGGCTTCGTGCTGAATATCCACCAGGAGTTGGATGGATGAGTCGTTCTCATTCGTGGCCTGACCGTCGGCCTCCAACACGCTCCAGGTTACGGTGGTCTCTCGGCCAGCAATATTGCCCCGGAATCCGCCGGATTGTCCTTTACTGGCTCGCTGCGCGTAATCAGGAAGGGCCTTCGTCCTGGTTGATTCTGTGGGGATACGCATGTGCGCCCCCTGAACCGTAATTGCTGGGCTATCTTGATCTGTCTCGGTTGGGGAAGCCAGATCCAGTTCAGTGGACGGGGTGTCCGGTTCGGCGGTGCTGTACACAATGCGCTCGGGCCGCGCGATGTCGACAATGGCGTCGAGAGCCGCCACATGGTCGGCGTGCAGGTGGCTGATCACGGCCAACGGGATGTCCTCGATCCGGTTTTCGCGCAGACACCGCTGAGCGGCCTCGTCATCAGGGCCGGTGTCAACAACGATGGCCGCATGGTCCGAGGTTCGGATGAGCACCATATCTCCCTGCCCGACATCACAAATGACCACGTTCGAGTCCAACGGAAGCCTACTGGTATGAGTGGGCGTCAGCGCCGCGGCCTGGGCCACCACGGCGACAATAATGATCACCCACCCCAACTGATCCCGGAGGAAGTGAGAGCCTCTTCGAGGCTTGGCACAGTCCCGAGTACCCAACAAGCGGACCATTGGATGGCCTCGTCGTTCCCAGCGCATTAGCTTGAGCAGCACCACGACCATCGCCACCAGATGCAGGCCGATGAGGACCGTTCCCACGGTGCCATCGGGCCAAGGAGTCAGCGCGTGCGGCCAACGGGCCACGGTGTCGGCGATCCATCCGATCCCGGCGGCGGGCAGGGCAATGACGGTCAGGATCAGTTCGGCTGCCCCGGGTGCGATGACCCCAATGAAAGCAGCAAGGGTGCCGGGAACGGTGATGAAGGGAACCAAGGGGGCGGCCAACATGTTGGCTGGTACCGCGTAGATATTCACAGCACCGGTGAGCCCGAGTAGCACTGGCTGGCAAGCAAGTTGCGCGCAGACGGCCATGGCCAGCGCCGCGGAGATCGTGAGCGCCACGGGCTCTGGAAGAATCCGCTGCAGTCCCCCACTCAGCCAGCGTTCGACTGGACGTGCTCCGAGGACGATGCCGGTGGTCGCCGCCAGGGACAGCTGAAAGGCCGGTTCTCGCCCTAGCTCGGGCACAATGCACAGCAGAACACAGGCGGCCAAACACACCACGGGCAGCGCTTGGCGACCACGGCCGAAGAACACCGCCCACGCGCCGATCGCACCCATCGTCGCGGCACGAACGACCGAGGGCTCCCAGCCAACAACGTCGACGAAGAGCAGCAGGGTGCCCAAGCCGCCGGTCAATACCACAGCGCGGGGCATGCGGGCTGAGCGCAGCAAGATCGTGACCACTCCCACAACGAGTGAGCAATTAGCTCCGGAGACGGCCGACAGGTGACTCAGCCCGGAGTCCTTCATAGCCTGGTCTAGTTCCTGGCTCTGGGCCGATCGGTCTCCCAGGATAAGCCCTGGCAGTAGTTCGGGGGCGGCGCCGATGGTGTGTGCGGTGTGATCACGCAACGCTTGGCGGATCCGCTCTCTGCCCTGCCGTTCTTCCGGGTTATCCGACTCTGTTGGTGCTGTTGCTGTGTCCGTGGACGCGCACGGACCGTACTGGGGTGGCTGTTGTGCGGCAGCGAATACGGTGGAGCCGTTATCGTCTACCGTGGCAATCACACAGATGGTTGTCGCGATATCTGGGGGTCCCGTCCCCTGCCCTTCACCCGAGAGCACGACCGACACCGGCGACTCGAGCCGCAGATGCGGGTGTCCGTAACCTGTAATGGTGCCGGCCAGATGCCAGCGAGGCCCGTACGTGGATTCGCTCTGAGTGACGGTTCCTCCAGGTTCGATGCTTAACCGTAAAGGGGTGTCACTGGACACGGCGCTTTCCCACCCAACGAGGATTCTGGCTTCGCGCTGGGCAACTGCGTGCCCTGCGACGATGGAGGCCAGCCCGCAGGCTAGCACCAATGACCCGACGAACGCCGCACCGGGCCCAGGTTGAAGGGGGCGGGTATGGAGCACCATCACCATCACCAGGCCGAGCACCGCGCAGGCGAGCAGCCCGGGCACCAGCCAAGGCAGAATTCGGGCGTCCATCTGGTCGACCCAGAGTGCAGTGAGGAGACAGAGACCGGCGGCTGGAACCAGGCGAAGATCGAGCGGGGCGGGAGCGTCACGGCGCGGAACCGACTGATCCCTCACCAACTCACCAGGCCCTCGAGCTTCTCCATCATGGCGGGGCCGATTCCGGAAACGGCGTCGAGATCGGCCATCGTGGTGAACGGCCCCACCGATTCGCGGTGCTCAATGATTCGCTCTGACATGGCAGGCCCCACCCCAGGCAATGTCTGAAGCATCGCGTCGTCAGCGGTGTTCAGGTTCACCGTGCCGCTGTTGGTTCCTGTGGAGGTATCTGCGGCGTCAGTCGCTGGATACGGTGCAGTGCCGCTCTCGTCGGGCACCATAATCTGTTCACCGTCATTGAGCACCGCGGCAAGATTCAGTCCGGCCAGATTGGCCGCATCGGTGGGGCCGCCGGCCGCGTCGATGGCGTCGATCACCCGTGACCCCTCAGCTAGTTCCACAATCCCTGGTTCCCTGACCTCACCGGCGACGTGCACGATCACCTGCGGGGCAGGGGTCCCGTGGGCGGTGGCGGTCACCGGGGCTGCCGTGTGTTCTTCAGTTTCGGTGGGCAGCTCCACCTGTTGCTCAACGGAGCTGCCAGCAGGTTCCTGCAACCAACGGAATAGCCACCACGTCCCGGCGATCACCACGATCACCAAAACTGCGGAGACGGCCATGCGGGAGCGCCACAGCGGTGCTGCGTGCACCGCACGCTGTTCAATGGGACGATAGTCCGGCTCGAGATTGTCCGGAGAGGACGTCAATGCCGGGAGTAGTTCAGTCTGACTGTGTCTGCCCATCTGCCCACCGTGCACTCTGGAGCGCGTTCCAGGTGTGCACGGGGACAGAGCCTGCGAACCGGTGACCGCGTTCAGCGGGGTGTGGAGGAGTCAGCCGGTGGGTGGTGCGGTTGGTTCCGGCGGGCCATCCTGGAGGAACTCTGGCAAGGTGAAATCGGGGCTCACGGTGACACCGAGGGCACCAAGACCCAGATGTGCGGCCAGCACCGCCGGGAGCGGAATGACCGGCACGGTCAGCGTCGAGTCTGCAGCAAGACGCCCGGCCAGTTCGTGGGCGGCGTCCATGTTCCCATAGCCGTGCACCGCTACTCGAGAGGGACGTTGTGCAGTTTCTTGGCGGACCTGGCGGATCAGGGAGTCAATGGCTCGCGCGGTGGTACGGGGCCGGTCCAGCAGCGCCACGGCGCCGTTGTTGAGCGTCAGTACGGGTTTGACCTGCAGCAGCTGGCCCAGCAGGCCAGCGAGGGCTCCGATGCGGCCACCACGCCGTAGCTGTTCGAGATTGGGCACAGTAAAGAATACTCGGGATGCCCGGGCGGAGGTGGTGATGAGGCGGGCCATCTCCTCTGCGGGTAGCCCGTTACGGGCTCGGAGTAGGCCATCCAGCACGGCGGTTCCCAGGGCCATCCCGGTGGTTTCGGAGTCGATGACCTGCACTGGTATCCGTGATTCGCCGGCGGCAAGCCGTGCCGCATCGGCGGTACCGGACAGCCTACCCGAGAGCACCACCGCGACGATGGAGCCGTATCCCTCGCGGGCGAGCTCTGCGTAGGCGTCTGCGAAGGCTCCGGGGGCCGGCCGCGAGGTCTTCACCGCGGTTCCGGCTGCTAACGCCAGGGGTAACTGTGCGGATAGTTCTTCGGTGCCCTCGGAGTAGATCTGGTCGCCCACCATCACCGGCATCGGCACGGTACGCAGGTGAGAGCCCACCGGCAGGGTCAGCACATCGGCTGGCAGCGAGCAACTGGAGTCGGTCACGATGGCTGCGCGTTCACGACGCGGTGGCTTGATGCCATAGCGGCCCCACCCGGTCGCTTCGGCGCGCACGGCGCGTGACCGTTGCACGATGTCGCGGAACCACTGAGAATGCGAGGCCATCGAGTCCTCCGGGCTCACCCGGTCACAATGTTCACGAGCTTGGGTTCACGGACGATGACCTTGCGGACCTCGGCGTCGCCGATAGCCTTCTGCACGGTCTCCGAGGCCAGTGCCAGCTCTTCGAGTTGGGCGGCGGTGATCTGCGGGGAGACATCCAGGCGGTCACGGACCTTGCCCTTGACCTGCACTACGGCGACCACGGTGTCCTCGACCAACAGCTCGGGGTCCACATTCAGCCAGGAGGACCGGGCCACCGACGGCTCGTGCCCGAGCAACGCCCACATGTCCTCGGCGGTGTACGGCGAGACCAGGCTCAGCAGCTGAGCCACCACCTCGGTGGCTTCCCGCACGGCCGGATCAGCGGGGCCGGCGCCCTGGTCGATGGTCTTACGGGTGACGTTGACCAGCTCCATCAGCCGGGCGATCACCACGTTGAACTTGTGCTCGTCGAGCAGTTGCTCGCAGTCGGAGACGGTGCGGTGGGTCTTCTGACGCAGGCCACGGTCACCGGTGGAGGCAGCGGCGTCGCGATCCCCACCGGCTTCGGAGACGTCGTGGGCCAGTCGCCAAGCGCGAGCCAGGAACTTTGCGGCACCGCCGGGCGAGACATCAGCCCAGTCGACGTCGTCTTCCGGAGGCGAGGCGAACACCATGGTCAAACGCACCGCATCAACACCGTAGGTGTCCAGCTGTTCGCCCAGGTCCACCCCGTTGCCCAGCGATTTCGACATCGCGCGGCCACCATTGAGCACCTGCCCCTGGTTCAGCAGCGCCTTGAACGGCTCCGTGAACGAGATCAGCCCCATGTCGTAGAGCGCCTTGGTGAAGAACCGCGAGTACAGCAGGTGCAAGATGGCATGCTCGACGCCGCCCACGTACTGATCCACGGGCAACCAGCGGTCGACCGCAACTCGGTCGAATGCCTGGGTGTCGTCCTGCGCGGAGGCATACCGGATGTAATACCAGGAGGAGTCCACGAAGGTGTCCATGGTGTCCGTGTCGCGCTGAGCGGCGCCACCGCACTGCGGGCAGTCCACGTTAAGCCATTCCGTTGCCGACGCCAGCGGTGACTTGCCCTTCGGCGCCAGCTCTTCACCGCGCAGGTTCTCCGGCAGGCGCACCGGCAACTGATCCTCGGGCACCGGAACCTCTCCGCAGTGCTCGCAGTGGATGATCGGGATCGGAGTGCCCCAGAACCGCTGACGTGATAACAGCCAGTCGCGAAGACGGTAGTTGACCGAGGCTTCGCCGGTGCCGCGTGCCGCCAACAGTTCAACGGCGCGAACGATGGCCTCATCCTTGGAGAGACCGTCCAGCTCACCGGAGTTCACCAGTACGCCGTCTCCGTGGGTGGCGACCCCGCTCGCGGCAGGATCTTCTTCGCCGGTGTCGACCACCACGCGCACGGGCAGGTCCATGACGCGGGCGAAGTCCAGGTCGCGCTGATCGTGGGCCGGAACGGCCATGATCGCACCGGTACCGTAGTCGGAGAGCACATAGTCGGAAGCCCACATCGGCAGCCGTTCCCCGGTCAGGGGGTTGACGGCGTAGCGGCCCAGGAACACACCCGTCTTCGGGCGATCCGTGGCCTGTCGTTCAATGTCGGAGACCCGCTTGAGGTCTTCGCGGTACTGCTCCAGTGCCGCGGCGTGTTCGTCGTCGACCAGCTCACGCGCCAGCTCGGCGTCCGCAGCAACCACCATGAAGGTGGCGCCGAACAGGGTGTCGGGACGGGTGGTGAACACCGGGATCTCGGGGCCATCCTCGACGGCGAACCGCACGGTGGCACCCGTAGAGCGACCGATCCAATTCCGTTGCATGGCCAGCACGCGCTCGGGCCAGTGCCCTTCTAGCTCGCCCATATCGTCCAGCAGACGATCGGCGTAGTCGGTGATCTTGAAGTACCACTGGTTCAGGCTCTTCTTGGTGACCTGAGTGCCGCAGCGCTCGCATTCGCCACCGTTGATGACCTGCTCATTGGCCAGCACGGTCTGGTCCTTCGGGCACCAGTTGACCGGAGACTCCTTACGGTAGGCCAGGCCATTGCGGAAGAACTGCTGGAACAGCCACTGGGTCCACGTGTAGTACTCAGGGTCCGAGGTGTGCAGCTCGCGCGACCAGTCGGTGGTGATCGCGTACCGCTGGAAAGACTTCTTCTGAGTCTCGATGTTGGCGTAGGTCCACTCGGCCGGGTGCGCGTTGCGCTTGATGGCGGCGTTCTCCGCGGGCAGTCCGAAGGAGTCCCAGCCGATCGGGTGCATCACATCGTAGCCGCGCAGCATCCAGTACCGGGCCACGACGTCACCCATCGCAAAGGCCTCAGCGTGGCCCATGTGCAGGTCACCCGAGGGGTAAGGGAACATATCGAGCACGTAGCGACGCGGACGCGAGCCGTCGTCGGTGGGGACGAACGTGTTGTTCGTCGTCCAGTAGTCGGCCCATCTGGCTTCGATGCGGGCAACATCGTAGACGCCTTCTGTGGTGGCCGCTTCCGTCTCTGACACCTTCACACCTCTGCACGCTCTCGACATGACAGCGCCCGACGCGCCCCACACCGTCTACGGCACGCGACACATCGAGCAGCTCGGAAAACCTTCGTCGATTCTACCGCGTCTAGGATCCCATCTCGACGCGTCGACGAGACTCATGGAAAGTCCCCGCGTAGCAAGGGGCCGTGCCTCATAAAAAAGTCCCCGGCAAATCCTCCGGGTCCAGGTATCGGCAACGATGGGGTATGCCCGATAAGGATGTCTCGTTGGCGACCAGAGTCGAGATCACGAAGAAATACGCCGAAGCGTATGAAGCAGCAAGGAAAAAAGACAAATCACGGATCCTCGATAAGGTCGTGGAAATCACTGGCTGGAACCGAGACCACGCCCGTCAACAACTACGCCGGCGTCTTCGCCAACCACCAGGACGAGCCACCGCTACCGTTGCGGTCATCGATCGACGGAAGAACCCGGGCAGTAAGTATTCCTATGACTGCCTGAAAATCTTGCAACGCGTGTGGGCTGTGGGCTTGCCCGCAAGTTGTGGACATGTTCTTAGTTCATCAGGCCGTTGCCTGAAGTCTTTCTATCTCACCGGCTGACTGCTGTTCCCTAAGGGAATGTTCGTATTCCACCGGCGGGAGCATCCCGAGGGCCGAATGCAGTCGCCGACGGTTGTAAACCTGCTCAATCCAATGAACGACCCCAGCACGAGCTTCAGCCCGGGTAGCCCAGACACGACGGTCATAGAACTCGGTTTTCAATTTGGAGAACACGCTCTCTGCCATCGCATTATCGAAGCAAACCCCGGTCCGGCCGACTGACTGAGCCAAGCCCAAATCCCAACAGACTTTGTACGTGTCTTCACTGGTGTACTGGGCCCCTCGATCCGCGTGAAATACCAGGCCATCAGGCTTGTGATTCTGCCGGACCAAGCACGCTCTTCGCAGCGCGGATTCAATCAGCTCGGAGTTCTGCACCCTCGACATCGACCAGCCCAGCACGCGCCGGCTATGGGCATCGGTGACCAGGCACAGATACAGCCATCCTTCCCCGGTACGTAGATACGTCACATCACTGATCCAGACCTTGTCCAGTTCGCCTTGATCCCAGGTGCGCTTCACCCGATCTGGAATGCGATGCGGGCGTACTCCAGCGATCGTGGTCACCGGGGAGAACATTCGTGGGCTGATCCCTTCCAACCCCTGACGACGCATCGACGCAGCCACCGTTTTCCGATTGACGTTGATCCCTTCTCGGCCGAGTTGAGCACTGATCCGAGGCGCTCCATACACGTGACCAGACTCGGCATGAACGTCGCGAACCTTCGCGTCGATCTGTCGTTGACGTGCCGCACGCGGCCCGGGAGGACGACCTTCGCGACCGACCCAGGCGTAATAGCCCGAGGCGGAGACTCCTAATAATCGCGCCATGCGCTTGATTTGGTGATTGTGCTTCTCCACGTGCATCAGTTCAAACCGTTCCGGTCCTGACGCTTCTGCGCGAAGAAGCTCGCGGCTTTTCCCAGGAACTCATTGTCCTTTCTGGCCTCGTAGAGTTCCTTCGTTAGCTTCGCGTTCTCAGCTTCAAGCTCCTCGACGGTGCGTCGTTTCGTTGGCTGGCGAGACTCGCGCTCGATCTTCACCCACCGGCCAAGTGACTGTTCTCCAACGCCGATCTCTTCGGCGACAGCTCGGATGCTGCGATCGGTATCGATCACCAATCGAGCGGCTTCTCTTTTGAATTCCGGGGTAAAGCTCCGGCGTTTACTCGTCATGGTTCTCATCGTGACACCTTCCTGGTAACAGCCACAGCCGCCACCTTGCTCAGATGTCCACTAATTCAGGGTAAGCCCAGCTGTTGCTGGCGGGATCTGTGGGAAATACCTCTCAGTATCGATGGTTGATTGGTTAGACGCCATGGAAGCCACTGGTGATCTCGTCTATGGCCAGGACCGATACAGCCAGCACGTCCGTGATGAGCTGCTCACTATTTCAGCAGCGACCATTGACCGGCATCTGAAACCTCTGCGGGATCAAGACCCGATTCGAGGTAAATCCGCCACCAAACCGGGGGCGCTGTTACGGAACTCAATCAGTGTGCGCAAAGCCGGTGACGAGATTGAAGCTGAACCAGGATTCTTCGAAGTCGATACCGTCGCTCATTGCGGCCCCACCCTGAAGGGCGAGTTCGCTCGCACGGTGAATTTCACTGACATGTACACCGGGTGGGTGTTCACCACCGCGATCAAGAACAATTCCCAGACCCACATCGTCTCTGCTTTCGAGAAGTTCCTCGAAGCGGTCCCGTTCATGGTCACCGGAATCGATTCCGATAACGGTAGCGAGTTCATCAACCACGAGGTACTGGGCTGGAGCGCTCAGAAGAAGATTTTCTATACCCGCTCTCGGCCTTATCAGAAGAATGATCAAGCCACGATTGAGTCGAAGAACAACCACCTGGTGCGCCGGTATGGGTTCTACTACCGGTACGACACCCCTCACCAGCGTGAGTTGTTGAATCAGTTATGGCCACTGGTGTGTGACCGGCTGAATTACTACACCCCCACGAAGAAACCCATCGGCTACACCACTGATGCGGTCGGGCGCCGGAAACGGGTCTACGACAAGCCCTTATCGCCGTATCACCGACTCCTAGCCGCGGGCGTGCTTAGCCCGGCCCAAGAGGCCGAGCTCGTAGCGTATAAAGCCTCGCTGAACGTGGTCGAGATCGCTCGTAAGATCACCTCGATCCAGCACCGATTGATCGAGAACGCGAAAGAACCCACCCGACGGCTAGAACGCGAACTGGAATACGCGGCCGCTGCGGCCATGCCCGACGCGGAATGGATCAAGATCGATCAACGCCGAGCCCGTAGCGCCTAACCACAACACCGTTTCGCGGGGACTTTTCCATGAGGCACGAGGAATCATTTCCCGGGGACTTGACGATGAGGCACCACGCGCGTGACCCCCGCGGAGAAGTTCACCGGACAGACACGGAGCTGTCATGCGTCCGTCATGTCGTGGTCGACGCGGTGTCGGTCTGGGTCGAGACCATGCAGATATGAGGATTCAGATGGTCGCAGAATCATTTCTTCCGCTGATGAATGGAGTCACTAACTCCGTTCTCCGTCTCGTCGACGAATACGCCGCCGCTGGCCATGATCTCTCGATCATCGCACCGAAGCAGCGCGGCGCCGATCGGTTCTTGCGCACCTCCTCCGGACGTAAGGTGCGGGTCCGCCGAGTGCCCTCCCTGCCGATGCTCGGTTACGGGGACGTGCGGATCGCCACCACGAACGTCTCCCAGCTGCGGCGCAAAATCGCCGATTTCGCCCCCGACGTCCTGCACCTGGCCTCCCCCACCCTGTTGGGTGGCCGCGCCGTCGTCGCCGGACAACGCTTAGGCATCCCCACCGTGGCGGTCTACCAAACCGACATCCCCGGTTACACCGCCAAGTACGGAATGCCGTTCTTGGAATCCGCCAGCTGGCAGCTGCTGCGGGATGTGCACAATCGAGCCACTCTGACCTTGGCTCCCTCGACGGCGACCCGGGACCAGCTGAAAGCCCACGACATTGAGCGGGTGCACCTGTGGCGCCGCGGTGTGGACACCTCCCTGTTCTCCCCCCGCCACCGCGATGCGAGCCTGCGCGCCGAACTCGCTTCGGACTACGAGCGGATCGTGATGTACGTGGGCCGGCTGGCCGCGGAAAAACAGGTGGAAGATCTGAGGGTACTGCATGATACCCCCGGTGTCCGCGTGGTCATTATCGGCGAGGGCCCCGAAGAGCCGACCCTGCGGGCGCTGATGCCGCGGGCCCGTTTCCGCGGGTTCCGCTCCGGCACGGATCTCGCCCGGCACCTGGCCACCGCCGATGTGTTTGTGCACACGGGGGAACTGGAGACCTTCTGCCAGACCATTCAGGAAGCCATGGCCTCCGGTGTGCCCGCCATCGCCCCGCGCAGCGGCGGACCGATCGACTTAATCTCCCCCAGCCGCACCGGCTGGCTTTACACCCCCGGCCAGCTCGATGAACTCGTCAGCGCGTCCCGAGATTTGCTTTTCGACGACGCCAAGCGCGCCTCCTTTGGTGAAGCCGCACTGGAATCGGTGCGCAGGCGGACCTGGCCGGTGCTGGCCGAACAGCTGATGGGGTACTACGAGCAGGCGATCCAGGCGCAGCAGCTGGCCCCACTGCCCCGCTGACCCTCAGGCGTCGTCGAGGAGCCACCCCTGGGCGTGGACAACGGCGCGAGCCCAGCGCCGCCTCAGTGCCTCACGCTGTTCCGGGGCCATGGCAGGCTCCCATCGTTGGCCGGTGACACAGAGCTCGCGCAGCTGATCCAGATCCGTCCAGACCCCGTGCCCCAGTCCCGCGGCGTACGCTGCGCCCAGTGCGGTGGTCTCCACGTTCCGTGGCCGCTGGACCGGCACGCCCAGCACATCCGCCTGAAATTGCATCAGCTCGTCGTTGACGCTCATCCCGCCATCGGCCCGAATCACCTCCGGAGTCAGACCCGTGTCTTCGACGACGGCGGCCAGCACGTCCCGGGTCTGAAAGGCGGTAGCTTCCAGGGCCGCGCGCGCAATGTGCCCGGCCGTGGCGTACCCGGTCAGGCCAATAATCAGCCCCCGGGCGTCCGGGCGCCAGTGCGGGGCGAACAATCCAGAGAAGGCCGGGACGAAGTACACGCCACCGTTATCGGTGACGGTGCCCGCCAGTCGTTCGACGTCCTCGGAGGTGGTAATCACCCCCAGATTGTCACGCAACCACTGCACCACCGACCCGGCCTGGGCGATCGAGCCCTCCAGGGCATACATCGGGGCCTCCCCGTCGAGCTGATAGGCCACAGTGGAGAGCAGACCGTGTTCCGAGCGCACCACCTCCGCACCGGTGTTGTGCAGCAGGAAACAACCGGTGCCGTACGTATTCTTCACCTCGCCCGGGGCGAACACCGCCTGCCCGAACGCGGCCGACTGCTGGTCGCCCAGGATCCCGGTCACTCGCACGCCCGCCAGCGGCACCCGGGCCGACACCGCGCCAAAGTCAGAAACTGAAGCCCGGATCTCCGGCAGCATCGGCCCCAGCTGTTCCGGGTCCAGCCCGAAGTGCGCCCCGAGTTCTGGCCGCCACTGCCCGGTCTCCAGATCCATGAGCAAGGTGCGGGAAGCGTTGGTGATGTCGGTGGCGTGCACCCCGCCGTGGACCCCACCGGTGAGGTTCCACAGCAGCCAGGTGTCCATGGTGCCGAAGCGCAGCGTGCCCCGCTCGGCCGCTAACCGTGCCGGCTCGGAATATTCCAGAATCCAGGCGATTTTCGGCGCGCAGAAATACGATGCCAACGGCAAACCGGTGATTCGGCGCAGCTCATCGGCGTCTTCGCTCTCACGCACCCTGGCGAGCAGGTCGTCGGTGCGGGTGTCCTGCCAGACAATGGCTCGGTGCACGGGTCGACCCGTCTCCACGTCCCAGAGCACGGTAGTCTCACGCTGGTTCGTGATGCCGATGCAGGCAATGTCCTCGGCGGACATGCCCGCGCGCGCCGTCACCAAACCCATCAGTTCCCGGACGGTGTTCCAGATCTCGACGGCATCGTGCTCCACCCACCCGGGTTGCGGGAAATGTTGCCGATGCTCGCGCTGGGCGGAGCTGAGCACCCGGGCGCGTTCGTCGTAGATCACCACCCGTGAGGAGGTGGTGCCCTGGTCGATACTCATGATCGCGCTCGCCGTCATGTTCGCCAGCATACCGACCCGCACCGGACAGTAGGCTGAGGACATGAGTGTTCCCGATGCTCCCCCGATTCGCTGGCGCGACCGCATCTTCCCCCCGGCTCCCCCGGCCGACACCGCGGAGATCACCGGCGCCCCGGCACAGGAACCCGAACGCCTGGATGTCAATTATCCGGACCCGGTGTCAGCCCGGACGTCACGGTACACGGTGTGGCGCTACCCGGCCCGTCTGGCTGCTGGAGAGACGGCTCGCCGCACGATGGTGTGGGTGCACGGTTTTCGCGGGGATCACCACGGCCTGGCGCTGATCGCCGATGTGCTTTCGGCTTGCGACGACGACGTCGAAGTGCTGGTACCCGATCTCCCCGGCTTCGGGGACTCTGCGGCGTTTCCCGACGCCGAGCATTCGGTGCACCACTACGTGGATGCCCTGGATTCCGGGCTGGGCGAACTGCTGGCGCCGCGGCGTCGTGACACCGCCCGGCCTTGGTTGCTGGGGCATTCCTTCGGTTCGGTGGTGGCCTCGCATTGGGCAGCCCGCTCCCCGGAGAGTTGGGCCGGGTTGGCGCTGGTCAATCCGATTTCCGAACCAGCGCTGAGCCCGGGCAGCACGCTCACCGAACGCTGGGCCGCCCGGTTGGCGCAGGGGTATTACGAGGCTGCGGCGGCCCTGCCACAGCGCCTGGGTCGCGGACTCCTGGCTCATCCGGGCGTGGTGTGGGCGACGGGGACGTTCATGTCGCGCACCGCCGATCGTCGAATTCTGGCGTACACCCACGATCAGCATCAGCGCTATTTCTCCAACTTCGCCTCCCGGGCAATGCTGGTGGAGGCGTACCGGTCGTCGGTGACGGGGACCGTGCTGGACGCGGCTTCGGAGTTGCGGTTGCCGGTGTTGCTGATCGCCGGGGACCAGGATCCGTTGGGCACCCCGGAGTCTCAACAACTCTTAGCTGCCCGCATCGCGGAGGCCTCGATGTCGGTGCGGTTAGAGATGCTGCACGGTGTGGGACACCTGATTCACTATGAGCGCCCGGTGGAGGTGGTGCGGCTGCTGCGCTCGTGGATGCAGCAACAGACCGCGATTCCGAAAGTGGGCTCAAAGGATGTCGACGGGGTCGATCCGCAGTCGCACGGCGCCGTCGGTGCGACGGGCCGATGAGGCCGCGCGTGCGGAGCGCAACACGGCGGTGACCTCGGCGGCCACCTTGTAGGGGAAGAACAGCAGCGCCCGGTAGTCACCGGTGCCGTGGGGTTCGTCCTCGCTGAGCGGGGTGGGACCGATCCACGGGCTGTGGGCGGCATGGTACGGCAACTGAACGGCGTCGATGAAGCGTTGCAGTGCAGGGCGCGGGCCCAAAATTTCGGCGCTGCGCATGGCCGGCGGCAGCTGGAGGTGCACACGTTCGGCGAGTTCCCGGGAAGCGAAGCTCACCGGGTTCATACGGACCAGGGCACCGACGACGTCTTCGCGTGCGGCGGTGACCACCACGGTGCCGCCCTGAGAGGCGGGACGGACGAGGGTGGCGGCGCGCATCCAGTGACCGAGCACGGTTTCTGGGACCCGCAGTCCTTCACGTTGCAGTTGGGAATCGCCGTCAAGCAACAGGGCCGAGGCGTAGCCGCCGTCGGCCACCGGTTCGGCGCCCGTGGTGGCCACCACGAGGGCGGGTTCGGCGTCAACGGTGGTGAGCATATGGTCGGCCGAGGAGGACAACACCGGAACCTGCGGGAAGGCTCGTCCCAACTCTTCGGCGGTGCGGTCCACACCGCGGGCGCCAGCGCGGAGGCGCGGGGACCCACATTCGGTGCAACGGAACTGGCGATCGTGACGTCCGCACCACCGGCAGGATGCTTCGCCGCGGTGGGCAGCCACCTGGTTCGGATAGGTCAAGGGGCCGGCGCAGGTGCGACAGCGCGCCGGGTTGCGACAGGATTCGCAGAGCAGGCCAGGAATGAATCCGGAGCGCCCCACCTGGACCAGCACTGGCCCGGCCGGAACATTTTTGCCCTCCAGCGCGGAGCGGGCCGCGCTCCAGGCCAGGTGCGGCAGTCGGGCGCGGGAGGCCAGCGGGTCGCGGGCGGCGTTGAAGGAGTCGGCGGTGGCAATGACGCGCGGGGACACGGCGTGGCGCACGGTCCGGGGCACCTCGATCTCATGCAGGTGCCCGGACTCGACGAGGCGCTGGGTCTCCACGGAGCGGGAGGTGTCCACCACCAGTGCGCGGCACGCCTGCGCCTCGGCTCGCATCAGGGCCACTTCGCGGGCGTGGTGGTAGGGGGCGCGCGGTTCGGAGTGCAGGGTGTCGGCGTCGTCCCACACCACCAGCAGTCCGAGGTCGTGGACGGGCGCCCAGACCGCGGCGCGGGTGCCGATCACGATGCGACGTTGTCCGGTTTTGACACGCAGGAAGTCCCGGTAGCGGGGTGTGGGACCGTCGGAGGCCGAGAGTCGGGCGAAGCCGCCGCGTCCCAGTCGGGATTCGAGCAGCCCGCTCAGCCGTTCCAGGGCGCGCACGTCGGGCACGATGATGATCACGCCGCGCTCGGCCGCCGCCGTCTGTTGGGCCACGTCAGCGAGCAACCCCATCGCGTCCCAGTCGCCGTGTGCACTGGGCAGGGCCAGAGCGCACCGAGAGACGGTGCCGGCGAGTTCCTGTGTCACGTCGACGAGCCGGTCGAGGTCGCTGAGTCCGTAGTCGGACACCGATCGCACCGGCGCTGGGGTTTCGGGGGCCCGTGCCGCGTCGTCGACAAATTCTTTTTCTACGCGGGCCACCCGCGGCGGGACGACGTTGCGCAGCACATCGGCCACGTTACCGGCGTAGCGCTGGGCGGTGCGCTCGGCCAAGGCCAGCACGTCGGGGTCAAGGACGGGCAGAGTCGAAACAACGGTTTTGAGCGGTACGAATTTCGTGCCGGTGGTGATGCGCTCGTGGCGTTCCACCAGCCATCCGGTCATCATTTGGTGCCCAAAGCGCACTTTGACGCGCACGCCCGGCTGGGCCGCCACGTCGAGATCAGGGGGCACCAGATAATCGAAGCGCCGATCCAGGTGCGGCACGGCCGAGTCGATGATGACCGCGGCCAGGGGCAGGGGTGGCCAGCCGTGGGCGGTTTCAGGCAGTGCGGCTACCCCCTGCGCCGAGGCGGGCAGGGAGAAGAGCGCGTCCGGGGCGTCAGACTCGGATGGGGGCACCCGTCACCAGCCGACGGCGGCCCGCAACGCCTCGACCTTGTCGAGCCGCTCCCAGGTGAAATCCGCGTCTTCGCGACCGAAGTGTCCGCTGCTGGCGGTCTTCTGATAGATCGGGCGCTTCAGATCCAGAGAGTCAATGATCGCCTTGGGGCGCAGATCAAAAGTGGCGTTCACGGCGTCAATGATGGCCTCGCGTGAGACCTTCTCGGTACCGAAGGTGTCGACGTACAGGCCAACGGGGCGGGCCTTGCCGATGGCGTAAGCGACCTGGAATTCTGCGCGGTCAGCCAGACCGGCGGCCACAACGTTCTTGGCGACCCAGCGCATTGCGTAGGCGGCCGAACGGTCGACCTTGGACGGGTCCTTGCCGGAGAACGCGCCGCCGCCGTGGCGGGCCATGCCACCGTAGGTGTCCACGATGATCTTCCGGCCGGTCAGTCCGGCGTCGCCCACCGGGCCACCAATCACGAAGGTGCCGCCGGGGTTGATGATGTATTCCACCTGAGAGTAGTCCAGCCCGGATTCGGCCAGCACAGGGTTCACCACGTGCTCGATGACGTCGGCTTCGAGCTGTGTCAGGGAGACTTCCGCACGGTGCTGAGTAGAGACGACGACGGCCTCGATGGTGACCGGCTTACCTTCCTCGGCGTAACCGACGGTGACCTGGGTCTTGCCGTCGGGCAGCAGGTACGGCACGGGCGAATCTGCCTGCTGGCGCACCTGGGTGAGACGCTCGGAGAGCCGGTGTGCCAGGTAGATCGGAGTCGGCATGTAGACCGCGGTCTCGTTGGAGGCGTAGCCGAACATGATGCCCTGGTCTCCGGCACCCTGGTCGTCAATGGCGTCCACGGAGCCGCCGCGGTTCTCCACCGAGCCGCCGAAGACACCGGCAAAAATATTGGCCGACTGCTGGCCGATGGAGATATTCACGCCGCAATGTTCGCCGTCGAAGCCCTGAGTCGAGGAGTCATAGCCGATGGCCAGGATCGTGTCGCGTACGATCTTGGGAATCTCCACGTAGGCCGCGGTGTTGATTTCGCCGGCGACCTGGACCAGACCGGTGGTGGTCAGAGTCTCGACGGCCACCTTAGCGTCGGGGTCCTTGGCCAGAATGGCGTCCAGAATCGCGTCCGAGATCTGGTCACAGATTTTGTCCGGGTGGCCACTGGTGACCGATTCGGAGGTGAAGAGACGCAGTTCGCCGGAGCCGACCCCCGTGTACGGAGCGTAGGCGGAGGGCTGGGTGGTGGAATCCTGGATATCAGTCACGACAGCAATCCTAACGAATCGGAAACCCGGTCTCGCGCGGGTCTTCACAAACGGTCAAACGGTGTCGGGGTCCAGTTCCTGGCCGATCAGCTCGACAATCCGAACCGACACGTCCGTTTTGGAACCGTGTGCGGTCACCGGAGCCGCTCCGTCACGGTACAGCACGGTGATCTCAGTATCGTCCTGGCCAAAGACCTGGTCGCGGCCGACCTGGTTCACCACGAGCATCTCGCAGCCCTTACGCTCCAGTTTCGCCTGGGCGTAGTCCAGTACACTGCCGCTCTCGTCTCCGGTTTCGGCGGCGAAGCCGACGATCAGTCCGGGCAAATTTTCGCCGTTGTCACGTTGCTGCACGGCCGTGGCCAACACATCCTCGGTGCGTTCGAGCACGATGGTGGGACTGGATCCGTCGTCGGATTTCTTCATCTTCGACGTCGCGAGCTGGGCCGGCCGGAAATCTGCAACAGCCGCGGCCATGACCAGTACATCGGCGCCGGTGGATTCTTCTAACACCGCGTCGAGCAACTCGCGGGTGGATTCTACCCGGCGGGTGGCGATGCCCTCTGGGGCCGAGACGTCCATGGCGGCCGCGATCAGGGTGACGTCGGCGCCGGCTTGACGGGCGGCGCGAGCCAGTTCAGTGCCCTGTTTGCCGGAGGAACGATTGCCCAAGTACCGGACGGGGTCGAGTGCTTCCCGGGTACCTCCAGCGGTGACCACCACACGGCGTCCGGCGAGAAACGACGTCGACGGGGTTGGTGCCGTGCCGTGTGAGGCATGTGATTGTTGCGCGAACTCCCAGAT
This sequence comes from Citricoccus muralis, assembly GCF_029637705.1. Taxonomy (NCBI): domain Bacteria; kingdom Bacillati; phylum Actinomycetota; class Actinomycetes; order Micrococcales; family Micrococcaceae; genus Citricoccus; species Citricoccus muralis. The sequence goes on from NZ_CP121252.1 coordinate 1,803,292, forward strand.
GGCTTCGGGTTCGGGCAAGCGCCCCGGGCCGGTGTCAGTACCGGTGAGTCGGCCGCTATCTGGATCCAACACGTGCATCCCACGGGAGCGCAGGGTCGCGACATTCGCCTGGGTGGCGGGATTCAGCCACATCTCGGTATGCATGGCCGGAGCGATCACGATCGGCGTGGTGGCCGTCAGCAATACATTGCCCAGTAGGTCAGGAGCCAGCCCGGCTGCGGTGCGGGCCAGAAAGTCTGCGGTCGCCGGGGCGATCACCACCAGATCTGCCTGTCGCCCGAGAGCAACGTGATTGACCTTCTCGACCGCTTCAAAAGTGTCCACATGGACACGACGGCCGGACAGCGCCTCCCAGGTAGGTGCGCCAACGAAGCGCAGGGCGTTTTCGGTGGGTACCACCTGGACCTCATGACCGGATTCGGTCATCTGCCTCAACAACAGGGCGGCTTTATAAGCGGCAATCCCGCCGGTGACACCGAGAACGATGCGCATGGAGTGATCCGAGATCAGTTCTCTTCGGAAGTCTCAGGTGCGGCGGGCTCTTCGACGCCGGGCACCTGGAACGGGTCAACGTTGGCAGGAACGTCGAAGCCGTCGAATTCCTCGGCCTGGCGGGCAGCTTCGCGCGCTTCAACCTCAGAGACGGGCTTCATCTCCAGCAGGTCTGCATCGATTTCGCGCATCGAGATCGACAGCGGCTTCTCGTTGAGCTTGGTGTCGACCAACGGGCCGACGTACTCGAACAGACCCTCGTGCAGCTGGGAGTAGTAGGCGTTGATCTGGCGTGCTCGCTTCGCGGCGAAGAGCACCAGCGCGTACTTCGACTCGACCTTCTCCAACAGCGAATCGATGGGAGGGTTGACGATGCCTTCGTACTGTTCAGTCACAGAGTCTCCAAATATCTACGTCTGGGCGGGGCCGCATCAGGCGGCCGATTTATTCTACGCTATCCGGGTCTAGCCCCATGATCCGCACGAGCTCGCGTGCGGCCTGTTTCACAGTGTCGTTGACGACCACTGCATCAAATTCTGGTTCGGCAGCGAGCTCTAGTCTAGCGGTTTCTAGCCGACGGCGCTGTTCCTCGACCGATTCCGTGCCGCGCCCGATGAGCCGATCCACCAATTCATCCCAGCTGGGTGGGGCCAAAAAGACGAACCGAGCGTCCGGCATGGCTTCCCGCACCTGACGTGCTCCTTGCAGATCAATCTCCAGGAGCACCTTCCGACCCTGTTCAACAGCAGCGGCCACGGTGTCACGACGGGTACCGTAGCGATTCTCCCCGTGCACCACAGCCCATTCCAGCATCTGGTCGCGGGCGACGAGCTCGTCGAATTCGTCCGGACTGGTGAAGAAGTAGTGCTCGCCTTCGACTTCGCCGGGCCGGGGATGGCGAGTGGTCGCAGAGACGGAGAGCCATACCTGCGGGAAATTTTCGCGAATGAACCGAGAAACGGTCCCCTTGCCGACGGCGGTCGGACCGGCCAGCACCGTCACCGAAGGATCCGCCCCATGCTCAACGCGCGGGCTGAACGGACGTCTCGATGGAATGTGAGGACTCGGCTCGAAGCTCGGATCAGCGGGCACATCGGCTCCTGGTCGGTGAGATGGCTGTCAGCGGGATGGGGATGCGCTCGTGGAGCGCGTGGATTCCAACGCTACACCGAATCCGCCGATCATCTCCGCAGTCGCGTTGACTAGCCGAGGAGCTTCAGCAGAGACGCACGCTGGCGGTGCCCGAGTCCACGCAAACGACGATTGAGAGAGATCTCACACTCCTGCATGATCTTTTCGGCGCGCACCTCGCCGATACCGCGCAAAGCGATCAGCAGATCAAAGGTGCGCATGCGCCCGATGGATTCGTCCTGATCTGCACGTTCCAGCACGTGCTCGAGCGTGACGTCACCCGCCGCCAGAGCTCGCTTAAGCTCCGCTCGTTCCGTGCGCGCAGTGATTGCTTTGCGCTGCGCTTCATTCCGTTCCTCATCGGTCAACGCCTTGAGTGCCACCGCGTGCCTCCTCTTGTCCGGGATCAGCACTTCAACTCTAATTTAGTCGAAAGATTAACTTAACCCCTAGAACATTGCACTTCCGTTATACCGCAGGTAACGCACATGTGACGATTCTATCCAGCTAAAACTCGGCTTGGGGTGTTCTTGTGACGAGCATCAGAACCGGTGACGAAGCGGTGTTTTACCCGGTGATGTCCTCGGTGGTGAGACGGATGCGCGTGCGCAGCGCCTCAACCTCGGGACCTGCCGTGAGGATCCCCCGCGACGAGTTCACCAACACCTGTGGCCACGCCGTGTCGAAACCCAGCCGCATCCTTTCCGTGGTGGCCCCCTGTGCACCGTATCCGGGTGCAAGTAGCGCGGCACCGGAAGCGGCCAGATCGATACTCAGTCGTCGCGCCGTATCCGGGATGGTGGCGCCCACCACCAGACCAACCGTACCGAGAACAGCTCCTTTGCCGGCCGATGCCGCAGCGTCAGCCGCGTCCGTAGTGTCGAGATCGATCCGGTTGTCGGCGGCGGCACGTCGCACGATGTCGGCGGCGACCGAGACCTGGCCCTCCCCCAGCGCGTGCTGGACGCTTGCGCCCTCTGGGTTCGAGGTCAGGGCGAGGATGAACACACCGCGCCCGGTGTTTCTCGCCAGATCAATAGCCGGACGCAGTGACTCGTATCCGAGGAACGGGCTCAGAGTGAGCGCATCTGCGGCCAAGGGGGAACCGTCTTCCAGCCAGGCACTGGCGTAGCCCTGCATGGTCGAACCGATATCCCCGCGTTTGGCGTCGGCAATCGTGAGAATACCGGCATCATGGGCGTCCTGGAGCGTGCGCTCCAGGACAGCAAATCCCGCGGCCCCGTGGCGTTCGTACAGCGCCACTTGAGGTTTCAGCGCGGCCGCAAGGCTCGTGCCATCACGATCCGTCGAAGCTTCGACAACGGTGCGGGAAAAACGCTCGATTCCCGCCGCGGTGTCGTCCAATCCCCAGTCAGCGAGCAGGCCCGGGTGCGGGTCGATTCCTACACACAGTGGGCCGGCTCGCCGCATCGCTGCCGCGAGACGAGGTCCGAACGACTGGCGTTCTGCTGCCGACGACGTCATGCTCGCCCTCCGGCGCGTTCCAGTGCCGCCACCAGTCGCTGGTCATGGTCCTGCAGACTGGTCACGTCCCAGGAGTACTCCCGCTGGGCTTCCAGAGCCTGCAGCGCTGCCGCGAACTCGGCCAGGGTGGTGATCACGGGCACGCCAATGGAGGTGGCCGCCGCACGGATTTCGTAGCCGTCCGAACGGGAGTCGCCACCGGAGGGCGTGTTGAGGACCAGGTCCACTGTGCCGGCCTCGATCTGCTCCAGGATGGTGCCTTCGACACCGTCTTCGGAGGTGGCGATCTTGTTGACGACCTCGGTGTTGATCCCGTTGCGACGCAGCACCTCGGCGGTACCGCCGGTCGAGACCACGGTGAAGCCCAGATCGATGAGGCGCTTGGCCTGTCCGATCACGCCGCGCTTATCGCGGTTCGCTACCGAGATGAACACTCGTCCGGAGTGCGGCAGGGGTCCACCAGCGGCGGCCTGGGATTTAGCGAAGGCGGTATCGAAGTACTTGTCGATACCCATAACCTCACCGGTGGAGCGCATTTCGGGACCGAGTAGCGAGTCCACCACGCGGCCGTCCGGGGTGCGAAAACGGGTGAACGGCAGCACGGCTTCTTTGACGGCCACGGGGGCGTCAAGCGGCAGGCTGGCGCCGTCGTGGGTGGAGGGCAACATCCCTTCGGCCCGCAGCTCGGCGATAGACTTACCCACACCGATCATGGCGGCGGCCTTGGCCAACTGCACGCCCGTAGCCTTCGACACGAACGGCACGGTGCGCGAGGCACGCGGATTCGCTTCGATCACGTAGAGAACATCAGCGGCGAGGGCGAACTGGATGTTAATCAGGCCGCGCACTCCCACCCCGGCCGCGATGCCGAGGGTGGCTTCGCGAACGCGATCGAGCACGTCCGGGCCGAGGGTGATGGGCGGCAGCACGCAGGCGGAGTCACCGGAGTGGATTCCGGCTTCCTCGATGTGCTCCATCACGCCGCCGACGTAGAGGTCGGTGCCGTCGTAGAGAGCGTCGACGTCAATTTCGATGGCGTCGTCGAGGAATCGGTCCACCAGCATCGGGTGTTCCGGGGTGATCTCGGTGGCGTTGGCCACGTAGGTTTCCAGGGACGCCTCGTCGTAGACGATCTCCATGCCGCGTCCGCCCAGCACGTAGGAGGGTCGCACCAGGACCGGGTATCCGATGCTGTCAGCGACTCGCTTGGCGTCTTCAAAGGAGACGGCGGTGCCGTTCTTCGGGGAGGCCAACCCGGCGCTCTGCAATACCTGCGAGAACATGCCGCGGTGTTCGGCGAGGTCGATCGCGTGCGGTGAGGTGCCGAGAATGGTGACACCGGCGTCCTCGAGCTGCTGAGCCAGCTTCAGCGGAGTCTGACCGCCGAGCTGAACGAAGACACCCAGCACGCCGCCACTACGCTCTTCGGCGTGAATAATCTCCAACACGTCTTCCAGGGTCAGCGGTTCGAAGTAGAGCCGGTCCGAAATGTCGTAATCGGTTGACACGGTTTCGGGGTTGCAGTTGACCATGACCGTGTCGTAGTCGGCGTCGCGCAGTGCCATGGTGGCGTGCACGCAAGAGTAGTCGAACTCGATGCCCTGACCGATGCGGTTCGGCCCCGAGCCCAGGATAATCACCGAGGGCTTGTCGTGGGGCTGGACTTCAGTCTCCTGGTCGTAGGATGAGTACCGGTAGGGAGTGAACGCCTCAAACTCTGCGGCGCAGGTGTCCACAGTCTTGTAGACCGGGCGGATGCCCAAGGCGTGGCGCACGCCCCGGACCACGGCGGGGTCTAGGTGGCGCAGCGCCCCGATCTGTTCGTCAGAGAACCCGTGGCGCTTGGCCCATCCCAGGGTGTCGGCGTCGAGCGCCTCGGCGCTGCGAATGTCTTCAGCGACTTCGTTGATGAGCACCAGCTGGTCCAGGAACCACGGGTCAATGGCGGTGGCAGCGAAGGCCTGCTCAATGGTCGCACCGCCGAGCAGAGCGCGCTGCACCTGGGCTAGGCGCTCGGTGGTGGCGGTCTTCGACTGCTCCAGAAGTTCTGCGACCTCGGCGGCGTCGGGTACGTCGAAGGTCAGCTCGCTGCCCTTCTGCTCCAGTGACCGCAGTGCCTTCTGCAGAGCCTCAGCGAAGTTTCGCCCCAGTGCCATGGCCTCGCCCACCGACTTCATGGTGGTGGTGAGGGTGGCGTCTGCCGCGGGGAACTTCTCGAAGGCGAAGCGGGGCACCTTCACCACCACGTAGTCGAGCACCGGCTCGAAGGAGGCCGGGGTCTTCTGCGTGATGTCGTTGGGGATCTCGTCGAGCGTATAGCCCAGGGAGAGCTTGGTGGCGATCTTGGCGATGGCGAAACCGGTGGCTTTTGACGCCAACGCGGAGGAACGCGAGACGCGCGGGTTCATCTCGATGACGATGATGCGGCCGTCTTCGGGATTGACTGCGAACTGGATGTTGCAGCCGCCGGTGTCGACCCCGACCTCGCGGATGACGGCGATGGCGATATCGCGCATCTCCTGGAACTCGACGTCGGTCAGAGTCATGGCGGGGGCGACGGTGATGGAGTCGCCGGTGTGAACACCCACGGGGTCGAAGTTTTCGATGGAGCAGACGACCACGACATTGTCGTTCTTGTCGCGCATCATCTCGAGCTCGTATTCTTTCCAGCCCAGGATCGACTCTTCAAGGAGGACCTCGGAGGTCGGGCTGTATTGGAGGCCGGCACCGGCGATGCGGTGGAGGTCTTCTTCGTTGTAGGCCATACCGGAGCCGAGTCCGCCCATGGTAAAGGAGGGCCGAACAACCATCGGGTAGCCGAGCTTCTCGGCCGCGGCCAGGGCCTCGTCCATGGTGTGGACGATCTCGGACTGCGCGGATTCGCCGCCGCAGCGTTCGACGACGCCCTTGAACAGTTCGCGGTTCTCACCGAGCTCGATGGCTTCGATATTGGCGCCGATCAGTTCGACGTCGTACTTCTCCAGGGCGCCTGACTTCTCCAAGGCGATCGCGGTATTCAGCGCGGTCTGACCGCCCAGGGTGGGCAGTAGGGCATCGGGGCGTTCCTGGGCGATGATCTTCTCGACAACCTCTGGGGTGATCGGCTCCACGTAGGTGGCGTCGGCCAGCTCCGGATCGGTCATGATGGTGGCCGGGTTGGAGTTGACGAGGATGACGCGCACGCCTTCCTCTTTGAGCACGCGGATAGCCTGCGTGCCGGAGTAGTCGAACTCGGCCGCCTGACCGATGACGATGGGGCCAGATCCGATGACCAGAACTGATGACAGGTCGGTGCGTTTAGGCATAGTGAAAGGTCTCCTTGACGTCTCTGGTCTGGTTCAGCGGTCGCTCTTCGCAGCGGCCATGTTGTCGATGAAGCGGTCAAACAACGGGTGCGCATCGTGCGGACCGGCTGCAGACTCGGGGTGGAACTGCACGGAGAACGCCCGGCGGTCTGTGAGCGACAGCCCCTCGACGACCTGGTCATTGAGCGACCAGTGCGAGACCTCAACCTCGCCATAGCGTGCCTCGGGTGCGGTGATCACCTCGCCAATGGGGGCTTCGACGGCGAAGCCGTGGTTTTGGGAGGTGATGTGGACCTTGCCGGTGGCCTTGTCCATCACCGGCTGGTTAGGACCGCGGTGGCCGAAGGGCAGCTTGTACGTGTCGAAGCCCAGGGCCCGACCGAAAATCTGGTTACCGAAGCAGATGCCGAAGAACGGCAGATCCGCGTCCAGCACCTGGCGCAACAACTGAACCTGGGAATCGGCTGTAGCCGGGTCTCCGGGGCCGTTGGAGAGGAAGACGCCGTCGGGGTTCAGCGCCTGGATCTCGTCGAAGGTGGTGGTGGCCGGGACCACGTGGACCCGCACACCGCGGGACGCCAGGTGCCGCGGGGTGGCGGCTTTGATGCCGAGGTCAACAGCGACCACGGTGTATTGGGGGTCCTGCTGGTAGCCGTGCTCTGCGGGCTCGACCACGTAGGCCTGTTCGGTAGTGACTGCCTCGGCCAGCCGGGCGCCGGCCATGGGGGGTTGCTCGCGCACCTCGGTCAGCAGGTCAGCCTGAGAACGCTGGGCTGCGTCGCCGGAGAAGATCCCGGCTTTCATGGAGCCACGGTCGCGTAGCAGTCGGGTGACGGCGCGGGTGTCGATGCCCTGGATACCGACGATGCCCTCGGCCACGAGCTGATCGTCAAGGCTACGCTGGGAGCGGTAGTTGGAGGGCACGCGGGCGGCGTCGCGCACGGCGTAGCCGGCGACCCAGATGGCTCGAGACTCGTTGTCTTCGTCGTTGACGCCGGTGTTGCCGATGTGCGGGAAGGTCTGCACCACGATCTGCCGGGCGTAGGAGGGGTCCGTCAAGGTCTCCTGGTATCCGGTCATGCCGGTGGTGAAGACGGCCTCACCGAGGGTGGACCCTACGACTCCGTAGGAGCGGCCCTCGAAGACGCTGCCGTCCTCCAGGACCAGGATGGCTGGTTCAGTATTCTTCAGGCTCACGCGGGTTACTCTCTTCCTGAGTCGTCGGTGGGGGTCGTGTTGGGTTTCGCCGTGGCGGCGTGCTGGGTGGCTGGCCCGGCCTCGGGAATCAGGCCGGACAGCGCGGTGTAGAGCGGGCGCTTGCCCGCGGCGGTTTTGGTACGGAATCCGGTGGAGACTTCCTGATGTCCCAGCATCCAGGAGAACACGATCAGGCCCTCCTTCTCCACGAATTTGCCGTTGATGCCGGATTCCAGGCGGACATCCGTAATCTGGTCGGCCCGCACAAACAGATTGCTCGCCCCGTTGCGCAGAATCGCCACTCCCTGGGAATGGACTTCCATCTGGGCGTCGGTGCGGATCCCGAGCTGGTGGACGGCGATGCGATCGAGCCAGTCACGACCCTGCACGGTGGCCACGTACATGCCTTCATCGAGGACAAGTGGCTCCTGGTCAAGCAAACCTTCGGGAATCGACGCCGGAACCTCGACGTGCTTCTGTCGCAGTTTGCGGTTGCGCCAGCCCAACCACAGCGCGGACAGCAACAGCACGATCACGATCAGGGTCACCACCACGATCGTGACGTACTGTCCGGCGTAAGAGGCGTCCTGTTCGACTTGGGCCACTAGCTCCACGACGTACTCAGTTCCTGTCTGTTGAAAAGCGGATACGGGGTCGATCATGACGAGGCGCGCCGCGGGGTGGCCAAGCAGGCATCGGCGACGACGCGGTGTCCATGCAGAAACACATCGGTGACGCGACCGGGCAGGGTCATCCCCCGGTAGGGGCTGTTGCGCGACTTGGTGGTGTGTTGCTCGGGGTCCACCACCCGGGTCTCGCGGGGATCGTAAACGGTGATGTTCGCCGGTACTGAAGACTGCAGCACTCCCTCGGCGGAGACGAGTCCCTGGTCGGTGAGCCCAGCAATAATAGCCGGCGTCATGCTCATCACCCGGGCCACACCGGCCCAGTCGAGCAGCCCGGTGTCCACCATGGACTGTTGAATCACCGGCAGGGCGGTTTCCAGGCCGGTCATGCCCATGGCGGCTACGGACCATTCGCACTGTTTTGCTTCCGCGGGATGCGGGGCGTGATCAGTGCCCACCGTGTCGATGGTGCCATCGGCGAGTCCCTCGCGCAACGCCATCACATCGGCTTCGCGGCGCAACGGCGGGTTGACCTTGAACACTGGATCGTAGCTGCGCACGAGTTCCTCGGTGAGCAACAAGTGATGCGGGGTGACTTCGGCGGTGACCTGAATGCCGCGGGACTTGGCCCAGCGGATGATCTCGACGGATCCTGCCGTGGACACGTGGCAGACGTGTAGCCGCGAACCTACGTGGTCGGCTAGCAACACATCTCGGGCAATGATCGACTCTTCGGCCACGGCCGGCCAGCCCGGCAGTCCCAGCACACTGGAGAGTTCCGACTCGTTCATCTGCGCGCCATCGGTAAGGCGGGGTTCCTGGGCGTGCTGAGCGATGAAGCCGTCAAAGGACTTCACGTACTCCAGTGCACGACGCATCAGCACGGGGTCCCAGACGCAGATCCCGTCATCGGAGAACATGCGCACCTGAGCACGGGAAGCCGCCATGGCGCCCAGTTCGGCCAGTTTCTCCCCAGCCAGGCCGACGGTGACGGCGCCCACCGGGTGCACATCGCACCAACCGGCCTCGCGTCCAAGCTGCCAAACCTGTTCCACGACACCGGCGGTGTCAGCCACCGGGGTGGAGTTCGCCATGGCGTGCACGGAGGTGAACCCGCCCATAGCGGCGGCACGGGTACCGGTTTCCACGGTCTCCGCGTCTTCCCGACCCGGCTCGCGCAAGTGGGTGTGTAAGTCGACAAGCCCGGGCAACACGATGCGCCCGGTAGCGTCGACATGTTCTGCGGAGCGCTCGACGGCTTGTGCGGTGGCATCGGCGCCGACAGCCAGCACCTCTCCGGCGTCCAACAGCACGTCGTTCCGCACGCCGTCTGGGGTGGTGCCTCCCGTGATCAGGTATGCCTGCGTGGTCATGCCTGTGCCTTCCCTTCTATGGCGCGGATGTGCGGTGTAGATGGTGTCTGATCCGGTACCCCGGACAAGAGCAGATAGAGTACGGCCATCCGTACTGAGACGCCGTTGGCGACCTGTTCCAGTGCGGTGTTGTGCGGGGAGTCTGCGGCGGAGGCCGAGATCTCCAATCCGCGGTTCATGGGACCCGGATGCATGATCAGGCAATCACCGTCGCCGAGACCCTCGAGGCGGCGCATCCGTTCGTCGGTGAATCCCCAGCCGCGGGTGTATTCAGCGGGTGAGGGGAAGAACGCCTGGTGCATCCGCTCAGCCTGCACGCGTAGCATCATCACGGCGGTAGGGTTCTCTGCCAGCGCATCGTCCAGACTGTAGGTCACCTCGCAGGGCCACGATTCGATGCCGACCGGCAACAGCGTGGGCGGACCGGTCACCGTCACGCGTGCGCCCAGGGTGGCCAGTAGCCACACATTAGATCGGGCCACCCGGGAGTGGAGAATATCGCCCACGATGACGATGTGGGCGCCGTTGAGGTCGGTACCGGTGGGGGTAACACCGGTGCGGCGCGCTAAGTGCTGGCGGAGCGTGAAGGCATCCAGCAGTGCCTGGGTGGGGTGCTCGTGGGTTCCGTCGCCAGCGTTGACCACGGCGGAGCGAACCCATCCCGAGGCGGCCAGCTGCGCGGCGGCACCAGAGGACCAGTGACGCATCACGATCGCGTCGGCGCCGATGGCTTCGAGGGTCTGCACGGTGTCTTTGAGGGATTCCCCCTTGGACACCGAGGAACCTTTGGCCGAGAAATTCAGCACATCGGCGGAGAGCCGTTTGGCCGCAGCCTCAAAGGAGATCCGGGTGCGGGTGGAGTCTTCGAAAAATAGATTCACGATGGTCCGTCCGCGCAGTGCGGGAAGTTTTTTGACCTCGCGGCCGGACACGGAAGACATTTCTTCGGCCGTGTCCAAAATCTGTACGGCGTCGTCGAGGCTCAGGTCTGCGGTGGAGAGAAGGTGCCGCATCAGTTCTCCCCCTCCGTGCCGTCAGAAATGTCGATGCGATCTTCCGTGGGTGAATGACCGTCAATTTCATGCAGCAGTACCTGCACGCGTTCCGCGGTGGAGGTCGGCAGGTTCTTGCCCACGAAATCGGCGCGGATGGGTAGCTGGCGGTGGCCGCGGTCGACCAGAACGGCGAGTCGCACGGAATCGGGACGGCCAATATCAGAAAGGGCATCGAGGGCGGATCGCACGGTGCGCCCGGAGAACAGCACGTCGTCGACCAATACCACGGTGGCACCGTCGATGCCGCAGGCGGGGATCGAGGTGGGCTGTGGGGTACGTGAGGTGGAGCGACGCAGATCGTCCCGGTACATGGTGATGTCCAGCTGGCCGACGCGTTCTTCTGCGGCAAAGCTGGGGTCAATACTCGCCAGGCTCGCGGCCAGACGGCGGGCCAGCGGGTATCCCCGGCGCGGGATTCCGAGGATCACCAGTGAATCGGCGCCGCGGTTGGATTCGAGAATCTCGTGCGCAATGCGCTTGACCGCTCGATCAATGTCGGCCGCGGTCGCCACGGTACGGGCAGGTCGGACGCTCATCGAGAGCGCGTCTTCTTTCGGCATGCTGGAGTCAGCCACCGTCGGTCTCCTTTCCCGCCTCACAGGACGGAGTTTAAAGGAACCCTCCCCCGTGTTCGGGGGTGGTGTTCTACGTTCTGAAGCTTAGCACCGTGGTGACGGTGCACCGTCACCGGTTACGCCAGCAACGTCGGCTTGATTTGTTGCAGTCGGCCGAGCAGTCCGTTGATGAACTCGGGCGAGGCATCCGTCGAGTAATCGCGGGCCACCGCCACTGCTTCGGCCACGGCTACCCCGTCCGGGATCTCGTCGTTGAAGAGCAGCTCCCAGGTACCCACGCGCAGGATGGAACGGTCCACGGAGGGCATCCGTTCCAGGGTCCAACCTTGAGCGTAGGTGGAGAGGATTTCGTCGATCTGCTCGCGCTCGGCCACCACCCCGTGCACCAATTCCACGGTGTAGGGGTTGATGGTCTGGTCGGTGCTGTCCCGACGTTGTTGGATCCCCTTCAGCGGATCGCTGTCACGCTGCTCTGCTTCGAAAAGGATTTCCAAAGCACGACGACGGGCGCGACCTCGAGCGCTCACGGTGCTACGGTAACGCGCGGGCTGTGCCGGGTCAGAAGGTGTGGTCTCGCCGGTCATTAGTCGTTGACGCGTCCCAGGTAGTCGCCGGTGCGAGTGTCGACCTTGACCTTGGTGCCCTGCTCCACGAACAGCGGCACCTGAATGACGTAACCGGTTTCCACGGTGGCGGGCTTCGTGCCGGCCGAGGAGCGGTCGCCCTGCAGGCCCGGCTCGGTGTAGGTAATTTCCAGCACCACAGAGGCCGGCATGTCCAGGTACAGCGGGGTGCCCTCATTCATGGCGATGGTGACCTGCTGGTTCTCCAGCATGAAGTTCGCGGCGTCGCCGACCACGCTAGCGGGGACCAGGATCTGGTCGTAGGTCTTCACATCCATGAAAACGTAGTCGTCGCCGTCGATGTAGAGGTACTCGTAGTCCGAGCGGTCCACGGTTGCGAACTCGACCTTAGCGCCAGCGTTGAAGGTCTTGTCAATGATCTTGCCGGAGGTGATGTTCCGCATCTTGGTGCGTACGAAGGCACCGCCTTTGCCCGGCTTGACGTGCTGGAATTCCTGCACGTTCCACAGCTGGCCGTCAATGAGCAGCACGGAGCCGTTCTTAATGTCGTTAGTCGTTGCCATGAGGCGTTCTCCTCGAAAAGTCGGTGCACCGGATTCTGGACCGCACTCCAGTGTAGTGGAAAGAACCTACTCGGCGACCTCCTGGTAGGCGGCGAAGAGCAGCGAGGTGTCCGGCACGTCGTAAGTAAAGGGCTGGGCCAGGCCGTCAAGCAAGACGAAACGCAACTGATCACCCCGGTTCTTCTTGTCCCGCTTGATGCCGTCCAACAGGGCGGACCAGCGGTCATTGCGGTAGCTGGTGGGCAGTCCGAGGCTCTCCAGAATGCTGCGGTGCCGGTCCGCGGTGGCATCATCCAGGCGCCCCACGGAACGGGCCAATTCTGCGGCGAACATCATACCCACGGACACTGCGGCACCATGGCGCCACTGATACCGTTCCGCCAGCTCGATGGCGTGGCCCAGCGTGTGACCGTAGTTGAGAATCTCCCGGCGACCGGATTCCCGCAGATCCTCGCTCACCACCTCGGCCTTGACCCGGATGGCGCGCTCGATCACGTCCCGCAACGCAACAGAATGTGGGTTGAGCACCTGGGCTGGGTCGCGTTCAATGATGTTGAGAATCTCGGGGTCGGCGATGAAGCCGCACTTGGCGACCTCGGCCATCCCGGAAACAAGCTCATTCTTGGGCAGAGTGAGCAGGGTGTCCAGGTCTGCCAACACACCGGCCGGACGGTGAAATGCCCCCACCAAGTTCTTGCCCTCGGCCGTGTTGATGCCCGTCTTACCTCCGACGGCGGCGTCGACCATGCCCAACAGAGTGGTGGGCATGTGCACCACACGCACTCCGCGTAGCCAAGTGGCGGCCACGAATCCTGCGGTATCCGATACCGCACCGCCACCAACGGAAACGATCGCGTCGGATCGGGTGAAGTCGTTTTGGCCGAGGACCTGCCAGCAGAATGCGGCCACCTGAATGTGTTTGCCCTCTTCGGCGTCCGGAATCTCTGCGGTGAGGGCGGTGAGACCGGTTTTCTCCAAGTCGTCTTTAACAAGATCACCCGTGGAGCGCAGCGCACGCGGGTGGATGATGAGCACGCGGCGCACCTGGGGTCCGAGCAGGTCGGGAAGCCGCTGTAGTAGCCCTCGTCCGACGACGACGTCGTACCCGGCAGCCTCCGTTTCTCCGGTGACCGGAATAACTGTGGCGTCTGGTGCGGCTGCGTCTGTCATGACATCCTTTCGATGATGGCGTGGGCGACCTGTTCTGTGCTCAGGCCGGAAGTGTCAATAGTGTCGTGGGAGATTTCGCGGTAGAGGCCTTCGCGTTCCCGCAGGATCCGAAGCCAGTTGCGCACCGGGTCTCCGGCGAGCACGGGACGGCCGACTCCCCCGTCCAGGCGGTCTAAGGCGGTGTGCTCGTCGACGACGAGGTTGACCACCCGGCAGCCGCGTCCAAGCCGAGACCGGGTCTGAGCCGAGAGGACCGAGCCCCCGCCGAGGGAGAGCACGAAGGGTTCGTGGTGCGAAAGCACCTCGCCCACCAGCTCTTCTTCGGCGGCACGAAAAGCTGGCTCACCATGGGCTTGGAAGTAGTCCGGGATCGGGCCGTGCACGCGGACAAACAGCTGATCACTATCGAAGCGAGCCAGCCCCAATTGGTCGGCCAGAACCGACCCTACCGTGGACTTGCCCGCCCCCATGGGACCCACCAACACAATCCGGACGGCGGCGCCGCGCTGGAACGGCGTACGATCCTGCTGGGCATTCTCCACCTCAGAAGCAATATGTCGGTGCATGTCGGTGTAGACACCGGTCGACCGACCTGGTGCCGCCGTCACTGGAGCGGATCGCCCATCGATCCCGTCGCCTCATCCTCAGAGATTGGTTCGGGGATCGGTGCCAGCGCGGCGCGGAAGGACTCAAGATTCCGGCGTGTCTCCGACACAGAATCTCCCCCGAACTTCTCCATCACGGCGTCGGCGACGACGAGTGCCACCATGGCTTCGGCAACCACGCCGGCGGCTGGAACCGCGCACACATCCGAGCGCTGGTGGTGTGCCTTCGTGGCCTGACCGGTGGACGTGTCGACAGTGGCCAGTGCCCGTGGCACGGTGGCAATCGGTTTCATTCCGGCACGCACGCGCAGCACTCCCCCGGTCGACATGCCGCCTTCGATACCGCCGGCGCGGTTCGAGGTGCGCACTGGGTCGCCCTGCTCGCCGCGAACAATCTCGTCGTGGGCCTGGCTACCGCGGCGGGTAGCGGTGGCGAAGCCGTCTCCGACTTCCACCCCCTTGATCGCTTGGATACCCATCAACGCGGCGGCCAGACGTGAATCGAGTCGACGATCCCAGTGCACGTGGGAGCCCAGTCCCACCGGAGCCCCGTATACAAGCACCTCGACGACACCGCCCAGGGTCTCGCCTTCCTTGTGTGCGGCATCAACTTCGGTCACCATGCGGGCCGAAGTGTCGGCGTGGAAGCACCGCAGCGGATCCGCGTCCAAGTAGTTGACATCGCTCGGTGCCGGCAGCACGGCATCTTCCGGGGAGCTCACGGTTCCGACAGCGGTGGTGTGTGAGACAGTGGTGATTCCGAGCTCCTGCAGGAAGGCTTGTGCCACTCGCCCCAGCGCCACACGCGCGGCCGTTTCACGGGCGGAAGCGCGCTCCAACAGCGGACGGGCCTCGTCGAAGCCGTATTTCTGCATGCCAGCCATGTCAGCGTGGCCGGGGCGGGGACGGGTCAGCGCAGCGTTGCGCGCCAGACCCTCCAGTTCGGCCTGATCCACCGGATCCGGAGACATCACTTTCTCCCATTTGGGCCATTCGGTATTGCCGATCTCAATGGCGATGGGTGATCCCAGCGTGGAACCGTGGCGCACGCCGCCAATCAGCGTCACCTGGTCCTGTTCGAACTTCATCCGGGCACCGCGACCATAGCCGAGACGACGACGCGCCAAGGCGTCTTGGATCTCCTGCGTGGTGACAGGGATTCCCGCGGGCAACCCTTCGATCATCCCAACCAGAGCCGAACCGTGCGACTCTCCTGCTGTAAGCCAACGAACCATGGGGTTGATTCTTTCATGTCGAGGATCCCCCTGGGGGATCATGTCGAATATCTCAGTGACGGGGAGGCAGACCTACCGCGTGGGCCATCGCCGCGGTCATAGCTGACCAGTCGACGTCGGTGTTCTCGTCAACTCGCGCGGTGAAGAGCCTCACCTGCTCCACGGCCTGATACAACAGCATTTCCAACCCGGAGACCACCTGCCCGCCGCGCTCATTCCAATCGAGAGCTAAACGGGAGGGCCAGGGATCATAAGCGGCATCCAGCAGCGGCGGCAGTGCTCCAGCTGAGATCGTGGACGCAACCTCATCCGCTGCGCGCGGTGGCAGAGTGGAGACCAGCGCCCGGTGTCCCGGGGCTTCGGTTGCGAAATCATCCAGATGACCCACGGTGGCTTCTAGACCATAACTACGAGCCAATTCCAGATGGTCCGTGGCTTTGTCTGGGGTGCGAACCAGCAGCGACACCCCGTCCATCTGCATCAGATGCGCGGCCAGAATCGCGGCTGCAGCGGTACCGCCGCCCCCGAGGATGCCCATGGTGCCGCCCACCCTGGTCGCGTCATCGCCGGCGAAGCGCAGGGCCTCGACAATGCCGTCGACGTCGGTGTTGTGCCCGGTCGCACGCCCGTCGGCGTCGAAGACCACGGTGTTGAGGAAACCCAGTCGCTGTACGCGATCCGAGAGCTCGTCCATCAGCGGCACCATCCCACCCTTGAGGGGCATGGTGACGGAGAAACCCAACCAGTCCGAGGTCTTCCGGTCTTCGGAGCGGATCCCCGCGACGAATCCTGGCAGCTCGTCAACCGTCACGTCGTGCCGGCCGTAGTTGATGTCACGCTGTAAGTAGTCATAGGCGGCGGTATGCAGCGGTGGGGACTTCGAGTGGTCGATGGGGTGGCCGAGGACGGCTGCCTTCCGTTGGGGCACGGTGGTTTCTACTTTCAGCAGTAATCCGGGTTGTCTGCGCAGTACTGGCGGAATTCCTGCTGGTACTGCTGGTGCTCCGCAAGGGTTTCGGAGAACTTGGTCTCACCGGTCTCAATATTGGTTGTGATCCAGTAATAGTACGAGTTGTCCTCGGGCTCGGCCGCGGCGTCAATCGCCGCAATGGAGGGAGCACCGATCGGGCCCGGAGGCAAACCTGGGTGGACGTAGGTGTTGTACTCGTTGGACGCGTCTTGTCGCTCTTCTGCCGTGAACTGCAGGTTGCGGATGCCCAGGCCGTAGATCACCGTAGCATCGATCTGCAGCAGGCCATTGGTTTCGCTGTTGTCCGGACGCAGGCGGTTATTGATGATCCCGGCCACGCGGGCATAATCATCAGGACGCGCCTCCGCTTCGAGAATAGAAGCGATGGTGACGAGATCATACTGTTCTTGCTCGTCGGTGATGCCCAGACGCTCGAACTCCGTAATCGTCGGATCCACCGTCTGCTGAAGGATCTCCTCGGGACTCAAACCGCGTTCGAATCGGTACTGACCGACGGCGATGTAGCCTTCCAGGCTGTTGGCCTCCGCCGGGAGCCCAAACACGGTGGGGTCCGCCGCGGCCTCTTCGAATTCCTCTACGGAATACGACGTCTGTTCTGCCAGGGCTTCGAAGACCTCGGTGATGCGCATTCCACTGTTGACGGGCACGTAATCCACGCTGGCGGCGCCGACGCGCAGTAGCACTGCGGCAGCATCCGAGGCCGGCATTTCCTCACGCAGGGCGTATTCACCGGGCTGAATGGTTTGTGTGGTGTCGACGTCGTCGAGCGCATTGAGGAACGCCTGGGTGGAAGCGACGATGTCTTCTTCCACCATGCGGTTGCCGATAACGATCGCGCCTTCGCCTGGGTTCACGGTGAAGGTGACTTCCTCGCCACCCGGTCCGGGGAAATCGTCGGGCTCGCCCAGATTGAACACGGAACGGATGCCGTAGGCCAAGCCCACCAGCACCAGGACGAACACCAACAGCGACGATGCCATCACGATCATCATGCGACGACGGCGACGCCGACGCTCTTCGAGGCGTTGCTCACTGACCGTTACTGTGCCACCGCCCACGGTCTGATACCCCGGTGCTGGAGTGACCGGCAGAATGGTCTCCGCCGCATGATGGTCCGCGTCGGCTGCGTAGTCGTCATGACCGTCATGACCGTCAACAGCAGCGTCAGCGTCTGGCCCGGCAGGTGTCCTTGTCGCCTCGGCCGGCTCAAATTCTGTGGGGTACCGGCGCTCATCGCGGGGGAACGGCGGGACGTCGCCGAGCCCGCGATCGCGGCTCGGCACCGGTGCTGGCAAAATCCGTTCAGGCGCTGGCGATTTCTTTTCGTCCATATTACGCTCAGTGGGCTGAGGTGGTTCACCTGGCTCGGATGACCCGGCTTGCGTGGGTTTGGGCGTGGCCGCCTCTTCACGGGCCAACTGCGCGGCTCGGTCACGCTCGCGCAGTTGGCGGCGTGTTAGCGGCGGGGAGTCGCCCTCAGGACGAGGTGCATCATCACTCATGCGACTGTGCCGCCCCTTCCGTGGGTTGTGGCGTTTCGGTCATGACAACCACACGCCCGATGTTCTCACCCTGAGATTGTTCCATGTCCAGGGCGTGTTGAAGAATATGAACCGCCGCCACCTGGTCGATCACCGAACGCTGTTCCCGCGTGGTTCTCCCGGCTTCATGCAGGTCACGGCTAGCGCTGACCGTGCTGAGCCGCTCGTCCACCAGGCGGACCTCGATCCCCGATTCGTTCCTGTCTAACAGTCGGCGCAGCTGTTCGGCGTACTGCACCGCATCGAGCGTGGAGGCAGTCTCCTCCCCCTGGAGATTGAGCGGGTATCCCACGTAGATCAGGGTTGCCCCGCGCTCGACCGCTTGTTTGACGATGATGCGCTGGTCGAACCGCTTCTTGGGGTCACGGAAGAGTGTCTCCACCGGGGTGGCCAGGATTCCGCCTGGGTCACTCGCGGCCACCCCCACCCGCGCGCGACCGACGTCGATGCCCAAGCGGGCACCGCGGGGGCGCTGAGGCGGAGTGGTGGCGGTGGTGCTCATGGTGTTCAGCTCTGGTTCTGCAACGTAGCGTCACGCAGGGCTTGTAGAGCCGTCTCGACCTGGTCCAGCCGGGATCCACCACCCTGGGCCAGATCGTCTTTGCCGCCGCCACCGCCACCGAGTACACCGCAGGCGATCTTGACCAGCGCGCCAGCTTTGACACCGGCGTCACGTGCGCCCTGGTTGGTGGCTACCACCACGAGGGGACGGCCCTTGGATTCGGCGGTCATCGCGACGACGACCGATTCCTTGCCCGCTTGTTCGAGTCGCGCACGCAGGTCCATGACGACGCTGCGCAGGTCATCGGCAGACGCCACGGCGCCGAGGTGGCGGGACAACAGAGTGACGGAACCGACCGGCTCGGCGGCGTCGAGCATGCGCCCGGCTTCGGCCTGTAGCTGCGCCGAACGCAGGGTGGCCAGTTCTTTCTCCACCTCGCGCAGCTTTGCCAGGGTCGCAGCGACCCGGTCTGGAACCTGGTCGGCGGGTGCCTTCAGCATCTCGGTGAGCTGGTTGAGCAAGGTGCGCTCCGCAGCGAAGTGCTGGAAGGCGTCCAAGCCGACAAAAGCCTCCACACGTCGGTTGCCGGAGCCCACGGACTGTTCGCCGAGCAACGCAAGGGTTCCGATCTCTGTAGTGGCCCCCACGTGGGTGCCGCCGCAGAGTTCACGTGACCAAGCGCCGTTGATTTCCACCATGCGCACCTGGTCGCCGTACTTCTCACCGAAGAGCATCATGGCACCGGCCTCTTTCGCCTGGTCCAGCGACATTTCGCGGGTCACCACGGTGTGGTTGTCGCGGATGGCAAGGTTCGCGATCTCTTCGACTTCCTGCTTGGCACCATCGCTCAGGGCATCCTGCCAGCGGAAGTCGAAGCGCAGATAGCCTTCTTTGTTGAAAGAACCGGCCTGGGTGGCCTCGTTGCCCAGCACCTGGCGCAGTGCCGAGTGGATGAGGTGGGTGCCGGTGTGGGCCTTCTGTGCGTCGAGACGACGGCGCAGGTCGATCTGTCCCAGGGCGTTGGCCCCGGCGGGCACCTCGCCCTCCTTGACGACGACGCGGTGCACGCTCAAACCCTTGACCGGCGCCTGGACGTCCTTGACCTCCAACACGAACCCGTCACCGGTGATCAAACCCGTGTCTGCAGCCTGGCCACCCGCTTCAGCGTAGAAGGGGGTGGCGTCGAGGACGACGTCGAGCTCCTGACCGGACTGCCCGAAGCCAACCGGCTGGCCATCCAGCAACAGGCCTCGGATCTGTGATTCAGTGGTGTGCTCGGTGTAGCCGGTGAACACCGTGTCGCCAGCGGCGTGGAGTTCTCGGTAGGCGCTGATGTCGGCATGGCCAGCTTTCTTAGACTTCGCGTCTTGGCGGGCCCGGTCGCGCTGCTCGGTCATCAACCGGCGGAATTCGGTCTCGTTGACGCTGACTCCGGCCTCAGCGGCCATCTCCAGAGTCAAATCGATCGGGAAACCATACGTGTCATGCAGCTCGAAAGCATCGGCGCCGGACAGGGTGCCATTCTCTGCGCGTGCGATGGACACCGCCGTTTCCAGGCGCGAGGTACCGGCCGTGATGGTGCGTAGGAAGGCCTTCTCCTCTGCGTAGGCGATCCGGGCGATGCGCTCGAAATCATTCTCGACAACCGGGTAGGTGCCCTTCATGGCATCGCGGGACACCGGCAGCAGTTGCGGCAGCACCGGCTCGGTGACTCCCATCAGGCGCATGGCGCGGACGGCACGGCGAATGAGGCGGCGTAGCACGTAGCCGCCGCCCTCGTTGCCGGGGACCACACCGTCGGAAATCAGCATTAGCGCGGAGCGGATGTGGTCGGCCACCACGCGCAACCGGACGTCGTCGTCGTAGCTGGGGTCCTGCGGGTCTTCCGAGGAGGTGTAGCTCTTGCCGGCCAGCTCGGCGGCACGGTCGAGCACCGGACGCACTTGATCGGTCTCGTACATGTTGTTGACGCCCTGCAGGATCATCGCCAGGCGCTCCAGTCCCATGCCGGTGTCGATGTTCTTGTGCTTGAGCTCGCCGATCACGTCAAAGTCCACCGCGGAGCGTACCTCACCGAGCTGGTACTGCATGAATACCAGGTTCCAGATCTCGATATAGCGGGTGTCGTCCACGGCTGGCCCGCCATCGAGCCCGTATTCGGGACCGCGGTCGTAGAAAATCTCGGAGTCTGGTCCGCCGGGGCCGGAACCGCCGGTGTGCCAGTAATTGTCTGCAGCACCCAGACGCTGGATTCGCTCGGCGGGTACACCCACAACGTCGCGCCAGATGCGCTCGGCTTCATCGTCTTCCTCGTAGACGGTAACCCACAGCCGCTCCGGGTCGAGACCGAAACCGCCGTCGGCCTGAGAGGTGGTGAGCAGCTCCCAGGCCATCGGGATGGCGGTCTCTTTGAAGTAGTCCCCGAAGGAGAAGTTGCCGCACATCTGGAAGAACGTGCCGTGACGTACTGTCTTACCGACTTCTTCAATGTCGGCGGTACGAATGCATTTCTGCACGCTGACAGCCCGCGAGAAGGGCGGGGTCTGCTGACCCAGGAAGTACGGGATGAAGGGCACCATCCCGGCGATGGTGAACAGCAGGGAAGGATCTGGAGACACCAGGGAGGCCGAGGGCACCACGGTGTGCTTCTTCGATTCGAAGAACGTCGTCCAGGTCTTCGCGATCTCGTGCGACTTCATTCCTGCTTATGCCTGCTTCCGGGGGTGAGACGGGTCAGTGGGAGTAACGGGGGACGACGTACGCGTGACATCCGATGCGGTGCCGGTGATGATGTCGTCGGCTTGAGTGGACCAGCCGGGAATCTCGGCGCGCAGCTGGCCAATGAACGATCGGGCACCTTCGGACAACGCGGTGGCGGCTGCCTGGCCCGCGGTACGACCGAGGTTCTCGGGCGCAAAGGTGGTGCGGAGGGATTCTTCGGCCTGCACGACGGCGGCGTCGCGGCCTTTGTTGATCAAGGAGTGTCCGAACCACCCTGCGGCGGCTCCCACTCCGATCAGCAGTACGCGCTTGATC
Organism: Citricoccus muralis; assembly: GCF_029637705.1. Classification (NCBI taxonomy): domain Bacteria; kingdom Bacillati; phylum Actinomycetota; class Actinomycetes; order Micrococcales; family Micrococcaceae; genus Citricoccus; species Citricoccus muralis. The sequence goes on from NZ_CP121252.1 coordinate 1,824,758, forward strand.
ACCGGCACGTCCTTTCCCGCAGGCCGAGCAACTCTCGTCCTGCCGTTCGTTCACACATCCTGGACTACTGTACCGAAATTCATGGAGGTTAGATGAGAACGCGGTACAGCTGCGCCGTGATTCCCCGGGAAAAGCTTCGGCCCGGAACACCAACAGGTGTTCCGGGCCGAAGCGGTATCAACGGCTGGAGCCGTCGAGGATCAGCGTGCGTAGTACTCGACCACGAGGTTCTCTTCACAGGTCACGGGGACCTCGGAGCGCTTCGGGGCGCGAGTCAGCTTAGCCTGCAGCTTGTCGATTTCAACGTCCAGGTAGCCCGGGGTGGCGGGCAGCACTTCCTGGTGAGCGCCGGTAGCGGCGATCTGGAAGGGGACCATCTTCTCGGAGCGGGTGTGCACGTGCACCAGCTGGCCCGGCTTCACGCGGAAGGACGGGCGGTCCACGCGCTGGCCGTCGACCAGGATGTGGCGGTGTACGACGAGCTGGCGTGCCTGCTGGATGGTGCGGGCGAAGCCAGCGCGCAGCACGAGGGCGTCCAGACGCGACTCGAGCAGCTCGATGAGAGTCTCACCTGTCAGACCCGACTGGCGCTTGGCCTCTTCGTAGTAGCGGCGCATCTGCGCCTCACGGATGTTGTACTGAGCGCGGAGACGCTGCTTCTCCTTCAGACGCACAGCGTAGTCGGAGTCAGCGCGACGACGGGCGCGGCCGTGCTGGCCGGGACCGTACGGACGGCGCTCCATGTACTTCTCTGCCTTGGGGGTCAGAGCGATGCCGAGCGCGCGCGAGTGGCGCACGGTGCGGCGGGTGCGAAGGGTGCGGTTAGCCACGAGGGACCTTTCTTGTCATACGGCATGATCTGGTTTGTTATCGCTCAGCGACAAGGAACACCGCAGAATGGGTGAACGAAGAGCCGGCGAATCCTGGCCTCCGCAATGAATCAACACCGGAGAGCTGAGGGGCATGCCGTCGCCCGTCATTACTACCAACACGTGCTCAGTGAGCACAGTTGTGCCAGACAGCAGACCATCCTAGCACGATCAAGCATTGAGCCTGAACCAGGCGACGCTAGCCCCGCTCGCCTCGAAGCAGGCGACGAAGCGCGGCCACTCGGTCCGATAGGGTTCGCTCCACGCCATTGGACGTTGGCTGGTAATACTCGCGGCCGGCCAGAGTGTCAGGCAGGTATTGCTGGGCAGCCACCGAGTGCGGGGCGTCATGGGCGTAAATGTAGCCTTTTCCGTGACCCATCGCCGCGGCCCCCGGATAGTGGGCATCACGCAGATGCAGCGGAACGACACCGCCCTTGCCCGCCTGAACATCCGCCATGGCCTTGTTGATGCCTTCGTACGCTCGGTTCGATTTAGGCGCGGTGGCCAGGTGCACCACCGCCTCGGCCAGCGGGATCCGCCCTTCCGGCATCCCGATCATCTGCACCGCTTGGGCCGCCGCAACCGCAGTCTGCAGTGCGGTCGGGTCAGCCATCCCAATGTCTTCGGACGCCGAGATGATGAGTCGTCGTGCGATGAAGCGCGGGTCCTCACCGGCTTCGATCATCCGCGCCAGATAGTGCAGCGACGCGTCCACGTCGGATCCGCGGATGGATTTAATGAATGCACTGATCACATCGTAGTGCTGATCGCCATCTTTGTCGTAGCGCACGATGGCCCGGTCCATGGCGCGTGCGGCGTCGTCCAGGGTCATCGGAACCGGGCCTTCGGGGTTGTCGGCCTGGTCCAGCGCCACCCCCGCGGCTGCTTCCAGTGTGGTGAGCGCCCGACGCGCATCGCCCTGCGCCATGCGGACCAGGTACTCGACCGTCTCGTCGTCGGCGACCACTCCCCCGCCCAGACCGCGTTCGTCATCGATGGCGCGGTGGATGAGACCGGTGATGTCCTTATCGGTCAGCGGCTTCAAGGTGAGCATCAGTGATCGCGAGAGCAGTGGCGAGATGACGGAGAAGGACGGATTTTCGGTGGTGGCCGCCACCAGAACAACCCAGCGGTTTTCCACCCCGGGCAACAGCGCATCCTGCTGCGCCTTGTTGAACCGGTGGATCTCGTCGAGGAACAAAATCGTGGTGCGTCCGTGGAGGTCCCGATCGGTCAGCGCCTGATCCATGACCCGGCGTACGTCTTTGACCCCGGCGGAAATGGCGGAGAGTTCGACGAATTTTCGCCCGGTACCGCGGGCGATCACCGTGGCTAACGTTGTCTTTCCGGTCCCCGGAGGCCCGTAGAGAATCAGCGAGGAGGGTCCGGTCGCAGAACGCAGGCCCGAGGGCTCGGCTTCGACCAGTTTGCGCAACGGCGAACCCGGTGCCAATAAGTGTTGCTGTCCCACCACATCGTCCAGAGACCGCGGACGCATGCGCACGGCCAAGGGGGCGGCGGAGTGTCCGGATCCGGACAGGGTGGCGGATTCCACCTCAGCGGGGCCGTCGGAAGGCTCGACTCCGCCGATCGAGCTGAAGAGATCACTCACCATTCCAGCGTAGCCCTCTCCTTGACGCGGCGCATTGCGCCTCTTCGATCGAACGAGCCTGTGCCTACACTGTTCGCATGAAGGCAGTTGTACAACGAGTCCGTCGCGCCCAGGTCACCGTCGATGATGAGGTGGTGGGACAGATCGACGAACCTGGACTGACCGTACTGGTCGGTGTCAGCACCGTCGATACCGAGTCGGAGGCCGATCTCCTCGCGGAGAAGCTCTACCGGTTGCGCATCTTGGAAAACGAGGCGTCCTGCGAGAGCTCCGGTGCACCGTTGCTCGTGATCAGCCAGTTCACCCTCTATGGCGATGTCCGCCGTGGTCGGCGTCCTTCGTGGTCCGATGCGGCGCGCCCGGACCAAGCAGAGCCGCTGTACCGCCGCGTCGTCGAGACGCTACGGGGTTTTGGCGCTCGGGTTGAAACGGGACGTTTCGGCGCCATGATGGACGTCAGCTTGGTGAACGCCGGACCCTTCACGGTGCTCATCGATAGCGATGAGTTGCGTAGGCCCCGGCGCTCTACCAGCTGACGAATTACTCGGACTCGGGGGCTACTTCGTCCTTCTTCGGCTCCGGCTTTGCGTCGACGCCAGCTTCCTTCCGCTGCTGCGGGGTGATGGGAGCTGGTGCCGCGGTGAGCGGATCAAAGCCGTTGCCCGTCTTCGGGAAGGCAATGACGTCGCGAATGGAGTCGGTGCCGGCCAGCAGAGCGACGATGCGGTCCCAGCCGAAGGCGATACCGCCGTGCGGCGGGGCCCCGTACTTGAAGCCCTCGAGTAGGAAGCCGAACTTCTCATCAGCTTCTTCTTCGCTGAGGCCCATCACGCCGAACACACGCTTCTGCACATCCTGGCGGTGGATACGGATGGAGCCGCCACCAATTTCGTTGCCGTTGCAGACGATGTCGTAGGCGTACGCTAACGCCGAGCCGGGGTCCGTGTCGAAGGTGTCGAGGAACTCGGGCTTGGGCGAGGTGAACGCGTGGTGCACCGCGGTCCAGGATCCGGAGCCCACGGCAACGTCGCCGGAAGCCACCGCGTCGGCCGCCGGCTCAAACAGCGGAGCGTCCACGATCCAGACGAAAGCCCAGTCCTGCTCTTCGATCGGCACCTCACCGGGGGCCTTAATGAGTCCCACACGGTGACCGATCTCCACGCGCGCTGCACCGAGCAGTGCACGAGCGTCCTTGGCGGTTCCGGCACCGAAGAAGATGCAGTCGCCCGGCTGGGCACCGGTGGCTTCGGCCAAGCCGGCTTTCTCTTCGTCGGTGATGTTCTTCGCCACGGGGCCACCCAGCGAGCCGTCCTCCTGGATCAGCACGTAGGCAAGTCCCTTGGCGCCGCGTTGCTTCGCCCATTCCTGCCAGGCGTCCAGGGTGCGGCGCGGCTGCGACGCACCACCGGGCATCACCACGGCGCCGACGTAGTCGGACTGGAACACGCGGAACGGGGTGTTGCGGAAGTACTCGGTCAGGTCCGTCAGTTCCAGACCGAACCGCAGATCCGGCTTGTCAGAACCGTACTTTTCCATGGCCTCGGCGTAGGTCATTCGGCGAATCGGGGTGGAGATCTCGACCCCGATCAGTGACCACAGCGATGCGATGATCTTCTCGCCCAGGGCGATGACGTCGTCTTCCTCCACGAAGGAGGCCTCGATGTCGAGCTGGGTGAACTCGGGCTGACGATCAGCGCGGAAGTCCTCATCGCGGTAGCAGCGAGCGATCTGGAAGTAGCGTTCGACGCCGCCGACCTGGAGCAGCTGCTTGAACAGCTGCGGTGACTGCGGAAGGGCGTACCAGGATCCGGGCGCCAGGCGGGCTGGGACCAGAAAGTCGCGCGCACCTTCCGGGGTGGAGCGAGTCAGGGTCGGGGTCTCGACCTCGATAAACCCTTCCTCGTGCAGCAGGTCACGCGCAGCACGGTTGACGTCCGAGCGCAGTCGCATGATTTTCGCCGGCTGCGGGCGACGCAGGTCCAAATACCGGTGCCGCAGGCGGGCTTCCTCGCCCACCTCCACGTGTTCATCAATCTGAAACGGAAGCGGATCGGCGGTGTTGAGCACCTCGACGGTGTCGGTGATCAGCTCGATCTCGCCGGAAGGCAGGTTCGGGTTCTCGTTGCCGGCAGGACGTTTCTCGACCGTCCCGGTCACACGCAGCACGAATTCGTTACGCAGCGGATCGAAGTCCTTCTCGTCACGCACCACCACCTGGGCGAAGCCCGAGGCATCACGCAGGTCAACGAAGGCCACGCCTCCGTGGTCGCGTCGGCGGGCGACCCATCCAGCCACAGTGACGGTCTGTCCAATGTGCTCGGCGTTGAGCTCGCCGAGCTGATGCGTGCGCAGCACGGTAGTCCTTCCGGTAGTGAATACTTCGCTGAAGTTTAGTTGATGTCCGACGTCGGCGCGGACACGGTCGGTGCCAGGTCCTCGGCCGCCGGAGCCCACGTGTGAGGATCGGCCGCCACCTGTTCGCCGCTGCGAATGTCCTTGACCTCGTGGTTCGGTACGCCGTCGTTGATGCTGGTGAACCAGACGTACGGAATTCCGCGGCGGTCCGCGTACTTGATCTGCTTACCGAATTTCTCGGCGCGCACCGCCACTTCGGCCGCCACCCCACGAGAACGTAACAGGGCCGCCGTGTCCAGGGCGGTCTCCCAATCCTCATCCTGTGTCAGCGCGACGTACACCGCGGTGGGGACGGAACGAGAAGCCTCAGCCATCTGTTGCGAAAGCATCCGCATCACGAGACGAGTCACCCCGATGGAAAGTCCCACGCCGGGGAAGGTCCGGTTGCCCTTGGTCGCCAGCGAGTCATAACGGCCACCGGAGCAAATAGAGCCGAGCTGTTCATGTCCATCCAGCATGGTCTCGTACACCGTGCCCGTGTAGTAATCCAGACCCCGCGCGATCGACAGATCCGCCACAGCGCGACCCGGCATCCGCCGGTGCAGTTGCCCGATCACCTCGGCCAGCTCGGAGAGACCTTCTTCGAGAAGTTCGTCATGAACGTCAAGGGCGCGGACCTGATCGACGAAGCTGGGATCTTCGGTCCGGATCCGGGCCAAGGCGAGTGCCTTCTGTGCTTGCTCATCGGTAGCGCCGATTTCTTCGCGCAATAGGCGAGCCACTTCGTCTTCACCGATCTTCTCGAGCTTGTCGATGCAACGGAGCACGCCTGCGGTGTCGTTCAGACCGACCCCCCGGTAGAAGCCCTCGGCCAGTTTCCGGTTGTTGATCCGAATGGTGAAATCGCCGATGGGCAGTTCGGAGAGTGCTTCGGCCATCACCAGCGCGACGTCGACGTCGTACCGGAACGGCAGCGTGCCCTCGCCCACCACGTCGATATCCGCCTGGGTGAATTCGCGGGCGCGTCCTTCTTGAGGGCGCTCGCCACGCCACACCTTCTGAATCTGGTAGCGGCGGAAAGGGAAAGCCAGGTGACCGGCATTCTCGGTTACGTAGCGGGCGAAAGGCACCGTCAGGTCGAAGTGCAGGGCCAGCCGGTTCGTATCCTCAGCCTTCTCGGGTGCCTCACCTTGCAGTCGCGATACTGCATAAACCTCTTTATCGATCTCGCCCTTGCGCAACAGCGTTCCCAGGGTCTCCACCGCACGCGTCTCGATATTGGCGAACCCATGAAGTTCGAAGACACGACGCAGCGTGTCCTGAACATGCAGTTCCACCAGCCGTTCGGCGGGGAGCCACTCGTGGAAGCCAGACAGGGACGCTTTGCGTGACATGAATCAGCACTTTCTGGTCGTGCAACGGGGACGAAGGTCATGGATTCGGCGCTCAGGCGCGGAACCCACCTGTCATTCTATGCCGTTGACGGTAGGCTATTCGTGACCATGTTTCGTCTCGACGTGCTCAAGCCAGCACGATCCAGCACAGAGAGTTCCAGCGGTGACCCACAGTCAAGAATCCGACGTCCCCCATTCCGAAGCACAGCAGGACGTTGACGACGCTCTGAAGTCAACGGCAAGCACCGAGGCGCATCAGCCGACCGACACGCCGGCTGTTCCCGAAAAGACGGCTCCCCAGAAGCCGCGTCCCGTGCCCTCTCCGGCTTCGGTTCGCCCCGCTCAGCCCGCTTCCCCGGCTTCGATTGCCAAGCCTGCCGCCGAAGCGCATGCAGCGCAGCAACCACCGGTAGCCCCCGCCGTGCCGACTCACCGCACTGAGGTGGATGACGCACGCCAGTTTGCCGAAGTCACCGAAGACGGACATGTGGTGCTGATCGACGGCAACGATCGTATTCCCGTCGGGCAGGTTCCCGATGTTCCTCGGGATGAGGCGCTGGCCTACTTCGTGCGCAAGTACGACGACGCGATGTCGCAGGTTCTTCTTCTGGAGCAGCGTTTGGCAACGGACACCTCGACCGCTGACCTCCGCAAGGCTCTGGGACAGTTGCAGGCCACTACCGATGAACGCAAGATGGTCGGTGACATGGTGGCGCTGCGCAAGCGCATCGCGTCGCTGGAGACCACGCTGGAGGTGCGCCGCACCGTCGAGAAGGAAGCGCATCACAAGGCAGTCGAAGAACAGCGCACGGCTCGTAAAGCGATCGTCGACGAAGCGGTAACCATCTCCGAGCAGGATCCGCAGCGCACTCAGTGGAAAGACTCCTCGCGCCGCATGACCGAGCTTTTCGAGCAGTGGAAGACGACCCAGAAGAAGGGTCCCCGACTGCCGAAGCCCGAAGAGGACGAACTGTGGAAGCGATTCCGTGCAGCACGCTCGACCTTCGACAAGCACCGCCGCGCCTTCTTCTCACAGCTGGATCAGACCAATGCGGAAGCTAAGAAGGTCAAGGAACGCCTCATCGCACGTGCTGAAGAGCTATCGTCGTCCACAGACTGGGCGACGACCGCGATGAAGTACCGCGATCTGATGTCGGAATGGAAAGCCGCACCCCGCGCCTCACGCCGTGAAGACGATGCATTGTGGACACGTTTTCGTGCCGCGCAGGACGTGTTCTTCAATGCCCGGAAGTCGGCCAATGACGAAATCGACCGCGAATTCGAGGAGAACCTGAAGGTCAAGGAGGCCATTCTCGAAGAGGGCAACAAGCTGCTGCCGTTCAAGAATGTCGATCGTGCCCGGGCCGCCATCAATGAGCTGCGCGGACGGTGGGACGACGCGGGCAAGGTTCCGCGCAAGGACATCGGACGGATGGAATCTGGTTTCCGTCGTCTCGAGGAGGCTCTCTCTCAGGCGGAGCAGGAGCACTGGCAGCGGACCAACCCCGAAACCAAGGCTCGCACGAATTCCGCTCTGTCCCAGCTTGAAGACGCCATCGCCGGACTCGAGCAGGATCTGGCCCAGGCCCAGGAACGCAACGACGAGAAGGCCATCAAGAAGGCCCAGGAAGCACTCGATGCCCGCAAGCTCTGGTTGCAGACCCTGCAGGCATCTGCAGATTCCAACTGATTCTTGATCTGATGCTCCGGGGTCGTCCACAGCGCGGGCTTCCCCGGTGAGTCATCCACAGCGGTGGTCCTGTTTCGACAGGGCCACCGCTTTTTGCTGGGACGATCACTTCATGAAGAATCTCGCCATCCCGGTTCAGAGGATCGGTTCAAAGGAGGGGCAACCACCGTGGCTCTGGACTCCAGGGCCCGGCCTCATACATGCCGAGCTCCAGTCGATGGCCCGCACTGGACTACTTCGCCGCGGATTGGGCGACTGTTATGTGAGTGCGGACCAGCCCGACACAGCTGAAACTCGGGCGCATGTAGTGTCGATCATGGGGCAACGACTGATCGGTGGTTTGTGGACGGCCGAACTCCAAACGGCCCGGTGGATCCATACGGGTGGATGCCCACCCATCTGCTTCGAAGCATCCGTGCCTCGGTATCATCGGCCTTCCCGGATACCGACAGAGTTGCCGTTGAGACTGCGCCAGGGAGTCACCGGTGGCGCCCTGGTTTCAGGCAAGGGCTGGGAGACCGATGTTCAGATGATCGGGCCGGTACGGTGCACGATCCCCGAGCAGACGATGGAGGATCTTCTTCGGCTGTCGCCGATAGATGTGGACCCGGTTCAATTGCGACTACTGTTGCGTCACTGCTCTCGTGACGAGTTACTCGCTCGCTTTACCTATCGCAGTTACCAAGCCGGCATGGCCCGCGCGATCCAGCGATTGAATGAGTTGCTCGATGCGACCGCCGAGTGACGGTGTTAGGTCTTACGCTGTCCTTTATCCGAGGTACGGAAGACGTCGTAGACGCCGTCAATGCGGCGGATGGAGTTCAACACGTGCTGAAGATACGCTGGATCGCCCATCTCGAAGACGAATTGCGACTCCGCAACTCGATCCCGCCGCGTCTTCACGGAGGCCGAGAGAATGTTGACGTGGTGCTCGGCGAGAATACGAGTCACATCGGACAGCAACGACTTGCGGTCGAGAGCCTCCACCTGAATCTCTACGACGAACACAGAGTCCTGGGTCGGAGCCCATTCCACGTCGACAAGACGTTCAGGCTCGGCTTTCAGGTTCTCGACGTTCTGACAGTCAGTCCGGTGCACGGAGACTCCCGAGCCGCGGGTGACAAACCCGACGATGTCGTCTGGTGGAACCGGAGAACAACAGCGGGCCAGTTTAGCCATAACTTCGCCAGTGCCCGGAATAATGACACCAGAATCTGAATGCCGACTGGGCAGACTGACCTGCGGCATCGCGCCAGTATCGAAGTACTCTTCTTGAGGCGGCTCCGGTGGCTCAAGAAGTGCCTGGATATGTTCGAAGACATTCTGGGCGGAGACGTTGTTTTCGCCGATAGCAGCGTAGAGCCCGGAGACGTCCGCCAGGCCCAGCTCTTCAGCTACCGTGCCCAATGCGTCTGTGCTCATGACTTGGCTCAGCGGCAACGATTGTTTGCGGGCGTATTTGGTCAGCGCGTCTTTTCCGACTTCGATGACTTCGTCGCGGCGTTCCTTGGAGAACCAATGCCGGATCTTGTTGCGTGCGCGGGCACTGCGTACGAACCCCAACCAATCTTGGCTGGGACCCGCGTCTTCACTTTTCGACGTGAAGATTTCGACAGAGTCGCCATGATTGAGCGGGGAATTCAGTGGTACCAGACGCCCGTTGACCCGGGCACCGATGGTCCGGTCACCGACTTCTGTGTGCACCGAATAGGCGAAGTCCACGGGGGTAGATCCAGCAGGGAGCACTTTAATCTCGCCTTGCGGAGTGAAGACATAGACCTCGGCCGCTCCGATCTCGGTGCGCAATGAGTCCAGGAAGTCGTTCGGGTCCTTGGCGTCCTTCTGCCAGTCCAGGACGGCACGCAACCAATTCGGTGTCGCGTCGCCGTTCTCCTCGGCCCCAGCATCCTTATAGCGCCAGTGAGCGGCAACGCCGTATTCAGCTCGGCGGTGCATTTCATGCGTGCGAATCTGGATCTCAACACGCTTGCCATCGGAGCCGACGACGGTGGTGTGGAGCGATTGGTACATGTTGTACTTCGGCATCGCAATATAGTCTTTGAACCGGCCCGGAATCGGAGACCACTTCGCGTGAAGAACACCCAGTGCCGCGTAGCAGTCCCGTACAGAATCGACCAACACGCGGACACCGAGAAGATCGTAGATCTCGTCAAACTCTTTTCCGCGCACGATCATCTTCTGATAGATCGAGTAGTAATGCTTGGGCCGTCCTGACAGGGTTGCCCGAATCTTGGCGTCGCGGAGTTCGCGCTCGATCTGTTCGCTGAGCTGGGCAACATTCTGTTGCCGTTCCGGGGTTCGCTCCCCGACCAACCGGACGATCTCCGAGTACACCTTGGGCCACAATGCAGCGAAAGACAGGTCCTCAAGCTCCCACTTGATGGTGTTCATTCCGAGACGATGCGCGAGCGGCGCATAGATCTCCAGGGTCTCTTTCGCTTTGCGGGCGCTGGACTCGGGCGGCACGTAACGCCAAGTTCTGGCATTGTGAAGCCGGTCTGCGAGCTTGATCAACAGCACGCGTACATCCTTGGCCATGGCCAAAACCATTTTGCGGACGGTCTCGGCTTGCGCCGCAGCGCCAAACTTCACTTTGTCCAGCTTCGTCACACCGTCGACCAGTAGCGCCGTTTCCTCACCGAATTCGCGACTGAGCTGGTCCAGTGAGTAGCTGGTGTCTTCGACAGTATCGTGCAAAAGGGCGGCGGCCAAGGTAGTACCTGTCAGACCGAGTTCCGCCAGAATGGTCGCCACCGCGACCGGATGGGTGATGTACGGATCGCCGCTTTTCCGCTTTTGCCCCTCGTGATACTTCTCTGCGACGGCGAAAGCACGGATAACGAGATCAAGATCGGATTTCGGGTGCCGAACTTTCAACGTGCGGATCAGGGGTTCCAAGATCGGCGAGTACCCGCCGACCACTGGGCGACCGGTCAGACGCGCAAGGCGTCCTCGTGGGCGGCGAGAATTGACAGCAGCAGACGTTGAGGACGCATCCGATGACGTAGCGTCGGTGGAATCCGTCATGTCGTCCCCTCCCCTCGTGGCGCCCAAGGCGACCAAAGCATGATGCCTGTCACCGTTACCGGTGGGTGAAACATTAGTCCCAGTTGCCGCCCAATACCAATCTGGGGCGTGAGGACAGCCTAGACGTTAGAGACTGCGCTGGGCTCGGTGACGGGCGCATCACCTTCACCGCTACCAGAGCTACGCTTACGCAGGATCCGCGCATCGTGTTCCTGAACGTTGCTGTCACGGCGTCGAAGCAGCGCATACAACGGTGCCTGGATGAACAAAGTCGCCAAGGTGCCAACGATAATGCCGACGAAAATCGCCAGCGAGATATCGCGCAAGGTACCCGCGCCTAGAAGCCCGGCACCAATGAAGAGAATTGAACCAACCGGCAGAATTCCGACGATCGAGGTGGTGATAGAACGTACCAAGGTCTGGTTCACCGCAAGGTTGACGTTCTCCGAGAACGTGCGTTGAACGTCTTCTTCTAGGTTGTCCGTATTTTCGCGGATTTTATCGAAGACCACGACGGTGTCATACAAGGCATACGACAGAATGGTCAGGAAACCAATGATGGCCGATGGTGTGATTTCGAAACCCGTTGAACCATAGATACCAGTCGTCAGCGCTACAACGTAAAACAGTCCGATAATGGCAGCGAGGGACATCTTCCAGGTGCGGAAATACAACGCCATGAGCAAAGCGACCAGCACCACGAAAATGATCAGACCGATGGCAGCCTGCTGGCTCACCGCCTGGCCCCAGGTAGGGCCAACGAACGTGGAGGTCACATTGTCGGCACCGACCCCGTATGCCTCCTGCAGGTTCGCTGCGACCTCGAGCGTCTGGTTGTCGTCCAAATGCTCAGTCTGAACCCTCATGGTGTTCGGTGCAATGTTCGTCGCAGTGACCACGGTTTCAGGCACCACGTCGGTCACGGCGGACTCCCCCGCAGCGGGGTCCGTGTTGGATACGCCGGAGACGGTGAATTCAGATCCGCCGCGGAATTCAATGCCCATGTTGAAGCCGCCGCGGGCCAACGTGAGCCCTCCGGAGATGACGAGAAGGATGGCAGCAATGACGAACCACAGCTTCCACCGGTGAACAAAGGGATAGGACTTCTTGCCTGTGTAGAGCTCGTTGCCCCAGGTCGCCAAGCGGCTCATTTCTTTCCCTCCGACGATCCTGCGTCCACTGACTCAGATGTCTGCTGTCCCGAAGACAGTCCTAGCTGGTCTTCACGTTCCAGACGCCGTTTCTCGGCGATGGTCTGGCGACGTTGAGCTTCCTTCGAAGAACCTTTATTACGCTTACCCCGCGCGGGCGCAGCCTGCTCGACTGTCTTGAATTCGCGGACTTTACCTGCCCCCTTGTACAGCGGCTCCTGGCCGAGAAGCGAGGGATCCATTCCAGACAGCGGGTGGCCCGAGGCGAAGAATCTCGTACGTGCCAACAGCTGCATCACCGGATGCGTGAACATGAAGACGACCAAGAGGTCGGCCACGGCGGTCAGACCCAGCGTGAATGCGAAGCCACGCACGTTGCCCACGGCGGCGAAGTACAGCACCACAGCCGCTAGTAGGTTCACGGCCTTTGACACGGTGATTGTCCGCTTTGCGCGCGCCCAACCGTATTCCACGGCCTGTGCCAGTGGCCTTCCGGCACGCATTTCGTCCTTAATGCGCTCAAAGTAGACGATGAAGGAGTCCGCTGTCAGACCAATAGCAACGATAATGCCGGCGATACCGGCCAGGGACAGCCGGTAATTATCGGACCATCCCAAGAGAACGATCGCCAGGTAAGTCAGGATGCCCGCCACGACCAGCGACGACAGTGTGACCAGTCCCAGTGCACGATATTGATAGAACTGGTAAGCGGCAACGAGGATTAAACCGATCAAACCGGCTATCAGACCCCAATACAACTGGTCTTGACCCAGAGTTGCCGAGATCTGCTGCTCCGACTCGATATTGAAGCTAATCGGAAGCGCACCGTACTGCAATTGCTCCGACAGTGCCTGTGCTGTGACTTCGGTGAAGTTACCCGTGATCTGTGCCCGACCGTCTGAGATAACAGCGTTGGACGACGGAGCCGAAATGATCGTGCCGTCGAGCACGATGGCGAACTGATTGCGGGGGCTCTCCAGCGGGGTAATTCGCTGAGTGACCTCACGGAATGCGCTCGTACCTTCGCTATCGAATGACAGGTTTACGGCCCACTGGTTTGTGGAAATACCGCCCGGAGCGGAGGCCATACCGAAGTCCGCATCCGAGATCTGGGTACCGAAAACTTCAACCGGCCCCAGGATGTACTTCATGCCGTACTGCGGGTCACACGAGACCATCGGTTCATCTTCAGGCACCGGCTCACGATTTCCTTCGGCGAGGAAGGCAGCACAGTCGAGCTTCTGGAATTCGTCGGCCAGTTCTGGGGTGACCCAGTTGGGATCGGAACCATTTGCCGGCTCTGCCGTAGGCTCTGGGAAATCTTCCAGTGCCGTCTGGTTCTCTTCTGGTGTCGCCGTACCCTGTGCGCCGCTGATCACCGCGCGGAATTCCATATTTGCCGACGCCTGGATCAATTCACGCGTCTGTGAGTCCGGAGTACCTGGCAAGGACACCACAACCGTGTTGCCGCCCTGAACATTGATTTCTGCTTCCGAGACGCCTGAACCATCGACACGTTGGCGGATAATCTCCACTGCCTGGTCCATCTGCTCAGAACTGACCTGCTCTCCCCCGGCCGTCTCCGGAGACAGCACCATCTGGGTACCGCCTTCGAGGTCGAGCGCAAGAAGTGGAGCACCAGTGGTCTGGTTTGTGGCGATGCCGATGCCAAGTACGGCCGTCAGCACAACGATGATAGCTCCCAGCCATCCGAGTGTTCGTTTGGGACGGCCGGAGCTTGTCGATGAGGACATAGTGAGCTGGACTTTCAGTTAAGGCTGGGTGGACACACCCGGGCAATACGAGGCGATTTCATTCCGCCGCGGTGTTACTTCTGGTCCGCGTCGCCGCGGGGATCCTCAGGATTCAAGCTCGGCTTGGTGTCCTTGGAGTCTGTGGTTGCGGGGCCCCCGTACTCTTCACCGTTGAGGTCGTACTTGCCATCCACATTCTCGGCCTCGGCCGACGCAGCCGGCTCGGTTGGTTCGATCACCTGACCGATGGCCTGAATGTGCACCGTGACGTTGTTTCCAGGAGACAGCTCAAGGACCACCTTGTTCTCGTCCTGGTTCACAGCGACAACGGTCCCGAAAATGCCCGCACCGGTCATCACCTCCTGGCCGGGGGCCAGCGAAGAACGGCGCTTCTGCTGTTCCTGCTGAGCCTTCTTCGAACGGCGGAACATGAAGAAGATCAGTAGACCGAAGACGGCCAGCATGATGATGAAGAAGGGGTCGAATCCCCCTGTCGGTTCACCGTCCTGGGACAGCAGGCCTGCATCAACGGTAAAAGGACTCAGGGTCATAGGGAGACACCACATTCTGTGTTCGGGACATAAGTCAACTCAGTCAGTCTAGTGCCTGAGTCTGGACTATCCCAGAAGACATGACGAGCCGAGCGCCTTCGACGGCTTCCGAGGGGCTAGTTGACCTCATCTTTGGAATCATCGTCACCATCAATGAGCGACCAGGCACCCAGCACCGGGGAGTCCTTCGGCACTGACAACCCCAAGTGTTTCCATGCCGCTGGCATCGCGATACGCCCGCGAGGCGTCCTACCGAGTAAGCCTTCACGCACGAGGTACGGTTCGGCGACTTCCTCGACGGTCTCCGTTTCCTCGCCGACGGCGATAGCCAAGGTGGACAGTCCCACCGGGCCGCCGCCGAATTTGAGGCACAGCGCTTCGAGAACGCCACGGTCTAAACGATCCAACCCTCTGGAATCGACCTCGTACATGTCAAGTGCGTTCGAGGAGGCCCGCGCGTCGACCTGTTCAAGCCCTTTCACCAGGGCCCAGTCGCGGACGCGGCGTAGCAGTCGATTCGCGATACGAGGCGTTCCTCGCGAACGGGAAGCAATCTCGCTGAAGGCCGCCGAGTTTAGCTGCATATCCAGCATGGCCGCGGATCGACGCAGCACGAGTTCCAGCTCATCGGAGCCGTAGAACTCCAAATGTCCGGTGAAGCCGAAGCGGTCACGAAGCGGCCCGGGCAACAGGCCCGCGCGAGTGGTCGCTCCCACAAGAGTGAAGGGCGGCAGTTCCAAGGGGATGGCTGTAGCACCCGCGCCTTTACCCACAACGATATCGACACGGAAATCTTCCATCGCCATGTAGAGCATTTCCTCGGCAGGACGAGACATGCGGTGGATCTCATCCAGGAAGAGCACCTCACCTTCGGTCAATGAGGACAAGATGGCTGCCAGATCACCGGCATGCTGAATTGCAGGACCCGAGGAGATCCTCAACGGCGCGTTCATTTCGGCAGCGATGATCATCGACAGCGTGGTCTTGCCCAGCCCAGGAGGACCCGAAAGCAAAACATGGTCAGCGCTTCGCCCACGTAGTCGGGCTGCTTCCAAGACGAGCGAGAGCTGATCACGCACGCGGCGTTGGCCCACGAAGTCATGCAGGTTGCGAGGCCTCAGAGCTGCTTCAATTTCACGTTCCTCGGTGTCAGCGCCTGCACTGATGACACGATCATCGCCGCGACCTGGACCTTGACTCACCGGCTACCTCCTGTACTGCGGTCGCGACCGAGCCGACTCAAGGTGGCTCTGAGAATACGTGCCACATCCTGGGTTTCAGCCAGTTCGGGCTCATCTCGGACGGTGGTCTCAAGTGCTTTCTGAGCATCCTTGTCGTTCCAGCCCAAGCCGGTCAGGCCGCCGACGACCTGGTCCATCCATTCTTGGCCTGCAGGCGAGGTGCCTTCTGAAGCTGTCGTCGGAGGCGCTTCAACCGGAGTGAGCTTCCCGGAGAGCTCCAGGAGAATGCGGCGTGCGCCTTTCGGCCCGATACCGGAGACCTTGGTGAACGCTTTTTCGTCGTCATGGGCCACCGCCCAGCGAACAGCGTCCGGTGCGTGAACAGCCAGGACCGCCAGAGCGGTTCGGGGGCCGACCCCCGAGACACCCATCATGATCTCGAAAATCTCACGCTCGTCCGTCGTAGCGAAGCCGAAGAGCGTCATGGACTCTTCTCGAACGATCATGGAGGTCAGGACTCTGCCCTGCTCCCCTTCCCGCAAAGTCGCCAAGGTTTGTGGAGTCGCTGAGAACAGATAGCCAATCCCGGACACGTTCAACACGGCCTGGTTCAGTCCCACGTGCTCGACTGTGCCCGTCAGCGATGCAATCACCGTTGTCTCCTCTGTGTCCGTCACTTCGCTCGCTGGCAACACGGATTTGTGGTGCCACGTTCGATTCGCCACTCACAGCTTAGAACATTATTCCGATAAACATGAGGAGCGCGACCTGTGTCAGCGCGTCACCGGCTTCCGCGCTTTTCAGCAGCCAACCATGCCTGCTGGGCCGGGGTCAGTGAACCCGTCTTGTTCGCGGTCGGGAATTTGGAGGAGGTACGGCGGCTCGTCAGCTTTCCGGTGTCGAGCCCACGACCGTAGAGTCCGCCGCGCCAGGCATGGGCCACGGCCAACGCAATCGCATCGGCCGCGTCCGCCGGACGTGGTGGCTCGGCCAGCCGCAGAATACGCGTCACCATCGAGGTGATCTGATTCTTGTCAGCGTTACCGTTACCCGTCACCGCCGCTTTGACTTCGGAAGGAGTGTGCAAAGCCACGGGTACCGAGCGGCGTGCAGCCGCGGCAATGACAACACCGGAGGCCTGAGCGGTCCCGATCACGGTCGGAGTGTTGTTCTGCGCGAACATTCGCTCCACTGCCATGTGGTGGGGCGCGTACTGATCAAGCATCGATTCCACCGCCTGATCGATCACGGCCAATCGGTTACCAATCGTCTCGGTATTGGCGGAGCCCACGACTTTAACGTCTACCAAGGTGGCGGATCGGTTCTGCGCGATGTCAACGACGGCAAGGCCACATCGAGTGAGCCCGGGATCCACCGCAATGACCCGAAGTGGAGATCCGGGTTCACGCATATTTTTAGTCGTCCTTCTCGAGCTCCGCCATGACCTCGGGGCTCAGGTCAACGTTGTCGTACACGCTCTGGACGTCGTCCAGATCCTCGAGGGCATCCGCCAGCTTGAGGAACGTGCGAGCATCCGAGGCATCCAGCTCGACATGCATGGTAGGAACGAATTCCACTTCATCCGTGTCGTAGTGAATCTCTGCGGCATCCAGGGCTTCCGCTACGGCACGTAGATCTGAGGGATCCGACATGATCTCGAAGTTGCCACCCGACTCGACGACCTCTTCGGCGCCTGCTTCCAGGACCGCCATCAGAATGTCATCCTCGGTCTTGCCTTCAGCGGGCAGGCGAACCACGCCCTGCCGATTAAAGAGGAATGCCACCGACCCAGGGTCGGCGATGGTGCCACCATTGCGCGTCACCGCAACGCGTACATCGGAGGCAGCCCGGTTTTTGTTGTCGGTCAAACACTCGACCATCAAGGCAGACCCGTTGGGTCCACGCACTTCGTAGATGATCTCGGTGTAGTCGATGACCTCACCGGTTAGACCCGCACCGCGCTTCACCGCACGGTCAATATTGTCGTTGGGAACGGACTGCTTCTTGGCCTTATTGATAGCCAGGTCCAGGGCTGGGTTACCAGCAATATCAGCACCGCCGGCGCGTGCCGCCACCTCGATCGCTTTGATGTACTTAGCGAAAGCCTTAGCCCGCTTAGCGTCAATTGCAGCCTTTTTGTGCTTGGTCGTGGCCCATTTGGAATGCCCAGCCATCTACGCTCCTTTATGCCGCCGACGCCGGAAGTCCCGTGCCGACCGTTCGTGCAGAATCTGGATTCCAGTCTAGTGCCTGAGAGGACTATTGACGGTGACCCCATCCACACGAAACAGTATGGTCATGTCGAACCCCCTGCTACAGCAGTCTGAGTTGCCCTACGGCCTCCCCGATTTTCGCGCCATCAGCGATCAGGATTTTCTCCCAGCCTTCCGTGAAGCCCTCGATGAGCATCAGCGGGAGATCCGAAAAATCACCGCGTCCCCGTCCCCGGCCACGTTTGAGAACACCTTCGTCGCGTGGGAGCGTTCCGGACAGCTTTTGCGGTGGGTCAGCGCGGTGTTCTTTACGGTGCTCCCCGCGGATCGCACCGCCGCTCGTAGTGAGATCGCCGCCGAGATCGAGCCGACGTTGGCCGGACACTGGGACGCTCTCTACCTGAACGAAGAGCTATATCGCCGGATGAACGGCGTAGACATCGACCAGCTGGATGGAGAAGAGCGCTCCCTTGCAGACCACGTTTTGCGCCAATTCCGACTCCACGGCGCCGAGCTGACCAAGACCAACAGGGTCACGCTCGCTGACATCAACACGCAGCTGGCTCGGATTGGCGCCGCATACTCGCAAGCCATGATTGCGGGAAACACTGCGCAAGCCCTTCTGGTCGAACAAGAGGATTCCCTGGCTGGTCTCTCTCAGCAAGAGAAGGATGCCGCGGCCGAAGCAGCCCAACAAGCTGGGCACTCGAGCGGTTGGCTCCTCGAACTCTCGATGTTCACCTCCCAGCCGCTGCTCGCTCGACTGGAAGATCGCGAAACTCGTCGCCGTCTTTACGAAGCAGCATGGAATCGCGGCACCGCGGGTGAACACGAAACGCTCTCCTTCGCTCGCCAGCAAGCAGGACTCCGTGCACGCAAGGCTGAACTTTTGGGATTCAAGAATTTCGCAGAGTATGCGCTGGAAGACCGTACTGCTCCCACTGTGGAAGCAGTCTGGTCCCTGATCGAGAGGGCGCTGGAACCGGCCATGAGGAATGCCCGCACCGAACGCGACATTCTCCAGCAGCGTGCAGGATTCGAACTTGAGCATTGGGACGTCCCGTTCTATTCCGAACAGCACGCTGATGAGTGTTTCTCCGTGAGCACCGAGCGGCTACGTCGCCATTTCGAGCTGGATCGAGTACTGAAGCACGGAGTTTTTGAGGCTGCTCATCGTCTCTACGGAATCACTTTTCAGGAGCGATCCGACCTCCACGGATATCTTCCCGACGTCCGTGTGTGGGAGGTATTCGACCACGATGGAACCGCAATCGGACTGTTCCTCGGCGACTTCTACACCCGCCCCACGAAATCCGGTGGCGCATGGATGAATTCCATCCGTGTCGGGTCGACGGAATTCTCCGAGCAACCGATCGTCGTTAATAACCTCAACATCGCCCGACCTCACGCCGGTGATCCGACGTTACTCACCCTCGATGAGGTCACCACCCTCTTTCACGAGTTCGGACACGCGCTCCACGGACTCTTTGGACGGGCAAGGTTCGCTTCGCTCTCTGCGACCCAAGTGCCTCGAGATTTCGTCGAGTTCCCCTCACAGGTCAACGAAATGTGGATCCAGCATCCCGAGCTGCTCAGCGGTTATGCTCTCGACGTTGATACCGGCGCACCACTGAGCCAGGACATCTTGAACGCGCTCGACGACGCCGCACTGTGGGGTGAGGGCCTACGGACCTCGGAGTATCTCGCCGCCGTCATTGTGGATTTGGCGTGGCACAGCATCGGCCCCGATGAGGTCATCCCAGACCCGGAAGCCTTTGAGAAGGAAGCCCTGGCATCGCGAGGAATCGACGATTCGCTCGTCGCCCCGCGCTATCGAAGCAGCTATTTCAAGCACATTTTCGCTGGCGGAGGCGGATATGCGGCTGGCTACTACTCCTATCTCTGGGCAGAAGTGCTGGATGCCGATGCAGTGGGTTGGTTCAACACCCACGGGGGCCTATGCAGAGACAACGGGGATCATTTCCGAAACGAGCTACTCTCTCGAGGCAGTGTGCGGGATCCGCTCGAATCGTATCGTCAGTTCCGCGGGCGGGATGCCGAAGTAGAGCCGCTGCTGTCCCGCCGAGGCCTGCTCGCTTAGACCGGAGCGTCCTGCGCTACTTCAAGTGCCTGCATTCCTGGCCGCGGAGATGAGAACGTGGACTTGAGCCATACACGTACAGCGGTGTCCCAGCGTTCCGGGTCCACGTTCCATTCGCGAGTGTGGCGAGCCTGAGTGAATCGAACAAAAGTCACCAGGCTTGGATTCTTCTGTGCCAGCTGCAGGCTGGGACCGACAGGTACATAGGTGTCGTCCTCTGAATGAAGGATCAGGGTGGGAACGCGCAGCTGATCAGCCCGTGATACCCAGTCCATGGTTTTGAGATCCACCGGCGCCGCCAATCCCGTGATGCGGCGGCCGGCACGAGAGGTGATCATATACTGCCCCAGTCGACCCACCGCCTCCGGTAGCCGATTCAGCCGAGCTTGATGAGCCAGAACGTCAATCCAATTGATCACCGGACCAGACAACACCAGCGCGGCTACGCGCGGAGCGAGTTTCGAGCGGTCGGTCAGTTGCAGACAAACGGCGGCACCCATAGACCAGCCGAAAAGTACGATCTCATCGGCGCCGTGGTCCAGCGCATACTGGATAGCGGCTTCCACATCCCGCCATTCAGTGGCGCCCAAACCATACTTGCCGTCGTCCGCCGACGGAGCTTCTCCATCATTACGGTAAGAGATCAACAGTGAGGTCATTCCCATGGCGCGTGCCGTAGCAATGGCGCGAATGCCCTCGGGTCGTCGTGCCCCACGCCCATGCACCATGATTGCCCAGGTGTTTGCACTCACGCTGACCTGGTCTTCATGTACATGTCGCCCACCAGCTTCCGGGCGGACCAACCATGCCGGCGCCGAGCCACGTTCCACCGGGATGGCGACGTCTTCGGCGTCGAATCCCATATCGGCGGGGGTCGGGTAAATGAAGCCTGTCCACCGGCCTCGCAAGGCGTTGGCCAAGTCGCCGCTGTAGACCTCTTCAACCACGCGTTGCACGGTTCCATCCGCGGGATCAAAGCTGGTGATGCGACCAATGCGAGCCACACCGCGGCCGCCGTCAAACACCAAGGAATAGGTTCCGGGGACGGTGGTCTCCTCCGTCGCGGGCAGGATGATCTCCTGGCTGTGCGCCACGTTCTTCACGCTGACAACGGCCAGAATCTCCAAGTCCTCGGCGTGATTTTTGACCGGGGTGACCACGGTTCGAGCGAAGACCGAGGCCAGCCCAGAGATCGTTCCGGCTACCAAAGACCCCACCACGACACCGGCCGTTGCCGCTGTAGTCGACCACCTCAACACCGGCGCAGCCTCTTCAACGGTGCGACCCATATGACGGGCGACTTTCCGAGCGCTTCTTCCACTCAACAGTTTCGTCACCTTCGGTTGACCCTTCTGACCCATACCTATCATTCTCTGCATCCCGTACCAATTTTTCCACGCCCGACCTTTCACACCATCAACACATGACCCACGGAACAAATTCACCGGATTCATCGTTGTTCAGGTGTGAGCAATGATTCAGACACCCCAGCAGACCTTCGACACGTCTCCGATGAGGAATGGCGCCAGCGACTGAGCCCCGCCGAGTACAGCGTCTTGCGTCAAGCCGGAACCGAGCATCCCTTCACCGGCGAGTACTGGGATGAAGAAACCGAGGGGGTCTACGCCTGCCGAGCCTGCGGCGCTGAGTTGTTCCGATCGCAGGAAAAGTTCGATGCCCAATGTGGTTGGCCGTCGTTCTTTGCCCCCTTGGCCGAAGACCGCGTCGAGTACATCGAGGATTCCAGTTTAGGGATGCGTCGCATCGAGGTGCGTTGCGCCAACTGTGCTTCGCATATGGGACACGTTTTCCAGGGCGAAGGGTTCCCCACCCCGACGGATCTGCGCTATTGCATCAATTCAGTGTCCCTTCGTCTGGAGCCAGCTACATCCGCCCGAGGAAACACTGATAGCCAGATTTCTTAAACACTCAGGAGGACGACGGTGCGGCGCGCCGCACCGGAATCCTTCAACTAGGGGTTTAACCTCGAGATGTGACCGTGATCAAGTCCTTCACACCGAGCGTTGCGGACCTGCCCGAGCCCTTCCGGCGAGCACTCCGCGGAATCCGTCAAGCCAGCATCCGCAATGAAGTGGTGTTGCACGAGATCCCAGCACCCAAACGGTTGGCACCCTACGCGGTCGCCCTCGGTGCCCAAGTTTTCGAAACGATCGGCGGCCCCGAACTCGCCACCGGACGGTTCATTCTGCTTTACGATCCAGCTGGCTCAGAGGTCTGGCAGGGAGCGTTCCGTGTGGTCACCTACATCCGCGCCTCGCTGGAGTCGGATGTCGGCACCGACCCGATGGTGGGAGCTGTGGCCTGGACGTGGCTAGTCGAAGCATTGGAAAATCACCAAGCCGACTACGATCACGCTGGCGGGACGGCCACTCGCGTGCTCTCCGAGAGCTTTGGCGGGCTAGCCACTCAGCCAGATACCATTGATATTGAGCTCCGCGCTTCCTGGACACCCGGGAGCCCGGAAGCTCAGGATCATCTCGAAGCCTGGGCCGATATGGTCTGCGCCTTCGCCGGATTGCCACCGGTGCCTGAGGGGGTCACCGCAATGCCACGTATCCGAAGGACCTGAATCATTTCGTCTCGCAACGACAACACCGCCACCTCAGAAGCAGCGCCGAAACCTGAACTGGTCACCCGGCCGAAAAGTGGCACCCCCTTTATTACCGATACTTTTTCTGAATTAGAACGTTGTGCCCAAGACCTGGCAGCCGGGCACGGCCCGGTCGCCATCGACGCCGAGCGAGCGTCAGGTTTCCGATACGGCCAACGGGCGTTCCTCATTCAGATCAAACGCGAGGGTTCCGGGTTGTGGCTCATCGATCCCGAGGCCTTCTCTGATCTGCGCATCATCCATGATGCGTTGCGTGGAGTTGAATGGATCCTTCATGCCGCAACACAAGATCTCCCCTGCCTCGCAGAGGTCGGGATGTGGCCCGACCGACTCTTCGATACCGAGCTGGCCGGTCGCCTGGCAGGATTCCCCCGCGTGGGGCTGGCGGCACTCTTGGAGAACAAGCTCAACCTGACCTTGGCCAAAGAACACTCGGCCGCGGATTGGTCGGTCCGTCCACTACCAGCTGATCTGCGCGACTATGCTGCGCTAGATGTTGAGTTCCTCGTCGAGCTCCGTGCCTCCATGGTCGAAGAACTAACTCAGCAAGACAAACTCGCTATTGCCGAGGAAGAGTTTGCCGCTATTCGGAAGCGCCCACTGCCGGAGCCCCGGAAGGATCCTTGGCGCAGGACCTCTGGAATCTCCTCGATTCGCACACCGGAAAAACTCGCCATTGTCCGTTCCCTCTGGACTGCTCGCGAAAATCTCGCTGAATCCCGTGACGTAGCTCCGTCACGTCTCATCAAAGACCAAGCCATCATTGCCGCAGCTACCGCAGAGCCGACGACAGTCCCGCAGTTGCTCAAACTTCCGGCGTTCGTGGGACGTGCCGCATCCAAAGAAGCCCCGCGATGGTTGCGCGCAATTCGCGAAGGACAGCGGCAGGCCGAACAGCCCGACGAACTGCCCGCATTGCGCGTCCATTCAACCACGCCGCCTCCCCCACGCGCTTGGTCGGATCGAGACCCGTTGGCCGCACGACGTTTGCAGACAGCGCGCTCATGGATCGGGAGGGCTGCCGAAGCGAACAACATGCCGACGGAGAACCTTCTTACCCCAGCGACTCTCAAAGAAATCTGCTGGCGGCCCCCGGCCAACATCACACCCGATTCAGTGCGTCATCATCTCGTTGAGTTAGGCGCGCGAAATTGGCAGGTGGAGATCGTCTCCCCCATCCTGACGGTGGCACTACTCGACCCAGATCCACTCGACTGATTTTCCTCGCACCCTGCCCACGCTCGTCTCGTTGTGTCTAAGAACACAGAACTTTGCGATACGGTGGAAGGTGCACGTCGTACTGACGAGTACACTTCACCATCGATTGATGCGCAAGGGAGAAGCATGCCCACCGAGAACACAGACCGGTTCAGCGAATTCGAGTATGTCGCGGCAGAATTCGCCGACGAGATCATCACCCACTCCGTCGTCACGGACATCGAGCTCCCCGAGAACCTCGGCCGACTGGCCCTCATCACCCTGGACAATAACGCTGGCCCCAAGCGGCCCACCACCCTCGGTCCCGGGACCTTGATCGAATTCGGGCGCGCCGTCGACGCTCAGGCAGAACGAGCCCGTGCCGGAGAAATCGTCGCCCTGGCACTGATTGGAAAGCCGGGATTCCTGGTCGCCGGGGCCGACCTCGGAAGCATGAAGTCCGTCTCGGACCCCAAGCTCGGCGAAGCCATGGCGGAGCTAGGCCACGCGGCCTACGATGGCCTGCTGGACTTCCCGGTTCCCACCTTCGCTTTCATCAATGGTCTGGCTCTCGGCGGCGGCCTGGAAATTGCTCTAGCCTGCCAGTATCGCACCGTTTCCACGCACGCCAAGGCACTGGGGCTGCCGGAGGCATACCTAGGCCTCGTCCCCGGCTGGGGAGGCGTCTTCCAGACACCGTATTTATTGGGTCCGGAGAACGCGCTCACCGTCATGATCAAGAATCCGCTGAACAACAACCGTACGCTCAACGGCAAAGCCGCATATGAAATCGGCTTGGCAGATGCGCTCTTCGACGGCGGCGATGATCCGTCCACGACCGCTCCGTTCCTTGACGCATCGATTGCTTGGGCCACCCGAGTGCTGCAGCAGGACGCCGAGACCATTGAAACGCTAAATTCTCATCGCGACCATGATTTCTCCCCCGAAGCCTGGGATCGAGCCCTCGCCGAAGGACGCGCCATTGTTGAGGCGAAGACCGGCGGTTACGTTCCCGCTCCCGCCGAGGTCATGGATCTGTTCGAAGCAGCCCGCACCTCCACCCGTAAGGAATCAGCGAAGGCCCAGTGCGCGGCTCTGTCAAAGCTGATCGCCAGTCACGAATTCGCCAACACCGTCTACGCGTTCCTCGACGTCGTGCAGAAGCGTAGCAAGCGGCCGGCTGGGGCGCCGGATCCTCAACTGGCCCGCCCTCTCAAGAAGGTCGGGGTGGTCGGTGCTGGTCTGATGGCCGGTCAGTTGGCCCAGGTCTTCGCAACGCACCTGAAAGTTCCAGTAGTGATGACCGATCTGGATCAGGAGCGCGTGAATCGTGGCGTGGCCGCTGTGCGGGCCAACTTCGAGAAACTAGCGGCCAAGGGGCGCATCTCTGCAAGCGACGCCGAACAGCTTGCCTCGTTGATATCTGGGTCTGTTTCCCAAGACGTCTTCTCCGATGCCGACTTCGTCATCGAGGCGATCTTTGAGGAGATCGAGCTCAAGAAGAAGGTGCTGCGCCAGTTGGAGACGATCGTGTCCCCGGAGTGCATTCTGGCGTCCAATACGTCGTCGCTGTCGATCACCGAAATGTCATCCGCTCTGGAGCACCCGGAGCGCATGATCGGCTTCCACTTCTTCAACCCCGTTGCCGTCATGCCGTTGGTTGAGTTGGTTCGTGGACCAGAAACGACCGACGAGGTCTTGGCTACCGGTTTCGTCACAGCTCAGAAACTGCGTAAGACGGCTGTGTTGGTCCACGATGCACCGGCCTTCGTAGTCAACCGCATTCTGTTGCGCATGATGGGCGAGGTGCAGAACTCCTTCGATGAAGGCACCGACGCCCACACCGCCGATCACGCATTGGATCCCATGGCGCTTCCCATGACGCCGTTCACCCTGCTGGCCATGGTCGGCCTCCCTGTGGCACAGCATGTCACCGAATCACTCAACAAGGCCTTCGGCGATGAACGGTTCCCCGTATCTCCGAATATTCAGCGACTCATCGATGGTCAGAAGACCGCGATCTGGGCCAAGGATGATGCCTCCTCTGACGACAAGACGGAGACCATCCCTGCGGAAACTATGGATCTCATGAGCTTCGGAGATTCCCCCCAGTCCGCTGAAGAGCTGCTCACCCGGGTTCAGGATGCACTGGCAGAGGAAATCGGCTTGATGCTGGATGAAGGCGTCGTCGCCGATCCAGAAGACATCGACCTGTGCATGATCACTGGTGCTGGCTGGCCCCTGCATCTAGGCGGCATTACGCCTTACTTGGATCAGTCGGGGGCCTCAGAACGAGTCAATGGGCGTACGTTCCACTAAGCGATAGCACGCTTCCGATACGACGCGGGCTCCGACTGGCAAGTTTTCCAGTCGGAGCCCGCGTTCTTTCAGCTACCGGATCTGCTCCCGCCGAACCGCATCACCCCGTTTAAGCTCATCGTCGGAAGTCCGTTGCAGATCACGAAAGCTCTTTCGCGCGAGATTGACGCGCTTTGTGCGGTCATTCGGGTCCCAGTCTGGTTGCTCCTGGCGACGGCGGGGGTAGTACCAGTACCGCCACCACAACCACACCGCTGGCCCAACCAAGGGCAACACGAAAATGGTGGCCACCCAGATCAGGCGACGTTGGGGATCAAGCGGTGATCTCAGCAGCGAAATCAGGGCTACGATCACCAGCACCACTAGTGCCACTCCGACCGCCTGAAGCAGGATTTCCAGACCGGTCGGAATCAAGGGTCCAGGAGCGGTGGCAGCGATCAAAACAGCGCGACCCTGGGTTGGGACGGAAAGAGCTCGTCCAGCTGCTTGCGTTCATCCTCATTGGGAACCCAGCGGACAGCCTGCGCATTCTGCTGAACCTGTTCAATGCGCGTAGCTCCTGCGATCACCGATGAAACGGGTTCCTGTGCGGCCAGCCAACTGAGGGCGAGGTCCACTTCCGTCAACCCTCGCACGCGCGCGAACTCCCCGTAGGCGGCCAGCTGGTCCAAGTCCGCACCGGTCACCATCTCAGTGCGAACGCGCGAGAGACGGGTGCCTTCCGGCGCAACGCCCTGGGAGTACTTACCCGTGAGCAGGCCATTAGCCAACGGGAAGTACGGCAGCACGCCTAGTCCATATGCACGAGCTGCCGGAAGCACCTCAAGTTCCGCTCGCCGATCCAGAAGGTTGTAGTGGTTCTGCGCCGAAATAAAACGTTCTGTGCCCAGCGCGCGGGCCACGTATTCGGCTTCCGCGATTTGATAGCCGGCGCGGTTCGAATGACCGATGTAGCGGACCTTCCCGGACTGCACGAGTGTGTCCAAGGCGGAGAGAGTCTCTTCGATCGGGGTCTGCGGATCAGGAGTGTGAAACTGGTAGAGATCGATCCAATCAGTCCCCAATCGCTTCAGAGACGCTTCGACGGCCTTGATGATGTATCGGCGCGATCCTCGAGCACCCCAGTCAGGCCCGTTGCTGCCCTGCATGTCCATCCCGAACTTGGTGGCTAGCACCACGTCGTCACGGTGACTCCCGAGCGCTGTACCCAAGCGTTCTTCGCTGAGGCCCGGGGTGGATCCATAGATGTCCGCCACGTCGAAGAGGGTAATCCCAGCCTCGAGCGCGGCGCCGACAACCTCGTTCGTTCCGTTTTGGTCTTCGGTGTGTGTGCCGGGACGCCCAAGATTATTGCATCCCAGCCCGACGACGGACACGGTGAGGCCGGAAGTACCAAGGCGGCGATATTGCATGGTCATGGGGTGCGATGTCGCTTTCTTTGAGAAGGCAGTAACTGAGTTCAGCCGCGAGCTACGGTGATTTTCGACAGCTGGACTCCAGCCGTTTTGGCGGCGGCCGGAATCTCGGCCTCAGCCTTCCGCGCGTGCACGGCCGCAATCAGCAGCTCAACCGCGTTGTCGGCCGGTCGGGTCTCCTGTACTTCGCCCAGTCCGCGCCATGCTAGACGGTGAGTCATCTCGGTCTCGAGTTTCCGAAGCAGAGTTTCTTCTACAGATGTGGGCGTGGAACCTTTGAGGCGGTAGCTCACCGTCAAGAGCTGATGGTCATCTTCCGTGAGCTCTCGGTACCCGTCCTCGATGCACTGCGCCGAGAATCCGGCGAGTAGTTCTTCGCCAGCTTCCGAGTCGATGTTGCTCTCAACTTTCGTGGTGCCCGGTTGCCCCACAGCACCGAAGTGAACGACGAACTCGGCAACAGCCTCGTCGTACCAAGCTTCACGATAATCAGTAGCGCGTGCGATCTCTTCAGAGAAACGATACGTGCGGACAATACTCACTGGGGCTCCTGTTCGATGGGTTCGGTCCAGTCTATCCGTCGGCCGGCGCCCCACGCGTCGCCCCGGTGCCGTGGTGGCATTTGATGCCCAACCCTGTGAGCAGAGCCGTGAACTGCATGCCAAGATCAGGCTGTACACGTGCCGCGATCAACGGAAACTGCTCACGTAGAGCTTCGGCCTCTAGGAGGGCATCCGTCCCACTGGCCCAACCGCCGCTGTTCAAGGCGGCACTGCCGAAGAACCACCCCATGATGGCGTCATGCGCGTCGCGGCGACTGATGGTTGCTTCTGCGCATAGCTCCATGACCGTCTCGCTGAGTTGAAAGGCGTGCAGGCCCAACACAGGAGCATGGAACATCAAGGCCAGCGTGCAAGGCTCGGCATAGAGTCGTCGGGACCGTTCCATGAGTTCTCCCAAGGCGCAATGTGCACAGTCGCGCGCGAGCGTATGAGGTTCTAGACGACCTAGCCGATCATCACCCAGTTCATGCCAGAGCTCCCCCAAATTCTTGAAATAGGTGTAGATAGCGTTCGCCGCAATGTCCAGACGTTGAGCGATCATGCGCAACGACACCGATTCGATACGCCCCTTCTCGATCAAAAGCTCATCCGCTGCGCGTTTAATCCGTTCACGATCCAAGTCACCTCGTGGACCTCGTTTGGTCACGTTTCGCCTCCTCGACTCTTGCCAAAGCTTAGACCCCACCTTAGATTGTACAGTGTACAAA
Organism: Citricoccus muralis; assembly: GCF_029637705.1. Taxonomy (NCBI): domain Bacteria; kingdom Bacillati; phylum Actinomycetota; class Actinomycetes; order Micrococcales; family Micrococcaceae; genus Citricoccus; species Citricoccus muralis. The sequence goes on from NZ_CP121252.1 coordinate 1,853,513, forward strand.
TCGAATCCGGAGGTCATCATGACTACGTCGATTCCATCCCCGCGTCCAGTGCGCGAATCCATCATCTACATCCTCTGTGCCACCGTGGCTTCAACACTCGTGGCGTCTCCCATGCTCCTCGGATGGTTCACGGGTGAGCTGTCCGGGCTGCTCATTCCCGTCGCGCAGCTGACACCTTTCGCCGTCGGTCTCATCTTCTTTCTGTTCTGGCGGCCCGCTTCCTTCGCGAAAGTATTCGCATTGCGGTGGAACGGCACGTGGTGGGGATTGCTCGTGAGATTCTCCGCCGTGATCGCTATTTCTGCCGTTCAGCTGCTCGTCGGTCTCGTCCTCGGTTGGCAACCGCGCCCGCTGGACACGATCGTGGTTGCGCTCATCGCGGTGATCCCGTTTTTGTTGCTCCAGTCGGCGTTTGCGATCGGGGAAGAATGGGGCTGGCGGGGCTGGCTGGTATCTCGCACCCAGGAGTTGCCGGTGGCCCGGGTGTGCGTGATTTCTTCCGTGGCGTGCGTGGACCGTCTGGCATCTTCCAGCATTGCCTTTAATCCTGCAGGATGCCCCAATGGAGGTTGGCGTCGCGTATTTGGCGTCGATTTTCTCCTGGGCTCCGGCGCTGGTGGTGCTTCGGCTCGTAACCAACTCGGTGTGGCCGGCCGTTTTTGTCCACGGTGGACTCAATAGCCTGAGGGTCTTCATTGTCCAGTCCGTGGCCGAGTCGGGCGGGGTCAATTGGATCGTGGAAGCGCTCGGTTGGATCCTCTGGATCGGAGCTGCCGTGGTGATGTGGAAGCTGGGAAACATGAAGCGGGCCCGAGACTCAGCTCGGGCCCGCTTCAGTAAAGGGTGGTCAGTCGTCGGTCAGCCGATTAGGAAGCCGCGATCTGACGCAGAACGTACTGCAGGATACCGCCGTTGCGGTAGTAGTCGGCCTCACCGGGGGTGTCGATGCGGACGACAGCATCGAACTCGGTGACCTTGCCCTCGGGGTGCGTCGCGGTGACCTTAACGGTCTTCGGCGTCTTGCCCTCGTTCAACACGGTCACACCGGTGAAGTCGAAGGTTTCGGTACCGTCGAGACCCAGGGACTCGGCGTTCTCTCCTGCAGGGAACTGCAGGGGCAGCACGCCCATACCAATGAGGTTGGATCGGTGAATTCGCTCGAACGACTCGGTGATGACGGCGCGCACGCCCAACAGCGCGGTACCCTTAGCAGCCCAGTCACGCGACGAACCGGAACCGTATTCCTTGCCACCGAGCACCACCAGCGGGGTGCCGGCCGCTTGGTAGTTCTGAGCAGCGTCGTAGACGTAGGCCTGCGGTGCGCCGTCCTGCGTGAAGTCGCGGGTGAACCCACCTTCGACGCCGTCCAGCAGCTGGTTCTTGATGCGGATGTTCGCGAAGGTACCGCGGATCATCACCTCGTGATTACCACGACGGGAACCGTAGGAGTTGAAGTCCTTGCGCTCCACACCGTTCTCCAGGAGGTAGCGCCCTGCGGGAGTGTCCGACTTGAAGGAACCGGCCGGGGAGATGTGGTCGGTGGTGACCGAGTCGCCCAGCTTCAGCAGGACGCGTGCGCCCTGAATGTCGGTGACAGGTTCCGGCTGGTGCTTCATGCCCTCGAAGTATGGGGGCTTACGCACGTAGGTCGACTGGTCATCCCACTCGAAGGTCGCACCGGTGGGGGTCTCCAGGGACTGCCAGCGCTCGTCGCCATCGAAGATGGTCCCGTATTCCTTGGTGAACATCTCGGTGTCGATCGAGGCATCAATGATCTTCTGCACCTCGGTCGGGTCCGGCCAGATGTCTTTCAGGTACACGTCGTTGCCGTCAGCGTCCTGGCCCAGAGCATCGTTCTCGAAGTCGAAGTCCATGGTTCCAGCCAAGGCGTAAGCGACCACTAGCGGCGGCGACGCCAAGTAGTTCATCTTCACGTCCGGGTTGATGCGGCCTTCGAAGTTACGGTTACCAGAGAGCACCGAAGTCACCGAAAGGTCGTTGTCCTGGATGGCCTGCGAAATCTCGGACTCCAGTGGACCGGAGTTGCCGATGCAGGTGGTGCAACCGTAGCCGACGACGTTGAAGCCGAGGTCCTCGAGGTACGGGATGAGCCCGGACTTCTCGTAGTACTCGGTAACGACGCGGGAACCGGGAGCAACCGAGGTCTTCACCCATGGCTTGGACTTCAGGCCCTTGTCCACCGCGTTGCGGGCCAGCACAGCAGCGGCCATCATCACGGAGGGGTTGGAGGTGTTGGTGCAGGAGGTGATCGAGGCGATCGAAACGGCACCGTGGTCGAGCTCGAACTCGCGGCCGTCTTCCATGCTGACACCAACCGACTTGGAAGGACGACCTGCGCCCAGTTCGTCGGTGTCGGCGTAGTTGTGGATGTCCTTGCGGAACTGTTCCTTGGAGTCGGAGAGTTCGATGCGGTCCTGAGGACGCTTCGGACCCGAGATGGACGGAACCACGGTGGACAGATCCAGCTCCAGGTACTCGGAGTACTTCACCTCGACCGAAGGATCGTGCCACAGGCCCTGTTCCTTGGTGTAAGCCTCGACCAAGGCCAGGTTCTCTTCGGAGCGTCCGGTCAGGCGCAGGTAGTCGAGGGTGACCTCGTCGATCGGGAACATCGCGGCGGTAGAACCGAACTCGGGCGACATGTTGCCGATGGTCGCGCGGTTCGCCAACGGCACGGAGCCAACGCCTTCACCGTAGAACTCGACGAACTTGCCGACCACGCCGTGCTGACGCAGCATCTCGGTGATGGTGAGCACCACATCGGTGGCTGTAGCGCCGGACGGGATGGAACCGGTGAGCTTGAAGCCAACCACGCGAGGAATCAGCATGGACACCGGCTGGCCGAGCATAGCGGCCTCGGCCTCGATGCCGCCCACACCCCAGCCCAGAACACCCAGGCCGTTGACCATGGTGGTGTGAGAGTCGGTGCCGACACAGGAGTCAGGGTAGGCGCGCAGCACGCCGTCGACCTCGCGGGTCATCACGGTGCGCGCCAGGTACTCGATGTTGACCTGGTGGACGATACCCATGCCCGGAGGCACGACCTTGAAGTCATCGAATGCGGTCTGACCCCAGCGCAGGAACTGGTAGCGTTCGCCGTTGCGCTCGTATTCGATCTCCATGTTGCGCTCAAGGGCGTCAGCGGTGCCAAAGTTGTCGATCTGGACCGAGTGGTCGATGACCAACTCTGCCGGTGCCAGCGGGTTCACTCGCTCCGGGTCACCGCCGAGATCCGCGATGGCCTCGCGCATGGTCGCCAGGTCGACGACACAGGGCACACCGGTGAAGTCCTGCATGATCACGCGAGCGGGGGTGAACTGGATTTCAGTGTTCGGCTCGTCGGCCGGGTTCCACTGTGCCAGTGCCTGGATCTGCTCCTTGGTGACGTTGGCACCATCTTCCGTGCGCAACAAGTTCTCCAGGAGAATCTTCAAGGAGTAAGGAAGGGTCTGATAGCCCTCCACTTCCTTCAGCCGGAAGATCTCGTACTTGGCGCCGTTGACGTCGAGGACGCCCTTGGAACCAAAGCTATCAACAGTCGTCACAGTGGACTCCTCTTCCCGCCCTCATCAGGGCGCTTAGCCTTACGTGCGTGATGACCCGCTACGTCCCCTCAACGCAATGCGCGAGTCAATCGCGGCGTTATCGGTGCGGTGCCGTCTGATCTGTGGGCTCAGAGCACACAGACCAGTGGCCTCCACAACATTCTAACCAGTTTCTGGAGTCATTCTGCGCGCGTGAACACGGCAACTGACTCCATGTGATGTGTGTCGGGATACAGATCGTAGACATCCGCTGAATCCAGCGACCATCCAAGTTCCCCCAGCCACCGCGTGTCGCGGGCGAAGGATGCGGGGTCGCACGAAACGTAGACGATCTTGGTCGGTGCCAGCTGATGAATCCGCTGCACCGCTGCCTTTCCGGCGCCGGAGCGTGGCGGGTCCAATACCACCGTGTCCACGGAACGACCGTCCAAGCCGCCCCGGTTGAGAGGCGCCTCGGAACGATTGATCCACGAGCCGACCACACGGTCCGTGCGGCCGTTCAAGACATAGGCCTGCGGGGTCGAGTGCAGGTTCCTGCGCGCGTCGCGGCTGGCACCAACAGAAGCCTCGACGGACAACACACAACCATCTTCACCCACGGCGTCAGCCAGGAAAGCCGAAAATAGGCCGGCTCCGGCGTAGAGGTCGGCAAGCACTTCTCCTGGTTGGGGCGACGCGGCCGCCATCACGGCGTCCACCAGCGTTGCGGGTGCTTCACGGTGGACCTGCCAGAATCCGGGGCCACTCACGCGGAAGGTCTTGGAGCCGTATTTCGCACTCGCAACGACTTCCTTGACCCAGGTACGTCCACGCAACCGGGTCAATTCGATGGGGCCGCCGAGTTTTTCCGATTCCAAGGCGACCACGGCCGAAACGGATTCGGGATAGGTGGACAGCTGTTTTTTCCACCGCTTCATGCACTCATTGAGCCGAGCGTCTTGTGCGGCTGTGTCCTTCGACGGAATCACGATGATCAGGGCTTCGTCACCCGTCGAGGGGGTGGCTACCTCAACACGATCCGCGCCGGTGAAATCAATATCCCAAAGGTGCAGGTCATCCAGGGCAGATACCGCCAGCGGGATGTTCCGCACGGGAATGGTCGTCATGCTGCGGTGCACGTGCATAGCGATGCGACCGCTGGAGGTCACAGCGAACGCGTTGCGGGTGCGCCAGTGCAGACCCGTCGGTTCGTCGGATTCGAGTCCGCTAACCCCGGCCTCGACCGTTTGCTTGCCAATGCGCGACAATGTGTCTCGGAAGACATGTGCCTTCAGTCGACGCTGATGCTCCAAGACGATGTGGCCGTATTCCGCCCCACCAATGGGTTGACGGCCGGCGTGGTAAGCGCGCAACGAATCCGCGAGCTTCCACTGGTGCGAGCGACGGAATTCCGAGGCTCGGATAATCTCGACGACGTCACCGCGCCAATACCGGGCCTTGTCACCGGTCTCGGTGAGCTGTGCGACGACGATCTCCCCCGGGATCGCGTGGCGCACGAAAATGACCCGTCCTTCGTGTCGTGCGACGCAGTGTCCTCCATGCGCCATAGGTCCGACTTCAACCGTCACCGTCTCAGGTGCTATCACTCCTGTGAGGTCTTCCGGAAGGTCAGCCTGGGCAGCTGACCGGATGGTGCTTGTCATACGCTACTTTCTCCTGCCACAACAACGGAAGGAACGGCATTGCCCAGTGTCTCCCCCACTCCTACACCGTTCCAGTGACAAGTCTACTAGCAGTTGTCCAACCCGAGAATTCGGGGCTTCGCACCCGTCAACTGGAGGGGCTTTGCTCCACTTCAGCCGCCTGTTGGTCCTTCGCCGTGGGTCGGGACACCATCCAAGCCAGCCACAGTGCCATCGCATACAGCGGGATGCCCATCAGCAGTCGCGCAGTGCCCAACGCGACGAACTCCCCAGCGAAGTACAGCGGCAATTGCACAGCTAGTCGCGCCACGAACATGGCAACGATGAACCCCGTGGCCACCTGGTAGCTGCGCCTACGGCGCGGTTGCTGGCGCCAGGCCACACCTTCAGAACGCAGGAATCCGAAAATGAGCCCCATCAGCGGCCATCGCGCGATCATTGAGATGATCATCGCAGCACCATAGATGGCGTTGGTGTAGAAACCGGGAACGAAATAGTCTTCGGCGTCGCCCGTGAACAGTGCGACAGCAACACACAGCACCACACCGGCCAGCCCGGTGAACGCCTGCAGTGGTGACTGGCGTTGGATCAGCCGGGCAATGGCGAATACCACGGCGATGGCGGTGGCGCCGATTCCAGCCGCCCAAATGTCCTCGACGAGAATGAACGCGACGAGGAAGACCGCCGAAGGCAACACCGATTCCACGAGTCCGCGCCAGCCGCCGATCGAGGCCATCAGGTCAAGCTGGCCGTCATCGTTGACGGAGGCGCGCCGACTCAATTGTTCAGCCACGGAGAGCATCTGATCAGGACGCTCGTCGTGGGGCTTGTCCTGGCTCACTAGCGAATCTCGGTGATCTCAGGCCCGCGCTTCGGCATCGGTGCCGCACTCTTCGGGGCAACGGTCTCGGCTTCGCTTTCGGCGTCCGGACGCCGTAGAGGCTTCATGTTGGCCGGTGGGGTCAGCGGCAGCAGCTCTCGCGGCGGCAAGGGGGTCTCACCGCGATGAACGACCAGTTGCGCGAACATGTCCTCCAGCTCAGCAGCTGCTTCGTCACTGAAGGCTGCCTTTCCGCCGAAGACGCCGCGCACAAACCAGCGGGGGCCGTCGACGCCGATAAAGCGAGCCACCCGCCAGCCGGCCTTGCCGTCGGGCATGGCGGCGGGGATGCGGGCGAGCACCTCGGTACCGAAGCGGCCCTCTTTTTCTCCGGCCTGAGCGCCGTCATTCTTCTTGATGGACTCGACAATTTCGGCGCGGATCTCATCCCACAGTCCGGAGGTTCGAGGCGCGGCGAAGGCCTGCACCTGCAAGGTCGACTGATTCGAGGTCAGCGTGACTCCGATGATCCGCTTGCTCGATTCTTCGACGTCCAGACGCACCGGCACTTGGGCGCGCACCGGAACCTTCAGCGCACCGAGGTCGAGCAGACCTTTGACGTCGGGACGGGTGCTGCGGTCGAACGGACCCTCCTGTGCCGGAGTCTCGGCCGTGTCTTCCGTCTCCTGCAGGTGACGCAGGTTCTCAGGCAGAGACACCGTCTCAGCTTTCACATGGCGATTTCGCCCGAAGAGCATGGCGTGATTCTCCCGTTTCTGTGGTGCATTCGCTCGCGATAGTCGTTGCCCAGCCTAATACAGGGCGTTGAGCACTCCCTGGCCGAGGCTTTAGCTGGTGACGAAACCGCCGGTCGATCCGAAACCGCCGTCGCCGCGCACCGACTCCGAGAGTTCCTCAACCGGAGTGAAGGAGGCTTGGAGCACCGGCTGGATCACCAGCTGGGCGATGCGATCGCCGCGGCGCAGGGTAATGGCCTCGTTGCGGTCCGTGTTCAGCAGCGGCACTTTGATTTCACCACGGTATCCGGCGTCAATAGTGCCCGGAGAATTCACCAAGCTCAGCCCGTGACGCACGGCCAGCCCGGAACGAGGATGAATCAGCCCGACCAGACCTTCCGGGAGGGCGATCGCAATACCGGTGGGCACCAGGGCGCGCTCCCCCGGTGCCAAGACCACGTCAACGGTGGTGCGCAGGTCAGCACCGGCATCACCGGGCAGGGCATAGCTGGGCGGCTCGATTCCGTCGTCCAGCATCTTCAGCTCCACGTGCACCTTTTCCATTTCGGGCCTCTCTTGCATCCACTCTCGTCTCGGCGACTGACTGCCAAGCTTTCCGGTCAACCGTGGACACTCTATCGCCTCTGCTGGCCGCCTCCGGCTTCCATCGAGACTCGATGCGCGGTAGGACACCGTCGATGTGGGAACCTAGTGTTATGACAGATTCGACTCCTCCTGCATCCTCGCAGCCCACCGGCGAGCTCTTCGTGGAGCGGCTTTGGCCTTCGTGGTGGCTGTGGATCGTGGCCCTGATGTTCGCGGGTCTCAGCTACATGGTGCTCGCACCCGTGGGCGTGGCCTGGGGTATCGGCGCCGCGGTGGGAATGTACCTGCTGTGCACCATCATCCTCATCGCCACCACCCCGAAGATTGTGGTCACCGAGACTACCTTGCAGGTGGGCCGCGCCGGGATCGAGCGGGAGCATCTGGGGCCGGTGACCGGTTACCGCGGCGACGACGCCACCTACCAGCGCGGACCGGGCCTGCATGGGCTGGCTTTCCTCTGCTTGCGGGGCTGGATTTCTCCGGTGGTGCGCATCCAGATCACTGACCGTCGAGACCGGACCCCGTACTGGTTGACCTCGACGCGGCGTCCCGAGGAACTGGTAGCCGCCCTGAACGGTGCCATGTTTGCCGACGTGGTCGCCGACGTCGACGCCGAACCGGACGAGAACGACATTGAGGGCCGGATTCGCCGCGAGCTGAACGAACATCACGAATACTGAGCACCTCATACCGCAAAACAACGCTAGGGCGCTTCCTCACCATTGAGGAAGCGCCCTAGCGTTTCTTCTGATCTTGGACGAGCGACCGAGGAGGCTCAGCCTTCGCAGTCGGTGCAGTACAGCAGCCCGCCCTCTTCTTTCGCTACCTGCGAACGGTGACGCACCAGGAAGCAGGAGGCGCAGGTGAATTCGTCAGCCTGGGCCGGTAGCACGCGCACCTGCAGTTCTTCGTCGGAAAGGTCCGCGCCGGGAAGCTCAAACCCTTCGGCGGCTTCGGCCTCGTCTTCATCCACCACGGCCGACTGCGTATCGGTCCGGCGCGTCTTCAACTCTTCAATGGAGTCCTCGCGGATCTCGTCTTCGTTCTTGCGTGGGGCATCATAATCGGTCGCCATTGTTTTCCCGCTCCGCTCGGTCAGCATGTGAATGGTGAGCACCTTCGCAACAACGGGTCAGTCCCCGGAATTCCCAGTGCTCGACGGCGTGAAGAATCAGCGTGTCCCGCGCTCCGTCGCCGCATGTTTCGCTGAGATTTTTCCCTAACCGCTCTGAAAACACAAATCAGGTCCTTCGAGGATCTGTCACACAAAGACCGAGAGTATCTCCAGAGGTTTTCTCACGAGGATCCTCGGCTAATCGGCGACGCACCGCGGCACAGCAATGCACCTGACATAGAATCATGGCAAAGTTCACCCTGAAAGCCATTGGAAAGCGGAGGCACGGCATGGACACACCCCAGCAGCAGCTACGTCTTGTCGGGGTGCACGAGGACGGCGAACATCTTCTGCTCTCGGACCCGCAGGGCACCGAATTCACCCTGGAGATCACCGACGCGTTGCGCGCAGCGGCAACCCGCCCCATTGGGCGTCCGTCTGCCGCAGCTGCAGATGATGCAGCCACGGTGCTGTCACCCAAGGACATTCAGGCAAAGATCCGTGCCGGTGCCACGGCCGAGCAGCTGGCCGATTCCCATGGGCTCGACCCGGCCCGGTTGCGCACGTACGAGGCGCCCGTGCTCGCTGAGCGCGGCTGGATCGCCACGCAGGCCCAGGGTATTGAGGTGTCCTCCCCTCAGCCCGGCAATGATCTCTACCGGTCGGTGTTCGGTGACGACCCCGCCGCACTGGGTCCGATGGTCCGCCACCGGCTCACGGCGCTGGGTTTTGATGCCAGCACCTTGCAGTGGAACGCCTGGCGCGAAGAGGGTGAAACCTCCTGGACGATCTCGGCCGAGTTCTCCACGGAGGGCGGCCGCGCCGACATCGGCGATCACCCCCCGGCGCTGTGGAGTTTCCGCCCGGCCTCGAAGCAGGTAGGCAATCTCAACCGGTGGGCACAAGTGCTCTCGGAACTGGAATCGGACTCCCCCTTCGGCACCCGCCGACTGTCGGCGGTCACCGATCATCCCTTCGACTTCGATGCTGCCCCGGCCCGGGAGCCGGAGAAACCTGCTGGTCCCCGTCCCGCCGTCGACCCTGAGGCGCAGGAAGAATTGCTCGACGTATTGCATGCCCGGCGCGGTCAGCGACTCGGCGTGGATGAAGAGGGCGACGACGAGCTAGCACTGATGTTGACCCGCGAGGAGCACCCCTCCACGTGGACGCGACCGCAGCTGGTCGTGACCCCGAACGACGCCGCTGATAACGGCGATTCCTCCGAATCCTCGGGCGCCGCAGACCAGCCTGAGACTGACGACGCGGTGCCGGCTGAAGACGAGCACGTTGCTGGCACGGAGGCGGGCGATCAACACACAGAGCAGGACTCCGCGACCTGGATTCCGCGTCTGCACTCTCACACCTCGCTGAAAACGGAACAATACGAGGTGAGCTCGGAAGAGATCGAGGGGCAGACTGATGCCTTCGAGGGACTTTCCGAGGACGAGACCGGTCAGGCGTTGAAGTCTGAGCGGTCCTCCCGGGTGAAGAACCGTAAAAACCGTCCGAGCGTGCCCAGTTGGGATGAGATCATGTTTGGCACCAAGTCCGACTGATCCCAAGACCATCATCGGTTCACGAGGCCAGGCGCAGTAGCGGCACCTCGCGCTCTGCCTTCGTGGGTGCCCCGTGGTGGCCCACCATCTCGAACGCCCCCGGTTGCACACGGCGCCCGTCATAGAGCGCCAGTGGCTCGAACGGTGCCACGATCAGCTCTCCCACCCGCGGCAGCACGCGCGGATCCACCGGACCGAACCATCCCGCGTCCACCGCTTCGGCCCGGGTGAGCACCCAGGCACGGTCACCGTAGGCCCTCCCCCAGGACCGCCGGGTGGACTCGCGAACGGCGTCGCTGGCGTCGTCGGCGAAATGGAGCTGCACAAACCGTGGCTCGCCGGCGGTGAACTGCACCCCGTCGATGAGCCGCGGTTCCAACGAGTAGTCGATGCGGTGCGCCTCGGGTACGTCAATCATCCCGTGGTCGCCGGTGGCCAACAGGCCCGTGCCCGAGGGTAACTGCGCCGCCAGACGACGAGCCGCCGAGTCCAGTTCCTCGAGCACCTCCAGCCAAGCTTCAGAGCCTGGACCGGCAGCGTGACCGATCTTGTCCAGCTCATTAACGTAAAGATAGATCAACCGTCCGGGGTCTTGGGCTTCGCGTCGAGCGGCGGAGAAGCGGTCGGCCAATGATTTGGCGGGCACAAAGCGGCTCCCCGTCAGTGCCGCGCGGGTCAGCCCCGAGGCGGCGAAATTCGGCCGGGACACCGTGACCGGTTCGATTCCGAGTTCGGCTAGCCGCGTAAACACGGTGGGGTGCGGTTGCCAGAGCTCAGGAACCGTTCCGGGGTCCCAGCCGCCGAGCTGGTTCACCACCACCCCGCGATCCGGGTCGAGGACGTCGTAACCGATGAGCCCGTGTTGGCCGGGCGCCAGGCCGGTGCCCAGGGTAGCCAGGGAGGCGGCCGTCGTCGTGGGAAACGCGGAGGACAGCGTGTCTCGTGCGGCCGAGGAAAGGAACGGGGCGTGACCGGCGTAGCGTTTCAGCAGGGCGGAACCGAGCCCGTCGATCATCAACAGGCAGGTGGTCTTCACTTTCGGTAGGCGCAGAGTGTTGGGCAGAGCGGCACCGAGGCTGGCCCCCATGGAGGGTAGCACGGCAGCAAGGGACCGGCTCGGGTAGGCAGGGCCGACGGGGACGGGCTGACTCATCGACCTGCCCACTGCACCGCGGCACGCCGCAGGGCACGGGAGAATGTGAGCGCCTGGTTGACCGCGGCCTGGCCTTCCGCTTCGGCGGCGACCCGCAGGGTGAGGTCTTCGCGCGAGGCGGTGCCAGTGTAGCCGTGGTCGGCGGTGCACTCGGGGTCCGCGCAGCCAGCCGGAGCCAGGTCGAGGCGCTGGCCACCCGCCCAGGTCACGGCCAGGGTGACCTCGGCGACCGCATCATTCGGGCGGTGCCGGTGAGGCTCATCATGCTGGGTGGTGAGCACCACGGAGTCCAGGCGTCGCAGCGGGATCAGCTCGGTGGCGACCTGGGCGCGCATCCGGTGTCCGGCGTCGTCGAGGGGGAAATCCGAGAGATGCACGGCGGCGAGCACGTCCTCGGTTAGCGCGAGCACGGTGATGTGCCGGTGCACGTCGTCGTAGTCGAAATGGGTGTCCACGTGCACCAGATGCTCGATGACGGCGCGCCCGTCCAGTTCCTCGCGCAACGCGTTAGCCACCAGCTGCGGGTAGAAACCGGTGCGCTCCAGGGCAGCGCTGAGTTGAGCCGTCGCATCAGGGTGTCGAGTCATGCTCACCATGGTAGCGGGCACCCCGGGGTCAGGAATCGCGCATGGCGCGGCGCGCGGAATCGGTGCGCTGCGCGGCATTGGCGACGTCGATCTCGGCTTGCAGCACAGTCACCGTCGATTCCGAGGCCAGCACCGGGTTGAACCGCATCCGCGCGACCTGCGGCAGGTCGTCTTTGAGTGCCACTATGCGGGCCAGCAGGTCCTTGAGCGCCTCGGCGTCCACCGCCGGCATGCCGGAGTGACCGAAGAGCCGGGCTGCGGCCCGCGGGGTGCGGATCATGTTTTCGAGATCCTGGTCCGTCAGCGGCGGCACCATGTGTACCCAGTCGTCCAGCAGCTCGACGGCATCTCCAGAGAGACCGAAGGACACCACCGGGCCCAGCAGCGGGTCTTCCAGGGCGGTCACGGTGCAGCCTTGGCCGGTCGGCGCCATGGTCTGGATTTCCAACTGGGGATCCCCATAGGGCGCCAGCACGGTGCGCATATGCCAGATGTTGTGACGCAGCGATTCCTCGTCCGGGATGTTGAGCCGGACCCCGCCCAAATCGAGGCGGTGGCGCAGGAATGAATCCACGGCTTTGATGGCCACGGGCCAGCCGAGCTCGTCGGCGGCGGCCACGGCCTCGTCGTCGGTGTCGAAGCTGCGCGACCCCAGAACGGAGATGCCATAACAGTCCAACAACTCCTGGGTTTGGGCGGGGTTCAGGCGCAGCAGGTCGGTACCTTGGACCCCGGCGACCCAGCCCGCGACCAGGGTCTCGGCCCGCTCTCGGTCGACGTCGGTGAGGTCGACCACGGTGCCGTGTTCGGCGTCTCGCCAGGCCCGATAGCGCACCAGCTTGGAGAGCATGGCGGCGGCTTGGCTCGGATTAGCGAAGACGGGCACCCCGGTTTGGAGCTGCACGGCGGCGGTGGCTGGGTCTGTTTCTGGCTCCGGGTCTGAGTCGGTTTCGGGCGCAGCGGGCAGGTCGGTGCGGTCGAGTACCCGCTCACCGCGGTCGGCGCCGGCGATCCCGGAAATACGGAACTCGTCGTCGAGCACCGCGGTGAAGGACGTCACCACCGTCACGGCCGAGTCTTCGCTGGCTTCGGCGATGGCTTCGGCCAGATCCGTGGTCTGGCCGGGCAGCTGATGCATCCCCGACTGGACGACGACGACCAGCCCGTCGATCTGCTGTGATTCCACGGCATCGCGTACGGCTCGTGTGAAGGAGCGAATGGCCTCGTCGACGGTGTGTCCGGCGTCGAGGGCGTCGATCAGATCCACCCGGGTGACTTTCATCCCCTGGCGCTGAGCGGCGTCGATGACGAGACGGTTCATCGCCTCCGCATTGCCCAACACGCCGATGCGCTCACCAGCCGGAATCGGTTGGCAGGCCAGCACCTGCAGCAGGTCCATCAGATCCGAGTGGTTGTCCACCTGAATCACCCCGGCCTGGTCCAACATGGAGTTCACCGTGGCGGGCGGGGCTTGGGTGGTGCGAGTAGAGTGCCCGGGAGGGAGTCGGCGTCCCATGGCGTTGGAGCGGGAGACGATCACCGGCTTGGAACGGGAGAGCCGGCGCACGATGCGGCTGAATTTACGCGGGTTGCCGAAGGACTCCAGGTACACCCCCACCGCCGCCGAGGAGGCGTCGTCCTCGAAGTACTGCATGGCGTCGTTGCCGGACACGTCGGCGCGGTGTCCAGCGGAAATCATGGCGGTGAGTCCCAGCCCGCGGCGATGAGCCGCAGCGAACAGGGTGGCGCCGATGGCAGCCGACTGAGAAAAAACACCGATGGGGCCGCGGGCGGGCATGAACGGTGCCACTGAGGCGTTGAGGCGAGTGGCCGGGTCGGTATTGATCACCCCGGCGGAGGCGGGGCCAATCACGCGCATCCCCTGGCTGCGAGCAGCACCCACCAGCCGGCTTTGCAGCGCCAAAGATTCTTCGGAGCCGTCGAACACTTCGGTGACCACCAGTAGCCCGCGCACATTGTTGCGCGCACAATCCTCGATGACAACTTCCATGCGTTCCACCGGCACCGCAATGACAGCCAGATCGATCTGCTCGGGCACTTCCTCCAGGGATCCGAGGGAAATCATCCCGGCTAGCTCCATCGCTTCGGGATTGATCCCGTAGACGGAGCCGGTGAATCCACCCTCGATGATGTTCTCCAGCAGCGCGTACCCCACGGACCCCCAGCTGCGAGAGGCACCAATGACGGCAATGGAGCGGGGGTTCAGCAGCTCGCGAACCGATTTGGCCTCGGCACGGTGCTCGCGGGATTCCATCACGGCGCGCACCTTATCCGTGGGATGGATGGAGAATTCGACCACCACGACGCCGTCGTCGAATTTTCGCGACACTTCGAATCCGGATTCTTGGAACACGGAGAGCATCTTGCGGTTTTCGGGCAGCACCTCGGCCGAGAAGCGACGGATCCCATTCTCCCGGGCGGCCGCCGCCAGGTGTTCCATCAGGATCGACCCGATGCCGCGGCCCTGATGTGCGTCGGCAATATTGAATGCGACCTCGGCTTCCAGCGGATCATCGAGGCGGTCATAGCGGCCGATACCCAGAATTTCAGCGCCGCGCAAGATCACCAGTGCCACCCGATCCACATAGTCCACGACGGTGAATCGCTGCAGTTCCTTCGCCGTCAGCGAGGACTTGTAGGTAAAGTAACGCAGGTAGATCGAGCTCTGTGATTGTCCGGCATGCATGCGCTGCACCGCCTCGGCGTCATCCGGCGTTATGGGCCGCAGGCGCGCGGTGGCACCATCGCGCAGGACGACATCGGCTTCCCAATGCGCCGGATATTCACGGTTTTGAGTCTGCTCAGCCATATGATCAGCCTAAACGCTCATCAGCCCCAGAGATAGCAAACACCGAAGAGGATCATGGCACGCACGTCGAAGAACCGCTCACAGGCTTCCTCCGCGGCAGCACCGGAGATGGTGCCGCTGGACGAGCAGAACATTCTCGACGTCGACGTCTCCTCGGAGATGGAGACCTCTTTTCTGGAGTACGCCTACTCGGTGATCTACTCCCGCGCGCTGCCGGACGCCCGCGATGGGCTCAAGCCGGTACAGCGCCGCATTCTCTACATGATGGCGCAGATGGGCCTGCGCCCGGACAAGGGTCATGTGAAGTCCGCCCGCGTGGTGGGAGAGGTGATGGGTAAGTTGCACCCGCACGGCGACTCGGCGATTTACGACGCAATGGTGCGTCTGGCTCAGCCGTTCTCGTTGCGGCTGCCGCTGGTGGACGGCCACGGCAACTTCGGCTCTCTCGACGACGGACCGGCCGCCCCACGGTATACCGAGGCACGCATGGCTCCCGCCGCGATCGCGATGACGGCGGACCTGGATGAAGACGTCGTCGATTTCATCCCCAACTACGACAACAAGTTCACTCAGCCTGAAGTACTGCCCGCGGCTTTCCCTCAGTTGTTGGTGAACGGCGCCTCCGGTATCGCCGTCGGTATGGCCACCAATATGGCCCCGCACAATCTGCGCGAGACCATCAACGCGGCCCGGCACCTGATTGCCCACCCGGATGCCACCCTGGACGACCTGATGGAACATGTTCCGGGCCCGGATCTGCCCTCGGGCGGGCGCATCGTGGGGATGCAGGGCATCCGTGACGCCTACGCCACCGGACGAGGCTCCTTCAAGATGAGAGCCAACGTCTCCGTCGAGCAGGTCTCCCCGCGCAAGACCGGCCTGGTGGTCACTGCCTTGCCCTATGGGGTGGGCCCGGAGAAGGTGATCGAGAAGCTCAAGGACGCCGTGAATGCCAAGAAGGTCTCCGGCATTGCCGACGTGCTGGACCTCACGGACCGCAAAAACGGCCTGAAGATGGTCATCGAGCTGAAGTCCGGCTTCAATCCGCAGGCCGTGCTGGCCCAGCTCTACAAGTTCACCCCGCTGGAGGAGTCCTTCGGCATTAATAACGTGGCCCTCGTGGAGGGGCAACCGCGCACCCTGGGGTTGCGCGAGTTGCTCGAGGTCTACGTCGAGCACCGGATCTCGGTGGTGCGCCGCCGCACGGCGTTTCGGCTGAAAAAGAAGCAGGATCGACTACACCTGGTTGAGGGCCTGTTGCTGGCTCTGGTGGACATCGACGAGGTCATCGAGATCATCCGGTCCTCCGACGACACTGCCGCGGCACGCCAGCGATTAATGATGGTGTTCGACCTGACCGAGATTCAGGCGAATCACATTCTTGAGCTGCGGCTGCGTCAGCTCACCCGGTTCTCTCGGATCGAGCTGGAAGCGGAGCAAGATGAACTCAAGCGCGCCATTGCCGAGCTGGAAGCCATTCTTGCTTCGGATGAGCTGCTGCGCACCACGGTCTCCGATGAGCTCGCCGAGGTGGCTGAGCTGCACGGTGACGACCGGCGGACCCAGTTGCTCGAGGCGGAAAACCTGGCACCGCTGCCCACCCCGGCTGCAACGGCGAAAGCCAAAGCTGCCGGCCAGGACACCATGATGGTGGCCGATGACCCGTGCTGGGTGCTGCTGTCGACCTCCGGCCAACTGGTGCGCACTCGCGATCGGACTCCCCTGACCGGCCACGGGCGGCGTCAACGCCACGATGCCTACCGGTCCATCGTCGCCACCACCGCACGCGGTGAAGTGGGCGCGCTGATGTCCTCGGGACGGATCCAGCGGATCAATGTGGTGGACGTGCCCAGCCTGGCCGAACCCACCGAATCCCCGAATCTGGCCTCCGGAGTGGCGGTCAAGGACTTCGTCACGCTGCAACGCGGCGAGACGCTGGTGGCCATCGTACCCCTGAATACCGTGCTCGCACTCGGCACCCGCGCCGGTGTGGTCAAGCGTGTCCGCCCGGACTGGCCCCTGAATGCGGATGAATTCGACGCCATCGCTCTTAAGGGCAAGGACGAGGTGGTGGGCGCGGCCGCGGCCGATGACGACTCCCAGCTGGTGTTCATCACCACGGGCGCTCAGTTGTTGCGATTCTCGGCCTCCGCGGTGCGGCCTCAGGGGCGCACCGGCGGCGGGGTGGCCGGGATCAAGCTCGGCGCCGACGACCAGGTGCTGTCCTTCTCGGTGGCTCCCGACCACACAGTCACCGACGATCTGGACACCACAGCATTGGCTGTGGTGGTGACTGTCACGGCGGGCGAGGAAGACCTGATCAGTTCTGCGGGCTCCGCAAAGGTGACTCCGCTTGCCGAGTATCCTGCCAAGGGTCGCGCTACCGGTGGTGTCCGGGGGCACCGATTGCTGAAGGGCGAATCCGGGCTGCGCACCGCCTGGGCTGGTCCGAGTCCGGCATTGGCCGCCTCCGAGAAGGGCGTAGCCCGCACGCTCCCGCTGGAGTTCGGCCGTCGCGACGGCTCGGGCATCCCGCTGGACAACGGCATCGACGTCGTGGGGCTGGGCGCAAGCCCTACGTCCGCGGCTGCACGGGCGGCCGCGGATGCTGATGAGAGCATCGAACCGGCATCATCAGCACCGGTGCATGACGACGACGGTCCCGTCCAGGGCTCACTGCTCGACGGCTGAGTCCCGAGCGGCGACGGCTACACGGACGTGTGACTGTCTCTGCGGCCGAGCTCCAAGTGCTGGGTGCCACGTTCTGCGAAGCGCTCATCATGGGTCACCATGATGACGGTGTGCCCCTGCAACGCGCGGCGCAGATCATCCACCAATTGGGCGGCTTCGTCGGCACCCAGGTGCGCTGTAGGTTCGTCCAACAAGACCGTGTGCGAGCGATTTAGCAGCGCTCGCGCCACCGCTAGGCGCTGGCGCTGACCTCCCGAGAGGAAATGGCCTCCCGGCCCCACCCGAGTGTCCAGTCCCTCGGGAGTCGCCGCCAACCACGGACCCAGCCCCACCAGCTCCAGAGTCTGAACCATTTCGGCATCGGTGGCGCGGTCTTCCGGATCGCGGGCCAGCAGCAGGTTTGAGCGCAGCGTGGAATCAAACAGGTGTGCGTCCTGGGGACACCAGGCCACCCCCGCCCCATGCTGGTTATCGTTGCTGGTGCTACCGAGACGAAGGTGACCGGCGTGGGGTGGCAGAAAGCCCATCAGCACCGCCAATAGGGTCGATTTTCCGGATCCCGAGGGACCAGTCACCACCACGAAGTCACCTAAGCGTGCCGACAGACCGAGGTCTACGAGCACGGGGCCCTGGCCGTAATCTGCGCTGAGATGACGCATTTCCACCACACCGTCAGGGGCAGTTTCGATGCCGGTGATCGTCGGGTCGTCGCCGTTCCTGGTGATCAGCGGTTCCAATACCGCCAGCTGACGCCGCACCACTGACACCGACTGCGCGGCTGCGGCTACTTGTCCGAAGGGCTCGGCCAGCGCCAACACCATAAACACCGCCAATGCCGCGGACGGAGCATCCACCGCCTGGCTGACACAGATCCAGAGCACCGCCAGCGCGGTCAGCCCGGCCACGGTGGCGCTGAGCGATTGACCGAGACCCGCCACCCAGGCGCTGCGTTGCAACCGGGCGGCTCCGGCTCGATCTTCCGCACCGAAGCGGAAAACAAGTTCCTGAGCGGTACCGGTCCCCTGAATGTCCGCTGCTGCGGCAAACAACACAGAGGTGCGTTGCATCAACCAGCTGCGGTGTGCCGCACTGGCCGCTGTGGCGCGTCGGTCCAGTCGCGCGGCAGCCCACGGAACCAGCACCAGCCCGAACAGCCCAGCCAGCGCCACAGCCCACCACGCCGGCGGCGCCATATACGCCACCACCACGATGCTCAGCCCCCAGGCCAGCACCGCTGCCGGGATGGGAACCACCACGCGTGGCACCGCGTCTCGGAGCTCATCGATCTCCGACACCAGCACTGAGAGGGAGCCGCCAGCATGACGCAGCCGATTCCAGCCCTCGACCCGATACCCCAGTCCATCCCAGACCGCCAGCCGCACCCGGTGCGCCCACCGCAGCACGGCCTGATGCACGCTGAGTCGTTCGAGATAGCGGAACAGAGCGCGGCCAATGCCGAAAAAGCGCACGCCCACAATCACAGAGAGCAGGAACAACACCGGCGGCTCATAAGAAGCCTGCACGATCAGCCACCCCGATAGCGCAGACAGCAACGCACCGGCCAACAGCGCCGCCACCGCCCAGGCAATCCCGGAGCGGAATCCTTTCTCGCCCCAGGGCAGCGCCCGGAACATCTTGCGTAGCTGCAGCGGCTCCACTCGCTGGTTGTTCGGCGCGGCTGGTCCTGACAGTGCCATCGCATGTTCCGTGTTTGGCTGTGCATCGCCGTCCGGCACGGTCACGGACGAGGCAGGGACGGGCTCGGCGACATCGAAAACGTCAACGGTATCGACAACCTCAAACTCGCCACCCAGGTCACCCTGCACCAGCACGTCCGCCTCGGCGTGTAGGCGGGGATCGTGCGAGGCGACCAGCACGATGGCATTCTGATCTCGCAGCCTGCGCAGGGCAGCACGGACGCGGGCGGCCGAGTCCGGATCCAAGTGGGCCGTCGGTTCATCGAGAAGCACCAGCCACGCCGATGGCGCACTCTCGTCACTGCGCACCCGCACCAGGACACGGGCCATACCTAAACGCCGTGCCTCCCCCGGACTGAGATCCATACACGCCTGGTCGCCCAGGCTTTCCAATCCCAAGGTCGCCAGGACCTCCTCGATGAGTACCTCATCGGCGGAGACATCGGTGTCATGATGTGTCTGACCGCGTTCGGCAGCCAGCACCAGGCGCACTTCCTCGGCTACGGTGGCTTCGGTGAAATGTGGATGCTGATCCAGCCACGCGATGCGTCGATCCGCCAGCCCAGAGATTGTCCCCGAGACGACGATCTCGTCGTCACGCAACGCCCCGGCCAGGGCCCGTAACAACGTGGACTTGCCCGTCCCCGAGGCGCCCCCCAACACGGTCAGTGACCCGGCAGGTGCAGTGAGCGATACCCCGCGCACGACTGCTTGACGTCCGGGTTCGTCAGATGCCTGTCGACTGCGGTAATTCAGCTGTAGCTCGTCCACGACGAGGGCATCGGCAGTACCCGATGCTGTCGTTTCAGACTCCGCGTCCAGGGCATCTGCGAGGCGTTCTGAACGTGGTGTAGATAGTCGCTGGCGGGCGCGCCGCAGCGCCTCTACCCCGTCCTCGGCCGCGTGATAGGCCGAACCCACCTCACGGAACGGTAGATAGATCTCGGGGGCAATGATCAAAATGAGCAGCCCCACCACCAGCTCCAGGTCTCCGTCGACCATCCGCACACCGATGAACACCGCCACCACAGCCACCGACAGGGTGGAGATCAGTTCAAGGGCGAACCCCGACATAAAGGCGGCACGCAGGGTCTTCATGGTGGTCGCCCGATATTCTTCGGCCACCGTCGTCAGCGAGGCGCGCTGCACCCCTGCCCGGCGAAGCCCCACCAACACGGGCAGCCCCCTCGCTAGCTCCAGTAGGTGATGTGAGAGTCGATCCAGCCCCTCTGCAGCCTCGTCCACGCGCTCCTCAGTGTGCCGTCCAATGAGAATCATGAATAGTGGGATCAGCGGCAGAGTCAAAAGGACGACGATCGCCGAGATTAGATCGTGCAGAAGCACCCAGAAGCCCAGAACCGCTGGCACCACGACGGCCGAAACGAGAGCCGGCAGAAAATCCGTATAGTACTGGTCCAGCTCGTCGAGCCCATGCGAGGCCAGCATGGCGTCTTCTGCAGCAGAGTCCGACGTTGAGCCCCCTTCGTCGAGGTGCCGACGCACCAGCTGAAGGCGCAACCGCTCCTTCTCCCCCAGTGCGGCGCGACGCGACATGACCTGTTGGCCCCATAGGGCAACCCCGCGTACGAGCACCCCACCCAGCCCGAGCTGCAGACTGAGCAAGAAGCCGCCCGACTCAGCCAGCGCGCCCAATTCCGAGCGTTGTTCTTCGGTGGCCGGCAGCGGGTTGAAGAGCAAATGCAGTAACCGCGATGCGTCGGGAGCCGTCAGCGCATCGGCCAGCTGGCTCAGCACGGTGGCCGCAGCGGTGGCCAGCATGATCCAGCCCGCCGCTTTCACGACTGCGAGCGCGGTCAGCCAAATCAAAGCCCACCGGCCTGCCTTGGATTCCGGTAGTTCCGGCCTCACACCGGGGTCACCACATGGTGTTCGGGAATGTGCTGTTCGCTCAGGCGCTGACGGAAGATCCAGTAACTGTACGCCGTGTAGGCGAGCACCAGCGGAATGAACACCGCTGCCACCCAGGCCATCACCGTCAGCGTGTAGCCACTGGATGAGGCGGTCTCGATGGTGAGGTGGAACGCGTCGTCCAGTGTCGAGGGCAACACCACCGGGTAAAGGCTTCCGAAGATCGCGGTTACCCCGGCCGTGACCGTGACAGCCATGGCCACGAACGACCAGCCTTCGCGTTGACGTAGCGCCCAGGCCCAGGCGAGCAGCGCCGCCAGGACGGCCACCACCAGCGCGCACCAGGTCCAGACCCGGCCGGCATTGAGCACCACAAGGAGCGACCAGGCCAGGAGGGGCAGCAAGTACAGGATCCCGAAGCGGCTCAGATGCCAGCCGGCGGCTTCGCGTGGGGCGCCCAGCGTCTTGAGGCCAAGCCAAGCCCAGCCCATGGCCAAGGAAATACCCAGCACAGCGAGCCCACCCAGTACCGCATAGGGGGTCAGCCAGGCGAAGGCCCCGCCCACTCGATCGCCGTTGGCGTTGAGGGGAAGCCCCGTGGTGGTGAGCCCCAGCAACGCACCAATAAAGAAGGCCGACACCGCGGAGCCGCCAAAGAGACACCAATCCCAGATGGTGCGGGTGAACACGGTCTCAGATTTACTGCGGTAATGAATGGCCACCGCTCGCACGATCAACGCCAACAGGGTCAGCGTCAACGGAATGTAGAGGGCGGAGAAGATCGCCGCGTACCAGAGCGGAAAGGCTGCAAACATGGCACCGGCCGCGGTGATCAGCCATACTTCGTTTCCTTCCCATACCGGTCCAATGGTGTTGAGAAGCACGCGGCGTTGGGATTCGTTGCGGGCCCACACCTTCATGAGCATGCCCACGCCGAGGTCGAAGCCCTCTAGCACCAGGTACCCGGTCCAGAGCACCGCGATAAGGATGAACCAGACTGTCGGAAGAAATTCCATCGTCATCAGCCCTTCAGAGATTCGGTGGTGATATCGGGGTGGTCAGTAGGCAAACGCGAGAACGTCTTTGTCATGGCGCTCCTCGTCGTCATTGTCTTCATCAGCTAATAGTTCGGGCATCCCAGCGGGCACTCCGCCGCGAATGTAGCGAGCCAGCAGCCAGAGCTCGACCACCAGCAGCACCGCGTAGATCAGGGTCAATGCGATCAGCGAGAAGAGGATTTCTCCCCCGGAGACGCCCGGAGATACAGCCGCGGCGGTATACATCCAGACTTGGTCGATCCCCGTAGGGTCGGGATTGGGCGCGACGACGAACGGCTGGCGCCCCATTTCGGTAAAGATCCAGCCCGCGGAGTTAGCGAAGAACGAGAAGGTGATCTGTACCAGGGCCAGGCGCATCAGCCACTTATTGGTGGGCACGGTGCCCTTGCGACCCAGCCACAATCCGATGGCAGCAGCCAGGGCAGCCATGCCACCGAAGGTGATCATCAGTCGGAAGCCCCAGTACGTCACTTCCATCACCGGCAGGTAGTCGATCTCGCTCCCAGCTCGGTCCCCGTACATGGGGTCGTCGGGAAGATGCGTGCCGTACTTCTCCTGATACTCGGGGATGAGCGTGTTGACGCCGTCCACCGGGGTGGTGAAGTCCTCATAGGCAAGGAACGAGAGCAGTCCCGGAATCTCGAAAACGCCCACGATGTCGTCACAGGTAGTCGCCCCATCGGTGTTGCGCAAATCGGCGAAAGAAAACACGGAGAACGCCGTGCCGTCGTGACAGGCTGCTTCGGCCGCAGCCATCTTCAGCGGCTGCTGTTCGATCATCAGCTGTGCCTGAGCGTGACCGGAAAACGCCGTACCGAGGAACGCCACCAAGGCAATCCAGCCTCCCCAACGGAACGAAGTGCGCCACACGCGGTAGTCGGTTTCGTCGCTGGCCTTGGATCCCGTGGTGCCGACCATGACCTTTCCGTCGGTGTCCACGGAGTCGATGCCCTGCACACGACGTCGGTAGAGGTGGTACCAGGCCACACCGAAGAGGAACCCACCGGCCACGGCCAGGGCACCGAACACGGTGTGTGGGAAGTGCACGAGCAGCGTGTTGTTGGTCAGCACCGCCCAAATGTCGGTGAGCACGGGCCGTCCGTCCACCATCTCCACGCCCACGGGATGTTGCATCCACGCGTTGGCGGCCAGAATGAAGTACGCCGAGAACATGGAGCCAATAGCGGCAGCCCACAGCGAAGCTAAGTGGATCCAGGGGCGCACCCGTCCCCAGCCGAAGATCCAGATGCCGAGGAACACCGACTCCATGAAGAAGGCGATCAGCGCCTCCATGGCCAGCGGTGCGCCAAAGACGTCACCGACGAAACGGGAATATTCACTCCAGGCCATTCCGAACTGGAATTCCTGGACCAGGCCGGTGGCCACCCCCATGATGAAGTTGATCAGGAACAGCTTCCCGAAAAACTTGGTCATGCGCAGGTACTGCTCGTGTCCGGTGATGTGCCACATGGTCTGCATGCTGGCCAGCACCACCCCGAGACCGATCGTCAGCGGAACCATCAGAAAGTGGTAAACGGTGGTGATTCCGAACTGCCACCGGGCAAGCTCCAGAGGATCCATCGGGTTCCTTTCCCTTCTTGCCACAAGACGCGTGTGAGACGTTTCGTGTTGATGTGGCCTCTGTGACGCAGAGCCCAACGACGCACAGGCGGATAGAAGCTAGAGTTATGGGAAGATCAGCTACGATCCAGCGGCCGTTTCGCCACCAGTGTACGCCTTTTTCTACACGTTGTAGAATTCATGCTGAGGGCACCCGTCGTCGATCGTCAAACACCACGAACACACCAGGAGCACCATGTCCCTCGGACAGCTTGAACAGCAAGTCATGGACCTGCTCTGGGATCGCACCGAGCCACTGACCGCCAATGAATTGCGCGATCAGCTCATCGAGCGCTCCCCGCACGCCCCGGAGCCGGCCGTCACCACGGTGCTCACGGTCCTGACCCGACTGACGAAGAAGGGATTCGTGCTGCGCGAATCCGGGAAGCGTCCCCACCGCTTCAGGGCCGCCAGCTCGCGCGAAGAACACACCGTCGAACTCCTCAACGAAGTACTCGGTGCCGTCCCCGACCGTGAGGCCGTGTTGGCTCGATTCGTCGGAACCATCGGCCCCGAAGAGGCTGCCGCACTGCGCCGCGCCCTGAATTCGAGCGCGCCCGCCTAATCCGTGCACCCTGATGACGCCCTATTTGCTCCTGGTCGCGGCCATCGCTCTGGCCTGGCCCGTACCGGTGGCCCTGTCACGGGCGTCCTGGGTGCGACGCGCTCCAGCCACCGCGATGATCCTCTGGCAGGCCGTGGGCCTGGCCGGTGGCATCACCATGATCGGCGCCCCGCTGATATGGGGGCTCGCACCCTTCGGCACCGGACTGATCAGCGCCGTGAGCGAACTCATCCATCTCGGCAGCCATGGTGGGCTGAGCGCCATTGTCGACGTCGAGGAATTCACCTCCGACCGCATTGTCGGGGTCACGCTAGGACTCGCCCTGGGAGTCCACCTCATCCTCACCCTGTTGGATGCGACCCGAAAAACGGTGCAGGAACGGAGCCGTCACCGCCGGGCCGTCCAGCTTCTCACGGCGGCTGCCCCCTTTCGCACCACTACCGATCCCACCACCGGTCAGATGCGGGTATTGCCCTTGGACCACCCGTTGGCGTACTGCCTCCCCGGAATCACCAATTCACTCACCGTCATCTCCCGGGGCTTGATCGAGCAGTTGGAACCTGCTCAACTCGATGCGGTGGTCGCCCATGAACAGGCTCACCTGCGCCAGCGCCACGATCTGCTGCGCCTGGCTTTCGAAGCCTGGAGCCGGGCCTGCGCGTGGCTGCCCACCACAGCGATCGCCCGGCAGGCGGTCACCGAACTCACCGAAATGCTGGCCGACGACGCCGCACTACGCAAACACCGCCAACACGATCTCGTGAGCGCCATCGCCGTGGTGGCGGGCGCTGGTGCGGGTACCCCCTCAGCGACGCCCACCTCCGACCACACCGAGAACGACGACCCGAAGCACTCCTCTAGCCGCCTGGAACGCTTGCTGCATCCACACCCGGCCCCCCCGCTGCTCTTCACGGGGACGGTCCTCGTCGTCTCCGCGATGCTCATGATCGGCCCAATCCTACTGATCCTCATCGGCTGAAGTTTCGCGTAGAGCGTGCCCGTTACTGGTTCCTACCCAACGTTCAGGAGCGTGCCGATACAATTGAGACTTGTGCCGGGTCCGCTATGGTGACCTCAATACGCTCCACAGAGGCCGGGCACGACGCCATAGCACCCTACTGATTGAGTCGACGCCACGTGTCAGGAAACGCCACCACGATCCATCATCATGCTGCCCTGCTTTCCGTTGTGGAGGTGAGCGCGCCGATCGAAGTGACGTCCGAGGACCTCGATCAACGCATCGACTCAGTGCTCAAGCGCCTGCATTTGCCCCACGGCCTGCTCCAACGCGTCGCCGGCGTCAAAGCCCGGCGGATGTGGAAACAACGCGGTGACTATCTCGACGGCGCCGCCCAGGCAGGAACCAAAGCCCTGAAAGAAGCGGGAATCACCCCCGACCAGGTCGGCATGCTGATCAATACCTCGGTCACCCGGGACACCCTGGAACCGGCAGTGTCGGTGCGGATCCATGACCAGATGGGGCTGCCGAGTTCGGCGATGAACTTCGACATCACCAACGCCTGCCTCGGCTTTGTCAACGGCATGGACCTGGCCTCCACTATGGTTGACGCCGGACACATCGACTACGCACTGGTGGTCGCCGGCGAAGACGCCAACGCCGTGCACGACGCCACCATCAAAAACCTGCACGCCAACTCCGTCACCCGTGATAATTTCCTCCAGCAGTTCGCCTCTCTGACCTTGGGATCCGGGGCCGCTGCCGCGGTCATCGGCCGGGCTGAAGCTCACCCCGAGGGCCACCGCATTCTGCGCGGCGTCACCCGGGCCGGCACCGAGCACCATCACCTGTGCGCCGGTGATCACAACGGTATGTACACCGACTCCGCGGGGCTCCTCACCAACGGGCTCCAGTTGGTGATGGACGCCTGGAACGACGCGCCAGAGGAGTGGGATTGGGCGTCGATGGACCGCTACATCACCCACCAGGTGTCGCAGATGCACACCGATGCGATCATCGACTCCGCCGGCATCGCCCGTGAGAAAATTCCCACCACGTTCCCGGTGCTCGGCAATATCGGCCCGGCGGCACTGCCCATCACGCTCGCCCGCGAAACTGATTCCCTGTCCTCCGGCGACCGCGTCCTCTGTATGGGTGTGGGCTCCGGATTGAACGTGGCCATGCTCGAAATCGAATGGTGATCAACTGATGCGTATTCCCGCCCAGCCCGCCGGTCTCCCCCACGAATTCGCCCCGGACACCGAGCTACCCGGGTGGGATCCTGCCTGGTCGCGCCTTGTCGAGGCCGACACCCACGACGGCGTCCACACCTTCCACGTCCTCGACACCGGCCCCGAGCTGGAGCGACTAGGGGTTAAGCCCGATGCCGTCATCCTCGCCGTACACGGCAACCCCACCTGGTCCTACCTGTGGCGACATGTGGCCGCAACTAGCCTCGCCACGGCCAGGGAATGGGTCGAGGCGGCTTCCACAGACAGTCCGCGCCGACGTCAGCGTCGACCCCGAATCTGGCGCCTCGTGGCCCCCGACCAGCTTGATATGGGCTTCTCCGAGAGGCTCGAGCACACCAGCTCTCCCACCCCGGGGCGTCCACGCAGCTATCGCACCTTGGCTGAGCGTCTCAGCGATCTCGACGCCGTCGTCCGCGCCCTCGGTCTCGACGTCGACGCCCAGCGGTCCACCGCACCCGTCCCGTTGTTCACCCTCGGTCACGACTGGGGCGGCGTCATCTCCCTGGGCTGGGCTGCCGACCATCAACACCTGGTGAGTGGTTCGATCTCTCTCAACACCGCGGTGCACCACGACGCTGACGAGCCGATTCCTGCCCCCTTGCAGGCAGCCCTCGCCGGGCCGGTGCTCGCCGGATCCACCGTTGTCACCACCGCGTTCCTCGATGTCACGCTCGGCCTGGGTCACCCGGGCCTCGCCTCCGAGACCAAGCACGCTTATCGTGCGCCCTATCAGGGGCTGGAACGACGCGGAGGCATTGGCGGCTTCGTCGCCGACATCCCCGCAGATGCCAAGCATCACTCGTACCAGCCGCTGCGCCATATCGCCCGTAACCTGAGCTCCTCGTCCTTGCCGACCCTTTTACTCTGGGGCGCTCTGGACCCGGTGTTCCTAGACCGCTATCAGCAGGACCTGCTGGAACGGATCCCTCAGGTTGACCTGCACCGGTACGAAACCTCTGGGCATCTGCTCGCCGAAGACCAAGACCTCGGCACCCCGATCTTTTCCTGGGCAAACGCAGTGGTTGACGAACAAAGTCGCCCGCTGGATTCCGCCGTGGCCGCGGCCTCGCCCCGACCAGCCTATCGCGCTCTGTGGTCGTTCCTGGAAGAGAAATCAGACAGCTCAGAGACCGCCCTCGTGGATATGACGGCCACCCGGAATTCGCGCCCCGACGGCGTCTCGTGGGCCACGCTGTCCCGGGTGGTCAACGCGATCGCCGTGGGTCTACGCCGCAGCGGGGTGAAGCCCGGGGACCGGGTCTCTCTGCTGGTCCAGCCCGGACGTGACCTCACCGCCGCCCTCTACGCCGTGCTCCGCGTGGGTGCCACCGCTGTGATCGCCGACGCGGGCCTGGGTATCCAGGGCATGACGCGCGCTGTGCATACCGCCCGCCCCCAGTGGATCATCGGCGAGCTACCGGGCCTTACCCTCGCCCGCGCCCAGCGGTGGCCGGGCCGTCGCCTCTCCGTATCCACTCTCGGCGCACCCCTGCGTGCCGCGCTGCAGGTGGAGAACAGCCTCTACCGGCTCGCGGACACCTACAACGGCCACGTCTATCACGCGACAAAGGATCATCCGGATCCCGAGCCAGCACAGACCGCAGCAATCCTCTTCACCTCCGGCTCGACCGGGCCGGCCAAAGGCGTGCGATACACCCACGATCGGCTCTCGGCTCTCACCCAGTTGCTACGTGATAATTTCGGCGTGGTCCCCGGGTCGTCCCTACTCGCCGGGTTCGCACCTTTCGCGTTGCTGGGACCGGCGATCGGCGCCACCTCCGTCACCCCGAAAATGTCGGTCACCAAGCCCGCCACCCTCACCGCCACCGCGGTGGCCGAGGCTGCAGCCGCCGGATCCGCGACCATGGTCTTCGCGTCCCCCGCGGCCCTGCGCAACGTCGTTGCCACCGCGCCGCAGCTGAGCGAAGATCAGCGTCGGCAATTGGGCACCATTTCACTCATGCTCTCCGCTGGCGCCCCGGTGGCGCCGGATCTTATGGACCAGGTACTCGAGCTGATGCCCCAGGCGGAATTCCATTCCCCTTACGGGATGACGGAATCCCTGCTCCTGGCCGACATCGACCGAGACACCCTGCGCGCCGCACACCGCGAGGCCCCCACCGAACAACACGGGGTGTGCGTGGGCCACCCCGTTCCGGGCGTGGAGATCGCGATCGCGCCTCTCAACGCTGACGGCACTGCCTCATCCCAGTTACGCCGGGGTACTGAGTCCCAGGGAATCCTGGGCGAGATCGTGGTGTCGGCCCCGCACATGACCGCTGGCTACGATCGGCTCTGGTATACCGACCATCTTTCCAAGCGCGACTTCGACGGCGAACGCCAGTGGCACCGCACCGCCGATATCGGTCGCATCGACGGATCATCCCGGTTGTGGATCGAAGGCCGCCTGCAGCATGTGGTCACCACCGCCCACGGCCCCCTGGCCCCGGGCGGCCCCGAAGCCCAGATCGACACCCTCCAGGCGGTCTCCCGCAGCGCCGTCGTCGGCGTCGGCCCGCACGGCACCCAGGCAGTGGTCGCCGTGATCGAACCGACCGACCGCTCCGTTAAACCCGGGCTAGCCCCCACCTGGCTGAGCGACCAGGTGCGCGAGACAGTCGACACCCCGATCGCCGCCGTGCTCGTCACCAACCAGGTGCCGGTGGACATCCGCCACAATTCCAAAATCGACCGCACCCGACTGTCGCGTTGGGCTGAGACCGTGCTCAGTGGAGGAAAGGTGAGCACCCCATGAGCTCCTCTCCGAACCACGTTCTGGTCACCGGCGCCTCGGGTGTGCTCGGTTCCGGCGTCGCCGGTGCGCTACTCGCTCAAGGCGCGGGTGTCACCACCCTGCAACGTCGCCCCGCCCAGCTCGACGGCGCCCGTGAGGTCCGCGGCTCCGTCACCGATCACGACACCGTCCGCCAAGCGCTGACCGGCGTCGACACCGTGGTGCACCTGGCCGCCAAGGTCTCCGTCTCCGGTCCTGGCCACGAATTTGAGCACGTCAATGTGGAAGGCACCCGGCTCCTGCTCAACGCCGCCCGTGACGCGGGGGTGTCCCGGTTCGTCCACATTTCCTCGCCCTCCGTGGCACACTCTGGTACCTCCATCATCGGCGACGGCGCTCAACCGGCCGATCCGGTGCATGCCCGCGGCCACTACGCCCGCACCAAAGCCGCCGGTGAGTTGCTAGCGCTGGATGCAGACGCCGAAGATTTCCGTGTTCTCGTGTTGCGTCCGCACCTGATGTGGGGGCCGGGCGATACCCAACTCACCGAGCGGATCATTGATCGTTCCCGCAGTGGCCGCATGCCGATCATCGGCTCCGGTGCCGCGTTGGTGGATACCCTGTATGTGGCGAACGCCGTCGATGCTGTCCTCGCCGCCACCCGTGCGGTGGACCGCCATCACGGCGAGGCACTCGTCGTGACTAATGGTGAACCGCGCCCCATCGGCGAGCTCATTCGAGGGCTGGCCCGTGCCGGCGGCTCCCCCGAGCCCGTTCTGCGCGTGCCCGCGGGACTGGCCCGCGTCGCAGGATCCGTGATTGAGCGCATCTGGGAAGCGATACCCGCCGAATCCGGCGACGGCGAGCCCCCGCTCACCCGGTTCCTGGCCGAACAACTCTCGACGGCGCACTGGTTTGATCAGCGCCGCACCCGCGAGGTCCTGGACTGGACGCCGCGTGTGTCGATCGATGAGGGGATGCGGCTTACCGCCGAGCATTACGCCGGGTAGTGAAACACCCGGACAGGGTCAAGCGTCGATCTGTTCCCGGCCCAGTTCCTCGGCGCCGGAAATGATGAACTGCTTGCGCGGCGCCACATCCGAGCCCATCAGTAGCTCGAAAATCTGCTCCGCCTGATCTGCTTCGGCAATGTTGACCCTGCGCAACGTCCGGTACCGGGGATCCATGGTGGTCTCTGAAAGCTGGTCCGCGTCCATCTCGCCCAAACCTTTGTAACGCTGAATGTCGTCCTTGTACTTGCGCCCCTCCGCGTCCAGTTTCTGTAGCACCGCGGTCAGTTCCGCCTCGGTGTAGGTGTAAATGATCTCGTTCTCACCGGAGCCGGGGGTCATCACTTCGATGCGGTGTAGCGGCGGCACGGCAGCGTAAACCCGACCAGCTTCGACCATCGGGCGCATATACCGGAAGAACAACGTCAGCAGCAGGGTGCGGATGTGTGCGCCGTCGACGTCAGCGTCCGTCATCAGGATGACTTTGCCGTACCGGGTCGCGTCCAGGTCGAAGCTACGCCCAGCACCGCCACCAACCACCTGGATCAAGGCCGCACACTCGGCGTTGTTCAGCATGTCGCCCACCGAAGCTTTCTGGACGTTGAGGATCTTGCCGCGAATAGGCAACAGCGCCTGGAAGTCCGAGGAGCGCGCCAGTTTGGCCGTACCGAGCGCGGAGTCACCCTCCACAATGAACAGCTCCGAGTTTTGGGCGTCATTGGTGCGGCAGTCTGCCAGCTTCGCCGGCATGGTGGAGGTTTCCAGGGCGTTTTTACGCCGCTGGTTTTCCTTATGCGTCCGCGCCGAGATACGAGACTTCATCTCCGCCACGATCTTCTCAAGCAGCTGAGTGGTTTGCTGCTTGTCCTGCCGCTTCGACGAATTTAGCAGCTTACCCAGCTCATCGGAGACCACCTTATTGACGATCTGTTTCGCCGCGGGCGTGCCCAGAACTTCCTTGGTCTGGCCCTCGAACTGCGGCTCAGAGAGACGCACGGTCAGCACCGCGGTCAGCCCGGCCATCACATCGTCCTTGTCGATCTTGTCATTACCGACTTTGAGTTTGCGGGCGTTGGAATCGACTGCCTTGCGGAAGACCTTTAGCAAGGCCTGCTCAAACCCGGATTGATGCGTGCCGCCTTTGGGTGTGGCAATAATATTGACGAAGCTACGCATCGTGGTGTCGTAGCCGACGTCCCAACGCAGGGCAACGTCAACCTCGCACACACGCTCAAGATCCTTCATCTCGGTGTGGCCGTTCTCGCCCAACACCGGTACCCGTTCAGTGAAGGTGTCGGAGCCCTGCAGTCGCCAAATATCGGTGACCGGGTTCAGGTTGGCCAAATGATCGACGAACTCTGAGATGCCGCCGTCGTAGTGGAAGACCTCTTCCACCGGACCGTGCTCACCCGGGGTGCCGGGCACGCGCCGCTCGTCACGGATCGCGATGCGTAGGCCGGGCACCAGGTATGCGGTTTGGCGGGCGCGGTTCTCCAGTTCCTGATAGTTGAACTTGGCATCCGGGGTGAAAATCTGCTCATCGGCCCAGTAACGGACCCGGGTGCCGGTATAGCCACGCTTGGCTTTGCCGACGACGTCCAGGCTGGAGGAATCTTCGAAGGGTGAGAAAGTAGCGTTCGGTTTGGGATTGCTCCCGGTATCAGCGAACCGACCCGGCTCACCTCGGCGGAACGACATCTGGTACGTTTTCCCGCCACGGAATACTTGAACATCCAGACGAGAGGACAACGCGTTAACGACGGACGCACCCACGCCGTGTAGACCGCCAGAAGCTGCGTAGGATCCTCCACCAAACTTGCCGCCGGCGTGTAGCTTCGTGAAGACCACTTCCACGCCGGAGAGTCCGGTACGTGGCTCAATATCGACCGGGATACCACGGCCATTGTCCTCGACTTCCACGGAACCATCCGCATACAAGGTGATGCTGATGGACTGACCGTATCCGGCCAGTGCCTCATCCACCGAGTTATCGATGATCTCCCAGAGGCAGTGCATCAGACCGCGGGAATCGGTGGAGCCGATGTACATACCCGGGCGCTTGCGGACAGCTTCGAGCCCCTCCAGAACGGAGAGGTGCCGTGCGTTGTATTCAGTCTGTCGCGCCACTGACGTGCACTACCTTTCGCCTGATCCATCGATCTGCCCCGTCGGGCACATCTCTTTACAATATCCGCAAACACCTGCTGATCATTGGAGGACGTCCCGCTGGAATCACCAATGCGCTCAGCAACCTACGCGCGGAGCGAAACACTAGCCGATATCGGCCGAACTGCGAACATTTTCCTCGCCGAGATGGTTCTATAGTGTGAAAGTAGTTCGACGAAGGAGGTCACAGTGACCACTGCAGCCACCGCAGAGAAGCCGACCATGACTGCCGCGGAGCGTTGCGACCGTTGCGGCGCGCAGGCATATGTCCGCGCTGTCCTGACGTCCGGCGGCCAACTCCTGTTCTGCGCCCACCACGCGCGCGCCGTCGAGGAGACCCTGCGTCCCCAGACGACTCAATGGCAGGACGAGACTGAGCGTCTCCACGAAGACAACCGGACTGTCGTACGCTGATCTGAGCGCACTTCAGCACCGCTGACAAAGGCGTGGCCCCACCGTTCCGGTGGGGCCACGCCTTTATGTTTGATTTTCGTGCGCGGGTCCAGGGACCCGGCCGCGTGTTTACTCGAGGTAGTCGCGCAGCACCTGGGAACGCGAGGGGTGGCGCAGCTTCGACATGGTCTTGGA
This sequence comes from Citricoccus muralis, assembly GCF_029637705.1. Taxonomy (NCBI): domain Bacteria; kingdom Bacillati; phylum Actinomycetota; class Actinomycetes; order Micrococcales; family Micrococcaceae; genus Citricoccus; species Citricoccus muralis. The sequence goes on from NZ_CP121252.1 coordinate 1,886,334, forward strand.
CTCTATCTGGCGGATGCGCTCGCGCGTAACCCCGTAGACCTTGCCGATCTCATCGAGGGTCTTGGGCTGACCATCGGTGAGACCGAAGCGCATGGCCACCACGCCGGCTTCACGCTCTGACAGAGTGTCGAGCACCGAATGCAGCTGCTCCTGCAACAGGGTGAAGGAGACCGCATCCGCAGGGACGACCGCCTCTGAATCTTCGATCAGGTCACCGAACTCGGAGTCGCCGTCCTCACCCAGAGGGGTGTGCAGCGAAATCGGTTCGCGGCCATACTTCTGGACTTCGACGACCTTCTCCGGCGTCATGTCCAGCTCTTTGGCCAGCTCTTCTGGAGTGGGTTCCCGACCCAAGTCCTGTAGCATCTGACGCTGCACGCGCGCCAGCTTGTTGATGACCTCGACCATGTGCACCGGAATACGGATGGTGCGAGCCTGGTCGGCCATGGCGCGGGTGATGGCCTGACGGATCCACCAGGTGGCGTAGGTAGAAAACTTGAAGCCCTTCGTGTAGTCGAACTTTTCGACCGCACGGATCAGACCCAAGTTACCTTCCTGAATTAGGTCCAGGAACAGCATGCCACGACCGGTGTAACGTTTCGCCAGCGAGACAACCAGACGCAGGTTGGCTTCGAGGAGGTGGTTCTTGGCCCGACGTCCATCGGCGATTACCAGCTCGTAGTCGCGACGCAGACGCGTGTCCTCGATGGGATTCTCTTTGATCTTGTGCTCGGCGTAGAGGCCAGCCTCAATGCGCAGAGCTAGGTCGACTTCCTGCTCGGCGTTGAGGAGAGCGACTTTACCGATCTGCTTCAGGTAGTCCTTGACAGGGTCTGCGGTAGCACCGGAGGTGACCACCTGCTGCACGGGGGCATCCTCGTCGGAATCCGAAACGACGAAACCGCCGGAGGTGGTTTCTTCTTCGGCTTTGCCCGACTTGCCCTTGGCATCGCCTTCGGTCTCGGCGGCCTCTTCCTCAGCGGCCTCTTCGGCCTCTTTGAGAACGGCGTCCTCTTCGAGCTCTTCTACGATCTCGTCAACGTCGGATTCAACCTTGGTCGGCTTTGCAGAACCGCTCTTTCCTGCCGCAGCTTTCGGAGCAGCCTTTTTCGGCGCCGCCTTCTTAGTCGTCGTCGACCCCCCAACACGGGTGCTGGTCTTGGTCGAGGACGCGGCGGACGCGGACTCCTTTGATTCGTCGGCTTGTTCTGCGGCGGACGCTTTGGCGCCCGACCGCGACTTGGCCTTCGCTGGAGTAGTAGTCACTCAGAACCTTCCTACGGCAATGTGGAGCGAACAGTGGTCTAAACCACTATGACCCTGTCAAGTCCGAAACATTTGTAAGTTGCTGTAGGCCGACCGAAAAACGGCCGGCTCAGCGACTTGCTCGCGCTTCAGACGCAGGGTCTTTAGGGGGTGAAACGACCTGGACTGCGACTTTGTTCCCGCGTATCCGAAATTCCTGAGAAAAATCGGACCGTGGTCAGATCACCCCCACAATTATTGCATGTTCGCTGCCACATCTTGGCAACCGCGACGTTCAGGCCCTACATGACGATGCCACTGATCATGTCATGCCACCGTCCGGTCGCGACCCGACCATGCGATTTTCCGGTTCAGGGCCCACGGATTAATGAGTCCGGCGCTGACTGCTTCCGCGAGTAATGAAGCGAGGCTACAGGTAACGTCCCAGGACAGCGCTTGGTCTAGCAATGCAGTGGCGCGAGTGCCGCGTCCACGCGACCATTCGATCCACGCGGCCGTCGCTGCCGTAGCGGCCGCGGCTGGCATAGAAGCCTGAGGCACCAGGTCGCTACAGTATCCACGGAGCCGGTCCAACCGTGACCAATCCGGAGATAGCCCTGTTCGGCCGGTGAGCGTTTCAGCGACCAACCACGCATTGTCTTCCGACGCCGTCGTCTCATACAGCCGGGGCAGTCCGTCAGGTACCCGGGCGGAGAAGGCCAAACCAGACACCGCTGTTTCGAACCCGAAGCACGCTCCCACGATCAACAAGTCTCGCCAGACGCTCATCCCCAGAGGAGCCACAAGGAGAGCCGCTTCCTCTGGAGCGAGAGGCCGACCATCGTTGAGCACATCGTCCCACTGACGCGTCCAGTTCCAACATGCCACCGTGTCGCCTTCATACGGTGCTGCCGGCAGCGACGCGGGATCACCACACGGCTCCGGTAGGCAAACGGCGACGTGATCCGCCTCAATGGGCTGCCCCAACAGCGTCAAGGAATCGCTGACATAGGTTCCTCGTGCCTCTTTAACGGCAGAGCCCTGTGTCGCGCAGAATCCGCGTTCTCGGCAATAGAGGTGCCAGACCCGTCGTTCGTTGATGACCCAGCTCTCGAATACTGGCAACTCGGTGAGTGCGGCCCCGCGGCGCACGCATCGGTCGATCTGCCGCAGGATTTCGGGAGGTGACCCGACCCCGCCGGCCGAGGATGACATATCGGGGGCTTTCGACTCGGCATCAAGCAAGTACACCATCAGAATCCGGTCGGATTCGATGTCGTGCTTAAGTTTCGTGGCCACGAACTGGCCGAGGCTTTGCGCCTCGTGCTCAAGCCGATCGACTTCATCGGGGTCCGCGATGCCGTGGGTGAGCGCCAGTTCCATAGAAGGAAGCAGATCCCCTCGCATCACGGCACCGAGCTGACGATTGCGTATCGCAACACCCACCCACGACCGAGTCGGTTCAAAGCCAAGCGTATGGATGATGTAGGCCATCAGCTCCGCGGGCTCACGGACGGTGAGGCGCCGAGAAACGATGTCACTAGCGGGAAGTAGACCGGGGCGATGATTCGATGCGTTCATGTGCACCAGCATCGTTACGACGTGTGGTTCTTCGAGCGCCGCTCAGACCAGTTTGTGGATGACGCCCTCCACACCGAAGGGTGTGGAGCACCAAGGTGTTAGTCCTCGGAGGGAGAATCCGGCCTAGTACCGTCAGTCGCGTCCGCATCCTCTTCTCGGCTTCCCGTGTCATCCAAATTCAGGTGATCCTGTGAACGAGACGGCATAATCGACCGCGGCTGAACGTGTTCCTGAGCGTGACGCGGCTGAGAAGAGAGATACTCTTCCACTGCTGCGCCCAGAGATTCGGCGTCCGGAACCTGTGCGTCGCGATTAAGCAACAGTGAGCGCACTTCCCCAGATTTCGTCGCATGCTGGTCGAAGTTCTGCTCGAGCCCGGTCACCATGGCCCGGATTTCCCCGGATGATTCGGTCTGACGGTCTAGCTCCAGGTCGATTTCTCGTCCCTTTTCACGCAGTTCATCGGTGGGGAGCATCCGCTCAAGTGCAGCGCCGGCGTATTCCAGAGCCGATACCGCAGCCTGTGGGTAGGTGGCGTCGGCCAGATAGTGCGGGACGTGGATGGTGTATCCGCTGGTGTCATACGAAGCCTCTTCCAGACGCAATTCCAACAGCTGCCCCACACCGGAAAGCATGCGCGCCTGCGGCGACCAGGTGCTGAGGCCGGCCACCAACTCCTCACGGCTACCGTGTGCGGTCACCCCCAGGGGGCGAGTATGAGGTACCGGTAATGGCATGGCATCCAGCATGGTCACCAGCCGCACGTCCAGCTCTTCCACCAGGAAAAGAACAGACGAGACGAACCGCTCCCACTGATAGTCCGGTTCCTGGCCAGACAAAAGCAGGAACGGTTTGCCGAGAACGTCGTTCACTAGATGCAACTGCAGCTCGGGAGCCCGGTAATCGGTGAATCGCTGACCGTCGAAGGTGATGTGTGGCCTCCGGGAGCGATAGTCAACCAACTGGTCGGCGTCGAAGCTCGCCAGGAGCTGATGGTCCAATCGTTCCAACAGGGTGTCATTCACCTGACGGGCGATATTGCCGGCGTCGAGGTGGCCGCTGAACACAGCAAGCATGCCCAGCCCGCGTAGAGGAGACTCCCCATCGACCTGGGCCGAGAGTAGTTCGCGGCCTTCCGGCTGCAGCCTAAACAGCATTCTGGGATCTTGCACCAAGGTTCCTTCCTGTGGCGACCATTTCGAGCTTATCCATCTCAACGGCGAAGTGCCTCAGAAGTATTCCAAAGCCCCGTTAGGATGGGACCGACCCCACACCGCTGACTCACTCTCAAAAGGACGTGATCTTCGTGACCACTGCGTCAACCCCCACTTTCATCACCACCACCGGTCCGACTTTGAACGCTGTCGCCGAGGTTCCCGCTGTACAGGCACTGGTGCTTGCGACGGAATCCACTTCCGATGGTCCGCGACTGGTCGAATCTTCGGTGTTGACTCAGGAGGAAACGCAGCGGATCACTGATCTGCTCCCCGCGCTCGGAGTGCGCGGCGCTGCTGATGAAGTTCTGCGGATCCCTGCTTCAGCGGAGAGCAACTACGACGTCATGGTCCTCGCCGGTGTTGGTTCGAAGGATCGCCCTGCCCAAGGCACTCCTGCGGTCGATGGGTCGCCAGAAGGCGAGATTGCCGTCGAGAACCTTCGACGCGCTGCCGGTTCTGCTGTTCGTAGCCTGGCCGGATTGAAGAGCGTCGCGTTCGCTTTCCCTGCCGATACCGCGGAACGCCTAGCCGCCATCACCGAAGGCGCGGCCATCGCGGCGTACTCTTTCACCGCATTCCGTTCCACTAACTCGAGCAAAGATGCGTCCACGAACGAGGCCGACACGGATGCCGCTTCCCAGACGGAAAACGCCGGTTCCGCTCAGTCTCCCGTGGCGGAGATTTTCGTGGTCAGTGATCTGGAGGCCGTCACCGCCGCGGACATTGTACGCCGCGCCGAAACCGTGGCTCAGGCCGTTCGAGTGACCCGTGACTTCGTCAACACCCCTCCCTCGCATCTCTTCCCAGCCTCGCTCGCTGATGCGGCCGTGGATTTAGTCAAGGATCTCGACATCGAGACCACCGTGTGGGATGAAAAGCGCCTAGCCGAAGAAGGATTCGGCGGAATTCTGGGCATCGGACAGGGGTCGTCGCGTCCTCCGCGTCTGGTGCGGATGGCTTACTCCCCCGCCGATGCACAGGGCCACATCGCTCTGGTGGGAAAAGGCATTACCTTCGACACCGGTGGAATTTCGCTCAAGCCGGCCGCGTCAATGATGACCATGAAGTCGGATATGACGGGCGCGGCCACCGTCACCGCCGTCGTTGCAGCTGTTGCTCGCCTCCAGTTTCCGATTAAGGTCACCGGCTGGCTGGCTGTTGCAGAGAACATGCCCTCCGCTACGGCGATTCGCCCGTCGGATGTACTCACCACATTCGGCGGAAAGACCGTTGAAGTACTCAACACCGATGCCGAAGGTCGTGTGGTCATGGCCGACGCCTTGGTCGCGGCCTGCCAGGAAAAACCTGATGCAGTGATCGACATCGCCACTCTCACGGGTGCGCAAATGGTTGCCCTTGGTAATCGCACCACCGGTGTGATGGGCCAGGACGCGCTGCGCGAAGAACTCGTTACCGCCGGCCAGACCTCCGGAGAAAGCATCTGGCCGATGCCGATCCCCGCCAACCAGCGGGCGTCGCTGGATTCTTCCGTCGCCGATATCTCCAACATGGGCGATCGATTCGGGGGCATGCTGACCGCGGCGGCCTTCCTCCGTGAATTCGTCGGCGACACCCCCTGGGCTCACCTCGACATCGCGGGACCCTCATTCAACGAATCAAGCGCCTGGGGATACACCCCGAAGGATGCGACCGGCGTGATGGTCCGCACACTGCTGACGTTCTTGTCCCAGCGCGCAGGAATCACTGCCTAATAACGAATCACTGCCTAATAACGCCGCGGACGCACAGGCGAATCACTGAAAAGCACGGTGCATTCACCCGTGCGTCATCGCTTGTTGCGAGTAGCCGATCAGCCCAATTCATAGATAAGGTTGATTTCAAAGTCTCGCAGGCTGAACATTGCCCGCAATTCATACTGGATTCCAGTACAACCGGGGCGGGAAAATCCCCGTGCCCTAACGTAGAGGAGCAACACTCGTGTCCGAAACCGCTCAGGAATTTGACGTCCTCATTCTCGGCGGTGGCTCCGCCGGCTATGGCGCAGCACTGCGAGCCGTCCAGCATGGCCTGACCGTAGGCCTGATCGAGAAGAGCAAGCTCGGCGGTACTTGCCTCCACTGGGGTTGCATCCCTACCAAGGCATACCTGCACGCAGCTGAGGTCGCCGACGAGGCACGTCATGCCTCGTCCTTCGGCGTCAACGCTACCGTCGAGTCCGTCGACATGGGCAAGGTGCGCGACTACAAGGACGGCATCGTCGCTGGCAAGTTCAAGGGTTTGTCCGGCCTGCTGAAGATGCGCAAGGTCAACGTCATCGAAGGTGAAGGCAAGCTCGTTTCCCAGAACGAGATCGAGGTTGACGGAACGCGTTACCAGGGCAAGCACATCATCCTGGCTTCCGGTTCGTACTCCAAGACTTTCGGCCTGACCGTCAGCGACCGAATCATGACCTCGACCGAGGCCTTGCAGCTCGACTACCTGCCCAAGTCCGCCATCGTCCTCGGCGGCGGCGTCATCGGTTCGGAGTTCGCGTCCTTGTGGAACTCCTTCGGGGTTGATGTCACCATTATCGAGGGCCTGGACCACCTGGTGCCCAACGAGGACCCATCGATCATCAAGATCCTGGAGCGCGAGTTCAAGAAGAAGAAGATCAAGTCCAACCTGGGCACCTTCTTCGACAAGGTTGAGGAAACCGATTCCGGCGTCAAGGTCACCTTGGCAGACGGCAAGGAATTCGAAGCCGAGGTCTGCCTCGTGGCGGTGGGTCGCGGTCCGAACACCGAGGGCCTGGGCTTTGAAGAGCAGGGCATCACCCTCGACCGTGGTTTCGTCATCACCGATGAGCGTCTCCACACCGGCGTGGGCAACATTTACGCCATCGGCGATATCGTCCCCGGCGTTCAGCTGGCGCACCGCGGCTACCAGCAGGGCATCTTCGTTGCCGAAGAGATCGCCGGCAACAACCCGCTCATCGTTGAGGATGTCAACATCCCGAAGGTCACCTTCACTGAGCCGGAGATCATGTCCGTCGGCTACTCCCAGCCCAAGGCTGAAGAGAAGTTCGGCAAAGAAAACATCGAGGTCACCGAATACAACCTTGCGGGCAACGGCAAGTCCTCGATCCTCGGCACCGGCGGCGTGATCAAGATGGTCCGTCAGAAAGACGGCGCCATCATTGGTGTCCACGGTATCGGCAAGCGCATCTCCGAGCAGATCGGTGAAGCCCAGCTCATCGTGAACTGGGAGGCGTACCCCGAGGATGTTGCAGCCTTCATCCACGCACACCCGACCCAGAACGAGTCTCTCGGCGAAGCAGCGATGGCCCTCAACGGTCATCCGCTCCACGGCTGAGCCACCCCAATATTCGGGTGGCGACGCCACCCATCACCGCATGTCCGGTGAGGAACCGGAAAACTGAGAGAGGAAACGGGACATCATGTCTGAAACCGTGAGCTTGCCAGCACTGGGTGAGTCCGTCACCGAGGGCACCGTCACCCGCTGGCTGAAGCAGGTCGGAGACCAGGTCGAGGTGGACGAGCCCTTAGTGGAAGTCTCGACTGACAAAGTCGATACTGAAATCCCTTCGCCGGTAGCCGGCGTTCTGGAAGAGATCCTCGTTGAAGAGGACGAGACCGTCGAGGTCGGGGCCGACTTGGCTCGTATTGGCGGCGGCGACGGTGCCGCGTCCGGAAGCAACGAAGACGATTCCGCAGAGGCCGAGGCAGAGGCCGAAGAAGCCCCGGCTGAGGCAGAGGACGAGCCCGAGGCAGAGGACGAGCCCGAGGCAGAAGCCGAGGCACCAGCTGCTGACGCTGATTCCTCCGATGACGCCGGATCCGGCGGAGCCACCGAGGTGACTCTTCCTGCACTGGGCGAGTCCGTCACTGAAGGTACCGTTACCCGCTGGCTTAAGGAAGTGGGCGACGACGTCGAGGTCGACGAGCCACTGCTCGAAGTCTCCACCGACAAGGTCGACACCGAGATTCCCTCCCCCGTAGCAGGCAAGCTGCTCGAGGTGAAGGTTGGCGAGGACGAGACCGCTGAGGTCGGCGACGTGCTGGCCCTGATCGGTTCCGGTTCCGCTGGTTCTTCGGCTCCCGCTGCTGCTCCTGCCCCGGAAGAGAAGGCCCCCGCGAAGGAAGAGGCTTCCGCAGAAGAGAAGAAGGAAGAGCCCAAGGAAACTCCCGCCGAGGCACCGAAGCAGGAGAAGACCGAGTCCGCACCGGGACCTGCCGCTCCGGACAGCGGTTCCGCTGACGAAACACGCGGTGACGGCTACGTGACCCCGCTGGTGCGTCGCCTGGCCCGTCAGCACAACGTCGATCTGTCCGCCATCAAGGGCAGCGGCGTGGGTGGACGCATCCGCAAGCAGGACGTGCTGGATGCCGCTCAGACCAAGGAAGAGACAGCACCTGCGGACGCTCCCGCGGCAGCGCCGGCAGCCAAGGCTCCGGTGTCCTCCGTGGATCCCTCGAAGCGCGGCACCACCGAAAAGGCTCCGCGCATCCGTCAGGTGATCGCCCGCCGTATGCGCGAGTCGCTGGATACCTCCACACAGCTCACCCAGGTCCACGAGATCGATATGACTCGTATCGTGGCCCTGCGCGGACGCGCGAAGAACGATTTCGCTCAGAAGCACGGTGTGAAGCTCACCTACCTGCCCTTCATCACCCAAGCTGTGGCCGAGGCGCTCAAGCAGCACCCCAAGCTGAACGCATCCTTCGATGAAGACGCCGGCGAAATCACCTACCACGCCACCGAGGACGTCGCCATCGCGGTTGACACGGATCGTGGCCTGTTGGTTCCCGTGATTGCTGACACCGGTTCCCTGAACCTTTCGGGTGTTGCCAGCAAGATCGCCGATCTGGCAGAGCGTGCGCGCACGAACAAGATCTCCCCTGATGAGCTTTCCGGCGGAACGTTCTCGATCACCAACATCGGGTCCGTGGGCGCTCTGTTCGACACTCCGATCATCAATCAGCCGCAGGTGGCCATCCTGGGAACGGGTGCCATCGTCAAGCGTCCGATGGTGGTTTCCGATGCCGATGGAAATGACTCCATCGCCATCCGCCACATGATGTACCTGTGCCTGACCTACGATCACCGCCTCGTGGATGGCGCTGACGCAGGTCGCTTCCTGCAGACCGTCAAGGCACGGCTGGAAGCCGGCGAATTCGCCAACGAGCTCGGACTCTGAGGGGGAACACCGTAGCTCATGGAAACTGTCACACTCATCTTCGTCGCCATCCACATCATCGGCGCTGCCGCGCTGGTGGGTGGCTGGCTGGCTAAATTCAAGAACCCGACGGTCACCCTGTCCCAGTGGTGGGGTGCGATCATCATGCTGGTCACCGGCTTGATTCTGGTTGGGCTCTCCTATGTCGGTGACGGTGACGGACCGAACAACGTCAAGATCGCAGTCAAGCTTGGTTTGGCCTTGCTCGTTTTCATCACCGCGTGGATCGGTCGTCGTAAAGAGAATCGCGGTCAGCCGGTTCCGATTGGTATTGCCCACTCTGTCGGCGGGCTGTCGCTGATCAACCTCGTGATTGCTGTCGTTTGGCAGTAGTCATCCACTCAAAGGTGGGGCCGTCTCGTAATCGGGACGGCCCCACTTTTTTCTCACGATTTGCCCTGGAACATTCGGTAATGCTGCGGCAGTGTTGGTCTGAGGTCGTGCGTCGTCAACAGACGCGGGCGTGACCGACTCGATGCGCCATTCGTCGTCAATGAGCTTGGATTGAATCCAGACATGCTCCGTACTGCCCGGTGTGCGCTGCGCATCGTCCGCTGCGTCATTCGCCGAGCGCACCGCGTACGAACTCATCGTCCATTCGACCAAAACGTGGGCAGAAGCCCCCTCCACGCTGGCATCATCCACCTGAGCCGTCATCGACAACCCCTCGTAAACGATCCCCTGTTGCTGAAGTGCATCAATTAGGGCTCGATCGTCGTCGGCAGCGGCTCCCGTATCCACTGCATAGCTTCCCACCACGGACGCATCCCGCTGCGTCAATGCCACGGCGCGACGCTCGCTCCATTGGTCCACAATGGTGTCCCAGGCAGGAGACGGTACGACTTCCGACGCCGTCTGGTCAGCACCGGCGTTCGGAACGGGTTGCGGTTCCGACCCTGACCACATGTTGCTAAGAATCATGCTGGCGCCGAGCACCGTCGCTCCGAGCCCCAAGCCCATTCTGGTGTGCGCACTTCGCATCCCCTTCTTACGCGGAACTGGCCGACGCTTCCGATGGGCGGTGGGTTGTTTCCGTCGACGCTGACGGTTGTTGCTCCGGGGTGCCAGCAAGCCGCCGCCTCGACGGCGCTGAGCGGGATGTTGTTCGCCCAGCTCGTGGCGTGTCGGAAGAAAAAGTGCGGTCCGTTCATCAACCAGAGCATGCAATTGCAATGGCTCCGGCAGCGCCCAGGAATAGCACGCAACGGAAAATTCAGTCAGTGTGGGACGCTGCCCAGGGTCTGGGTTCAGGCCGGCTTCCAGCAGTTCGGCGACCTCATCGTGCGCTTCAGGCAATAAGATCTTGAGCGCCGGTCGGCGTGCCTCGTCGCCGGGGAGTCGTCCCGTGAGGAGAAACCAACCCAATGCTGCCAGCGAATATACGTCAGCAGCAGGTTGCAAGCTAACACGGTACTCATGGATATCGAGCTCAGGAGCGCTGAAGCCCTCGGTCCCTGTCCAGCGGTCTGGGTTACTGATGCTTCGAGCTTCCCCCACGTCACAGAGTTTCGGTCTGCCCTGAGTGTCAAAGACAACGTTGCCCGGAGATACATCTCCATGAACGACTCCCTGTTCGTGGGCGTAGTCCAACGCCTGTGCCAGGGGTACCAAAACCGTCACCGCCTGGGACACTCGCAATGGTCCGAGCACCTGCACCAGACTCAATGCATCGCCGGCGGCACAATACTCCCAGAGAGTGCCTTCCCCCCTGCTCGTCTGCACCGGTCCAAGAAAAGAAACGATGTGCGGGTGGGTGAGTCCTACTGCGAAGTGCCTTTCGCGTTGAAGAGCAGCCGCGTCCGCGGTCGATCGCGGAATCTTGAGGACGCACTGCTCTTGATTCGCATTCAACGAGTCCATGACCCAGGCCTCGGCGTGCGCACCATGAGCAAGGATCCGGCGTGCCTGCCAGCCCTTCACTAACGGGGTCTCCGTCGCGTTCTCACCGTCGAGATCGGCATCTGCGTTGTCGGAAACGAACATTGCTCTCTCCATTTCTTCAGCCGTACTTCTATCGTCTCCGGAACCAACAACTCGTGTTCGAGGTTTTCCACAGGCGAATTGCCGGTAGACTAGAGGCACTATGGCCTCGAATAGCAATCACAACGACGCAACCCCTGCCCGCGCTCCTCAGAAGGACCTGAAGACCGTCAAACGCGAGCAGCGTGAGCGTCGCGCTCAAGAGAAGGCTCTGGCGAAGGCGACCAGGGCAGAAAAGAAGGCAGCGAAGAAGAACAAGAAGGGTTTCTTCAAGCAGATCGCCGAAGTCTTTTCGATGACCCGTAAGCACGACAAGACGCTCGTGCTGTGGATGGTCCTTGCGTTCGTCATCGCCCTGGTGGTCGGCCTGGGTGTCGGATTGCTCCTCAACAACTGGATCACCTGGCTGTTGATCTCGATTCCGTTCGGTCTGCTCGCGGCTCTCATCGTGATGAACCGCAAGGCTGAACGTGCCGCTTACGCGCAGATCGAAGGACGCCCGGGCGCAGCCGGCGCTGCTTTGAGCAACATCGGCCGCGGCTGGGTGGTTCCTCAGGAACCGGTGGCGATGAACGCGAAGACCCAGGATGCTGTCTACCGCGCGGTCGGACGTCCCGGTGTGGTTCTCGTGGGAGAAGGCGGCTACGAGCGAGTTAAAAAGTTGGCCGATCAAGAGCGCCGCAAGATGGCTCGTTACCTTCCCAATGTCGAGATTCGCATAGTCCAGGTCGGCAAGGGACCCAGTGAGATTGAGCTGCACGAGATCAAGCCGACTCTCAAGCGTATGAAGAAGACTCTCACCAAGCACGAAGTTCGTGCGGTCGAGAATCGTCTGGCCTCACTGCCGTCCAACAAGCTTCCAATTCCGAAGGGAATCGACCCCTACCGGATGCGCCCTGACCGCAAAGCGATGCGCGGACGCTGATCTGCGTGATTCGATGGAGCGGGCCTTGGCATTTGTCAGGGCCCGTTCCATTTCCGTTACTAGTTACGGCTTTTGTCGCTCCGGACTTACATCACGATCTCGACCGACTTGGCCAGACGATCATGAAGTCCGCGACCGTCGGAATCGATGATTATCAGTGGGACGATCACCATCCACAATGCGGTACGGATCAAAGAGGTCGACAAGGTGGCGTTGGCGCCACCCACTTTGACAATCTGAATGCGAGCGATGCGCTTGCCAATAGTCGTGCCCAACAGGCCGATCATGAGAATGTGCATGCCGGCAAAAATGAGCAAAGGAGCGATTTCGCTTCCGTTGAAGAACAGTGCGCCAAGGCCGAGGGCGATCACCCAGTCGATGATCAGGGCCAGAAAACGTCGCCCGTACCCCGCCATGGCAGCAGGCCCTTCAGGAGGTAACCCCAACTCTTGACCTGGGTAGCTACCGGCCGCGTGATGTGGAGGACCTTCAATCCACGAGCCTAAATCCTTCCGGCTGATCATCGATTCCGGTTGGTTCTTCGGCTTCTCGCCACGCTTTCGTCCCACACATGTGAGTGTACCGCCGCTAATGATTCGTTACATGTCGGAAACATTCGTGACACGATTAATTCACCGTCGCCGATAGTCTTTAGTCAAGAGTTCACCACGACAGGAGTACCTCATGTTCTCTTCTCCCGAAGAAGTCCTCGAGTTCATCAAGTCCGAGGAGATCGAATTCATCGACGTTCGCTTCACGGACCTCCCAGGCCTGCAGCACCACTTCAACCTGCCGGCCAAGTCCATTGACGACGACTTCTTCACCGAAGGGCAGCTCTTCGACGGTTCCTCCATCCGAGGTTTCCAGGGCATCGCCGAGTCTGACATGCAGCTGATTCCGGATATCGCCACCGCGTTCGTGGACCCCTTCCGTGTCCGCAAAACCCTGACGATGAACTTCTCCATCGTCAACCCCCGTACCGGCGAGCCCTACCACCGCGATCCCCGGGGTGTGGCCCAGCGTGCCGAGGAATACCTCGCTTCCACCGGTATCGCCGACACGGCAAACTTCGCACCCGAAGCCGAGTTCTTCATCTTCGATGAGGTACGCTACTCCTCCTCGCCGGAGCACAGCTTCTACCGGATTGATTCCGAAGAGGCTAACTGGAACACCGGCCGCAAAGAAGAGGGCGGAAACCTCGGCCACAAGATGTCGATCAAGGGCGGGTACTTCCCCGTCTCACCGATGGACAAGCAAGCCGACATCCGCGACGAGATGTGTGCGGTTCTCGATGAGGTCGGCCTTGAAGTCGAGCGCTCGCACCACGAAGTGGGTGCTCCCGGGCAGGCCGAGATCAACTACCGGTTCAACACGCTCACCCACGCAGCTGATGACCTGCTGAAGTTCAAATACGTCGTGAAGAACACCGCGGATGCCTTTGGCAAGTCGGCGACCTTCATGCCCAAGCCGGTCTTCGGAGACAACGGTTCTGGCATGCACTGCCACCAGTCGCTGTGGCAGGGTGGCCAGCCCCTCTTCTTCGATGAGAAGGGCTACGCCAACCTTTCCGACACTGCCCGCTGGTACATCGGCGGATTGCTCAAGCACGCCTCGGCGGTGTTAGCCTTCACCAATCCGACGGTGAACTCCTACCGTCGACTGGTCAAGGGCTTCGAGGCACCGATCAACATGGTGTACTCGCAGGGCAACCGCTCGGCCGCGATTCGCATCCCAATCACCGGTTCCAACCCCAAGGCCAAGCGCCTGGAGTTCCGCGCTCCGGACCCGTCATCGAACCCGTACCTGGCCTTCGCCGCCCAGCTGATGGCTGGCCTGGACGGTATTCGTAACCGCATCGAGCCAGCAGATCCGATCGACAAGGACCTCTACGAGCTGCCCCCGGAAGAGGCCGCTGACATCCAGAAGGCACCCGGTTCACTGGATGAGGCCCTGGACGCTCTGGAGGCAGACTACGAGTTCCTGCTCGCTGGCGATGTTTTCACCGAGGACCTGATCCAGACCTGGATCGAGTACAAGCGGGAGAACGAAATCATTCCTCTGGCAGCTCGCCCGAACCCTTTGGAATTCGAGCTCTACTACGGAGTCTGATTGTCTCCCCGCAGCTGAGTTTCAATGGTGCCCGTCGAGTGATCTACTCGGCGGGCACCGCTGTTTGGTCCCAGTACCCCTTCATCGCGTCCATCACTTGGCAGTGCAACCGGTAGCTCGACCAGCCTCGATCCAACAACCAGCACCGGTCATCGCCGTCGCTGACCAGTTCATTTCGAAAGAAAGTGTCGCCTTCCAGGTCCGAATCGGTGCGCAGTTCGGCCAAAAGGGCCTCAAAACGCTGACGTGCTTCAGCATCATCGGCCACGACACCACGTAAGACGGTGTGCAAACCATGCACCAGGCTCTGTTCGTCGACACAGCGCTCCATGACCAGCTGACAGAAGCCGTCCATGTCCATGTCACCGTGGTCAAACCCAAAAGCTGAGTCGGCCTCATAGACCACCTGGTTCAGTGGGCGACAAGCCTCCGCTCCGAATTCCTTCTGCAACACAAACTGATTCAAAGTCAGGCATTCCACCGCTTCTACCGGGTTGAACTCGCGCACCGTCTCACAGACGAAGCACTCACTAAGTTGGCTGTCTTCATCCACCAAGCACAGTTCGTCGTGCGTCAAGACGATGTCCAACAGACAATCCATGGCGCGGTTCAAAGTGCGCAGGTGATCCCACCGATGCATCAGGAACATCACCGCGACCGTGGTCCTGCTCATCACATGTCGGCAATCGGCAGCGATTCCGTCACCGTCTCCGAGTGGACTCTGATCTGGATTCAAATCGAACGACACCATGGGCTTCTTTCTTTCGTCGGATGGGTGGTTCCATGCCATCAGCGTGGGTGCACGTTGGGAGTCGCCCGGCCCAGAGAATGGGGACAGGGGCCGGCATCCCGGCCCCTGTGGAGGACGCGAAGCCGCGAATGTGTCGTGGCGTTGCTCGTCTGAGACGACAACCGAGTACAGTAGGAACCGTGTTCCGGGGTCGGTGTGATTCCGAACCGGCGGTGAGAGTCCGCGACCCCCGTGCCACGGGGCTGAACCGGTGAAATTCCGGTACCGACGGTAATGTGCTGGTACAGCGCTAGTCCGGATGAGAGGAACGCGGGGCGGCAGCGTACCGTCCCGTACCCGGCGCACCCGTCTGCAAGGAGGGCGCCGGATGACTCGTCTCGGCGATATCGACGACGCCATGGAGCGTGCCCTGACGCTGGCCCGCCGCTCCCCAGCGCTGGGACCGGACAACCAGAACCCACCCGTGGGATGTGTGCTCATCGATGCCGACGGCCGCATTGTCGCCGAAGGCTGGCACCGCGGCGCCGGTACTCCTCACGCAGAAGTCGAGGCTCTGACTCACCTGCAGCGACGTCACTCACCGGGGCTGGACCCCGCGGAACTCACCGCCGTCGTCACCCTGGAGCCCTGCAATCATATCGGCCGAACCGGACCCTGTTCGCAAGCACTGCTTGACGCCGGCATCGGCGCCGTAGCCTATGGCGCTGCGGATCCTGGGCCCGAGTCGTCAGGAGGCGCACAGCGGTTGCTCTGCAACGGCGTCACCGTCATCCCACGAGTTCAAGAACAGCGTTGCCTCGGCTTGATCCGCGACTGGCTCATCCAGCTCGAGGAGCGCCCGGCTGCCGCGGTGATCGTGAAATGGGCGCAGTCGCTCGACGGCCGGGTGGCTGCGGAAGACGGCAGTAGCCAATGGATCACGTCCCCCGAGGCCCGCACTGATGTACATCACCAGCGGTCACGGGCAGATTTCATCGTGGTCGGCACCGGGACGCTGCTCAGTGACGACCCCAGCCTCACCGCACGCGACACCGACGGAGGGTTACTGGTGCCACCGGTGCATCAACCCGTTCCCGTGGTCATCGGGCACCGCCCCATCCCGGCTGAGGCTGCCGTGCTGCGTCACCCTGCGCTGGATGCCCACGGGCTGGACGCTCCGCTGCAACTCACCGGCGACGACCTGGCTGCAGATCTGGCGAACCTGGTTGAACGTGGCGGACCCGGAACCCGTATCTTCGTCGAAGGCGGACCTCGGCTGGCCAATGCCATCCTGCGAGCCGGGCTGGCCACCGACGTGCTCGTCTACACCGCCCCTGTGTTGCTCGGCGGCCCCTACACCGCCGTCGATTCGCTCGGCGTGACCACCGTGGGAGGCGCCGTGAAGTTACGTCCCCTCACCGAGCACTGGCTCGGCCCAGATCATGTGCTGCACGCCGTGCTGCCCACCACTTCAGCAGGCTCCCCCACTGACGACGACAATCACACCCGCACCAAAGGAGAAAACCGTGTTCACAGGACTCGTTGAGGAGACCGGGAGGATCATCGGGCTGGAACGCCTCCCCGATGATGCCCTGCGCATCACTGTTGACGCCCCGCTCGTCACCTCGGACGCCGACCACGGTGCCTCTATTTGTGTTTCCGGCGTCTGCCTGACCATTGTGCAGCGGGAAGGCACCGCCTTCTCCGCCGATGTGATGGGTCAAACCCTGGCGGTTTCGGCGCTGGCCGACCGGGAGGTGGGTGACGCGGTGAATTTGGAACGAGCCGTGGCCGGAACCACCCGGCTGGGCGGGCACGTGGTGCAAGGGCACGTGGACGGTACCGCGGTGGTCTCCGTCATCACTCCGGGCGAAGTCTGGCACACGGTGCGTTTCGGTCTTGAGGATGCCGCCCTGGCACCGCTACTGGTAGACAAAGGCTCGATCACGGTGGACGGGGTGTCGCTGACGCTCAGCGCCGTGTCCTCCCCTGAGGAGGCGCAAGCATGGTTCGAGGTCTCGCTCATCCCAGAGACGCTGGAAGCGACGACGCTGGGCGGGCTGGAACCCGGCCGGCGCGTCAACGTGGAGACCGATATTTTGGCCCGGCACGTCGCCCGACTGCTGGCCTTCTCCGGGAAGGACAACCGCGCATGAGCCACGCTGCATTGCCTCTCTCCTCCATCGAGGATGCTCTGGCCGCCGTCGCCGCTGGTCGGCCTGTGATTGTCGCTGACGATGAGGACCGCGAGAACGAAGGCGACGTCATTCTCTCGGCACAGCTGGCCAGCGCCCAATGGATTGCCTGGACCGTCGCCCACTCCTCTGGGTTGCTGTGTGCGCCGATGTCCAACGACATTGCCGATCAGTTGGATCTGCCCATGATGGTGGCCCGCAACGAGGATGTGCGCTCGACGGCGTACACCGTGACCGTCGACGCCGCCCGGGGGGTCACCACCGGCATTTCCGCGCACGACCGGGCGCGCACCGTGCAGGTGCTCGCCGATCCAGAGTCGGGTCCGCGTGATGTAAACCGTCCCGGGCACATCCTCCCGTTGCGTGCGGTCGACGGCGGAGTCCGCGCCCGCGCCGGACACACCGAAGCCGCCGTCGAGCTGATGCGATTGTCAGGGCTCCGCGAGGTTGGTGTCATTGCGGAAATCGTGGCCGAGGACGGTGACATGATGCGGTTGCCCGGGCTGATCAAGCTCGGCGCCGAACACGACATCCCGGTGATCACCATCGAAGCGCTCATCTCCTATCTCAACGCGAACGAGAACATTCACCGGCCAGACGAGGAGGCCGGGACCGCGCCCGCCCCGGTGAAACGCCGGGTGTCGCTGCATGCCGACACACTGGTACCCACCCACTACGGCGAACTACGCATGATGGCCTTCCGCGACCGGCGCGCCGGAGTCGAGCACCTGGCGCTGGTGAGCCCAGGCCCCGACGGCGCGCTCCCGGCCGACGGCGCCCTGGTCCGGGTGCATTCGGAGTGCCTCACCGGTGAGGTTTTCGGGTCCCTGAAATGCGAGTGCGGCCCCCAACTGGAGACCGCCCTCGCCGAGATTGCCGCCACCGGTGGCGTCCTGATCTACATGCGCGGCCACGAGGGACGCGGCATCGGACTAGCCAATAAGCTGCGCGCCTACCAACTACAGGAGTCCGGACTAGACACCATCGACGCCAACCTCGAACTGGGTCTGCCCGTCGACAGCCGCGACTACGAGGCGGCCGCCGAAATGCTCCAGCACCTGGGACTGGCTCGCATCCGCCTGCTCACCAACAACCCTGACAAGGTCGAACAACTGCAGCGCCACGGAATCCAGGTGACCGAGCATCTCCCCCTCGTGGTCGGCCGCGGTGAACACAATGCCGGCTATCTGGATGCCAAGCGCGACCGGTTGCGCCACACCTTGCCTTTCGTTTCTACCACCCCGAACCCCACTGAGGAGAACTTCCATGAGTAAGCACGGCGCCCCTAGCCTTACCGTCGACGCCACCGGACGCCGCGTGGCAATCATCGCCGGTTCCTGGCACCAGCAGGTCATGGCCGGGCTGATCGCGGGGGCCGAGCAGACCCTCGAGGCAGCTCACGCCTCGCACACCCTGATCACGGTGGCCGGTTCCTTCGAGATCCCCTTGGCCGCCCAGGCCGCGCTCGCCCAGGACTACGACGCCGTCGTATGCCTTGGTGTCATCGTGCGTGGTGAGACCCCGCACTTCGACTTTGTCGCTTCCGCCGTCACCGAGGGACTCACCCGGGTGCAGCTCGACGCGGGCAAGCCCGTGGGCTTCGGCATTCTCACCGTCGACGACGACGCCCAGGCACTGGACCGAGCCGGCCTCGAGGGCTCATCCGAATCGAAAGGTCAGGAGGCCGCCGAAGCGGCACTGCATCTGGACCATGTGGTGGCCGGGCTTCGGGGTGCTCGCTGACGGCGAACAGGGAATATTGCCGGTCAACCCCACGCTGAGATCATTGAGTACAAACGATCTTTGAAAGCCGGTGCCCCGTGACCTCGCTGTCCTTCCCCATCTCGATCCTCGACCTCGCTCTGGTGCGCAGCCAGCAGAGCATTTCCGAGGCCGTGGCCGAATCGGTAGAGCTGGCCCAGCTCGCCGAACAGCAGGGGTTCCACCGCATCTGGTTCGCGGAGCACCACAACATGCCGGGCATCGCGTCGTCGGCCACCTCGGTGTTGCTGGCGCACGTGGCGGCACATACCGACCGTATTCGTCTGGGGTCCGGTGGCGTCATGCTGCCGAACCACTCGCCGCTGGTCATCGCCGAGCAATTCGGCACCCTGGCCGAGTTGCACGGGGACCGGATTGACCTGGGCGTGGGCCGGGCACCGGGCACCGACCAGCGCACCCTGCATGCCCTCCGGCGTGATCACTCTTCGGCCGATTCCTTCCCCCAGGATGTTTTGGAGCTGATCGGCTACCTCCACGGCGAATCCCGCATTCCCGGCATCGATGCCTACCCGGGTAAGGGCACTCGGGTTCCGGTGTGGATCTTGGGGTCCTCCCATTTCGGCGCGCAGCTGGCAGCACAACTGGGCCTGGGTTACGCCTTCGCCTCCCACTTTGCCCCGCAGATGCTGGAGTCCGCCGCCCGGATCTACCGAGAGTCCTTCGAGTCCCAGGATGGCTCCGAGCCCTGGTTCATCGCCGCGGTCAACGTGATTGCCGCAGACACCGAAGAGCAAGCACACGCGGCCTTCGAGCAGGCCCAGCGCGACCGCATCCGGATGATGCTCGGCCGCGGCCGTTCCCTGACCGAAGACGAGGTGACCATGCTGATGCACTCCCCCGGCGGCGAGCAAGTGTTGAGCATGCTCAAGTACTCCGCCGTGGGCACGCCCGAGACGGTACGCGAGTATCTGAACCAGTTCAGAGAGCGCGTCCAGGCTGACGAGCTGATCATCACTAATATGGCACCCGAGCTCTCCGCTCGGCGCCGCACCCTCGAACTGCTCGGTCAGGCCCCGTAGAACCGGCGGTCGAACACGGACCGGGCGCGGCGCGTGGTGCGCAAGTAGTCCTCTTCCAACTCTGAGGCTCTGCCCGGTTCGTACCCGCACCAACGGGCGATCGCTTCCAGATCGTCACGGTTGGTGGGCAACACGTCTGAGGTCTTCCCGGTCCACAAAACGCTGGCCGCACGCACCCGAGTGGCCAACCGCCACGCCTCGGCCAGCTGGCTCGCTTCCTCCCGGTCCAGGGCTCCAATACTGGTCAACGCCTCTAGTGCTGGCATCGTGCCGGTCTCGTGCAGGCTCTCATAGTCTCCGGCGTGTTGCAGCTGCAGGGTCTGTACCAGCCACTCCACGTCCGAGAGCCCGCCGCGACCGAGCTTGATGTGTCGTGCCGGGTCCGCTCCACGGGGTAACCGTTCGGCTTCCACCCGCGCCTTGATCCGACGGATCTCCCGCAGCTGGGTTCCCGCCACTTCTGTGTCATAGCGCACCGAGTCTGCCCAGGCGGTGATCTCCTGCTGAAAGTCGTCCGGCCCGGCAATCGGGCGCGCCCGCAGCAGGGCCTGCACTTCCCAGATCTCACCCCAGCGGTGATAGTACTCGCGGTAAGAATCCAACGAGCGCACCAGTGGACCCTTCTTGCCCTCCGGACGCAGGTCGGCGTCGATCATCAGGAGCGGCTCGAGCGGAATTGCCGGCGTCAGTGGCGCTTTGAGCAGGGTGGTCAGCCGCTTGGCCATCTCTATGCCCTGCTTCTGAGCATCCTCCGGGGCCCCTGCGCCGGTGGCTCGCTGGACGAACATCACGTCCAGGTCGGAACCGTAGGTGATCTCCCGTCCGCCTTGGCGGCCCATAGCCACGATGGCGAGATCAGCTGCGCGGTCCTCACCGGCTTCGCGCACCACGATCTTCAGAGCGGCCACCACAGCGGCCTGGTCGATATCGGCCAGGGCGTGACACACCGTTTTCAGATCGCTCACGCCCGTGGCGTCCGACAGGGCCGTGCGTAGAATCTCGCGACGACGAATCAACCGGACCTGTCGCATCGCGGAATCGGCTTTCGGGTGACGCACAACGACAGCGCGCATCTCCTGCAGTTGGTCCTCCAGGCTCCGCGGCACCAGGTGCCGGTCCTGGTCCAGCCACGCCGCGGCGTCCGGGGCGTGTTCCAGCATGTCGGAGAGGAAACGTGACGAGCTCAGCACATGGCACAGTCGCTCCGCGGCCGCCGAGGAATCCCGTAGCATCCGCAAGAACCAGGGCGAGTTCCCCAGCGATTCGCTGAGTCGACGGAACCCCAGCAGCCCTCCGTCGGGGTCCGCGCCGTTGGCCATCCACGCCAGCAACGCCGGCAAGAGTTGACGTTGCAGCGTGGCCCTCCGCGACACCCCGGCCGAAAGCGCCTCAATATGGCGCATCGCCCCCGACGGAGCGCGATAACCCAGGGCAGCCAGCCGCTGTTGCACCGCTTCCGGCGTCAGCTGGACCTCGTCGGCGGACAGGCTGGCCACGGAGGACAACAGTGGCCGGTAGAAGATCCGCTGATGCAGCTCCTGGACGCGACGGCGGGTCTGGTGCCAGGAGGCTTGCAGTTGCGCGGCATTCATCACCTGCGTGGCGGGCCGGTCTGCGGGCTCAATGGCCCGGGCGAGCACGCGCAGCGCCTCCTCCTGCTCCGGCATGAGGTGGGTCCGGCGCATGTGCACCAGCTGGATGCGATGTTCCAGCAGCCGCAGATACCGATAGGCACGAGCCAGATCCTCGGCATCGGCGCGGCCGATGTACACCCCGTCGCGCAGGGCGGTGATGGCGTCTTCGGTGCCATGCACATGCAGGGTTTCATCGGTCTTGCCATGCACCAGCTGCAGCAACTGCACGCTGAATTCGACGTCGCGCAACCCTCCGGCGCCGAGTTTAATCTCGCGTTCTTTGTCACGACTGGCGATATTGTCCATCACCCGCCGACGCATGGAGCGTACCTGCTCCACGAAGCCTTCGCGGGAGGAGGCATCCCACACCAGCGGATGGATGCCGTCCAGATACTGTTGAGCGAGCTCGCCGTCGCCGGCAATCGGCCGGGCCTTGAGCAGCGCCTGAAACTCCCAGGTGTGAGCCCAGCGTCGGTAGTACTCCAGATGGGATTCCACCGTCCGCGACAGCGCACCGTCTTTGCCTTCCGGACGAAGGTTGGCGTCCACTTCCCACAGCCCCGGCTCAGCGGCGGGCCGATTGATGTGCACCGAGATTCCCGCCGCCAGTTCCTCGGCGATCCCCTGGTGTTCTTCGGGCTCCTCATGGACGAAAATGACGTCGACGTCGGAAATGTAGTTCAGCTCGCGGGCGCCGCATTTACCCATGCCGAGCACGCTCAGTCGCACCTGGTCGACGGCGTCTCCGTGCTTCTCCACGGCCTCGGCACGGGCCACCGCCAACGCTGCTTCTACCGCCGCGGCGGCAATATCCGCCAGCCAGCGAGAGACAGCGGGTTGAGCCTCCACCGGATCCGGAGCCATCACATCTTGGAGGGTGATCGCCACGATCTGCCGCCGATACGCCACGCGAAGGGCCACAGCGGCATCCTTGCCGGTGAGGGTGGCCCGGGGCGGGTTCTGTGAGTCGGCATCGGCGCCGACCGCTTCCAGCAGTAGTCGCCGCACTTCCGCCGCGGGGTCCCGGTCCTCGGGTTCCAGCTCGAGACCGTACAGTGCCGGGGCCGTCGAAGCCGCCTGCTCCGGCTCGAGGATCAGGTCGAGGTGCTCGGGCCGTCGGATGAGGAACTCTGCGAGAGCTTCCGAAGCGCCCAACAGACGCAGCAGCGTCACTAGTTGCCGTTCGCCCGCTGGGGTATCGGTCGACGACGGCGCTACCACCAAGGACTGCAGTTGCGGGGCCCGATCGAGTAGCCGCAAGAGCAGCAACAGTGCTTGATCAGCGTCGGCGACCGAGCGCATGGAGCGCAACAGTAAGGCGCGGTCACTGCCTTCGAGCTCGTGGGAGTCGAGGAACTGCAGGGCGCGTTCGAGGTCGGAAAATCCGGCCGCAATCAGATCGCGTCGGCGCAGCTCAGTCCCTCCGATGATGGTCGGTCGATCGCTGGCTGGGCCTGGCACGGTCACAGAATCCCGAGATAGCGCTGCAGCTCGTACGGAGAAACGTTCACCCGGTAGTCATCCCATTCCTGACGCTTATTGCGCAGGAAGTTCTCAAAGACCTGCTCACCGAGCACCTCGGCGACGAATTCGGAGTCTTCCATCACCCGCAACGCATCGTGCAACGTGCCGGGCAGCGGGTCGTGACCCAGAACTCGGCGTTCGTGCGAGGTCAGTGCCGAAATGTCTTCCACAGCTGCTTCGGGAAGCTCGTATTCTTCCTCGATCCCCTTCAACCCGGCCGAAATCAGCGCAGCATAAGCCAGGTAAGGGTTCGCCGCGGAGTCGATACCGCGGTACTCCACTCGAGCGGAACCCGCCTTGTCCGGCTTGTAGAGAGGAACGCGCACCAAAGCGGAGCGGTTGTTATGCCCCCACGACACATAGGCCGGGGCTTCTCCTCCGCCCCACAGCCGCTTGTAGGAGTTCACGAACTGGTGGGTGATCGCCGAGAGCTCGACCGAATGATGCAACAGCCCGGCAATAAACCTGCGGCCCGTGGTCGAGAGTTTGTACTCTGCGCTGGGCTCGTAGAAGGCGTTGGAGTCGCCCTCGAACAGCGAGAAGTGGGTGTGCATCCCGGATCCGGGGTGGTCGCCGAACGGCTTGGGCATGAAGGTGGCGTAGCTGCCCTGCAGCTGAGCGACTTCCTTCACCACGGTGCGGAAGGTCATGATGTTATCCGCGGTCGTCAGCGCATCGGCGGCGCGCAGGTCGATCTCGTTCTGACCGGGGCCGTTCTCGTGGTGGCTGAATTCCACCGAGATCCCGATGGCTTCCAGCATCGACACGACGTGGCGACGAAAATCTTGGGCCACCCCACCCGGCACGTGATCAAAGTAGCCGGCCTGATCCACCGGCACCGGCAGACCGCTGGTATCCAGGTGATGGGATTTCAGTAGATAGAACTCGATCTCGGGGTGGGTGTAGCAGGTGAACCCCATATCGCCGGCTTTGTCCAGGGCGCGGCGCAGCACATTGCGCGGGTCTGCGGCCGAGGAGGCCCCGTCGGGGGTCTGCACATCACAGAACATGCGCGACGTCGGCTCGTCCTGTCCGCGCCACGGCAGAATCTGGAACGTGGAAGCATCCGGCGCCAGCAGCATGTCTGACTCAAAGATCCGGGTGTACCCATCGATGGAGGAGCCGTCGAATCCCAGCCCCTCTTGGAAGGCGTTCTCGACCTCGGCCGGGGCCAGCGCTACCGATTTTAGTGTTCCCGTCACATCCGTGAACCACAGGCGCACAAAACGCACGTCGCGATCCTCGATGGTGCGTAGGACGAACTCTTGCTGACGATCCATCATGCCTCCGGATTGGGTGCTTCTCAGAGCGATCCGCCTGCGGGGGCGCTCTTGGACTCCACAATAGTCCCCCGCCTCTCCGCTAAGCTAACGGACATGGCCGACTCGACTCCTCGGAAATTCCGCACTGTCCATTTCCAGCAGGCAAAAGACGAAGGGCGCCGCTTCGCGATGCTCACCTGTTACGACGCGATCACCGCTGGCCTCTTCGACCAGTCTGGCATCGAAATGCTGCTCATCGGTGATTCGGTGGGCAACACGGTGTTGGGTCATGCCACCACCCTGCCGGTCACCCTGGACGACATCATCACCTTTTCTCAAGCAGTCGTCCGCGGCACCGAGCGCGCCTTCGTGGTGGCCGATCTGCCCTTTGGTAGCTACGAGGTCTCCCCCGCCCAGGCCGTGGAGTCCGGAGTCCGGCTCGTCAAAGAGTCGGGCATCTCGGCGGTCAAGATCGAAGGCGGGTCGGAGTACACGGATCACGTGCGCGCCCTGGTTTCCGCCGGTGTTGCCGTCATCGGACACATCGGGTTCACCCCGCAGTCGGAGAACGTGCTGGGCGGCTATCGCATTCAGGGACGCGACGACGACGCCGCGGCCGCCATGGTCGAGGACGCTCTGGCTCTCCAGGAAGCCGGGGCCTTCGCAATCCTGATGGAAATGGTGCCCGCCGCCGTGGCGCGCCGCGTGGACGAGGCACTGCGCGTGCCCACCATCGGCATCGGCGCCGGCTCCGACACTACCGGCCAGGTGCTGGTCTGGCAGGACATGCTGGGGTTGCGCCAGGGCAAGATGGCGCGTTTCGTGAAGCAGTACGCACAGCTACACACCGTCGTCACCGATGCGGTCTCCACCTACCACCGCGAGGTACTCGAGGGCAGCTTCCCTTCCGAAGAGCACGGCTACTAACCGGAGTCGCCAGGGTCTACTCGCAGACGAGTCTTATTCGTCTTCCTCGTCCTCGTCCCAACGCTCATTGTTGGCCTGCACCTTCGACAGGGCCTGTTGTGCTGCTTCACGGGTCTCATAGGGCCCGAGCAGTTTCGACCAGTCGGACTGCGGACCTTCTTCGACCTGGTGGGTTTCTACGTTGAACCAATACTCAGTCATAGCCTCATGACTATCACACCGGTGACGCACACGATAGCGACACTCGACGCGGTTGCCCCCGCCCGCGATAGGATCGGGGGCATGACCGAGAATGATCTGCTCTCCACCGCGTCCACCACCGGCTTGGAAGCCCCGGCACCGGGAAGCGACGCCAGCCACAACCATCCGGTGGACGGGCCCGATCGAGGCCAGCCCGGCTCACGCGCGCCCCGCGGCCGGCTCGTCCCGGGAACGATCTCGGCCGAGCGCTTCGTCCCGGCCCGCATTGCTCGCCCGGAATACGTCGGGAAGAAGACCGCCGACGAGGGCAAAGCCGGGGACGTCTACGATGCCGCCGGCATCGAGAGGATCCGGACCGCAGGACGCATCGCGTCCCAAGCTCTCGACGCCCTCGAAGAGTACATCCGCCCCGGCGTCACCACCGATGAGCTCGACGTCATCGCCCACCAGTTCCTCATCGAGGCCGGTGCCTACCCTTCATGCTTGTCGTACAAGGGGTTCCCCAAGTCGATCTGCACCTCGCTCAACGAGGTGGTCTGCCACGGCATCCCCGATTCCACCGTCCTGGAAGACGGAGACCTGCTCAACGTCGACATCACTGCGTACTACGACGGCGTCCACGGTGACACCAATCGCACCTTCCGAGTGGGTACCGTCGACGAAGAAACCGATCTGCTCATCGAACGCACCCATGAGGCCATGATGCGCGGCATCCGCGCGGTGAAGCCCGGGCGCGAAATCAACGTCATCGGCCGGACTATCGAGTCCTACGCCAAACGCTTCGGCTACGGCGTGGTGAAGGATTTCGTCGGGCATGGGGTCGGCGTCGAGTTCCACTCTGGGCTCATCGTGCCGCATTATGATGCCGCACCGGCCTACAACACTGTGATGGTGCCGGGAATGGTGTTTACCATTGAACCGATGATCGCGCTGGGCGGGATCGAGTGGGACCTATGGGACGACGGCTGGACCGTCACCACACGTGACCGCAGCCGGACGGCACAGTTCGAGCACACGCTCGTGGTGACCGAAGACGGCACCGACATCCTGACCCTGTCCTGATCCGTTCTCTCGACCACACCGTATATCGCTTCAAGGAGTGTCCATGGCCGATTCGTCCGGCAAGTCCAGCACCTACATCGGCATCGACATCGGTGGCACCGGCATTAAGGGCGGCATCGTCCGGCTGAAGTCGGGGCACGACACCAACGGGGAGCTACACGGTTCGCGTTTCCGGATTCCTACCCCGCGGCCAGCCACCCCGGAGCACGTGGCCGACACGGTAGCCGAGATCGTCGCCGAGCTGGATTCCCGTCCCAAGGCGCCGCAGTCGTCCAACCCGGTGGGCATCTGCTTCCCTGCGGTCATCCACCACGGGATTTGCCTCTCCGCGAACAACATCGACCCTTCCTGGGTGGGTGCCGAAGTCGCCGACCTGTTCTCGGCTCGACTGGAGCGCGAAGTACGCGTGCTTAATGACGCCGATGCCGCCGGACTGGCGGAATCGCGCTTCGGCGCCGGAGTAGACAAAGCAGGCACCGTCCTGACCATTACCCTGGGCACCGGCATCGGTTCTGCCTTGGTCCATGATGGCGTGCTGATTCCCAATCTCGAGCTTGGTTCCCTGGAATTCTGGGGCGGTAGTATGGCCGAGAAGAAAGCTTCGGCAGCCGCACGTGAGCGTGAGGACCTGGACTGGCAGGTCTACGCCAAAGAGCGCCTGCAACCCTATCTGACTCACGTGGAGCGACTCTTTTCACCGGACCTGGTGATCATCGGAGGCGGCATTTCCAAGCGTCCGGATGATTTCATGCCTTACCTGTCACTCCGCGCCCCCATCGTGACGGCCGACATGACGAACAACGCCGGCATCATCGGAGCAGCGCTGTTCGCTTCCGAGGCTTCAGCCAGCAACTAAGAACCCTCGCCGAGGCGAGTGCGAAAGTGGACCGGTGGCGGCTCCGGCTTCCCCTCCGGAACCGCCACCGGCGGTTTAGCGCGTGAACAGTTTGGGCTGCAGGATCTCCCGTGCGCCCGGGTGTTCACGAAGTTCGTGGATCGCCTTCTCGAAGTCTTGTAGATTTTCGAAGTCCTGGTAGACCGAGGCGAAACGCAAGTACGCTACCTGGTCGAGCTGTCGCAGCGGTCCAAGAATGGCCAACCCCACATCATGGGCGTCAACTTCGGAGTTGCCCGTCGAGCGAATCGCCTCTTCGACTTCCTGCGCCAACACGGCCAGGTCGTCGTTGGAGACGGGACGACCTTGGCACGCCTTGCGGACACCGTTGATGACCTTCGATCGATCGAATGGCTCGGCCACACCGGAGCGCTTGACGACGGTCAGCGCGGTGGTCTCCATGGTGGTGAATCGCTTACCGCAGGACTGGCACTGGCGCCGCCGGCGAATGGCCGTGCCGTCGTCTAAGGAACGAGAGTCCACCACACGGGACTCCTCGTGACGACAGAACGGACAGTGCATACTCCAGCCTTACTTCAGACAGGGTCGATTGATGTACTTTCGTACACCCTACCCGAACAGCATATAACTACATCTTGCACTCAGACAACATGCTCAACACTAGATCTTGGGTTGAATCTTATTCGAGACAGGACGGGCCCAAGAGCACCTTCAGATCGCCGAAGAGCGCCGGATTAGGCGTGACTCGGTAGTCAGGTCCCAACTGCATGACTTCGAGCCCGTTGGATCCGCTCAACACTAGCCGGACTTCGGTCTTGCCCGAGTGATTCTTCAGCACCGAACCGAGTTCGCTGATCACGTCCTCGGTTGCTTTGAAGGCCGGCATCGACAGCTGGACCGGTCCGTTACCGCCTTCAGCGGTGGTATCGATCAGGGTCAGTTCCTGTGCCGAGAGCACCACGGATCCATCATCGCGGCGTTGCACACGCCCGCGCACGGCGACGACCAGGTCCTCGGCCAGCAGAGTCGCAATGGGCGCATAGACCTGGCCAAAGAACATGACGTCCATGGAACCGGCCAAGTCCTCGATCTCACAGCGCGCGTAGGCGTTACCTGAGGCCTTAGCGATCCTGCGCTCCAAGGTGGTGATCAGACCGGCGATGGTGACACTGGAGCCGTCGGCGGGCCCGTCCTCTGAGAGCACCGAGGTCACGCTGTGGTCGGCGTGCTGCGAGAGAATTCCCTCGGTACCCTGCAGCGGGTGATCGGAGACGTAGAGTCCGAGCATCTCGCGCTCGAAACTGAGCTTGGTCTTCTTGTCCCATTCCGGCAATTCGGGCACGGTGATGCCCAGGCCCATGTCGCTTTCGGCCGAATCGTCTTCCAGCAGGGAGAAGAAGTCGAACTGGTTGTTCGCTTCTTGCCGCTTCTGGGAGACGGTCGCATCCACCGCCTCTTCGTGAATGGATAGCAGGGCACGGCGCGGATACCCCAGAGAGTCGAACCCGCCGGCTTTGATCATCGATTCGATGGTGCGCTTGTTGCATACCACCACCGGCACCTTTTTGAAGAAGTCCTGGAAGGAGGTGTAGGCGCCCTTTTCCTCGCGGGCGCTGACCATGCCGTTGACGACATTGGCGCCGACATTACGTACCGCGCCCATGCCGAAACGGATGTCCTGGCCGACAGGGGTGAAGTTCAGCGCCGATTCGTTGACGTCCGGCGGAAGCACGGTGATGCCCATGCGACGACACTCGTTGAGGTACATCGCCAGCTTGTCCTTGTCGTCACCGACGGAGGTCAGCAGGGCTGCCATGTACTCGGCCGGGTAGTGAGCCTTCAGATAGGCGGTCCAGTAGGACACCAGCCCATAGGCAGCCGAGTGGGCTTTGTTGAACGCGTAATCGGAGAAGGGTAGCAGGATGTCCCAGAGCGCCTTCACCGCGGCCTCGGAGTAGCCCCGGTCCAGCATGCCCTGGTGGAAGGCGGCGTACTGCTTGTCCAGCTCGGATTTCTTCTTCTTACCCATGGCGCGGCGCAGAATATCTGCCTGGCCGAGCGAGTACCCGGCAACCTTCTGGGCGATGGCCATGACCTGCTCCTGGTACACGATCAGGCCGTAGGTGGTATCGAGAATTTCGCGCAGCGGCTCTTCCAGCTCGGCATGAATCGGAGTGATCTCCTGCTGGTTGTTCTTACGCAACGCGTAGTTGGTGTGCGAGTTCGCACCCATAGGACCAGGACGATACAGGGCGATCGTCGCGGAAATGTCTTCGAAGTTGTCGGGGCGCATCATCTTCAGCAGAGAGCGCATGGGTCCACCATCGAGCTGGAACACGCCGAGCGTGTCACCACGAGCCAGCAGCTTGTAGGACTCTTCATCCTCGAGCCCCAGGTGCTCCAGGTCCAGATCGAAGTCCTTGTTCAACTTAATGTTGGCGATGGCATCGGAAATGATCGTGAGGTTTCGTAGCCCCAGGAAGTCCATCTTGATCAGTCCGAGGCCCTCGGCCGTGGGGTAGTCGAACTGGGTAATAACCTGGCCATCCTGCAGACGGCGCATGATGGGGATGACGTCGATGATTGGTTCGGAGGACATGATCACGCCGGCGGCGTGCACGCCCCACTGGCGCTTTAGTCCCTCGATACCCTTGGCTGTTTCGAAGACTTCGGCTGCCACCGGGTCGGACTTGATCAGCTCACGGAACTCCCCCGCTTCGCCGTAGCGGGGCGCCTCTGGATCTTCGATGTCCTTCAGCGGGATGTCCTTGGCCATCACGGCGGGCGGCAGCGCCTTGGTGAGCTGCTCGCCCATGGAGAACGGCTGATCCATCACGCGGGCGGAGTCCTTCAGCGCCTGTTTGGTTTTAATGGTGCCGTAGGTGACGATCATGGATACGCGCTCGTCGCCGTATTTTTCGGTCACGTAGTCAATGACTTCCGAGCGGCGACGATCATCGAAGTCGACATCGAAGTCGGGCATGGACACACGGTCCGGGTTCAGAAAGCGCTCGAAGATCAGTCCGTGTTTCAACGGATCCAGCTCGGTGATACGCAAGGCGTAAGCGACCATGGAACCGGCACCGGAACCACGCCCCGGACCGACGCGAATATCGTGGTCCTTAGCCCAGTTGATGAAGTCGGCCACCACGAGAAAGTAGCCGGGGAAGCCCATGGAGATGATGACGTCGAGTTCGTAGTCGGCTTGCTTGCGCACGTCCGCTGGCACACCGTTCGGGTACCGGTAGGCCAGGCCGGAGGCGACCTCTTTGATCAGCCATGAGGTCTCGTCTTCACCCTCGGGGGTGGGGAACCGCGGCATGTAGTTAGCTTCGGTGTTGAAGGACACCTCGCACTGTTCGGCGATCAGCAAGGTGTTATCGCAGGCTTCCGGAAGCTCCTTGAACAGCTCACGCATCTGCCGGGCGGACTTCAAGTAGTATTCGGTGCCGCTGAAGGCGAAGCGGGAGCCTCCCTGATCATACGTAGGCTCGTTGAGCTTGGAACCCGACTGAATCGCCAGCAGGGCCTCGTGGGCCTTGGAGTCGTGCTCATGCGTGTAATGAAGGTCGTTGCTAGCCACCAGGGGCAGGTCGAGGTCCTTGGCCAGGCGGAGCAGGTCGTCAATGACGCGCTTCTCCAGGTCCAAGCCGTGCTGCATGAGTTCGCAGTAGAAGTTCCCGGCGCCGAAGATGTCCTTGAACTCGGCCGCGGCTTTGACGGCTTCGTCGTACTGCCCAAGGCGCAGTCGGGTCTGCACCTCGCCCGAGGGGCAACCCGTGGTACCAATCAGGCCCTCGGAGTACTCACTGAGCAGCTCACGGTCGATACGAGGCCACTTGGCGTAGGCCGAATCCAGGGACGCGATCGAGCCGGCCTTGAAGAGATTGTGCATGCCGGTGTTGTTCTTCGACAGCAGCGTCATATGGGTGATCGCACCACCACCGGAAACATCGTCACCGCGCTGGTCTTTCTCACCCCAGCGAATACGGGTGTTGTCGCTACGGTGCTGGTGCCCCGGGGTGAGGTAGGCTTCCACTCCGATGATCGGCTTGATACCGGCGTCGGTGGCTTGCTTCCAGAAGTCGAACGCGCCGAAGAGGTAGCCGTGGTCGGTGATGGCGATAGATTTCTGACCCAGCCGGTTCGCTTCTGCGAAGAGGTCCTTCAGCTTCGCCGCACCGTCGAGCATCGAGTATTCGGTGTGGGTGTGAAGGTGGACGAATCCGCCATCCGCGTTAGCTTCAGTCTCGTTCATCGTCATCTCAGCACACACCTTTCACTTACGAGATGCTGGGGGCGCTACGAGTCTAATCTCTCGCCGCGCAACACGCTCAAGGCGTAGGAGAGATCGGGTTGGTAGTCACTGTGGTACTCGACCCACTCCCCCGTGCCCGGGTGCTCGAAGCCCAGCTGATGTGCGTGAAGCCACTGCCGGGTCAGGCCCAGTTCTGCAGCTTGGGTGGGATCTGCACCATAGGTCAGGTCGCCGATGCACGGGTGATTCATCCCCGAGAAATGGACCCGGATCTGGTGGGTGCGCCCGGTTTCCAAGGTCACTTCGACGAGGGTGGCCGGGCCAAACGCCTCCAGTGTCTTGTAATGGGTAATGGAGTCACGGCCGCCCTCGAGTACCGTGAATTTCCAGTCGTGGCCCGGATGCCGTCCGATGGGGGCGTCGATGGTCCCGTTGAGAGGGTCAGGCAGGCCCTGGACGATGGTGTGATAAATCTTCTTGGGCGTGCGGTCACGGAAAGCGTTCTTCAACGCCGTGTAAGCGTGTTCCGTGGTGGCCACCACCATGAGACCTGAGGTGCCCACATCCAGGCGATGCACGATCCCTTGGCGCTCTGCGGCCCCGGAGGTGCTGATGCGGTATCCCAGACCTGCCAGTCCTCCCACGACGGTGGGACCAGACCAGCCCGGCGATGGGTGTGCTGCTACCCCGGCAGGCTTGTCCACCACGACGTAGTCATGTTCATCGGCAATGACGTTGAGTCCGGCCACGATCTCCACCTTCACATCCAGAGGGTCGGGTTCTTCGGGAATCTCGATGACGAGCCTCGACCCTAGTGCGATCTTGGTTGACTTTCCGACGACCTCAAGAGCATCCGAGTTCGGTCCCGCCCGGACGACGCCCAGGGTGCACCACTGAGCCGCTTTCGTGCGGGAGATCCCGAGGTGCTCCGCAACGAGGGCGTCGGCACGTCCCGGGCGATCGACGTCGAAGGTCTCAGTGTTCATTGTTGTTTTCGACTGGCTCGGAGTCGTCGTGAGGCGTGGGTTCTTTTGTGACGGCAGTGTCGCGGGAGCCATCGAGCTGCCGGCCTGTGAGCACCAGCAAGGCGATACCGATCATCGAGCAGACGATCAGGGAGTCGGCGATATTGAAGATTGCGAAGTTCGGCAGGGCTATGAAGTCGACCACGTGACCCATGCCGAAACCCGGTTCGCGGAAGAGACGGTCGATCAGGTTCCCGAGCACACCGGCGAGCAAGGATCCGAGCGCCACGGCCCAGATTTTGGAACGAACCTTGAACAGTAGGACCGTGACCACCACGGCAGCCACAGCCTGCAGGATCGTGAAGATCCAGGTGTAGTCCTGGCCAATAGAGAACGCGGCACCCGGGTTACGAATGAAGTGCCAGTGCAACAATGGAGGAATGACCGCGATTTTCTCGCCTTCGGTCATGGCGTCGACCACAATCCATTTCGTGATCTGATCGGCGGCCAGTCCGATAACAAACGGAATGAGCGCCAGCCAACCTGACCGGGCGAGACGAGGATGGTCCTCCACACGAACTCCTGTATTGAGGGACAGAGACGACAGCGGGGTCGGTCACGGCTCGCACCGTGACCCCCCGAGACGCCGCTAATTACTGATCGACGATCTGAGCCTGGGAGTCCAGGTCCTGTAGCTGTCCTTCGATGAAGGACTTCAGGCGGCTGCGGTAGTCCCGCTCGAATCCGCGCAACTCCTCCACCTGACGCTCGAGGACGGACTTCTTCTTTTCCAGCTCGGTGAGAATCTTGCGGGACTTTTCCTGAGCGTCGGTGACCAGGCTGTCGGCCTCGATCTTGGCTTCTGCGATGATCTGATCGCGCTTGGCTTCACCCTGGGCGACGTATTCGTCGTGCAGGCGCTGAGCCATGGCGAGAACGCCAGCGGCACTGTTTGCGTCTCCGCTGTGAGCGGCTTCGGCGGCCGGAGCGGCTGCAGGAGCGGCGGCGGTAACCGGCGCGGGCTGCGTGGTCTCGGCGACGACCTCTTCGGTCTCTTCGACGACAACCTCTTCTTCGGCCTCGGGCTCAGTTGGGTCTTCTTCGGCGGCCGTTTCGCCGGACTGTCCGTCGGCAGACACCGGAGCCGGAACCGCAGCGTCAGCACCGTCGCCGGACTGCAGCTCGGACACCTTGCGGCGCAGCTCGTCGTTCTCCTGGTTCAGGCGACGCAGCTCAACAACAATCTCGTCAAGGAAGTCGTCGACTTCATCCTGGTCGTAGCCTTCACGGAACTTGGTCGCCTGGAACCGTTTGTTGACTACATCTTCCGGCGTCAGAGCCATGTGGTCACCTCATAACGTGGTCGTCCCTGCCGGGTGGCAGAATTTCTTCGGTGCGGTTGTGAGGGTCTGTCAATCTGTCTCAACAGTCTCGCTGTGCACATCTGGTGTTTACATTACCACCGCGTCGAGGTCATCGGCGAGAGCATGGAACCTCTCGCTGCCCGAGCGGTGCGAATCGTGTCGATCAAAGCGACGATTGTGCCAGAACCAGGGCAATGGACTTGGCGAGCATGACAACGACGAAGAGGATGAGGAAAGCCACGTCAATGCCCACACCGCCCAAGTTCAATGGCGGGATCTTGGAACGCAACCACCGCAACGGCGCATCGGTCATCGAGTAAACGGCCGAAGCAATGAGCAGCAGAATTCCGCGCGGCGCCCAATCACGGGCGAAAGACTGCACGACGTCGAAGACGATACGTACGAGCAGTGCCATCTGCAGCAGCATCAGCAGCAGATAGGCGGTGGCCCATACAAAAATCACGTGTTACTCCCGACGGTGAGCGGTGGTCGATCAGTTCTGGTTGAAGAAGGAGGTCTCTTCCGAAGGGGTGTTCTGCCCTTCGGTAACGACCTCGACATCGGCGGGCGTCAGCAAGAAGACCTTGTTGGTCACGCGCTCAATCGAGCCACGCAAACCGAAGACCAGGCCTGCAGAGAAATCCACGAGGCGCTTGGCTTCAGACTCTGACATATCGGTCACGTTCATAATGACCGGAATGTTGTTCCGGAAGGACTCGCCAATGCGCTTGGCATCATTGTAGGACCGGGGATGGATCGTGGTGAGCTGGTGCACTGCCTTGGATTCCTCTCGAGCCTGTGCCGCGCGCTTAATGGGGGTCACCGGTGCACGGTATTCCGTATCAACCAATTCCACAGACGAGGATGATTCACCGTCCCAGGCAGCCTGACGTGCTGCCGCGCGGTCGCTAGGTCGATTGACCGTGGCGCGCGGAGCTACTTCGGGAGCCGACTCCGCACGCTCTTCATTGCGGGTCTCGCGCTCACGCTGCTCTGCTTCGTACTGTTCCTCGCTGTCGGCGAGACCCAAGTAGATCATCGCCTTTTTCATTCCACCAGCCATGCCAACACCTCATCCATCGTTTCTGTCGGATAATTCCGAGACTAGTTCACGGTGATGCCCACACCGTGGAGATCTGGCGCATCATGCGGGCGTGTCGCCGCGCCAGACCAGTCCCGCGAATCGACCTTGGCCCGGCGCTCTCCGGTGTGAGAACACCCGGTCGTCTTCTAGGGTGCAGACTGCACTGCGACTGACCTGGACTCCCACCCTGGTCAGAAGTGTTTCTGCGGCGCGAGGTAGGTTCAAGGCGGGGGTGCCCCACGATGTGGTGGAGGCTGCGGTCGAGTGCACACCGGCAACGTCGTCACGCATCTGCTCCGGGACCTCATAACAAGACCCACAAATAGCCGGCCCAATCCACGCCGATATGTGCACCGGGTCGACACCCAGCTGCTCCAGCGTACTTTCCAGTACCCCGGAGACGAGGCCGACTCGGCCGGCATGTGCCACCGCAGTGTCCCCGTCGCGCGTCACAAATGCCACCGGCAGGCAGTCCGCCACCATGATGGCCAGTGGGGTGCCGCCTCCCCGACTGATCATGGCGTCGGCCGCGGGCGGAGTCTGAGAAGCAGTCGCTTCACCCCAACCAAGCCCCTCGGCATCCACGACAGTGGCCGAGTGGACCTGGTGCAGAAATGCAGTGGATCCGACACTGAGGTCCAAGGCTCGTTCCAAGTCCGCGCGATGAGTGCGCGCCTGCTCGAGTGAGTCAGTGGTCTGGCCCTCCAGGTGTAGGGCCAAGTTGCCGGTCTGAACCGACGTAAATCCCACGTGCACGCCGTTGCCAGCGTGGTGGTACTCGAGCAGGGTGGCGGTCACTTCAGGAAGTCGGGGACGTCCAGGTCGTCCTGGCGACGGCTCTGCGTCGTTTCGGTGACGGTGGCGACGTCAGGCTCCTGAACGGTGTCCGGAAGCGGGGTCGGCTCATCCTGGGCTGCAGGAGCTGCAGCATGGGTGGCTTCCTGCGCCGGGGCGTCGACACGCTGTGCCGGAGCGGGGGTGCTCGGCGCGGGAGCGGCTGCCACGGCGGACTTGGCCGGTGCTTCGTTCAACGGGTCAACGGCGTCGAAACCGGCGGCGATCACAGTCACGCGCACTTCGTCTCCGAGGTTGTCGGAGATCACGGCGCCGAAGATGATGTTGGCTTCGGGGTGAGCGACTTCCTGGACCATGCGTGCGGCTTCGTTAATCTCGAACAGGCCGAGGTCCGAGCCACCTTGGATGGAGAGCAGCACGCCGTGGGCGCCGTCGATGGAGGCTTCCAGCAACGGCGAAGCAATAGCGGCTTCGGTTGCCTTGATGGCGCGATCTTCGCCCTGCGCGGCGCCGATCCCCATGAGCGCGGAGCCGGCGCCCTGCATCACCGACTTCACGTCGGCGAAGTCGAGGTTGATTAAGCCGGCGGTGGTGATCAGGTCGGTGATGCCCTGCACACCGGAGAGCAGCACCTGGTCGGCCAGTTCGAAGGCTTCCATTACGGAGATGGAGCGGTCGGAGACCGAGAGCAGGCGGTCGTTCGGGATGACGATCAGGGTATCGACCTCGTCGCGCAGCGCCTCGATGCCGTTCTCGGCCGAGGTGGCGCGGCGGCGGCCCTCGAAGGTAAAGGGGCGGGTGACAACACCGATGGTCAGGGCGCCCAGGGAGCGGGCCACGCGTGCGACAACGGGTGCGCCACCGGTACCGGTGCCGCCGCCTTCACCTGCGGTCACGAAAACCATGTCGGCGCCCTTGAGAGCGTCTTCGATCTCGGTGACGTGATCTTCGGCCGCCTGGCGGCCCACCTCAGGGTCAGCTCCAGCGCCGAGGCCGCGGGTCAGCTCTCGACCGACGTCGAGCTTGACGTCCGCCGACGACATCAGCAGTGCCTGGGCATCAGTGTTGATCGCGATGAACTCGACTCCGCGCAGTCCAACTTCGATCATGCGGTTGACCGCGTTCACGCCGCCGCCGCCGACGCCGACGACCTTGATGACGGCCAGGTAGTTTTGGGGTGATGCCACGATGAGATTCCCTTGCTCGCTGTTGATGCTGAATCGTTGTGCTAAATCTGCTCGGTTCCCTTGCAGTCGCTAGGTTTCAACCCGTGGTTTAAGGTTGTCGTCGACTCAAGTTCTACTACTCAAAACGGTACGTTGAGCGCCCGAAATGACCAACCACCGTGGCGCGCGTGTCGTGAACAGAATCTCATCGGGTGACGGGGTGATCCGGGGTGGAGACGTCGTATTCCGAGACGGGTTCTTCCGGGTCGTCTTCGATGGTGAGCAGTGCGGTGAGCACTGCCGCTTTCTGTTCGGAATCTTCGGCGTTGCCCCACAGCACGGTCCGACCATTATGCAGGCTCAGCACTACAGAGTCGACCGTTTCACCCGAAGCCGAGCGAACTTGCTTCAGGATATCTTCCGGCAATCCGCCCAAGACCTCGGTGATGGTGTTGAACAATTCTGGATCGGTGACGTCTTCCGCGGAGGACACTACGGGAAGGTCGTAGGGCTGGGCGGCAGACGCTGAGAGCACGGTCAATTCGGTGCCGTGGGTGTTGAAGAGCACGTATTGCGAGTTGCCGTCCGCGTCGTCCTCGGTGGGTGCCATGGCCACGGGCGGGTGTTCGTGGACATCGACGACGAGGGTGTCCGGTGGTTCGGCACGCGTGGTCACCGAATCCACGGCGGGGTGTTGTTTCAGTAGCTCGCTGACGGTGTGGTCTCCGACCTGAGGCAACGGCTGACCGACCACCGGCTCCAGCATGGACTGGGCCTGGGTGACGGGCAGCAAGTCCGTGCCGTCAATGCGCAGATGTTTGATGGCCAGCAACGGAGAAAAGTACACCACGGCGGCTAGCACCGCCAAGAGCAACACCACGATGCCACCGGCCCAATATCCCTTGCGCCGCAGCCGACGACGACGTTCGCGCTCGGTTTCTGGGAAGGACACGACCTCCGGACCCCGTGGTTGGACCAGGCCGGAAGCGGTGGCGGTGATCGGCTCTGAGCGCCGACGGGACGTGCCCGTGTCGCTGCGATGGGTCATGCTGTCCCATCGCCGAGCGAATCGACAATGCGGGGGGCCAGTTGGTTCACGTCGCCGGCACCCATGGTCAGGATGATGTCCCCGGGGGCGGCCACCGTGCGCACTGAGGCGATGGCGGCGTCGGGGGTGGCCACTTCACGGCCGAGCGGATAGCGTTGCGGCAGTTGCTCGGAGATGATCCGGGAGGTGATCCCGGGAAGCGGTGTTTCACGCGCGGGGTAGATCTCGAGAACCCGGGCTGTGTCGGCCTCGGACAGCGCCTCCGCGAAATCATCGGCGAAGTCGCGGGTACGACTGAACAGGTGGGGCTGGAAGATGACGTGGACGCGCGCTCCGGCAGCAACCGAGTGGGCGGCTCGGATGGCCGCCCGCACCTCGGTGGGGTGATGGGCATAGTCGTCAATCACGCGGATGCCGTTGACTTCGCCGTGTGCTTCGAACCGGCGGGCGGTGCCGCGGAATCGTTCCAGTCCGGCAATGATCGCTGCGGCGTCGAGTCCGGCAGTGAGTGCAGCGAGCAGCACGGCCAGGGCGTTGAGCGCGTTGTGCAATCCGGGCACCTGGAGCATGACGGTGTAGGACTGTTCGCGGTAGCGCACGGTAAGTTCTTGGCCGGCCTCACGCGGCTGCAGCGTGATCAGCTGCAGATCAGCGCCATCGGACTGGCCGTAGGTGAGCACCTGCGCGTCGGTCTGCACCGTCGTTGTGTCAGGGTCGCGCAACTGGGCGGCGAGTTCGGCCGCGCCGTCGTCATCGGCGCACAGAATGACGGATCCGGTGGTCAGGGCAGCGAAGTCGCGGAACACCTGGTGCACCGCTTCGGGGCTGCCGTAATGGTCAAGGTGGTCGGGCTCGACATTGGTGATGATCGAAATCTCGGGACGGTAATTGAGCAGCGTGCCGTCGGACTCATCCGCCTCGGCGATGAACCAATCGCCAACACCGGAGGCGGCATTCACCCCGAGTCCGGCGACAGCCGCACCTACGGCGAAGGTGGGATCCGCGTCGGCGTGGGTGAACGCCATCGCTGCCATGGACGAGGTGGTGGTCTTGCCGTGCGTGCCTGCCACGGCCAGCACGCGGTGTCCGGCCATGGTGTGGGCCAACCCTTGGGAGCGGTGAAAGACCGGGATCCCCCGGTTTACGGCGGCGTCGTATTCGGGGTTGCCGGCCCCAGCAATGGAGGAGGCGATGACGGCGTCGATGGTGGTGTTCGTGGCCGCTTCGGCGCGGGACAGGTTCTCGGCGTCGTAGCCCACCGCCGTGGTCACGCCCAGGGCGGACAGTTCAGTGAGGATCGGGAGGTCTTTGGCGTCCGTGCCGGAGACGGTGAGGCCCTGAGCGGCCATGATTCGAGCGATGCCGGAGACGCCGACGCCACCAATACCCAGCAGGTGCACATGACGAAGATCACCCAGGTCGGAGGCAGAAATTGATCCCTCAGCCATGCTGTCCCCCTCGTGTTGTGGCCGCGTCCTTGATCAGCTGCGCCATGGTGTCATCGGCATTCCTGATGCCCAGGGCATGCGCAGCCTGAGCCATCTTATCGACACGGGCAGGGTCTCCCAACACGGCGGGCAAGTGATCTCGCACCCAGGAGGCGGTGAAGACGGCATCGTCCACCATGATGGCCGCCCCGGCCTGAACCAGATCCTGGGCGTTATGGGCCTGTTCGCCGTTGCCGATCGGCAGGGGTACGAGGATGGAGGCGAGCCCGGCGGCGGCGATCTCGCAGACGGTGCCGGCCCCGGCACGGGCAATCACCAGATCCGCCGCGGCGTAGACCTGTTCCAGCCCGTCCACGTACTCCCGCTGGTGATAGCCGGGGGCGGTGAGGGGTTCGCCGTCGTCGTTCAGCACGGTCTTGCCGCGGCCGGTGAGGTGCAGAATCTGGGCGTGTTCCAGCAGTTCGCTCAGCGCACCGGTAATGGCCCGGTTCACGGTCAGCGCGCCGGAGGACCCCCCGGTGACC
The DNA here is from genome assembly GCF_029637705.1 of Citricoccus muralis. Classification (NCBI taxonomy): domain Bacteria; kingdom Bacillati; phylum Actinomycetota; class Actinomycetes; order Micrococcales; family Micrococcaceae; genus Citricoccus; species Citricoccus muralis. Next base: position 1,926,432 of record NZ_CP121252.1, read on the forward strand.
ACCAGGGTGGTGCGTTCCGGATCCAGCCCCAGGGCAGAACGTGCCTCCGCACGGGCTGCGGGTGAGCGATCCAACTGGCTGATCTGGGTGCGCATCGGCATGCCAACGTGCTGAGCGCCGGGCAGACGGGTGCGGGCAAAGGCGGTGCCAACTGCCGCAGCGCGACGGGCACCGATGCGATTGGCGAGTCCGGCGCGCACGTTGGCTTCGTGCACGACGACGGGGATGCCCATGCGACGGGCTGCTAAGTAGACCGGCGTCGACACGTACCCGCCCACGCCCACCACGACGTCGGCGTTCGCTGCCCGGAGGATGTCCTGGGCTTGCCGGATGGCGGTGCGCAACCGCCAGGGAAGCCGGGCCAGGTCCAGGTTGGGACGCCGGGGCATCGGCACACGGTCAATGGTGACTAACGGGTACCCGGCAGCGGGCACGAGGTCCGTTTCCATGCCGCTGGCGGTGCCGACCATCGTGATCTCGACGTCGCCTGCGCGTTCGAGGGCACGCGCCATGGCGATCATCGGGGAGATATGCCCGGCGGTGCCGCCTCCGGCCATCACCACGTGGAGGGTTGTCATCATGCCACCGTGCCTTTTTTCGGAGTCGTTGTCGAGGGTGTGGATTCACTTTCGAGTGCGCGACGGCGCTCGTCGCGGGCGAAACTGAGCACCACGCCTACCGCCATGAGAGCCATCATCAAGGCCGAACCACCCGCAGAGATGAAGGGCAAGGGCACGCCGATCACCGGTAGCAGCCCGGTGACCATGGCGATGTTGAGGAACGCCTGCCCGATCAGCCACGCCATGATGGCTCCGGTGCACACGCGCACGAAGAGGTTGTCCGCGCGGTAGGCCACCCGGAACAAGCCGATGGTCAGCGCCACGAAGAGTCCGATGACGAGCAGCGCCCCGATCAGGCCGAGCTCCTCCCCCAGAATCGTGAAGATGAAGTCGTTTTCAGCTTCCGGGATATAGGACCATTTTTGGCGTGATTGTCCGAGTCCGGCGCCCCACCAGCCGCCGGTGGCCAGCGCGTAGATGCCGTGCTCGTACTGGTAGCAGGGATCGGTGACGTGATCGCACTGCCCCATCCAGGCGTCAATACGCACGCGCCGGTTTTCGGAGGTGAGTGTGGCTGCAGCCACGGCCACCAGGCCGACCGCTCCTCCGGCGAAGAGATAGCGCAATCGGAATCCGGAGGTGAATAGCAGCGCGGCGAGCACGGTAAGCAGCACCAGCACGGTGCCGAGGTCTTTGCCGAGCAGCACCAGCAACACGATGAGTACGCCCACGGGGACCAGGGGAATCACGGTGTGCCAGAAACTGGTGAGTAGCCTCTCTTTGACAGCCAGGATGTGGGCGCCCCAGACCGCCAGCGCAAGTTTTGCCGCTTCGGAAGGCTGGAACGAGAAGCCGCCGATGAAGATCCAATTCCGGTTACCGTTGATTTCTCGCCCCAGGGGTGTGAACACCAACACCAGTAGCACGATGGCCGCGATAACGAGAATCCAGGAATAGCGTCGCAGCGTATCGGGTCTCCAGCGGCTCAGCCAGAACATCATGACCAATCCGACGACGGCGTAGACGCCCTGGCTGGTCAGCGAGGCATACGAGCCCTGGCCGCCAATGTTCTCGACCGAGGAGGCCGAGAGCACCATGATCACCCCGATCGCCGTCAGCGCCAGCGTGGACGCGACGATGAGGAAGTAAGAGGTGCGTGACGCCTGCGCCCCTTCGAGCCAGCCCCAGAGCCTGTGCCACCACCGCTGGCGCGTGCTGGTCATATGCGCTCCTTCGTAGGCTGGTTCAGGTCAGGTCTTTGGTCTCCATGAGGCGGGCGACGGCATCGATGAATGTCTCCCCGCGGTGCGCATAGGACCTGAATTGGTCCATGGACGCCGCTGCGGGTGCCAGCAAGACAACGTCGCCGGGCACGGTGAGGGCGTCGGCTTGTCGCACGGCAGACTCCATCGCCGCTGATCCGTCCTCAGTGTCTCCCACCTGCGCAGACTCCACGGGGATCTGCGGTGCGTGTCGTGCCAGGCTCTCAGCCAATTCTGAGGAGTCTCGGCCGATGAGCACGACGGCGCGCAACCGATGTCCGTGTGCCTGGATGAGCGGGTTGTAGTCCACGCCCTTCGGCAATCCGCCGGCAATCCAGACCACAGAGGTGAAGGACCCGAGTGCGGCAGCGGCTGCGTGCGGGTTCGTGGCTTTCGAATCGTTGATCCACAGCACATCATCCGCTTTGGCGACGAGCTGCAGCCGGTGGTCTCCGCCGTCGTAATGGCGCAGCCCTTCACGCACGGCCTCAGCGGGCACATCGAGGGCGCGCACCAGGGCGGCCGCGGCCAGCGCATTGGCGACCTGATGTCGTGGCGCCAGGGTTCCGATGTCGGCGATGCTGGCCAGTTCTAGGGCCTGGCTCGCGCGGTCTCGAATATAGGCTCGGTCCACCAGCAGATCGTCAACCACCCCGACCATGGAGCGTCTCGGAGTGTCGGTCGTGAAGGAGATGGCCCGGCATCCCTCTTGCACATCGGCGTTTTCCACCATGCGCATGGTCACGGGCTCCTGCTCGTTGAAGACGCAGGCCAGCCGGGTGTGTTCGTAGATTTTGGCCTTGTCCGCGGCGTAGGCCTCGAAGCTGCCGTGCCAGTCCACGTGGTCTTCGGCCAGGTTGAGCACCGCGGAGGCGGTGGGTTCGATGTGGTGGGTCCAGTGCAGCTGGAAGCTGGAGAGCTCGACCGCCAGCACATCGTAGGGTTCCGGACGGCGCAGGGCGTCCAGCAAGGGAGTGCCGACATTACCGCAGGCCACGGCCTCGAGGCCCGCGGCGCGGAGCATGGACTCGACCATGGTGACGGTGGTGGTCTTGCCGTTGGTTCCGGTGAGCACGATCCATTCGGCGGTCTTCTTGCCCCCACGCGTGCGCACCCGCCAGGCCAGTTCGACGTCGCCCCAAATCGGGATACCGAGATCGGCGGCTTCGCGCAGCACCGGCTGATCGGGACGCCAGCCGGGCGAGGTCACCACCAGGTCCAGTGGTGCTTCGACGGCACTGGCCAGACCGGCGACGGCTTCGGGGCCGAGACGCACGGTGCAGCCCAGGATCCGCAGGGTGTCTGCTTTCGCTTGGTTTTCCGGACCTTCGTTGCCGTCGACGACGGTGACGACGGCGCCGAGTTCGGCCAGGGTGTCGGCCACCGAGAATCCGGTGACGCCCAGGCCGGTGACCAGCACCTGCAGTCCGGACCAGTCGGCATCCCAGCTGGTCAAGTGGTCGAGGTTGGTTCCGGTGGCGGCGGGAACTGCGGTCACTGGTGCAGCACCCACTCACCGTAGAACAGGGCGATGCCGGCCATCACGCAGACCAGGCCGATGAGCCAGAAGCGCACCACCACGGTGACCTCCGCCCAACCTTTGAGCTCGAAATGGTGCTGCAGTGGAGCCATGAGGAACACGCGCTTGCCACCGGAGAGCTTAAAGTAGCCGACCTGGATGATCACGGAGGCGGCGATGGCGACCATGAGGCCGGCCAGCACCACGAGCAGGATCTCGGTGCGGGTGAAAATGGCGAAACCGGCCAGAGCGCCGCCGAGTGCCAGGGAGCCGGTGTCGCCCATGAAGATCTTGGCCGGGGAGGTGTTCCACCACAGGAACCCGATCAGCGAACCGGTGAGGATGGCGGCCAGCAGGGCCAAGTCCATGGGGTCGCGCACCACGTAGCACCCGGCGTCGGCTCCGGCGGTGCCGCACATCTGATTCAGCTGGAACAGGGAGATCAGACCGAAGGCGGCCGTCACCATGGCGGTGGCACCGGTGGCGAGACCGTCGAGGCCGTCGGTGAGGTTCACGGCGTTCGTCGTCGCTGTGGTGATCAGGTTGGACCAGATGACGAACAGAATCATGCCCAACACTGGCCCGGCGAAGGCCAGGTCGATGGGGGTGTCGCGGACGAAGGAGATCGCGGTGGAGGCCGGGGTGAGCCCGTTACTGTCGGGGAAGTTCAGGGCGAGCACGGCGAAGGTGATACCGACGACCGCCTGCAGCACGATTTTCGCCCAGGCAGTCAGACCTAGAGAGCGCTGCTTGGAGATCTTGGTGAAGTCGTCCAGGAAGCCGACCAGCCCCATACCGGCGGTCAGCATCAGCAACAACAGGCCGGTGGCGGTGGGGCCGGGGTTGGCCAGTCCCATCGCGGACATGATCAGGTGTGTCAGGAAGTAGACGACGACCATGGTGAGTACGATGACGGCGCCGCCCATGGTGGGGGTGCCACGCTTCGTCTTGTGCGTGGTGGGGCCGTCGTCGCGAATGAACTGGCCGTAGCCCTTCTTCACAAGCAGGCGGATGAACAGCGGCGTGCCCACCATGGTGAGCACGAGCGCCATGACGGCGCCGATCAGCAGTCCGATCATGAGGTTTCCTCCTGCGGTGCGGTGAGGTGGTCGGCCAGCTTCCAGACCCCGGTTGAGTGCGAGCCCTTCAGGAAAACGATATCGCCGGGTGCGAGCCGGTCATCCAGCAGTGCTTTCGCCTCATCGAGGCTGCGCACATGCTCGGCTTCGTCCCCCCAGGAGCCTTCCATGACTGCACCCGTGTAAAGCGCGCGGGCACCATCACCGACGACGACGAGCTGGTCAATATTGAGGCGGACGACAGTTTCGCCGAGCAGGATGTGTTCGCGGGAGTGAGCGTCGCCGAGTTCCAACATCTCCCCCAGCACCGCCCAGGTGCGGCGTCCGGTGTTGCGACCGAGCATGGCCAGGGTTTTCAGGCCGGCCCGCATGGACTCTGGGTTGGCGTTGTAGGCGTCGTCAATGACGGTGATGCCGTCAGCGCGATCGGTGCGGGCCATTCGGTGAGCGGAGCTAGCACCGGCGGTCGAGAGCGTTTCGGCGATGGCCTCCAGCGGCATGCCGACGGCGTGGGCGGCCGCGGCAGCGGCGGCGACGTTGGCGGCGTGATGAATGCCGACCAGCTGGGAGCGAACCGGGGCACCGGAAACATCCTCGTTCTGGTGCAGGCGAAGCTCGCAGACGGGGTGTTCCATCTCATCGGTGTGCAGCGCGTGGGTCTCGATGAGGAAGCTGCCCGCGGCCAGGTTCGGGTCGAGGTGGTTCAGCGTGGAGGTGGTGAACCAACTGACCGGTGCGGAAGACCGAGACTGCATGGCGGCGACGGCGGAGTCGTCGCGGTTGAGCACAGCCACCCCGTTGGAGGGCAGCGCTTCAACGAGCTCGCCCTTGGTGCGCGCGATGTTGTCGACCCCGCCAAAGCTACCGGCGTGGGCGGTGCCGACCATGAGCACGACGCCGATGTCGGGTCGGACCATCTCCGCGAGTGCGGCGATGTTTCCGACGTGATCGGCCCCCATTTCGACGATGAGGTAACGGGTGTCCAGGGCGGCACCGAAAACGGTGAGGGGCACCCCGACTTCTCCGTTGTAGGAGCCACGCGGTGCGATGGTGGGACCCTGGGTGGACAGCAGCGTAGCCAGCAGGTCTTTGGTAGTGGTCTTGCCGGCGGAACCGGTGATACCGATGACGGTGGTGGGTGAATGTGCCCGGATACGGCGTACGACGTCCGCAGCGAGCAGGCCCATGGCGGTGACGACGTCGTCAACCAGAATGTGGGGCGCGTCGGTGGGGCGCTGGGTCAGCACCAGGGTGGCTCCGGCGGTGCGGGCGGCGTTGATGAAATCGTGTCCGTCGGCGTGCTCACCCGGTTTCGCCAGGAACAAGGTGCCGGCGGTGACTTCACGCGAATCCGTGGTCGCCGAGGTCACCACGATGCCGGGGTCCGCTTCGAGACGGCCACCGGTGGCGTCGGCGATCTGGGCTGCGTTGAGTTCAATCATGACTTGTTGAGAATACCGTCATCGGGGCCGGTGGTGGTGGAGGCCGGAGGCGTCGTGATCCATCCGTGATGTGACAAGGCACGACGCAGCTCGACACGATCATCCAGCGGGACCGGATCCCCGGCGACGTCTTGGATGGTCTCGTGACCTCGTCCGGCGACGAGAATCACATCGTCGGCGTCGGCCATGGCTACTGCAGCCTCGATCGCCTCAGCGCGCGGGGCGATTTCGAGCACCTCGATGTGACGCTCTCCGATGGCAGTCAGTTCCTGCTGTACCTCGATCGCACCGGCCCTGACTTGCTGGCGGATCGGGGCGGGGTCCTCGTGGTGGGGGTCATCGTCGGTCACGATGATCACATCGGCGCCCCGGGCTGCCACCGCGCCCATGATGGGCCGCTTGCTGACGTCGCGTTCCCCGGTGGCCCCGAAAACGAGGATGGTGCGCCCGTCTCCGCGCACCGATTTCAGCGCCTGGGCCAGGCCATCGGCGTTGTGAGCGAAGTCGACGATGCCCGCGGGTCGTTTCGAGACGACTTCCATACGTCCGGGCACAGCGTTGTCGAAGGGCCCTGGCTCGACGGCGAGGGCGTCCAGCAGCGGACCCCATTCCTGGCGGGGGCTTCCGTGCAGCACCATCAGGGCTGCCAGCGCGGCGTTAGCCACATTGAACTCTCCGGGCAGTCCGACGCTGCTGCGCACCTCGGTGCCATCGTGGTGGCGCAGGGTGAAGCGGTGGCCGAGCCCGTGCGGGGTGAGCTCGGTGAGCGTCCAGTCGGCCTCACCCTCGCAGGCCCGTGCCGCCACCGGCCCCAGGTCCAGGGTGATCGTTTCGGTGCCCTGTTCGGCAGCGTGGCGGGCCATCTTCTCGCCCCAATGCTCGGGTTCGTCGGTCGCGTTCAGAGTGATGACGGCGGTGTCGCAGCGTTGCGGGTCGAACAGCGCGGCTTTGGTCTCGAAGTATTCCTGCATGGATCCGTGCAGGTCCAGGTGGTCCTGGGTCAGATTGGTGAATCCGGCCACGTGGTAGCGCAGTCCGGCAATCCGCCGATAACTAATGGAGTGTGAGGAGACCTCCATGGCTACCGCGCTGATGCCATCCTGTTGCATGGACATCAGCAGTGCGTGAAGTTCGGGGGCTTCCGGGGTGGTGAACTCGGAGGGGACCACTCGTTCTTTCGCGCGGATCTCGATGGTGCCGATCAGCCCGGTGTGCTGGGTTTTATCCAGCAGGGCGCGCATGAAGTAAGTGGTGGTGGTCTTTCCGTTGGTGCCCGTCACCCCGTAGAGCTGGGCTGCGTCGTCGCTGCGGTAGATTCTCGACGACGCCGCACCGAGGGCTCCTCGCACATCGGTTACCACAATCGCGGGCAACCCCACGCCGTCGGCGGCGAGTCGGGCGGCACCCCGGGCATCAGTGAGGACCGCCCGGGCGCCCGATGCTGCCGCCACGCGGGCATAGTCGGCACCGTGATGCTGGGCGCCGCTCACCCCGACGTACAGGTCCCCGTCGATGACCTTGCGCGAATCCATGGCGATGCCGGTGACGTGCGCGTCCTCGGGGCCGACGCGCTGTGCCGGGTAGCCCTCGGCGTCGAGATGTTCGGCCAGCTCGGTCACGCTGACCGGGGCGACCTGTGCGGGGCGGAACCCGCTCCGCACGTTCACCAGGCCCTCTTCTGTGGGTCTTCGGTGAAGGCGTCGTAGCTTTCGGACTCGGCGTCGTTCGGGGGCACGTTGTACTTGTTCAGCACGTACGACATCACCTGGGAGGCAGTGTCGGTGACTTTCCAGTCCCGCCAGTTGCCTTGGGGACGGTAGACGGAGACGGTGACGATGTATTCCGGGTCATCGAGCGGGGCGACCATGGTGAACGAGGTGGTGTGCCCGTCGTAGCCGCCCACCCCAGCAGCCTGCCCGGTACCGGTTTTACCGCCCACCCGGTATCCAGCGATCTGTGCTGGCTGGGCGGTTCCGTGGTCGACGACGCCTTCCATCAGCTTCAGCATCTCCGCCGCGGTCTCCTCGGAGATCACCCGGGTGCCCTCTTCCGGCTCGACTTCGTGTTCGGTACCGTCTTCGTCTAGGAGCGCTTTGATGAGCCGCGGCGAGTTCATGACACCGCCGTTGGCGATGGCCTGAGTCATCTGGGCGGTGTGCAACACGGTCTGGGAGTAGCCCTGACCGAAGGTGGTGGTGAACTGCTGGCGGCCGTCCCAGTCTTCCCAGTCAGCGAGGGTGCCGGAGGCCGCGTAGGGCAGTCCGATGCCAATGGCGGAGCCAATTCCGAAGCGCTCGAGGTACTCGTGTCGGGTCTCTTTGTCCTGGGTGAGCGCCACCTGCACGGTTCCGGTGTTGTACGACCGGGCAAAGATACCGGCGGTGGTCATGTCGTAGGTGGAGTGCTCCATCGAGTCGTTGATGATCTGCCCGCTGAATTCTTCCGAGTTGGGCACGGTCCAGCCCTGTTCCGGCGTCACCGATCCTTCTTCCAACGCCATGGCGAAGGTGGGGATTTTGCCGGTCGAACCGGGTTCGAAAGCCTGGGTAACGGATAGCGGCCGCCAGAATTTGGAGTCGGTCTCGTTCGGCTGGGCAGGATCCACCGTGGTGGAATCGGCCATCGCGACAATGTCGCCGGTCTTCGCTTCGAGCACCGTCATCGCGGCCCATTCGGCGTTGTATTCGTTCGCTTTGGCGGCGATGGCTTCCTGGGCGAACCACTGGACGTCCTGGTCGATGGTGAGCTGCAGGTCCTGCCCGTTGACGGCGGGGGTCTCTGAGAAGGAGGCGTTGGGAATGCGCACTCCGTCGGCGGAGATCTCGAAGAGCCGCTCCCCTGCGGTTCCGGTGAGGTGCTCGTTCTGACTCAGTTCGAGACCTTCCAGAGGCTCGCCCTCGGATCCGAGGAATCCCAGGATGGAACCGGCGATGGCACCGTTGGGGTACGTGCGTTCACTGACCTGCTGGCTGATCAGTCCGGGGATTTTGATCGCCATGGCGTCGTTTTTTACCGCGGGAGTGACGTTACGGGTGACCACACGATAGGGACGGTCGCCCACCATCAGGGCGCGCAGTTCGGAGACCTCGATATTGAGGACCTCGGAGAGTTCGGCCAGTGCGTCGTCCAATTCGACGTCGTCGAAGCCGCCCTTTTCGTTGTTCCAGACGGTGTAGTCCTTGACCAGCCGCTGGTCCACCACCAGATCGTAGCGCTGCACCGATTCGGCGAGAACCCGACCTTCCGTGTCGAGAATCGATCCGCGCTCAGGTGCAAGCTCCACGGGGCGTAGGCGCTGATTCATGGCCTTCTCGGCGTTGCCGGCGGCGTCGACACCCTGGATGAACACGAGTCGACCCGCCAAGATCACCAGCAGCGTCAACGCCATCGCGATCCCGACGCGCAGCCTCCGCTGGGAGACTGGTGTTGAGGTCTGTGCCGCCATCGCTTGTCCTCTTTCCCGCTGCTGTGTCAGCGGTCGCCGTCGGGTGGTACCGGCTCGGACGAGTCGCTACCCGCCGAGCTGAGACATCTGCGGTGCCTGCAGCGTGCCTCCATTCAAGTCTGCCTGGCCGGAGGTCTCAGATCCGGCATTTGCGGCTGTGTCCTCGGCCGCATCCGCAGTTTCGTTCGATCCGCCAGAGGCTTCGGTGACAGGCGCTTCGACCGACGCTTCGCTGTCTGCGGCCGTTGCCTCGTCGGTTGCCGGGGCCTGTGCTGGCGTGCCCTGGCCCGAGGCCACGGTCGGCGCGCCGACAAACCCGGTGGGCTTGTTCTCCTCGGTAGCCGTGGAGGCAACACCCGTCACCGTTCCGGTTTCCAGGTCGATCGACGCGGTGGCACCAGGCAGCACCATACCCAATTCGACCGCCTTGGCGGCCACATTCTGCGGAGCCGACACGTAGGCAACTTCTTGGGCGAGTGCCTCGTTGGTCTGCGTGATTTCCTGCTGGCTGGACCGTAGCTCGACGAGCTCGTACTGCCGGTTGGAGATGGTGATGTTGACCGTCAGCACGGTGATCAGCGCCGCCAGCAGTGCCGCCACGCACGTGGAGATCATCCATTTGGGGGTGCTGCGCAGCTGGTCCGGTACCGCACGCAATGGGGCGCGCGGAGCGGAGCGCGGCGTGGGTGTGCCCACCGGCGCCGGCTGCAGCTGACGAGCGGTGGCTTCGGTGGAGTAAGCAGGCAGACGCGAGGGGATGCGGCGAGGGGAAGTGCTCATCCTGTGCTCCTTGCAGGGCGGGTGGGTCGGGTTTTCTCAATGGCGCGTACCTTGGCTGAGGCCGCGCGGGGGTTTTCGTTGATTTCGTCGTCGGTGGGCTTTTCCGTACCCCGGGTGATGACCTTCACCGTAGGCTGGTGCTCGTCCAGCTCGACGGGGAATCCGGGTGGAGCAGTGGAGACCGATTGCTCGGTAATGGCACGCTTAGTGATCTTGTCTTCCAGCGAGTGGTAGCTCATCACCACCATCCGTCCGCCGATCGTGAGGCTTTCCAGCGCCCGGGGCAGTGCATCGGTGAGCACGTCGAGTTCTTCGTTGACCTCGATGCGCAGGGCCTGGAAGGTCCGCTTTGCCGGATGGCCACCGGTGCGACCCGCGCCGGCCGGTACGGCCTGACGGATGACCTCCACGAGTTCCCCGGTGCTGCGCAGAGGCTGAGCCTCGCGTGCGTTCACAATGGCGTGGGCGATCCTGTGAGCGAATTTCTCTTCGCCGTAAGTCCGAATGATGCGCCGCAGTGCGTCGACATCGTAGGTGTTCACCACCGTGCTGGCGTCGAGGTCCGCGGTGGTATCCATCCGCATATCCAGCGGGGCGTCGTATGAGTAGGCGAAGCCGCGCTCCCGTTCATCCAGCTGAAACGACGAGACACCCAGATCGAACAGGATCCCGTCGGCACCCGTGAGTCCGTGGTGGGCCAGCGCTTCGGGAATCTGATCGTAGGTACCGTGCCAGGTCAACAGGCGACCCACCACATCGTTGGCCTCGGCGATCCGCCGCTGCGCCATCTCCAGTGCCTGCGGATCGCGGTCGATGCCGATAACGTCCGCGTCGAAACGCTGCAGTATCGCCAGACTGTGTCCGCCCATACCCAAGGTGCAGTCCACGATGACCGGACGGCGGTCAGCTTCGGTCGCCGCACCGATACCGGGCGCCAGGAGATCCAGGACGCGTTCAAGCATGACGGGTACGTGCCGCTGTGCTGCGGACGCGGACTGATCCATCCTGTTCTCCAATCTCATGCCCGTTAACCTCAGCGGATTCTTGATTCAGATCCCCATCCGCTCCGGCCCCTGGCCCAGGGGAAGGCGGGCCAGGAACCGGTGGCGGCTGGAGGTCTCAGACAAGAATCCGCGCTGTGAAGTTGTGATTAGAAGATGCCCGGAAGGACCTCTTCATCTGTTTCGGAGAACGTGTTCTCCTGCGCTTCCAGGTAGGAGTTCCAGGATTCAAGATCCCAAATCTCTGCCCTGGTGCCAGCCCCGATGACCGCCACGTCCCGGTCCAACCCGGCGTATTCACGCAGTGAGCCAGGAAGCGTCACTCGCCCCTGCTTATCGGGCATCTCATCCGAGGCGCCCGACAGGAAGACGCGAATGTAATCACGTGCCTGGCGTGAGGACAGCGGTGCTGACCTCATCTGCTCATGAACTCTTTCGAATTCACGAGCCGAGAAAACGTAGATGCAGCGCTCCTGGCCTCGAGTCAAGACCAGCCCGTTCGACAGTTCCTCGCGGAACTTCGCCGGCAGGATCAACCGGGATTTCTCATCGAGACGTGGAGTGTAGGTGCCCAAGAACATGGCCCACCGCCTCCGTCTGTATGAGGTTCCCGCAGATCCTCTGCTTCACCACCGTCCTCTACTGCCCTCCACTTTACCCCACTACCCTCCCCCGTCAAGCGAATCAGAGGGTCAACACGCGCTTTTTTCCTGTGTGCTCGATGAACATCGGGTGACGAGCTCTAAAGAATGAATGAGCCCAGATCATTGCAATCATGCGGATGTGTCGAGAAATCATTGCTTCCCAGGAACGCGAAGGGGGCCTCAGGGAGGGAAGTGGAGGGATTTTCGCGCAGTGAAGGACTGCGGAGATACCGAGCAGTCAGAAGCAGGGAAAGTTCAGCAACATCGGTGCGGATATTCCGCATGATTCCGCGGATTCCTCGTCACGAAAGCGCTGGAAAGAATCCGCGGTGGTGGAAAGTGGGGGGACTCGGTGGAGCACGGTGGGGAGGCACCTCAATCCGATCGACTGAGGAAGCATTTGGGCATAAAAAAGCGCCGATCAGCTCGATTCTTGCCCGGACGCAAGGGGCAAGACGGCAATATCGGCGCCTTTAAGTGGTGCGTGGGATCAAGTGGTCATCCCCCGGCAACAGCGGTTAGGGCTGCTGGCGACGGCGCTCTTCCCACTTCTGTTCCAGGTTGGACATGAAAGCGCTGTTCCCGGAGCCGCCCGTTGCGGGGCCAGGCTTGCGGGCAGTCGAGGACTTGAGACCCTTCGGGCGTACGGTGGCGAAGAAAACGCCGCCGACCATCATCAGGAAACCAACGATGCCGAGCCACAACTGGGAAATCGTGACGCCCCAGAGCAGCACACCAATGCCGACGACGGCGATCAGCACACCGATCACAATGTTGCGCGTGGAAAACTGCGATACCGGGCCGGCGGCCTGCATCTGGGATGCCAATTGCGGGTCTTCCATGCTCAGCTGTTCTTCAAGCTGCTCAAGGACTCGTCGCTCTTTCTCGGACAATGCCATGGCGCCCACCTCCACTTAACTCGACCACCTCAGAATGTGGTCTTAATAGACTACGTTGGCTGTCTGGGAGAATGCCAGATGCGCAGTGCGTTACGCGGCCAAACCACCAAGGAATCACCCGGTATCGCTTCACTCCGGATTTTTGGACCGTCGCTGTCGTCTCGGCAGCAGAGTTGCTGGTTGCACCATGGATCCAGGAAAACGCTGGCGCAGGTCATCGAGCACCGCATCGGTTCGTTCCCAGTCATCGGCCGGCGCTTCAACCGTTTCCACTCCCGTTTCGAACAGAGCGTCTTGAACGTCAACCAGCCCATCTCCGCGAGACACGAGCCGTTCCCCGCGGATACCCAGGAGTCGAACCGGGTGCGAGCGTTCTATCATCAGTGCTTCCAGCAACTCAGCCGCTGCCGTTTTCATCACAGCACCGGCGGCGGTGGGACGCGGCAGGCCCATCGTTCGAGTGCGAACGGCGCGACGATCATCTCGCACCTTCACGCTCAGGGCGCCGGCCAGCATGTCATCGGCGCGGAGTCGACGTGCGCATTCGAAAACCAGCGCAATCAGCTCACGGTGCAACTGATCTTCGTCCGTCACATCCGTTTCGAAAGTCTTCTCGACGCCGTGAGACTTCGCGGTCCGTTCGGTTTCGACGCCGCGCGGGTCTATGCCGCGAGCCAGTTGCACCAGCCCTGGACCGACCGACCCGATCCAACGTTGCATCCGCTCGGGTGACTGCTGCGCAAGATCGCCAATGGTGTGGATGTTTCCCGCTTCCAGCCGGTCCGCCAGCTTGGGCCCGACTCCCCAGACAGCCCGAACCGGCAGAGGTGCAAGATACAGTTGCGTCTCTTGGGGTGCCACGACGCCGAGGCCATCAGGCTTCGATCGCGTAGAGATGATCTTGGCCACGGATTTCGTCGCCGCTACCCCCACCGTGCAAGGCAGCCCCGTTCGCTGACGGACTTGGTCTTTGATTCGACGGGCAATCTCCGCAGGCGAGCCCAACCTCCGCCGCGATCCTGAGACATCAAGGAAGGCTTCGTCGATGCTGAGTTGCTCCACAAAGGGTGTCACCTCGCGAAAGACCGACATCACTTCCCGCGATGCTTCGCGATATTTCTCATGATGGGGTTCCAGTACCTTCACATTCGGGCACAGGGCTTGCGCATGCGCCAGGGGCATAGCCGAACGCACCCCATACCGGCGGGCCTCATAGGAGGCAGAGAGCACCACGGAACGGGCGCCGAGCGGGGCCACCAACGACGGAACGCCGCGCAGGTCGGGGCGCTCTCGCAGTTCGACCGATAAGAAGAAGGCATCCATATCGACATGGAGGATCACGGCGTCCCATGCCGGGTCACGATCAACGCTCTCCTCATTGGCGGGAGGTCGCTGCCGGTCACCATACTCCATACGATCCAGACTATCCCCGACCTACCGGTAGGGTGGAACCATCGCGCAGAGCACACCACTGTGAGGAGCAGCGTTGAATCAGCCCGTCCCGGCACCCAGCGAGCAGATCTACATCTCCACTATCGAAAAGCGCATGCAGGATCTGCTGTCTGAATATGCGGAACGTTGCCGCCAGATTTCTCCCGCCTCAGTCGCACTGATCGAATCGATCGCCGATCTCGTGACCTCAGGCAAGCGCCTGCGCGCCTTGTTGGCATGGTGGGGCTGGCAGGGCGCCGGAGGCGATGCCGACGATCCACGCATCATCGAAGCCGGCGTTTCACTCGAGCTGTTTCAGGCAGCGGCTTTGATTCACGACGACGTCGTCGACCGCTCCGACACCCGCCGTGGTCGGCCCAGCGTTCATCGCCGGTTCGAAGCACTACACCGAGAAAGCGACTGGACCCAAGACTCGGCGCACTTCGGGGTGGCATCAGCGGTCCTCACCGGCGATCTTGCCCTGGCGCTGAGCGAGGAAGTTTTCGCCTCCGCAGCGGATGCGACGGCCTTTGCTTCCTCCGCACGAACGGCATTCAACACGATGCGCTTCGAAGTCATGGTGGGCCAGTATCTGGACATCAAGAGCGAGGTGGATGTCCACGGCATCGATCCCGCCGAGGCGCGCTCTCTGGCCCGCACCGTGGTCGAGTACAAATCGGCCAATTATTCAGTGGTGTGGCCCCTGGCCATTGGCGCGGTGCTAGCGGGCGCCGATGAATCGACCTTGGACGGGCTGTCCCGTTTCTCCCGCCCATTGGGTATCGCATTCCAGCTACAGGACGACCTCTTGGGCGTTTTCGGGGATCCTCACCTCACCGGCAAGCCCGCTGGCGATGATCTGCGCGAAGGCAAGCGCACCGAACTGATTGCCCACGCCCTCGACCAGCTCAACGGCGACGATGCATCACGACTGACCGGCTCCCTCGGCAACCCCGACCTGACGGACGCCGATGTCGTCGAGATTCAGGATCTACTGGAATCCAGCGGCGCCCGGGCCGCACTCAGCGGCGAAGTGCGGGATTTGGGCGAACAAGCCCTGACCGCTCTGGATGCCCTGGACACCACCGATGTGGTGCGCCAGGGACTGCGCCATCTGACCGAGCGGATCTTGCAGCGCAGTACCTGACCGCCAGCCAGCGCGGCTACCAGGCCATGGCCTGAGCGCGACGACGAATTTCCGTCTTGCGCCCATCCTTCAGCGCGTCAATCGGCCGCCCGGGTAACGATGGATCCTCGGTGAACAGCCAGCGGAGGGTGGCCTCGTCGTCGAAACCAGCATCCTCCAGCACCATCACGGTGCCCTGAAGCGATTCAACGAGCCCGGTCTCGGTCAACAATTCAGCAGGCACCGAGCGGATCTGTCGATCGGTGACCTTCACGGCTATCAGCCGACGGTCCTTAACCATGTTGTGCACTTTGGTGACCACCACATCGAGCCGCTCGGCGATATCGGGGAAAGTCAGCCATTCTGAGATCAGCGCCTCCAGCGGAATCTCGGTGGAAGCATCGGTCGCGGAGTTAGTCATTCCATCATTCACAGCACCACGGTAATACAGTCGCGTCCTGCTTCCCTACTTGGCTTCAACCCGAATTTCGGCTAGTGGGTGTAATTGGCCAGGTCGCAGCAGTGATCCGACGGCATAGCGTGGTCAAAACGCGACCGAATCCACACTCAGACACGCCGCGCCACGCCGTTTTAATCAAATCGAGACCACAGGGGTTTATTTGTGACCCATCTGTCGTGTAAGTTTACAGAGGTAACAAATTCATCACACACACCACGACGCTACTCTTGTCACAACCAGCACAAGAGAACTTCCCCTGGCTCGGGTGCCTAGTCGAACGAGGAACTTTCATGTCTGTTCGCGCCCCCGGCGTCTCTCGATTGCTCAGCACTGCCGTGGCTACCTCCACCGTGCCGTTGATCGCTCTCGGATCCACCGCTGCAGCAGCTCCCGCCTCGGCTGGCGCTGTCACGACCGTGCTTCAGCCGCGCGTCGCGACTCCGAGCGCTGTTCAGGCTGCCCAAGCGCAGCTGTCTGCTCACCTGGTCCCCTCCGATCGCTTGGCGTCGGCCCTGCCCCTGTCGCTGGCTCCGACCACCAGCGTCGCCACCGCCCGCACGAATTCCTCCGCCAAGACTTACACCGTGAAGTCCGGGGACACGCTCTCCCACATCGCGGCCAAGCAGGACCTGTCGCTGTCGCGCCTGCTCGGTCTCAATGACCTGAAGTCGACGACGACAATCTTCCCGGGCGACCAGCTGAAGCTCTCCGGGTCTCCTTCCAGTTCGTCTTCGGCTTCAAGCTCGTCGAACTCCTCGTCGTCCAGCTCGTCCTCGGCCAAGACTTACACCGTGAAGTCGGGCGACACGCTTTCCCACATCGCGGCACGCAACAAGGTCAGCCTGTCGACCCTGCTCAAGGCCAATGGCCTAAAGTCGACCAGCGTGATCTACCCCGGTCAGAAGCTGAAGCTCTCGGGTAGCTCGTCCGCACCTTCCGCGAAGTCGACCAGCTCGTCCAGCTCCTCATCGTCGAACTCGTCCAGCTCCTCATCAGCCAAGACCTACACCGTGAAGTCGGGCGACACGCTTTCCCACATCGCGGCACGCAATAACGTCAGCCTGTCGACCCTGCTCAAAGCCAATGGCCTGAAGTCGTCCAGCGTGATCTACCCGGGCCAGAATCTGAAGCTGTCGGGGAGCTCGTCCGCACCCTCCGCGAAATCGACCAGCTCGTCCAGCTCCTCATCGTCGAACTCGTCCAGCTCCTCATCAGCCAAGACATACACTGTGAAGCGTGGCGACACACTCTCGGCCATCGCTGTCCGCAATAACGTCAGCCTGTCGACCCTGCTCAAGGCCAATGGCCTGAAGTCGTCCAGCGTGATCTACCCGGGCCAGAAACTGAAGCTGTCGGGGAGCTCGTCTTCCACTTCGACCAGCACCGCATCCAGCTCGTCGTCGAGCTCCTCCAGCTCCTCGTCGTCGAGCTCTTCCTCCGCCAAGACGTACACCGTGAAGTCCGGCGACACCCTCTCGGGGATCGCATCGCGGCACGGGATCAGCCTTTCCTCGCTGTTGAACGCCAACGGCTTCTCCAGTTCCACGCTGATCTACCCTGGCCAGTCGGTGAAGCTCTCGGGCTCTGCATCCAATTCGTCGAGCTCCTCCAGCAGCAGCTCCTCGTCGTCGAGTTCCTCGGTGTCGACCGCTTCTTCGGGGTCGTCCTCGAGCGAGCAGCTGGTGCCGAACACCTTCTTGCACTACACCTACCCGGACCATGTGGTCTCCGACGCCAACCGGAACAAGCGGCAGCTGCTCAACTCGCCGTTGCCCTCCCGTTCCGAGGCGCAGGCCCTGGTGCGTAGCACCGCCGTGTCGATGGGTGTGGATCCGAGCCTGGCGCTGGCGCATGCCTTCACCGAGTCGCACTTCGATGCTGCAGCGGTCTCCCCGGCCAACGCCATCGGCATCATGCAGGTCATCCCCTCCTCCGGAGAGTGGGCCTCACAGATGGTGGGCCGCGAGCTCAACCTGCTCGACCCGCAGGACAATGTGGTGGCCGGCGTGGCCATCATCCGGCACCTGCAGCGCACCTCCAGCTCCCTGGACATCGGCATCGCCTCTTACTACCAGGGCGCGGCCGGTGTGAAGCGCAACGGCATGTACCCGGACACCAAGGATTATGTGAACAAGGTCAAAGGCTACATGGGCCGGTTCTGACCCGGACCTCCCCCAGGAGTTCTCGGTTGGCCTCTATGCTGGACGGGTGAGCACAACGTCCCAGGATCAGCTAATCGGTACCATCGTCGATGATCGGTACCGGGTGGCCGAGCGCCTGGCTCGTGGGGGCATGTCCACGGTCTACCGGGCGGTCGATCTGCGCCTGGAGCGCGACGTCGCGATGAAGGTCCTCTACCCGCATCTGGCCGAGGATCCGAGCCTGGTGGACAAGTTCGAGCGCGAGGCTAAAACGGCGGCTGCGCTGAACCATCCGCACGTGGTCAACGTCTACGACCAGGGCATCCAAACGGGCCCAGACGGGCGCCTGGCCTACCTGGTGATGGAGTACGTTCCCGGTGTCACCCTGCGTTCCGTTTTGGGCAAGCATCGGGCGCTGACCCCCCATCTCAC
Organism: Citricoccus muralis; assembly: GCF_029637705.1. NCBI lineage: Bacteria > Bacillati > Actinomycetota > Actinomycetes > Micrococcales > Micrococcaceae > Citricoccus > Citricoccus muralis. The sequence goes on from NZ_CP121252.1 coordinate 1,944,653, forward strand.
CCTGGTCTACCTGCTGGCGCTCGTGGACGGGCTCGCGGCCGCACATCGCGCCGGCCTCGTGCACCGGGATATGAAACCGGAGAACGTTCTCGTCTCCCGTGAGGGCGATATCAAGGTGGCCGATTTCGGTTTGGCCCGGGCCGCAACGAATCACACCGGCACCGGTGCTGCGCTGATGGGGACGGTCGCCTACGTCTCCCCCGAGCTGGCTTCGGGAGGGCGCGCGGATATGCGCAGCGACGTTTATGCCGTGGGCATCATGATGTTTGAGATGCTCACCGGCCGTCAGCCCTTCACCGGTCAGTCGGCGGTGCAGATCGCATTCAAGCACGTCAATTCCCGCGTACCCGCGCCGTCGACGCTGGCCCCGGGGCTGGCGGAGTCACTCGATGATGTGGTGTTGTGGTGCACCCACCCCGACCCAAACCAGCGTCCGCGCGACGCTCAAGAGCTCCTAGACCAGCTGATCGTGATCCGGGAGCGACTCACCGATGCACAATTGGACTACACCATCCCGCTGGTTCCAACCGACATACCGCTCGATGCGTCCACCCATGATGCAACCACGGCGCTACCGGCGGCAGCCGAACGATACGAGGATCCGATCGACGCCCCGGCACCGCGAGCCTCGATCTACGAGGAGGAACCGGCGACGACAGTAGCGCCCACGACCGTTTCACCCACAACCACTGAGCCGAGCACGGATCACGAGCCGGCCACCGCGGTGTACGGTCAGGCGTCGCCAGCGGCGATCGCGCCCGTTGCACCGACCCCGGAGGCGGCCGCGCCGCGGCCCCTCAAGGGCGCCGCGGCCCGGCGTGCGGCCCGTACCCCGACCGAACGACTCAGCACGGTCCGCCCGGGTCGCGTCGCGCTGATCGTCCTATTGGTCGTGATACTGGCCGCACTCGCCCAGCTACTGGGCTACTGGATCGGCACCACCAGGTTCTGACTCAGCGGCGGTTCGGATGGCTGAGCGCCTCGGTGACCACGAACGCCATTTCAAGAGACTGCTGGTGGTTCAGCCGCGGGTCGCACAGTGACTCGTAGCGGTCCGCGAAGGCGGACTCATCGATCGGGTCCGCGCCGCCCAGGCATTCCGCCACATCGTCGCCGGTCATCTCGACATGCATGCCGCCGGGATGAGTACCAGCGGCCCGATGCACCTCGAAGAACCCGGAGACTTCGTCCATCACGTCGTCGAAGCGGCGAGTCTTGAACCCATTAGCAGCGGTGACCGTGTTGCCGTGCATCGGGTCGGTCACCCACAGCACGCGGGCACCGGAGGCCTTCACAGCCTCGACCAGGGGCGGAAGATTCTCGCGGATCTTACCCGCGCCCATGCGAGTGATGAAGGTCAATCGGCCGGGCTCGCGCTCCGGATCCAACTTGTCGATCAGCGCCAGGGCGTCGTCGGGCTTCGTCGTCGGGCCGAGTTTCACGCCGATGGGGTTGCGTACTTTGGAGAGGAAGTCCACGTGTGCGCCATCTAGGTCACGGGTCCGCTCCCCGATCCACAGGAAGTGACCCGAAGTGGTGTAAGGCAGGCCGGTCCGGGAGTCCAGGCGAGTCAGCGCCCGCTCGTAGTCCAGCAACAGCGCCTCGTGCGCGGCGAAGAACTCAGTGGTGCGCAGTGCGGTGAAGTCCACCCCGGCGGCACCCATGAAGCGGACCGCGCGGTCAATCTCGCCGGCGATCTCTTCGTAACGGGCGTAGGCCGGGTTGGCCATGAACCCCTTGTTCCAGGAGTGGACGCTGCGCAGGTCGGCAAAGCCACCGGTGGTGAAGGCACGCACCAAGTTCAGCGTGGAAGCGGAGGTGTGGTAGGCCTTGACCATCCGTGACGGGTCGTGGCGGCGGGCCTCAGGAGTGAAATCGAATCCGTTGACGATCTCGCCACGGAAGCTGGGCAGCGTCACACCGTCACGAGTCTCGGTGTCGGATGAACGCGGCTTGGCGAACTGCCCCGCCATACGCCCCATCTTAATGACCGGCATCGACGCACCGTAGGTGAGCACCACGGCCATCTGTAGCAGGGTCTTTACCCGGGAGGAAATCCGGTTCGCGGTAGCACCGGCGAAGGTCTCCGCACAGTCGCCACCTTGCAGCAGGAAAGCGCGGCCTTCTGCAGCCTCGGCCAGCCGGGCGCGCAACACATCTACTTCACCGGCAAACACCAGCGGCGGAACCGAGGAGAGCTCATCGACGGCGGAGGCCAATGCCTCGGCGTCATCCCACTGCGGAGCCTGCTTGATGGGCAACTCGCGCCAGTCATCCAGCCCCGGATATTCTGCGGCACCCTGCGAGTGCGAGGTACCGAAGGCAGGAACATGGGAGGTGAGGTCGAATGTCATGATGCCAACAGTAGAACCTTCCTCTGCAGATGGCACATCGCATGACATCTGCAACCGGTTACATGACAGCCAAGGAACGGCGATGCGAGAGACCGCCCGTTCTAGTTCGGTTTCGGAGCCTTCTTCGGTGCGTAGGTGTTGACGTATACCTGACCGGAGAGGCGCCGGATGGCGTCCATCACCTCGTCGGTGATCTCGCGCAACTGGTGGTGATGTCCCGAGGCGGCTTCCGGATCGTGCCCGAAATGCAGAGGCTCGCCGAAGATGACACCGACACGCCGGATTTTCGGCAGCGTGCGGCCAATCGGCTGGACGCGGTCCGTGCCGATCATCGCCACCGGGATCACCGGCACACCCGCAGCAAGAGCCAGCTTGGCGACGCCGATGCGCCCTCGGTATAACCGACCATCAGGGCTGCGCGTCCCCTCGGGGTAGATGCCCAGCAGTGCCCCTTCTCGGAGAACCTGCAGCCCGGCATGAAGCGAGTCCAGTGAGGCCTGGCCACCGGAGCGATCCATCGGAAGCTGGTTGGTGTGCTCGAAAAATTTACGCGTCAGCCAGCCGCGCGGACCATTGCCGTTGAAGTACTCAGTCTTGGCTAGAAAGTGGACCTGCCGGCTGAGCTGCGTGGGCAAGAAGATCGAGTCTGAGAAGGACAGGTGATTCGAGGCCAGAATCGCACCGCCTTCAGCGGGAACGTTGCTCTTACCCTTGACCCAGGGCCGGAAGACCCCGTTGGTCACCGGTGCCACGAGAAAATTTTTGGCAGCCCAATAGAACCGGCTGTCGTTCTTTTCCACTGAGTCAGCTCCTCGTCTTCAGCGTAGGCATCTGTAGGATTCGGGGACCGTGTCGGGTGCCCCGGCCAATTCTAGCGGCAGGCTACCCTGCCGGTGAGCAACCTCTCCGGCTAGGCTGGAGTGCATGGCAAATGCCTCTATCCACTACATGCCCCCAGCGGCGGACGGTGTTCTTGCGCCGTCGCGCACGAACCGCAAAATCGGTGTGGTGATGATTCACGGATTCACCTCCGTCCCAGAGTCCATCAGGCCCTGGGCAACAGGGCTCGCGGAGGCAGGTGCGGCCGTCTCTCTGCCGCTTCTCTCCGGTCACGGAACACGCTGGCAGGACATGAACCGCGTGCCCGCCGGGCAATGGCGCGACGACGTCCGCCAGGCGGTGGACTCACTGCACTACCAGGGCGAGCCCGTCGACGAGATCGTCGTGGCAGGGCTCTCCATGGGAGCCACTTTGGCCCTCGACGTTGCCGCACACCGGAAGGTCTCCCACGTACTGTTGGTGAACCCAGCACTACGCCTCAAGACCCTCGACGCCTGGGGCGGCGCCCTCGCCCCCTTGCTGCATCGGGTCATTCCTTCGGTGAAGCCGGTGGCCGACGACATTGCCCGGCCAGGCGTTACGGAGGGTGCCTACCCTCGTACCCCCGTGGCCGCCGTCGCCGAACTCGCCGCGCTGATCCGCACCGTGGTTCCACAGCTGTCATCCGTCGCCGCACCGATCACGGTGTTCCGCGCGGACCAAGACCACGTCATCCCCGAATCCTCAATGCAGGTGTTGCGCGCCGGGGCAACCAACACGGCCCAGTACACCGAACACCGACTCTCCGACAGCTTCCATGTGGCGACCTTGGATTACGATGCCGAATACATCATTGAAGAATCCGTCCGGGCGCTCGCCGCACCGCTCCACACCACGCAGTCCTCCATTGAGAGGGGACCTCGATGAACGATGACCCACGGCACGACGACGCCGTCGAGCCCGAGGACGAGGCCTGGCGCCGCATGGTCATCGAACTCGGAGGCACCGAAGAGCAAGCGCGCACCAGCGCACCGAAGGATCAGCACGATCAACCGGTTGGCCCCCGCGACTACACCCCGGCCGACGAACCGGAGAACTTCACTCCCGCCGATCCACCGGCGCTGACCTCCGGCAACCCGCGCATGGTGCTCACCTGGGTTGCAGCTATCGGCTCTCCGATCGGCCTGGTATTGCTCATGTTGTCTGCACCGCAAGCCCCGTTCTGGGTACGTGCTGGACTAGTGGTGACCTTCTTACTCGGATTGGCGGGATTATTCTTCGCCGTCCCCACCTCGCGCACTCGCGCCGAACAGCCTCCAGACGACAGCGACTACGGAGGAGGCGCCCGCATCTAGAAAACTGCGCCACCGACGGTACGTCGCCTCGCCAACAGAGTTACTAGTCCGTAGAATTGTGATTTACTACACACTTGAGCCCGATTCACCACATACGACGAGGAGCATCCGATGAGAGAGTTCTCCACGGACAAGGTCATCCAGGTCCCACAGGATCTCAACACCACCGACCTCTTGGAACGACAGGTCGAACGAGACCCCGCGAACACGCTCTTCGCTGTTCAAGAAACCCCTGGGCAGTGGCGCGACATCAGCGCCGCCGAGTTCCATCGCGACGTCAAGACGTTAGCCCGCGGCCTGGCCGGCGCCGGCATTGAGCCCGGAGACAAAGTGGCCATCATGGCGCCGACCCGCTACGAGTGGACGCTGCTCGATTTCGCCATCTGGTACGCCGGCGCCATCACCATTCCGGTCTACGAAACTTCTTCGCCTTCTCAGGTCGCCTGGATCGTCGAGGATGCTGGCGTGAAGGCCGCCTTCTGCGCCACCACCTCGCACCAGCGCGTGGTCGAGACCGCCATCCGCCAGGAGAAGTTGCCAACACTATTGGCCACCTGGTTGATCGAGAACGACGGGCTCAACGAAGTGCGCGCCGCTGCGGACCATGGTCCGTCCGAGGAAGAGATGGAATCCCGGCGTGCCACCGCGAACCTCGACGATCTCGCCACGATCATCTACACCTCGGGCACGACCGGCAAACCCAAGGGCTGCGAGCTGACCCACGGCAACTTCACCGAGCTCACCTTGCAGACTCTGGCCACCGAACTCGGTGACGTCGTCAACCCCAAGGCGTCCACCGTGATGTTCATCCCGCTGGCCCACGTCTTCGCCCGCTTCATCTCCGTGCTCGCGGTGGGCGCCGGCTCGCGCGTGGGCCACACCTCGGACATCAAGGAACTCGTGGATGATCTGCAGTCGTTCCAGCCCACCTTCCTGCTGGCTGTGCCGCGTGTCTTCGAGAAGGTGTACAACGGCGCCAAGCTCAAAGCAGAAGCCGGGGGCAAGGGCAACATCTTCGAGAAGGGCGCCCACACCGCCATCGAGTTCTCCAAAGCACGCGAAAGTGGAAAGGTGCCGCTCGGACTCAAGATCAAGCACGCCGTCTTTGACAAACTGCTCTACGGAAAACTGCGTGACGCCATGGGCGGCCAGGTCACCCACGCCGTCTCCGGCGGCGGCCCCCTCGGTGCGCGACTCGGTCATTTCTTCGCCGGTATCGGCGTGAACATCATGGAAGGCTACGGCCTGACTGAGACCACGGCCCCGGTCACCGTGAATCGTCCTGGTTTGACCAAGATCGGCACGGTTGGGCTGCCGCTTCCCGGCAATGCCGTCAAAATCAACGAGGACGGCGAAATCCTGGCCAAGGGAGTCTGCCTGATGAACGGCTATCACCATCGCGAAGACCTCACGAAGGACGCCATCGACGCCGACGGCTGGTTCGCCACCGGTGACATCGGCGAGCTCGACGCCGACGGCTACCTGACGATCAAGGGACGCAAGAAGGAAATTATCGTCACCGCCTCCGGCAAGAACGTCGCACCGGCTCAGCTGGAGGATCAGGTCCGGGCCGACGCCGTCGTGTCCCAGTGCTTGGTGGTGGGCGAAAATCGGCCGTTCATCGCTGCGTTGGTCACCCTCGACGCTGACACGCTGCCGGGCTGGTTGGCCCAGAACGGCATCGACCAGAACACGCCGGTGGCTGAACTCGCCGAACACCCGAAGGTACTGGAACACGTCCAGTCCACCATCGATAAGGCCAATGAGTCGGTGTCACGCGCCGAGTCGATCCGTGCTTTCCGCATCACCCGCGAAGACTTCACCGTTGAGTCCGGGCAGATGACGCCGTCGCTGAAGATCAAGCGCGACGTTGTGGTCCGTGATTTCGAGGTCCTCATCGAGGAGATCTACTCGCAGAAGGACCCGAACAAGGCCTAATCCTTCATCACGACGCGCAGACGCTGCTGGGGCTCAGAGGTGACCGGAAACGGGAACTTCGAGCCCTAGCAGTGCGTTTTCCACCACTTCGGCCAGGGCAGGGTGAATCCAATACTGGCCGCGGGCCATCGTGTGGGCATCCAGCCCAAACGACATGGCCTGTATGAGCGGCTGAATGAGGTTGGAGGCGTCCTCGCCCAGCAGGTGTGCGCCGACGATGAGTCCCGTGTCGCGCTCCGCAATGAGCTTGACCAGCCCATGGTCGTCTTCCATGGCCCAGCCATACGCCACCGCGCCGTAGTCCTGAACCTTCACGCTGATCCGGTCCGCCCCGTAGAGTGCCAGCGCTTCGGCCTCGGTGAGGCCTGCCGTAGCGATCTGTGGCCGCGAGAACACCGCCGAGGGAACCGGGGTCAACTCCATGGAGCGAAGGTCATCGGGGTGCTCCAGGTTATGAGCGACGACGCGCTGTTCGTGGTTAGCAACGTGCTTGAGCTGCCAGCTATTCACCACGTCACCGATACCCCACAGCCCGGGCACCGGCTGTCCAGCTGACAGGAGGCGTCCAAACGAGTCTGTGGCCAGGGTGCCATCCTCGCGCACATCGAGCCCGCCCTCGGACGCGGCCGCCACGTTCAAGCGGTCGGTGTTGGGAGTGCGTCCCTGAGCAATCAGCACCAAGTTAGCGTCTTCGCTAAAGTCAGACGTCGCCGACGCCTGATCACCGTACGCCGCGGTGAAGTTCACCCGCACCCGCTGCCCGGTGCCAGAGCCACCATCAGTGAGCGGTTCGATCGAGGACAGTACGGCACCGGTGCGCAGATCCCATTGGCGTGCGGCCAGTTCGGTGAAGCGTTCTGAGATGGTGTCGTCGTGGCTACGCAGTAGCCGGGGCGATCGGTTGACCTGGACCACCTCGGAGCCCAGGCCCGAGAAGATGGAAGCAAATTCCGCGGCGATGAACCCACCACCGACGACAATGATTTTCTCCGGCAACTCATCAACGCGCATCACGGTGTCGGAGGTGTGCACCTGCGGCAGATCGATGCCGGGCACCACGGGCAGCACCGGACGGGAGCCGGCCGCCACCACGATGTTGTCGGCTTCGATCACCGCTCCGCCGGCGGTGGTCAGTTGCTTCGGTCCGGTGAATCGCACCTCTTCGTCGACCAAAGTGGTGTTGTCCAGCTCTTCGTCACGATAGCGACGGCCACCGTCGGAGATGGCGTCGATCCGGGTGAAGATTCGATCACGTATCTCGCGCCACCGCGCCCCATGGGCCTCTAGATCAACGCCGAGCCGTGAGGCCTTTGCGGCCGAGGCAGCCAGTTGGGAGGGGTACGCGAACATTTTCGTGGGAATGCAGCCACGGTTGAGGCAGGTCCCGCCGAAAACGCCGGAATCGATGATCGCCACACGGCGGTCATCCCAGAAGGGCGTGATCATAGAGTTACCTGAGCCTGAACCAATGATCGCCAAATCGAAATGCGGAGTCATAGGTTCAGGGTAGCCCCTGATCACGCCCTTCTTCGGCGCAGGTCACACACCGTTCACTCGGGGCGGATCACGACCAGTAGATCGCCGCCATCGACCGGAGTTGCCTCACTGAGGACCACCCGCTCCACCGTTCCGCTCACGGAGGTCGTGATGCCGGCTTCCATTTTCATCGCTTCGATGGTGGCCACCGACTGTCCGGCGGTGACGGTGTCGCCTTCGGCCACGTTCACGGTCACGGTCCCGGAAAACGGAGCTGCCACATGACCGGAATTACCGGCCTCGGCCTTCTCTGCCGCACGCACCGTGGATTCCACCGAGTGATCGCGCACCTGCAGCTGTCGCGCCTGACCATTGAGGGTCAGCGCCACCTGGCGCATGCCCTTCTCATCGGCGTCGGTGATCGTCTGCAACTGCACGAGCAGACGAACGCCCTTGCCCAGGGAGATGACATGCTCATGCCCACGACGCATCCCATAGAGGAAGTCCCGGGTGTGTAGCACCGAGGTGTCACCGAAGTTCTCCACGTGCTGCTGGTATTCGCGGGTGGGTCCGGGAAACAGCAGGCGATTGAGTGCTTCTCTACGCGGCTGGCCTGGTTCGGCCAGCAGCTTCTCGTCCTCTGCGCTGATGGTCTCCTCCACCGGTTTGGAGACGGTCCGCCCTTCCAGAGCACGGGTGCGGAACGGCTCCGGCCAACCACCGGGCGGGTCACCCAGCTGGCCGGAGAGGAATCCTATCACCGAGTCCGGAATGTCGTAGTCGCGCGGATTCTCGGCAAAATCGGCGGGATCGGCGTTGGCACCTACGAGTGCCAGCGCCAGATCCCCGACCACCTTCGACGAGGGGGTGACCTTGACGATATTGCCCAGAATGTCGTTGGCGGCGGCGTACATCGACTCGATGTCTTCGAACCGCTCCCCCAGACCCAGGGCGATGGCCTGCTGGCGCAGGTTGGACAGCTGACCACCCGGGATCTCGTGCAGGTAGACGCGGCCCGTCGGTGCTGGCAGACCCGATTCGAAGGGTGAGTAAATCCCACGCACCGACTCCCAGTAGGGTTCTAGCGCTGTGACTGCTTCCATGTCCAGACCGGTATCACGATCAGTGAGTTCGGTGGCGGCAACCAGGGCCGACATCGAGACCTGAGAGGTGGTCCCCGACATCGCGGCGACCGCGGTATCCACCGCATCGACCCCAGCGTCTGCTGCAGCAAGCAACGTTGCCAACTGACCGCCGGCGGTGTCGTGGGTGTGAAGGTGCACCGGAACGTCAAAACGCTCACGTAGCGCGGTGACCAACCGGTGCGCCGCAGCAGGACGGAGCAGCCCGGCCATGTCCTTGATGGCCAGGATGTGTGCCCCGGCTTCCACGAGACGATCGGCCAACTGGAGGTAGTAGTCCAGCGTGTAAAGCTTCTCGTTCGGGTCGAGCAGATTACCCGTGTAACAGAGCGCGGCTTCGGCGACAGCGTTGGTCTTCTCCCGCACGGCTTTGATAGCCGGAATGACCTGGTCGACATCGTTCAGAGCATCGAAGATGCGGAAAATATCGACACCGGTGGCCGCGGCTTCCTCGACAAACGCTTCCGTTACCTGCTGCGGGTAGGGGGTGTAGCCCACGGTGTTGCGGCCGCGCAGCAGCATCTGAATTGGCAGGTTGGGCATTTCGGCACGCAGACGCTCCAGACGGTCCCACGGGTCCTCAGCCAAGAAGCGCAGAGCCACATCGTAGGTGGCCCCACCCCACGCCTCAACCGAGAACAGGCCGGGCAAGGTGTGCGCTAGCGCCGGTGCCGCAGCCAGCAGATCACGAGTACGCACGCGGGTCGCCAGCAGCGACTGGTGCGCATCACGGAAGGTGGTGTCGGTGACGGCCAGCGCCTTCTGCTCGCGCAACGCCCGAGCAAAACCCTCGGGCCCCTTCTCCAAGAGCACCTGGCGCCAGCCGTTTGGCGGCACCTGGCTGGAGGGACCGTCGAAGGGGCTTCGATCCGGTTCATCGGTCTTGTCCCCGGGGAACCGAGGCAGTTTGTCTCGGGGGTCGATGCCTTCGACGCGCGGCCCGTTGGGCTGGTTCACGGTGACATCGGCCAGGTACTGCAGTGCTTTCGATCCACGGTTCTGCGAACGGTTGACCTGGGTCAAGTGCGGGTGCTTGTCAATAAAGTCGGTGGCAACGTCGCCCTCGATGAACTGCGGCTCATCCAGCACGTTCATCAAGAACGGGATGTTGGTCGCCACACCGCGGATACGGAACTCGGCCAAGGCACGGCGGGTGCGGCGCAGCGCCGTCGCGTAGTCGCGGCCACGGCAGGTGAGCTTCACCAGCATCGAGTCGAAGTGTGGGCTAATTTCGGCGCCGGTGTAGATGGTGCCGCCGTCCAGACGGACACCGGAACCACCGGCAGACCGGTAGGCAGAAATCGCGCCGGTGTCGGGACGGAAATCGTTGGCCGGGTCTTCGGTGGTGATGCGGCACTGCATGGCCGCACCGCGAATACGCAGCTCGTCCTGGCGGATGCCGATCTCCTCCAGCGACTCCCCCGCGGCGATGCGTAACTGAGCGGTCACCAGGTCAACGTCGGTAATTTCCTCGGTCACGGTGTGCTCCACCTGAATGCGCGGGTTCATCTCGATGAACACGTGCTCGCCGGCCCGATCACCGGCCGTATCGACCAAAAACTCCACGGTTCCGGCGTTTTCGTAGCCCACCGCCTCAGCCAGCTTCACAGCGTCGGCATACAGAGCCTGGCGAATGTTCTCGTCCAGGTTCGGGGCCGGAGCAATTTCGATGACCTTCTGGTGACGACGCTGCATCGAGCAGTCGCGCTCGAACAGGTGGACGACGTTGCCGTGCTTGTCGGCGAGGATCTGGACCTCGATGTGTCGCGGACGCAAAACGGCTTGCTCCAAGAACACCGTGGCGTCGCCGAAAGCGGTCTTAGCCTCGCGCATCGCGGCGTTAAGAGAATCTTTGAGCTGGTTTTCGGTATCAACGCGACGCATGCCGCGTCCGCCACCACCGGCCACGGCCTTGACGAAAATCGGGAAACCGATCTCGTCTGCTGCTGCCAACAGCTCTTCCACGTTGTCCGACGGGGCCGAAGATTTCAGGGTTGGCACCCCGGCCTCGCGGGCGGTCCGGATGGCTTCGACCTTATTTCCGGTCAAGTCAAGAATCTCGGGCGAGGGGCCCACGAACGTCAGCCCGGCGTCACGGGCGGCACGTGCCAGATCGGCGTTCTCAGAGAGGAATCCATAGCCCGGGTAAATGGCGTCACATCCGGAGTCGAGAGCGATCTGGACGATCTCGTCGACATTCAGGTAAGCACGGACCGGGTGGCCTTCCTCACCAATACGGTAGGCCTCATCAGCCTTCTGCCGGTGAATCGAGTTGCGATCCTCATAGGGAAATACAGCGACGGTCTGAGCACCAAGTTCAAAACAGGCGCGAAACGCACGCACGGCGATTTCACCGCGGTTAGCGACCAGTACTTTGGAGAAGACCGGCTTGGTTTCCTCGACGTCGGAGGTCCTGACACGGTTGTTTTCGGACACAACGCCTCCTTCATGGGGTCGGAATCAGATAGCGACGGTGGAGCCCGGATCCGGCACCCCACATGGTGTGTGATTCTACACACCAATAACCACGATAACGGTGAATCGCGTCACACAACAGAATTCTGATATATCAATCTGCGGGTAGCTGTGCTTCCGCACGTGCCCTGGGTCAACGCGTTAGACTTGGGAGTTGACCGTTCAACCGGACTCGCGTGAGGACAGTTCTATCGTGCAGATCATTTCCATCTCCAGCTTGAAGGGTGGCGTCGGCAAGACGTCCGTGACGCTGGGCCTGGCCTCGGCGGCCAGAGCAGCTCGCATCCCCACTCTGGTGGTCGATATGGATCCTCACGCGGATGCGTCCACTGGGCTCGGAGTCCAACAGGACGCCGTCACCGTGGACTTGGGCACCATGCTGGCCAAGCCTCGCCGCTATCAGCTGGCTGACCACGTTCTGCCGGCCGGGTGGAGCGAGAATGAATCCCCGCATGCCCCAGACACGGCAACCGCATCCACGCATCAGCCGATCCTGGATGTGGTGCGCGGTTCCTCACGCACCTCCATCTTTGAACGTCCCACCACTCGCACCCGGGAGCTGCGTCGGCTCTCTCAGCTGCTGTCGTCGGTGACCCGCTATGGCCTGGTCCTCATTGACTGCCCTCCCGCGCTGAACGGTGTCACCCGCATGGCCTGGGCCGCCTCCACCGATGTGCTACTGGTCGCCGAGCCGTCGCTGTTCTCGGTGGCGGGCACAGAGCGCAGCATGCGTGCCCTGGATTTGTTCCGTCGCGAATATGCCCCCGCCGTGCAGTCGACCGGCGTAGTGGTCAATCGCGTACGGATGGCGTCCAAGGAGCACAAGTTCCGCCTGGCCGAAATGTCCCGGATGTTCGGGGATCGACTGCTGCCGGTGAGCATCCCGGAAACTTCTAATTGGCAGCAGATCCAGGGCGCGGCATGGTCAGTACATGCTTGGCCGGGTGAGACGGCCTCACGCACCTCAAAGCTGTTCGATGAAATGCTCACCTCTGTCATGCGCCCGTCGAAGAATCGTCGTGAGAGGCGCCCCAGCGTCTAAGCGCTGACTGTCGTTTTCATACGCGCTTAGCGCACCAGAGCCGCGGTTGCCACCAAGGCAACCGCGGCTCTGCTGTGTGTGAGAAAACTTGAGGAGATCGAGTGGTCGGCTCGGCGCTGGTTCAGGAGGCCGACTGGCGACGGGCGTTGCGTCGTGCGGAGAGCTCATCGCCGGGGAACGAGTTGGAGTCTTCTGATTCCAAGTGCTCGGCGGGCAGTTCCGAGAGCGAGCCTTCGACTTCGCGCCAGACACGTCCAACGGCAATGCCGTACACACCCTGCCCACCCTGGACCAGGTCGATGACCTCATCGGCCGAGGTGCACTCGTACACGGAGGCGCCATCGGACATCAGGGTGATCTGAGCCAGGTCATGGGTGCCACGCTCGCGCAGATGCTCCACCGCGGTGCGGATCTGCTGCAGCGAGACGCCGGTGTCAAGTAGACGCTTGACGACTTTCAGGACCAGGATGTCGCGGAAAGAGTAGAGCCGCTGCGTGCCGGAACCTTTGGCTCCGCGCATGGAGGGCGTCACCAGACCGGTACGTGCCCAATAATCCAGCTGGCGGTAGGTGATGCCCGCGGCTTTCGACGCCGTCGGGCCACGGTACCCGGTCTCTTCATCGAGCCACGGCGCGTCGTCATTGAACAGCACGCCCTGGGCGCTGGAGTCACCAGCACCCTGTGACGGCGAAGATTCGAATGTCGGAGTCACGAGGATTCCTCCTGGGTCAGTGGTTCCACGCGGGGGAAGTTTGAGAACTGCGGAACCGTCTGTGCACCACGCTAAGCCCACAACGTGCCGTGGTCAAAGATCTTCGGGGTGACGACAGCCGTGTCGTGTCCTATTCGTGACCTTCGGCGAAGTCGTCCGGCGTGACGCTATTCAAAAACTCGCGAAAGGCGTCCATCGATTCTTCCCGTGCGGTCATCTCGGAGTCCACCTCGTCCATCTCCTCGTCCTCGTCGATGTCGGCGGCTGCTTCGTCATCAAAAGTGGCCGCGAGTTCTGCTGGGACACCAGCCTCGTCGATGACGGCCTGATCGCAATAGACGCTGACATGGCCGAAGAGGGCGCAGGCGATGGCGTCCGAAGCCCGCGCGTCGACACGTACCCCGCTACTCAACACGAGTTCTCCAAAGAAGACGCCATCTTCCACCGCGCTGATGCGCACAGACTCCAGGGTGTCTCCGGTGGCGTTGACCGCGTCGACCAGGAGTTGGTGGGTCATCGGGCGCGGGCTGGGCACCTGGTGCTGGGCCATGGCAATGGCGCTCGCTTCTGGTGCGCCGATCCAGATGCGGACCAGCACATCACGTTCGGTGTCGTGTAGGAGCACCATGGGCTGGTTGCCCGGTAGCTCGACACGGATGTCGAGGATGGTCATCTCCACATCGCTGTTCATGCTCACCGGTCCTTATGTTTGGGCGTGCTGAGCTTCAATCCTACGCCTGCGGCCGGCTCAGCTCAGCTGTTGTCGGCCTCCGCGATGGCTTCAGAGACCAGGGCACCGTGCAGGGCGAGGCAGGCTTGGCTGATTTCTCGGGCGGTTTCTGCAACGCGGGCCCGAGCAGCAGCATCTCGGCGGGTGGCCATGGCCGCGGTGGCTTGCTCCACGAGTCCCATCTCACGGTCGGCGGAGACCCGGAACATCCGCAGGTGCCGGGCTTCGATGCCGTGCGAGGCAAGAATCACAGCGGAACGGACAGCCTTCAGGCTGTATTCCGAGTACCGCCCGGTTTCGTCCGGTTCGATCAGCCGGAACTGCTCAAGCGAGTCCATCAGTTGCGCGGAGGCGCCGGTGAGGCCTTGGATTTCGGCGCGGGTGAGCGGGCGGGTGTGACCGGCGATCTCTTGGGCCAGCTGATCCGAGACCGAGCGTGGCGTCAGAGTCAGCCCGCCAGGGAGGGACTCGGGATGCTCACCGGCATCGACGGCGTCGAGGTAGTCCTTGATCACTTTTAACGGCAGATACTGGTCGCGTTGCAGGGCCAGGATGAACCGCAGGCGATCCGTATCCGCTTCAGTGTATTTCCGGTAGCCAGCGGCGGTGCGCTGGGGCGTGATCAGACCCTTCTCTTCCAGAAACCGGATCTTTGAGGCGCTGGCCTGCGGAAAATCTGCCTTGAGCGCGGCGAGCACTTCGCCGATGTTCATCACGGCACGGCGGGTGCGCGACGATTCGGCTGGAGTCAGTGGTCGGCGGGAGATGGATGGGGTCACAGAAGGTTCCTCGGCTACGTCAATCGGTCAGCGGTTCAGCGGCTCCTCGGTCCGGGAGCGCATTGTGCTTAGGACGCGGTGCGCTGAGTGCCGGAGTAGTAGGTCAGGCGGAACTTTCCGATCTGCACTTCCATGCCCGGTCGCAGGGTGATGGAGTCAACCCGGTCGTGGTTGACGTAGGTGCCGTTGAGCGAGCCGGCGTCGACTACGGTGAAGGCTTCGCCGCTACGCTCGAAACGTGCGTGCTTGCGGGAAACGGTGACGTCATCGAGGAAAATATCGGAGTTCGGGTGCCGTCCCACCGAAGTCACATCCTGGTCCAGCAAGAAGCGTGCGCCCTGGTTAGGACCGGCGTGGGCCACCAGCAGGGCCGAACCGACTGGCAGAGCGTTGATGGTTTCACGATCGCCGTCGGCCAGCGACGGATCAGCGACAGGTTCCAGGTCCGGCAGACCGATGCTCGTGGTCTGGGAAGCCACCTCGTCACCGTTGCGAACTTGCCCCTGTTCTGGGGTGAAACCGTTCTGTGACATAGCGCTCTGCGCTCCCTTCCCGCGCGCTAACCGTGTTGGTCACCGCGATTGACTCCTGAAGGCTCTATCCTAACGGTTTGGTCAAGATCGTGCACGGTTTCCGTCGAAGTCGAACATGAACACTGAGTGACGATCTCACCACCCATGACAGCGTGGCCAATTTTCGAGAATGCGGGTCGGGTCCCCCGTGCGATCCACCACCGAGTACTCCTGGTACTGCGATGCTGTCGCGCACGCGTGGTTGGGCAAGACGCGCAGTCGGGTGCCGACAGGCAGTTCCGGCAGTTCTCCCCCGCTGCCGTGCCGTAGCTCGAGGATGCCGTGTTCCTGGCTGGCGCCGGTCATGAGCAGATCGGGGATGATCTCGCCGTCGAGGGTCGCCACGACCCCGTATCCCTGGTCGATTTTTTGGGCGGCAGTGCCGCGGTCGCGAGACATAGCCATCCACCCACCGTCGGTCAAAATCCAGCCTTTTCCCGACTGATGCCCGATGACGGTGACGACGACGGACAGGGCGATGTCGTCGAGATCGCACACCCCGATGCCGGCCATCACCAGATCGAAGAAAACGAAGTTGCCGGCGCGCAACTCGGTCATGCCGCCTTTTTCCGAGGGTGAGTGCGCAGTGGGGGTGGAGCCGGAGCTGAGTACAGGGCAGGGCATGCCGGCCTCGCGCAGGCGTTGCGCGGCGGTGATGAGGGCCGCGCGTTCGGCATCGGCGTCGCGGGCTTGGGCTTCGGCGCCGGTAGAAAAGTAGGACTCGCCGGCGTGATCCAGTACACCGCGTAGTTCGGCACCGCCGTCGTGCAATATCCGCGCGATCTCGATCAGCTCGGGGCTTTCGGCACGGACTCCGGATCGGTGTCCATCGCAATCAATCTCGACGAGGGCGGGAATGCGATGCCCGGAGACCCGGGAAGCTGCTGCAACGGCCTCGGCCTGGTCGGTGTTATCCACGAGCACACTGAGGTCGACGCCGCGCGCGTGGAGAGCGACGACGCGGTCCAACTTGGCGGGGGCGAGTCCAACGGCGTAGAGGATGTCGGTATAGCCGTCGTCGGCGAAGTATTCGGCTTCGGCCAGCGTGGACACTGCGATCGGTTGTGGCCCCTCGCGGTGGACCCGCCGGGTGACATCCACCGATTTCGAGGTTTTCACGTGCAGGCGGAGCGGGAGGTTCAGGTCGGCCAGGCGGCGCTCGAGTCGGTCAATGTTGGCGTCGATCACGGAGCGATCGAGCACAGCGAAGGGAGTCAACGGTTCCTGAAGCGTGGAGGATGACGTGGTGGCGCTCATGCCGTCATCGTAGCCCCCCCAGGTACCGCGACTCCCTTCACGTGAGTGTCGCTCGCGAGCGAGAACGTCTTACTCGACCAGCTTGCCGTCCTGAGACACCTCTTGGATCAGTGCCGCAATATCAGCCGGAACGTCCGCAATAGGTTCGTGGGTCACGGTACCGTCAGCGGACCACACCATGTTCGCCTGCAGCGCCGGGTCCGTCTCCGGGTAGTCAGCGCGGTTGTGGCAACCCCGGGTTTCGCGGCGCTCCAGGGCGCACTGCAGGGTGGCCTTGGCTGCCAGCAGGGAAGACTTCAGGTCGAAGACGTGGGAGAGCTCCTCGTATCCGGACAGGTCGGGGTGCACGCCTACCTGCGAGTACTTGGCTTCCACTTCGGCCAGCTTGGCCAGACCGGTCTTCAGACCCTCTTCGTCGCGGACGACGCCGCAGTGATCCGTCATGATATTGCGAATATCTCGCTGCAGGGCACGCACGTTGTATTCGCCGTCGGCGTTGAGCAGGTCCATGACTTCGGTCCGGGCGCGGTCAATGGCAGCCAGCGAACGCTTCTGGACCTCCAGCCCGGCCGAGTAGACGGCAGCGGCCTGACCGGTGATCCGGCCGAAGACGAGCAGCTCGATCAGCGAGTTACCGCCGAGACGATTGGCCCCGTGCAGACCGGAGGACGCCTCACCGATGGCGTACAGCCCGGGCACTCCGGTGCCGTGGTCCTCGGCGTCGACCCAGACGCCGCCCATCGAGTAGTGCGCAGTGGGGGCGATCTCGATCGGCTCCTTGGTGACGTCCTTCATCTGCAGTTCCATCATGGTCTGGTAGACCCGCGGGAGTCGTTCCATGATGGTTTCACGCGGCAGGTGGGAGATGTCCAGCCAGACGCCACCGTTTTCGGTGCCGCGGCCTTCCTTGATCTCGGTGTAACCGGCCAGGGCCACGCGGTCACGGGTGGAGAGCTCCATGCGCTCGGGATCATACCGCTCCATGTAGCGCTCGCCGAGGGCGTTGCGCAGGATGCCGCCCTCGCCGCGGGCAGCCTCGGAGATGAGAGTGCCGGCGTCGGCTTCGGGCTCCAGAATGCCGGAGGGGTGGAACTGGACCAGCTCGGCGTCGCGCAGTCGAGCACCCGCCTCGACCGCCAGGCGGAAGGAGTCGCCGGTGTTCTCGTTACGGCGGGAGGAGGTGCGGCGCCAGATGCGGTTGTGACCACCGGCAGCCAGGATGACGGCGTCGGCGTAGATCAGCTGACGCTCGCCGGTGACCTGGTCGAATCCGTAGGCGCCGAAGACGACGCCGTCCTCGTTGGTCAGAATCTGGGAGATGTAGACGGTGTCCAGAATCTCGATGTCGAGCTGATCAGCACGGCGCACCAGAGTGCGCTGGATTTCCAGACCGGTGTAGTCGCCAGCGAAGGCGGTGCGGCGCCACTTGTGGGCACCGAAGAAACGCTGCGAGATCCGCCCGTCGACTTCACGGGCGAAGTTCATGCCGTAGCGCTCCAGATCCTTAATCCCCTGCTCGGCGCCCTCGGTGACGATCTTGACGATCTCGGGATTCGCCAGGAAGTAGCTCTCCTTGATCGTGTCGGCCGCGTGCTGCTCCCAGGTGTCCTCCGGGTCGATTGTGGCCAGAGCGGCGTTGATGCCGCCGGCGGCCAGGGAGGTGTGCGCGTCGGACTTCTGCCGCTTGCCGACGGCGATCACGTCGACGCCGGCCTCGGCGAGCTCGATGGCGGCGCGCAGGCCGGACCCGCCCGTCCCGATGACCAGGACGGAGGTCGATGTGCGTCGTTCTGGGGTGGATCTGAGTTCTGACATTCTTCAGTACCTTCGTGTTGATGGGGTCGTGGGTTTTACGACGTTCTCAATGAAAATGCGGGTGATGCAGATGCAGTTCGCCATTGACCGCGGACAGGTCCCGGCAGCGCTCGGAGACACCGAGATTGCCGTGACAGCCGACCCACATCAGATAGGGCAGGTCGTGCCCGGTGAGGTGATCCGCCATCCATTCCACGGCCCAGGCGTTGAGCGCCTGGAGCGCACGATCGCCGGGAGCAGCCGGCGCATCCTGCGGCGAGTTCAACAACCAGTGCACGGTCATTCCCTGCGGTGCGGCGATCGGCACGATGCACTGATCTGAGGGAACTTCGATGAAGACCTGGCCGTAAGACGTGTCTGGCAGCGTGGCCAGGATGCGGGCAATCAGCTCCACATCGCGGTGGTCACCAACAAAGAGGAAGTGTGAGGCACCGGACATGCGCAGCGGGCTCCTTTAATTCGCGGCAGACGTTCGTTTCACGCTATTCCAGCTCACATTAAAAGGCAAGGCTCGCCTAATATAAAGCGTCCCATTGTGATTAATACCTCCTGCGGTAGGCGACAAGCTGGGCGATGCGGATCGCGCCACCGCCACCGCCTATGTTTGGGAGCCCACATGTCACACCGAGCACCATCGTCGATGACGTCACCGACCAGGGGACGCCGTTGGGTGCGGGCACTGCTTCCGGCCGTGCTCGTGCTGCTATGGCTGGTCGGCGCCGCGATCGGCGGCCCCTATTTCGGGCGGGTCAGTGAGGTGTCGTCCAACGACCAGACCAACTACCTTCCAGACTCGGCCGAAGCCACCGAAGTGCAAGCCGTCCTGTCCGACTTCACCGATTCGGACGCCCTACCCGCGGTGGTGGTGTTCACCGCCGAGGACGAGCTGACCGAGACTCAACTGGATGCGCTGGCGAAGAACCTCGACGCGGTCGCGGAACTCGAGGGGGTGCTGGCGGAGACCGCGCCGGCGGGAGTGTCGAGTTTCGTGACGGGACCGGCCGGTTTCAGCGCGGATCTGGGTGCGGCGTTTTCCGGTGTCGATGGGCTGCTACTCGGGGTGGCGTTGGCGGCAGTGTTCGTGATTCTCGTCGTCGTATATCGATCGTTCCTGCTCCCTATTGCGGTGCTGGCGACCTCGGTTTTTGCCCTCACCGTGGCGCTGCTGGTGTTCCGGCTGCTCGCTGCAGCTGATGTGCTGTTGCTGAGCGGGCAGACCCAGGGCATTCTGTTCATTCTCGTGATCGGTGCGGCCACCGACTATTCGTTGCTGTATGTGGCGCGATACCGGGAGGAGCTGCGACGTCACTCCTCCACCTGGGTGGTCAGTTGGAAGGCGCTGCGGCGTTCAGTGGAGCCCATTCTTGCCTCGGAGGCCACGGTGATCGCGGGCTGTTGTGTTTGTTGATCTCCGATCTGAAATCCAATAGCACCCTCGGACCCGTGGCCGCGATCGGTATTGTCTTCGCGATGCTCTCCGCGCCGACCCTGTTGCCCTCGATCCTGGTGGGCTTCGGGCGTGCGGCCTTACGGTGACAGACGAGGGATTCGCGCCGGTGGGACCGCCCGGATCTCCGACACCCGAACCCACTGTGGTCAATGGGCAGGTGCTGGCGGCAACATTCGCCGCGCTGGGGCGTCAGGATCAGCCGGACACGGAAACGGTGGGCACGACGGGGCGATGAGCCGCGACGGCGAAATCGGGGTGGTTGAGCGGGGCTTCGCCGTCGACCGCTAGTTGCGCCAGCAGTTCTCCGGTGGCAGGGGCGAGTTTGAATCCGTGGCCGGAGAAACCAGCGCCGATGATCACACGCCCGGAGGCAGAACGATCCAGGATCGGGGTCTTGTCCGCGGTGTAGCCATCATGGTGCAGGCTGTAGCGGGTGGGCTCCGGGATGAGTCCCGGGAACAGTTCGGCCACCCGCTCGCCGAAAGCGGAGACGGCGTCGTCGTCCACGCGGAGATTCTGGTGTTCGGGCAGCCCCTCAAGGTCGCCCCAGCGGTCGCCGCCGCTGACCTTCACGCTGTACCCATCGAGCATGGGAACCCCGAAGACGTGGAAGCCGTCGCGGTCGCGGATGAAGCCGGGAAGCCGGTCCGCAGTGAACTGGCTGGCGTCTCGCGGCAGGAACCAGGTGAGCAACAACCGCCTGGCCACCACGAGATCGGCCACGCGTTCGTCCAGCTGCGGAGCCCAGGAGCCAGCGGTCACCACCACGGCGTCGAAGCGCTCCCCGTGGGTCTGTGTGCGCACGGTGACTCCGCGTGAGTCTTCCGAAATCTCGCGAATGTGCTGATGCGCCCGGCACTGCGCTCCGTGGTGTTGGGCTTGTTCGAGGGCACTGAGTACGCCCAGTTCGGAGCGTAGGGCGCCGCCGAGCGGATCCAGCAGCCCTTGTTCGCCGTCGACGATGTCCATCTGGGGGTAGCGCCGGCGCAGTTGCTCGGTGGTGAGCAGCCCGTGCTCCAGCCCGCTGGCCTCCACGGATCGGATGAGGCGCTGGAAGCTCTCGTCGTCGTGCGGGGCCACGGTGAGTGCGCCGACCGGGTGCATCAGTTCCCTGCCTGCGAGCGCCCCCAGCTCGCTCCACAGTGCGTGCGCCCGCCGCAGCAGCGGAACGTATTTGGGACCCTCATGGTAGGCGGAGCGGAACAGCCGGGATTCCCCTGTGTAGCTGCCGTAGCCGTGGTTCAGCCCGAACTGTTCGAAGCCCACGACTTCCACTCCGGGGCGCTGGCTGAGGTGCCACAGCACCATCGATCCGGTGGTGCCGAGTCCGATGACGGCGATTCTCATGGTGTGTCCGTTCCTTCCGTTCCCCAGTGGCTTAGGCCAGTGCCGGGGTGTCCCACAGCGACAGGCGGGTGCCGACGTCGTGCCGCACAGCGTTACGGTACACCTCGGTAGCCCAGGCAACGTCTTCCACTGGCATGCCCCCGACCGAATAGAGGACGATCTCGTCTTCGTTGCGGTGGCGCGGGGCTTTGCCGGTGGCGACGTCGGCGATCTGTTCGAGCTTCCACTCAGGCAGTCGGCCTTCCTTCATCAGCTCGTAGAAGCGGGTTCCCGGGATGCCGAGAGCTTGGTAGGCCCCGCGGCCCATTTCCTCGTACCAGGCATCGTAGAGTCCGCGGGCGTCGAGCACGGTGCGGGCCTCCTCGATCACGAAGTCGTCGTCGAACCGGGCCGCGGCGGGTAGGAGCAAAACCGCCCCCGGTTTGATCCACCGACGGCGGATGTAGGGGAACGCGCTGGAGCCGGCAGCATCGGTGGTGGTGGCAGTGATGACGACGTCGGCGTCGCGCACCGCGGCTTCAATACTGTCGACCGCCTCCACCCGGGTGATCTGCGGGTAGCGCTGCTGAATGTGCTCGGTGAAGCGCTGGATACCGGCCGCGCTGCGCCCTTTGACCTTGATCCGCTCGATGCTGGGGCGCTGGGAAAGGGCGGCCTCGACGATGGTGCGGCCCATCACCCCAGGGCCGATCAGGCCGATGGTGTCGGCGTCGTCGCGGGCAAAGTGCTTCACGCCCACCCCGGGGACGGCCCCGGTGCGATAGGCGGAGAGCAGGTTGGCACTCATCACCGCCAGCGGCGCCCCGGTGTCGGTGTCGTTGAGGGTGAACAGGTGGATGGAGCGCGGCAGGCTCCTGGTCTTGTTTTCGACGTTGGATCCGTACCATTTCACCCCGGTGGTGCCGAAGCGCCCACCCAGGAAAGCTGGCATCGCCATGAACCTGCGGTCGGGACCGTCGGCGGGCATACCGGGGAACGCGGGAGCCTCGGGAAAGGTGATCATGGCGCCGTGCGAGTCGTGACTAGCTCCGGCCATCGCGTAGTCTCCCTGTCGCAGCAGGATCAGCGTCTCCTCCATCACCTCAACGCAGCGGGCAATGTTGGTGACGCCGGCGGCGATCATGTCGGGTTCGCTGAGGTAACGGAAGTCGAGTGCAGTGTTCATGGGTGCTTATCCTTTGTCTCGTGCGGGGCTCGCGTGCGGCGTGGAAGTGGCGGTCGCGGTGGAGCGCGGGTGTCAGACGGCGGCGTCGCCGGTTTCGCCGGTGCGGACGCGCACCACGTGCTCGACGGCGGTGACCCACACCTTGCCGTCGCCGATCTGCCCTGTGCGGGCGTGGTCGACTATCAGCTGCACAGCTGTGTCTACCTGCTCGTTGGCGACAACGAGTTCCAGTCGCATTTTGGAGCGGAAGGGGACGCTGACGGCCATGCCGCGGTAGTACTCGGTGCGCGAAGCCTGCGCACCGTGGCCCTTGACCTCTGTCACGGTGACGCCTGGAAAACCCGCTTCGGTCAACGCTTGGCTGACGTGGTCGAGACGTCCGGGCTGGATGACGGCGGTGATGAGTTTCATCTGATGCTCCTGGTGGTTCCTGCGGAATGGGTGCGGGATCGGTCAGATTCTGGACTGCTCATACGCTGACTCGGCGTGGATCGACTGGTCCAGGCCCAGCGCTTCGGCCTCGTCGTCGACCCGGATGGGCGCGATCTTCTTCATGACGGTGGCGATCAGCCAGGTCATGCCGAAGGCGTAGACCAGGGTCACGGTGATCGCGACCAGCTCCCGCCAGATCAGGCTCACGTCGCCGCCGAAGACCACCCCTGCAATACCTGCCGGTGCGGAAGCGGCCCCGAAGAAGACCACGAACAGTGCACCGACGATGCCGGCGATCCCGTGAACTGCGAACACATCGAGCGAGTCGTCAATCTGGTGACGGCGTTTCCAGGTAATAGCCCAGGCGGTGGCCGCAGACGACAGGAGTCCGACGAACATAGCCCCCAGCGGGGTGACGGCATCAGCCGACGGCGTGATGCCGACCAGACCCGCGATCATGCCGGTGGCCATACCCAGCATTGTCGCCTGTCCGTCACGCAGACGCTCCACGATCAGGAACCCGAGCATCCCTGAGGCCGCCGCGATGATGGAGGTGAGAATGACGTACTCAGCCAGGAAGTTCGCCCCTCCGGCGGTGCCGCCGTTGAACCCCATCCACCCTGCCACGATCAGCCCGGTGCCGATCAGCACCAGCGGGAGGTTGTGCGGTCGGTCCGCAGTAGACTTCCGCGCCCCCAGCACCAGCGCCAGTGCCAGTCCGGCCGCGCCAGCGTTCATGTGCACCGCGGTGCCGCCGGCAAAGTCGTGAAGATCCAGCACATTGCGCATCCAGCCGCCGACATACCCGGTTTCAGGATCCGATACCGCAAAGACCCAGTGCCCCAGCGGGGCATAGACCAGCAGTACCCACAGGGCACAGAACACGAGCCAGGCACCGAACTTCATGCGGGCGGCACCGCCTGAGGCCACCAGTGCCACGCTGATGGCGGCGAATAGGATGTAGAAGGCGCCCCACAGGGTGCCACCGGCGCCGTCGTCTTGCGTGAATTGCTGATAGGTGGCGTATTCAAAAGGATTGCCGATGATGCCCCAGCCGCCCACGGAGTCACCCGTGACCAGACCATGGCCTATCACGATGTAAACCACGGTGGTGACGCCGAGCGCCCCCATGATCATCATGAACATGTTGAGCACATTCCGGCTGTTCAGCATGCCTCCATAAAGCAATGCCAGCCCGGGGAACATGAGCGTGACCAGGGCGAATGCCGCCAAAATCCACGCGGTGTCTGCGGCTTCCATAGGTCCGCCTCTCCTCGATCGATGGTCGACATCCGTGAGTGAACGATGTCGATGGATTCACCGTAGGGAGGTCATGTTTCGGTGTCGTTTCGGCCACCGGGGTGTTGATGTTTCCAATCGAGGACGGTGTTGCCAACGGATGACGCCGGCTCCGACCCGAGAATCTTGCCGTTCAGTTGACGCGCAGAATACGCTCGAGAAACACTCAGATTTCTGCCGTGGAGGTTGCCTGCATCATGCCCCGTCGTCGCCCAGCCAGCCCTCTCTTCTCTGCCGCTGTGGTCACCGCACTCCTGCTGACAGGATGCTCTGCTGATGCCGCCTCGGAGCCGAGCGCAGACGTCACCGAGGCAGCAATGCCAGTGTCCTCGGACGTGACGAGCGCGCCGGAGACGTCCGAGGAGTCGGCGCCACCGGCCGATGACGAATCCGCTGCGCCCCCGCTCTCCGGACAGGCATGGGCAGATCGGAAGGTGGACATCTGGCTGGAAGTCGAGGGCGCGAACAGCATCGCTGGACTCTACGAGCCGTTTCGGCTGATTGAGTCGTGGGAATCCCCTGAGCCAGGTCACCTCGTCTTTCACGTCGACCCACGCATATCGGACGGTGACGATGTGTATCACCAGAATCTCGGCCCGGCCAAGGACCTGTGGATGATCCCTGCCGTGATGCTCGAGATGACGTGGGAACAGAATCGAGATCTGGAGATCATCACGGCACGAACCACCGACGGCTCACGCGAGGAAAGCTACTCGCGCGAAGAGAAGATGGGTCCGATCGCCAGCGGCCACACCCAGCCCGGTACTCAAGAATGGGCGGATGAACTCGTCGGTCTCTGGCTCGAGGCTGAAGGTGTGCAATCGGTCAAGGGATTGTTGACGCCCTACAACACGGTCGAGTCCTGGTCCGCGACCGCCGACGACCAAATCACCTTCGTCGTCGATCCGGGCATTCTCGACTATGACGATCCGGCTGAAAACGCGCCGGGACGATCCGGTGAGCTCCACATGATCACCGCGTTGATGATGCAGAATCTCTACTGTCGTATTCCGGAACTCGACAGCATTGTCGCCACAACGTCGAATGGAACGCACCGGGAGATAATCACCCGGACAGAACAAGAACCTGGAGCAGACTGCTGGACCTGAGTGCGCCGCGGGGCATACTCAGACGTGGAAGCCGTTGAACGCGGCGAGCACCAGCCGCTCGCTTTGAGTCAGGTAGTCCTTGAGCGCCTCGGCGGCGTCGGACATGAGTCCCTGTTCGAGAAGACCCATGATCTCCCCGTTGCGCTGGACGAATGCAGAATGGAGATACTCCGGAGCGTTCAGATTGATGAAGGCCAAGCGCAGCTCAGCCGTCAGTGAGCGGAAGGAACGAATCAACCGAGGACTGTCCGAGAGCGAGACCAGCGCCATGTGCCACTCCATGTTCGCCGTCCCCACCGCCGTCCAGTCCTCGCGCTCGGCCGCCTCCACCGCATCATCGACAATGCTGCGTGCCTTGATCAGGGCTGGGTGCTTCGGTGTTGCCGAGGCGACTACGGGTAGCTCGATCAATCGGCGCACGCGGTAGACATCGAGAATTCCGGCCACAGAGGGTTCACTGACGAACACCCCGCGATTCGGCTTCCGGACGAGCAGCCCCTCATGCATCAGCACTCGGAACGATTCGCGCAGAGTGTTGCGAGAGACGTCCAGTTGCTCTGCAAGTGCACTCTCCGAAAGCTGCTCACCCGGTACAAACACGCCCGTCACGAGGCGATCGCGCAGGGATTCAGCCGTTCGCTCGACCAGATCCAAGGGGGACTTCTTCTCAGCATTCACTCTTGCAGGATACGTGCTCGCTGGGCTCCAACCATCTCCCCACGGCCCGTACGTGTCGAAGACTGCACCAAAGGCGGTGAACAATGCTCCTAACCTTGTTGAACAACTTGTGGTCTAATGGTGATCGCCACCACACGACCAGTCGTTCCTCAACATCTGGCACGACGTCATCCGGGAGACTCCATGAGCGATCATTCACCTGGCAACGACGAGACCCGTACCGCTGACCACAGCCCGGCTTCTTCCGGGAAGGTCGCGGTGGAAGCCCAGCGCTTCGCCCGCAGCCGCAAAGCATCGTTGATTGGCGCTATCTTCATGATGGCCACCAGCGCCATCGGCCCCGGCTTTATCACTCAAACGGCGACCTTTACCGCCACCCTGGGCGCGGCCTTAGCGTTCGGCATCTTGGCTTCGATCCTGATCGACTTCGCCATTCAGCTCAACGTCTGGCGGATGATCACGGTCTCCGGAAAGCGCGCCAGCGACCTGGCCAACGCCGCCATCCCCTACTCCGGCTATCTCCTCGCCGTGCTGGTGATCATCGGCGGTTTCGTATTCAATATCGGCAATATCGCTGGTGCCGGGCTGGGCATCAACGCGATGCTCGGCCTGGATCCGCGCATCGGCGGGCTCATCTCAGCGCTGATCGCCATCGGCATCTTCATCTCGAAGAAGGCGGGGATCGCTATCGACCGAGCGATGATCGTGCTCGGACTGGTCATGATCGCTTTGACCATCTACGTCGCCATCGTTTCGCAGCCGCCGGTCGGCGATGCCCTGCGCCAGACCGTGCTGCCCGACTTCATTGACTTCGCCGCCATCACCACCATCGTCGGTGGCACCGTGGGCGGCTACATCACCTATGCCGGAGCGCACCGTTTGCTGGACTCGGGCACCGCCGGTCCGGAGAACATCAAGGAAGTGTCCCGTGCCGCGGTCAATGGCATCCTGGTCACGGGCATCATGCGCTACATTCTCTTCCTTGCCGTGCTAGGCGTGGTGGCCAGCGGCGTCGTCATCGATACCTCCAGCGCCCAGGCCAACCCCGCGGCACAAGCCTTCCAGTTCACAGCCGGCGAGTGGGGCCTGCGCGCCTTTGGTTTAGTCTTCTGGGCGGCCGGCATCTCCAGCGTGATCGGCGCTGCTTATACGTCCGTCTCGTTCTTTACCGTGTTCTTCAAGAACATGACGGACCGCGCCCGCAGCTACACCACGGTCGGCTTTGTTGCCGTGTCCCTGGTGATCTACCTGATCGTGGGCACCACACCAGCCGCTCTGTTGGTCTTCGCCGGTGGTTTCAACGGATTGGTCTTGCCCGTCGGATTGACGATCTTCATGTACATCGGCTGGTTCCGCCGGGATCTGCTGGGCGGACACAAGCACCCGGTCTGGCTGCTGGTGGTGGGCACCATCGTGACGGCGCTGACCTGGTACATGGGTGCGCGGTCCGTGGTCCCGATCTTCCAGTTCCTCGGTTACTGACACGCCCGAGGACGACATTTCAACACACACGAGCACGGCACTTCGGCCCCGGTTATCCTGACACGGCGGTCGAGACGACGAAGGAGCACCCTGTGGCAACCATCGATTTGAACAGCGACGTCGGCGAGGCATTCGGCCCTTGGCCCATGGGCGACGACGAGGGCATGTTGCGGCTGGTATCCAGCGCGAACATCGCCTGTGGATTCCATGCCGGTGATCCTCGGGCGATGCGAGCCACCGTCCGGCTCGCCGCCGAGCGAAGCGTAGCCGTGGGCGCGCATGTGGGATATCGCGACCTCGCGGGTTTCGGCCGCCGCGCCATGGATGTGGCCAGCGAAGACCTCATTCCCGAGATCATCTACCAAATCGGCGCTCTGCAGGCGATCGCGCGGGCGGCCGGCACCACGGTGCGCTACGTGAAACCGCACGGCGCCCTCTACAACACCATCGTCCACGACACCCGCCAGGCTCGCGATGTCGCCACCGCGATGGCCGAGGTCGACACGAATCTCGTCCTGCTGGGCCTGCCCGGCAGCCAGGGACTGATTGAGGCCAACAAGGCCGGTCTTGCCACGGCCGCTGAAGCGTTCGCCGACCGCGCGTACACTCCCGAGGGCACCCTGGTCTCGCGGCGCCA
Source organism: Citricoccus muralis (assembly GCF_029637705.1). Taxonomy (NCBI): domain Bacteria; kingdom Bacillati; phylum Actinomycetota; class Actinomycetes; order Micrococcales; family Micrococcaceae; genus Citricoccus; species Citricoccus muralis. Next base: position 1,972,718 of record NZ_CP121252.1, read on the forward strand.
GGCTGGCGCGGTCCTCGAGGATCCGGTCAAGGTAGCTCGGCGCATGGTTCAACTGGTCGAGGACGGCACAGTTGAGAGCATCGACGGCACCGACGTGAAAATCAGCGCGGATTCGATCTGCGTCCACGGAGACAGCCCCGGCGCGGTGACCATGGCGGATCGCGTGTACCAAGAGCTGCGCGGTGCCGGCGTCGAGATCGCTGCTTTCGCCCGAGCCTGAGGAAGCCTCCATGACCGCCTCAACGAAGCGCTATCTCACGGCCGGTGCCCAAGCTGTTCTGGTGGAAGTCGATGATCTGTCCGCCGTGCTGGCTTTGACCGATGCCTTGCGCCGGGCCCAGATCTCCGGTGTCACCGAGTTAGTACCAGCCGCCCGAACCGTGCTGGTAACCTTCGACCGCACCACCGACCGGGATACGGTCGTTACCGCCATCGATGCCGTGAACTCCGGCGAAGTCACCGTCAGTGAACCGCGCGTCATCGAGATCCCCGTGCGTTACGACGGCGAGGACCTCGCCGAAGTCGCCGCACATCTTGGGATCACCGAAGACGACGTCATTCGCCGGCACACCGAGAGCGAATACACCATGGCCTTCGCCGGTTTCGCACCCGGATTCTGCTACCTCACCGGCGGCGATCCCCTGCTAGATGTGCCACGTCGCAGTAGCCCCCGTACGCGGATTCCCGCCGGATCGGTGGGACTGGCTGGCACCTTCAGCGGCGTCTATCCCCGATCCAGCCCGGGTGGCTGGCAGCTGATCGGTACCACCGATGTCGTGATGTGGGACGAACAACGCGATCCTCCTGCCCTGGTGAATCCCGGTGACCGAGTGCGCTTCGTCCGTGCCAATGACGACGACGCTGCTGTCACCGCAACCGGTGCGGAGCCCACAGCCACCGAGGACGCTCCCGTTCCGGCCACTGGGCTGCGCATCATCCGCCCTGCGGCGCAGACTTTGCTCCAGGATCTCGGCCGCGGGGGTCACGCCCCGCTCGGGGTACCCGCGGCCGGTGCAGCGGACACATCAGCCCTGCGCTGCGCAAACCGACTCGTCGGCAACCCGGCCGACGCCACGGGACTGGAGCTGCTGCTTGGTGGACTGGAAGTGGAATGTCTCGGCTCCGTCGACGTAGCCGTGGCCGGAGCACGCACCGACGTCACCGTCACCCGCGCCAGCGGAGCCATCTGGTCTATCACCGACCAGCGGCCCATCGCGCTCTCGGCAGGCGACCGGCTCCGCCTCGGCGCCCCCATCGATGGGTTGCGCAGCTACCTCGCCGTGCGCGGTGAGATCGAGGTGGACCCGGTACTGGGCAGCCGCTCCACCGACACGCTCTCGGAGGTCGGGCCCGCGCCCCTGCAGGCCGGCGATGTGCTCACCGTCCGACCACCAGCCAGCCCGGCCCCTGCCGTCGGTGAACCCCGGCCGTGGCCCGAGGACCGCTTCACCACCGGTGAGGTCACGGTACCCATCCTGCTCGGACCGCGCCAAGACTGGTTCGATGAGGATTCCTTGGACCGGCTCACCTCCCAGCCTTGGACCGTTACGGATCGGTCGAACCGCGTCGGGCTGCGACTCCACGGCGACCAACCGCTGGAACGTGCCCGCAGCGGCGAACTACCCAGCGAGGGGGCCGTCACCGGCTCGCTCCAGATCCCGCCCGAGGGCCAGCCTGTCCTGTTCCTGAACGACCACCCGGTGACCGGAGGCTACCCGATCATCGCCGTCGTCGCCCCGTCCGCGCTGCCACTTGTGGCCCAAGCGCCACCCGGCACCCGCCTGAACTTCGTCCTCGACTCCACCAACACACCCCAGGAGACGTCATGAAACGCGTTCTGATCGCCAACCGAGGCGAGATCGCCGTCCGCATCATCCGCGCCTGCCGAGATTCCGGCCGCACAGCGATCGCTGTCTACGCCGACGATGACGCCGACGCGCTGCACGTGCGCCTGGCCGACGAGGCCTACGCGCTACAGGGAGCCCGCCCCCGTGAGAGCTACCTCGACGTCACCAAGATCCTGGCCGCGGCCAAAGAGAGCAACGCCGACGCCGTGCATCCCGGCTACGGGTTCCTCTCCGAAAGCGCCGACTTCGCCCGCGCCGTCACCGACGCGGGGCTGACCTGGATCGGCCCCGCACCCGAGGTGATCGAGAAGCTCGGCGACAAGGTCGCGGCCCGCAAGATCGCCCAGTCCGTCGATGCCCCGCTGGTGCAGGGCACCCCGGACCCGGTCTCCGATGCCAACGAGGCCGTGGACTTCGCCCGTGAGCACGGGTTGCCCATCGCGATTAAGGCCGCCCATGGCGGCGGCGGTCGCGGCATCCGCATCGCGTGGGACCTCGACGAGGTCGCTGAGCTCTACGACTCTGCGGTGCGCGAAGCCACCGAAGCTTTCGGACGAGGCGAGTGCTTCGTCGAGCAGTACCTGCAGAATCCGCGCCACGTGGAGGTGCAGATCCTCGGCGACGCTCACGGCAATGTCGTCGCCGTCGGCACCCGCGACTGCTCGCTGCAGCGCCGCAACCAAAAGCTCGTCGAGGAGGCGCCCGCCCCCTTCCTCACCGACAAGCAGCGCGCGGAGCTACACAGCTCGGCCGAGCGTATCTGCGCCGAAGCCGGCTATCAGGGCGCGGCCACCGTCGAGTTCCTGCTGAGCACCGACGGCACGCTATCGTTCCTCGAGGTCAACACCCGTCTCCAGGTCGAGCACCCGGTCACAGAGGAAACTACCGGACTGGACCTGGTGCTGGAGCAGTTCCGCATCGCCGAAGGCGAGCCGCTCACCCATGAGGTGCGAACCGCCGGCGAGCGTGCGCACGGCCACGCCTTTGAATTCCGCATCAACGCCGAAGACCCGGGGCGGGGCTACTTGCCCACACCCGGCGAGATCAGCGTCTTCGATGCCCCGTCCGGAGGCGGCATCCGTGTGGATTCCGGCTATACCGCCGGCCAGGTGCTACCCGGACATTTCGATTCGATGCTGGCCAAGCTCATTGTGTGGGGCCCGGATCGGCAACGAGCATTAGCCCGCGCCCGTCGCGCCCTGGACGAGTTCCAGATCGACGGGGTCTCCACCGTGCTGCCGTTCCACCGCGAGGTGCTCCAGCAGCCTGATTTCACTGGCGAAGACGCCTTCGCGGTGCACACCCGGTGGATTGAGAACGACCTCGACGTCGACTTCGAACCGGCCCAGGCGCCGGAGCCCGCAGCAGCAACCTCGCTGACCCGTACCTGGTTGGAGATCGACGGTCGCCGCGTCCAGGTGGGCGTCCCCGGCATGCTGCTATCCGGACTCGCTTCAGCAGGAGGCTCATCGTCTTCAGTCGAGAAGGACTCGGGCGGCACGGTGGACGAGGGGTCAGTCACCGCACCCATCACCGGCACCCTGGTGAGCTGGAAGGTTGACGACGGCGCCACCGTGTCCCGCGGCGAGGTCGTGGCCGTGATGGAGGCGATGAAGATGGAGACCAACGTCGTCGCCGAGTCCGACGGCGCACTGAGCCTCACTGCCTCCGCAGGCGATCACTATGCAGCAGGTACCGCACTCGGCCAGATCTCGTAGGTCGATTTTTCACGGACATAGAGACAGTCGAGGGACCCACCAATCAATGGTGGGTCCCTCGTTCACGGTGAATGACGACTAGTTCACGCCGCGCATCTCGCGGTGCACCGGGCGGGCCACCAGCAACATCAGCACACCGATGCCGATGGTCACGGCACCCAGCACGCCGAAGTACGTGCCCTCATTATCGGCGGAGTAGAACCGGGCCAGCGACCCGGCCAGCGAAGTGCCCAGTGCGACGGAGAGGTTGTACAGGGCGACCATGAGCACCGGGTACTGGGCCGGGGCCAGCTTGGTCGACAGCGAGAGCCCGACGGGTGACACCATGAGCTCCCCCATGGTGGCCACCAGCAGAATCACGGCGATCCAGAGCACCGGCACGGACACGGTGGTGACCATCGGCAGGAACAGCAGGAATGCCGAGCCCATCAGGATGATGCCCACACCGAACTTGTTCGGTGTGGTCGGATTCTTCGTGCCCATCTTGGTCCAGAGCAGGGCGAACAGCGGGGCGAACACGATGATGAAGACCGGATTGATGGACTGCACCCATTCGATCGGCATCTCCCACGAGAAGCTCCCCCAGGAGAAGTCGCGGTCCAGACGGGTGTCGGAGTAGATGGTGATGACGGTGAACTGCTGCTGGAACAGCGCGAAGAATGCCGAGGACCCGATAAACAGTGGAATGAACGCCAACACACGCGAGCGCTCATCCGCTCCGACCTTCGACGTGGTGAGCAGGAACGCGAAGATGCCGACGGCGGCCAACGCCGAGATCAGCACCGCCACGGTGGAGAGATTCCCGGCGTTCACCACTCCGGTCACCAGCAGGACGCCCACCAGGAGGAGAGCTACCACGGTTCCGGCGATCCACCGCGGGTAGGAGGCACGAGGCAGCGGGTTGGGCACGGTGTGCACATCGGCGGGCAGCTCGCGGCGGCGCCAGATGTACTGCGACAATCCCAGAGCCATGCCGAGGGCTGCGAGACCGAACGCCAGGTGGAAGCCCCATTCCTGGCGGGCGAACCCGGTGATGAAGGGACCGAAGAGGGCTCCGATGTTCACGCCCATGTAGAACAGAGAGAATCCGGCGTCACGGCGCGGATCCTCACGCGAATAGAGATGTCCCACCAGGTTGGAGACGTTGGCTTTCAGCCCGCCGGAGCCGACACCGACCAGGAGCAGGCCCACGATAAGGCCAGGAACACCCGGGATCAGGGCCAGACCGATATGCCCGCCCATGATCATCACCGCGCTCCACAGCATGGCACGCTCGGAGCCGATCAGCCGGTCCGCGACCCAGCCCCCGATGATGCAGAACACATAGACCATGCCGCCATAGGCGCCGACGATGCCGGTGGCGATGGCCGGGTCAATGCCCAGCCCTCCGCGCTCCGTCTCGAAGTACATGTACAGCAGCAGGATTCCCTGCATGCCGTAGAAGGAGAAGCGCTCCCACAACTCAACGCTGAACAGGGTGGAAAGCGGGCCCGGCTGGCCGAAGAACGTGCGCGACGTCGGCAGTTCCTTGACCTCAACCGGCGTGGTCGATGGATCGGATTCCTGAGTTTTCACCCGCGTGACTATACTCCGCAGGCGGCCATCTGAGACGCAGAGTACCCGGTACTATGAGAAATCCCATAGCGGCTGTTCAGGTGGGATCAGCCCAGGTCAGCCCCGCCGTTCTCGAAGTAAAGATGCGCGTGGGCGGCACAGCTCGGGTTGAATTCCGCGTCGCAGTGCGGGCAACGCGTCACCGCATGGTATTCGCCCACCGTCATCTCCTCTTTGCAGACGCCGCACAGCACACAGGGCTCGTTGAACCGCGAGCGCGGCCAGGGTCGTGCAGGGTGTCCAGCGGCCTCATGGTGACAGAGATGGCAGGGCCACAACTCTCCGCAGCAGCCGAAGCGAAGGGCCACGACGTCCAGCTCGGTCCGGTAGTGAACGCATCGCGTCTGATCATCGACGACGGCGCCGCGCACCGTCATTGCCCGCTGTTCCATCCCCCTAGGATGCCATTCCCAGAGTATTCACGCGTCTACAGCGTCGGTGCGAAAGCACAGTGCACGTTGAGATTCCGTCCCTGCCACGTCGCTTGATGTTTGTCGCGAGAGGTTCCCCGCCCTAAGGCCGGTCTCCCAAATTCTCACCAAGTGGAACGATGCAGTCTCGACCAACTTCAATACGTCTTTCAACATCGCTTCCAACGGCACAGGCCCAGGAGCCACGGAAAGGGCAGCAGCGAACCCTGCGTCCTTCCAAACCTCGCGCGATAAGTTCACCTTTCCGGCCAAGACCACCACTGGTACATGGGCATGTACGAACTGGCGAACAGCAGCAGGTACCTTTCCGTCGAGAGACTGTGAATCGAAGCGTCCTTCTCCGGTAATCACCAAGTCCGAATCAACCACCACGCTCGAGAAACCGAGCACCACCGCGATCAGGTCCGCGCCGGGGACGAGCTCAACAACGCGACGAATCCGAAAGCCGGCGGCTGGCGGCGCTGTCAGCTCACGTCGCCAACGCCGATGGTGCGCTGTCCCGCCTGCTCGCCATCGAGGCCTGGCGGATCTCGGAGACGGACGAGGCCCGCCGTGCCGTCGAGGAAGCGGTTCAGGTGCGTGGCGCGTGGGAGATCACGACGTCGTCAGACTCCGCGACGCGGCTGATCGGGCATACAACACGACCGATGCATATGGCGCTGTCCACCACCCACGCGGCAACCGTGGACGCGGCGTCGGTGCTGCGCATCGGGCCGCTGATCGAGTCCGACCGCCTCGTGGAGATCTCGACCCATACCGGCATGGGAGACCTCGCCTGGTCTCACGATGAGAGCATCCTCGCCTCGGCGAACGGCCGAGTCCAACTCGTCGACAGAGAGGGAGCACCGCTTGGCTTCGCCGGGCCCCGAGCTCCGACCGCCCTCGTCGGCGCCTGGGGTGAGAACGGCTTTGCCGCAGCGGGCGGATCTCTGGCTCTGATCCAGGATAGCGAGGTGCTGCGAGAAAGACCGCTCGAGGAACTCGGACTGTTCTCGCCTCCCGTCTTCGTCGAAGGGTCGTCGGACGGAGAGCGGATCCTGGTGGCCTTGGCCCCTCCGGACGGGTGGGACGAACCGGCCGAGGGCGCCCCGTTGTCCACCGCACAGGCCTGCGCCGCGGCCGGTCGCGCGCTGACCGAATCCGAGTGGGCCATCTATCTGCCCGACCGTGATTTCACACCGTCCTGCGTCAGTCAGCGCGACGGCCCATGATAGGGATCCGAGCCGCGGTCCCCGTAAGCTGGAGACATGATTTCCCCCCGGTGGCATGGCCCTGAGCGAGTTCTCCGATGAACCGCGTGATCCGCTCGGTGCTGGGCTGGTTCGCCGCCCCTCGGCTGAACATGCGTGAGGACTATGAGAAGGTCCGCCGCGCCCAGCGGGGACTGGCTGCGATCGCGGTGCCGCCGACGCGGGCACGGGACTGGGAGACCGTCGAAGATGGAGCCATCTTCCCGGTGCCGGTGCGGATCTTCCGCCCCAAGGAGACGCTGCGCGACGACGTCGTCGTCTTCTTCCACGGTGGCGGCTGGGTGACCGGCGACATCGACAGCTATACTCCGGCCTGCACGACAATGGCCGATCGGATGGGCTGCGTGGTGGCGTCGGTGGACTACCGGCTGGCTCCCGAGCACCCGTTCCCCGCGGGGCTGGATGACTGCTACCAGGTGGCACAGAGAATCCTGAACCAGCCCGAGCTGGTGGACGCGGTCCACCGCGAGAACATCATTCTGATGGGTGACTCGGCCGGCGGCAATCTCGCCGCGGTAGTGTCCACGCTGCTGCGGGATCGGGGCGAGCCGGTGCCCCGTCGTCAGATCCTGCTCTACCCCGTCACCCAGTGGGATCACGATCCGCGCACGTCCCCCTTCGAGTCCGTTCGCCAGCACGGCGAGGACTTGCGGCTGACCAATACGGAGGTCCAGGACTACCTGGAGCTCTACGTTCCGGAGGCCGCGATGCGCCGCGATCCGCTGGTGTCGCCGCTGGAGCAGAAGGACCTCTCCGCATTGCCCGACACTCTGGTGATCTCGGCAGGTCTGGACCTGCTGCGAGACGAGGGCGAAGCGTACGCGACGGCGCTGGCGGCCGCCGGCAACGACGTCGTGGTGCACCGTGTGGAGCGCGCCCTGCACGGCTTCATCACCCTGCCGCGGTTCTCCCGGTCTCTGCACGAAGCGTACGACGTGATCGGGACGTTCTTGGACGGGAGGGCCGAGCCATCGTGACGCGCCCGGCCTGGGTGCGGCTCGACAACGCGTCCAATATCTTCCTCGCCGCCCGTTCGGACGCCGATCCGAAGGTGTTCCGGATCTTCGCGGAGCTCAACCACGAGGTGGACCGGGGCCTGTTGCAAGACGCCGTCGACGAGGTGTACGACCAGTACCCGCTGTACCACGCGGTGCTGCGCAGGGGCGTGTTCTGGCACTATCTGCAGGACAGCGACCTGCGGCCGGCCGTCATCGGTGAGGAGCTGCACACCTGTGCTCCCCTGTACCAGCCGCACCGCCGCAACCTGCTGTTCCGGGTGCTGTACCACCGGAGACGGATCAACCTCGAGATCTTCCACGCCCTCTCGGACGGCACGGGAGCGCTCTGGTTTCTCCGCGACGTCGTCGACGCCTATCTGCGCCGTCGTCACGGGCACGCACGGCTCGAGACCACCACACCCCCCACCGGTCTGTCGCTGACCATGGACAGCTTCGCCGAGTATTTTCGTCATCCGGCCGAGGGCACATCCGGCGAACGCTGGCTGGAGTCCGATCACGAGGACGAAAATCCCGGCGACCCGACGACGAATCGACGATCGACCCGCTCGGTGTACCGGGTGCGTGGAACCCGGACACCGGACCACCGCACCCGCCTGGTCGAGCTCACCCTCTCGGGCTCGGAGCTGGCACGACAGGCCAAGGCCGAGGGCGTGTCGTTGACGATGCTGCTGATCGCGCTGTTCTTCGAGTCAGTGCGCCTCGCCTCGGGCGGTCTGGGACGGGCTCGCACCATGAGTGTCTCGGTACCGGTGAATCTCCGGCAATTCTTCCCTTCGACCTCCGCCCGGAATTTCTTCGCCACGGTGCGTCTCGAGCACACCTATGGCGAGGGCGCGGACGACCTGGCCTCGATCGCACGCGGGCTCGAGCGCCGCTTCGCCGCGAAGGCGTCCTCGAGCGCGCTGGAATCCCGGGTGCGCCGCTTCGTGCGGTTCGAGCGCATGCCGCTGTTGCGCATCGTGCCCCGCCCGTTCAAGGACGGGCTGCTGCGTCTGATCAACTGGGCGAACAACCGTGGGCTCACCGTGGCGATCTCCAACCTGGGTCGTGTGACCCTGCCCGAGGGCGCGGATCCTCACGTGGGGCGGATGGGCTTTCACGTCTCGGCGGTGCGCCCACAGTTCTGTGCCATGTCCCACGGCGATCAGATGACGCTCAGCTTCACATCGCCCTTTCTGGAGACCGATCACGTGCGCGAGTTCGCGCAGATGCTCACCCAGCGGGGTCTCGACGTCTCGGTGGCCGCCGTGCGTGCTTCCGAAGGCGAGCTCGCCGAGGCCAGCCTTGATGGTCTGCGTGAGGTGGGCGCATGAGTGCAGAAGCATCAGGACGCGCCTGCCCGCGGTGCGAGGTGTCCGTCGAGGGCGACTGGAGCACCTGTCCGCTCTGCCAGTCCGCGCTGACCGGTCGCGCGATCACCAGCCCTTTTCCCGCCGTCCCGCTGACCTTCTCACGGCGGCGGGTGTTCCGGGTGCTGTTCCTGATGTCGCTGGCGCTGGTGCTCGCTTCGTTGCTCGTGCAGCTGTTCTTCGAGCGCGACGACGCGGATCTGGGAGCCTGGCGGTTCGTGTGGTTGGGGGTGGCGACCATGTGGCTGGTCGTGATCATGGCCATTCAGAAACGGCACAACCTGGCCAAGGGAACCGTCTACCTGGTGGCGATCGTCAGTCTGCTGTGCACCTATTGGGATTATCTGACCGGCTGGAACGGCTGGGCGCTCACCTACGTGGTGCCGATCCTGTGCGCCTCCGCCATGATCGCGGTGCTGATCACCGTCCGACTGATGCGCATGGCCGTGGGCGACCATATCCTCTACAGCGGCTTGACCGCGGTGATGGGGCTGGTCCCGATCGTCTTCCTCACCTTGGGTTGGGTGTACGAGCCGTTGCCCGCTGCCATCTGCGGGGTGTTGAGTCTGATCACGCTCATCTTGTTGCAGCTCGCCCGTGGCGGACAGGTCCGTCACGAGCTGTCCAAGCGGCTGCACATGTGATGCGCTCAGGTCGTGGCGTCACCCAGCAGATCGAGCCGCGCCTGAGCCACTACCAGGGCTAGTTGGGCGCTTCCGAGACCGGGAACATTGCCTTGCAAGTCCCGACCGATTCGGTGGGCGAGGGCGCGCTCTCCTTCATCCCCGGATTCTTCGGTAGCCCGGTCTACGTAGCCGTGCAGTAGTGACGCGCGCCTACCGTCGGGGTCACTCCGGGGAGTGGAACTCTTCCTCGGCCAGGGTGGTCAGGAAACGCAGCACGACGTCGCGTTCCTCGGGCGTGAGTTCCGAGACGGCCTGAATGCGGCTGACGTGAGTGTTCCCGACGGTGCGCCGTGCTGCTGCGGCCGTATCCTCGGTGATCTCGATGGCCGTGGACCGCCGGTCCCCCGGGTGCTGGCGGCGGCTCAGGTGCCCCTGGTCCTCGAGCCGATCCATCATTTTGGTCACCGAGGCTGTGGAGATGCCCAGGTGTCGGGCGAGCATGCTCGGAGTGGCCAGGTCGCCGTGGCGCTGCACCGCCATGAGGAACCGTAGCGCCCGCATGTCCGTCTCGCCGAGTTTCATATAGCGTCGGGCCGCCTCGCTGGAGCGCCGTTCAGCGGCACGCCAGGCGCGCATCGCCTCGAGTACGGCGACGATCTGATCCATCTCACCCTCGTCGAAACGCCCGTAATCGAAGAGTTCCTGGCGCGGATCCATCACCCGCGGGTCAACGGGTGAGTACCGTTCGCCGCGTGCGGCGGGGCGGGCACTTTGCTCCATGACACTTCCTGTGATTATATTTAGCCAAGCTAACTATCTCGTCAGCCGAATGAATCGATGCTGGATGGCGATGCACAGTAAGGATACACAGCGGCGCCGTGATCAGCGTCCGCTTGGGAGGAAACTCATGTCTGAAACCACCGCCGCGACCACCGTGCCCTATGCCTCGCCGGCCTCCCGCGCCGGAAACCCGTACGTGTCGGAGCCCCAGGACTACGATGCCATTCTGCTGGCAGGCTTCGGCGGACCTGAAGGCCAGGATGACGTGATCCCGTTCCTGCGCAATGTCACCCGCGGCCGCGGGATTCCAGACGAGCGGCTCGAAGAGGTGGCCACCCACTACCGGCACTTCGGCGGGGTGAGCCCGATCAATGATCAGAATCGTCAGTTGCGTGCCGCCCTGGAAGCGGAGATGCGACGTCGTGGAATGACACACCCGGTGTACTGGGGCAACCGCAATTGGGACCCCTACCTCGAGGACGTGGTCCGCGAGGCCGCCGCGGCGGGACACCATCGGATCCTCGCTGTGGCCACCAGCGCCTACAGCTCCTATTCCAGCTGCCGCCAGTATCGCGAAGACTTCGCTCGCGCGCTGGAGTCCACCGGCCTTCAGGAAACGGTAACCATCGACAAGGTGCGACAGTTCTTCGACACCCCCGGGTTCGTGGAACCATTCGCCGAGGGACTACGTACCGCTCTGGCCGAAGTCACAGCCGAGGGCCACGACCCCGAGCAGATCCGAGTACTCTTCGCCACCCATTCAATTCCCAGCGCTGATGCACTGCGCTCCGGCCCGGAAGAATTGAACCTCGGCGAGGGAGGCGCCTACGCCGCGCAGCATCGTGCCGTCGCCGAGAGAATCTTCTCCGATCTGCGTGCGGACGGGGCGGACGGAGCGGAGGCGACGTGGGAGCTGGTGTACCAGTCCCGCTCCGGTTCACCGTCCACCCCTTGGTTGGAGCCCGATGTTTGCGATCGCATCGCTGAATTGCCCGCCGAGAACGTGACCGCGGTGCTGATCGTGCCGTTGGGCTTTCTCAGCGACCATATGGAGGTGCTGTGGGACCTGGATGAGGAGGCCCTCGAGGCTGCAGCCGAAGCCGGGTTACGGGCGATCCGTACCCCGACCCCGGGTTCACATCCGAGATTTGTCGCCGGGCTGGTCGACCTGATCGAAGAGCGCATCGCCGCCCGTCCGCCAGCGCAGCGACCGAGCCTCACCGAGCTGGGCCCTTGGTATGACGTCTGCCGCCCTGGGTGCTGTGAGAACGCCCGGCTCGGGTTCAAACCCGCTGCCGCCGGCTGCGCCCCCTGAGTCATGCGGCTCTGGTCATTACATCCCGAGGTTCTCGACCGACAGGGGCTGATCGCCGGGTGGCGGGAGGCGCTGCTCGCTCAGGCCGTGCTGTTGGGACGCACCCGAGGCTACACCCGACACCCGCAGCTGGAGCGCTTCCGGTCTCACCCTGACCCTGGGACGGCTATCGGCGCATACCTGAGCGAGCTCCATGCCGACGCCACGCGCCGCGGCTACCGCTTCGACGTCGGACGGATCGCATTCCCGCTCGGCCCCGACCGTGATGCGTCATGGCGCATGGAAGTTACCACCGGCCAGTTGGCGTTCGAGTGGGATCACCTGCAGCGTAAACTCCGCCAGCGCTCCCCCGATCACGTGCGCCCCAGACCGGCGTCGATCCCCGCGCACCCGATGTTCGTGGTGGTGGACGGTCCGATCGCGACCTGGGAACGGCCCTAGCTGGGACGCAGCCGCAGCCCCCGTAATCGGTAGCCTTCGATGAGCTGATCCCAGCTCAGGCGCGGCTGCTCCGCGATCGTCCACGACCCCGCGGCCAGCCGGTGCACGAAGGCGTCCGTCTCCCGCAGCGCCAGATGCTGCCCCGGGCAGCGATGCACCCCGTCGCCGAAGCTCAATCCCGTGGCCGGCACCCCCGGAGTGAGGCTCCGCTCCGGGTCCAACTGCAGCGAGCGTCCGCCCACCACGTCCGCATCCGTGTTGATCTGGCGCACGTTCAGGTCGACCAGGTCTCCGTCACGCAGGGTCGCTGCCGGACACCCAGCATTGTCCTCGAGCGCGAGCTCACTGGTCATCCGCCGGTACAGGTGACCCACGGGCGGTTCGAGACGGATGATCTCGGCCAGGATGCGCTCGCGTTCTTCCCGCCCTGCTTGAGCGTAACGTCGGCGCAGCCGGGCATCATCGAGCACATGCCAGGCAGCCATGGTCATGAATTCGCGGGTGGTCACCATGCCGGCGGTGCCGTAGGTGAGGCACTCGGCCAGGAGATCGGCGCGCTGGTAGCCCTGCTGGAGCAGGTGGCTGATGACGTCCTCACGCGGAGCTCGACGGCGAGCGCGCACCGCCGGGGCCACGTCGCGGCGATAGAACCCGGCCAGCGGTCCCAGGCCGTTGACCGCGGCCTGCATCCAATCGCGGCGGGTGCGGCCCAGGTCCGCCCGCGTCCGGTCCAGTGGCGGCTGCCGGAAAAACCGTTCCAGCCGACTCGCCAGTGCGGTCACCGGCGCATGCGTCAGCCCGACGATCGAGGCGGTGATAGCCACGGCGACGTGCAGGGCGTGCCGATCCACCAGCATGTCTCCCTGATCGGTCGCGATAGTCAGGGAGCGCTCCACCTCCTGCTCGATCAGTGCACTGTAGCGGGTGTCGACGACGGCGGGCGCGAAGAAGCGGGCCACTCGACGCCGTTGCTCATCGTGGTGGGGGCCGTCGCCGATCAGAATGGGACGCTTGCTGAACAGCCACTCAGGGATGTGCTCGGCGGTGAAGCCCGCCTGCCGGGTGGAGGAACGAGCCCGCAGCACCGTCCGGGCCGCGGCGAAACTCCCCACCCGCCGGTACCCCTCGGGATCGTGATGAGCGACCGGGCAGCCGGTGTCTTCGGGGCGTGCGGCGCGCCGCTGGTCCGACACACTCATCGCGGGCCCCGTCGGCTCGGTCGAAGGCGTCGGCGCAGCAGGCCGCGCAACGGCGGGGACCACAGGTCATGACCGGTGACTCCCCAAGCGGACAGCAGCTCATTGGCGGCTTGGAATCCGGTGGTGGCGGCCCGTTCCATCAAGGCCACCGGATACTCACACCGAATCCAGTCTCCTGCCAGCACCAGCCCGGGCACACCGGTGGAGACTCCGGGCTGCTCGTTCCAGGGCGTGGTGTCGGCCAGCCCGCAGTCGTCGTCGATGAGCAGCTCCTCCGCCACGATGCCAGCGTCCCGGGTCTCCGGGTACACGTGGTGGAGCTCAGCGACCAGCCGATCTCGCACCCGCCGCCCCGGCCCGGCCTCGGGCGTCCCCGGGTCCGCGTCGCCGGTCACGGGCGTCTCAGCAGGCAGGGCGTAGCCGTGCAGTTCGACCACGGAGCCGCCATGAGCCCTGGCCCAGACGCGGGCGGTGTGTTCGTAGCGTTCCAGCACGCTCACGTTGTCGAGCAGCTCGTAGCCGCTGGTGCCCATAAATGCCGGGCGTTCCGGCGCCACTTGGGTGTCCAGCCAGAGCCTGAGTACCGCGAAGGGTGGGGCGTTGCGCCGGGGAAGCACCTGCTCCTGTAGCCGTCGCAGACCCTCGTCCACGGCGGCCTCTCCGTCCTCGGCCAGTGCCGGCACCCCGGCAACGAGCCGACGTGCCTGGCGTGGATCGGCGGCGAGCACCACCGCGTCGACGTCGAGCACCCCACCGTCGTACTCCACCCGCCACGCTGCCTCCGACCCAGGCGGGAGTCGGGTCAACCGCTGGACCGTCGTCTGGCACCGCACCTCAGCCCCGAGATGGTCCAGGTACTCCCCCAGCGGTGACCAGAGCGCCTCGCTGTAGGCCTCGCGCGGAACATCGAACAACAGCCCCTCCGCTGAGCCGGTGAAGTAGGTGTGGAACATGGTCACCAATTCACGGGCGGAAAACTCGCGCGGGTCGGCGAAGAAGGAACGGGCGAACACCTCCAGGGCTAAATGTCGAGCGCCGTCGGGGAATCGGAGCCGGTCCAGGAAGTCGGCCGCGGATTCCCCGGTGTCCTCCTGCAGGATCTGCGGGAACTCCACGCGGATCAGCTCCAGCGCGGTCGCAATGTCCACTTGCGTCAGCGCGACGAGCGGAAAGGTGGGGCTGCGCCACACGAACCCGACCAGATTGAACGGTGGGGTGCGCGGAATCGCGGCAAAGGAATCGGTGACGCCGCAGGCGGTGCGCAGCGGGTAGTCCGCCACCGGAACCAGCTGGTGTAGAGCCGGATCCACGCGGCGCAGCAGCGCTCTCAGGTTGTAGTACTGGCGGAAGAAGGCGTGGAAGCCTCGGCTCATGTTCCGACCGTCTTCCAGGGGCCAAGAGCGCACTCGCCCGCCAAGCTGCGCCTGGGCTTCCAGAAGGTGCACCGACACCCCGCGTTCGGCGAGCGCGACCGCAGCGGTCAGCCCGGCGATGCCCCCGCCGATCACCGCCACCGAACGCACGCCCTCCGGCCGTGCCAGCCCACGCGTCGCCCGCACCCGCTCGGCGTGCGGGTCCCTCGGGTCCAGTGGGATGTCGCTGGCCCCAACGCCGTTGCGTGATCCACCACCTCGGATCGTCATTGTTCTCCTCGGGATGCTCCGGCCACCGCGGTATAGGTGTGCAGAATCTTGCGGTGCCAGCCCCGCGCCGTGAACACGCGTCCGCCCTCGAATCCGGCGTCACGCAGTCGCTGCAACACGGTTCGGGTCGAGTCGTTGTTCATCACGGACCGCCAAAGATAGGTGAACAGCGACGGCTCGGCCCGCATCACCACGCTGAGAGGAATGATGACGCCGAAGCAGACCAGGGTCCAGGTGAGCTGGGCCCCTCGGGATTCGACCACCGAGTAATCGTGCAGCACGAGGGGCGTGCCCGGGGCCATCCGCCGCCGGATCGTCGCCAGCACCGCGGTGCGGTCCTGCTCATCCACGTTACGCAGCAGATAGGCGGCGAAGACACCGTCCGGGGCTTCCCCGATCTCCTCGTGCAGGCTGTGCTCGAGGTTCTCGGCGCGTTCCAGTACGAAGCGGGTGCCCGGCCGCCACGTCTTGGCCTGCGCCAGTGCCAGCATGCCTTCCGAAGCATCGACCCCGAGCAGCCGCGCTTCTGGGAGCTGTTCCTGCAGCGCCGCGGTGCTCAACCCGGTCCCACACCCCAAGTCCCAGATCAGCGGACCGTCGTCACCGCGGGAGTGCACCTGGGCACTCAGCTCGCGGGCCGCCCGGCGCAATTCCCGCCGGTATCCCGGGTTCAGCCCGGTCATCACGTCGTAACGCCGGGCCGTGGAGGTGAAGGAGTCACTGAGCTTCATGGGGTGCGTCCGCCTTGTTCGTCTGCTGTTTCTGGTTCTCGTCCGTGAGGGTCTGACGATTCTTCAACGCCTGCCACACCATCAGCGTGGTGGTGATCATCGCGAAGCCGAATCCGAAATCTTCCACGGGGATGTCCCAAGGGAACCGGAGTCCGAGCATCTGGTCGGGGTGATAGAGCACGATCGGGTTCGAGAGCTTGGTGAGCCAGCCATCCACCGGCACCTGGAATCCGAGGCAGATCAGCAGCGCCAGCCAGTATGCCGGGCGGCGAAAGATCCCGCTACGCACCACCAGCAGCTCCACGAGCACCACCACGATGATCCCGATGACGGTCAGCAGTGTGTATTCAGGAAGCATGTTCACCTCCGGCGACGTCCGAGGTGCGACGGCGACGCCACCAGCTCAACACTGTGGACACGCCCTCGTAGCTGAGCAGTGCACACAGCGGGATCACCACGAAAAACACCAGCTCCTCCAACGGGAGCGGACCCAGGTGGATCCCCGTGATGAAGTCGGGGTTATAGGTCCAATGACCTCGGACGATCCCCACGAGATCCCAGATCCCGAACACGACGACGACGGCGATCACGGAGGGCACCATGATGCGCCATCGCCGATATACCCGGGCCTTCAGCACAAACTCCAGCGGCAGCGTGATCAGCACACATCCGGCCATCAGGATCAGATACTCAGCGTGGTTCATGATCGGTCCTCCTCCGCATGATCGCCGGCTCTCGTCGGCACGGGCACCGGCAGTGGTCCTACGGTGGTGTCCGCGCGGAAGCGCTTGAGCACGTTCTCTGCCGAGATCAGGCACATCGGTAGTCCTACCCCGGGAGTCGTGGTGGCTCCGGCGAAGTACAGTCCGTCGACCTCGCGGGACCTGTTGGATCCGCGCAGGAACGCCGACTGGCGTAGCGTGTGCGCCAAGCCCAGCGCACCGCCCTGCCACGCGTTGAACTGAGCTTCGAAGTCACCGGGCCCCACGGTGTGACGTGCCACGATGCGCTCTTCCATGTCCGCGATACCTGCCCGCTCGGCGATCATCGCCACCGTGCGGTCCACGATCTCTTCGGTCTCAACATCAGGGCTCCCGTGCAGGCTCCCCCGGATTCCCCCGGCCATCGCCGGCACGGGAATCAACAAGAACAGGTTTTCGCGTCCGGGCGGCGCCACCGACTCGTCGGTCGCCGAAGGACGACAGAGGTAGACCGACCTCGACGCGGAGTCGCAGTGGGACTCGGCACCACTACCTCGCTCAGGAAAGATGCGCTGGAAGTCCGCGCTCCACTCCCGGCTGAAGAACAGCGAGTGATGCGCCAGCTCGGGCAACGGTCCCTGCACTCCCAGATAGGCCAGTACACAGCCGATGCCGGGATCCCGGCGTTGCCAACGACGGCGCACCGAACGCGGTGGATCTGGCAGCAGCACCGTCTCGGTGAACTGCCGGTCGACAGCGGAGACCACCCGGTCGGCGAACAGGTGGTGTTCCGTGCCCGCGACATCGCGGTAGGTGACTCCCGTGGCGTGTCGGCGCGGCTTTTCGCAGGTGATCTGCTGCGCCGCAGCTCCGGTGATGATCTCAGCCCCGGCGTCGAGCGCCAGCCGGTGCAGCGAGTCGACGAAGGTGCCAAAACCGCCCATCGGGTATGCCACCCCCTGGTTCAGGATCGTGTGGTTGAGGATCCCGTAAAAGGCGGGCGTACGCGAAGGTGAGGAGGAGAGGAACACTGCGGGGAAATCAAGGAGCTGCCGGAGCCGGACGTCGCGGTAGCGGCGGACCGATTGACGTTCCAAGGATCGGGTGAGCCGGGTCAACAGTCGCGGCACGCGACGCAAGACCGACGGATCCAACAACCGGGACGGTGCCTCGAAATTGGTGTAGAGGAAGTGCCCGAGTGCCAGCTGGTAGTCATCACCCCAGGCGGCGAGATCCTCAACGAGTCGATGTCCGGCCCCAGCTTCCAGATCCTCAAAGAGGGACGCCACCTCCGTGGCACCGGTCGTGATGTCGAGTCGCCGAAAGCCTTCCGTGAACAGCGCGAAAGAGGGATCCTCCAGCGTTCGCAGGTCCAGCTCCCGCTCGACACTGGTGCCCATCAGGGCGTAGAAATGCCCGAAAGCCTCCGGCATCAACCACCAGGAGGGGCCCTGATCCCAGCGGAACCCGTCGTCCTCCAGGCGCCCGGCCCGCCCTCCGACCTGGAGTTGTTGCTCGAGGACGGTCACCTGATGGCCGTCCCGCGCCAACAGCCCGGCGGTAGCCAACCCAGCCACTCCGGCACCGATGATCACCACGCGCTGCCGTTCGGTGCCCGGTCTCACGCTCGACTCCCTCGGCGCACACGCTGCAGCGCGGTGTCCACCGCGAGCGCCACCTTGCGGGCGTTGTTGACTCGGATGCGTCGCGCGCCGATCTGTTGGGCGGGGGTCTCGTCGATCTGGTCGGTCAGCTCGTGGAACAGCCGGTGAGCCACCCCGACCGCGAGCCGCGCCCGCAAGTCAAGTAGCCCGATGCCCGCTTCAGCAGCGTCCAGGTCCTGGCGGATGTCCGCGACCAAACGATGCTTTTCGACGTCGCTGAACGTCACGGGATCGACGCCAGGGAAATAGCACCGACCCAGTTCGTCCCGGTCGGCACCGAGGTCGCGCAAGAAGTTGATCTTCTGGAAGGCCGCTCCCAGGCGCTGTGCGCCACGGGCCAGGGTCTGAGATTCGGTGGTCGCTGTTCCGGGCATGCTGCGGAACACAGCCAGGCACATCAGCCCCACCACCTCAGCCGATCCGTAGATGTAGTCCGCCAAGGACTCCTCCGTGTGCTCGGTCCGATGCAGGTCGGTGCGCATCGCGGTAAAGAACGGCCGGGTCAACGCGGTGGTGATGTCATGAGAGCGTGCCGTAGCGGCAAAGGCATGAACCACCAGGTTCGTGCTGTAGCCGGTGTCCAGAGCGGCCTCGGTCTCGGATTCCAAGCGATCGAGGGCTTCCTCGGCCTCCCGTGGTTCCAGTCCGGCTTGCACCGCCACTCCGTCGACGATCTCATCGGCCAAACGCACCAGAGCGTAGAGATTGGCAATGTCACGACGTGCCGGTGCACCGAGGAACTTCGTGGCTAGTCCGAAGGAGGTCGAGTAGGCGCCGATGACCGTCCCCGCGCTGCGCGTGGCGGCGGCGGTGTAGCGCTGGAGAGGATCCATCGTGCCCATCATGCCCCTCGCCGCTGAAGGTCATCTATGACGACGTCGAACTCAGCACGGGCCTGTTCCGTCAACGGGAGCGTCTCCAGTCCGGCCCGGGCTCGGTCGCAGCACAGCTGGGCCACCATGCGGGCGCGTTGCTCGATGCCGTACGTGGTCAGCGCGGTGCGCATCACGTCTATCGGGTCCTCGCCATCCCGCCACGCCCGGACCACTGGCTCCGCTTCCGGAATGTCCTGGAGCAGGGCGATGAGTACCGTGAATTTTCGCTCCCGCAGGTCGGAATCGACAGGCTTTCCGGAGGCATCGGGGTCGCCAAAGGTACCGAGCACGTCATCAATAATCTGATATCCGATGCCCAGATGAGCACCGGCTTCCGCCAACTGAGCAGCAGTGTCTGAAGGAGCGCCAGCCAGCATCGCCCCGATGCGCAGTGGGGCTTCAAACGAGTAGGCAGCAGTCTTCAACCGATGCATCTGCAGCACTCGATCCAGGTTTGGGTCACCCACACCGGTGGCGAAGAGCACATCGTCTAGCTCACCAGCAGCTGAGCTCAGGATCGCTGAGTGGAAGGCCTCAACAATCTCCAGTCCCGCGGGTTCATGACGTACGGACTCATGCACCAGGCGGATCGCCTCCGCAAGCAAGACATCTCCCGCGAGCACACCGGCTGAATGGCCAACGTGTTCGGCGTCGCGGCGATTCTGTCTCATTTCCAGTGCGTCGTCACGGTATTCCGCAGACAGGGTGGGGCCACCTCGACGTATGAAATCGCGATCGATGACGTCATCGTGGACGACGAAGGCGGTGTGCAGCAACTCGACAGCACAGCCCAGCTTGACCACTGGTGCGTCACTCCGGCCGTCGAAGGTGCGAAACCCCAAGTGCACCAGGGCCGGCCGGGACCGCTTACCACCCTCGATCATGCGCCCGATCCTCTGCCACATCTGGACCATCCGGTCCGACCCTGAGGTGGACACTCTGTGCTCAATCACGTGCGCCAGTTCGGTGGAGACCGCGTCGAGGAAGTCGGCCTTGGAGACGGACATCTCGACGCTGTTGACATCGCGGAGACTCACTATCTCTGGCGCCGCAGTATTGCGCTTCGGTAACACCGAACGGTCGATGATTCCCTCGGATCCGATGGCTCTGCGCTCCGTCCCGCCGTGGCGTTTCCACCGCCACAATGCATAGAAGTTAGCTTATCTAATTGCAAGCCTATCTAACTATAGGTGTGATCGCATTCAGAAACCCGACGCGAAATCGTTCCACCGCTGAGGACAGAATCGGGATCAGCCAAAACCACGACGACGATCCAGGCGATGACACGCCGCACAAAGCAAGCGTTCTGGCATACAACCCACATAACACTGAGATGCGTCGAGATAGCAAGAGCCCCGGGACCGCACGGACGGCACCGGAGCTATCAATTCCTGTCGATGAGGCGTAATCGCCCTCAGGCGAAATCGCAAAAAATGTCCGTCAGGCAGTGTCTTGCATCAACACATAGGCGACGCTGTTTACCGGTCAGAACCCGAGGACCCCCACACCAGCTGAGGCGGATCAACACCGTGATGGATCTCTGCCGTATCCGGACTTGCCAGCATTACCGTTGATTGCTTTGCTGCGGCACTTCCGTGCTGTCCCGCTCCAGAAGGCAGCGCTATGGATCGTTCAGGCTGTGTACTCGGGCAAGAGTATTCGCATCACCGATATCGGATGTGGAAACGAAACCGTCCGACCTGAGTCGTGCCATGTTTGTTGAAAATAAGTGGTCGAGGGGTGTAGATCGTTGATATTCCGCGGTTCGGGTTCCTGAATCTACGCACTAATCGTGTGCCGACTAGACTGTGCAGGTGGGCTTGTTCGTGCGGAAAGTGAAGACCGCTTCAGGAGCGACCGCGGTCCAGATTGCTCATACCAAGCGCGGGATCCAGAAGATCGTAGAACACATCGGCTCCGGGCATACTGATGCCGAGATCGCCGCACTGGTTCATATCGCGAAAACCAAGATCGCAGGGGATCAAGAAGAACTCGACCTCGAACTTCCCAGCACCCCGGACCAACCGGGTGCTCAGCCCAGCGTTGCGCTCATCGGGCCGAGGGGGACGGGTTCCTCAGCTCAACTGCTGTGGAACGTGTTGGAGGACGCGTATCAGCATCTGGGCTTCACCGGGGTGGGGAACACGGTGTTCCAGAAGCTGGTGTTAGCCCGACTGATCGAGCCGACCTCGAAAACGGACACGATCCGTGTCCTGGAAGAACTCGGCGTGAAGGCCCCGTCATTGCGCACGATCTGGCGTACCCTGGCTGAATCCATTAGCCAGGACTGGCGGGATGGGTTCAGCCGGGCAGCCTACGCACACGCCCTGAAGACCGCAGGCCATGCTGGCTTGTCTGTGGTGCTTTATGACGTCACGACCTTGTACTTCGACGCCAATGACGAAGACGAGCTACGCAAAGTCGGGATGAGTAAAGAACGCAGAGTCGATCCACAGATCGTGGTCGGGTTACTGGTGGATCGTGAGGGGTTCCCTTTAGAGATCCACTGTTTCGAAGGCAACAAGGCCGAGACCTTGACCCTGGTCCCGGTGCTGCGGTCTTTCCAAGACCGTCACCAGGTCAAGGATCTGGTGGTCGTCGCTGATGCGGGGATGCTCTCAGCAGCCAACCTCAATGCTTTGGAGGATGCGGGGTTCTCTTTCATTGTCGGCTCGAGGATCACGAAAGCCCCGTATGACCTGGCGGAGCATTTCGACCGTCATGGCACTTACTTCACCGACGGGCAGGTCCTGGAATCATCACGCACCATGGGTACCGGCACTAATGCCAGGGCGCGCAGGGTGGTGTATCACTACTCGTTCCAGCGTGAGAAGCGCGATAACTACTCGTTGAATAAGCAGATCGAGAAAGCAGAGAAAGTCGCCTCCGGGGCCCGGCCAGTGCGCAAGGACCGGTTCGTGAAACTCACCGGGAAGAAACCCGGGGTGGATTGGGCGCTGGTCGAGCGAGCCAGACAGCTACTGGGTTTGAAAGGCTACGTGACGAATATTAGCCCGCAGGTCTTGGAGGGTGGCGCAGTGGTTGCTGCGTATCACGATCTGTGGAAGGTCGAGAAGTCATTCCGGATGGCGAAGAGCGATCTCCGTGCCCGGCCGATGTTCCATCATCAGCGGGACTCGATCGAGGCGCACTTGACGATCGTGTTCTGCGCGCTGGCCGTAGCTCGTCACCTGCAAGCAGTGACTGGGGTGAGTATCAAGAAACTCGTGCAAGCGCTGAGACCTTTGCGGACGGTCACGATTGATATCAATGGGCAACAGCTCACCGCGGCTCCGTCCATCCCCGCAGACGCCCAGAAACTGCTCGACTCGTTGGTCTCAAAAACTACGCACTAAATCTGGCACGACTCAGGTCCGAAGAACCACCGCGTAGAAAATGCAATTGCCCGGGAACCGAACCCACGGTTCCCGGGCAACCTGTCATTTCTGAACCGCCACATCTGTAAACGATGTGCCGACTTAGAACAAAGTCGGCCTAACAGGGGTACAAGCAAACAAAATGGACAATCTGTCAAAAGAGGTGCATGCCTTGCTTGACGAGATCAGTAGCCTGACTCGGCCCACTACCTCCGGCCAGGAGGCGGAGCAGCCGTCGCGGAAGCGCCCACGCCGGGCATTCACGCTGGAGGAGATCGACCAACTCATTGCCGACTATCGAGCAGGTATGCCAATGTCAGAACTCACCACCCGGTATCGCTGTCACCGTGCCGTCGTCTTGAAGTACACGAGTCAAGCCGGGGTGCACCGCAAGGCCAAGGGCAAGGTCAGCCAGCAGGCACTTACCGAGATGGTCCGACTTTACGAATCAGGTCTCGGAACTGGCGACATTGGACGCAGGCTCGGCTTTACGACCAAGACCGTGCGGAGACGCCTCAAAACCGTCGGGGTTATGCCAGGACCTGTGGAGTGACAACATTTCAACATTCAAATATTCTTAAGCTCTAGCCCAACAACCCTTGTCGCCAACGCTCAAATCGTGACCACTTCAGGGGATCATACACTTTAACACTCCGGTCGCTAATCGCTCGCTTAATCTGCGGATCCGAGAGCAGCCCTCGGAGGGCAGCGTAGTTCTTTCTGGCTTCTTCTGCCAATTCTGGATAATCAAAACAAAAACTAGCAATATCACGAGCCCAGAAATTCCATGTGCCATCGGTAACTCGCCCAAGTTCTCGAAGCTCAACTTGATCGTTACTAAGCGTAAGATAGTCCCGGATCCACACAGAACCAGCGTGCTTTATCCTGTCTGTGCGTTTGAACTTTTCCGGCCGCGCATCCCACAAGCCCCAGAATCGCTGGAGATATTGATTCTCCAACTCGCGATGGAGCTGTCTATTGTGAATTCGAAGTTGGCTGACAGCTGCGAGTACTGCAATTAGGGCCATTCCAGTAAACGCTGCAGTGACCCACTCTGGAACCGTACCCCAGTCCCATGAAGAACCAAATCTGTCCGCCGATTCTACAGCGATCATTTATGGTGCCGCTTCCTGACCTCTTCGAGATTGTCGATCTCGACTTCTAGTTCGCCTGGATTAAGCGGCCGAGTACCGTCACCAGTCGGCGCTCGGTGTCCATTCATGAATCGAGATTCAATGGTCATTCCGAGGTTAACTGCCATTACGTCACGCTCCTCAAGCGCAAGAACACGGTGGAGTTGCTGAGTCTTCACGGCACGTTCGTGTCTTGTAACGACACCGTGCAACAAGACCTCCTCCACTAAAGCTTCCCACGCGACGCGGATGGAACTGGCTATGTCACTCGCCTCATTCCTATATGCCACAGGGTCGCCACTTTTATATAGCTTTCGGATATTTTGAATACGCTGCCTAATTCTCCCAACTGTTTTGGAGACAGTGGCATGACGCCACTCAGACTCAGAAGTAACCACACCAGCTCCATGCGGAGCCCTATTTATATGCAGGTAGCCAAACTCGCCAGTTGGACTTAGGCCCTTTGCTCCTCGCGCCAGGTCTATCGTTCTCTTCTCTTCGAAAAGGTATTGAACGAACGTGAAGTCGTGAGTGAATACAAGCACCTGACGTTCTTCCGCTTCTTGGATAAGTCGCTTGGCGACGTCAGTACGGAACTCTTGATCAAGGCTAGAAGTAGGGTCGTCAAATACAAGTGTCGATTTATCCCCCGACTCAGTGAGATCAGCAAAGAATCCTGCGATAGCGGCAACCCGTTGCTCTCCTTCGCTGAGCACTTCACTCGGAGCTAGATCTGACCCCTTGAGAGAGACTTTAACGTAGCTGGTTCCTTTAGAGGTCTTATCATAGATAAGTTCTACAGGTACACGGTCAATACCGAGGTTTCGTGCCTCAGACTCAAATTTACCGCAAACTTTTTCGACGTAATCCCTCGCTAACTCACCGTGCTTTCGACTCACGGAGCCAGTACCACACGATTTCTTCGCTGCTTTCAGTAAATCAATCCATATACGCAGATCATGTTCGCGCCCTAACTCTTGCTGCACTTCGAGGAGACGCTTCTGCAGAGTTAAGGAATCTTGCCGGTCTCTGAGGCTAGCAACGAGGCTTGCGTCTTCTTCAGCAACTCTCAATCGTTCGGCTTCCGCATCCTCGTTCGATCGGTATTTCGCAAGGGTCTCGAGTACATCCCGGCAGAGACGAGAAATCTCTGCCGATCTTTCGTCACTACTACTCAAGGATTTGGATGCATCAATATCTTGACTGATTAGACGGGCGTTCCCTACCAGGGTTTTAATCGAAGCCAACTCTGTGTCCGCATCAAGGGACTTCAGAAGTTGGGTGCGCTCCTCTGTGAGCACATCTAAGTTCACTGACGATATCTTTAGAAGTGCCTCTTTCCAAGTTTCCCGCGCAGCGTCTACTGTCTTCTGGGCCTCGCCCTCCAAAAAGGCCTTGATTCTCTGAGCGCGTTCCTGAGCATCTTCGGAGATGGCTTGTCCACAAAGAGGGCAGTCTTTTCCTGCAACCTCGTGAGGGAAAGCAGTATCGCAGTGCTGCAGCGAGAATTCAGCAGCAGCCTCCCACAGCTGTTTCCATTCTGCGGTCTCCACCGGCCCAAGCTCTGCACTACTTGAGGCCAAGGCTTGGGCTTCTGCAGCATTCTCGGCTGCAGAGAGCTGTCCCCTAACTACCGCTAACTTCTCAATCGCGACGGGACCGAAGTTTCCGTCAATCTCCTTAACATGAGATTCGAGTGATCGAATTTGACTTGATCTAGACGAATGTTGACTTGCGAGCTTCGCAGGACTGCTCGAAGTGATCCTGCTAATCTGCGCCGGGAGTTCCTTAATTTCCTTTAGTTCCTCATCGGTTAATGGCTTCAGTTCCAGCAGTTTACGGCGACCAGCTTCCGTCCCGAGACGCTCAAGTATCTCACGCCCTTTACCTGAATCTAGTTGGTCGAATGTGCGCTGCTTCAGCTCCGTTTTCTGGAGCAATTCGCCGATCTTATCTCCTAGCTGAGTAAGCGCTGAGGTGAAATCACTCAGAATATCCAATGCGGGCGGAACATAGGCCACGTCGTTCGAGGATCCAACAAGCTTGGCGGCTTCTAGTGTGTCGAAGACTCTGATCCGTCGCAGATCGCCTGAGGTGCATTCTTCACCATGGCTCCATGTAAACTCAGCGCCCTCCTTATCACCGAGTTGATAATGCACGACGGCACTGGGTGTGATGTCTACTTTGAAAGCGTTAGGAAGAATAGTGTCCGGAACTCTCGTATGAGCAACCTGTTTGATGATCCGGGTATATCCGGACTTCCCGGTACCGTTAAGTCCGGCAATGATTGTGAGCCCTGAGTCAGGCGAAAATTCTAGAGATGCCCCGGGCGCTAAACTGTTTACCCCATCCAGATGGTGTATTCGAGTCAACGCCGTCGGAGGCTCGCTACTAGAAGCTCGCTGCAGATTATCTGCGGTGAGTGGCACAAGTTCCAGTTGCTTAGGGAGTTCCGGAGGTTTATACCAAGGCAGGCTCGCATTGATGGACTCATTGAGAACTGCGTCCTTGAGTGATTCAACAACATCATACGAAAGAACTTCCCCCTCAGCTACGCGACGCAATAGGTCGCGCTGCCAGAGGGGAAGCCTAGCGGCCCATTCAACGAGTGCTTCTTCCAGCTCAGCCAAGACTCATCTCCCTCTACAGCAAACGCTGCCTCGTAGCAGTATCTATCGGGCGCAAACGTGCGAACTCCAAAAGCTCCACTGGTGTCGCGCCCTTATCGCGCCAGTCTTTGACGGTCTTCTCTCCAAGTAGAACGTAGGACCAAGTCCGGCTGTCGCGCTCCTCTTCGGGGAGCTCGTTGAGTTTCTCGCACCAGTCCAGAGCAGCTCGCTTCTTACGTTTTACGTTCTCGTCGCTGAGTGCCGACTGCGCTTTTGTCTCGACCACGTACACATCGGTGTCTGTGCGCACCAGAAAGTCCGGTGAGTACTGCCCGGGCATGCCATCGGCTTTTAGGTAGGGGCGACGGACGAAGTCGTGCCGGTATTCATGCACTTTGATGAAGGCCTCGACTGCCGTGTCCTGGTCGAGCCACTCCATGAACTGCCGCTCGAGACCGCCGCCACGCAGCGGGAAAGGCTGTCGAGGGAAGATGCACTTTGTCACCTCAATGGACCCCGCCAAGCTGACCGGGATCGTCTTCACTTCCGAGGTCCACCGATGATCTACCAGCCAATCTGTCGAAGTCTGGTTAGACTCGAGCTCGGTAAGCCGCGTGGCGAACTGTCCCGCAATGTCATGCGCTACATCTTCAATCAGTAGCACGCGCCAGTTCTCGTTCTCCATCGGGTCGAACTCTTCGCCGAACATGCGGTGGCGAATGTAGGTGTCGATCCATCCAGCAAGGTGCGGACGGAAGGTCTGCATCAGCGGGAAGCGACTGAACTCCTTGTATTGCTTGGCGCTCTTGGTGATGTTTCGAGACATAGCCTCGGAGATACGGGTGGTCATGCGCGAGAGGTAGTCGTTATACCCCGTGGCGGTCATGACACCGCCGTCCACACGGTAGTCGCCGTACTGCAGCCCGGTCTCAGCATCGTGTGAGGCGAACCTGTCTCCCTCGCCAACCTGCTGCAGCAACCAGTCCAGCTGGTACTTGCTCTTCTGGAAGGTCCTCGGATTCAGCACAGGAGCCTGTAGTTCCTCGTCCGCTTCCCGAATCACGATAGGGACTTCAAAGTCGTAGGCCTGGTATCCCTGCCGAAGGTCCACATTCATGACGTCGCCAGTTGCCGGAGTGTCGTCGGCATCATCGTCAACTTCACCGGCCACGCCCGCGTCCAGCAGTTCATCGTAGAACTCAGAGAACGCCGGGTGCTCAACGACAAAAAGGACATCGAAGAAATTCGTCGGCTCAAGCCGCTGAGCGATGCGGTCCCGGGTCTCCTGTTTCTTCTCATCGATGGCCGGGTTGCCGCGCCACATCAGGCGCAGACCACGCCCCACTGTCTGTTCCAGCAGGATCGAAGCCTGAGAGGCGCGCAGCGGCACGATGACGCAGATGTTATTGACGTCGAAGCCCTCGCGCAGCATCAGCACGGAGACGATGACCCTTGGCTGGCTGTGCCGATCCACATTGAAAAGACGTTCGCGGACCGGCTCCCATTCCTTGGGCTTCAGCTCGCCCTTCTTGTTGGAGTCGATGCGCAGGACGTCATCCTGTGCCAGTCCTTCAGCGAGGAGGAACTCTTCAACATGTGGGGTAACTGCCGTGTCCTCACAGACCACCAGCAGCTTCGGGTGCTTATCCGGGTCCACATCGGCGAACTGGTTCTCCAGAATCTGGAGCTTGCGCAACCCAGCGCGCAGCATAGTCCGCTGACCATCAGAGAGCCCTGAAACCTTGTTCTGCTCGTCGCGCTCAGCCTTGAAGTTCAGCGGCAGCGCGGCGACTTCCTTGCGCTTATCCAGCGCCAGCGACTTCACCAAGCCTGCACGCATAGCGCGGGTAAGGTCGAAGTCCACCACGATATGGGGGAAATACTGCTTCTTGCGGTTCCGTGCCGAACCAACCTCGTTATACGGGGTGGCGGAGAAGTCCATCTGAATGAACTTTGAGCCCTTGGTTGCAGCGATCTCCAGTAGGCTCTTTTGCCACTCGACGTCGGTGACTTCCTCCGCTTTCTTTACTTCATGGATGTGGTGGGCCTCGTCATTGAAGACCATCAAGTCGGGCAGGTCCACCAACGCCTGCAGCGGACCGCCTCGAGCGAATCGGCGGTCGAGCGTCTCCAGTGCATTACCTGATGCCGTTCCCGGTGTCAGTGGCAGGAAACTAGATGCCGCCTTCTTCGCGTCGACCTCTTCCCCTGGGGCGGTGACGGCATCGTCCTCATCTTCATCGACGAAGTTGGGATCCTCGACTCCAGCAAGGAGGTGCCAGTTGGTGATAGCAACTAGGCCACCGCCGGTGACTTTGCGACCAATGTCATGCTTTGTCACCGTCGAGGACCGCAAAAAGCCAAAGACCTGCGTGCGGTAGTTCTCTGGGATGAACAGGTCGCTCTGCTTATAGATGTCACTGGTACTGAAGTCTCGCTCCCCGTCAACCATCTTGCCTTGGAATGAATCAAGCAGGCGGTCGTAGACGATAAGGCCCGGGGCTACCAGTAGGAAGTTACTGGTGAAGCGAGAGTCGTCCGGCGCAGCGACCTTATTCAGGTACTGCCAGACCAACAGGGCGTTGAGCACCCAGGTCTTACCAGTACCGGTGGCCATCTTCGCGGCATACTTCGGATGCTGGTGCCGGTCACGGGTAACTTCACCGAGAACACCGCCGTCAAGCATCGCATCGCGGGCAACCGCTTCATAGAGATCCTGCAGGCGCGTCACACCCAACACTTCATGGGCATAGATCACATGCAGAATCGCCGCACGCTGCCCCTCATGGAAGTTCAGCTGCCGGATATCGCAGTAATCCTGCTGAAACCAGAACTTCAGCAACTCTGCAGTTGTCGGCGTGACTTGATGGAGAAACTCCGGGTCACGACCGGCAACCAGATCATCAATGTGCGGGGTCACTAGCCGGGAGAGGCCAGTAGCCAGTGGGAAATTATCGAGGGCCTTACTCATGCCGACACCTCCACAGCGTCGACGATGACTTCGGACTCAAAGCCGAAGACATCGACAGCTCGTACGCACACTCGTCGTGGTCCCGGGGCGCGCGGCACTTGCACCTGCGCCTGAGTCACCACGCGCAGCGGATCGTCGTTGTTTTCTGTATTGCCGCGATAGTCCTGCCAAACAGAGCGGAACACTTCACCGTCGTAGTCCGGATCGACGGCCCAGTACTCAATGAGCGCCAGCGGGTCCTCGTTCATGACCTGCTGCAGGGCAGAGCGGTTCTTGTCGTCCAAGTTGATCGCTTCCGGTGACAGCAGTACGTAGTTCTTTAGATCCACGGTGAGGAGCTCATCCGAACCCGACACCTCACGCGCTGGGACCGTTGCCTCCAGGTACTGAAGGCTAGAGAACCGGACCTGTCCAGCAAGCTTGTCTGCACCCTTCTTCTTGATGCGATCCAGAAGGTCTGGCGGAATCACCAGCACTTCGAGGTTCGGATCATTCAAATCCTGAATGTCTTGTCCGATACCGGCAGAGAAGTTCCACCCCAGCACGATGACCTTCTCGAAGCCGCCGAGCTTGGAGTCTCGATAGCCCTGGGCGCGGCGAAGTGTAGAGACTGTCGTCATCTTCGACGGGCTGTCCGTGAAGACGAGCGTCTTGGTATTCGGCAGCCGTCCTAGGCTGTTGTTGACATTCTCCTCAGCAGCCAGCGGCACGGCGCCGAATAGATTGAGCACCACCTGCGCCAGGTCACCCACGCGGAACTTGCGGCCAAGCGTTGAGCGGGCCTGCTCCACCTGGTAGTCACCAATGGCTTGGTAAAGGAAAGGTTTAGCGTCCTGATCGATGAGACGCTTACGGGCGATCATCGTCGCTGGCTTCCCTAGATCACTTGCAATCCAGCTTCTGCCCATCTTTTCTGCCACAGCAGCAGTAGTTCCCGAACCCGAGAAAAAGTCACCGACAAGACCACCCTCGGGACATGAAATCCTAATTATTCGTTCAAGTAGGGCTTCTGGCTTCTGGGTATCATAATCAACGGCCTCTCGCGCTTGAGAGTTAATGACGAAGATGTCCTGCCACAAGGAGTTGACCGGCTGGCCCTCGTACTCGTCAAGGAATTTCTTCTCTTGAAGTCGTTGGTCGTGCTTTGCCGGAAAGTAGATCCGACCGTCACGATCAAGAGCCTCGAGCTTCTCTCGGACCATACGCCACCCTTTAGCCGGAGGACTATAGCCTTTGTACTCGTAGACGAGGTTCTCTGTAGGGTCACCCGGGTTAGCAAGAGGGTATGGCATCCAGCGCCGCCCAGCGTGCGGCCCGTCAGCATCCTTACGAGTGAAGCGCGATTCGATGTACTGCTTTACATGATCCGAGTTCTTTTCTCTTACCGGGTTGAAGAAATAGTCTTGGTCGTCCTTGGCATAGACGAACAAAGTGTCGTATGCAGATCCCAGCCTTCTCGACTCTGCAGCATTACCAAACTTCCGCTTCCAAACAACTTCATTCAGAAACGACTTTCTTCCGAATATTTCATCTAGGACGATTTTGGCGTAATGCCCAACATGCCAGTCCAGGTGCACCCACATCGTCCCATTGTCGGCAAGTAGCTCGCGCATCAAAATGGCCCGGCTCGTAAGCATCGCAAGATACGACGCAGTCCCGTCCGCCCAAGTGTCAGAGTAGGCAAACTGCTCCAGCACCGTCGGCTTCTGGTTGAGCGTCGCGCCAGGGAGCCTGATCTGTGTTCGGTAATCTGCCTTGGAATCGAACGGTGGATCGATATAGATGAGATCTAGCTTGCCGCGCAAGCTCGGAGTGGAGTCGTTTCCTGCCAGCAGGGCGGCCATCGCCAGGAGGTTGTCGCCATAAATTAGGCGATTGGGAGTCCCCCCGCCTGTGCCCGTTATTCCACTCGACTGACTTGCGCTCGCGAACAGGTCTGCGGCACTGGTGTCCTTGGATGGAATGACGAGCTCACGCGTCTGCAGCGACACACGGTTCTTGCCCTCCAGCTGCTCTAGAACCTGTGCGGCTTGCCTCTTGCCTGCCGCGACGATATGCGGCAACTGCTCCAGTAATGACTTGCTCATGTGGTTGTGCGTCTCCCTCACCCGCAGGTGTGTTAAGTGATTCGTGATCCACACTACCGGCGACCACCGACACGGCGACGCGCACCGCACCGATCTGGCCTGGAGTTGGATCCTCGCAGAGCGGGAGCAATCGAGCTCAGAACCGTCTCTGCAAGCTGTCCGTATTATCTCACAACCAGCGGTGACTGAGAAGAGCCAGAACGAACCAAAAACACAACATCTAGTATCCGCAGGGCTATCTATCCACAATATCTTGCGACACGCGCTCGATGACACCTTCGATGTCCGACCCTGTCTCTACGCTTGAAGTAGCAGCATCAGAACCAACGGAAGGAGAGCTGCTATGGCAAAGGCCGATTACACCGTTTACAGAGACGGAGACGACTGGGTGGCGAAGGGCGTGGGCAACCAACGTGCTTCTGCCCGGACCAGCACTCAGCAGGCCGCCTACGACAAGGCGTGGGGCTACTCGAACAATGCTGGCGGTGGCGAAGTCACCATCGCGGGCGTCGACGGGAAGTTCCGCGCTAAGCACACCATCCCGCCCGCCAAGGATCCCCGGAACATTCCGGGCTGACCGAGAGGAGGCCAATCATGGCCAAGATGAAGCTGGACTTCAACGAAAAGGCGTTCCGCCGTGAAATCGAGAAGCAAACCCGTGGTGCTCTCCGGGACGAAACCCGCAGGATGCAGCGAGAAATGGACCGATTCACCGCTCGGTACGCGGGTCTGCCGGTAGAACAGGTCAAGCCCGCTCTGAAACAGATGTGGGAACGCGATGGCGGTAGCCTCACGGACCCAGAACTCACCGAGTACGCCGAGGTAATCAGCGAGGGAGGCCAGATCAACTTTCAGCTGGGAGACTACCGCTGGTAGCCACTGCCTCCACCGTGAATTGCCATGCGGCAAAATAGCCGTATGGTTCGCTACTCCGACGACTTCCGGCGTAAGGTCATCGCCGCTGCTCGGGAGAGTCACGAACCGCGTTCCCAGGTTGCCCGGAAGTTCGGCGTTACGCCTGCGACGCTGAACAACTGGCTCAGCACGTTCTACGCGGAGAACCCGCAGGAGCTGGAAGCGGACAACCAGGCATTGCGCGATGAGCACGCGCTGCTACTGGCAGAGCAGGAAGAACTGCGGAATCAGCTGCCATGGCTCCGGTAAATTATTGTCTGCCAAGTTGTCGCTGAAAGAAACCAGCCGATGACCAGCGCGGTACGTCATGCTCGCCACCGGTTATAGACGTGCACACCCACTCTGCGCCGGGGCTGATGCAGGAACTGGTGACAGGTTCGGTTTCCTGTTCAGACCGCTAGTGTCAGCGCCTGCGTGAGCAGTTTCTCCTCATAGGCGATCGGGGTCAACTTCCCCAGCCCTTTCTGCTTCCTCCTTCGGTGATACGTCCGCTCAATCCACCGCACGATCCTCAGTCGCAGCTCTTCTCGTGTGGCCCAGGGCTGGGCGTCGAGGACGTTGTTCTTCAGCAGCGAGTAGAAGGACTCCATGGCCGCGTTATCCCCGGCCGCGCCGACTCTGCCCATGGATCCGACCAGGCTGTGGCGCTCCAGCGCGCGGAGGAATTTCTTTGCTCGAAATTGAGATCCGCGGTCGCTGTGGACGATGCATCCGGCCACCTCAGCACCCGTCCGGCGGCGGTTGGCGATCGCGTTATTGAGCGCACGTACGGCCAATGACGCCTTCATCCGGGTATCGATGGAGTAGCCGATGATCCGCCGGGAGCAGGCGTCCTTGATCGCACACAGGTAGAGCTTGCCCTCACCGGTGTGATACTCGGTGATATCGGTGAGCCAGACCTCGTTCAGCGACTTCACGGAGCTGAACTGCCGCTGCACCAGGTCATCGTGGACAGGCGGACCGGGGCGGGTGCCCTTGCCCTTCTTCCTGCGGCTGATCACAGAGAACACCCCCTGGGAGCGGCAGAGCCGCCACGCGGTCCGATGCGCCATCGGGTAGCCGGCCTCTTCTGCTTCATCGGCGAGGTATCGGTACCCGAACTCAGGGTCATCGCGGTGGGCATCGATCAGCGCGTTGAGCCGGTGGGCCTCTTCCCATTCCTGATCCGTCACAGGATTGGCCAGCCACTGGTAGTAGGGGTGGCGGGCGATCTTCAGCACCCGGCACGTTACCGCCACAGGGATTCCCGAGGCGGCCAGATCGCATACGAGCGGGTACTTCATTTTGACCGGATCTGAGCCTGCCCGAAGTAGGCAGCGGCCCGTCGCATGACCTCCAGCTCTTGCTCGAGGACTTTGATCCTGCGGTTCGCTGCTCGCAGCTGCGCCTTCTCATCACTGGTGGCACCGGGCTTGCGATCAGTGGTGTGGCCGGCGTCGAGGTCGGCTTGGCGCAGCCACTTGTTCAAAGTGCCGACATGGATCCCGAAGTCCGAGGCGATCTGGGAGATCGTGGTGTTCTCATTCCGGTTCTGAGCGAGCCGGACAATATCGTCGCGGAACTCTCGGGGATAGGGCTTAGGCATGATGACAATCCTTCCAGGCCAACCATCGGCTAGCCAGATCAGTTGTCACCTATCCCTGCATCAGCCCCAACCCGCGCGCAAACCCACGGCACAGAAAAAACGATTGCCCGGGAACCGAACCCACGGTTCCCGGGCAATCTGTCATGTCTGAACCACCACATCTGTAAACGATGTGCCGACTCAGAACAATGGTCGGGCATGCGGGATTTGAACCCACGACCTCTTGACCCCCAGTCAAGCGCGCTACCAAGCTGCGCCAATGCCCGTGATTCAGATGCCTTCAGCATCTTTCACCTGAGATAGCTTACATCACGGTGAACGAGAACAGCGAAACGAGAAGACGTGTTGTTCACGATTACAGTGGAGACATGTCTTCTTCCACACAACTGTCACCCGCGATCGAGGCTGCCCGGTCTTTGATTCGCACTATTCCTGACTATCCGAAGCAGGGTGTGCAGTTCCGCGACATCACACCCCTCATGGCGGATGCTCAAGCTCTGCGCGACTGCGTGGAAGCCCTCATCGAACCGTTCTCGGGCCGGTTCGACCTCGTCGCGGGGGTAGAAGCACGCGGATTCCTGCTCGCCGGTAGCGCAGCCATGGTGGCTGGAGTCGGGCTGGCGCCGTTGCGCAAAGCGGGCAAACTCCCCCGACCTGCAGCCTCCGTCAACTACGACCTGGAATATGGGACGGCAACGATCGAGGCCTCCGAAGACATCATCCCGGGGATGCGGGTGCTGCTCTTGGACGATGTGCTGGCGACGGGCGGAACGCTCGCCGCCGGACGCGCGCTGATCGAGAAGATGGGTGCGGAAGTTGCTGGCACGGCCGTGCTCATGGAGCTGGAAGGACTCGGCGGTCGCACGTTGGTGCCCGAGGTTCACGCGCTCTTCAGCATGTAGCTCAGTGAGATGGGCGCAAGGGCATCCCAGCGATATACGCGGCTTGTCCGACGTGCTGGACAGCATCGTCGATCACACTGATCACGCGGACGCCCAGGGTCGCCGGAGGGTCATAGTGATGATCGACCACCCGGTCGAGCTCTGACGCGTCCAACGTCTGAATCCACTTCCCCAGATGCTGGTACACCGCTTCCAGGTACTCGCGCAGCAGACTCTTTCCCTCCTGCGTTGCTGGCACGGTGATCGCTTCAGCAGCGGCTGGGTTTTGGCCGTACCCCATGTCGAGGGCGCCGAGGTCCTGACCGTCGAAGTCGAAGCGCTGCGCAAACCCCTGAGCCGTCCAGACCTCTGAGGTGTCAGATAATGGGGCGATCTGCGCATCCGTCTCACGGGCCGAGTGCCACAGTAGCCAGGCGATGGAGTTGGGATGTCCACCGGGGTGATCATTGATCCGCGCCGGCTCCAGCTCGTCCCAGAAGTAGTCCATGGCCTGCAGAGGCCGGGCAGCGAGGTCACTCAGAACAGTGATTGCATCCATGGTTCTAGAGTGACCCCGTTGCCCGGCCTCATGCCAGAGTTGAGTTTCAGCGGCGCTTGCGCTTTTCGCGCACGCGCATCCCGATCTCGATCGGAGTGCCCTCGAAACCGAAGGTCTCGCGCAGTCGGCGCTGAATGAAACGGCGGTATCCCGGCTCCAGGAACCCGGTAGTGAACAGCACGAACTTCGGCGGCTGCGTTGACACCTGGGTGGCGAAAAGGATACGCGGCTGCTTCCCCCCGCGCACCGGGTGCGGATGGGCTGCGACCAGCTCACCCAGGAACGAATTGAGCTTGCCGGTGGGAATGCGCGTGTCCCAGGACTCCAGTGCGGTCTCCAGTGCCGGAACGAGCCGGTCCTTGTGCCAGCCGGTCTTTGCTGACAGGTTGACTCGCGGCGCCCAGGTCACGTGTTGCAGGTCGAGGTCGATCTCACGCTCCAGGTAGAAACGGCGGTCGTCCTCCATCAGGTCCCATTTGTTGAAGGCCAGGACCATGGCACGTCCCGAGTCCAGCACCATCTGGATGATGCGCACGTCCTGCTCGGAGAGCACCTCGGAGGCTTCCAGCAGCACCACGGCCACCTCGGCCTTATCGAGAGCGGACTGGGTACGCAGCGAGGCGTAGTAGTCCGAACCGGAGGCCATGTGCTGACGACGTCGAATACCGGCGGTATCCACGAAGCGCCACGGCTTGCCACCGAGCTCGATGTACTCGTCCACCGGGTCACGCGTGGTGCCAGCGGTCTCGTCGACCACCACACGGTTCTCCCCGGCCAGCTTGTTCAGCAGTGAGGACTTGCCCACGTTCGGGCGCCCCACCAGTGCGATACGACGTGGCCCTTCGAGGTTCAGCAGGTGCCCGTATTCGGATTCCTCGGGTAACACCTCGATCACGCGGTCAAGGAAGTCACCGGTACCCCGGCCGTGAATAGCCGAGACCGGGTACGGGTAGTCGAAACCCAGGCCCCAGAGCTGCGCAGCTTCGGCTTCCAGGGCCATGTCGTCCACCTTGTTGGCGACCAGGATGACGGGCTTGCCGGATCGGCGAAGCATCTTCACGACCGCTTCATCGGTGGCGGTGATGCCCACGGTGGCGTCCACGACAAAAGCCACGGCGTCAGCCACTTCGACGGCGCGTTCTGCTTGCTCCGCCACGCGAGCGTGAATGCCCTTGGCGTCGTGTTCCCAGCCGCCGGTATCGACGAGGGTGAACTCGGTGCCGTTCCATTCGGCCTGGTAGCTCACACGGTCGCGGGTCACGCCGGGGACGTCTTCCACGACGGCTTCGCGGCGGCCGATGATGCGGTTGACCAGGGTGGACTTGCCCACATTGGGGCGACCTACGATGGCCAGCACCGGCGGAATGATCTCGGGGTCGGCGTCGACGTCAATGCCGTCCCATTCGGCGAGCAAGGCGGCGTCGTCGGCTTCGAGCTCGTAGTCCTCGAGACCGGCGCGGAAGGCATCGGCGCGAGCCTGCTGTTCTTCTTCGGTCATCGCGGCCAGGCGCTCGGCGACCTGGTCGTCACCGGACGGCTGGTATTCCTCGCCAGCGCTTTCGGCGGACCCTTGATTATCGGGGTGTTCAGTCATGGTGTATCTCCGTACGTGTCGGCGCAACGTCGCTGCGCGGTGGTGCGGTTTGTGCCTCGATCGCCTCGAGCACGGCCTGCACTGTTTCTTCGAAAGTCAAGGCGGAGGAGTCCACGAGGGCCACACCCTCCGCGGGGGTCATGAAATCCACCACGGTGGAGTCCTTGGCGTCACGTCCGGCAACCTGTGCCGAGAGCTCCGTCTGCGTCACTGCGGAACCGGCTTCGTTGAGTTGGGCACCGCGCCGGGCCAGGCGCACTTGCTCCGATGCGGTGAGTAGGATGCGGGCGTGGGCGTCGGGGGCCACCACGGTGGTGATGTCGCGGCCTTCGGCCACGATGCGCTCGGACTGATCGATCAGCTCGCGCTGCCGACCCACCAGGAGAGCCCGGGCGTCCCGGTTCGTGGCCACCGCTGACACCAGGCTCGAGATGTCCGGGCTACGGATCTCCTCGGTGATGTCAGAATCGGCGACGACGACGCGCTCGTGATCCGGATCGGTGGAGATCACCAGCGGCATCTGTTCTACTGCTCTGGTGACGGCTTCAGGATCGACCTCATCGGAGCTGAGGTCGATCCCCGTGTACTGCGCCCACCAGGCGGCTGCGCGGTACATGGCACCGGTGTCGAGGTAGGAGGCGGACAGGGCGCGCGCCACCTGCTTCGATACCGACGACTTTCCGGACCCTGAAGGCCCGTCCAAGGCGATGACCAGATGGTTCCGGTCTGTGGTTTCGGGGGTGTTCATGCTCAAACCACCTTCCATCCGCGATTCGTCAGTTCCTCGACGAGTTTTTCCTTGCGGCCGGGCACGACCGACACTTCCAGCATGCCGACCTCGTAGCCGGCGGAGTGATCCAGGCGCAGGTCCTCCACGTTGATGCCAGCCTCGGCCACATCGGTGAGCACCGCCACGATCTGTCCCGGGGTGTCGTCCACCAGCACGGTCACGACTGAAAAAGCCTGCGGAGGGGCACCGTGCTTGCCAGGAATCCGGGCCTGGCCGCGGTTCCCCTCGGAGATCAGCTGGGCGACGTCGAGCCGCGAGCCATCCGCCGTCGGGTTCTCTAAGGTGGTGATCAGCCGGTCCAGATCCTCGCGCATGCCATGCAGGATCGGGGCGATCTGTGGGGCGTTGGCGGTGAGGATCTGCACCCACAGTTGCGGGTCCGAGGCCGCGATCCGAGTGGTGTCACGCAGCCCGTTTCCGGCAAGGGACAGCGCCAGCGTGGACGTGTCCTGGAGCCGTGAGGCCAACAGCGAGGCCGCGATCTGAGGCAGGTGCGAGATCAAGGCCACCGAATCGTCGTGCTCGGCTGCGGTCATAGTGAACACGGTGGCTCCCAGTAGCCGCGCCAGGTCCTCGGCGGCGGCCACGGAATCCGGCCGGGTCGAATCCTCAGCGCAGATCACCCACGGGGCCGCGGTGAACAGCGCACCACGAGCAGCGACCGGGCCGGAGCGTTCGCGTCCGGCCATCGGGTGAGTGCCCACGTAGCGGCTGGCTTGAGATGCGGTGATGCGCTGATCAATCACGGCACGATGCACCTGTTCGGCGATCGCACCCTTCACGGAGGCAATGTCCAACACGACGGCGCTCGGATACATTTCCAGCGCGCGGATGATCTCCTCGCCTGCCACGTCAGGAGGGGCAGCCACCACCACGGTGCCGGGCTGGCGGCCCGTGGCCGCAGCAGACTCAGAGTCCAGGATGGTTCCGGCGCCGATGTCCTGCGCCACGGCCAGAGCCGAGGGTGACGGGTCGGAAAGCAACACCTCGAGCCCTGCGGCGCGCAGGCCCAGTCCGATGGAGGTACCGAGCAGCCCGGTGCCGCGCACCAGCACCGGCGTCGGAATCGTATGGCGGGCTTGAGTGGTCTGGGTGACCTTCTCCAGCGCCGCGGTATCTTCGGCTGGAGTCGGGGTCATAGCTTGACCGCCGACATCAGGTGTCCGATCTCCTGATCATTGAGCGGGCGCACGGTGCCCTGTTTCTGGTTGCCAAGAGTGATCGGGCCCATGGCCACGCGCACCAGGCGCTGCACAGGGTAGCCAACCTCCTTGAACATGCGGCGCACCACGCGGTTTTTCCCGGAGTGCAGCACCACCTCGACGAGCACGTGCCCGGGGGTGGAGTCCACCACACGGAACGAATCGACCCGGGCTAGGCCGTCCTCAAGTTCCACGCCCTCGCGCAGCTGCTTCCCGATGCCTTTGTCGAGTGGACCGCGCACCTGCACCAGGTAGGTCTTGGCGATGTTGTAACGCGGGTGAGCCAGCCGGTTGGCCAATTCGCCGTCGTTGGTCAAAACGAGTAGCCCTTCGGTCTCGTTGTCGAGGCGGCCCACGTGGAACAGGCGCTCCCGAGTGTCCTTGACGTAGTCTGCGATGCAGGGCCGGCCCTCCGGGTCCTCCATGGTGGAGATAACACCACGGGGCTTATTGAAGGCGTAGTAGACCTGTTGGGTCGACGCCCGGACGCGGATGCCGTCAACGTGGATCACCGCGGTGGCGGGATCGACGCGCACACCGAGTTCGGTGACGATGACGCCGTCGACTTCAACGCGACCTTCGGTGATCAGGTCCTCGCATACTCGACGCGAGGCCACACCGGCCCCAGCCAGCACCTTCTGCAGGCGCTCGCCTTCGGGCTGGTGCACCTGGGAGAAGTTCTGTTCGGCCTGATCCCCGGTGGGACGGTTCTTCTTGACATTGCGGGCCGCGCCCAGATTGCGATCGTAGTCGGCTTGGCCGAAGGGGCCGCCCTTGTGACCGGTGGCGGGAGTACGGCGGGATGAGGCACGGCGGGGAGAATTCCCTGGACCGGAGCCTCTCGGCTTGCGGTTGCTCATGAAAAATCCTGGTTCTAATTCAGAGATATGTGCTCGGAGTCGAGCGTGAGTACCTTCATTGTCTCATTACCCGGTGGTGGAAGTGAACTCGGCATCGCGTTCGGTGTTCGATAGCACGCTTAGCCTGTCCGTGCTGGGTGGTTCACTCTCCCATACAACCAACAGTCGGTTGCGGAGTCCGACGAATTATCAACGCACACGAGGAGAACATCATGACCCTGACCACCATGCCGGAAGCAGATCTGCCCAGCTATTGGATCTCATCCGCACTGAAGATTCTGAGCCCTGCTCTCGACCAGCACCTCGCCAGGGTCATGGCCGAGGAAATCGGCCCCGATCTCGAATGGACCATGGTGCTGTCCGAACTGGACCGACAGAAGGGCGTCCCGCCCCGCGCCTATGAACACACCGACCCGGCCTTGCAGCTCAGAATGATCACGGAACGGTTGGGCGCCCTGGGGCACCCCTTCGACCGTGGCAATCATCGCCGACTTTTCAGCACCTACGGCCAGGTGCTGCGGCTGTCCCGGAACCTGGTGGCGCATCCCGGCGACGAGATCGAGCCGTTCCATGCTCTCACAGCCGTCAACGCTGCAGCCGAGCTTGCGTCATACATCAAAGCCGAACAGACACTGACATCACTCGAGCAGCTGCGCGCCAAGATCCTGATATTCATGTATCGCGATACCAAAGAGAACCCCCTCTCGGATCCACACCCCCGTGAGGATCACTCCGACGTCATCGCCGATGACACCCGCGTCGACGAGGTCGCTGATCCCACCGATGCTTCTGAAGAAACGTCACCCACCACAGTGAAAACGGCGCCACCGGCGCAGTCCAGTGAAGAGAAAAAGTCCTCACAACTCAGTGCCCGGACGTCACTGACGCAACGGATCATGGCTTGGGAGCCGATGGAACCGGAATTGATCGGTGAACGCGATCAGATCGAGAACATGCGCACCGGCCGCGCTCGCGCGGTCGTACGCCAGGCCATCGAGTCGCTGGTGGATGATTATGGCCCGATCCACCAAGACGATCTCGTCCGTGGGGTCACTCGCATGTTCGGCGTGAAGCGGACATCCAAGAAACTGACGAAGAGCATTTCTCACCAGTTACAGAACGCGCCCATCACCATCGATGACGACGGGTTCTGCTGGAAAAACGACACCGAGCCCCGTCGGTGGCGTCTCTTCCGCGAGTCGTCGCAAGAACAGCGTCCGAT
This sequence comes from Citricoccus muralis, assembly GCF_029637705.1. Classification (NCBI taxonomy): domain Bacteria; kingdom Bacillati; phylum Actinomycetota; class Actinomycetes; order Micrococcales; family Micrococcaceae; genus Citricoccus; species Citricoccus muralis. The sequence goes on from NZ_CP121252.1 coordinate 2,013,706, forward strand.
CAAGGCCATCTCGCCCTGGGAACTGATGAATCTGGTCGACGTCGTTCTGGCCGAACAGGCTTCAGGGCTAGCCCCGGACGAGCTGATCACGGCCCTGGGAAACCGTTTCGGCATACAGCGCGTGTTCACGGCGAACGCCGACTGGCTGAAACGCGCTATTCGCTGTGCTCAGGAAGCCGAGCTGATTCACCTCTCCGACGGTCGCTACCACTCGGTGCAGGCGATGGATCCCTCACGACTCGGGAAAATCGTCCAAGTCGCCCAGGCCGGGCAGCAAGGGCGAGAGCTTCGGTAGCTCGTCCAGCGAGTCGATGCCCAAAAGCTCCAGCAGGTACCCGGTGGTCGTGTACAGGGTGGCACTCGTCACCGGTTCCTGACCAGCTTCGGCGATGAGGCCTCGGGTCACCAGGGTGCGTATCACGGAATCGGAGTTCACTCCGCGGATCCCTGCCACCCGCGAGCGCGTGGCCGGCTGCAGATACGCGATGACGGCGAGGGTCTCCAGGGCGGCTTGGCTGAGTTTCGCGGTGCCGCCGTCGGCCATAAACCTTTCGACGACGCTGGAGTGCTCGGGACGGGAGTAGATCCGCCAGCCGCCGGCGATCTCGCGCAATTGGAAGCCACGCCGCGGTCCGCTGCCCAGACCGTCGTAGTCGGCAGCCAGCGCACGCAAAGCGGCGCGCACTTCGGGGCTGGGAGCGGAGACTGCTTGGGCGAGTTGGTCTACGGTGGCGGGCTCGTCGATGACCATCAGCACCGATTCCAGGTCCGCGTATAGCCGTTCGACGCCCGGGTCGTGGCCGTGACTGTCGGTGTCGAGTGCGGTCATGAGATCGCGGCCCACTCCACGGTGATTTCACCCAGCGGCGTCGGCTGGTCAAGCTGGATGAGCCGGTCGCGGAACATTTCCAGCAGCCCCAGGAATCGAGCTACGACCACCAGAGACGATTCGGCGTCGGCGATGAGCTCGCCGAAGCTCAGCACCCCGGCGGTCGAGAGGCGCTGGGCCATGATGGTGGTTTGTTCTTGCACGGACACCGCTGGCGCGTGGAGATGATCCACCCCCACGGTTTCAGCTGGCTCCACGGGGCGGTTCAGCACCTCGTGTGCGAGCTGACCGAATTGCTCGGCGCTCAGGGTCCAGACCAGTTCGGGCAGCACCGACAGCAGCTGCGGATCGATGCTGGCTTGCCGCGGCGTGCGTGCGGATTCGATCTCCATACGGGTGCGCATCAGTCCGGCAGCTTCTTTGAACGCTTTGTACTGCAGCAGCCGTGCGAAGAGAAGGTCCTTGGCTTCGAGCAGCGCCAGTTCTTCTTCTGGGTCGGAAAAGCCCGAGGGAAGGAGCCGAGCCGTTTTGAGATCCAGCAGGGTGGCGGCCACCACCACGAAGGAGCTGGATTGGTCCAGTGCCGCCTCGGTGGTTTCCAGGGTGCGAACATAGGAGAGGAACTCGTCGGTGACCTCGGCCAGGGCGATCTCGGTGACGTCCATCCGGCGCCGAGCGATCAGCGAAAGCAGCAGATCAAAGGGACCGTTGAAATTCGGCAAGGTCACGAGGAAACCGGACGCAGCATCATCGACCGTTTCGGCGTCGATAAGCGTGGTCGCGTCCTCGGTCATTCCCGTGCCTCCTGTCTGCTGTTCGCTGGGGTTTCTCCTCAGTATCGTACCGGTCAGCGAGCGCGACGCAGGATTGGCGCGAGCGCGTCGAGCACCGTGGCATCCTCAATGGTGGAGGGCACTTTCATCTCATCCCCCTGAGCCAATTGCCGCATCGTCTTGCGCAGGATCTTCCCCGAACGGGTCTTGGGTAGCGCTTCGACGATGGCGACCTCTTTGAAGTCGGCGACCGCTCCGACGGACTCGCGGACCGTCGCCCGCAGCTGCGCCAGGAGCTCCTCTTCTGCGGTAGAGCCACTTCCCGGGACCTCAACGCCAGATTTCAGCACCACGTAGCCGAAAGGGCGCTGGCCCTTGAGCTGGTCGTCCAGACCGATGACCGCGCATTCGGCGACCGCCGGATGGGAGGCCAGCGCCTGTTCGAGTGCCCCGGTGGAGAGCCGGTGGCCCGAGACGTTGATGACGTCATCGGTGCGGCCCATCACGAACAGGTAGCCGTCGTCGTCGATGTATCCCGAATCTCCGGTGGCGTAGTACCCGTCGAAGGCTGTGAGGTATGAGTCGATGAAGCGCTGGTCATTGCCCCAGAGGGTGGGCAGGTTGCCGGGCGCCATCGGTAATTTCAAGCAGATATTGCCTTCTTCACCGGGGCCCACCGGCTTGCCGAGGGCGTCAAGCACCTCGACCGCGTATCCGGGTGAGGGCACGGTGCAGGATCCTTCTTTGATGGGCAGCGGCTCGAGGCCCACCGGATTGGCGCCGATGGGCCAGCCGGTTTCGGTCTGCCACCAGTTGTCCACCACCGGCACCCCGAGCAGATCCGCAGCCCAGCGCTGGGTCTCAGGGTCCAGCCGTTCCCCGGCCACGAACAGGGTCTTGAGGCTGGAAAGGTCCCGGCCTTCCCGTAGCAAGCCGTCGGGATCCGTCTTGCGAACGGCCCGCAGCGCGGTCGGGGCGGTGAAGAACGAGCGCACCCCATACTCTTCGATCAGCCTCCAAAAGGCTCCCGCATCCGGGGTGCCCACCGGTTTGCCTTCGTAGAGAATCGAGGTGGCCCCGGCCAGCAGGGGCGCGTAGACAATATAGGAGTGTCCGACCACCCAGCCGACATCCGAGGCGGTGAACATGACCTGCCCAGGCCCGACGTCGTAGATGTTCTCCATGGACCAGCGCAGCGCAACGGCGTGCCCGCCGTGATCGCGCACCACCCCTTTGGGTGCGCCAGTGGTACCGGAGGTATAGAGAATGTACAGGGGGTCGGTGGCGCGCACTGGAACCGGAGCCACCGCATCCGCCTGAGTGATGGCGTCGTCCCAGTCGAGCCAATGAGTAGGCGCTGACTGCGCCGAGACGTCAGCCACGGCGGTCTCGAAGCCGTCGCGGTGTTTGACCACCACCGCCTCCACCCGGTGTGTTGCCAAGCGAAGCGCTTCGGCCACCGCCGGCAGATACTCAATACGTCGTGTTGGTTCCACGCCTCCGGTGGCGGTGACCACCGCAGTCGGCTGCGCGTCGTCGATGCGAGCTGCCAGTTCCTTGGGCGCGAAACCGCCAAACACCATGGAATGCACCGCGCCCAGGCGAGCACACGCAAGCATCGTGATGGCCGCGGCAGGAATCATCGGCAGGTACACCACTACACGATCGCCTGCATTCACTCCGGCGGCGCGGAGCATCCCGGCGCAGCGTGCAACGTCCTCGGTGAGCTCGGCATAGGTGTAGGCGGTGCGTTGCTGGCCTTCAGGGGCCAGTGGCGCGTCATGAATCAGGGCGGGCCGATCACCAAAGCCGGCCGCAACATGACGGTCTAAACAGTTATAGGACGTGTTGAGCACCCCGTCAGGGAACCAACGATAGAGCGGGGCGTTACTGTCATCGACGGCTCGGGTGGGCGCCGCGTCCCAGTCGATCTGCATTGTAGCCTCGAGCCAGAAGGACTCGGGGTCCTCGACGGAGCGACGGAAGACGTCTCGATAACGACCAACGGACTGTGTGTGATGGATCTCACTCGTCATGCGGCCACTTTACCGAGTAGCCGCATGCCTGCCGAGACCTCACAGCTTACGGAGCGCCGCCGCGGGAAATCAGTTCACGAGCCAGCTGCTGGTAAGCCTTGGTTCCTGGATGCGTCGAGGCGAAGGTGGACATCGGCTCGGCCGCCACCGTGGCATCGGCGAATTTGATCGTGCGCTTGATGACGGTCTCGAAGACCTTGTCACCGAAGGCCTCTACCAGGCGACCCACGACTTCTTTGGAGTGCAGCGTGCGCGCATCAAACATGGTCGCGAGCACACCGTCAATCACGAGGTCCGGATTGAGCCGGTCCTGGACCTTCTCGATGGTCTCCACCAGCAGTGCCACCGCGCGCAGAGCGAAGAACTCGGCGGTCAACGGGATGATGACACCGTGAGATGCCGTCAGCGCGTTGATCGTCAGCAGCCCCAACGAGGGCTGACAGTCGATCAAGATCACGTCATAGTCATCACGGACCTGACGCAGCGCTCGCTCCAGAACCTGTTCGCGGGCCACCTCGTTGACCAACTGCACCTCGGCAGCCGAAAGGTCGATATTGGCGGGCAGCAGATCAATGTTCGTGAAGTTAGTGGAGAGGATGGCGTCACGCGCCGTGACTTCGCGCTCCATCATCACGTTGTAAACGGTCACGTCCATCTCGTGCGGACTGGTCCCCAGTCCGGCAGACAGAGCGCCCTGCGGGTCAAAGTCGACCATCAGAACCTTGCGCCCGTATTCGGCCAAGGCAGCACCAAGATTAATGGTCGAGGTCGTCTTCCCGACCCCACCCTTCTGATTGACCATGGAGATCACGCGGGCAGGGCCATGGGAGGACAGCACCGGCGGGGCCGGAAAATCGTGCTTGGGTCGACCCGTGGGCCCGATGACCGGATCTCCCGTGATCATCATGACTGGCAACGGTTCCTGCGAATCAGTCACGCGCGACCTACTCCTGACATGTCGGTGGCAAAGACTCTGAGTCAACACTAACGCCGCGTTCGAGTTTGCGGGGATTTTGAGTCACGTTCACGGCGAGCCTTGAGGTTAAAGTCCAGCATGAAACTCTCCCCGCCCTTCAACCTGAAGGTGAGACCCCTAAGAGATTGAATGTATACACAAGTTAGGTTTTTCACCCAGAACTCCCCCGCGGGAATCGCCGCACCGTGATTTACTGTATACACTGGCACTATGCGGGCTAGTGATCGTGCTTACACTCAACTGCGGGACGAGATCATGTCTGCGTCTCTAGAACCGGGCACCGTACTCACCGAAGTGGAGCAATCCGAACGTCTCGGCGTCTCGCGTACTCCTGTTCGCGAAGCCCTCAACCGGCTCCAGGCCGACGGGCTGGTGGCCAGCCACCGAGGCCGTGGCCTGACAGTCACCACCATCAGCATGCACGTGGCCGATGAGCTCTTCGACATTCGGCTCGCTATCGAGCCACTGGCCGTCCGCCGCGCGGCCGACGCCATGTTGGATACGGCATCCGACGCCACCGAAGCACGGGCCCGCTTCCAGGATTTGGCATTACGTTTTCGCACCGCGGAGCAGCAATGGCACGACGCCGACCAGCCGGCGGTCGAGGATTATTACGACCTGACCCGCCAGCTCGATCGTGCCGTCGATGAGACCTGCGCGAACCCCTATCTGGCGCAGATTCTCACCGGACTGCGGCTCCATCTAGCCCGCCTGCGCCGCTTATCCCAGCATGACCCGGCTCGACTGGCGGCCTCCGCCGGCGAACACGCCCGGGTAGCTCAAGCCATCGCCGCCGGCGCCCCAGACCTGGCCGAAGCCGCATCCCGGATCCACCTCCAGTTGGCCCTGCAGCACCTGCGACTGCGGATCAAGGACGATATCGACAGCCCGCAAGACCCTGAGTAACCCCACAAGACCCTGAGTAACCATGCAAGAGAGGATCAGCAATGATCAAACATTCCGTGCGAGTACACCGTTCTGAAGAAAATCTGCAGCGCGCCGACCAAATGGCCTGGAAGATGGCCGAGGTCGCCGTCGATCCGGTCGCCGTCGAGCCCGAGGTCGAAGAGATGATCATTAACCGGATCATCGACAACGCATCCGTGGCCATTGCCTCACTGAACCGCGGCCCCATCATTGCGGCCCGGGCGCAGGCCACCACACACCCCGCGACCGCCGGCGGAACCGGCGCCCAGATCTTCGGTATCGACGGCGCGTTCTCCCCCGAGTGGACCGCTTGGGCTAACGGCGTGGCCGTGCGCGAGCTCGACTATCACGACACGTTCCTGGCCGCCGAATACTCGCATCCCGGCGATAACATTCCGCCGATTCTCGCCGTCGCTCAGCATACCGGATCCACGGGTACTGATTTGATCCGCGGCATCGCTACTGGCTACGAGCTCCAGGTCGACCTGGTGCGCGCGATCTGCCTGCACCAGCACAAGATCGACCACGTTGCCCACTTGGGACCTTCCGCTGCCGCCGGCATCGGCACCCTGCTGGGTCTCGACGCTGAAACCATCTTCCAGGCCATCGGTCAGGGTCTGCACACCACCACCGCCACACGACAGTCCCGCAAGGGCGAAATCTCCACGTGGAAAGCACACGCACCGGCCTTCGCCGGCAAAATGGCCGTCGAAGCGGTGGACCGCGCCTTACGCGGGCAGACCTCCCCTGTGCCGATCTATGAAGGTGAAGACGGCGTGATCGCTTGGCTGCTCGGCGGTCCGGAGGCCCGCTACGAGGTGCCGCTGCCGGGTCCGGGCGAAGCCAAGCGCTCTATTCTGGACACCTACACTAAGGAGCACTCCGCCGAATACCAGGCCCAGGCCTGGATTGATCTGGCGCGTAAGCTACACACCGAACACCCCGAGGCCACAGATCCGGATCAGGTGGAGTCGATCGTCATCAAGACGTCTCATCACACTCACTATGTGATTGGCACCGGCGCCAACGACCCACAGAAGTACTCGCCCACGGCCTCGCGCGAGACCCTGGACCATTCGATCCCCTATATCTTCACGGTGGCTCTGCAGGACGGCGCCTGGCACCATGTGGACTCTTACTCCCCCGAGCGCGCCGGGCGTCCCGACACCGTGGAGCTGTGGCACAAGGTGGTCACCGAGGAGGACCCGGAGTGGACGCGGCGCTACCACTCGCTGGACCTGAACGAGAAGGCCTTCGGCGGAGCCGTGGAGATCACTCTGAAAGACGGCACCGTGCTGCGCGATGAGATCGCCGTGGCCGATGCCCACCCGCTGGGTGCCCGCCCGTTCGGCCGCGAGCAGTACATCCAGAAGTTCCGCACCCTGGCCGAGGGGTTGGTCGCCGAAGAGGAGATCGCCCGCTTCCTCGAGGTCGTCCAGCGCACTACCTCCCTCGGTGCCGGAGAGCTGGATCAACTCAACATCACCGCTGCTCCCGGCGTCATCGACCTGGCAGCAGCACCGAAGGGACTGTTCTGAGATGCTCTACGCTCACACCACCGCCGAGCAGAAACGAATCCGGTTACGCCAGATCCTGCAGCCCGGTGCGGCAGCCCCGTTTCCGGGGGCATTCACCCCGCTCACTGCCAAGCTCATTCAGGACAAAGACTTCCCCGGGGTGTACATTTCCGGGGCCGTGCTCGCGAATGAGCTAGGCCTGCCCGATATTGGGTTGACCACGCTGACCGAGGTCGCAGCCCGCGGTGCCCAGATCGCCCGGGTCACCGATCTACCCGCTATCATCGACGCCGACACGGGATTCGGTGAACCGATGAACGTGGCCCGGACCATCCAGGAATTCGAGAACGCCGGGCTGGCCGGCTGCCATATCGAGGACCAGATCAACCCGAAGCGATGCGGTCATCTGGACGGCAAGATCATGGTCGACGAGCACACCGCCACCCAGCGGATCCGTGCTGCGGCTGATGCCCGTCGTGACGAGAATTTCCTGATCATGGCCCGCACCGACCTGCGCGCCACCGATGGGCTCGACACAGCCATCGACCGCATGCGTGCCCTGGTCGATGCCGGAGCCGACGCCGTGTTCCCCGAGGCGCTGAAAGACCTCGGTGAATTCGAGCGGGTCTGCCAAGCCATGGCCGAACTCAACGTCCCGGTGCTAGCCAATATGACCGAGTTCGGCCAGTCAGACCTGTTCACCCGCGAGCAACTGGCGGATGCTGGAGTGGCGATGATCATCTACCCGGTGACACTGCTGCGCTCGGCCATGGGTGCCGCAGAGCGGGTGCTCGACGCCATCACCGCGCAAGGAACCCAACAGTCCCAGGTGGGGCAGATGCAGACCCGCGCACGCCTCTACGAACTCGTGGACTACGCCGACTACAACCGCTTCGACACCTCCGTCTTCAACTTCCAGGTTCCCTCACGCGGAACCATGGAGACGGACACTGCAGAAAAGGAGCAGTCATGACCGATGCAACGGAGATTCGCAAAGGCCTCGCCGGAGTCGTGGTGGACACCACCGCGATCTCCAAGGTCAACCCCGATACCAACTCGCTGCTCTACCGTGGCTATCCGGTCCAGCAGTTGGCCGCCACGCAGCCGTTTGAGGCGGTCGCCTACCTGCTCTGGAACGGTGAGCTGCCCGACGCCGATCAGCTTGAGCGGCTCCGCGCCACCGAGCGCGCCCACCGAGGCCTCGACGATCAAGTCAAGGCCACCCTGGACCGGCTTCCGGTGGATACCCATCCCATGGATGCGGTGCGCACAGCCGTCTCCATCCTGGGCGCTCAGCACCCCCGCGCCGAAGAATCCTCGGTGGAAGCCGAACAGGCCAAGGCCGAAGAACTCTTTGCCGCGCTTCCGGCGGTGGTTGCCTATGAACAACGACGACGCCGCGCCGGCGGACCCACCGATCCGATCGCCCCGCGCGATGACCTAGATTATTCGCAGAATTTTCTGTGGATGACCTTCGGTGAGGAAGCCCCGGAGCCGGTGGTCGACGCGTTCCGCGTGTCGATGGTTCTCTACGCGGAGCACTCGTTCAACGCCTCGACCTTCACCGCCCGAGTCATCACCTCGACCCTGTCGGACCTGCACTCGGCGGTCGTGGGAGCCATCGGCGCACTGAAAGGACCCCTGCACGGTGGTGCCAACGAGGCAGTCATGCACACCTTCGACGAGATCGGGATCCGCCCGGAAGAGTCCGAAACCGAAGCCCGCGAGCGCGCCACCGCATGGATGGAGCAGGCGCTGGCCGACAAGAAAAAGATCATGGGCTTCGGCCACAGGGTGTACAAGAACGGCGACTCCAGGGTGCCCACTATGAAGCAGGCCCTGGATGCCATGATCGAACACTACGGCCGCCAGGAGCTGCTCGGGCTGTACAACGGTCTGGAACAGGCGATGGCCGAGGCCAAGGACATCCAGCCGAACCTGGACTATCCGGCCGGCCCCACCTATCACCTGATGGGCTTCGACACCGAGCTGTTCACGCCGCTATTCATTGCCGCGCGCGTGACCGGCTGGACCGCTCACGTCATGGAGCAGCGTGCAAGCAACTCCCTGATCCGCCCGCTCTCGGCCTACAACGGCCCGGACGAGCGCACCGTGAGCTAAACCGGCCCACCCACGGCATCACACACGACGGCGCCCTCCCTCTCACCGTGAGAGGGCGGGCGTCGCGTCGTCACGGTCACCCCGGCAGCGGCATGTCCTCATCAGCCGGTTCGTCGTACTCGATCGACCGGAGATTATCGGTGGTCGTCTGGTACCTCTCGTCCTCGAGGAATGCCGCGACGGTGTCTTCGCGTCCAGACTTTCCGGTGAGGTACTCCATCAACTCCTGGGTGAAAATAACCGAAATCAGCGTGGTTTCGCCTTCGTAATTTCCAGACAGCGGTGCAAAATAGGCCCACCCTGGCTGGCTAGCTGGATCGCTGTCGCCCGTCTCGGGCGCCTCCGGAGAGGAGACAATTTCCGAGACCGTCCGGTACTCGCCGGTTTCCCACCCCATGTCTTCAACATTGTGATCACGATCGTTCGCGCCCAACCACTGCACATTGGTGCGGAGGTAAACATGTTCGGCGCTATCGCGGCTGGGCAGATCCAACTCCTCCACATGGACAGTTCTCCAATGCTGAGCTCGCCAGCCGTCCGTATCGATAGCACCAGCGTGGAGAATCGCGTTGACGGTGATGTCGCCCATGGGGCTGGAGATTTCTATACTTTCACGCGCCACACCGTTGTACTGGTTGCTGGAGGCATCGTAGCCGACGGTCTCCGCGGTCCAGCCCTCGGGAACCTCGAAGCTGAACGTTCCACCTTGGGACGTGAACGTCTCCGTGGCAGGTGACTCCGCTGCGTCGTCTGATCCGGAGGTATCGTCGCTCGGCGATTGGGAGGGATCTGGCGTCCCCGCATCAGACTCTGAGGGTTCGTTGTCGGTCGGTTCCGTGGTGACGGTGACGGTGTCGCTCGGTTCCGCGTCAGTGTCGGCATCGGATGAACATGCAGTGACGGTCAGCCCGAGCACAGACGCGAGCGCGAGCACACTCAGGGAATGACGTCGTGAAGTTGCAGCCATGATGATTCACCTTTCGCTGAGGCCGAATGCTACTGAATCGGCATATCCTCTTCGGCGGGCTGTTCATAACTCATGGAAGCGAGAATCTCGCGGGTGGTCAGATACCACTCGTTCTCCAAGAACGCCTCGACGGCAGCGTCCTGTCCCGTCTCGCCGGTGAGTCCCTCGATGAGTTCTTGGTCAAAGGAAACGCCGATGAAGCTCGTTTCCCCGGCCCAGGTACCGGGCAGCGGCGTCCAGTAGGCCCAGCCGGCCAATCGGACGTCGTTGTCCGTCTCGCCCGGCTCAAGATCCTCGTCTTGGCTGACCACGCTGATGTTCATTCGGTAGTCGCCGTCGTCCCAGCCCACACCTTCGAGGTCGATGTCCTCGTCCTGTTCACCAAGCCATTCAACGGCGGTGCGCAGGTAGTTGTGCTCCCGGTCGTCGTGCAGGGGAAGGTCGGTGAGTTCCTCGACGTCGACCAGCTCCCAGTGCTGGGAGCGCCAGCCGTCGCCCGAGGTGGGTCCGTTGTGCACCGCACCGGAGATCACGATGTCGCCCTGGGGGCTGGAGATCCGGAAGACCTCGTACGGCGCGCCGTTGTAGTCGACATTGTCGGTGACGTACTCGGTGGTTTCCGCCGTCCAGTCCTCGGGCACCTCGAAGCTGAAGGTGCCGCCTTGGGTAGTGAAGGTCTCGGTGGCCGGCGCCTCATCGGTCGGCTCGTTCTCCGTGGGTTCACCGATGTCATCCGGAGCGGATGCGGTGGCGGTTTCGGTGACGGTGTCCGTCGGGGTGGGGTCCTCCTCCGGTTCAGAAGCACAGCCGCTGACCACCAGGCCGATGGCGGCAGCCAGCGAGAGCGCAGGCACCCACGGACGCTTGTTCTGTCGGTGAGTATTCACCACGGCGAACCTCCTAGGACGTGATGTTCCTCACCGTACCCACCGGCTAACCGCGAGCGCGAGGGTGGCTCGACGCATAGATTTCGCGCAGCGTCTCGGCCGTGACCAGGGTATATACCTGCGTCGTGGTGACCGAGGCGTGGCCCAGCAGCTCCTGAACGACACGCACATCGGCCCCGCCCTGCAGCAGATGAGTGGCGAAAGAATGCCGCAGCGTATGAGGCGACACCTCGACGTCGAGGCCCGCCCGCTCGGCCGCGTTCTGCAGGATGGTCCAGGCCGATTGGCGAGAGAGCCGACCACCACGTTGGTTGACGAACAAGGCGGCCGTGGCGGTGCGTGTGGTGGACTTGCGACGAGAGGAATCGCCCGCTTTGGCGACGATGCCGGGCCGGCCGCGCACCAACCAGGCGTCGAGTGCGGCGGCAGCGTAGGAGCCGAGTGGGACGATGCGCTCTTTGGACCCCTTGCCGAAGAGCCGCACCAGAGCGGGGCCTCGTTGATCGCCGTCCGTGCCCTGGGGGTTCTCCCCGATCGCTGTGCTGATGTCGTCGACGTCGAGACCCACCGCTTCGGAGATGCGGGCCCCGGTGGAGTACAGAAATTCCAGCAGGGCGCGGTCGCGCAGCCCGGCCGGAGTGTCCGTGGACACCGCCTCCAGCAGGGCCGTGACCTGGTCGATGCTCAGCGCCTTGGGCAGCCGCTGGCCCGGCTGCGGTGGGGCCACGTCGGCGGCGACGTCAGCGGTGACCAGGTCTTCGAGCAGCCAGAACCGATGTAGTCCGCGCACCGCCACCAGCGTTCGAGCGGCCGAGCGGGCGCTGAGCGCGCTACCGCCGTCCGTACCGGAGGATACCGCCTGCAGGAAGCCAGTGACGTGGTGAGTGGTGATGGACTCCGGCTCAAGCACCCGCTGGGTGTCCAGGTAGCGCAGGTACCGGGCGGTATCCCGTCGGTAGGCGGCCAGGGTGTTCGCACTGAGACCGCGCTCCACGGCGAGATGGTCCAGATATGCGTCGGTGACCTGCTGCAACGACATCACGGCTGGTCCGGGTCAGGGTTCCTTGTGCGCAGCCGAGCGGCCATGACCCCGATGAGGGTGTTGGCGTTGTGCAAGCAACCGTTCAGCGCGGCGGTGACGGCCTCGTCGAGGGGCACCCAGCGCCGAATCATGTGCGCTTCCTCGGCTTCGCGAGCATGACGCTGCTCGGCCGGGATCTCCTGTAGGCCGCGGGCTAGGAAAATCCTAATCGCTTCCGAGGAGGAACCCGGGGTGGGGTAATGGTCCATCAGCACAGACCAGTCGTTTGCGGACAGGTCCGCCTCTTCAGCGAGCTCGCGACGAGCGGCATCCACCAGTGACTCCCCCGGCACGTCGAGCAGTCCGGCCGGGATCTCCCAGAGCTCGGAGCGCACCGGGTGCCGGTATTGCCGGACCAAGCACACCTGATCCTTGTCGTCGAGGGCCACCACGGCGACCGCCCCGGGGTGTTCCACGAATTCGCGGGTCAGCTGCTCGTCCTCCAGGGTGAACGTCTCACGCTGCACCGACCAGATCGCGCCGCCGAATGCAGTGTGACGGTCCTGGACGGGTACGGAGCGCGCCACGTCACGCACGGGTGCAGTGTCGCTGTCGTCCAAGGTGTTCGTCATCGAGATCACTGTGTGGCGCGGGCCCGCTGGTAGTCCAGTCCGGCTCGGATCAGTCCGGCGAACAGCGGGTGTGCGGTGGTCGGACGGGATTTGAATTCGGGGTGTGCCTGAGTCGAGACGTAGTAGGGGTGCGTCTCGGTGGGCAGCTCCACGAACTCCACCAGGTTGCCGTCCGGCGAGGTACCGGAGATGCGCAGCCCGGCCTCCTCCAGGCGCTGACGGTAGGTGTTATTGACTTCGTAGCGATGGCGATGGCGTTCAGTGACCTCGGTGGCTCCGTAGGCCTGCGCCACCACGGAACCGTCTGCGAGGGTGGCCGGGTAGGAGCCCAGGCGCATGGTGCCGCCCAGGTTACCCGCACCCTCAACGAACTGTTCCTGCTCGGCCATGGTGGCGATCACCGGGTCGGAGGATTCGGGATCGAACTCGGTGGAGGAGGCGCCTTCGATGCCCAGCACGTTGCGGGCGTATTCAATCACCATCGACTGCAGTCCCAGGCACAGTCCCAGTGTGGGAATGCCGTGGGTGCGTGCGTGGCGCAGGGCGCCGATCTTACCGTCCAGGCCGCGCACACCGAATCCGCCGGGTACGCAGATCGCGTCCACGCCGGTCAGTGCTTGTACGGCACCTTCTTCGGTGGCGCAATCATCGGCCGGCACCCAGCGAAGGGTCACACGCGCATCGTGGGCGAAACCACCAGCGCGCAGCGCCTCGGTGACCGACAGGTACGCGTCGGGCAGGTCAATGTACTTGCCCACCAGTGCAACTTCCAAGGAGTGCTCCGGGTGGTGCACGGCGTCGAGCACGGTATCCCAACGGGTCCAGTCCACGTCCTTGAACTTCAGGTCCAGGGACTGCACCACGTAGGCGTCTAGAGACTGTTCGTGGATGATGCGCGGGATGTCGTAAATGGAGGGGGCATCGGCACAGTTGATGACGGCATCCAGGTCGACGTCGCACATCCGACCGATCTTGTCACGCACGTCGCCGGGCACCGGACGATCCGAGCGGATCACGATGGCGTCCGGCTGGATACCGATCGAGCGCAACGCGGCCACCGAGTGTTGGGTGGGCTTGGTTTTCAGCTCGTGGGATGGGCCGATGTAGGGCACCAGCGAGACGTGGATGAAGAACACGTTGTTGCGGCCCAGGTCCTGGCGTACCTGGCGGGCGGCCTCGAGGAATGGCTGGGATTCGATATCGCCGACGGTGCCGCCGATCTCGGTGATGATGACATCCGGTGCGCTCTCGCCCTCGGCGGGCAGGCGCATCCGGCGCTTGATCTCATCGGTGATATGCGGGATGACCTGGACGGTGTCGCCGAGGTAATCCCCACGGCGTTCCTTGTCGATCACCGTGGAGTAAATCTGACCGGTGGTGACGTTGTTGAGCCCATCGAGGTTCTCGTCGAGAAACCGTTCGTAGTGGCCGATGTCGAGGTCGGTTTCTGCCCCGTCTTCGGTCACGAAGACTTCCCCGTGTTGGAACGGGTTCATGGTGCCGGGGTCGACGTTAAGATAGGGGTCGAGCTTCTGCATGGTCACGCTGAGGCCGCGTGCGCGAAGCAGGTTACCGAGAGAGGACGCAGTCAGCCCCTTACCCAGGGACGAAGCGACACCCCCCGTGACGAAAATCTGACGGGTAGCAATGGACTGATCCGGGGTGCGCGAGTGTCTTTGAACCACGGACTTTCACTCTACACCCGATTAGGCCCTTGTGAGTAGCTCGCGGGCGTGTTCGCGGGCAGAATCCGAGTCGGCGTGTCCGGCGAGCATGCGCGCCAGCTCGCTGACGCGGTCCTCGCCTTCCAGCACGGTGACGTCGGAGGTGGTGAATCCGGCGTCCACATCGGCGTCCTTGACCACCCTGAGGTGCCGGTCCGCGAAGGCCGCGACCTGAGGTAGATGGGTGACGACGATGACCTGAACGTGCTGCGCCAGCCGGGCTAGGCGTTCTCCGATCTGCACGGCTGCCTCACCGCCGACGCCGGCGTCGACCTCATCGAAAACGAAGGTCGGCACCGGGTCCGTGGCAGCCAGCACCACCTCTAACGCCAGCATGACGCGGGAAAGCTCACCACCGGAGGCGCCCTTGCCCAGGGGCCGCGGGTCTGATCCGGGGTGGGGCTGCAGCAGCAAAGCGACCTCGTCGGCCCCGTGTGGCCCCGGCTCGGCGGCCGGCTCCACCTGCACGTGGAAGCTCGCTGAGGGCATAGACAGCGCCCGCAACTCCGTGGTGACCTGTTCGGACAGCTGTTCACCGGCGGCGCGGCGCAGCTCGCTCACTTTCGCCGCTTGCTCGGTAACCTCGCTGGCCAGCCGCTCCACATCCTCGGCCAGTTCATCCAGTCGGTCGGTATCGCTGTGAAGCTCATCCAGGCGCGGGCGGTGTGTTTCCGCATAGGCGATGACATCGGAAATTTCCGGGCCGTAGAGCCGCATGAGCCGAGTCAGTTCCGCTAACCGGGCTTGGGCGGCGTCCAGCTCGGCGGGACCTTCCTCATCCAGTCCGGTGGCGTAGCTGGCCAGCTCCGCGGAAATGTCTGCCAACACAATACCGGCCTCGCCCAACCGCTGGGCGGCCTGGGTGAGCATCTCATCGTCGGGGCCTTGCAGTAGGGCCTGACGGGCCGCCTCCACCAGGGCCTCGGCCGAGGGGGCGTCTAGGTCATCGTCGGAGCCAGACAGCCCGGTGCGGGCGGTCAGTGCGGAGCCGCGCAGTTCCTCGACGTTCTCGAGGCGCTGGATCCGCTGCCGCACCTCTTCGTCTTCCCCGCGCGTCAGTTCCGCTTGATCGATTTCCTCCAGCGCCCGCTGCAGGGCGTCGGCTTCACGAGCCCGGTCCTGCTGGTTCTCGGAGATCTCGGCCAGCAATGTCTGCGCTTCGCGCCACTGCCGATACAGGTCGGTGTATTCCTGAAGGGCACCGGCCAGCTCGGACCCGCCGAAGGAGTCAAGGGCGTGCCGTTGAGCCGCTGTGGAACGTAACCGCAACTGGTCGGTTTGTCCGTGCACCGCCACGGCTTGCGCACCGAGCTCACCGAGTAACGCCACCGGGACCCCACGGCCACCAGCGGTGGCCCGCGAACGGGTGGATCCCGCACTCTCGGTCATGCTGCGGGTAATCACCACGGAAGCTTGTCCCTGATCGCCGGTACCCGCGTCACGGTCGACGACGCCGCCAGCCTCTTCGGTGGCGTCCAACGCCGGATGGTCAGCCCGTAGCGCCAGGCCTGCTTCTACACTGGCCCGGTCCGCGCCCCGACGGATGGCCCCGGCATCGGCGCGGGCACCCAAGAGAAGGTTCAGGGCGGTCACCACCATGGTCTTACCGGCACCGGTTTCACCGGTCACCACCGTGAAACCGGGGTCGAATTCGACGTGCGCCTGACCAATCACGCCAAGAGAGGAGATCGACAGGTACTCAAGCATTCTCTTCGTCCTTTCGCGCTTCCGCCCGGAGCAGCTGTTCCCGAGTCACCAGGGGCACCTGTTCGTCGGCCTTACTGAGCACGGGCAGGGCGGCGGTCGGCGGTGGCACCACACCCGGGCGTGGGGCCAGGTGATGCGGTTCGACCACATGCACGCCCCGAGAATCCGCCATATGCTCTTCCCAGGCTTCGGCCTCCGCTCGCGCCAGATCACGAGCGGCCATCTCGGCCCGGTCGGCGTCGGAGACGTTGCCGCGCCACCCCTGCGTGGGCAGATCGAACTTGCGCACCAACCGCTCCGAGAACGGGGTGGCAGTCAGCCGTGCCAACCGCACCGGCTTGGTGGACCGGGTGACTTCCACCCGCGCACCCAAAGGCAATTCCACGGTGCGACGCCCATCGCACCACAGCACCCCAGACTCATTGGTGCGCTGTAACACGTCAACGCTGATCACCGATTCCGGTGACACCACCAGCGGTCGCGAGAACAGCGCGTGCGCAGACAAGGGCACCATCAGTAACGCCTGTACTTCGGGCCACACCACGGGGCCGCCGGCTGAGAACGCGTAAGCGGTGGACCCGGTGGGGGTGGCCAGCACGACCCCATCACAGCCATAGGTGGAGATCGGTCCGCCGTCAATGGCGATCACGACCTCCAGCATGCGCTCCCGGTTAGTCTTCTCGATCGAGGCCTCGTTCAGCGCCCAGGTGTGTGCCACCAGATCCGAACCCGAGAACACCTTCACGTCCACGGTGAGGCGTTCCTCCACCCGGTAGTTCTCGTCGACGACGGCCTGAACGGTCCGGGCAAGATCGGTCCGCTCGGACTCGGCCAAAAAGCCTACGTGTCCTAGGTTCACGGCCAGTAGTGGCAGGGACGATTCGCGCACTAGCTCGGCGGCACGCAGCACCGACCCGTCACCACCGAGCACCACGCCCAGAGAGATCTCGGCCAGCGTAGTATCGCGTCCCAGCACCTCGACGTCGACCATCTCGTGCTGGACCGCGCCCGAAGCCACAGCCTCGCGCGCAGCGTTGGCGTCACGTTCGAGCATCACCGGAGTCAGGCCGGCTTCCACCAGCATCGAGGACGTTTGTAACGCGGCTCGCATCGCATCTTCGCGACCGGTGTGGGCCAGTACCAGTATGCGACGGCGCATCATCGTTCCTCTCGTCATCGGTCCGTGAACTCGGGCTAGATCCTGCTGTCCCAGGGTATCCCGATCGGCTGGGCCTGCCGAATGCTATTCCCCCGCGTCCGCCCAGTCGATGTTCTGTGCGTGCAACCACGCCTCTGTGGAGGAGCCGTCACCAGCGCTATTCTGACGCAGGTGCAGGAAGAATTCGACGTTGCCGTCCTGGCCGGGAACAGTGGAGCGCGCCGCGGCAACGGGTAGCAAACCGACGTTCCGGGCGGCCTGAATCACGCCGCGCACTGCCCCCTGACGAGCAGCCGGATCCGTGACGACGCCGGTGCGCGGCAGGGCCCTACGTCCCACCTCGAACTGTGGTTTGATCATCAGCACCAGGTCCGCATCGCCGCGACACATCCCGGCTAAGGGCTCCACGACCAGCTGTAGCGAGATGAAGGACAAATCCGAGACCACCAGGTCTACAGGCCCGCCCACGCTATCCGGGGTGATGTCCCGGATGTTGAGTCCTTCGTAGACGTCGACGCGCTCATCATTCCGAAGCGAATCGACCAGCTGGTCGTGCCCGACGTCGACGGCGAGCACCCGCTGCGCGCCGCGGCGCAGCAGCACGTCGGTAAATCCGCCGGTGGAAGCGCCGGCATCCAGGCAGCGAAGCCCGGCCGGGTCGATCTCGGAGAAAACGTCGAGTGCGCCGGCGAGTTTGCGGCCGGCCCGCGAGACGTAGCGTGGCTGGTTATCGGTCAACTCGATGCGGGCGCCATCGGCAACTTTAAGGGAGGGCTTCGACGCCGTCGTTCCGTGTATCGTCACGACGCCGGAGGTGATCAGGTCCGTTGCCTCGCTCCGGGAGCGCGCCAGACCCCGCTCGACCAGAACGCGGTCCAGACGCTGCGTCACGAGGACGATCCCGTTCCGGGCAGGGTGTCCTGTTCATTCATCATCGCGGTGAGCTCGTCCAAGACCGACCGATAGGTTTCGAGTTCGTCAGCGGGACGCATGTCCTCAGAACCGGCGAGACGTTGCACGATTTTTTCTGCACGCTGCTGGTATTCATTCATGGGTTCTTG
This sequence comes from Citricoccus muralis, assembly GCF_029637705.1. Taxonomy (NCBI): domain Bacteria; kingdom Bacillati; phylum Actinomycetota; class Actinomycetes; order Micrococcales; family Micrococcaceae; genus Citricoccus; species Citricoccus muralis. Next base: position 2,032,043 of record NZ_CP121252.1, read on the forward strand.
CCTCATCCAGCAGGTCGGTAAGGCTCGGAACGATATGGGTCGGGGTCCTCAGCTCATCGACTTCAGATGCGTCAGTTCTCTGGTGGATGCCGGTCAACACCAAGGCCGTGTCGAAACCCGCGCGATTGCCGCCCTCAATATCAGTATCAAGTCGGTCCCCCACGACAAGTGGACGCGTCATCCCCCACCGGCGCGCAGCCAGCTCGAACATGACCGGTTCAGGTTTTCCTGCGCTGAGATCGGGACGCCGCCCACAAGCGGTTGCTACTGCGTTGACCAAGGATCCATTGCCCGGCGCACGGCCTTCGGCACGAGGAATCGTGAGGTCCAGGTTCGTGGCGATCCACACCGCTCCGTTTTGGATGGCATAACTGGCTTGCGCCAGAGTGTGCCACCCCAGGGACGGGTCAAAGCCCTGGATCACCGCTGCTGGTCTCGTGCACGCGTCAGCTGTCACTGCGTAGCCGGCTTCGGACACCAAGGTGGCGAGGTGCTCGGATCCCGCGACGAGCACTGCCGGTCCTCCCCCGGCTGACTCCCCCTGGGGTGGCACCTCTTGACGTAGTAATTCGACGCCGGCGCTGGCCGAGCCGAACACCTGGTCATTGTCAGACACCATCACACCCAGCGCGCGCAGATGTCCCGCCACCTGTGCCGGCGACCGGGAAGCATTGTTCGTAACGAATGCGACCGGCACGCCAGCGCTGATCAGTACGTTCAGGACGTCGACGGCACCGGGAATGGCGCCGTTACCTGCGTATACGACTCCGTCGAGGTCGCAGAGCAGTCCGTCGTAGCCGCCGAAGAACGTGCTGGTGGCGCTCATCAATTCTCCTGGGACTCCTGTGTCTCCGGTTTTGCGTCCCGGTCCGCTCCACGACCGCGTGCCGGAGGAATGATGTCATGTGCTCTGGGATGATCGCGGTTTGGTTCACCGTCAAAGTCAACGATCTCCGGCTCGGCAAAGAATCCTTGACCAAGCGCTTCCTCGGCCGCCAACGCGAGGCGGCGCCACCGACCGCTTTCATCTCCCCGACCGCTGGCCTCCAGTGCATCGGCGTAACTGGAGAACAATGACGGGCTATACGAGAAAGCCTTCTTGGGGTTAAGTTCAGGGATCTCCAGGGCAGAAACCGCAGCAGCATAGTTGCCCAAGTCGTCATGAATTCCGGACACCACGAGTGCCAGATCGACGCGCCCGGCTGCAGACAACTGAGTGAGATCGGCTTCGCTTGCAGATTCCAGCGCCTTTTCGGGACGTCCCAGTGCACGCTCACAGTCGACAATCGCAGCCAAGTGCTGCTGGTCGCCTGTAATTCGGCGATAGGTGCGGAATTCCCGCAGCGCCTCGGCATAGTCTCCGGCCGCATAAGCAGTCAGTGCAACCGCTTCGCGGACACATCCGATACGGCCACCACGACGCGAGGCAGCCAAGGCGTGTTCAAAAGCCAACTGCGGATCGACCTGGAGAAGCCGTCCAGCCATCACGAGATGTTTAGCCACCCAAGGCTGGTTTTTCTCGTCGAGGGAACCAATCTCCCTCAGTACGGGACGGTCGAGCTCCTTGCCCGTAACATCTTCGTCGATGTCCGGAGAGCGACCACGATCTGAACGATTCGCGCTGCGCAGGTCACGAGGGTTAAGTACCTTCTCCCGAGGAGCCTCGTCGCGCCGCCAGGCCTGCTTTCCATCGCCGTGGTTTCGAGCGGAATCGCCGGAACGGTTCTTATTGAAAGGACGCTTACCGCCACGCTGATCTTGGCCACGTTTGAATGATGACCGCTGACCTTGGCCTGCACGTGCGGATCCCTGTCGACCACCCTGCGAGCGGCCGGAACCTGATCGGTTCTCCATTAAAGGAACATCCTCTCCTTGGACTCGGGTGTGTAAACAGTTACACCCATGAACTTCAATCTAGAATACCCGAGCACCGCAGTTGCGCTCGGGCCTCTGGAGAGCACAGATAGTGCTTAACTGCTTAAATGGGTGGGGCCCAGTACAACACCGTACTGGGCCCACACCACTCAAAAAGAATGTCCGGCGGCGACCTACTCTCCCACACGCTCCCGCATGCAGTACCATCGGCGCAATGAGTCTTAGCTTCCGGGTTCGGAATGGGACCGGGCGTTTCCCCCACGCTATGACCGCCGTAACTCTACCAACCACACCCCACAACGGGGCGGGTAAAACCAAGGCATGCTACAAACACACACTACACTCTATCCAATTATCAACACACAAACCCAACGGGCTGGTGTTCACATAACCATACAGTGGACGCAAACAACGCTTGTTACCTACAAGTGAAAAATTGTGATTAAGTCTTCGGTCTATTAGTACTGGTCAGCTCCACACGTCTTTAGTCCGCGCTTCCACACCCAGCCTATCAACCCAGTCATCTACTGGGAACCTCACACAACAAGTTGTAAGGAGAACTCATCTCGAAGCCGGCTTCCCGCTTAGATGCTTTCAGCGGTTATCCATCCCGAACGTAGCCAATCAGCCATGCACCTGGCGGTACAACTGACATACCAGAGGTTCGTCCGTCCCGGTCCTCTCGTACTAAGGACAGATCTTCTCAATTCTCCAACGCGCGCAGAGGATAGGGACCGAACTGTCTCACGACGTTCTGAACCCAGCTCGCGTACCGCTTTAATGGGCGAACAGCCCAACCCTTGGGACCTACTCCAGCCCCAGGATGCGACGAGCCGACATCGAGGTGCCAAACCATGCCGTCGATATGGACTCTTGGGCAAGATCAGCCTGTTATCCCCGAGGTACCTTTTATCCGTTGAGCGACGGCCGTTCCACAACGAGCCGCCGGATCACTAGTCCCGACTTTCGTCCCTGCTCGAGCTGTCACTCTCACAGTCAAGCTCCCTTGTGCACTTACACTCAACACCTGATTGCCAACCAGGCTGAGGGAACCTTTGGGCGCCTCCGTTACCATTTAGGAGGCAACCGCCCCAGTTAAACTACCCATCAGGCACTGTCCCTGACCCGGATCACGGGCCGAAGTTAGATGTTCACTATGACCAGAGTGGTATTTCAACGATGACTCCACCCCCACTAGCGTGAGGGCTTCACAGTCTCCCACCTATCCTACACAAGCCATACCGAACACCAATACCAAACTATAGTAAAGGTCTCGGGGTCTTTCCGTCCTTCTGCGCGTAACGAGCATCTTTACTCGTAATGCAATTTCGCCGAGTTCACGGTTGAGACAGCGGGGAAGTCGTTACTCCATTCGTGCAGGTCGGAACTTACCCGACAAGGAATTTCGCTACCTTAGGATGGTTATAGTTACCACCGCCGTTTACTGGGGCTTAAATTCTCCGCTTCGCCACACAAGTGCAGCTAACAGGTCCTCTTAACCTTCCAGCACCGGGCAGGAGTCAGTCCATATACATCGTCTTACGACTTCGCATGGACCTGTGTTTTTGATAAACAGTCGCTTCCCCCTGGTCTCTGCGGCCCTGACCCGCTCCACCCAGCAAGTAGGTGTCACGGTTGGGGCCCCCCTTCTCCCGAAGTTACGGGGGCATTTTGCCGAGTTCCTTAACCATGATTCTCTCGATCGCCTTAGTATTCTCTACCTGACTACCTGTGTCGGTTTAGGGTACGGGCAGTGTCAACCTCACGCCGATGCTTTTCTAGGCAGCATAGGATCACCAGATCTCCCACATCGTGGGAGCCCATCAAGTCTCAGGCACACGCCCAGCGGATTTACCAACCAGACACCCTACACTCTTAGACCGGGACGATTCCATTGCCCGGCCTGGCTACCTTCCTGCGTCACACCTGTTAATACGTTTGCCTCCCCAGTTCAGGTCCCACGCTCCCCTGCCACGTCACCCCGAAGGGTGATCTAGGCAGGTTCGGGTGGTTAGTATCACCAGATCAGCATGGACGGTTTACCACCGGTACGGGAATATCAACCCGTTGTCCATCGACTACGCCTGTCGGCCTCGCCTTAGGTCCCGACTTACCCAGGGCAGATTAGCTTGACCCTGGAACCCTTAGTCATCCGGCGGACGGGTTTCTCACCCGTCTTTCGCTACTCATGCCTGCATTCTCACTCGTGCACATTCCACCACTAGTTCACACTGCGGCTTCACCACGTACACGACGCTCCCCTACCCAACAAACCAAACGGTTCATTGTCACGGTTTCGGCGGTGTGCTTGAGCCCCGCTACATTGTCGGCGCGGAATCACTTGACCAGTGAGCTATTACGCACTCTTTCAAGGGTGGCTGCTTCTAAGCCAACCTCCTGGTTGTCTCAGCAACTCCACATCCTTTCCCACTTAGCACACGCTTAGGGGCCTTAACCGATGATCTGGGCTGTTTCCCTCTCGACTATGAAGCTTATCCCCCACAGTCTCACTGCCGCGCTCTCACTTACCTGGCATTCGGAGTTTGGTTGACGTCAGTAACCTTGTAGGGCCCATCAGCCATCCAGTAGCTCTACCTCCAGGAAGAAACACGCGACGCTGCACCTAAATGCATTTCGGGGAGAACCAGCTATCACGGAGTTTGATTAGCCTTTCACCCCTACCCACAGCTCATCCCCTCAGTTTTCAACCTAAGTGGGTTCGGTCCTCCACGTGCTCTTACACACGCTTCAACCTGGCCATGGGTAGATCACTCCGCTTCGGGTCCAGAACACGCGACTCAAACGCCCTATTCAGACTCGCTTTCGCTACGGCTACCCCACACGGGTTAACCTTGCCACGTATCACTGACTCGCAGGCTCATTCTTCAAAAGGCACGCCATCACCCAGACACAAGATCCAGGCCCTGACGGATTGTAAGCACATGGTTTCAGGTACTATTTCACTCCCCTCCCGGGGTACTTTTCACCATTCCCTCACGGTACTGATTCACTATCGGTCAGTAGGAAGTATTTAGGCTTACCAGGTGGTCCTGGCAGATTCACACGGGATTTCTCGGGCCCCGTGATACTCGGGAAACACACCAGCAGCGCAACGCAGACCAACTACGGGACTTCCACCCTCTACGGTCAGGCAACCAAACCTGTTCGTCTCAACGCGCACCAACTGCAACAGGCCGGCAGACCCATCACGCATGCTCCCACAACCCCTGAAACGCAACCCCTGCCGGGTATCACACGCTCCAGGTTTAGCCTCATCCGCTTTCGCTCGCCACTACTCACGGAATCACTGTTGTTTTCTCTTCCTGCAGGTACTGAGATGTTTCACTTCCCTGCGTTCCCTCCAACTGGTCTATGTGTTCAACCAGCGGTCACACGAACACGCGAACGCGTCGTGCGGGGTTTCCCCATTCGGACATCCTGGTATCAACGCTCGGTTATCAACTCCACCAGGCTTATCGCAGATTCCCACGTCCTTCATCGGCTCCTACTGCCAAGGCATCCACCATGTGCTCTTAACAACTTAGCCACAAAACACTAAGCCATCATCATAAATAATGAGCTAAAAACAACCACACACCACACACAACCAAACCACCCCAAAAAGAGGCCGGCCAGCCATGATGATGATGCGGTCATCACACAGATAACAAACAAATACTCTCGACTAACACACACCACTCAACGCAGCATGTGTCACAAAAATAAGATGCTCGCGTCCACTATATAGTTACCTAAACAACAACCCACACACACCAACCAACCCACCAAAACCAGCAGGCCAGCCCATGCGACAGGCAAAACTAGAACAACCATCGTCCCAGCAAAACAACTTTGCCAGTCCTGTTATCCCAGGACCCAATAGTGCACCAAAGAAACCCACCTAACACCACGACCAACAACCCACGGCCTCCACACCCGACACTCAAAAAGCATCAGTAGTACTACCAGGATCGCCAGCCATGCACTTAGCACGGCACAAAGAATGTTGATGTTCCACCCATGAGCAGTCACTGCCACCACACACTCGGCGATGAAACAGGACAACACCCCAACACCACCAGGCCACCACCAAGGCGACCCAGCAAAAACGTGTTGAAGAAAGCTCCTTAGAAAGGAGGTGATCCAGCCGCACCTTCCGGTACGGCTACCTTGTTACGACTTAGTCCCAATCGCCAGTCCCACCTTCGACGGCTCCCCCCACAAGGGTTAGGCCACCGGCTTCGGGTGTTACCAACTTTCGTGACTTGACGGGCGGTGTGTACAAGGCCCGGGAACGTATTCACCGCAGCGTTGCTGATCTGCGATTACTAGCGACTCCGACTTCATGGGGTCGAGTTGCAGACCCCAATCCGAACTGAGACCGGCTTTTTGGGATTAGCTCAACCTCACAGTATCGCAACCCATTGTACCGGCCATTGTAGCATGCGTGAAGCCCAAGACATAAGGGGCATGATGATTTGACGTCGTCCCCACCTTCCTCCGAGTTGACCCCGGCAGTCTCCCATGAGTCCCCGGCATAACCCGCTGGCAACATGGAACGAGGGTTGCGCTCGTTGCGGGACTTAACCCAACATCTCACGACACGAGCTGACGACAACCATGCACCACCTGTGAACCAGCCCAAAAGGGAAACCATATCTCTATGGCGATCTGGCACATGTCAAGCCTTGGTAAGGTTCTTCGCGTTGCATCGAATTAATCCGCATGCTCCGCCGCTTGTGCGGGCCCCCGTCAATTCCTTTGAGTTTTAGCCTTGCGGCCGTACTCCCCAGGCGGGGCACTTAATGCGTTAGCTACGGCGCGGAAAACGTGGAATGTCCCCCACACCTAGTGCCCAACGTTTACGGCATGGACTACCAGGGTATCTAATCCTGTTCGCTCCCCATGCTTTCGCTCCTCAGCGTCAGTAACAGCCCAGAGACCTGCCTTCGCCATCGGTGTTCCTCCTGATATCTGCGCATTTCACCGCTACACCAGGAATTCCAGTCTCCCCTACTGCACTCTAGTCTGCCCGTACCCACTGCAGACCCGGAGTTAAGCCCCGGGCTTTCACAGCAGACGCGACAAACCGCCTACGAGCTCTTTACGCCCAATAATTCCGGATAACGCTCGCGCCCTACGTATTACCGCGGCTGCTGGCACGTAGTTAGCCGGCGCTTCTTCTGCAGGTACCGTCACCCCGAAAGGCTTCTTCCCTACTGAAAGAGGTTTACAACCCGAAGGCCGTCATCCCTCACGCGGCGTCGCTGCATCAGGCTTGCGCCCATTGTGCAATATTCCCCACTGCTGCCTCCCGTAGGAGTCTGGGCCGTGTCTCAGTCCCAGTGTGGCCGGTCACCCTCTCAGGCCGGCTACCCGTCGTCGCCTTGGTGAGCCATTACCTCACCAACAAGCTGATAGGCCGCGAGTCCATCCAAGACCGATAAATCTTTCCACCTTCCACCATGCGGTGAAAGGTCATATCCAGTATTAGACCCAGTTTCCCGGGCTTATCCCAGAGTCAAGGGAAGGTTACTCACGTGATACTCACCCGTTCGCCACTAATCCAACCCCTGCAAGCAGGAGTCTTCATCGTTCGACTTGCATGTGTTAAGCACGCCGCCAGCGTTCATCCTGAGCCAGGATCAAACTCTCCGTAAAAAAATACAAAAAGAAAAAGGAAACGCACCAGCCGGAAAAACCAGCACGCCCCAAAATCCCAGCAAAAACTCCCCTGAGAGCGACGAGGCACCCCAGGAGAAGTAATTACCAATAAATAAAATTGGCATCAACAAACTTGGCACACTATTGAGTTCTCAAACAACAGGAGCTTTGCAACTTTCACGACCCGTTATTTCGGTCGGTTTCCGTTACCAGCGATTTTCAACTCTATTTCCTCTTTGTTCACCTTGTCAAATCGGCTTTTCGCCGTAGTTCTTGGTGAAGTGGAGGTGAGCGACGGATTTCAACTCTAGCAGATAATCTGCCGTAGTTGTCAACCTGTTTCTCGGAGTTGGTCACGGGCACTTTTCCGGGCTGTTCGCCCCGTGCTGCCTTGCGACATAGAAGACTATACACACGATTCTGAGGAGGAACAAAATCGGCGGATTTCTGCGGTTCTGATTTCTCAGATCCGCGGAAATCCGCCGATTTTCTGCTGTCAGCGCGCCCGATGACCACACAATGTGATTCAGACCTCAGATTCGAGGCTCACCATAGCCATATTCTTCTTGCCACGGCGCACCAGAAGATGCCGACCATGAAGAGCCTGGTTGGAACCGAAGCTTTGAGCTTCGTCGGTGATCTTGACGTTGTTCACGTAGGCGCCGCCATCTTTGACGGTCCGCCGTGCCTCGGATTTGGATCCGACCAGTTCCGACTTCACCAACAGATCAATGATCGAGTGATCGTCGGTAGCAGGAAGAACGACGTGATTCAGTTCGGTGCCCACCGCGGTCAAAGTATCTTCGTCAATTCCTTCGAGCTCTCCCCCACCGAATATCGCGGCCGAAGCATCGATGACTTTCTGGGTTTGCTCCTCCCCGTGCACCAGGGACGTGACTTCCCACGCTAGTCGGCGCTGCGCTTCACGGCGGAAGGGTTCGGTCTCCACTTTCTGCTGGTACTCCGCGATTTCATCGCGAGTCAGGAAAGTGAACACTTTGAGGCGGTCTGCCACATCGGCATCGGCGGTGTTGAGCCAGAACTGGTAGAACGTGTAGGGCGAGCACATCTCGGGGTTCAGCCAGATGGCGTTGCCCTCAGACTTACCGAACTTGGTACCGTCCGCATTGGTGATCAGCGGGGTACCAATGGCGTGCACATGCTGACCTTCGACCTTGCGCACCAACTCGGTACCGGAGGTGAGGTTGCCCCACTGGTCCGAGCCACCGGTCTGCAGCACGCAGTCGTAATCGCGGTGCAGGTTCAGGTAATCCAGTCCCTGCAGGATTTGGTAGGAGAATTCGGTGTAGGAGATTCCCTCTTCCGAGTTCAGACGCTTCGCTACGATCTCTTTTTTGATCATGGTGCCCACTCGGAAGTGCTTACCAATGTCGCGCAGGAAATCCAATGCGGACAGGCCACCGGTCCAGTCCAGGTTGTTGACCATCCGCGCGGCATTGTCCCCATCGAAGGAGAGGTAATTGCTGACCTGGTTGCCGAGAGATTCGACCCACTCGGACACGACTTCCTTGGTGTTCAGGACGCGCTCGGAGGTCTGACGAGGATCACCGATGAGTCCGGTGGATCCGCCCACCAGGCCCAGGGGCTTGTGGCCGGCCAACTGTAGGCGTCGCAACAGCAGCAACTGCACGAGGTGACCCAGGTGCAGGGACGCTGCGGTGGGATCGAAACCACAGTAATAGGTGATCGGATCGCCGGCCAGAGCTTCTTCCAGCGTGGCCTCATCAGTGGAGACGTGGACCAGGCCGCGCCACTTCAGTTCCTGCCAAATATTGGGGAACGAGGGATCATTAGCCTGCCGGGACAGGACGGGCGATGCAGTACTCACGTTGTGGAATCTATCAGGACTCGTTGCGGACGCGGGTTCGCTGGTCGGTGTGTTGCGTCTCAGTCTTCTTCGATGACCACCGCGCGCAGCCCGCGCGGTAGCTCTGCCGGCGGACAGCTGGCCAACACTCGGAGGGTCTGGGTGGCGCGGGTCATGGCGACGTAGAGGTCACCGATAACCCCGTCGGCGTCGTCGATCATCTCGTGGGGTTCCACCAGAATCACGGCGTCGTATTCCAACCCCTTGGCCTGATGTGCGGTGACCAGGGCGACGTCACGATCGGCGCGTGCCATCCCGCCGGTCCAGAGACGCTCGGGCATGACGGCGGCGAGCTTCTCATGGATGGCTGCGTAGCTAGCGGTGGAGGCGATGACACCAATGAGTCCCCCTGGCGACAGGGCACCATCGGTCTGAATGCCCTCGACGACGGCCTCGGCCAAATCCGGTGCGGCAATGGTGCGCACCACGGGATCGTGCTCACCGGCACGGAGAGCTTCCGGGGTGGCGATGGTCATCCCGGCGCCGCGAGCGACGTCGGTGGCCAGAGAAGTGATCTTCTCCGGGGTGCGATAGTTCACGGTCAGCTCGTTGAGGGTGTATCGCTCGCCCACGAACGGGGCAAGGATCTGCCCCCAGGAGGAGTTGTTGGCGGCCGATGAGGCCTGGGCCATGTCACCGACGATGGTGAAGGACCGCATCGGGCAGCGGCGCATCAGCAGTCGCCACTGCATGGGTGAGAGTTCCTGGGCTTCGTCCACCACGACGTGGCCGAAGGTCCAGGTGCGATCGCTGCGGGCCCGTTCGGCCGCGGAACGGCGCTCAGGAGTGACCGCCTGCGCGTCGGCCACGGTCTCGGCATCCAGGCTGCCACCGACCCCGATGTCTTCCAGCACCTGCTGGACGTTGTCCAGGGCGGCGCGGGCGTTTTCGACGTCGCGCTCGCGCTGGCGCTTCTCGGCACCGGCCTGGGCGGCGCGGGCGACATCGTACTCGCCGAGTAATTCGGCGGCCTCATCGAGCAGGGGCACATCGGATTCGGTCATGGGTGCGTCCGGGTCACGCAGCAGCAGCTGACGCTCGTCGTCGCTGAGCTGTGGGGCTAGCCGAGCGAGAAACTCCGGCTTGGAGAACAGGTCCGAGACCAGTTTTTCCGGCGTCATGGGCATCCAGCACAGGTTGAGCAGGATCCGGACCTCACGGGACTGGCGAACCTCTTCCAACAGGTAGGAGCGGTCGGCTTGGTTTTTGCCGCCGGAGCCGTCCTGGAGGATCTCTTCCATTTGCTCGGCGAGCTTCTTCACCATGATCTTCACGAAGGTGGCGCGGGCCTGGTTATGCGGTTTTCCGGTGGCGCGAGCTTTGTCGCGGGCGCGGCGGATCTGGCCGGGACGCACCGTGAGCGTGGTTCCCTCGACCGTGACACGACGCTTGGCGGCGATGAGACGCTGACGATCGGCCACGGCGTCGGCAATCACCTCCGCCATATCGAGCCGCCCCTTGATCGCGGCGGCCCGCCGGGAGGTTTCGGGGACAGCGTCGATGCCCGGCATTAACCGAGCCAGAGAGCTCATCACTACGCCGGTCTCGCCCAAGGAGGGCAGCACCTGATCGATGTAGTTCATGAACGCTTGGGAGGGACCCACCAGTAGCACGCCGGCCGAGGCGAGGCGCTCCCGGTGGGTGTAGAGCAGGTAGGCCGCCCGGTGCAGGGCAACAGCAGTTTTGCCGGTACCGGGGCCGCCCTGAACCACGTGGACTCCAGGCAGGTCGGCGCGGATGATGGCGTCCTGTTCGGACTGGATGGTCGCGACGATGTCGCCCATCTGGCCGGTGCGTCGGGCGGTGACGGCGGAGAGCAGTGCGGCCGAGACGGTGGAGTATGAGTCGGCGTCGGTCTCGGAGAGGACATCGTCTTCGAGCCCTACCACGCTGCGCCCGCTCATCAACAGGTGACGACGACGGCGTACCGACTGTCGCTGGAACGCGGTGGCCTGGTAGAACGATGCTGCTTCTGGAGCACGCCAGTCCACGAGGAGGCGCTGCTGTTCCTCATCGGTGAGCCCGATGCGCCCGACGTAGCGGGTCTGGTCGTCGTCGAGATCAAGTCGACCAAAAGCGAGTCGGTCTTCCACGGCGGAGAGCTGGGCGAGCCGGTCTTCATACAGGGTGGCGAAGGCGTCACGTTCGGACTGGTTCTGCAGGGAGCCCTGCAACCCGGAGCGGCGGACCTGGGAGAGTTGCATTCGCTTCTCATCGCGCAACTGGTCCAGGCGCACATAGAGCGTGGCCACATAGTCCTGCTCCGCGGCCAGCTCGGCCTGATAACGATCGCGAACTGCCGAATCGGCCCCAGTCATACTCGAATCATCCCGTCCCGAAGTGTTACAACGAGCACCTATCCTACCGGTTGCCCGGTGAATGGAGGGTGTCGCCAGAGTGAACCGGGCGGTGAGGCTGGCCTGATGAGACTCAGCGGTCCAGCACTCCCGAGGGGTTCGAGGCGGCGAAATCGCGCACCGGAGCCAGCTGGCGCTGCAGTTCTTCCAGCTGCGCGGCGACGGCGTCGGGCCCGGTGCCACCCTGGGAGCTGCGCGAGCGCAGGGATCCTTCAGTGGTCAGCACGGTGCGCACGTCGGGGGTGAGGTGTTCGGAGACGCCGGCGTACTCCTCGTCGGTGAGGTCCCAGAGTTCCACGCCGCGGGATTCGGCTAGCTTCACGGCTTCGCCCGAGAGTTCGTGGGCCACACGGAAGGGCACGCCCTGCCGGACCAGCCATTCGGCGATGTCGGTGGCCAACGCGAAGCCCTGCGGTGCCAGTTCGGCCATTTTCTCGGTGTTGAAGCGCAGCGTAGCGATCATCCCAGAGACGGCCGGTAGCAACAACTCCAGGGTGTCAGCGGCGTCGAAAACCGGTTCCTTGTCTTCCTGCAGGTCGCGGTTGTAGGCCAACGGCAGCCCCTTGAGGGTGGCGAGCAGCCCGGTGAGGTCGCCGATGAGGCGTCCAGATTTGCCGCGGGCCAGCTCGGCGACGTCGGGATTCTTTTTCTGCGGCATGATCGAGGAGCCGGTGGAGAAGGCGTCATCGAGGGTGACGAAGGAGGCTTCCTTGGTGGCCCAGAAGATGACTTCCTCGCTGATGCGCGACAGGTTGACGCCGATCATGGCGGAAATCCAGGCGAATTCGGCGAAGACATCGCGGGCGGCGGTGCCGTCGATCGAGTTCCAGGCTGCGGAATCGAAGCCCAGCTCGGCGGCGACGGCGTTCGGGTCCAGTCCCAGCGAGGATCCGGCCAGAGCGCCGGAGCCATAAGGAGACACCGCGGCGCGGGCGTCGAAGTCGATGAAGCGCTGCACATCACGCAGCATGGCCCAGGCGTGGGCGAGTAGATGGTGGCTCAACAGCACCGGTTGGGCGTGCTGCAGGTGGGTGCGGCCCGGCATCGGCGCATAGGGGTGCGCTTCCGCCTGCGCGATGAGCGCGTCAATGGTGTCGAGCACACCGACCGAGATCAGTCGGGCGTGGTCGCGCAGGAACATCCGGCCCAGCGTGGCGATCTGGTCATTCCGGGAGCGGCCGGCGCGCAACTTGCCGCCGAGGTCCACCCCTGCGCGTTCTATGAGGCCGCGCTCCAGGGAGCCGTGGACATCCTCGTCGGATTCAGCAGCGACGTAGTCACCGGAGACGACATCGGCTTCGAGGCGGTCCAGGGCCTCGATCATCCCGGTCAGCTCGTCATCGGTGAGTAGGCCTGAGCGATGCAACACGCGAGCGTGGGCGCGGGAGCCGGCGATGTCGTAACGGGCCAGGCGCCAGTCAAAATCGGTGGACTTGCTGAGCGCGGCCAGGGCATCGGCGGGCCCACCGGCGAAACGGCCTCCCCACAGGGATCCCTCGTTGGTGCCATGGCGGTCCGGCTGCGTGGATGCGGTCATCGTCTCAGTATCCTTCGAGCTGTGGGGTGGTGATGAGTCGGGGCGGGTGACGGTCAGACGTCGTTGCTGAGGCGGGCGACGTCGTCGAGCGAGGCCTGACCTTCGACGCGTTGGTCACGTTCGGTAGCGGTCTTGGCGGACAGGCCGAAGATGTCGATAAACCCGCGCGCCGAGGACTGGTCGAACGAGTCGCCGGTGTCATAGGTGGCCAGGTTGAAATCGTACAGCCCGGTCTCGGAGCGCCGGCCCTGCACGGTGGCGCGGCCGGCATGGAGTTCCATGCGGATCTCACCGTTGACGTAGCGCTGGGTCTCGTCGATGAAGACGTCAAGACTCTGTTTCAGCGGGGAGAACCACTGGCCGTCATAGACCAACTCGGTCCAGCGTTGGTCGACCGTCTTCTTGAACCGGGCCTGCTCGCGTTCCAGGGTGACGCGCTCAAGTTCCTGGTGGGCGGCCATCAGCGCCATCGCGCCGGGAGCTTCGTATATTTCGCGGGACTTGATGCCCACTAGTCGGTCCTCGACGATGTCGATGCGACCGATGCCTTGGGCGCCGGCGCGGCGGTTCATCTCCTCGATGATCTGCAGCGCGGAGAGCTCTCGACCGTCGAGTGCCACCGGCACGCCCTGGGCGAAAGTCACGGTCACTACATCCGGTGCCGGCGGGAAGGCCGGATCATCGGTGTAGGAGTAAACGTCCTTGGTCGGGCCATTCCAGATGTCCTCGAGGAATCCGGTTTCGACCGCCCGGCCCCATACATTCTGGTCGATGGAGAACGGGTTCTTCTTCGTCGTCTCGATCGGCAGGTTGTTGCGCTCGGCGTAATCAATCGCTTTGTCACGGGTGAGGGCGAGGTCGCGGACCGGGGCAATGCACTTCAGGTCCGGGCCCAGGGTCTGGATGCCGACCTCGAAGCGCACCTGATCGTTGCCCTTGCCGGTGCAGCCGTGGGCCACGGTGGAGGCGCCGAATTGCCGGGCAGCGGCCACCAGGTGACGGACGATCACCGGGCGGGAAATCGCGGAGACGAGCGGGTACGCATCCATGTAGTACGCATTGGCCTTCAGGGTGGGCCAGCAGTACTGCTCGGCGAATTCGTCGCGGGCATCGGCAACGTATGCTTCCACCGCACCGCAGTCCAAGGCGCGTTGACGCACGGTCTCCAGGGACTCTCCGCCCTGTCCGACGTCAACCGCCACGGCGATGACCTCGGCACCGGTGGCTTCAGCGATCCAGCCGATGGCCACCGAGGTGTCAAGACCGCCGGAATAGGCCAGTACGATGCGTTCCTTCATGCGTCCTCCTGCGACTTCATGTTGACTATGCAAGAGTCTACATAATTATGCAGGATCGTGCATCTCGCCGGTGCGCCGATTAGTCTGGATCGCATGACCACTCAGCCCGAGCCCGGCTCCGAGCCGCAGCCCCAGCTCACCGACGACCAGATCGAATTCCTGAATTCGCTGTTCGATTTCGCCCGGCAGGGCAACACCGAGGCCCTGCTGTCGGTGATCGATCAGGGTGTTCCGGTGGATCTGACCGACCACAAGGGTGACACCCTGTTGATCCTGGCCACCTACAACCAGCACGCCGATCTCGTGGCCGCACTGCTGGCGCGCGGCGCCGATGTGCAGCGGTTGAACCAGCGCGGGCAGTCGGCCTTGACCTGCGCCGTTTTCACTCAGCACGAGGACAATGTGCGCGCGCTGCTGGCCGCCGGCGCCGACCCCGATGCGGGGGCACAGTCCGCTCGTGCCACCGCCGCCCAATTCCAGCTCGAAGCCATGTCGGCCCTGCTCGAGCGCTGATTACTCGCCACGATCCGATCGGAGATCCCCATGTTCACCACCACTCGCTCCCCCGCCGCTGCTCGATTCGTGCCAGGTACTGTGCGTCGTCGTGCACGCAGCCTGTCCGTGATGGGGCTAGCTGCTGCTGGCGCGCTGGCCCTGACCGCCTGCGGTGGCGCGCCCAGCTTTGAGGAGGCCTGGCCCGAGGCGTACCAGAAACTGCAGGAAGCCGAGTCAGTCGCCATGTCGTTCGAGGGCACCGACCCCAGTGACGACACGACCTACACCTCGGAATATTCCGGGCAACTCGACGACTCCAACTTCGTGGGCACCATCACCCAGGGCGAGAGCGAGCTGGAAATCCGCTCCGTGGACGGGCGCACCGTATTGCGGGGCAATGAGGACTACTTCACCGGGCAGAACGCCGAAGCCCTCAATGAGATGGTCGGCGACGGCTGGGTGGAGCTCGAAGGTCCCGGAGAATTCTCCATCAGCGGTTTCTATGAGTCCCTGACCGGCACCTTCACCGGCGCCGAGGCCACGGAAACCGAGGACCTGGAGGTGCAGAAGGTCGATGAGGACGGCACCGTGCTCTACCAGTACTCCGGCACCGCCGAGAACGGCGAACCCTTCTCGGTCTACCTCAATGAGGACCGCGAGTTGGTGCGCCTGGAGTCGCATTCCGAAAGCCTTGAGGGCACCGTCGAATTCAGCGACTGGAACGCCGTCGAGCCCGTTCAGCTACCGGCCGACGACGAGGTTGTTTCGCTACCCGGCAGCTGAGCCTTATTCGGTGTAGCGCAGGAACCGGGCGGCGAGCGCGTGCCCGCCGTCCGGGTCGCGGGAGACGACCATGATGGAGTCATCACCGGCGATGGTGCCTAGGATTTCGTCCACCCGGGATTGATCCACCACCGAGGCCAGATACTGCGCGGCCCCGGGCGGGGTACGGAGCACCGCAATATTGGCGGAGGCGTCTGCGGAGACCAATAGTTCCCGGCACAGCGCGGCTAACCGGGATTCGTGAGCCTCCGAGGTGCGGATTGAGGCACGTTCCTGACCGGCCGGCCCCTCCTCAGGCACCGTGTAGATCACCTGCCCCTGCCCGTCACGCACCCGGTAGGCGCCCAGGTCGACGAGGTCACGGGACAGGGTGCCCTGGGTGACGCTCATCCCTTGGGCCTCGAGCAGTTCCATCAGCTCGGCTTGGGAATGCACGGGCCGCTCGGCCAGCACCTGCTTGATGGCGGCTTGCCGAGCGGTTTTGGTGGCGGGCACGCTCATGCCGAGGTCCCGGTGGACTGCCCGCGCGCGGCTTGGGCTTCCGGCAACTGAAGATCTGCGGGAATCTCGGCCAGTCCGGAGGCATAAAGAAGCCACGCCATCAGGGCTTTCTGCGCGTGCAGCCGGTTCTCGGCCTCATCGAACACCACCGACTGCGGCCCGTCGATCACCTCGGCGGTCACCTCGTAGTCACGGTAGGCAGGCAGGCAGTGCAGGAAGATCGCCTGATCGTCGGCCTGCGCCATGGCCGCGGCGTCGACGGTGTAGTCGCGGAAGAGCTGCAGGCGCTGTTCTTTTTCGTCTTCCTGCCCCATGGACACCCAGGTATCAGTGACCACGACGTCGGCCCCGGCCAACGCCTCGGCGGCGTCGGTGGTGATGAGCACCGATCCCCCGGTCTGTTCGGCGCGCTCACGGGCGGCCTTCACGATGTCCTCGGCGGGCAGATACCCTTCGGGGCCGGCGATGCGCACGTGTAGTCCCGCCGTGACCCCGGACAGCAGGTACGAGTTGGCCATGTTGTTGGCGGCGTCGCCGAGGTAGGTCATCGTCAGTCCTTCGATGGACCCAGACGCATCGGCTTTGTGTTCCCGGATGGTCTGCAGGTCCGCCAGCAACTGGCAGGGGTGGTAGTCATCGGTGAGCGCGTTGATGACGGGCACCGAACTGTGCTCGGCCAATTCCTCCAACGGGGCCTGGGCGAAGGTGCGCCAGATGACCACCGAGCTCATCCGGGCGAAGACCCGGGCTGAGTCGGAAATGGTCTCTTTGTGTCCCAGTTGGGACTCCCCCGGGTTGATGATCAGCGGGGAGCCACCCAGCGCGGCGATGCCCGCCGAGAAGGACACCCGGGTGCGGGTGGAGGTCTTATCGAAGAGCACGATCCCAGTCTGCGGGCCTTCCAACGGGCGGAAACGGTAGGGCTCGGCTTTCATCAGGGCGGCCAGGTCGAGGACCTCCCTCTGCTCGGCCGGGCTCAGGTCGGTGTCGATGAGAAAGTGGCGGATCATGAGGAAGCCTTCGTCTCGGTGGCGGTCAGGGCGCGGTCGATCAGCGCGGGCAGCTGCTGCAGGAAGGTGCGCAGGGTATCGGCGTCGATGATCAGCGGCGGGGCTAGGCGCAGGGTGTGCGGCCCAGTGGCGTTGATGATCCACCCGGCTTCCAGGGCGGCGGCGACCACGGCGGGGGCGATCTCGACGTCGAGGTCGATCCCGATGAGCCCGCCAAAAGCCCGCACCGCCTGGACGTGGCCGATACCGGATGCGGCGTCGCACACGGCAGTGGCGAGTTCAGAAACATGCTCCAGCAGACCGTCGTGCTCGATGGTCTCAATGACGGCGAGCCCGGCGGCGGTGGCCATCGGGTTGCCGCCGAACGTGGTGCCGTGCTGGCCGGCGGTCAGCAGCTGCGAGGTGGCCTCGGTGAAACACACCAGGGCGCCGATGGGGATGCCCCCGCCGAGGCCTTTGGCCAGGGTCATCGCGTCGGGCATGACGCGGGCGCCGCCGGTGACCTGAGTGTTCTGGTGGGCGAACCAGGTACCGGTGCGGCCCATGCCGGACTGCACTTCGTCGAAAATCAGGAGGGCGCCGTGACGGGTGCAGGCCTCGCGTACGGCTTCCAAGTAGCCCGCCGGGGACGCGTTCACCCCGGATTCGCCCTGGACCGGTTCCAGGATCACCGCCGCGACCGTCTCGTCAATGGCCGACACCATGGCGTCCTGATCACCGAAAGGCAGGTGCTCCACCCCGCCGGGCAGCGGGGCGAAGGGAGCGCGGTACTGTTCCTTCCAGGTGAGGGCGAGGGCTCCCATGGTGCGGCCGTGGAAGGCGTGCTCGACCGCGAGAATGCGGTGGCGGGTGGCGTCACCGTGGCGGCGTGCCAATTTGAACGCGGCTTCGTTGGCTTCGGTGCCCGAGTTCGCGAAGAACACGGTGCCACCGGTGGCCTGCGCCCCGGAGAGTTCCAAGAGGCGTTCGGCCAGCTGGATCTGCGGCACCGATGTGAAGAAGTTGGAGATGTGTCCCAGAGTGGACAGCTGCTCGGTGACAGCGGCCACCAGGCGCGGGTGGGCGTGGCCGAGCGCATTGACGGCAATACCAGCCATCAAATCGGTGTAGGCGTGGCCGTCGGCGTCCCACACGGTCACCCCCTCTCCGCGGACCAGGGTGCGTTGCGGGGTACCGAAGACGCCGGTCAGGGCAGTGCGGTAGCGCTGCATCAGCTCTTCGCCGTCGGTTCCCACAGTATCGGGGTCGGTGGACGGTGCGCTCATGGGGTCACGCTCGCTTTCTGATCGGTGCCGGCCGGGTCATCAGGCAGAATCTGGGTGCCCACCCCGGCGGTGGTGAAGACTTCCAAGAGCATGGTGTGCGGCTCGCGCCCGTCAACAATGTGAGCCTGAGCGACCCCGCCGTCGACGGCTTTAAGACACGCCTCAACCTTGGGGATCATGCCGGATTCCAGGCTCGGCAGGAGCAGGCGCAACTCATCGGCGGTGATACTGGAGACCAGGGAGTCCCGGTTCGGCCAGTCGGAGTAGAGCCCCTCGACGTCGGTAAGGATGACCATTTTCGACGCACCCAGCGCGCTGGCCAGGGCGGCGGCGGCGGTGTCGGCGTTGATGTTGAGCACTTCGCCGGTGGGTTCGCCGTCGTCGCCGATTTCGGGAGCCACGGAGGAGACCACCGGAATTCGGCCGTGGTCCACCAGGTCACGGATGGCGGTCGGGTGCACGCTGGTGACCTCCCCGACCAAACCGAGATCGACCTCTTCGCCGTCCACCACGGTGGTGCGGCGCTTGGCTCGAAACAGCCCAGCGTCTTCGCCGGAGAGTCCGACCGCGTAAGGGCCGTGGGAGTTGATCAGCCCGACCAGCTCACGACCCACCTGACCGGTGAGCACCATGCGCACCACATCCATCGCCTCGGAAGTGGTCACGCGCAGCCCGCCACGGAATTCGGAGGCAATGCCGAGCTTGTCCAGCATGGTGTTGATCTGGGGTCCGCCCCCGTGCAGCACCACGGGGTGGATGCCGCAGTGGTGCAGGAACACGATGTCCTCGGCGAAGGCGCGGCGCAGGTCCTCGGAGACCATGGCGTTGCCGCCGTACTTGATGACCATGGTGGTGCCGGCAAACTGCTGAATCCACGGCAGTGCCTCAACGAGCACAGCAGCTTTGGCCGCGGCCTCGCTGGGGTGGTTGTGATGGGGGATGCTCATGGGGATGCTTTCTTCGAGTCAGCTGGAGTAGACGGAATTTTCGTGCACGTACTCGTGGGTGAGGTCGTTGGTCCAGATGGTGGCGGTCTGCTCTCCGGCGTGCAGGTCGATGAGCACCTGGACCTCGCGCGGTTCCAGGTCCACGAGGTCGCGGGAGTCGCCGATACCACCGGCACGGCAAACCTGGACCCCGTTGATGGAGACGTCCAGCTGGTCTGCTTCAAATTCGGCGTCGGTGGTGCCGACGGCGGCCAGTACGCGCCCCCAATTCGGGTCGCGGCCGAAAATAGCGGTCTTGAACAGGTTCGACCGGGCTACCGCGCGGGCTGCTTCCTCGGCGTCGGTTTCGCTGGCGGCATTGACCACGGTGATGGCGATGTCGTGGCTGGCGCCCTCGGCGTCGGCAATGATCTGCCGGGCCAGGGAGGAGCACAACTCGGTGAGCTCGGCACGGAACTGCGCCGGGTCGGGGGTGACTCCCGAGGCGCCGGAGGCCAACAGGATCACGGTGTCGTTGGTGGACATGCAACCATCGGAATCGGCGCGATTGAACGACACCCGTACCGCGTCCTGCAGGTGCTCGGTGAGAGTGGCGGGATCGACGACGGCGTCGGTGGTGACCACGGCGAGCATGGTGGCCATGCCGGGGGCGATCATGCCGGCCCCCTTGGTCATCCCACCGACCTGGTAGCCCGCACCGGAGACCACAGCGGTCTTGGGCACCGAATCGGTGGTCATGATGGCCACGGCCGCAGCGTCGCCGCCGTCCTCGCTCAGCTCACCAGCGGCCTTGTCGACCCCGGCCAACAGCTCGGGCATGGGCAGGCGCTCACCGATCAGCCCGGTGGAGCAGACCTGAACATCGAGGGCGGAGAGGCCGAGGGTGCCGGCGACTTTCTCGGCGGTGGCGTGGGCGTCCTGGAACCCCGGGGCGCCGGTGCACGCGTTGGCCCCGCCGGAGTTCAGCACCACGGCATCGGCCCGCCCGTCGGTGATCGCCTGGCGCGACCAGATCACCGGCGCGGCGACGACGCGGTTGGAGGTGAACACCGCGGCGGCGTGGTGATCGGGGCCGTCATTGACGACGAGTGCTAAGTCTGGGTTGCCGTTGGATTTGATACCGGCGGCGATCCCGGAGGCGCGGAATCCTTGGGCTGCGGTGACGCTCATGGGGTGACTCCCTGGTGGGCCAGGCCGGCGTTCTCCGCCAGGCCGAGGGCAATGTTCATGGACTGGACGGCACCACCGGCGGTGCCCTTGGTGAGATTGTCAATCGCAGCGGAGACGATGACGCGCCCAGCGTGAGCATCCACCGCGAGCTGCAGCACCGCGTGGTTGGACCCCAGCACGGACTTCGTAGCCGGCCACTGTCCCTCCGGCAGCAGGTGCACGAACTCCTCGTCGGCGTAGGCGTCACTGTAGGCCTGACGCACCTGGGCCTCGGTGACACCGGGACGCAGCTTGGCGGTGGCGGTGGTGAGAATGCCGCGGGCCATCGGCGCCAGCGTGGGGGTGAAGGAGACCTGGACCGACTCTCCGGCGGCCCAGCTCAGCCCCTGCTCAATCTCGGGGGTGTGCCGGTGGCCGCCGCCGACACCGTAGGGGCTCATCCCACCCATAACCTCGGAGCCGAGCAGATGCGGCTTCGTCGATTTGCCCGCGCCGGAGGTGCCGGAGGCTGCCACGATCACCACGTCTTCGGGCTGCAGCAGCCCGGCGGAGTAGCCGGGGCTCAGTGCCAGCAACGACGACGTCGGGTAGCAGCCGGGTACGGCGATGCGCCGGGCCCCGCGCAGGTGCTCGCGCCGGCCGGGCAGCTCGGGCAGGCCGTAGGGCCAGTGCCCGGCGTGCTCTGAACCGTAGAACTGCTGCCAGGCGTCGGCGGATTCGAGACGGTGATCGGCTCCGGCGTCAATCACCAGGGTGTCGGCCGGAAGCTGGGCAGCAATCTCCGCGCTGGCCCCGTGCGGCAAGGCCAGGAAGACGACGTCATGCCCGGCCAATACCTCGGCCGTGGTGTCTTCGAGCACGCGGTCGGCCAGGGAGTGCAAATGCGGCTGCAGGCTCCCCAGCCGCTGTCCTGCATTGGAATGGGCGGTGATCGATCCGATGGTCACCTCGGGATGCGTGCTGAGCAGGCGCAGCACCTCTCCCCCGGCGTAGCCACTGGCTCCTGAAACGGCGACGGTAAGACTCATAGGTCAAGGATACAGAAATTATGCAGTCCGGCCAATATCACACAAATAATTATGCACGGTGTCGTGGGCTCGGTGGACGGGATACGGTGGAACCATGACCGAGAGCGATTCACAGATCCCCGCCCAGCACCGTGCCATCGTCGTCGAGCAGACCGGCGCCCCTGAAGCCCTGACCTGGACCACCGTGGACACCCCCACCCCCGGGGCCGGCGAGGTGCTGATCCGCACCGCCGCTGCTGGGCTCAATTTCATCGAGACGTACCAGCGTTCCGGCGTGTACCCGATGACGACGCCGTTCACCCCGGGCACCGAGGCTTCCGGCGAGGTCGTCGCGGTGGGCGAGAACGTTACCACGGTATCGGTGGGTGACCGGGTGGCCACCGCGGCTGGACGCGCCACCTACGCCGAACACTTCGTGGCGCCGGCCGAGCAGCTGCTTCGGGTTCCCGAGACCATGGATCTGGCCGAGGCTGCGGCGTTGCCGCTGCAGGGGATGACCTCCCATTACCTGTGCCGTTCCACCTACCCGGTGTCGGCCTCGGACACGGTGCTGCTGCACGCCGGGGCCGGCGGCGTGGGCCTGGTACTCACCCAGCTGTGCGTCAGCCTTGGCGCCACCGTGTACACCACGGCATCGACGGAAGAGAAGAAGGAACTGTCTCTCCAGGCGGGCGCCACCGAGGTATTTGACTACGACGATGTCGCCACCCGCGTCCGCGAGCGCACGGGCGGCAAGGGCGTGGACGTGGTCTTCGACGGTGTTGGCAAAGACACGTTCGAAGCATCGCTGTCCGCGCTGCGCCCCCGCGGGATGATGGTGCTCTTCGGTGGCTCCTCGGGACAGGTGCCGCCCTTTGACCTGCAGCGGCTCAATGCCTTGGGCTCTCTCTTTGTCACTCGGCCCTCCCTGGCGGCCTACACCGCCACGGGTGAAGAAACCGCGTGGCGGGGCGAGGAACTGTTTGCCGCGCTCCAGGAGGGCACCCTGAACCTGCGCATTGGCGACCGTGTGCCCCTGGCGGAGGCCGCTCGGGCCCACACCGCACTGGAGGGGCGCCAGACGACCGGCAAGGTGATTCTCACCGTCTGAGTGCGCGACCGGGCTAGATGAACAGCCCGATCAGAGTCGAGCACAGCAGGGCCCCGATCACGATCAGCGCCAACACGCTAACCACTCGCCGACCCCGAGTCCGATCACGGCGTTCTTCGGCGGTGAACTCGGTGGGATTCAGTTCCCATGGTTGCCGGTCCATGCTCATCGCGGGGCACTCACCCTTCGTCGTCGTGCTGGTGCTCGCTACTTCATGCTACCGGGGAGGACACCTGGGGTTCACCTTGCTGGCGTGGGATCGCTAGGCGCGATCCCCAGTGGATCCCCGAAGGAAGGCCTCCGTCACCGTGAGCACGTATCTGCCGTAGCTGCCCGCCGCTCAGCGGGCTCCTGCGGTACGGACCTTGATCGATATTCTGAGCGAAACCGCCCGAGAACACCCGGAGGCCCCGGCCCTGGACGACGGCGACTCCGTTCTGTCCTATGCGGAGCTACTCGACGAGGTCAAGACGCTGGGCCGCGACCTGTACGCCGCCGGCATCGGTGCCGGAGACCGGGTGGGCGTGCGCGGCTGGTGTTTTCCTAGGCGAAGGTCGCTGCGATTCTGACGTCCGGGGAGATCCAGGTCAGCGATTCCCGTCCCCGTCCCTTCCCGGAGCCGCGATTGCCCGGGCCCAACGACGACGCCTGGATGATCTTCACCTCCAGCTCGACCGGCACCCCGAGGGGTGTGGCCGTGACCCACCGCAACACCGCAGCTTTTGTGGATGCCGAGGCGCGGATTTTCCTGCAGCCGGCCCCCTTGGGTCCCGGCGACCTGGTGCTCGCCGGGCTATCGGTGACTTTTGACGCCTCCCGTGAGGAAATGTGGCTGGCCTGGCGATCGGGCGCCTGCCTGCTGCCCGCCCCGCGCTCCCTGGTTCGCTCCGGCATGGACCTTGGCCCCTGGCTGGTGTCCCGCTCGATCAATGTGGTCTCCACC
Organism: Citricoccus muralis; assembly: GCF_029637705.1. Classification (NCBI taxonomy): domain Bacteria; kingdom Bacillati; phylum Actinomycetota; class Actinomycetes; order Micrococcales; family Micrococcaceae; genus Citricoccus; species Citricoccus muralis. The sequence continues at coordinate 2,055,894 of NZ_CP121252.1, forward strand.
GTGCCGACCCTGGTCGCACTGTGGCCGCCGGAAGCCCTGGAAAACGTGCGCCCATTGATTTTCGGCGGTGAGGCCTGCCCGTCCGATCTGGCGGCACGGTTGGCCGAGGACGAACGCCTGCGTCGTCGCCCAGCCAGATGGTGGTCACCGGGTCAGCGCTGGACGGCACCGAACCGCTCGACGGCTGCCGCAGTAGCCGCGGCACGGGCCTCCGAGGCCTCGTCAGCGGTCAGGGTGCGGTCCGCGGCCCGGAAACGCAAACTGAAGGCGAGCGATTTCTTGCCTTCGTCCACGCCGGGTCCTTGGTATACGTCGAACAGTGCGATCTCCTCGAGCAATTCGCCAGCCGCTGTGGCCAGAGTCTGCTGCACCTGGGCGGCCGCGATGTCGGCATCCACCACCAGCGCCACGTCCTGCGTGGTCGCGGGGAAAGTGGACAGCGGCTCGGCCTCGACCACATCCGGTGCGGTCGCGGCCAGAGCGTCCAGATCCAGTTCGACGGCGACAGTGCGGGCCGGCAGGTCGGAATTTTCCAGAAGCTTCGGCAACAGCTCCCCGGCGTAGCCGATCACGGTGCCGTCGGCCAACTGCAGGGCGGCGGTGCGACCCGGGTGGAACGCTTGATGGGCGCCCTGCGCCACGGTGAGGGTGGCACCGAGCAGATCGGCAATGTCCAGGGCCGTGGATACGGCGTCCTGCCAGTCCCAGGGGCGCGGATCGTGGCCCGGCCCCGGGGCGGAGTCATGTCCGATAAACACGGCGGCCACGCGTTGCGGCTGGTTCGGGATGCCGGCGTTGAGCTCGGCCAGCACCTCGGGTGCAGGCAGTGCGCCCAGCGGCGGGATCTCGGAAGAACCCAGTCGCTCACCGGGCAGGAACACCTGACCCAGCTCGTACAGGGCCAAGTCGCGGAAGCCACGGCCGTGGTTGCGGCGTGCGGTTTCTAGCAGTCCGGGCAGCAGCGAGGTGCGCAGGTAACCAAACTCGGCGGAGATCGGGTTGGCCAGGTGCACGGCCGGCACGTCTGCCCCGGCGTCAGGGGTACCAAACTGCCGGTTCTGGGCCTCAGAGACGAACGGGTAGGCCAACGTCTCCACCAAGCCAGCATCGGCCAGCCCCTGGGCCACCCGGCGGCGCTGGGCCTGGGTGCGGGTGAGCCCGCGGCCCGGCGGCGGCACCGGAACGGTAGCCGGAATGATGTCGTACCCGACGAGTCGGGCGATCTCCTCGATGAGGTCTTCCGGGATGGCCAGGTCGTGCCGCCAGGTCGGCGGGGTCACGTTGATTGCGTCTTCGCCCGACGAGGTCTGGGTGCGCTCGACGGTGGCCCCAATCTGTTCCAGCACGGAAACGATCTGCTCGGCCGGGTAGTCCACGCCTATCAGCCTGGACGGCGCCTGCAACGGCAAGGTGATGGCCACCGGTTCCGGGCGCTGTCCGACGTCGGTGATGCCGGGGGCTGCGGTACCGCCGGCCAGTTCCACCAGCAACTGCACGGCCCGCTCGGCGGCCTTATCGGCCACCTCCCAGTCCACGCCGCGCTCATTGCGCTTGGACGCTTCCGAAGGCAGCTTGTGGCGACGCCGGGTCCGGCCGATGGAGACCGGGTCGAAGTGGGCGGATTCGATGACGATCGTGGTGGTCTCATCCCCCACCTCGGTGTCCGCGCCGCCCATGACGCCGGCCAGGCCGATGGGACCGCGATCGTCGGTGATCAGCAGATCCTCGGTGTTCAGGCTGCGCTGCTTATCGTCAAGGGTCACCAAGGTTTCGCCCTGCAGGGCCCGGCGCACCACGATCTCGCCGGAGAGCTTGTCGCCGTCGTAGAAGTGCAGTGGCTGACCGAGTTCCCACATCACGTAGTTGGAGATGTCCACGGGCAAGGAGATGGAGCGCATCCCGGCCAGGCGCAAACGCTGTGCCATCCAGGCCGGGGTGGGACGGGTGGTGTCGATGCCGGTGACGGTACGGGTGACGAACCGGTCGCAGCCGGGCACCCCGTAGATGGGGGCAGCGTCATCAAGGCGCACCGGATAGCCCTCGCCGTCGGCTGCCGGGGGCTGAACCTGCCCGGCAGGGTCGGTGAAGGTCCCGCCGGTGGCGTGGCTGTATTCACGAGCCACCCCGCGGATGGAGAACGCGTAGGAGCGGTCTGCCGTCACGTTGATCTCGGCGGCCTCGTCGTCCAGGTGCAGCAGGGAGTGCACATCGGTGCCGACCTCGGGGTCCAGGCCCCATTCGGAGAGGACGATGATGCCGTCGTGGACATCCCCTAAGCCCAGCTCGCGGGCCGAGGCGATCATCCCGGCAGAAACATGACCGTAGGTCTTGCGCGGGGAGATCCGGAAGTCTCCGGGCAGCACGGCCCCGGGCAGGGTGACGATCACTTTGTCGCCCACGGTGAAGTTGTGCGCGCCGCACACCACGCCCTGCACGCCGGAGGGGTCGATGCCGTCGCCGGTGAGGGTCTGCTCGGTGCCTTCGGGCACCACACGCACCTGGCACCAGTTGATAGTCTTGCCGTTCTTCTGAGGCTCGGGCGTCATCTCGAGCACTTCGCCGACGACGATGGGCCCGGTCAACTCGTCGGAAGGGCGGTGCACGTCCTCTTCTTCAAAACCAACGCGCACCAGATCGGCCATGACCGACTCAGCGGTGGCATCAGTGGCGACGGGGACGAATTCACCCAGCCAAGACAGCGGGATACGCATGAATCAAATCTCCATTCCGAAGTGCTGGGAGAAGCGGATATCGCCTTCGATCATGTCGCGCATATCGGACACGTCGTTGCGGAACATCAGGGTGCGTTCGATGCCCATACCGAACGCGAAACCGGAAAACTCCTCCGGGTCCAGTCCGGCGGCACGCAGCACGTTGGGGTGCACCATGCCGCAGCCGCCCCATTCGATCCACTGGGGACCGCCTTTGGCGCCGGGGTGCCAGATGTCCATCTCGGCGGAGGGCTCGGTGAACGGGAAGAAATTCGGGCGGAGACGGATCTCGGCTTCGGGGCCGAACATCTGCCGGGCGAAGTACTCTAGGGTGCCGCGCAGATCCGCCATCGTCAGCCCACGGTCAATAGCAAGCCCCTCGAATTGGTGGAACACCGGAGTGTGGGTGGCGTCCAGCTCATCGGTGCGGAAGGTGCGTCCCGGGCACAGCACGTACACCGGTGCGCCGCGTTCGATCATGGAGCGGACCTGCACCGGGGAGGTGTGAGTGCGCAACAGCAGGTGCGCTTCGGCGGGCTCCACGAAGAACGTGTCCTGCATTTCGCGGGCCGGATGATCGGGCAGGAAGTTCAGCGCGTCGAAGTTGAACCACTCGCTCTCCAGCTCGGGCCCCTCGGCAATCTCCCACCCCATGCCGATGAAAATGTCCGAGACTCGCTCCTGCAGCACCGACAGCGGGTGACGAGCCCCCACGCGACGACGACGCACAGCCGTGGTGACGTCTACAGTCTCTTCGACCAGCATGCGCGCGGCGTATTCTTCTTCCAACACCTGGGTGCGGGCCGCCAGCGCCTGGTTGATCCGGCCGCGGGCCTGGCCCATGGTCTTACCAGCGGTTGCCTTGTCTTCCTTGGCCAGAGAACCGATGGCGCGGTTGGCCAAGGTCAGCGGAGCCTTATCACCGGTGTGCGCCAGGCGAGCCGTCTTCAGCTCGTCCAGGGTGGTGGCTGCGTCGAATGCGTCCAGGGCCACCTGCACGCTGGCCTGGACGGCCTCGGCATCGGTCGGCGAAGGGATCTCGACGCGATCGGGACTCTGTGGGTCCGTCACGGAGGACTGGTCGGACATTTCGAAGCACACGCCTTTGATACTCGTACGGCTGGTTCAGGGGAACGAAGCACAGTCTATCGACTCCGCCCCGAGCCACACGACACGTGTTCCGACGTGTCCGGTAGGGTTCACCTCATGTCGACGGTGCGGACCTGGTGGAATCTCCTCAACGGCTCCACCGTGCTCGGCCTGCTGATCGCCGTAGCCAGCAGAACCACCTTGCGTCCGGGCCCGCGAGGCACGCTGCTGGCTCAGGGATACACCTGGGGCTTCCCGAACGGCGGAGCGATCACCATCGGCAACGTGATCCTGGTCCGCCCCGGCGTACGCTGCACCGAGGCGCTACTACGCCACGAGGACCGTCACGTCAGCCAGTACGCGTTCTGCTTAGGGCTCCCCTTCCTCATCCTCTACGCGGTCAGTGTTGCGGTGTCTCTGGCAGTGTGCGGGGATACCGCGAGCGCGAACCCCTTCGAACGTGCCGCGGGCCTGGCCGACGGCGGATATCGAGCCCATCCTCCCAGGTGGCGGCGGACACACCGTAGAATCAGCACATGATCCGAGTTCTGCTGGTCGAAGACGATACGCGCCTGGCCAGCGCCCTGGCCGATGTGCTGGAGAGTCACGGTTTCGCCGTCACCTCCGTGAGCACCGGCGCCGCCGCGCTGTCCGCAGACACCGCCGACCTCGTGCTGCTGGATCTGGGGCTGCCCGATATGGACGGGCTCGAAGTGCTCTCGGGTCTGCGCGCTCGCTACGACATGCGCGATGCCGGGATCATCGTGCTCACCGCCCGCGGCCAGACGGTGGATCGTATCCAGGGGTTGCGGGCCGGAGCAGATGATTACCTGTCTAAACCCGTGAGCATCGCCGAGCTCACCGCACGCATCGAAGCCGTGGCACGTCGCATGACCCGGTCCCGACCCACCACGTTGCGTGCGGGCGTACTCGAGCTGGACCTGGGCGCTAGCGAGGCCCGGGTCTCGGGCACCGCACTGAGCCTCACCGTCAAGGAGTTCGAGCTGCTGGCGGCACTGATGGAAGACCACGGGCGCACCGTGCACCGCGACCGGCTGCTGCTCCGCGTCTGGCGCACCGTCTATCCCAGCACCGCGCGTTCGCTCGAAGTCCACATCAGCGCCTTGCGCTCGAAACTCGCGGCCCTCGCCGACGACGACATGGTGCTCATCGAGACGGTGCGCGGCGTTGGATACCGGCTGATGGCCACCCCATGCACCGCCGGCTAACCGCCATCTACTTCACCCTGCTCGTGGTCGCCACCCTCGGGCTGGCTGTACCGCTGAGTGTCGCCGTCGTCGATCGCGCCACCCACACCCTGGTGATGGACCGCACAGCCGATGCCGCCCGGTTCGCCTCGCTCTCCGAGAACGCCATTCTCACCGGCCGGGTGGACTCCACCGAGGCCGAGCTGAGCATCTACGAACAGCTTTATGGGATCCGCGCAGTCGTGCTCGACGCCGACGCCCGGCTCGTGGCTGCTTCCTCTCCTGACGTGAGACTGCAGACGCTCCAGGAAGCCGCCGGATTCGCCCCTGAGACTGCGGGATTACCCGGAGAAATTGTGATGACGGCACTGGCCGGGTTGCGCCAGGAATCCGAGCCGCGGATCTGGCCGTGGTCCGTCCGCCAGCTGCTCATCGCCGAGCCGATCAACACCGGTGATGAGACCGTCGGCGTGGTGGTCACCGCCTCGCCCACCGGTGACCTCCACCGTTCCATCCTGTTGCAGTGGCTCATGATTGCCACGGGCGTGGCGCTGGCCCTGGTGCTAGGAGTATGGGCGGCACGCCCGCTCAGCCAGTGGGTGATGCGCCCGGTGGCACGGCTGGCCGATGCCGCCCAGGACATCAGCCGCGGCCGGTTGGATGCGCGCGTCTCCGAGCTGGACGGCCCCGGCGAGCTCAAGCACCTCGCCCACGCTTTCAACCAGATGAGCGCCACCATCACCGAGATCCTGGACCGTCAGCGTCACTTCGTCGCTTACGCCAGTCATCAAATCCGCAACCCGCTGGCCGGTGTGCGACTGCGCGTCGAAGCCCTCGGCGCCGCGCTTCCTCCGGAACGACTGCCCGCTCACCGCGCCGCGCTGGAAGAACTCGACCGCCTCACCCGCACCTGTGAAGGCCTGCTGAATCTCGCCCGCGCCGCCGACGTCGACCCTGAGAAAGTGCTGGTCCCCCTGCACGCCGTCGCCCTGCAGCGGCAGCGGGCCTGGGAACCGGTCGCCGCCCGCCGTGAGGCCCGCGTAGAGGTCGAGGTACCGGAGGACCTGGCCGTGCACCTCGTCGAGCACACCCTGGATCAGACGCTGGATGTGCTCATCGACAACGCGCTGAAATTCGGAGGCGACGGTGTCACCGTGACCTTGCAGGCGCGTCGGCTCGCGGAGGGCACCGTGGAATTGATCGTCGACGACGACGGGCCGGGCATCCCCACCGAACTACTCGAGCAAGCCTTGGTGCCCTTCTGGCGCAACGGCACCGCCCGAAATGCCGCTGGTCTCGACGTCGCTGGTGGGGCCGGACTCGGACTGTCCATCGTCGTCACCCTCCTGGAGCTCGACGAGGGCACTCTCACTTTGGAGACGCGATCCCCGCACGGGCTCCGCGCGGTGGTCCGGCTACCCGCCGCCACGGCCGCCCTGGATCACTGATTCAGTTCTCCAAGGCAGAACGATGCGCTACTTTGGCCCGTTCGTAGTAGTTCACCGCGCCCTCGTGCAGTGGCACCGGTAGCGTCCCGATCGCCGTACGTTCACTGAGCTGCCGGATCCCGGGATGCACCTGCACCAAATCCGCGCGGGAATCGAACAGCGTCTCAGTCAGCTGCTCCACCGTTTTGGTGCCCAAATCCTCACGCACCACCAGCAGACTGGAGATTCCCACCGATCGCACCCCGGGCACCCCGGGGTAGGTGTCCACCGGGATCGGCACCTCCTCGAAGTGCGCCCCGTGTCGTTCCGTCAGCGGGGCCGCCCATTCGGAAAGATCAATCAATCGAACCGACGTCCTTTCGGCCAGCTCCGTCACCGCTTGGGTCGGTACCCCGGCCGACCAGAAGAACGCGTCCACCCGCCCGTGTTCCAAGGCATGCACGGACTCTGTCAGGCTCATCGACACCGGCTGCACCGCGTCCGTCCCGGCCTCGGCGTCCAGCCCGGCGATCTCCAGAAACCGGTGGGCCAAAAATTCGGTGCCCGAGCCCGCCGCGCCCACCGAGAGCGTCCCGCCGGCGAGATCGGTGAGTTGCTCCACCGGACTGTCTTCGAGCACCACCAGGTGGGTGTGGTTGTCATAGAGTCTGGCCACCGTGCGAATCCCCAGCGGCTCCTCGAAGGGCCCCTCCCCGCTGACGGCCAGGGCGGTAATATCGGCGAGCGCGAAGCCCACATCTGCCTCACCGCTCGCCAGCATCTCCAGGTTCACCACCGACGCCGCCGTCTGCCGCGCCGTCACCTGTGCATCAGTGCCCTCGGTCGCATGCTGTAGCGCCTCCCCCAGCGAGTGATACACCCCGCCGGGCAATCCCGAGACCAACGTGAGCTGTTCGGGTGCGGCGCCACCACGTTCGTGCACGGTCCACCAGACACCACCACCGGCCAGCGCCACCACCGCGGCCAGGGAAACCACCATCCCGGCACGCACGCGTCGCCGCGGAGGGGCTGGCTGTTCCGTCATCGTCGTTCTACCTCAAGCCTTCCTCAAGTCTTCCTCAAGCTTTCTCTCGGGACATGACTTCAGTGTGACACAGCTCATAGCGTGAAAGAGGCGACGTGACGTATCTCACGGTCTGCCGCTTCGACAGGATCACTCACCACCGAATCACAGGAGTCCTCATGTCTGCCACACGACGCACCACCGCCACCCTTGCCCTGGCGGCCACGGTCGGATTGATTGTCGCCGGCTGCAGCCAGCCCGCCGAATCAGGAGGAGGCGGCGACGGCGAGGAGCAGGACCGCGTTAGCACCATGTCCATCGTCACTGGCGGCACAGCCGGGGTGTACTATCCCATCGGCGGCGCGCTCTCCGGCATCATCGACGACCATGTGGAGGGCACCTCGGCCTCCGTGGAAGCCACCGGCGCCTCTGTGGAGAACATCCGGCTCATCGCCTCCGGCTCCGCCGACATCGCCGTCACCCAGGGCGATGCCGCTGACCAGGCGTACAACGGCACCGGTGACTTCGACGGCGAAGAGCCCATCGAGACCAAAGCCATCGCAGTGCTGTATCCGAACGTTTATCACACCGTCACTCTGGCCAGCATTCAGAATAGGCTCGGGCTCGAGTGCTTCTCCGATATTGAGGGCCACCGATATTCAGTGGGCGATGTGGGGTCCGGCAACGAAGCCACCACCAACCAGGTCTTCGAATCCCTCGGCCTCGACGTCACCTCCGACATCACCCGCAGCCAGTTGGGATATGCCGAAACCACCAACGCCTTGACCAGCGGCGGCCTGGATGCCGGCTCTTGGGTGGTTGGCGAGGGGCACGGCGGCATCAACGAACTAGCCGCCACCGATGATGTTGCCCTGGTTCCGATGTGTGAAGACGAGATCACCGCCATCACCGAAGGCGACGGCGGCTACACGGCACACACGATCCCCGGTGGCACCTACTCCGGGGTCGACGAGGACGTCGAAACCATCGCCGTATGGAACGTGCTGGTCGTGCCCGCCGACTTCAACGAAGAACAGGCCTACGAACTCACCGAGGCCATCTTCGACAATGTCGACGCCATCACCGATGTCTACGCCCCGGCCGCGGATTACCTGACCTTCGACAACGTGGAAAACGCTCCCGTGCCTTTCCACCCCGGTGCCGTCCGCTACTTCCAGGACAACGACGTCGAGGTCCCCGAGGACCTGCAGGGTTAAGGACGCCACCACCGTGAGCACCCCGCGTTCACAGCCGCCGGCTCGTCGATCGCGTCGCGTGATTGGCGGGCTGGTGGCGGCGCTACTGGTCACGGCAATCGGCTTCGGTCTCCTGGTCCCCCTCTGGCCGGCGGTCACCGTGGATCACGATGAGGATCGGCTGGCCGCTTGGCGCACCGAGGCCTTCACCCTCAGCTACATCCATTCCATCGACGGGCTACCGATCGAAGAGGACCTGCGCGTGACTGAGGGTGAGCTGGTGGTCGAACGTACCCGACTGAAGCAATTCGGTGCCGGCATGGGCCATATTGACGGCGAAGGTCAGGGCCGCGCCGACGGCGACTGGTGGGTGGTCGATGACCTGGAGCGTGACATCGGCAGCCAGATGCACCTGCGCGCCGGAGCCACCCGCATCGATCACCGCATTACATCAGCCGAACACGAACTACGACTCTCAGTGTGCCTGCCCGGCGAACGCATCACCATTAGCGCTTCCCGGGTCTCCACACTCACCCTGTTCACTACGCCCGATGACCCCGCATGCGCCGGGGACACGTACCAGAATGAGGAAGATTCATGAGCCAATCAGCGGTGGAAGAAGCCGCCGAGCGCCACGGCGCTCAGCTGCTCCCCGAAGAACTTCGACGGATGAACACCGGGGTCGATCAGGATGACGACTCCGAGGAAACCGATTCCGACACGCCCCTGTGGCATCGCCTCGCCGAACAGCGAGTGGGCACCGGCGGATTCCAGAAGCTGCTGGGTTGGATCATTCTGGCCCTGGCATTGGGCCTTGGCGGATTCCAGATCTACATCGGTGTGACATACAGCTTGGATGCCCGCCAGCAGCGGCTCATCCACCTGCTCTTTGTCCTGACCCTGATTTTCCTCACCGTGCCCGCGTTCAAGAACAAGTTCGGGCGCTCCGTCCCAATGCTCCTGGTCGATCTCGGGCTGATCGCCGCGGCCGTGGTGGTCTCCGTGTACCCGATCGTCAACGCCGCGGAACTCGCTCGCCGCGCCGGCGCCTACGAGACCACGGACTGGGTACTCGGACTCGTGATGACCGTGCTGCTGTTGGAAGCCACCCGACGCACCGTGGGCTGGTTTATGTCCGTGCTGGTGCTGTTCTTCATGTTCTATGCCTGGGCCGGCCCCTGGTTCCCTGGAGATTTCGGCCACCGTGGCGCGACCATCGAGCGCCTTTCCAGCTACGTGTATCTCGGCAACGACGGCATTCTCGGCTTGACCTTGGGCGTGGTGGTGACCTTCGTGTTCATTTTCGTGCTCTTTGGTGCGGTGCTGCAAAAAACCGGAGGTGGTAACTTCTTCATCGGTTTGGCCTTCTGCCTCACCGGCCGCTCCCCCGGCGGTCCCGCCAAGGGTGCGGTGGTTGGCTCGGCCATGATGGGTTCCATCTCCGGCACCGCCTTGGGAAACGTAGCCACCACCGGCCCCTTCACCATTCCGATGATGAAGAAAGTCGGTTACAAGAAGGAAGAGGCCGCGGGTGTGGAAGCAGCTGCCTCCACCGGCGGACAGATTCTGCCGCCCATCATGGGTGCCGGTGCCTTCCTCATCGCCGAGCGCACCGGCATCCCCTACGCGGATATTGTGCTGGTGTCGATTATCCCGGCGCTGATGTACTTCGGCACCGTTTACCTCTTCGTCGACATCAAGGCGCGCAAGCGTGGCATGGCGGGTATGACCAAAGAACAGCTCCCGGTGCTCAAAGAAGTCATGAAGGGCGGATGGCACTTCCTGGCTCCGCTCGTGCTGCTCATCGTGTTGCTGCTGCAGTACGTGCCTCCGGGCCGCGCGGGTCTTTACGCCACCGGCGCTCTCTTCATCGTGGCCATGCTGCGCGGCATCAGCCGGCTGAGTCTGAAAGACATGGGTGAGGTGTTCGTCATCGCTGCACGTAATACCCTGCCCGTCTCCGCGGCCTGCGCCATCGCCGGCATCATCGTTGGCGTGGTTGGCCTCACCGGCCTGGGCCTCGTGATCTCGGATGTGCTGGTGAGCGCCTTCGCCGGTAGCCTGCTGCTCACCCTGATCATGGTCGCCCTGGCGTCACTGTTGCTCGGCGTCGGTCTGCCGGTGACTGCGTCCTATGTCGTGCTGATCATCCTCGCCGGACCTGCCCTGCAGGAACTCGGCTTGGCCGTGATCGTCACGCACCTGATCGTCTACTGGTACAGCCAGGATTCCAATGTCACCCCACCGGTGGCGCTGGCAGCGTTCGTGGCCGCCGGCATCGCGAACTCCTCGCCCATGAAATCAGCATTCCATGCGTGGATTTTCGCCAAGGGGCTCTACTTCATCCCGCTCATGTTCGCCTATTCGGCACTACTGATGACCGGGCCACCCTCCGAAGTGGTCATCGCGACCATCACCGGCTGTATCTCGCTGGTCGCCGTGGCGATGGCAATCGAAGGCTATCTGGTACGAAAGGTGCCCGGATGGCAGCGGATCGTCCTGGCCATCTCCGGGTTCATGGTGATGACCGCTCCCGAGTGGACCGGATGGACAGAGTCCCTGTTCGGCGCTCATGTCGGATCCCCCGTGTTCGTATGGGCAGGCACCGCGGTGACCTGTGTGTTCGTCGCGTTGCAGCTGATTCAGCACAAGCGCTTCGGTCCGCAGATTATTGAGCCGGTTTCCCCGAAGAACGAGGCAACCGCATCGGCAGAGGCGGCTCGGCAGCCCGCGTAGTGCTTCAGCAGTGACCAACCCGGTCAGTGCAATGTTCCGAGGCCGGCCCCCTGAGTGGTGTCGGCCTCGGGCGCGTCTGGGTCGCTAAGGTGCTTCAGAGTTTCCTCCACCACATGACACACGCCAGCCACACTCTCCGCCAGGGGGATTCCCGGATAGACCGTGGAGACATCGGTGTCCCAGGGAACATGGACAAATCCAGCAGATTTCGGACTGTGCTCACCCCACGCGCCGATCTCGACTGCATGCATCAACGCGTAGAAAACGTGATTGCAGACGAAAGTCCCCGCGCTCAAAGAGAGCTCCACCGGCAGTTCCCCCGCCGCTGACACGATGCGACGAGCGGGCAGCGTGGCGAAGATTCCGTCGGGGCCACCAACGACAACCGGTGTCCCGTTGGGTTGACATCCGGCATTGTCTGAGATCCGCGCCTGCTGGAGATTGATTCCGACCTGCTCCACGCCGACTTGCGACCGTCCGGCCGCCAGCCCCAGACAAATTACAACTTCGGGTTCGTGGTGAGCGATGAGGTCGAACAATACCTCGTGCGAGGTGGCAAACTCACAGGGCAGCACAGCCGAGACCACCTGAACGCCTGACCCCAGCAAGGCACGGGCGGCCGCATCAGCAACGGTGGCTGACGGATTGTGCTCGTCATCGCCGAAGGGCTCGAATCCCGTCAGCAATACAGTCGGAGTTTCATGCGTGAAGCTCATGATCATCCATCGTAAATGCCTCGCCGTCAGAAGGGACACCCCTTCTATAGAACATCGAACACTTGCTTGCTTAATCCCAGAACAGGTGTTTCAATAGAAGCATGCGATGGGAAGCGCAGATGCTGCAGGCCGATGACGAGCAACCGGCGGACTCCCCCGGCATTCCAGCCGGACGCACCGCCACTTTGCCCCTCGTTGGCCTGCAGCGTTCCATCACCTCTCCCCAATTCGCTGACACCGTGTTCCATGAAGTTCTGGCCAAGTCGGCGCTCAATCAGGTTCCCGCAGCGTCATCGATGCCGTTCCGCTGGACGGTGAACCCCTATCGGGGATGCACGCACGCCTGCGTCTACTGCTACGCACGCAACACCCACACCTACCTGGATCTCGACGCAGGAGCAGACTTCGACCAGCAGATCGTGGTCAAAGTAAACATCGCCGACGTCTTGAAGGCCGAAGTGAATCGCCCCAGCTGGACCCGAGAAATGGTGGCACTGGGCACCAACACCGATCCCTACCAGCGTGCCGAGGGTAGATATCAGCTTATGCCGGGAATCATCCGCACTCTGGCTGATTCCGGAACGCCGATCTCGCTACTCACCAAGGGCACACTGCTAAAACGCGATCTGCCGATTCTCAAAGAAGCGTCCAGCCTGGTACCTATCCAGGTTGGGGTGTCCTTAGCGCTCCTCGAACCGGCGTTGGCCGCTCGGGTCGAACCTGGAACACCGAGCCCCACCGCCCGACTCAAGCTAATCGAGAAACTTACTGAGGCCGGTGCCGAAGTGTCCGTCATGGCCATGCCGATCTTGCCCTGGCTGACGGATGGCGAGGACGATCTCGAGTCCCTCTTTTCTGCGGTAAGGGACGCTGGCGCACACCAGATCCAAGCTGGTGCGCTGCACCTTCGCCCTGGCGCACGGCAGTGGTACCTCGAATGGATTGAACGCGAACATCCACAATTGCTAGCCGGCTACCGAAACTTTTACGCCCACGGGTCCTACGCACCACAGAGTTATCGACGTGCGCTGAGTCGTCGAGCCGTTTCTGTGGCTTCTCGGATGGGACTTCACTACGGGTCTGCACATCGCGCTCTCCCAGAGCGACCGCGTTCCGCCGCACCGGACTTCGGCGCCGAGACGTCCACGCTGCGAGAACCTGCGCCACTCCAGCCCAGCCTTTTCGACTGAGCGTCTACTCGCCGAAACGCGCCAAAAGGGCGTCGACGATAGGGAAATCGGCGGGAATCCATTCCAGTCGGTACAGTGCCTCAGTCGTCACATCAGTCCACTCCAGCAGGTCGTGGTCCTCCAAGGGCGCTGTTTCACCGGCGACGATCCAGGCTTCAAAGACTCGCATGCGAGCTCCGTTAGCCAAGAGCCACCCGTCTGGGTGATCGGACCGAATCTCGTCCCCCAGCTCGATCTCGACACCCAGTTCTTCCTTGACCTCTCGGATCAACGCCGACTCTGCATTCTCCCCGGGCTCCACTTTTCCACCAGGAAATTCCCACAGGCCAGCCAGAGCCTCTGGAGCACTGCGCCGAGCAGCGAGTAGTTGCTTCCTCGATTCCCGAGTATCGAGTATCGCAGCACCAACGACCCCGCGTTTCTTTTTCGACTGAGATGGCGGCGTACTCGTAGGCACCGCAGAGGAGGAGGCACGACTCATGGTCTCGATGATAGTTCCAACAACGCCTCCCCACATCCGCCGTTGTGATCAATCCGACGTCCGAGAGGAGCCGTTCCGAGGTCTTCTGCGTTGAGAGCGTGTTCTGAGGTCCCTAAACTTGGCTAGTGACGTTTTCCTTTGCTCCGCGCTCGGCTAGCGGACGTACTTATCCTTTGATTCCGGCGGTCCTCGCTCTTGCTTTGGGCGCCTTTGCTATCGGCGTCACCGAATTCACCATCATGGGGTTACTTCCCCAGGCGGTCGAGGATCTTGGCGTGGATCTACCCTCAGGTGGCATCCTCATTTCTGCCTACGCGATCGGCGTCGTGGTCGGCGCCCCGATTCTGGCAGCCGCGCTGGCTACACTCGACCGCCGAATGTCGGCTGGTCTGCTGATGGTTCTCTTCGCGCTCGGCCACTTCGGCTCCATTTTTGCGCCGGATTACACATCGATGCTTGCCGCACGATTCATTTCGGGGCTGCCTCATGGCGCCTATTTTTCAGCAGCCGCATTGGCCGCCTCACATCTCGCAGGCCCGGCACGTCGAGGACAAGCCATCTCGTGGGTCTTGGCGGGACTCTCTGGGGCCATGCTCGTTGGTGCCCCCGCCGCCACGTGGCTGGGCCAAATCACCCATTGGCGCTCCATGTTCATCCTGGTGACCGTGCTGGCCTCGCTGACCGTGCTCTTGGTCTTCCTGCTCGTGCCGCGCGTTCCTGCCCCGGAGAACGCCTCCATCCGTCGTGAACTCTCCGGGTTGAAGTCTGCGGGTCTGTGGAAGGCGATCATCGTCGCGGTGATCGGCTTCGCCGGTGTTTTCGCCCTCTACACCTACATCGCAGAAATTACTGTTCAGGTGGGCGGCATGCCCGCTTCGCTGATTCCACTGGTCCTTGCGATCTACGGCGTCGGAGGCGTGGCCGGCACCCTCCTGGGCGGAAAGATGGCGAATACCAGGCCAGTCTTTACCGTAATCGTGATGATCGCAGCACTCACAGCATCGCTGGCACTTTTCGGTTTGACCTCCCCTTGGTGGATCCTGTCGTGCGTTTTCGTCCTAACGGCCGGAGCGACTGCCTCAGCACTCTCCCCCGCCATGCAGGTCATCCTCGTGGATTCGGCGCCGCAGTCGCCCCAGCTGGCCGGAGCATTCAACCACTCGGCTTTCAACATGGCCAATGCGATGGGAGCTTGGATCGGTGCTGGCGTGCTTCAAGCTGGGTTCGGCGTTCAGGTGACTCCGCTGGCCGGCGCGGCCGTGGCTGCTGTCGGACTCGTACTGGCAGTGCCGCTGCTCGGCGGTCGCAGAATTCAGCGGCGCTCAACCCGTGGCGTCAAGGCCACTGACTAGTAGCCTTCAGATTAGAACGTTCAAGACCTGAACGTCACTCACAGATGAAAGGAGCCATCATGGGCATCATCGCTTGGATTGTTTTGGGACTCATCGCAGGTGCGATCGCACGAATGATCCTGCCCGGCAAGCAAGGCGGAGGCTGGCTCGGTGCACTGCTCACCGGCCTCCTCGGCGCACTGCTCGGCGGCTGGATCGCTTCAGCTATTTTCAATATCAACGTCAACGACGCATTCTTCGATCTGCCAACATGGATCTTCGCGATCTTGGGTGGTGTCATTGTTGGATTCGTCTGGCAGGCCATCACTCGTTCGCGTTCGAAGGCGTAATCACGACGCAGACACACTGAGCTGAGAATAAGGTCGGGGGGGCATGATGCCCCGGCCCGACCTGTGTCTGCCGATGTGAACGAATCCCCGCACACGGCAGCTGAATGACTTAGTGACTTGCGCTGTCCACTGAACCTGCCGCCATGGCCGAGGCATAGAGACAGACGGTAGCGGCGGTGGCGACGTTCAGCGATTCCGCGTGGCCGTACAACGGTACTGCGACGCGAGCATCCGCCAGATCGCGTTCCTCAGGTGATAGCCCCTGCGCCTCATTGCCGAAAAGCCAGGTGGTGGTTCGGGCAAGCGCCGATCCGAGGTTCACAAGATACTCTTCCCCGTACCCGTCAGCGGCGAGAACCTGGTGGCCAAGTTCTCGCACGGAGTCCAGCGTGCTGGACAGGTCAACCGCGGTGAATACCGGAAGGTGGAACAGCGAACCCGCAGTTGAGCGTACGGCTTTGGGATTGAACGGATCTACCGAGCCGCTGGTGAGGAGGACGGCATCGGCACCAGCGGCATCGGCCGCACGAATGATCGTGCCCATGTTTCCTGGGTCCTGGACCCGGCACAGGACCGCCAGCAGTTTCGGTGAGGTAACGTGTTGCTGCAACCATTCCACGCTGCGTCGCGCTCCGGGTAGCGTGCACACTGCGATGACGTCCTGGTGCGTTACCGCGTCGGAGAGCGCTTCGAGCACCTCATCCGTCACCACACGAACCTGAATGGACGCTCGCGCCTGGTCGATGAGCTCGGCGATATCTGGGTGCAGTGCGGCGATGCCTTCAGTGACGAACACTTCTTCCACCACGCCTTGACCCCAGTGCCCCGAGAGGGTCGCCTCAAATTCGCCGAGGTGCGCGCGCAGTGCCTCGCGTACCGACTGGGGGCCTTCGGCCAGAAAACGATTCTGCTTCTGACGCGCTGAACGCCCCGCCAGACGGGCAACGGTCTTCACTCGGTCAGCCCGAGGGTTGCTCATCTGTGCGGGGCGTTCAGTCATGGGTGCGTCGTGATCTCGTTCTAGAAAGAACGGATCAGCGGGATGCTGCCGGGGCGTTGACGTCAGCCGGCAGAGCCTGCTGAGCGGTCTTCACCAGGGTGGCGAAGGTCGCTGCGTCAGAGACGGCGATCTCGGCCAGCATGCGGCGGTCCAGCTCGATCCCGGCCAGCTTCAGGCCCTGGATGAAGCGGTTGTAGGTCATGCCGTTAGCGCGAGCGGCAGCGTTGATACGCGTGATCCACAGACGACGGAAGTCGCCCTTGCGCTTGTGACGGTGCTGGTAGTTGTAGACGAACGAGTGGAGCAACTGCTCCTTCGCCTTGCGGTACAGGCGCGAGCGCTGCCCGCGGTAGCCAGACGCGCGGTCAAGTACCGTACGACGCTTCTTGTGGGCGTTGACCGCCCGCTTCACACGTGCCACGTGCGTTCTCCTTCGATTGGGTCCCTCACTCAGCAATTCGCGCCGGTGATGGAAAGCTGTAGTTGTTGGTCAGGCAGGCAGAATCAGATGCCAAGCATCCGCTTGATGACTTTGACCTTGCCCTTGGAAACGAGCTTGTCCGAAGCAAGGCGACGCGTCAGCCGGGAGGACTTGTGCTCCAGGTAGTGACGACGGTTGGCCTGCTGACGCATCAGCTTTCCGGAGCCGGTCACGCGGAAGCGCTTTGCGGCACCCTTGTGGGTCTTCATCTTCGGCATGGCTGCCGTTCTCCTTCTATTGGTCGCTGGCTTCCGCGACGGAACCAGCTCAACGATCCGCTGGGGATCAGTCTTCCCGAACCGGGTATTCGGTCCGGGTGAGTCTGTGACTACTTCTTCGGAGCGTGAGGCTTCGGGGGCTGAGGTGTTGCCGAGGACATCTTCTTCAGTTCCTCAGGCATGGCATCCGCCACCGAGTTCTTCACCGGCTTGGCGTTCTCCGCTACCGCTTCCTCGCGCTTGGCCTTCGCTTCGCGAGCGGCCTGATCGCGACGAGATCCGCCTCCGGAGCGCTCCTTGTTTCCAGTGGAGTCGCGGCGCGAGTCTGCACGGGCTTCAGCCTTGGTGCGCACCGGCCCCACCACCATGACCATGTTGCGACCATCCTGACGCGGTGACGACTCGACGACTCCAAATTCGGCCACGTCGTCCGCGAATTTCTCGAGCAGTCGAATGCCCAATTCAGGACGTTGCTGCTCACGACCACGGAACTGGATCATGGCTTTGACTTTGTCACCGGCCTGCAGGAACTTCTTCGCCCGCGCCGTCTTGGTCTCATAGTCATGAGTATCGATTTTCAGGCGGAAGCGCACTTCCTTCAGAACCGTGTTGGTCTGGTTCTTCCGTGCCTCACGGGCCTTGACCGCCGCCTCGTACTTCCACTTACCGAAGTCCATCAGTTTGCAGACAGGAGGCTTTGCGGTCGGTGCGACTTCCACCAAGTCGAGATCTGCTTCAACGGCCAGACGCAACGCATCCTCGATACGCACGATTCCGACCTGTTCGCCCTGTGGGCCAACTAGGCGGACCTCGGGCACACGAATGCGTTCATTGATTCTTGGCTCGCTAATGGTGAGTCTCCTTGATAGATATGAGTTGAGCCAGCTCCCGGAACATCAGACGCGGAGACGAAAAAACCTCCGTGCAGATGCAGCGGAGGCCTGTCGACGCCGGTACGGCATCGACCTTCGATCGACAACACGCCCCAAGGAACGATGTCTCAACCGGAGTACCCGGCAACTCGAGCTTCTTTCGAAGTCTTGCTGACGCGGGTGGGAGCTGTGGCCTCCACTTTTCAAACACACATCATACACTGCTTCGCACTCTGATACGAAGCAGATAAACATGCGCGGTCTGTGTCAAGCTTACCCTATGACTGATTCCGACCAGAATCCCGTTGGCCACGACGCCGGCGCCCAGACCGAAGCACCTCTCGACGACCAGGTTCGCGAGATCCACGAGGTTCCCGCCGTGGAACTAATCAACACCACCGCCGTGCACCTCATGACTGCAGCTGCAGTCAAGTGCGGCCTCGCCGATCTGCCCGACGCCGAGGAACAGCAGGACCTGGATGAAGCGCGCAAGCTCATCACAGCCCTGGCCGGCTTGGTCACCGCTGCCGCCCCCGAGATTGGGTCGCAGCACGCCGGTCCGCTACGCGACGGCTTGCGAACCCTGCAGCTAGCTTTCCGTGAGGCTTCACCCTTCCCGGACGCCCCAGGCAAGGGGCCCGGAGAGAAGTACACCGGTGCGGTGAACTGACGAATTTTCCACCGATACTCTGGGTCAGCGGTCAATGTACCGCTGACCCAGATGTGTATTAACGCTCGGGGTGAAGAGCAACAGCAACACCACGGCCGCGGGCACCAGCAGAAGCAGTCCACCGCGAATATCACCGGCACTGAGTGAACCCATCGAGAGGATCGCTGCGAAGAGTTGGATCACAATCACCGCGGCTCGAGTCCACGTCTTTCCCGCCTTGACACCCCAGGCCGTAGCACCCAGCCACACCGCGCCGAGCAAAATCAGAAAGACGAGAAACAACTGTGCCGGAACCCCCAAGGCACCGTCCCCGAGCATGACGATCACCATCATGGCGGATACGACCAGCGCAGCAGCCTGCAGCCCCACGATGAAGGCGATCCCCCATGCCGCAGGCGGCGTCACCGACCTGACTTCTTCACTCACTGAATTCACTCACTTCCGAGGCAGATGGTCCAGCAGACAGCCTATCGCCCATGGCCGCACACCCATTACTACTCATGAGTTAGGTAAGGCTCAGCAACGTGACAAAGACCTCCCGTATACCGCCGCATTTCTTCCCGAGAACCCTTGTATGGCGTTTCGGTGCGTGTCATGATAATTGGGACATTTCGCAGGATGAAATTCATCCCCCAGATTTAAATTGATCTCATGTCTAGATCATCACGAGTTCATCGGCTGTTTACTCACGAATTCTCTCAGAGGAGATTTTCAAAACAGCACCTTTCCCTCACCGAGGGTCGGCCATTCGTGTTGATTCAGGACTGATCAGAAGGAGAGTGCACCGCATGGATTGGCGTAGCCGCGCAGCCTGCCTCAACAAAGACCCCGAGCTGTTCTTCCCGGTCGGCAACACCGGCCCAGCACTGCTGCAGATCGAAGAAGCCAAGGCCATCTGCCGTACGTGCGAGGTCATGGATACCTGTCTGCAGTGGGCCATGGAAAGCGGCCAGGACGCTGGCGTCTGGGGTGGCACCAGTGAAGACGAGCGTCGCGCGATGAAGCGCCGCGCCGCACGCGCACGTCGCGCTTCCTGATACTCGGATCACCTACGCGTCTTGGGGGCGCAGACCTTTTGCGGTCTGCGCCCCCATTGCTTTAACGATCGTGGAGCGGCACCGTGATCCTGACCTCAGTACCGGGCAGCTGGTCCCCGGCTTCCGAACGAGGGTGCCATTCGATGCGCCCACCCAAATCTGATTCCACCAAGGTCGTCACAATCTGCAGGCCTAGACCACCGGCACCGCTCGGCTTCACCGGCACCGTGTCGGCTTGATCCGTGGGGCCCTCGTCGCGCATGATAATGCTCAGCCATTCGCCGTCGTCGTCCGTCCGGCGGCTGGCTTCGAGCTCAACCACTCCGCCTCCAGCTTTGGTGCCGTGCTCCACAGCATTGGTCGCCAATTCGTTGATCACCAGCGCCAAGGGTGTGGCCATGCTACCGGGCAGGGTCCCGAAAGATCCGTGCATACGCGCACGCACATTCGGTGCGGCCGAGGCCACTTCGACGGCCAGGGTGAACTGCCGCGACAGCAGCCCATCCATGTCGAGGTCGTCCTCGGTAGTGAAGGACATGGTCTCGTGGACCAGAGCGATGGTGTCCACCCGCTGCATGGCCTGTTCCAGCCCACGACGAGCCTCGGGAGAACTCATCCGCCGGGATTGCATGCGCAGCAGCGAACCCACCGTCTGGAGATTGTTTTTCACCCGGTGGTGGACCTCCCGGATGGTCGCATCCTTGCCCATCAGTTTGAGGTCACGACGACGAATTTCCGTTACCTCGCGCAACAGCACCAGCGCACCGAAACGCTCCCCGTCGCGGCGCAGCGGAACCGAACGCAATGACAGGCTGACCGTGCGCAGGTCGATGGAGGCCCGCCCCGCGCTGCGGCCGAAGAGTACCGCCGGCAGGTTTTCATCCACGGGGCGACGCTGATCCATGTAGTCTAGTGCCAACCGTGACAGCTGCCGGCCTTCCAATTGCTCGCTGATCCCCAGCTTCCGGAGCGCCGAAATCGCGTTCGGCGAGGCGAAGGTGACCAGTCCGTGGGCATCCATCCGGATCATCCCATCCCCCACACGCGGGTTGTCCCACACCACGGTGGGCGAATGCGCGTCAGGTTCCGGCCAGGTACCTTGAGCGATCATCCGCAGCACATCATCTGCGCTAAGCCGGTAGATGGCTTCCAGTCGCGAGGGCACCCGCTGGGTGGTGAGGTTCTGATGTACCGTCACCACCGCAATGGGATGCCCGCCGCGCATGACCGGCCAGACGGCAACCCCCAGAGAACTGCCCGGATTGGGCACGTCGTTGGGATTCACCGTCTGACCCGTCATCCAGGCTTGCTGCACCAGTGGTTTGAGACCGACGCGCGGCGAAGACCCGACCACATCACGGTGCAGTGTGGTCTGCGCGGTGAAGGGTCGGGCCTGTGCCACAGCGGTGAACCCCGTCGTGTCATTTGACCCCGGTTGGCTGGCCGGTGCCCAGAGGACCAGGTCAGAGAACGCCAAATCGGCGATCATCTGCCAGTCATGGGTGAGCCGGCGCAGGTGCTCCTCGGTGTCTTCGCTCATCGCGACGGGAAAGACCATGCACGGATCTTACCGCTCATTGCACCAAGCTTCGCAGTCGACGCAACATCACGGTCAATGCAGCAAGGTCGGTCTTACCGGTCTTCTCATCAGGGGTGAGCTGGTCATGCACCCCGTCCAGGAAGGTGCGCAGTCGCTCGATCCTGGTTTCGTTCTGGGTGTGCCAGCGACCCAGCAGATCCTCTGTGCTGAGGCCTTCCTCGTTATGACTGAGCACCGACTCGGTCACCTGGATCATCCAGATGTAGAAGTCGTCACGCATTGCCCCGCGTGCCAGTGCCTGCCACCGGGTGCGGCGCGGCAGGAAGGTGATGAAGTCGAGCAGCTCATCTGCGCTGAATTCGTCGTAAAGCCGGAAGTAGACTTCCGCCACCCGCACCGGGTCCAGGTCCTGGCGACGGGCCAGGGTCACGATATCCAGTAGCGCGTAGGTTTCGAAGGCCATCGCGCGCACCGCGGCGATCCCCTCAGGGAAGCCCGCACGCAGGTTGTTCTCCTTCCACAGCGTGTAACGCTCGTCGACCTCGCCGACAAATATTCCTGGCAGGAGGGCGGCCAGGCGCTGCACCGGCACGGCAAGATCCCCGATCTGGTCCTCGAGGGTCTCGTCAATCCCGCGATGCAGGATCATCCACCGCACGGCACGGTCCAGCAGTCGGCGCAGTTCCTGGTAGGCCAGGCTGCGCGTGGCCGGGTCGATGCCCACCGGGAGGTCTTGGAGCTGAGACATGTAGCGGTCCAGCCAGTAGATCTCCTTGGAGGCGATGTAGGCCTTGACGATCGCGGTGGTCTCCGCGCCGGTTTCTTCCTGGGCGCGGAACACGAAGGTGGTGCCGCCGACGTTGACGACGTCGTTGGCCACCATCGTGGCGATAATCTGACGCCGCAGCGGGTGCGCCTGAATCGCATCCACCCGCGAGCGCACACGGCGCGGGAAGTACTGGATCAGCACCTTGGCGAACCAAGGGTCGTCAATCAGGTCGGATTCCAGCAGCTGTTCGGTCAGGTTGATCTTGGTATAGGCCTGCAGCACCGACAGCTCGGGAGTGGTGAGCCCCTCCCCCTGCTGGACCCTCTGGTTGAGCTCCTCGGTGGTCGGGATCGATTCGATGCTGCGATCCAGCCCGGCGTTGGCTTCCAACCAGGAGGCGTGCCGGATGAAGCTGGGCATCCAATCCGACACCCGCGCCGAGTCGTTACGCAACAACACGTTCTGCGCCTTGTTGGTGGCCAGCACCAGCTGTGCAACGTTATCAGTCATGGAGCGCAGGGTTTCGGCACGCTCGTCGGGATCGAGACTGCCATCCTGGATCATCGCGTTGAGCAGGATCTTGATGTTCACCTCATGGTCTGAGGTGTCCACGCCGGCCGAGTTGTCGATGGCGTCAGTGTTGATTAGTACCCCGTTGCGCGCGGCTTCAATGCGGCCCAGCTGGGTGGCTCCCAAGTTGCCGCCTTCAACGACCACAGTTGCGCGCAGATCGGCACCGTTCACTCGGATCGCGTCATTGGCACGATCGCCCACGACGTCGTTGGACTCGCCGGTGGCCTTGATGTAGGTGCCGATGCCGCCGTTGTACAGCAGGTCGACGTCGGCGCTGAGCACCGCTTTGAGCAGCTGGGTCGGCGTCATGGTGGTGACGCTCTCGTCGAGGTCCAGCAGCTCCCGGATCTCCGGGGTGATGCCGACCGACTTGGCCGATCGGTCGAACACGCCGCCGCCGGTGCTGATCAGTGCGGGGTCGTAGTCGGACCACGACGAACGGGGCAGCGAGTACAGCCGCTCGCGTTCCTGGAAGGAGACCTCCGGGTCGGGGTTCGGGTCGATGAAGATGTGCAGATGGTTGAACGCTGCCACCAGGCGGGTGTGACGGGACCGGAGCATGCCGTTGCCGAACACGTCCCCCGACATGTCGCCGATGCCCACCGCGGTGAAGTCCTCGGTCTGCACATCATGACCGAAGGAGGCGAAATGGCTGCGTACGGACTCCCAGGCGCCACGGGCGGTGATGCCCATGCCCTTGTGGTCGTAGCCTTCGGAACCGCCCGAGGCGAAGCCGTCGCCGAGCCAGTGCCCGTATTCCTCAGAGATGGCGTTGGCAGTGTCCGAAAAGGAGGCGGTGCCTTTATCAGCGGCCACCACAAGGTAGGCGTCCGGTGCGTCGTGACGGATGATGCCTTCGCGGGTGATCGTTCGGGTCCCCTCGGCATCGACGACCTGGTTGTCAGTGACGTCGAGCAAACCGCGGATGAAGGTGCGGTAGGCGTCCTTGCCCGCTTCCATCCACGCCCCGCGATCCACCGAGGGGTCGGGCAACCGGTGCGCGTAGAACCCGCCCTTTGCGCCGGTCGGCACGATGACGGCGTTCTTGACCTGCTGGGTCTGGACGAGGCCGAGCACCTCGGTGCGGAAGTCCTCTCGACGATCGGACCAGCGCAGTCCGCCGCGAGCGACCGCGCCGAAGCGCAGATGGGTGCCGGAAACGTCTGGCGATTCCACCCAGATCTCGTGGGCTGGGCGAGGCGCCGGGGCGAACGGGATGCGCGAGGGAACGATCTTCAGCGACAGCCACTCGTGGTGCTGGTAGAAGTTCGTGCGGTCGGTGGCTCCCATGGCGGTGAGGTAGCCGCGCAGCACACGGTCGGCGTCCAGCGTCGGCACGGCGTCGAGTGCGACCAGGATGTCCTCGTTGACGGCGTCGAGCACCTGGTGGCGCAGCTCGGAGGCTTCACCCCCGTATTCGAAGTCATCGACCAAGGCTTCCGGCCGGCTGACGATCTCCGTATGCTCCGGGTCGAACCGCACCTGGAAGTACCGCACCAGGCCAGCGGTCACGTTAGGGTTGCGCAACAGTGTGTCCGCCATGAAATCCGGCGAGTGGGGCACGCCCAGCTGCCGCAGATAGTGTCCGTAGCCGCGCAGCATCGACACGGTACGCACGTCGAGTCCCTGGCGCAGCACCAGGCGGTTGAATGCGTCCGAGGCGGCGCGCCCCGTCATCGCCTCGGCCACCGATTCGGAGACCAGATTCGAAACGGGCCCGAGCTCGATATCGTCTGGTGTCAGCACACCGAGGTCGTAGAGGTGGAAGGTCCGGCCATCGGCCGGGGTGATCACGAAGGGACGCTCATCGGTGACGGTGAGTCCCAGGTTCTGGATCACGGGCAGAATCTCGGTCAGCGTACGGGGCGTATCCGAATAGATTTTCAGGCGCAGACGTTCGTCGTCCTCATCCGCATCCCGTACGGCTTTGTCTCCGGGCGGGGCGATGTAGACCGCCGGGGTGCCGTCGCCGGGCAGGGCGGTGAAACGGGAGATGTCCTCGAGCGCATCCTCCACCTCGTAACGGACTCGGTAGGCTGGCGGGAAGGCCTCGTCCCAGAGCTGGGCGGCGGCCACACCGGTGTCTTCGCCGAAGACCACCAGGGCCTGTTCGTCCACGCCTTCTTTCCACGAACGAACGGTGCTGACCAGCTTCTGCTCCAGCAGATCCGACTGCAGCGAACCGGACCGGTCCCAGTCGGAAGGCAACTGCACGCGGAAGAACAACCGTGCCAGCGACGATTCGGTGAGTCGCACCTGATATTCCACCGAGACACCGCCGAGCTCGTCGAGCAGCAGCGCTTCGATGCGGTGGCGCACCCCGGTGTTGTATCGGTCTCGCGGCAGGAACACCAGCGCCGTCAGAAAACGACCGTAGATGTCACGGCGCAGGAACAACCGGGTCCGTCGGCGCTCTTCGAGCTGTAGGATTTCCCGGGCCACGTCCCAGAGCTGTTCGGCGGTCATTTGGAACAGCTCGTCGCGGGGGTAGGTTTCGAGCAGGTTGGTCAGCTCGGAACCAGAGTGCGAGGTGCGCGAGAAACCGGCCAGATCGAAAACCTCGTCGACCTTCTCACGCAGCACGGGCACGTCCCGAATGGAGACGGTATAGGTAGAGGCGCTCCACAGCCCGATGAACCGACGCTCCCCCACCACACGACCGCGCTCGTCGTAGGTCTTGACCGCCACGTAGTCCATGTAGGCGTGGCGCTGGACACGCGAGCGGGAGTTAGTCTTGGTGATGATCAGCGGGGTCGGCTTCTCAATCTGGTTGCGACCTGACACGCTCAGCGGCGACGGCGACGCAGGCGGTCGGCCGCGCAGCACACCGAGACCGGTGCCTTCCACGGGGTGCAGCACCTGGTGGTTATCTCCGGTGCGCAGTACGTACTCGCGGTAGCCGATGAAAGTGAAGTTGCCGTTGCGCATCCACTCCAGCAGGTCGGCCGAGCGGTTGACCTGCAGCGCCTGCGACGGCGCATCGTGACGCAGCGTCTGAGCCGCACTCAGCGCGGCCGCCCGCATCTCTTCCCAGTCGCGCACGGAAGCGCGCACATCGGCCAGAGCCTGCGTGACGCCTTCTTCCAGTTCCGCGGCGGCCGCTTCGGACATTGGACCGGTGGTGTGGATGCTAATCCAGGATTCCACGCCCACTCGCACGTCGTCACCGCTCAAATAAGCACCGAGACCGGTCAGCGCGGCCGTATCGCCGGAGGCCACGGGACCCTGGGCCGGAATATCGAAGATGCCGACCAGTTCACCGGTGTCTTTCTGATGATGCGTCAGGAAGGTGGGGTGGGCGACCATGTGGATGGCGTACCCCTGCCGAGTCACCTCAGCGGCAACGGAATCCACCAGGAAGGGCATATCGGCTTGCACCACACGCAGCACTGCGGAGGTGGTGGCCCGATCCACACGCACCACCGGCTCCTCGCTGACGCGCCGTTGCGCCAGCTTGAGGTGATGTTCGACCGCTTCGAGCCGTCCTCGTTGACCGAGCTCTTCTTGATCGTTGTGCGAGACGTGGCGAAAATACGCCTGCGTGAGTTTTTCAATGGCGGGTCCGGACGTGGTCGACTCGGAGGCATGCTCGAGCGACCAGAGCGAGACGGTAGCAGTCATCTGAGTGCAATCTCTTTCATGGTGGTTTTGCGGAGCCCCATTGCTCCACGTCACTACCCTACCGATAGCCCGCCGCGTGTTGTAGTTCTCACCCCTGTTTGGTTCGGCTAAATCTGTTCACGATTCTGCTCACCGGGTTCATCGTCGCACGGGTGCTTCCACGACGACGCCGACGGCTGTCCCGTTGTTCGGATGACAACACCGACGCTGACCTGGACGCTGGCTCCGACTGAAGCCCTTCCGCACCGGCCCGCACTCTCGCGGCGACACCGGCGATCGCGATGCGGATGGATGATTTCGGGGAGGCTTCCGCCAGCACTTGGCCGCCGAACAGGGCGTTGGATACCGCTTTGGCGTCGTGGGGCAAGAACGCATGCACCTCGTACTGGGATCCGTAGCGGCTCCACACCGAACGGATCTGCGCCCGCGGACCCACACCGGAGGTGCTGGCGCTGACCTTGTTGATCACCGGATCGATGCGCACTGACTTCTCAGCGCTGACCAGGCGCTCCACGTCATCGAGGCCCTTGATCAGTCGGGGCAGACCCACGGGGTCCCCCGTCCCGATCGCCAGCACATGATCGGCTGCCGTCAGGGCGGTCAGCGTGGCCCCGTTGCGCTGCGGGGCGGGCACATCGAAGCTGAGCTCTTCGTCTTCTTCCAAGCCGAATCCGCAGTCCACCACGACGTGGCTCCACTGGTCGGTCGCACGGGACAACACCTGAGCCAGCGACGCCGCGCGCAACTCAGCCCAACGATCCGGACGAGTCAGCCCCGTCAGCACGTCGATCCTGGTCCCGGCCACTCGAATCGGAGAGGCCAACGATTTCAGCCTGGCCCCGCTGATGTCGGCGCGTTCTGCGGCACGGCAGGCCTGAGCGATACCGGCGGAATCATCGAGCAAACCCAGCATCGCAGCAACCGATGCGCCGTAGGTGTCGGCATCGATGAGGACGACGTCTTCACCTGCCAGCCCCAATTCCACCGCCAGGTTGATAGCAACGGTGGTGCGACCCGGCGAGCCGATCGGGCCCCATACGGCGGTCACGGTGCCAGGTGTCTGTCTCGGTTGCCCGGCGTCGCGATGAGTCGACGGGGTCCCTGCAGACTCACCGGCGTCGTCCTCGACAGTCCATGGCGCAGCATCGCCACCGGAATGTTCCGCGCCAGCCGGTTCTACAGTCTTGGATCGCCAACCCTGGTCACTTTCGCGGTGCTGCCGCACCACGTCAGAGAGCCACGCCACCAACTTCGACGGATCCAGGTCCGGGCTGGTGGCGGCAATGCCTAACGATTCGAGGCGCTCCCGTTCCGACGACACATCCGAAAGGACCGCCAACGCCGGTGAGCGACCGCCCGGTATCTGCACCGCTTCCAGAACGTTGCGACCCACATCATCGGTGTCACCAGCAACCAGCATAAGATCGACGATCCCCGACCGCCCCAAACTCATGAGTTCGGGTAGATCATCACAGCGGTGCGTGACCAAAACATTTCCACGAACTGATTCAATACTCGTCACATGGTCGAATCGCGGGTTGAACGTGGTGGCAACAGTTAGCGGTTTCATCCGTCTCCCCGTGTCAGGACGAGCCCAGTGAGGGAACGATGGTCATCCGCGCCCCATTCGCCTGTGCACCCAAAATTTCCGGCACTTCTTCAGGACCCAGCATCAAAGCGACGTTGCCCGTGACACCGGCTCCGAACGCGGTTGTCGATTCTGAGGTGCCCACGACTTCGGCAGAGACGGCCACCTGCTCGGGCTCGAAGAATCCGCGGCCGGTGTCATCTGGGAAAGCGACCCATAGGTCGACTCGGTCGCCGTTGCTGAGATGCTCCGGCACCACATCCGAGACTTGAACCGTGATCTGCTGACGTTCTTCGGGGTCGCGAACAGCAAGCCCACCGGCAGGCAGTAGTTCGCCCTGCCGTACGGTCGCCACAGCCGCCACATTGTCGGGCACCGGCTGATCGGCCGGCAGGTAGCCTTGCGACGAATCCCCCAGATTCGCTGACACCACGGTCAGGTGCTCGGCTTTGAGCGCGGTACCGGGGGTGATGTCCTGGGCGGCCGCCCAATACTCAACCCGAGAATCGGCCTGACGGACCAAAAGAACCACCGCTGCGACGGATACCATCACCAGCAGAACACCCACCAACAGTCGTGGATCTTTCCAGCCAGGTCGTCTCAGACGTGGAGCATCAGCGCGATCGGTCATCTCGACTCTCTCCTGGTCATTGGTCGTACCTTCAAACTGACATACTGTCGGAATGTCAGCGCGACGTACAGGCCTTCGTCTTCATGTTCAGTCACATTCTCAACTCCGCCGTGCACGCTTTCACCACTGTACGGCAAAGAGCATCAAATTGGGCCAAAACTGATCATTCTGTGGATAACCGGCCTCATTTATCTCCTCAGTGAACAGCCTGGTGGAAACTCGCCCTCGGACTTCACTCTTGTGAGAAACTGAGATGGATTATGATTCATCGACAGAGAAACGGACGGTCATCATGCCTCGCTTCTTGACGCTGACCGATGTTGCGGAAGAACTGCAGATTTCGGTGGCGCAGGTGCGCGCCCTCGTTCGCTCAGGCGAACTGGCGGCCATCCAGATCGGCGGTCGAGGGCAGTGGCGCGTCGAGACTGCCAAGCTGGAAGACTACATCCAGGGGCTCTACGCCTCTCAGGAAGTCAAGGTTAAAGAGCGCCAGCGCGCCGATTCCTGAGGACTACATCAGTCCATAGCCATCCGGTGCGCACGCACCGTCTGGACGGCCGCCATCGGGATGGCCCGGCGCAGTCTGCTGCCACGCCTGCCGCCTCCACTCAGTGATGCGGTGACTTCGATATAGTCCGCACCCACCAGGTCAATCCGCCCCTCCGCCAGCACGCACCCCGATACCGAGGTGACGGCGACGAGCTCGCGACGA
Source organism: Citricoccus muralis (assembly GCF_029637705.1). NCBI lineage: Bacteria > Bacillati > Actinomycetota > Actinomycetes > Micrococcales > Micrococcaceae > Citricoccus > Citricoccus muralis. Next base: position 2,085,065 of record NZ_CP121252.1, read on the forward strand.
CGCGACAGCGAACGACAGGCCGCTGCAAAACTGGCCCCGACGCGAGGCTTTTCTTCGGGTGGAGCCGCCCTGCTCAGATCGGCATCGACCATTTCAATTGCGCGCGTGGTCACAATGAGACTTCCCGCACCGTCGTATCCACCCAGCCACTCTGGGGCGGCAGACTGCAGCATCATGGGCATCATTCCACCACCAGTCAGGCCCACGCGCACCTGAGTACCCACAGCGGCCTGAAGACGCTGCCCTAAAGCAATCTGCGCCCTGTCGCCGCGTGTGAGCTCGGCCGCCGTGGCTTCAATTTCCTGCCACCGTTGCGCCGCCAGCTCACCTTCCAGATCAGCGAACAATGCTTCCCATCTCATCGCACCAGACTAGCGCCTACCCGAACTAGTCTGCGCCTCCGTCAACATCGCAAAAATCATCAAACTACATCAAAATGCACACAACAGAGTTCTTTAGCATCTATTGACACCTAGTCGACATGATTGATAGAACATTGTCATTGCCGGACCATCGGAGACGAGGACACCATGACGACAGCAATCACGAAACCGACGGAGCGATCTCTCGAGGCTGCCAATGTTGCGCTCCTCGTGCTCACGGTCATCAGCGGACCTCTGCTGGTGTGGCTCGGCCTGCAAGGAAAATCCACACAGAGTGCCCTCGGCCAGGTAGAGCTGTTGGTCGCGGCCGGTTGCGTGGTCATCGGCATTTTGATCTGCCTCATCACACTGACCATGAGCCTCGGAGCCGTCCTCATGCTCGTTGGGCACCGCATCCAGTCACGCCGGTGGATGCGGTGGGGTTGGGCGATCAGCCCGTGGTTCCTGCGGCGACTGGCCGTCGGCGTTCTCGGGGTGCACCTCGTATCGGGCGGCGCCGCGTTCGCAACCGAATCCTCGTGGGAGGCACCGTCGCCGGCGTGGAGTCAGCACACGACGTCGGCTCTGACACACACCCACCCGACCGACGTGGCTCGGGCATCGGCATCGGACGGGGGATGGATGCCGGTGGCACCGGAGGTGGTGGTCACTTCCCCCGACCACCGCACCACGCACCTCGAGCACATCGTTGTCACCGGTGACAGCCTGTGGCGTATCGCGGCTGCAGAGCTCGGACCTTCGGCGACAGCCTATGAAATCGACCAACGTTGGCGGCAATGGTGGCAGGAGAACCGTCACAGCATCGGCGACAACCCCCACGTCCTGATTCCCGGAACGGTGTTGACCACTCCGGCTTGGACTCACTAATCACCTTGATCACAACCGCAGGAGCTTCCCATGTCTGCACCCAGCATTGACACCACGCACCCTGGTCCTCTTGACACCTTGAGCATGAGGGTGGTTCGAGCCAAGACGTTATTGGACATCGCGGCGCCGGTAAAACCGGAGTTCTTTGCTCCACACCCGTCACGGTGCCGGACCGCGCCGAGCACCGCCCCGGATTCTGATGGTTCCGCGTCGCTGAGCCCGGCGCAGATTCGGCGTCGGCTGAACCTTGTGCAATCAGCCGAGACCGAACGTGCGATTCATAAAGTGGTGCGTATCGTCGGCCTGGCTTGCATCGAGGCCGAGTTGGGGTTGCGCTCTGTCCACCAGTTATCGCGCTGGATGAACCTACCCACCTACGAAAAGATGAACCGCCGTAGCCAATTGGCACAGCGAATCCGTCCCGAGCATCAGGACCGGACCTCCACCCGGACCTTGTCGTCGCGACTGAATCGCATCGATGACAACATTTATGAAGCCAGCACCAGCGTGAAGGTCGGCGATCGGGTACGCGCCGCAGCGCTTCGCCTGGAACGTCACCGTACCGGCTGGAAAGTCACCGCCATCGAGTTGGGTTAGCGAGCCCGCTTCGCCTTCTTGGCTGCCGCCTTCTCTGAACGCTCGGCTGCCTTGCGCGCAGACTTCGACTGAGTGGTTCCGTTGGCTGCAGACCCATCACTGCTGCGTACCTGGGTTTCGACTCCCCCGGAGTCCGAGGGGGCGCTGTAGCTCAACCGTGAAGGCTGCTGCGGGGTGTCCATGCCCTTGATGTTTAGGGTCGGTGTCATCGTCTGGCGGCGAGCGTCGGTGACTCCGGGGAGGGATGTCGCCGCAGGAGTCGTGTTGACCTCCACGTTGAAGAGATATCCGACCGATTCTTCGCGGATGGCCTCCATCATCGAGCGGAACATAATGTGGCCTTCGCGCTGGTACTCGACCAGCGGATCACGCTGGGCCATCGCACGTAGACCGATGCCCTCCTTGAGATAGTCCATCTCGTAAAGGTGTTCCTGCCACTTACGGCCGATGACTTGGAGCACGACCCGACGTTCCAGCTCACGCATATTGTCTTCGCCGATGGTGCGTTCGCGGTCTTCATAGAGCAACTGCGCGTCCGAGAGGAACTCTCGCTTGAGCTCTTCGGCCTTGGGCTGCGAGGGGAATTGTTCTTCCAGTTCTTCCAGCGTCAGCGACACCGGGTAGAGCTGCTTGATATCGCCCAGTAGCTTCTCTAGGTCGATACCGCTCTCATTAGACGCTTCCTCATCAACAATGGCGCCAATGGAGTCTTCGAGGAAATTCTGCACCTTGGCCTGCAGGTCTTGGCCTTCCAGGATCTGGCGGCGGTCCGCATAGATCGCCTCCCGCTGGCGGTTCATCACATCGTCGTATTTCAGCACGTTCTTGCGCTGTTCGGCGTTGCGGGATTCCACCTGGCTCTGCGCGTTCTGGATGGCGGAGGTGACCAGCTTCGATTCCAATGCCATATCGTCAGGCATGCGCGAGGAGTTCATGATGCGCGCAGCCGCAGCAGGGTTGAAAAGCCGCATCAGGTCATCGGCCAGGGACAGGTAGAACCGGGATTCACCGGGGTCGCCCTGTCGACCGGAACGACCGCGCAGCTGGTTATCGATACGTCGCGACTCGTGACGCTCGGTACCCAAAACGTAGAGACCGCCAGCTTCGACAACCTCGTCGTGATCTTTCTTGACCGCGTTCTTTGCGGCCTCGAGGACCTCGGGCCACAGTGCTTCGTACTGTTCGGCGTTCTCTTCCGGATCCAGACCACGGGACTGCATTTCGGCCACGGCCGCGAATTCGGCGTTGCCGCCGAGCATAATGTCGGTACCACGACCGGCCATGTTGGTGGCAACGGTCACCGCACCCTTGCGCCCGGCTTGGGCGACAATGGCGGCTTCGCGTGCGTGATTCTTCGCGTTGAGCACCTCGTGACGAATGCCCTTCTTGGCCAGCAGACGAGAGAGGTACTCGGACTTTTCCACCGAGGTGGTGCCGACCAGTACCGGCTGCCCCTTTTCGTGGCGCTCCTCGATGTCGGCGGCGACGGCGTCGAATTTCGCCACTTCATTCTTGTAGATCAGGTCCGTCTGGTCGATGCGCTGCACCGGACGGTGCGTCGGAATCGGCACCACGCCCAGCTTGTAGGTGGACATGAACTCGGCAGCTTCCGTTTCGGCGGTACCGGTCATGCCGGAGAGCTTGTCGTAGAGACGGAAGTAATTCTGCAGGGTGACCGTGGCCAGGGTCTGATTCTCGGCCTTGATCTTCACACCCTCTTTGGCCTCAATGGCCTGGTGCATACCTTCCGAGTAGCGACGACCCGCGAGCACACGACCCGTATGCTCATCGACGATCTGGACCTCACCGTTGAGGACCACATAGTCCTTGTCTTTCTTGAACAGTTCCTGGGCCTTGATCGCATTGTTCATGTACTGGATGAGCGGCGTGTTCGCCGATTCGTAGAGATTGTCAATGCCCAGCCAGTCTTCAATCTTGTCGATGCCCGGCTCGAGGATGCCCACGGTCTTCTTCTTCTCGTCGACCTCGTAGTCGGTTTCCCGCTTCAGGCGCGGAGCCAACTTGGCGAACTCGGAGTACCAGCGGTTCACATCGCCCTGGGCCGGTCCGGAGATGATCAGCGGGGTACGGGCTTCGTCGATCAGAATGGAATCGACCTCATCGACCACGGCGAAGTGGTGGCCCCGCTGTACTAGCTCGTCGAGTGACCAGGCCATGTTGTCACGCAGATAGTCGAAGCCGAATTCATTGTTCGTGCCGTAGGTGATGTCGGCGGCGTACTGCTCGCGACGCACATCGGGACGCTGTTTAGAGAGGATGACGCCGGTTTCCATGCCCAGGAAACGGAACACGCGCCCCATCAGATCGGACTGGTACTCAGCGAGGAAGTCGTTGACGGTGACCACGTGCACGCCCTTACCGGTCAGGGCATTGAGGTATGCCGGAGCCGTGGCGACCAGGGTCTTACCCTCACCGGTCTTCATCTCGGCGATATTGCCCAGGTGCAGGGCGGCCCCGCCCATGAGCTGCACGTCGTAGTGGCGTTGCCCCAGGGTGCGACCGGCTGCTTCACGCACGGCGGCGAAGGCTTCCGGTAGCAGCAGGTCCAAGTGTTCGCCGTCGGCCACGCGCGCCCGGAATTTGTCCGTCTCTTCGCGCAGTTCGGCGTCGGAGAGTCCGCGGAATTCGTCCTCGAGCACATTAACCTGGTCGACGTAGCCTTTCAGCTTCTTGAGAATCTTCTTCTCGCCGGTGCGCAGGATGCGATCGATCAGTGCCACGTGTATAAACTCCCGGGTTGCGGACGCGGTGGGCCGGTCACGGCCCGTGCAGGTTCCATCGGTCGCATGGGACGACCGTCGACTACCCATACTACGACGATTCGCCTGGGAATTTGCTCCGTATCAAGCCACGTCCGCCCCAACAGAAGCGACGGGGCCCGGGCTCCGACGGTGATGTCGGTGCCCGGGGCCCCGGGAGGGCGGGGATCAGCCGCCGTTGGTGTTGCTGTGGTAGATCCGCTCGGTGCTGGACTCTTCATCGCCCAGAGCGATCACGCCGTAGGACCAGCCTCGACGTCGGTAGGCCACGGAAGGCCGTTCGGTCTCGGAATCGACGAACAGGTAGAAATCGTGACCGACCAGTTCCATGTTGTCGACCGCTTCGTCCACGGTCATCCGCTCAGTGGGAAATACCTTCTGACGAATGCTCACCGGAACATCGCCTTCACGCCGCGCGCGCTCTGCTTCTTCGGCCTCGGCTTCCTCGGCCTTGCGCGCCTCGAGCACCTGGTTGACCAGGGAATCGCCCTGGGTCGGCGGTGTCAGAGACGCGGTGGCTTCGGAAACAGAAGCCCGGCGTCGTCCGCCCTTCCGACGATCCCGCAGCCGGCGGAGCCGTTCCTGCAGGCGGTGGAAGGTCTGGTCGAAGGCGACCAGTTTGTCGTTATCAGAGGACTCCGCGCGGATGATGTCGCTCTTCTCATGAAGCGTCAGCTCGACGGTCATCGACCCATCGGCACCTCGATGTGCCTGCTTGGTGAGTTTGATCTCCAGTCGCTGCGCTCCATTGGTCAGCGGTTGGATCCGGTCGAACCTTTCTTCTGCGTACTCACGGAAACTCTCCGGGATCGAGACGTTACGAGCAACATAGTTGATGTCCAGGGTCATCCTGACCTCCTGATGAGACGCGAATGGCGACGAAAGAACCACTCCTTTCGTCGCCGACGGGCTGAACTGTTTCCAGTTCGTAGACATTACTCTAGCCTGTCGATCACGTCTCGTTAAGATCTGATTCAACTCGAATTTCCGCGACCTCCGGTTCCCGTGTCACGGCTGCTACCACGAGACCCGCTAACACCTGGTGACCGGCCGCGGTAAGGGTCCGCCAGGCTGCAGCCAGGGTGGAGCCCGTGGTGAGGACATCGTCCATCACAATGACCCGCCGGGGTGGACTCGGGCGGACCCGGAACTTCTTTGATGCGCGTTGTCGCCGCCCGGTGGCGCTGGATCCGGCGTGGGCCGTGCCACCCATGATCTGGACCCGGTGTTGCAGGAGCCGCGGCTCCACCGGCCAGGGCAAGGGCGTGCGCAGCAGCTCGGTGACCGGATCGTAGCCACGACGTCGGAAACCGCTTCCCGATCCGGGGATGGGTACCAGCACGGCGCCATTGTTCCCCGGGGTAGAAGGGACAGCATCAGCGGATTCTTTCAGCTGGCTGTGTAGGTGGTGGGCGGCGCGGGTAAGCCCGGGGCGGAAGAGCCGCGCCGCCGGTAATCGCCCGTGATCTTTGAACGCCAGCAGCGCCCGGGCCACCTCCGCGGAGTAGCGTCCGGCGGCCACCACGGGCAACGGTTCCTCCCTGAGCAGAGGCAGTGATTCTGCGTCGTGTTCGGCGGCGAAAGGGTGCAGAAGTGCCCTGGCCAGAAGGTCGCGGCAGGATGCACACGCATGGTCGCGATACCCGGGCTCGGCATCGCACACCACGCACCAGGACGGGATGAGCAGACCGGCGACTTCACGAGCGGCGGCACGTGCGTGGAGGGTGACGGGATGGTGCAGGGTGCGGTCAAGGACAGAGGTCAGCATCCGATCAGCATGCGTTGCGCTCGCAGGGTGAGTCAGGCTGTGACGGGGATCTGGTGGAGACCGGCGGTCTGTCCGTCGAGGGTCAGGCCCTGTGGAGGAGACGGTCAGCCCGGGAAGGACAGGTCGCTGGCGACTCCGGATTGTGGGCGCCACCAGGAGCCGACACCGAGCACGACTTCTTCTTCGGTTTCGGCGTAGATCACGTTGGATCCGGCGCCGGCGGAGAATCCGGTCATGCCCAGCAGCGGGTTGAGGCTGGCTTGGGTGCCGTTGAGTCCAATGAGCTCGGGCACCACGCGTTCGGTGGCGGAGGTAGCTGCCACCAGCAGTTCCTCGGTGGAGTACCAGACGACGTCGTTGAGCGGCACGGTGGTTTCCAACGAGATGGGGTTACCGATGCTCACCGGATTGCCGGACTCGTCCCGGATGACCCCGGCTACGAAGAGCTCGTTGCTGTCGCCGTCGCCGACCACCACCGCCACACGTGCGCCGTCGGGTGAGATGCGAAGGGCTTCCACCCGGCGCTGGTCGAGCCAGGCGGCGTCGATGGTGCGGGTTTCGATCTCCTCACCGAAACGGGCCACGGTGACGGTGGATTCGTCGTCCTGGTTTCGATCGGCGGTCCAGGCCCAACCGGTGTGGTCCAGGGAAGGCGCGGTGAGGTTTTCGCCGTCGTGAACCCGATCGAGCTGGCCGTGGGTGGTGGCCCAGTACATTCCGTCACGCTCGCCATTGAGGAACACCAGCTGGGAGTGATCCAGGCTCATGGTCGGGTCGACCGGCTCGAGGAAGGCGGCGTCGGGGGCGCCGGCGATGGGCAGCACAGCCGCACCTTCGTAGTAGACCAACTGGTCGTTCTCGCTGATGGCGACCTGCAGGCTGCCCACCGAGGCGGAGGTGCTCACGGTTTCGAACTCTTCGGCTTCTTCGCCCAGGTTCACTGGGTTCTGGCCCATGGTCATCTCCACATCGGAGACACGGGCGAGTTCGGTCAGGGTCAGTTCCAGCTGTTGTTGCATGCGCTGCCGGGCCAGCGGCTCGGTGCCGCCCAGGGTGGAGGCGTTGAGGTCGACCTCGGCCACCCCGGAGCTCACGGGCACCGAGGCACGGGACAGTGCCGCACCGTCCGGGAAGGCGGTAGCGACCGCGCCGTCGAGGTACGCGGCGGGGCCGTCCATCAGAGATTGGACGATCTCGGCGGTCTGTCCGGAGCGGTTAAGGAACCAGCGAACATCGGGCACAGCGTAGCTGTAGGAGGGGTCGTAGAAGAACAACCGGTGGGAGGCATAGAGCGCGTTGAACTGGGAGGAATCGAGAATGATGCCATCCGGGGCTTCGGCCACGCGCCACTCGCCCGCTTCATTTTCGACGAGACGCAGGGTGATGGCCTCAGTGGAGTTCTCGGAGGTTTGGGAGAGCACCCCGGCGTCGTCGACCACACCCTGGATTTCGAATTGGACAGTGTATTCGCCTTCGGCGTCGGAGGCGACGACAGCGGGCTGGGAAGAATAGATCACGGTGCGCAATTCGGGATCCCAGGATTCGGCGGCTTCCGGGGTCATGTATTCCCGCGCGGTGGCAAAGTCGTCTTGGATGCCGGAGCCTGCATTGATAAACCCGGTGACAATAGCTTCGGGGGTGGCGCCCTGGGTAGGGGCCGGCGGGTTGAAGATGTAGGAGGCGGTGGATTCGGAGCCGCCCTGCTCATCGGAGCGGGTGACCGGACCGGCCTGGGGCAGGCTGGTGCAGCCGGCCAGGAGCAGGGCCAGGACGCTCACGAGTGCGAGCAGACGACAGCGGCGTAGCATCAGCGCTCACCTCCGTTCTCGTTCCGCGGCGGTTTCGGCGGGTGCAGCGACTGCTCATAGGCCCGCTTGGGCAGGTCGGCGTGGCTGTGTGATGCGGTGTTGTCGTGCGCCTCGGCGTTGTCGTCCTGGGGGAACTCGATCTCGCGGGCTGGCCGGCGGTCGGCCAGATCGTAGTCCGGTGGCAGGCACAGCGGCGGGGTGGCGGTGGTGGCCTCGCCGCGGTTGCGTGGCAGCACCAAGCGGAACGCGGCGCCCTCCCCCGGTTCGCCCCAGACGTCGAGCTGGCCGTGGTGCAGCCGGGTATCTTCGGCCGCAATGGACAAACCCAGTCCGGAGCCGCCGGTGGTGCGGGTGCGTGCCGGGTCGGCGCGCCAGAACCGGTCGAAAACGTGGGCGACCTGTTCTTCGTTCATGCCGATGCCGTGGTCGCGCACCACCACGGCCACCTGGACCTCGTCGGAGGCGACGATGACATCGACCGGGCGGGATTCGCCGTGTTCGATCGCATTATTCACCAGATTGCGCAGAATACGCTCGATGCGGCGGTGGTCGACGTCGGCGGTGAAGTTCTCGCCCACGGGCACCACCCACACCTCGGTGTCGGCGTTGTCGGCCAGGGGTTGCGCGGTGAGCACGACATCAGCAGCCAGGTGCAGAATGTCGGTGGATTCGGCGGCGACTTCCGCGGCACCGGCGTCGAACCGGCTGATTTCCAGCAGGTCTGCGAGCAGAGCTTGGAACCGTTCCACCTGGTGGTAGAGCAGCTCGGCAGAACGCCGGTTCACCGGGTCGAAATCGTAGCGGGAGTCGTGCAGCACCTCGGCCGCCATGGACACGGTGGTCAGCGGGGTGCGCAGTTCGTGGGAGACGTCGGAGACGAAGCGTTGCTGAATCATCGACAGGTCGGCCAGCTGGGTGATCTGGTCCTGAATGTTGTCGGCCATGCGGTTGAACGAGGTGCCCAACCGGGCCACCTCGTCGCGTCGTCGCACCGCCATACGCACGGAAAGGTCTCCGGACGACAGCGACTCTGCGGTGGCGGCGGCTTGCTGCACCGGGCGCACCACCTGACGGGTGGTGAACAGGGCGATCATGATGTTGAGCACGAGCAGAATCACCAGGGCGAGCACGAGCACATTGGTCAGGTAGTCCAGGGTGGATTGGACCTCGGTGAGGTCGTAGACCAGGTAGAGCGCGTAAAAGTTACCCGGGGGCAGCACCAGCTGGGTGCCAAACACCAGGCCCGGCCCGGTCTGCTCGCCCACGCCCACGGGCACGGACACCGACTGCCAGTAGATGCCCTGATCCTCGGCGACGGCGTCGGACATTTCCTGGGTAATCAGATCCTCGGAGACCCCGGCGGAGGAGATGGATCCAACATAGAGGTTCTGGCCCTCGTCCAAGGGCACCAGAATAAAACCTCGCGCCATGGTGCCGCTGCCGCCGGCCAGGGAGCCCAGGGTGTCGGTGACCAGGTTGGAGGTGTTCTCCTGGTCATTCGTGTTCGCGTTCTCGAAGATGGTGCGCGCCTGATTCAGCCCGTGGTTAGCCTCGGCCTGCACCTGGGCGAACCGCGACTCAAATAGTCCGGTAGAGACCTGATGGGAGAGGAACAGCCCCAGGATCAGCGCGGAGGCGAAGGTGAAGAACACGGTCGTCGACACCGTGCGGAATTGCAGCGAGGATACCCAGCGATCGCGAATCCAGCGCACGCCGTGGCCCGGCAGGTACAGCCAGCCGCGCGCGCCGCGGCGCTGTTGCGGTGCCAGCACCGGGGTGGAGCCATGCAACGCGACGGGCGCACTGGGGGTGGAACGTGTCTGGCTCAGGGCTGACCGGCCTTGTACCCGACCCCGCGTACCGTGAGCACCACCTCAGGATTGTCAGGATCCTTCTCCACTTTGGAGCGCAAGCGCTGGACGTGCACGTTGACTAGGCGGGCGTCGCCCTGGTGGCGGTACCCCCAGATCTCTTCCAGCAGCATGTCGCGGGTCAGCACCTGACCCGGACGGCGGGCCAGCGCGACCAGCAGGTCAAACTCCAACGGGGTGAGGTTGATACGTTCCCCGGCGCGGGTGACTTCGTGGCCGGAGACATCAATGGTGACATCTCCAATACGCAGCGCCTCAGAGGAGCGTACATCGCCCTCACGCAGTCGGGCGCGCACGCGGGCCACCAATTCGGCGGGCTTGAACGGCTTGGGCACGTAGTCGTCGGCGCCGGCTTCCAATCCACGCACCACGTCGGCCGTTTCGGATTTCGCGGTGAGCATCACGATGGGGGTGTCCGATTCCTGGCGGATCGCACGGCAGATTTCGATGCCGTCGCGGCCGGGCAACATCAGATCGAGCAGCACCAAATCCGGGCGGATCGAGCGGAACAGATCGACTGCGGCGTTGCCGTCGGCACAGAAATAGGGTTCGAAACCGTCGTTACGCAGCACGATGCCGATCATCTCGGACAGCGCCTCGTCGTCGTCGACCACCAAGATTCTGGCTTTCATCCTCGGTCCAACCCCCGTTCTCCACACATGTCGCCCCGGAGCATGGGGCGATCTGTGAAGAAGCATATCGGTTGCTGGCCGTGTTACGTGGATAACTCGGCCGAAATCTGGAGAGTCCTGACAACACCGGTATAGAGTCGAGTCCGAGAGATCACGACGTCGACCACTCGAGAGGCTCCGCGTTCATGAGCACACCACAGCCCCCCGAGGGCTCGGAACCCTCCAACCCCTACGTCGGCTCGCCGAACCCGTACGGTTCCCCGAATCCTTATGGCGTCATCCCGTCCCAGCCAAGCCAGCCCGGCGGCTATCAGGTGCCCCCGTATCAGCCGGTCGGAGCCTACCCCGGCTCCTACTCGGGTCAGCAGCCTGGCCACCATCCGGGTCAGCAGCCCGTATTTGTGCAAGCCTCCCGTCCCGGCACCATCCCCTTGCGCCCGCTGACGCTGTCGGATCTGCTCGAGGGTATCTTCGCCACGCTGCGACGCAACCCGGGGGCGGTACTCGGCATTTCCGCCGTCGCCGCCGTCGCCCAGGCCGCCGTCTACATGGTGGGTATCTACGCCCTGTTCTCCACGCTCGGTGAGAATATGATGACACCGGGCATGGACGATCCCTCGGATGAGCAAATCTTTGATCTGCTGGCCACCATGGCGACCTGGGGAGGCACGAGCTTCGGCGGAATGATGGTGCTCTCCGTCTTCTTCACCCTGCTGGCCCAGGCTGTGCTCGGCATTGTGGCGGTGCGCTCCGCGGTGGGCGTGAAGACCACCTTCGGCCAGACGTTGCGGCTGATGCGCGGTTCCTGGGGCAAGTTGCTGCTGTTTATGCTGTTGTTGGCCGTCATCACCACCGTGATCATGGCCATTTTCGTGGGCCTGATCGTCTGGGCGGTGTTCTCGTGGCAGGATGCGAGCTTCGGGGTCGCCATCGTGACCATCCTGCTTTTCGGTTTCGCCACCTTCATGATTGGCATCTGGCTGGGCATCAAGTTCTGCTTGACCACCACGCTCATCGGGGTCGAGCAGATCGGCCCGCTGCGGGCCATGGGCCGGTCGTGGCGGCTCACCGGCGGGGCCTGGTGGCGGACCTTCGGCATCGTGCTGCTGGTGACCCTGATCCTCGGCATTGTCACCTCGGTGATCACCACGCCACTGTCGATGATCTCGGTGATGTTCCTTGACGAGAACGCCTCCGCAGAAGAGATGGTCCAGCAAACCGCGCTGCTCACCGCGATCCAGACCGGCGTGTCGATCTTCGTCTCGATGTTCGCCCAGTGCCTGATCTCGATTCTGTACGGCCTGTTTTACGTCGACTACCGGATGCGGCGCGAGGGCTTCGACCGTGAACTGCTGAATATTGCCACCTCGGTGGGCGCGGAAACGGACGACCGCTTCTCCACCCGCCTCAACGCCCAGACCCTCGACAGCGCCGCTGATGACCTTGTTCCTGGCCGCCCGCGCAGCTGAGATCCCCTGGACGCCTGACCGGGACGAGGCGCGCCGCACCATTCTGCACGAGCTCTCGCAGCAGGAGTATGCCGAGCAGCGCCCCAACCCCCTGGCCGAGTGGCTTGAGGCCGCCTGGCACGCCCTGGTCGGGTGGCTGGCCGGGGTGGAAGGTGGCGCCGGACTGCCGGCGTGGCTGATCGTGGCGGCGGTGATCGTGCTGACGGTCGTGCTGTTGTTGTGGTTGCGTCCCCGTTTCGGAGTACGTCGATCCGGCGATGACGACCGTGCGGGCGTGGTGGATGCCGCGCTGACCGCCGAGCAGTACCGGGAAGCCGGCGACACCGCGATACGCGAGTCCCGAGCCTCGGATGCCGTACTCGCCTACTTCCGCGCCATCCTCCGACAGGGACAGAACCGAGTACTGCTCCCCGAACGAGCCTCACTCACGGCGACCGGTGCCAGTGCCACCCTCGGCGAGGTGTTCCCCGAGCATCGTGCGCGACTGGACGAGTCCGCCGGCTGGTTCAACGACGTCGCCTATGGCCACCGTGGGGCTTCCATCGACCAGGCCAAGCGCCTGGCCGAGCTCGAACGTGAACTGCGTGTGGCTTCACCGTCCCGACCCAGCTCGAGGCACACCCCGCGGCAGGTGGTGCCCCGATGACCACCTCCGCTGTCCCCTCGGTGGCCGATCTGTGGCGGACGCACCGCCGCACCGTGCTGCTCGTGGCCGCGCTGGTGGGGCTTTTCGCGATCACGGTGGCGGTGCTGTTCACCCGCCAGCCCGAGGATAACGCCGTACTCGGGGCGGACAATCCGGGGCCCACCGGCGGCCAGGCTGTGGCCCGGGTGGTTGCTGGCTACGGTGTCGACGTGCGCCCCGCATCCAGCCTGGATGAGGTGCAAGCGCTGCTCGAAGAAGACCCCGAGGCCCGCGTGCTGCTCTACGACGAGGGCATCCTCGAGTCCAGCCCGCAGCGCCTCGACGAGGTGGCCGAGACGGTGCCTGCGGAACAGCGGGTGCTGGTGGCTCCCACCGCCTCGATGGCCGAGGTACTGACCGAGGGCGTCGCCGTGGGCGAGTCACTCGACGACGTCGAGGCTAGCGCAGCCTGTGAGCTTCCCGTGGCCCGCGAGGCGGAGACCGTGACCGGCAACGGCGTGGAGCTGACCTGGAACGTTGAAAACTCCGATGCCACAGAAGCGCACACCTGTTTCGAGACCGAGAAAGGGCACGCGCTGATCCAGGACCCTGCCGGGACCACCGTGATCGGGCTCTACGATATGTTTACCAACCGGGGAGTGTCCGAAGACGGCAACGCTGTGGTCGCGCTGTGGAGCGCGGCAGCCACCGACACCCTGATCTGGTACCTGCCCGGCATGGCGGATCTCTCTGTGGCGGGCGGCACCCCGGGCCCGGTGATGCCGGACTGGGTGCGCCCCGGAATGCTCTGGCTGCTGGTCATCGCCGTGGTCGGGATGGTCTGGGCGGGACGCCGGCACGGCCCCGTCGTCGTGGAACCATTCCCCGCCCAGGTCTCGCCCCTGGAATCCAGTGTGGGCCGGGCCCGCCTCTACGAGCGAGGCAACCAGCAGACCGCCGCCTTGGACACCCTGCAGCGCGGCGCCCTGCTCCGCATGGCCCGCCTGCTGCGCACCCCGGACGATACGGACTCCGTGATCACCGAGACCGCCCGGGTACTGGGTCGGGATCGCGCCGACGTCGAATCCGTCCTCGATCCGCGCCGCCGCCCCGAGAAACTCAGCCGGTCCGAGCTAGTGACCCGCTCCCGCCGTCTGCTCGCCCTGGAACGCGAGCTTGCCGCATCCCTGACCCACCCACGAAGGAGAATCGATGACCTCTGAGAACACCCTCCGAGACAAGCTGCAGGCGGTGCGCACCGAGGTGGCGCGTGCCGTGGTGGGCCAGGACGCCGCGGTGACTTCCCTACTGATTGGCCTGCTCTGCCGCGGCCACGTACTGCTCGAGGGCGTACCCGGGGTGGCCAAGACCCTCCTGGTACGCTCCCTCTCCGCCGCCATTTCGTTGGAAACCCGCCGCGTGCAGTTCACCCCCGATCTGATGCCCGGTGACATCACCGGCTCGTTGGTCTACGACGCCCGCACCGGGGAGTTCGAGTTCCGCCGCGGCCCCGTGTTCACCCACCTGATGCTGGCCGACGAGATCAACCGCACGCCCCCGAAAACCCAGGCCGCGCTGCTGGAGGCCATGGAAGAGCGTCAGGTCTCCGCCGACGGGTCATCGCTCCCCTTGCCCGACCCGTTTATGGTGGCCGCCACCCAGAACCCGGTGGAATACGAGGGCACCTACCCGCTGCCCGAGGCGCAGCTGGACCGGTTCCTGCTCAAGGTCACCCTGAACCTGCCCGAGCGCGACCAGGAAATCGAGATCCTCACCCGTCACGCGGCCGGATTCTCACCCTCCGACCTAGCGGCGGCCGGGGTCACCGCGGTGGCCAGCGCCGAAGACATTCAGCTCGCTCGCGCCGAAGCCGCGACGGTGCAGGCCAGCCCTGAGGTTCTCGGCTATATCGCCGACATCGCCCGGGCCACCCGCACCTCGCCGTCGTTCCAGCTCGGGGTCTCCCCGCGCGGCTCGACTGCCCTGCTCAATGCATCCAAGGCGTGGGCCTGGCTGTCCGGGCGGGACTACATCTCCCCCGATGACGTCCAAGCGCTGGTGCTGCCCTGCCTGCGCCATCGCGTTTCGCTGCGGCCCGAGGCCGAGATGGACGGCGTCACCACCGACCAGGTGCTGACCTCGCTGCTGTCCACTGTCCCGGTCCCCCGGTGATCTTGTGGTTCTTTCCCTGCGCTGTCTCGCCCTGAGCCTGCTCGGGATCATCCCGGTGCTGATCTGGCCCACCACCGCGACCGTGTGGTGGTGCGTCTTGGCCCTGGTGGTGATCATCAGTCTCGATCTGCTGACGGCGGCCTCGCCCCGAGCGGTGAGCTTCACCCGCGAGATCGACTCCTCGGTGCGCTTGGACGAATCGGCACATTCAGCGCTGATCGTTCACCAGTTGGGGCGACGACGCCTGCGCGGCTCCGTGCGCGACGGCTGGCAACCCACTGCCGGGGCGCACCCGGTACAGCAGAACCTCGACCTGCCGCCGGGCGAATCGCGCCGGCTCACCATGACCCTGACCCCCTCCCGCCGCGGAACGCTGAACACCCGCGTGGTGACGGTGCGCTCCTGGGGGCTGCTCGGTGTGGCCGGGCGCCAGGTCACCCACCCGGCACCGGGGCGGATCACAGTGCTACCGCCGTTCCGGTCCCGCAAGCACCTGCCCTCGCGGCTGGCCCGACTGCGCGAAATGGACGGGCGCTCCGCTATACAGACCCGCGGTGCCGGCAATGAGTTTGATTCCCTGCGAGATTATGTGCGCGGCGACGACGTCCGCTCCATCGACTGGCGGGCTACCGCCCGGCGTCAGGACCTGGTGGTACGCACCTGGCGCCCGGAGCGCGACCGCCGGGTGGTGATCGTGGTCGATTCCTCCCGTACGGCTGCGGCCCGGGTACAGAACGAAACCCGCTTCGACACCGGGATCGAAACCGCACTGTTGCTCGCAGCGCTGGCTCAGTCCGGCGGCGACCGGGTGGAGGTATTGGCCTTTGACCGCCAGGTACGCGCCCGGGCCTCGTCCACCACCAAGGGGTCGCTGCTGAACCATATGGTGACCGCCCTGGCTGATGTGGAGCCCCGGTTGTTGGCGGCAGATTGGACACAGGTGCCGGTCGAGGTGTCGCGGGTGGCCCGACAGCGCGCCCTGGTGGTGCTGGTGACCTCGCTCGACGCCGGCGCCCTGCAGGAGGGGTTGTTCCCGATCCTGCCGCAGCTCGCCCGCCATCACCAGGTGTTGGTCGCCTCGGTGGCCGACCCGGAGCTGGCCGAACTCAGCAACCAGATCGATGATCCCGGTTCGGCGTTCATGGCCGCGGCCGCTCAGCGATCCCAGCTCGACGAAGCCGGACTGGTGCAGATGCTGCGGCATGCCGGAGCCGACGTCGTACAGGCAGCCCCTACCCACCTGCCGACGGCGGTGGCCGACACCTATCTGCGGCTCAAAAGCGCTGGACGGCTCTAAATCTTACAACGGCTGGCTGGCCCGCTCGGCCACCTGCCGCACCCGGTCCAGCGCACGCGGCACCGCGGCTGTTCCGACGGCACCCTGGCTGAGGTCCGGAGCGCACACCCGCACCGCTTCCAGCAGTGCCGGGTCCAGTCCGAGTCGGTCCCAGCGCTGTTGCAGTGCCTGGGCTAGCCGTGCCGGGTCGACCCCGGGCCGCTGAGCCAGCTCGGACGGCACCATCAGGTCCGCCCCGTACCCGGATTCCACCAGCTCGGCGATGGTGTCCCATAGCGCCGGGTGCGTCCCGTGCTGCTCAAAGCCAGCCCACGGTAGCCCCAGGCTCAGCCGCGACGGCGTCTGATCCGCGAGTGTCTCCGGTGTCGGCAACGCCTCGATCAGAGTCCTGGTCAACATCTGGCTGGCCTGCCCGTCTTCACCAGCCCCTGCAGCATCCAAGGTTAGCCCGTCCTCGGCCAGTCTTGGACGGCAGAGTGCCGTGACTGCAGCACGCCAGTGTGTGCGCACTTCGGAGCGGTCCAGCGAGCGGACAGTGCGGTATCCGGAGGCGGTAGGAATCGTGCCGGTGAGTGCCCCGAGCGCCTCGGGTTCGGCCACCACCAGGTGCATCTTCGCCCCGGTGAGCCGGTGAATGCGATCGAGCTGTGCAGCCACCCCGTCGGCCCAGGAGGCCATGATGTCGGCCCGGGCCCCGTGGTCACGCAGCGCTCGTTCCCCGCCGGGCAGCCACAACCGGGCCATCAGACTCACCGGTCCGAGCACCCGCAGTCCCAGCCGCGGCACGGAAATCCCCTGCTCCCCGGCAACATCAACGAAAGCATCTAGGCCCTGGCCGAACCACGAGGCGGCGCGGCGAGCGGGCACCGACTCCGCCGACACCAGTCGCCATCCATAGGGCTGACGGTCCACGGGAAGCTCGGTGAGCATCACAGCGCTCCGCCCGGTGGTATCAGAGCGTCCCTCAGCGTGAAGCTCGGGCAGCACGGGCAGGTGCGGGTCACGCAGTTCGCTAAGCATCCAGACGGCCGCGGCGCGCGGGTCAGCGCCCGGAAGGCCGCCGTGGGCGGTGGCGGTGATCAGGTGGGTGCTCACTGGTGGTCAGCGGCGATCTTCTGGTGATGCCGGATCACTTCGGAGATAATGAAGTTGAGGAACTGTTCGGCGAAGTCCGGATCAAGTTCGGCGTCGGCGGCGAGGCGCTTGAGGCGTTGGATCTGCGCGGCTTCCCGGTTTGGATCCGAGGGCGGCAGTTCGTGTTCGGCCTTAAGCCGTCCCACGCGCTGAGTGTATTTGAAGCGTTCTGCGAGCAGATAAACCAGGGTGGCGTCGATGTTGTCGATGCTGCCGCGGATGGCGTACAGCTCATCGAGTATAGCCGTATCCGTGGCCTCCGACAGTGACGTGGCCAGCGGATCGTAGGTCTCGGCATCACGGGGTTCGCTCATGAAACCCAGCATACCGATCCCCTAGGCGTGCGCGTCGGCGGTGCTCAACAATCGCTGCGCATTCACGGCGCGATCAATGGTCGACTGGCCCAGCACCCGGGTGCCCTGATACACGACGGCGGTCTGCCCCGGGGCCACCCCAGAGAGCGGCTCCTCCAGTTCCAGGTGCCAGGCCGGAATGGTCTCCCCGTGCTCGTCCTCGGTGGTGCCTACTCGGGCTCGCCCGGGCACCGGGTCGCCGTGAGCCCGCACCTGCACGTGGCAGTCGAACCATTCACCGGTGGCTTCCTCAGCCAGCGGCAGGCCGGCCCAGGAGGGGCGAATCCCGGTAATCCGGTCCACGTTCAGCAGAGCCTTCGGCCCGACCACCACGGTGTTGTCCTTGGGCCGAACCTCCAGCACGAAACGCGGCTTGCCGTCGGCGGCGGGCCGGCCAATGCCGAGTCCCTTGCGCTGGCCCACCGTGAAGGCGTGCGCGCCGGGATGGGTGCCCAGGGTGTTGCCCTCGGTGTCGAGAATCTCGCCTTCGCGCATCTCGATGCGCTCTTCGAGCCAGCCGCGGGTGTCCCCGTCGGGGATGAAGCAGATGTCATGCGAGTCCGGCTTGTTCGCCACCGTCAGCCCGCGCTCGGCCGCCTCAGCGCGTACTTCGTCCTTCGAGGGAGTGTCCGCCAGCGGGAACATGGAGTGCTCGAGCTGCTCGGCCGTCAACACGCCCAGCACATAAGACTGGTCCTTGGCCCAGTCGGCGGCGCGGTGCAGTTCCAGGTCCCCGGCATCGTTGCGCACCACCTTCGCGTAGTGGCCAGTGCACACGGCGTCAAAACCCAGCGCCAATGCTTTCTCCAGCAGCGCGGCAAACTTGATGCGCTCGTTGCAGCGCATACACGGATTCGGGGTGCGCCCGGCAGCATACTCGGCAATGAAATCGTCGACGACGTCGTCCTTGAACCGCTCGGAGAAGTCCCAGGTGTAGTACGGGATGCCGAGCTTTTCGCAGGCGCGCCAGGCGTCCCGCGAGTCCTCGATGGTGCAGCAGCCGCGTGATCCGGTGCGCAGCGTGCCCGGCATGCGCGACAGCGCCAGGTGCACGCCGACCACCTCGTGTCCGGCGTCGACGGCGCGTGCGGCGGCGACGGCTGAATCGACTCCTCCGCTCATGGCGGCCAGGACCTTCATGGTGTTTCCCTCCGTTGCCGTGAATTTCTGTTCAGCGGCTGCGATGACTGTTGGCGGTGCGGATGCGTGAGTCTTCCCCGGCCATACCGGCGCGGCGCGCCTGTTCGTAGACGGCGGGAAGAACGTCCAGCACATGGTCAACGTCCGCAGCGCTCGATGTATGCCCGAGGCTGAAACGTTGCGTGGATCGCGCCGTACTTTCGTCTGCTCCGGCGGCGATCAGCACATGCGAGGGCCGGGAGACTCCGGCCGTACACGCGGACCCGGTGGACGATTCTACCCCGGCCATGTCGAGTCCGAACAGCAGGGAATCCCCTTCGCAACCGGGGAAGCTCACGTGCACGTTACCCGGCAACCGACGCGTGCCCGGCGCCAATCGCTCCCCAGTCTCCGGATCGACATCCAGTTCACCCTGCACCTGGGCGTCCGGGATCGCGGTGCGGATTCCCTCGATCAGCCGGTCGCGTAGCCCCGCCAAACGCTCTCGCTCGGCCGGTAACTGTGAGCTGGCTTCCTCGGCGGCCGCCGCAAAAGCCGCGATCAACGGTCCTGGGATGGTGCCTGAGCGAATATCGCGCTCCTGCCCACCGCCGTGCAGCAGCGGGGTCACGGCGGCGTCGCGCCGGGTCACCAGGGCGCCGATGCCCACTGGGGCCCCGATTTTGTGCCCCGACACGGCCAGAGTCGTCGCGCCGACGGCGGCAAAGTCCAGGTCCAGAATCCCGAAGGCCTGCACCGCATCCACATGGAAGGGCACCTCCGCATCCCGACACCACTGCGCCAGCTGCGCTACCGGTTGCACCGTGCCGATCTCGTTGTTGGCCCACATCATCGTGGCTAGCGCAATCGTCTCTGGTGCGTACGCGAGCGCGGCACGCCAAGCATCCTCGTCTACGCGCCCTGTGGCCGACACCGGAATGAATTCCAGTTCCGCGCCCTCGTGAGCTTCCAACCAGGTGACCGTATCTAATACGGCGTGATGCTCGATGCCGGTGAGCAGGATCCGCCGCCGGGCCGCCCCGTGCTGAGGATCCGCGCGTCGGGCCCACCACAGCCCCTTCAGCGCCAGATTGTCCGCTTCGGTTCCGCCAGCCGTGAAAATGATCTCCGAGGGGTGGGCCCCCAGTGTGGAGGCCAGCCGGTCCCGTGCATCTTCTACCGCCAGCTTGGCCCCGCGCCCCGAAGAATGCAACGCCGAAGCATTACCCCGGCGCACGGAGTGCTCGGCAAAGGCCTCCAGCGCCGTCGGGCGGGTCTCGGTGGTGGCTGCGTGATCAAGGTAGCTGCGGGGTCTCACCTTTCCAGTGTAGGCCGCTCCAGTGTAGGCCGCGGGCCCGTCGCACCGGCTCGCACCGCTAGACTGTTCCGCGTGGCAGATGCAGGCGAACACGACGGACGCACCCCGTATCAGGTGCTCGGCGTGCCCTCCGACGCCACTGAATCCGAATTGCGCTCCGCCTGGCGCCGCGCGGTACGCCGCACCCACCCCGACTACGGCGGCGACGTCGACGAATTTCATCAGGTCACCGTCGCCTGGGACGCCATCGGCTCCCCCGAGGCCCGCGCCGACTATGACCGTCGCGCCCGCCGCAACGGCTCCTCCGACACCGTCAACATCGCTGCCTCGTCCGCAGCCCACAGCACCCCAGCTTCTTCATCCGCCCGATCCACCCCGCGTCGCCCCGCCACCGTCCGTTACGCTCCCCCGCTCAGCGTCGGCCCCCTCACCATCGGTGAGATCATCGTCGACGCCGAAATCGCCCACCGCCAGGTCCACGGCACCGCCCCAACCTCCGGGCTCTTCCAAGGCCGCCGCGCCGCCCGCCTGCAACGCGCCACCGTAGAACTGCTCCGCGCTCAGGTCGCCCCGGCCCTGCCCGCCACCCGGATACTGCAGGGGCTGCGCATCCGCCACGGTGCGTTCTCCACGGTCCGTATCGACACCCTGGCGCTGTGCGGCGACCGCATCGCCGTGATCGCCGACGTCGAGGCCCCCGCCGACGCCTACCGCTGGACCGGTCCCGAGCTGCGCTCCGCCCGCCGCCGCATCGCCCTGCCTGACCTCGGCGAGCGCATCAGCGCGGTACAACGCCTTCTGCCCGACGTGCACGTCGGCGGTTTCGTCGTGGTCAGTTCCCGGGACGGCAACCCGCATGCGCCCTTGGTCGAACCAGACCTCAGCGCCTTCCAGAACACTGTGCTCACCGAGGCGCCCGGCAACCCGGTCGCCTCCGCCCGCGCCGTGAAACTGTTCTTCGGCACCGGCTCCGCCTCCGACACCGTCGACCGCCAACGCCTGGGTCTCCTCCTCGGCACCCTTGACTGACCACACACCGGAAGGATGACTCCGTGACGCCCCCCGATACCAACGACTCACAGACCTCCGCTACCTCCACCAATCCACACACCTGGGCGCAGCGCACCCCCGCTCCGCACACCCCCGGGCTGCGCATCCTCTTCCATACCCCGGAGATCCCCGGCAATACCGGCAACGCCATCCGCCTGGCCGCCATCACCGGCGCGGAATTGCACCTGGTCGAACCGCTCGGCTTCAACTTTGACGACTCCCACCTGCGCCGGGCCGGCCTGGACTATCACGACCTCGCCGTGGTCACTGTTCACCCGGATCTTCAGACTGCCTGGGCGGCACTCTCGCCCTCGCGGGTTTTCGCCTTCACCTCCCAGGGCTCCGTGCTCTACACCGAGGTCGCCTACCAGCCCGGCGACGTGTTGATGTTCGGCCGAGAATCCACGGGACTCGACGATGACGTGCTCGACGACCCCCACGTCACGGCCCAAGTCCGTCTGCCGATGCAGCCGGGACGCCGTTCACTGAATCTGGCCAATGCCGCCTCCATTGCCGTGTTCGAGGCCTGGCGCCAACACGGTTTCACCGGCGACGGCGGGGCCTGACACGCCGAACCCCCAGCGTGGCGGGCTGCTGTCAGCACCCAAGGTTCTAAGCTGGAAGGACCATGGTTAATGACACCCCGGGCGTCGCCCGACTCCTGCAGCTCACCGGCGAATCGGAACAAGCAGCCTTCGCCGCGCTCTACGATGCCACGGCCCCACGCGTGTACGGACTGGCCCGCACCGTCTTCGCCTCGGAAGACCACGCCGCCAGCGCCACCACGGCTGCCTACCAGCAGGTCTGGGAGCAGGCACCGCACTTCCAATACTCCTTCGGCCCCGAGCACTCGGACGAAGCAGCGCGGAATCGCACTGTCGCCGCCTGGGTGGAGACCCTCAGCCATGAGACCTTCGTCGAGCTTGCCGCTTCCGGGAACTACGGCGAACGTTCCGCAACCCGGGCCGTGCTCGACGCCACCGCCGACCTGCCCGAACTCGCCTCCCTCACCGACGCCCAGCGTCACGCCCTCGGCCTAGCCTGGGCCGGGGCCCGGTCCTACCGCGAGGTCTCCGAACAGCTCAACGTCGGGGTGCCCACCCTGAAGTCCCGGTTGCGCGACGCCGTGCAGCGACTGAACTCCACCTACCGCGTCAAGCTCTCCGGGCAGAACGTCGAGCACAGCGATGACCCACTCCTGGCTCGCCCCGTCACCCCCGACGTCGCGGCCCGTACCGGCCAGGCTCCCAGTTTCAGCGAAAGCATCGAGGCCGACCTCCAGAACGGGCTGCTCACCGAGCTGGCCCCGCTGAAAGCCCTGGACGCGATCACCTCCGCCGAGTCCGTCGCCCTGGACTCTCACGCCACCGGCCAGGGCACCGGTGCCATCGAATCCTGGCGGGAACGAGTCAACCTCACCGAGCGCACCATCACCTGGGCGTTCCGGGGGCTCGCCGCCGAACCGCCGTCCTGGCTGCTGGACGACATCCTGAGCCAGCTGCCGGAGCAAAACGTTGGCATGGGCTTCATGGAAGATTTCGAAGAGGAAGAGGTCGCCGACCAGCCCCGTTCACCCTGGGCCCGCTGGCTGTTCCTCGGCCTCGGTGCCATCCTGGTCATCGCCCTCATCCTGGCCGTGGTTCGCATGGCCGTGGGGTCTAACCCGGTGGCCACGGTGGACGGCGCCGACGATCTTTTCGCTACCGATGTCATCGAGATGGTCGACGGCGGGACCGTGCAGGGCAACGTGTCCGAGTCCGAGGATCTCGGCTACCTGTCCTTCGAGGAGGTCCCGGCTCTGCCCGAAGATCAGCGCTACCAGGTGTGGCTCTACCAAGAGGCCGGCGGTTCGCCTCGCTCTCTGGGCCTGTACACGGCCGAAGAGCTCCTCGACGACGACGCCACCATCCGCAATGTCAGCGATTACGCCCAGGCGTGGGTGAGCATCGAGCCGGCCAGCGGGTCCGAAGCCCCAACCTCCGAAACCCAGGCGCAGATTCCGCTGCGCCCGCAGGTCAGCCAGGGTCCGCAGTACGGCGGCACCGGCTAAGACCCAGAGCCGTCATCGCCGACGGTTACCCATCGACGTGGTGGGGCCGGGGTTGCTCGTGTCCCTTCGTGGTACGCCAACGACCTCGATCTTCTCGAGGCCGCCCCTATCCTCATGAGGCTCAATCATGCCCGAGAATCATGCCCCGGACGGCGGCATACCAAGGCAGCAGCAAGCAACGCGGAATCTTGCGCAAGAACTTTTTCAATACATCCTTGAGGCCCCATCAGAATTCACGAGTCTGCAGTTCACCGCTCGCTACGCGGGCGACTTTGCACAATCGTCCCTCCTCGGATTCTGCTCAGATGGAAGTGAGGGGTGGAAGGGGATTCGTCCGCCAGAAAGAAATCTGGACGTTGCCACCGACCGGCTGCGTCAAGCAATGTACCGTCCGGGCACCGGTACCTGGTTTGGGATCATCATGACTATTTCCCGCGAGGGCAAAGTGTTCATGGACTTCGACTACGACAACGAACCTGACTTCGGCCGAGAAGTCCATGCAGGCAGCTTTGTCGCCGACCAGAAACAATTCCCTCGAGACGCCGAGCACACCCCCGAATGGCTCGCGCGCAAACTACATGAAGGTCGACTTAATCAGCCAGCAGACACGTCGTAGCGAGGCCTAGAACCCAGAGATAGTATCCGCGGCGTTGACCTCCACCAGGTGGAACGCTTCACCAAAACGGCCATCGTCCGGGTGCAGCGCTTCCATGGCTTTCAGCACGAACCTCCGCATCGCCGTCGGGTCCGGGTGCTGTGAGGCGTGCTCATTCAGAGCGCTGATCTTCCGCTGAGCCGTTCCCGTCACGTCCACGGTCACGTTGCTCCGTGAGGCTGGTCCGCCCATGAGCATCAGCCAGCGCAGCTTGAACGCTTCCAGCCCGGCCTCGGCGAGCTCGGGGTAGGCGAAGGGGTTCTCTACCGCCGGGTAGGAGGCCCGCGCGACCGCCTCGCCGCAGGCCAGGTGGTCCGGATGGGAGCGCTGCAGTCGCGACCAGTCACGTTCCGGGTGCGAGGTCAGCACCAGCTCGGGGCGCACCTCGCGCATCAACCGGACGATCTCGCGCATGACCTCATGGGTGACCTGGACGTCCCCGTCTTTGAAATCGAAAAACTCGACGCGCTCCACACCCACCTGGTGGGCTGCTTGGCGCTGTTCTTCCTGGCGGATCGACGCCATCGATTCGCGCTGCGTCGGATCGAAGCCACCGGCGTCTCCCCCGGTGAGCACCGCATACACCACGTTCACTCCGGCCGAGGTCAGCCCAGCCAGCGTCGCGGCGGCGCCAAAATCAAGATCATCAGGGTGGGCGGCAATCGCCAGCACCGTTTTCAGCTTCAGTTCACTGACCAGCTGCACGGGGGTCAGGATCGGAGCCGAGGTCAGCTGCTCAACATCATGACGGCCCGAGGAAGGCATGGGAACGGCAGCGTCGGTAGCGGGGGTGGTGATGTTAACGGGAATGCGCACTCCTTCACTCTAAGGGGTGCGCATTCCAGGGTCGGTGCGTATCGCGCCAGGCTGAACGAGACGACTACGACTGGTCGGCTCCGTCGCCGAGTGTCACCTCGATTTCTTCTTCTTCATCGTCACGGTTCACTGTCAGAATCGCGGTGCCGCCGGCCGGGTACTCACGGATGGTGGCGGTGAGGTCCGATGCGTCACCCACGGCACGGCCGTCCACGGCGGTAATCAAATCTCCTTCTTGGATGCCCGCCTCTTCCGCGGGGGATCCCTCGACCACGTTTTGCACGCGTGCTCCTGCCGAGAAGGTGGGGGTACCGGTTATCTGGGTGGAAACCGATTCGGATTCTTCGCCACCCTGGGGTTGGGCCGGTTCAGGGGTGACCTGCACACCAAGCATGGCGTGGGTGGCTTCGCCGTTGGCAATGATCTCATCGGCAATTCGTTGAGCGTAGTCCACGGGGATCGCGAAGCCCACTCCGATGTTTCCGGAGGAATCACTGGTGCCGCTGGACCCGGCCGAGGCGATCGCCACGTTGATGCCGATCAGTCGTCCCTGGTTATCGAGCAGGGCGCCGCCCGAGTTGCCTGGGTTGATCGCCGCATCCGACTGAATAACGTTGATGTAGATCGATCCCTGAGAGCTCTGTTGCTCCAAGCCGGGCACCCGGAACTCAAATTCGCTGCCGCCGCCCTGGCCGCCTTCGCCTTCGGATTCTTGAGAATCCGGTACCGCCGACGATGCCACGGAGATCGTCCGGTCAAGTTGCGAAACAATGCCGTCCGTCACCGTGCCGGACAATCCCAGGGGTGCACCGATCGCGATCGTCTGATCTCCCACGTTCAAATCCGAAGATGACCCCATTTCGATAGGCTGAAGATCATCTGCGTTGATTTTCACGACGGCAAGATCAGACTGCGGATCGGTACCAACAATCTCAGCGGAGTACACGTTGCCGTCCGAGGTCTGCACGCTGATCGATGGATCGGCGACCGCCCCGCCCAAGGTCACCACGTGGGTGTTGGTGAGAATGTGTCCTTCTTCATCCAAGATGACCCCAGAGCCCGAGCCGGCGCTCTGACCGGAAGAAACGGAAAGAGTCACAACCGAGGGTGACGCCTTCGCTGCTGCCTGGGTCACCACGGTGGCATCCTCGGAGCGGTTGACCTCAATACCGGTGCCGGTGCCACTGGATCCCTGCTGTTCTACCTGATTGCTGTTCTGAGCGGTGATGGCCGCCGAGATTCCCGCGGCAGATCCTCCGCCAATGAGTCCGGCCACCAGGGTGCAAGCGATCAAGGTTCCCATGCCGAATCGACGCTGACGAGGAGCCTGCTCTTTCTGCTCCGCCGCCCTCGCATCCTGAGCCTTCTGAGGGGGGATCGTCTGGGTCGCGCTCAGTGGCGGCTGGGCCGGCCGCTCGGGGACCGGTCCCGGAAGCGGCTGGGTCTGATCGGATGAATCATCCTCGGGTCTCTGGTACGACATCATCGTGTCCTTTCACGTGGTCACACATCGTCTTCACGCTGAATCGTGCATCATCGACCTGTGCGCAGTGCTTGAGATTTCTGGACGTTCCCTCGAAGTTGCCTCGATGCTTTACGCCGAGCGCTTTGCGACCGTGCGTCTTGTCGCCGACAAGTCATAGACTCAAACCATGCATGCTATCTCCTCGTTGCTCTCCGTTCCCACACGATGGCTCAGCGGCGCGGCACTTTCCGCTGGAATACTCGGCTTAGGAGTCAGCTCGGCTGCGGCAACGCCACCGATAGATCTGGAGCCCGGCCAATTCGTTGCAGATTCCGCCTCAGCCCTGAGCGAAGAGGAGCGCTCCGAGATCGAAGAGGGGCTTTCTGAGCTGCTCAGTGAGCACGCCCAACGCCTCACCTTGATCTTCGTGGACGAGTTCACCGATACATCTGGCACCGCCATGGATCCCGGTGCATGGGTGGATGCGGTCGGCGAACAGAACGTGATGGGAGCCCAAGACACGATCTTCGCGGTCGCGACCGAAGCACGCGAATACAACTTCACCTCGGGCAACTCCACCATCGAATCGGTGCAGGATGACATCGAGCAGGATTATCTGATTCCGGCGTTGAACGATTTCCAATCGTCAGGGTGGGGCTCCGTGGGCCTGAGCGCCATCGAAGCCGTGGCAGATGCCGCGGATGGTTCGGTGTCCGGATCGGCGGTCTCTGGCGGTTCGGTGGCGCCGTGGTTGGGCGCCGCCGCGGTGGTGGCTGGCGTCGGCGGCGCCGCGTGGTTCATCACCCAGCGTCGCACCAAGAACCGATTCGGTCATTCCTCACCGCATGGTGCCGCTGGCGCCGCTCCCGGCGGGAACCACCGCTCCGTCTCCCCAACTGAGCCCGCGGATCCCCTGGACCGGCTGAGCATCGAAGAACTTCGCGCTGAAGCGGATTCCATGCTCATTGCTGCCGACGACGCGATCCGCGGCTCCGAGCAGGAAATGGGCTTCGCCATGGCCGCCTATGGGGAAGACTCCGTGACCACCTTCAAAGAGGACATTGCTGAAGCCAAAAAGCACATGATGGCGTCCTTCCGGCTACAAAATCAGCTCGATGACGAAATTCCGGACACCGAGGAAGAACAGCGCCGCTGGCTCAAAGAAATCATTTCCCGGTGCAACGATGTCGACGAATCGCTCTCGGCCCACCAGGACGAGTTCGATGAGCTGCGTTCCCTGGAGACCAAAGCTCCAGCAGCCGTAGCAGAACTGCGCGAGGACGCAGAGAAACTCACACAACCCGTGGCCGAGGCGGAAAGCACCTTGGCGAAGCTTAAGGAGTCCTACACGCCCGAGGCTCTGGCCGAAGTCACCTCGAACGTTGTGGACGCCAAAGAACGACTCGAATTCGTGACCACCGTGCTCAACAAGGCCGAGGAGGCACTGGCCGAAGGCGACACCGCCACCGCGGCACTGGCCGTGCGTGCTGGTGAGGACGCCGAGGAACAGGTGCGCACCCTGACCGCCGCGATCGCCAAAACCGGTCCCCGGCTGGAACAGATGATGAGTAATGTCCACCAGGGCGTTCAGCAATGTGAGCAGGACCTTGCCGAGGCACAGGCGCTGCTGAAGCAGGGCGCACACAGCGAACTGGCCGGCCCCGTTGCCCGCATGCAGCAGGTACTGCAGGATGTGGAAGCCGCAATGCAACAGCCGCTCAAGGACCCTGCGTCCTTGTTGCGTGAGCTCGAAGAAGCTCATCGTAGCCTCGATGCTCCACTGGACCGGGTTCGTGATCGTCGCGATCAAACTCGGCGTGCCGAACAAGCACTTCAGCAGGCGCTCCATCAGGCACAAGCCAAGATCGAAGGCACCCAAGAGTTCATCTCGGCTCGCCGAGGTGGCATTGGCTCCGCCGCTCGATCCAAACTTGCCGAAGCAGATCGCACTCTCCACGAGGCCACCCAGCACGCCAGCGCTGACCCGATTCAGGCACTGAACTTGGCCAACCGGGCCAGCCAGTTGGCAGACCGCGCCAGCCAGCTCGCACAGAACGACGTCAGCGGCTGGAATAACAACAACCAGGTCGGTGGCGGCAGCAACGGTATCGGCGGCGCCGTTCTGGGAGGCATCCTGATTGATTCGATGCTCCGAGGCTCACGTTCCGGGTACCGCGGTTCGTCCTGGGGCGGTCGCAGCTCCGGCGGATTCGGCGGATTCGGCGGCGGTGGACGTGGACGTTCCGGTGGCTTCGGCGGTAGCGGACGCTCCGGAGGCTTTGGTGGCGGCGGACGTGGACGCTCCGGCCGCTTCTAATCGGGCTCAAACTCTCGCACCACGACTCAGTCTAAGACAGAATAAGAACGGATCGTCTCGCTCCCACGCGGGACGTTGCACCGTAATCGCAACGGAAGGTAGACACGATGTCTAAGCAGTCCATTTTCGCCCGAGTGTCCACGCTGGCACGAGCCAACATCAACGCCATGCTGGATAAGGCCGAGGATCCGCAGAAGATGCTCGACCAGATGGTCCGGGACTACACGAACAGCATCTCGGAGGCCGAGACAGCCGTGGCACAAACCATCGGCAACCTCCGCATGGTGCAGGACGACTATCAGGAAGACATCGAAACCGCTCAGAGCTGGGGTCAGAAGGCACTGGCTGCCTCGCAGCGTGCCGATTCGTTCCGTTCCGAAGGCGACACCGCGTCGGCTGACAAGTTCGACAACCTGGCCAAGGTGGCTCTGGAGCGCCAGATGCAGGCCGAAAGCTCGGCCAAATCTGCTCAGCCGACTATCCAGTCCCAGCAGGAGATCGTCGACAAGCTGAAGACCGGTCTCGAGCAGATGAAGAAGAAGCGCTCGGAGCTGGTCTCCAAGCGCGATGAACTGGTGGCACGCGCTAAGTCTGCTCAGGCCCAGGCCACCGTGCACGACGCCATCAAGTCGATCGACATCCTGGATCCGTCATCTGAGGTAAACCGCTTCGAGGAGAAGGTGCGCCGCGAAGAGGCACGCGTCCGCGGTATGAATGAGCTGTCCGCCTCGTCGCTGGACTCGCAGTTTGAAGCACTCGAGGATCTGGGCGAGAAGACCGAGGTTGAGGCCCGTCTCGCCGCGCTGAAGGCCGGCGGCGCTTCCTCGCGTCCCGCCATCGAGGATGCTTCCGAGGAAGAGCTCTTCGAGTCTCTCGAAACCGAGAAGGATCAGGCTAAGTCCTGATCTCACTCGCCACTATTACTGCATAGAACCTATGCACAGCGAAGGCCTCGGCGCAGTTCAACTGAACTGCGCCGAGGCCTTCGCCCATTCAGTATGCTGAGTGAGACGTGTCACTCCACCACCGAAGCAGGTACACCATGACGAACTGGCGCATCCGCGATCTTCAGGCCACCGATCTCGACGGGTTCCTTCAGCTCTGGGAGGGATACGCCGCCTCCGGCGTGGAGCCGGTCTATTCGCTGAACGAGGTACTCGCCTCCACCCGCGCCGACACCGCCGTGGTGGCCACCGCCGGCGACGACGTGGTCGGAGCAGCCGTCGCCCGTGCCGCCCACGATCAGGCCTGGGTGGTGTTCATTGCGGTGGCACCGTCATGGAGACGCCGCGGCATCAGTGGCGCTTTGTTGGGGGCTCTCGAACGTCGTCTGGCGTCTCAGGGAATCTCACAGATGACGATCCTCGTCCCGGACGGAGAGGAACACGTAGGTTCGCTGCGGCAGGCCGGTTTCGTCGACAAACGACACCTGCGCTATTTCGAGCGAGCTATTCCGATTCGTCAGGAACAGGTGCTCGTGCTGCGGGAGCTGGGCGGTCGCGTGCTCGATCGCAACCGCTGGGACAGTATCGGCGGGATGCAAAAGGAGAAGCAGACACTCGAGCGTCGGCTGGTGCTGCCTTTGTCTGATCCGGAGCTCTCCGAGGAGTTCGGGGTAGTGCCGCCGCGGGCCATCGTACTGTTCGGCCCTCCCGGCACCGGCAAGACGACCTTTGCGAAGGGCATCGCCTCACGTCTCGAATGGCCGTTTGTCGAGGTGTTCCCCTCGCGGCTGGCAGCATCGCCGAAGGGTCTTGCAGGAGAGTTACGCGAAACTTTCGAGAAGATCGACGAGCTTGACCACGCAGTGGTATTCATCGACGAGGTGGAGGAGATCGCGGTACGCCGCGGCGGCGAACCACCATCACCGATGCAGGGCGTGACGAACGAACTGCTGAAGATCATCCCCAATTTCCGTGAGAAGCCGGGGCGGCTGCTCATCTGCGCCACCAACTTCATCCGTGCCCTGGACCCTGCTTTCCTGCGGCACGGTCGCTTCGACTACGTGATCCCGATCGGCCTGCCAGATGATGAGGCGCGGGACGCCATCTGGCGTGGCTTCGTGCCCGAACGGTCCAAAGAACTAGTCGACTACACCGCGCTCGTCGCGGCAACCGAGGGTTTCTCCCCCGCCGACATCGAGTTCGCTTCACGCAGTGCCGCACAGACCGCTTTTGAACGCGCAGTGGCTGAGGGCGGCGAGGCACTGGCCGGCGGGCCAACCCAAGCGGATTTCGAAGCGGCGATCCATCAGACGCGCACCACGGTCTCAGCCGAGGTTGCTGCGGAATTCTCCGAGGACATCACGACCCTGGCCCGTCTCTAGGACACGTTTCCCCAAAAGTTCCGGAGCATGCTGAAGGCCCCTGAGCAGTGTTTCCACTGATCAGGGGCCTTCCCTCGTTGCGGGGGCAAGATTTGAACTTGCGACCTCCGGGTTATGAGCCCGGCGAGCTACCGAACTGCTCCACCCCGCGGCGACTCATATGACTATACGCGTCTACCGGGTGGAACTCAAATCGGCGTGTTTACCCGCCGTTGTGAGTTCGGTCGCCTTCTGGTCGCCTATTCGTCTCCGCCCTCCTCGGCAGTACCATCGGCTGCCTCGTCACCGGCGTCGTCGGCGCCTTCAGCGTCAGGGTCGCCGCCCTGCAGAGCCGTATCGGCGTCCAGTGCACGCTGCAGCGCGTCGTCGAGAGCAGCCTGCGCTTCTCCGTAGGCCGACCAATCGTTGTTGGCCAGTGCCTCTTCGCTGCGCTGGATCGCCTCGTTGGCATCCGTGAGTGCCTCGGAGAGCTGTTCCTGTTCATTGAGCTGCTCCGGCGGCTGGGCGTCGCCGCCGGTGCCGTCGCCGCCCACGTCTTCGCCAGTGGTGGCTCCGTCGTCGATATCGGCACCGGAGTCACCGCCGAAGACCTGGTCGAGCGCATCCGGCAGGGTGTCGGCAAAGCCGACCTGATCACCGAAGGCCACCAGTACCTTACGCAGGGTCGGGTAGGAGGTCGTGCCGGTCGACTGAACGTAAACCGGCTGGACGTAGAGGATGCCATCTGCCACGGGCAGGGTGATCATGTTGCCGTTGATCACATCGGAGGCACCCTGACGCAGCAGGTTCAGCTCTCGCGACACGGTGTCGTTCGAGTCGAAGTTCGCCTGTGCCTGGCCGGGGCCGGGTGTGGTGGTCTGGCGTGGCAACTCCAGCAACTGCAGGTTGCCGTAGCCCTCGGCTTTCTCGCCGTCGACGCCGGTTCCGGCATCGCCGTTGGCGGCCAGGAAGCCGTAGAGCACGTTTCGCTGCTGACCACTGTCCGTGATCTGCGGGATGAAGGTGGAGGTGAGCTGGAAGTTCGGCTCATCCTTGCCCGGCATCTGCAGAGTCATGTAGTACGGAGGCTGTTTCACGTTCGAGTCCGACTGCGTCGGGTCCGTGGGAACAGACCAGGCGTCGTTGTTCTCGTAGAAATCGTCCGGATTGGTCACGTGATAGCGACCCAGCAGCTCACGCTGCACCTTGAACATGTCCTCGGGGTAGCGGACGTGCTCCATTAGCTCGGCTGACATCTCCGAGTAGGGCTGCAGCGAGGTGTCGTAGACCTGCTGCCATGCCTGCAGCAGCGGATCCTCGTCGTCCCAGGCGTAGAGTTCCACGGAACCGTCGTAGGCGTCCACGGTGGCCTTGACCGAGTTACGGATGTAGTTGACCTGACCGGTCAGGTTCATAGCCGCATTGGTGTTCAGCGAGTCCATCGTCGCCGAGTCGAGCTGCGACTGAGTCGAGTACGGGAACGCGTCGGTGGTGGTGTATCCGTCGACGATCCACTTCACGCGACCATCGACGATTGCCGGGTAAGCGTTGGAATCGACCTCGAGGTACGGGGCCACCTTCTGCACGCGCTCCACCGGGTTGCGGTCGTAGAGGATCTGGGATTCGCTGCCCACGTCCTGAGAGAGCACCAGCTCGGTGGAACCGAACTTGATGGCGTAGGCGAGCTGGTTGAAGATATTACCCACCGACGGGCCACCCTCACCGGTGAAGGTGTAAGTGGTGTCCTGCTCGGAGTCGGCGTCCTGAGGACGGTCGCGCTCCTTGTCCGGCTGGCCCTCTTCCTTGCCGACCACTGAGTACTGTGGCGAGTTCATACCGAAGTAGATACGCGGCTCGTAGTCCTCTTCCGAGGCCAGCGGCCCGGAGGAAGGAATACCCGAAAGCAGGAACGACGGACGACCACCGGCAGCCACCTCGGAGGCGTCTGCAGCGACCACGCCGTAACCGTGGGTGTAGGTAATGTGCTGGTTCACCCACGAGGAGTTCGGATCAACGTTGACTTCACGCACCGAGATGACGGTGTCCTGAGTCTCTTCGTCGATCTCGTAGCGGTCGACGTGCAGCGTCTCCGGGAAGGAGTAGTACGGACGGAACTGCTGCAGCTGACCGAAGGTCCGCGACAGCAGGTTCGGGTCCATCAGGCGAATGTTGGCGGTGGACGAGCCCACACCGCGCATGGCACCTGCTTCGGCTTCCGTTTCACCGGCATAGTTGGTGTATTCCATGTCCGAAAGACCATAGGCCTCGCGCGTGAACTCGATATTGCGCTCGATGTAGTCGCGCTCCAGGGTGCGCTCGGTCGGAGTCACCTGGTACTGCTGAATCAGGTACGGGTAGGCCACGCCCGCCACCAGGGAGGCAATGATCAGCGATGCCACACCGATGATGGCGAAGCGCCAGCGACCGGTGATCAAGGTGACCACGAGCAGGCCGACCACGAGGATGGTCGCCACGGCGAGAATGGTCGAAGTCGGAATCACGGCGTTGACGTCCGTGTACATCGCACCGGCCCAGTTCCCGGTTTGGTCTTGTAGCGTCCGGTACCGATCCAGCCAGAAGTTCGCGCCCTGCAACAGGATGAACACGCCGGCGAAGATGATCAGGTGGGTGCGAGCAGCCTTCTCCACCGAGATGCCACCTCGCTCCTCAATACGGATGCCGCCGTAGAGGTAGTGCACCAGCAGCCCGGCGATACCGGAGACCAGCGTGACCGAAATCAGGTAGGCCACCACGGTGCCCAGGAACGGCAGGGTGGCCATGAAGAACGACAGGTCCATGCCGAACTCGGGGTCTTCCAACCCGTAGGGCACCTGGTTGAAGAACAGCAGCACGTCCTGCCAACCGTTCATGGCAGCCGAACCGGCAAAGAAGCCCAACAGCACCGGAATACCGATGAACACCAGTCGGCGGACCGGCTCCAGCTGACGCTGGTACTGCTGCAGGGTGTCTCGGGTCTGACCGCCCAGGTTCTTCGGACGGGCACGCCAAGCCAACCACATCGACAGCCAGGTGACCGCGGCCATCAGCACGCCGCCGATGACGAACAGGGTTCCTCGGGTGAAGTGCTCAGTCCAGAACACCTCGGAGTATCCGAGCTGGTTGAACCACAGCACCTCGGTGTACACCATGGAGAACAGCACAAACAGTGCCACCAGTGCCGCGAGCACGATGATCGTCAAGATCAGCGCCGAGGGGCGACGCCGCTGGCCTCCCTGGCTCTGGCCGGTTCCGCCACTGTTGTTGCCGCCGTTGCCCCCGGACGGGCGCTGGGGGCCGTTGCCCTGCCCACCCCCGGGACTATTGTTCTCCGGTCCGGCACCGAAGATGCCGCCGAATCCTTGTCCAAAACTCACGTGTTGTTCCTCATCCGCAGGGCTGGGAGCCCGACTGTTCTTGCTGTCACTGTGTCACCGTCATTTCGTGGTGCGGCTGATCCTCTTTGTTCAGCCGCAGGTGGTCTGTAATTCGGGTTCGGGTGGTTCGCCTCGGCCGGCAGCCTCAACGATGGAGCGGGCGCTATCGAGGTCTTCGACCGAGTACACCGTGATGCCTTCGGGCACCTGCGAGGTGAGCTCCTCACAGTTCTCAGCGGGTGCCAGGAAAATTTCTGCGCCTTCGGCCTGCGCCCCGTGCACTTTCTGCACGATGCCGCCGATGGGGCCCACGGTGCCGTCCGGGTCAATGGTGCCGGTACCGGCGACGTGAACCCCGCCGGTCATGGAACCAGGGGTCAGCAGATCGATCGTGCCAAGGGCAAACATCATGCCCGCGCTGGGACCACCGATGTCTTCCAACACGATGTCGACCTCGAACGGGAACTCGAAGGACGAGTCCAGGTAAATGCCAAGCAACCAGGTGTCATCCGGTCCTTCAAAGACCGGCACTTCGACGTCCTGACGCTGACCATCGCGTTCGATACTCAGGGTTACTGGTTCGCCCTCGGATGCATTGAGAACGTTTTTTAGCCCTTCGAGGCCGGTGATTTCTTCGCCGTTGGCGGCGAGCAGTTGGTCCTCTGGTTCCAGCACGCCTTCGGCTTGGGTCTCGGCCGCGAATCCTGTGACGAAAAGTTCCTGACGATAGTCGATATCCAGGTTCTCCAGTGCTGCAGCGACGGCCCACTCTTGTGAAGTCGACATGGCCACAGAGTTCTGCTCTTGAACCTGATCCGACGTGGTTCCGGAGGGGTACACCAGCTCCGAGGGGATCACTGCACGAGAATCGTCGACCCAGGAGGCCAATACCGACATGGCGGAGGTGGCTCCAGTGGGCGGGCCTTGCACGCGCACCGTCGTCAGATCCAGGTTCCCTTCGGCCGGGTAAGTTTCCGTGCCGTCGATGGTGATGACCTCATCTTCGCCGACCGCGCCGATGGTGTTGAAGGTTGGACCCGGGGATTCGACAATGTAGGGGGTCGGCAGAATGACGGCGGCCAGGGTGATCAGCATGGCGATGAATCCGGCAATGGTGCCGATGCGGGCGGTGTTTTTCGGCGCACGAAACGTCGGAGCACTCGGGTGCTGTGGCTGTGAAGCCGATGCAGAGTCGCTCACCGCTACTCACGCCTTCCCTGGCAGGATTCGCCGATGCCGTCCTGCTAGATCAGCAGGTAGCCGTTCAAGTCTACGAGATACGCGGATGTGGTTTCCACTGACGGCGAAACGTGGAGTGTGTGCCATGAGCGAACCGATTCACGAAACCTGTGCCGGGGTGCAACCGAATCGCTAGGCTGAAGAACATGACAACACCGCCCGATGGACCCGGCACTGGCAGCACTCCCCAAGGAGGCGAGCCGGAAGACCCGCTCGCCGAGATGATGCGCCGCATGTTCGGCGGCAACGCGCCTGACCCGGAGGAGGTGCGCCGTGCCATGGAGCAGTTGGGCGGCGGCGTCGGCGGGAACATGCCGTTTGACCCGTCGATGATGAACCCGGAAATGATGCAGCAGATGATGCAGCAGTTCCAGTCGATGATGAGCCAGTCCCCTAACGATGGTCCCGTGAACTGGACCCTGGCCCGCCAGGCGGCTCGACAGGCCGCCGCCGGTCAGGACCCCACCGTGGGCACGTTCGCCGCCCGCGAGGTGGATGACGCATTGCGTTTGGCCGAGCTGTGGCTGGATCAGGCGTGTGAGTTGGAGCAGACCGGCTTCCCGTCGGTAGCGTGGTCGCGTGCCGAGTGGGTAGAACACACCATGGAGCGGTGGCGGTCCATGACCGAGCCGGTGGCGATCTCTCTGTCAGAGGCGATGAGCCGGGCGATGAAGGATCAGCTTCCGGGCCAGCTGCCCGAAGAAGTCTCCGGGATGGTCGGGAATCTGCAGCCGATGTTGGAGAACATGGGCGGGACCATGTTCGGCCTCCAGCTCGGCGCCGCGATCGGCGAGTTGTCCCAGGAGGTACTTTCCGGCACTGACACCGGCTTCCCGGTGGCCGGGCACCGGTTGGCGCTGTTGCCAGTTAACGTTGAAGAATTTGGCGACGGGCTGCAGGTGCCCGCCGAACAGATCCGCATCTATCTGGCGCTACGCGAGGCCGCCCGCATGCGGTTGTTCGCGCATTCGCCGTGGTTGGAGCGCGACCTATTCGCCGCAGTGCAGCAGTATGCCACCGGGCTGAGCATTGATATGTCCAGCATCGAAGAAGCGGTGCAGTCGGTGGATCCCACCGACCCGGAATCGATGCAGCAGGTGTTCTCGGGCAACATGTTCGTCCCGGAGCCCACCGGCACCCAGAAGGCCGCCCTGGATCAGCTGGAAACCACGCTCGCCCTGGTCGAAGGCTGGGTGGACGTGGTGGTGACTCAGGCGGCGGCCCCGCTGGAGTCGGCCACGGCACTGCGCGAGACCATCAACCGCCGTCGTGCCACCGGTGGACCCGCCGAGCATGCTTTCGGTTCCCTCGTTGGTTTGGACCTGCGCCCGCGCCGGCTGCGCGAGGCCGCGGAATTGTGGCAGGTTATCGAAGAGGCCAAGGGCCGGGAGTACCGTGACGGGGTCTGGCAGAGCCCGGACCTGCTACCCACGGCAGAAGACCTGAACGACCCGCAGGGCTATGTGACCCGCCGTGAGGCCCGCCAGGCTGAGAGCGACAAGCTCGATGACGAGCTGAAGAAGCTGCTCGACGGCGGTTATGACGACCAGAGCTGATCCTGCCCCTGATCCTGATCTTCCTCAGCGTCGTCGTTCAGTGAGGCAATGCCACCGTATTCGGCCGCGCCGTCCAGTGTCAGTTCGGTCGCGAAGGTGACGCCCTCCAGGAACGCCATCGCCTCGGCCAGCTGTGGGTATTGGCTAGCGAAGGCTTGAAACTCGGGGCCGTGGTTCGGGTACTTCAGGTGGGCTAGCTCGTGGATAAGGACCCCGTCCTGCACCCACTGGGGCATCCGCTTCAGTTTGGCGGAAATCCTGATGCGCCCCGTGGCCGAGCTGCACGACCCCCAGCTGTTCACCTGGCGGGTGGACCAGACCACCTCGGTGGGTTCCACGCTGCCGCCCAACCAGGTGGCCGACAGCTGCCGGGCCCGCAGATGGAGCTCCGGGTCAGAATCATGACGGGCCTCCACACGTCGCTGCATTTTGGTGACCATCCGCTCCACGGATGCGGTGACTTGAGCCCTACTCAGCCGCATTGGCACGGAGATCTCGATCATCCCTTCACGCCACCGGGCTGAAATGTTCCGGGTGCGCCGGGAAGATCGAATGACCCGGACCGGTTGGGACCCCACGGTCACCACTTCCGACGTTCTGATGGTTTTTCCTGCCATGGTTCCATTCTGCCGTTCCGCCGGCGGTCTGCCTGCCATTGCATTCTCAACCTGTGGATTCCAGGCCGTCGCCACCGCGTCTGTGGATAACCGACGTCGTGATGAGAGCTGCTCTGCCAGGGTTAAATGACTCACAGTCACCCTCGAACGGCAAGGAACCACGATGCGGATCAACCCCGGGCTGAGCCTGATCATCACCGACGCCGATCCGCGTGCCGGGCGCCCGCTGAGTGTGCGCATCGGCACCGGCGGGCGCCATGCACAGATCCTCGACCCCGGACCCGAGGTGCTGCGCTTTATCCGGATGCTGCGGGAGGGGGTGGTGGACGGTGCCGAAATTCGGGCAGGCCAGCGATGCGGGCTCAATGCCACCCTGGTGCACCAGTTGCTCGCCGAACTCGTAGACGTGTTGGTATCCACACCGACGTCGATACCGCAGATCGAGGAGACCCCCCTACCGCCCAGCTATGACGCCGACTTCCATGTGGGGTACGCGAGTCTGCAGGCCACCGAGTATCTGGCCCATCAGGGCGATGGGGACAGCATCCTGTTAGCACCCCGGGCCCCCTCCGCGGTGCTAGAGCAACGGCGCACCGCCTCCATCCAGGTGGTCGGGCTGGGGCGCACCGGGGCCGCACTGACCCATATTCTGGCCCACGCCGGGGTGGGCCAGTTGCTGCTGTGGGATTCCGAGCAGGTGAGTTACGGAGACACCGGGCCCACGCACCAGGCGGCCGATGTGGGCCGGTTGCGCTCGGTGGCGGTGGCCCGGCGGTTGCAGCCGGAGTTCCCGCATCAGACGATTTTTCCCAGTGCGCATCCGATTCGTCCGGCGCTGGCCGGCACCCTGACGGTGGTGATCGCTCACGGTGGGATCACACCCACGATTCTGGCGGAGGCACGGGCGGCGGAACATCCATTGCTACCGGTGGTGGTGCGCGATGACGACGTGCTGGTGGGCCCGTGGAGCTTACCGGGAGCCTCGCCGTGCCCGCTGTGTTTTGCCCCGTTGCGCGAGGCCGGAACCACCGCCCAGTCCGGTGAGTCGTTCGCGGTGTCGGCTGCGGCCGCCGGACTGGGAGCCCAGGCGGTACTGAACCGTATCGACGGATCGGGCTGGGGTGCACCCGGGGTGGCGCCGGGGGTGGTGGTGCGCTTAGATGCCGCCACGGCCGCGGTGCAGACCTTGGAGGTGGCCCCCGCTCCGCACTGCGCCTGTGCTCAGGTCATCAGCGCGAGTACGTCGTCGCCGTAACGCTCCACTTTGGTTTTCCCTACACCGGGGATGCGCAGTAGGTCGGTGGGCGAGCTCGGGTT
This sequence comes from Citricoccus muralis, assembly GCF_029637705.1. Classification (NCBI taxonomy): domain Bacteria; kingdom Bacillati; phylum Actinomycetota; class Actinomycetes; order Micrococcales; family Micrococcaceae; genus Citricoccus; species Citricoccus muralis. Next base: position 2,124,019 of record NZ_CP121252.1, read on the forward strand.
CGACTCGGCGATGGCGATGAGTGTGGCGTCGGTGAAGACCACGAAGGCGGGCACCTTGTCGCGCGAGGCAATGGAGCTGCGCCAGTCCTTCAGGGCGGTCAATGTCTGCTCCTCGTACTGGGGCGGACAGTTCTCGCACCGGCCAATCTTCCGCTCCGCACCGGTGTCCAGCACGGTGCCGCAACCGCGACAGGTCATGGTCGCTTTGCGTGCCCGCTGGCGGCTACGCGTCGGGCGCTCCGCGGATCCGGCGACCGTGCGGGCTTGCGGGGTCAGCGACTGGAGGAACCGGGAGGGTCGGCGTCCGCCGCGGCGCTGCGGGGAACGTGCCTGCGGCCATGACAGGTAGAGCCGGTGCCGGGCACGGGTGATGCCCACATAGAGCAGTCGGCGCTCCTCGTCGATCTCAGCCTGTTCGGTCGCGAAGCTGATGGGCATCAGCCCCTCGGTGAGTCCGGCAAGAAAGACGGCGTCCCATTCCAGACCCTTGGCCGAGTGCAACGAAGCCAGTGTGACACCCTGCATGGTGGGGGCGTGTTGGTTGGCGGCGCGCTCGTCCAATTCAGCGACCAGTTCGGTGACGGTGAAGTCCTCGCCCCGGGTGCGGCTGAGCTGGGCGGCCAGCTCGACCAGGGCGTTGAGCGATTCCCATCGTTCGCGGGCGGCCCCGGTGGTCTGCGGCGCGTTCTCGGAAAACCCCAGAGAACCCAGCACGTCTTTGACCCGGCCCACCACCGCATCGCCGGAGACATCATCGGCCGAACGGGCCGCGGCGCGCAGCTGGAGGATGCCGTCGCGCACCTCCCGCCGGGAGAAGAACCGCTCCGCTCCACGCAGTTGGTAGCTCAGCCCGTGAGCGGTGAGGGCTTGTTCAAAGGCAGCGGACTGGGAGTTGGTGCGGAAGAGCACCGCGATCTCGGCCGGTTCTACCGTGGGTTTTCCGTCCTGTCCAGGGGCGATGAGCTGGGTGATGCGCTCCGCCACCCATTCGGCCTCGGCTTCCTCGTCAGCGCATTCGGCGAACTCGGGTTCCGGCCCGGCCTCGCGCTGCGAGATCAGCTCCAGCGGTTCCGGCCAGCGCGGCAAGGCCTCAGTCACGCGTGCCTTCCCGGAAATCTGCCGTTCCAGCTGGCGTTGCTGCTGGACCGTACGCTCGGAGAGCAACTTGTTCGCCAGTTCCACGATCTGGGGTGAGGAACGGTAGTCCCGCACCAATTTGATCATCTCGGCCTGTGGGTAGCGGGAGCGAAAATCGAGCAAAAACTCGGAGGTGGCCCCGGTGAAGGAGTAGATGGTCTGCGAGGCGTCCCCCACCACGCACAGGTCATCGCGTCCGCCGAGCCATGCCTCTAGCAGGCGTTGCTGCAGCGGGGAGACGTCCTGATATTCGTCGACGACGAAAGTGCGGTATTGGTCGCGGATGGTGGCGGCGATGCGCGGCTCTGAGTCCAGGATGCCCAGCAGGATCAGCAGCACGTCTTCGAAGTCGATCAGCCCGCGGTCGGTTTTCACGTCCTCGTAGGAGACGAAAAGCCGGGTCACTGAGGTGACGTCCCAGCCGGTGGGCATTTCTCGATCGGCAGCAGCTGCTTGATACGTATCGGGGGTGAGCATAGAGACCTTCGCCCATTCGATCTCCCCGGCCAAGTCGCGCACGGTGGCCCGATCGGTGGAGAGCCGCAGTCGCCGGGCCGCCTCGATGATGAGCTGGATTTTGTTCTCCACCAACTGGGGCACCGGTCCGCCGATGGCGTCGCCCCAGAAGTACTGCAGCTGGCGCAGCGCGGCAGCGTGAAAGGTGCGCGCCTGCACCCCGTGCACGCCCAAGTCGCGGAGCCGGGAACGCATTTCGGCCGCGGCGCGGGCGGTGAAAGTGACAGCCAGGGTGCGGTGCGGATCATAAACACCAGTCTTCACCCCGTAGGCAATGCGGTGGGTGATGGCCCGGGTTTTACCGGTGCCGGCGCCTGCCAGAATGCAGACAGGGCCCTTCAGTGCGGTCGCCGCTTGGCGCTGTTCGGCGTCGAGTCCCGCCAGAATGTCCTCAGTCACGGTGATGCTTCAGTGTCCTCTCGTGGTGGTGCGCTCAGTTCTGCAGGGTGCGCGGCTCGGGAAGAGAACCACCGTACCAGTGCTCCAACAGCGCCCGGGCGATCGAGCTGGCCCCGGGGATCATGACGTCGCCGCGCTCAACCTGCTCGCGCAGCTCATCGCGGGTAAACCATCGGACGGTGAGTACCTCTTCGCCGTCGGAGACGGCTTCTTCGGGGGCGTCGGTGCGGGCAGTGAAGCCCAGCATCAGCGACTGTGGGAACGGCCAGGGCTGGGATCCGAGGTAGCGCGGGGAATGCACGCGCAGGTGCGATTCCTCGTAGATTTCGCGCTTCACCGCTGCTTCCAGGGATTCGCCCGGTTCGACGAAACCAGCCAGGGTAGAGAACCGGGTGGGACCCCACTGGGCGTTGTTGCCAAGCAGGATCCGGTCGTCAGGATCGGTGATGGCGACAATGATTGCCGGGTCGGTGCGCGGGAAGTGCTCCGAGTTGTCCTGCGGGCAGACCCGGACCCATCCGGAGGTGGTGATCCGGGTGGCTGCTCCACAGCGGGGGCAGAAACCGTTGCGGGCGTGCCAGTTGGCCACCGCGACCGCTTCGACGAAGATGCCGGCGTCGCGTGAGGACAGGGCGGCGGCGACGTCGCGCACGCCCACCCAGGTGATTTTTTCGGCGTCGATGGGAGTGCCAGCCACCTCGGGGCGGTCCAGGATGGGGGCCGGGCCTGAAGAATCGGCGATGAGCAGCACCAGCTCCGCTGCACTGTTTCCACCGGTACTGCCGTTGCGGTGTTCCAGGGAGCGTCCCAAGTACACGCTGGTTTCGTGACGATCGGCCGGCGCCAGGTCATCGTCGGGCACCGGGCACAGCACCAACTGTCCGTTGTACACCGGGGCCAGTCCCCCGTGTAGCCAGAGCACCCGGGTCTCGGGGCGGGACCAGATGCTGGGCAGCCAGGACTCTTGGGCGCGCACCTCACAGCCACGGTCGACATCCTCACGGGCCAGGGGCAATCGTCCCAGGGGCGGAAAGCTCTCGGTGCGGTGCGTCGTCATGATTCCACCGTACTCCCTGCGCCTCCAGCGCACCTCAAGCGAGCATGCGGGCTGTGTACATTTTCGGACTCGCCGGGCCCGACCGGCTCGGCACCGTGTGGATGTCGCTACGGTTAAGCCTGTGAATCGATCGCCCATGGAACTCGCCGCATTGGCCAGCGCAGCCGTGCCCGGACTGTCTCCCGTTTCGGTGGCAGCCGCACCGGATAGCGCCCGGGACTTCGACTCTGCAGTCGTCACGGATCGTGAGGATCAGCGCTGGCGCATCCGCTCGCCGAAGCATGAGAAAGCCGCATTCCGGCTCGAGACCGAGCTGCAGGTGCTCTCCGGTTTCACCCCGGCGATCCGTGCGAAACTGCCGTTCCGCGCCCCCTCAGTGGCAGGTGCGGTGCAGCTGGATGGGTTGCGCACCTTCGTGTATCACAACATGCCCGGGTCGGAGATCGGTCTCGACGGGCTGGTGGCCGCTTCTGAGCCACTACCCCAGGACATCGGCCGCGTCACGGCCGCGATTCATCAACTCTCCGATGCAGTCGTGGAAGCAGCGAATCTTCCCGTCTACACCGCCGATGAGTTCCGCTCGCGCAGGTTGAATGAGCTCGACCAGGCGGCCCTCACGGGTGCGATCCCCAGTGTGCTGTTGCGCCGCTGGGAGGCCGCACTGGAGGAGACGTCGCTGTGGAGTTTCCAGCCGCGGGTGGTGCACGGTGACCTGCATGAGGACAATCTGTTGGTGGAACGTGGTCGTGTGGTGGGCGTGACCGGCTGGACGGACCTGCATTGGGGTGACCCCGCCACCGATTTCGCGTGGTTGGCCTCGGTGGAGGAGCCGGCTTTCGTGGAGAAGATCATCGAGTCCTACCGCTCGCACATGAAGGGCGGAACAGACGAGAATCTGATGCGCCGGGCCTCGCTGGCCGCGGAGTTCGCGTTGGCTCAGTGGATGGTGCAGGGTATCTCCACCCACGACGAGCAAATCCAGGGTGAAGCAGCAACCCTGCTCGAGGAGCTGGCCGAGGATGTGCGCGACCACGGTGGTCAGGACATTGGAGTCGCTTCCCACCCGGCTCCAACTCCCGTACCCGAACCAGAACCCACTCCGGACCCGGAGTCCAAAGCCCCCGAAACGGAGAAGGAGCCGGACGACGCTCCCAAGGTTGCCCTCGTCGAGGACGCTCCAGAAGTACCTGAAGAGCCTGAAGAACCTGCAGACGAGGACGTCACCGAGGAAGACGACGATGGCGCCGTCATCACGGACTCCGGTGCCCGACCCGCGGATGAACCAGAGCAGCCCGCCGAGCCCGACAATGCGGTGAATCTGGAGACCGCACCTATCCCGCTGGAGCAGCTGCGCGCGATGCACCAGCGTCGGGACAACGAGGAGCACGACTCCCGGGAATCCTGAGACCCTGTAACGGGACCTAGGCGTTCGGCGCCACAGCGGTTCCGGCACCTCGGCGTCTGATCATCGGGATCGTGACCCCTGCGCCAGCGTGCTCCGCGCCAACCGCGGGCACCTGTTTGCCACACGGCAGTGTGCTCACCGAGGTGTCTGGTGTTTTCGCGACACCGAGGGCTGCCTGGTGTGCTGCGCGGTAAGCCTTGAGCCGATCGCGCAGTTGCCGAGCATTGTCGGTGCCGACGATCTCGAATCCGCCGTCGACGATCATGTCGAGATCTTCTTCAGCGGCCTGCCCTTCCGAGGTGAGGTAGTCACCGAGAAACAGCGAGTTGGCGACATGCAACGACATCGGTTGCAGGGAGCGCAGGTGCATTTCGCGGCCACCAGCGATGCGGAGTTCCCGGTCCGGGCACAGAAATCGCACCGCGCACAGGATCCGAAGGCAGTGCTGCGGAGTCAGCGTGTAGGTGCCCTCCAGTGGGGTGCCGTCGAAAGGGATCAGGAAGTTGACCGGAATCGAGTCCGAGTCCACCTGCTGCAGGGATTCGATCGCCTCAATGATCTGTTCATTGGTTTCGCCCATGCCGACGATGAGACCCGAGCAGGGTGACATACCTGCTGCGCGTGCCTGGTCGACGGTGTCGACGCGGTCGGCGAACGTGTGTGTCGAGCAGATATCGGAGTAATGGGATTCAGCGGTGTTGAGGTTGTGGTTGTACGCATCCACCCCCGCTTCTTTCAGGCGATGCGCCTGGCCTTCTTTCAAGAAGCCGAGGCACGCGCAGACCTCCACCGACGGAGTGGCCGCCTTGATCTCCTCAACCATCCCCGACACCCGCTCGACGTCACGATTCGAGGGCCCGCGTCCGGAGGCAACGAGGCAGACGCGGGAGGCACCTCCCGCCAGACCGAATTCTGCCTGGCGCTTGGCCTCATCGCGCGGTAGCCACGGGTACTTGAGGATCTCTGCTTCCGACCCCAGCCGCTGCGAGCAATAGCTGCAGTCCTCCGGACACAGCCCTGATTTGAGATTCACGAGGTAGTTGATCTTGACCAGGTTGCCAAAGTGGGCACGGCGCAACCTGGCCGCGGCCGCGACCACGGCGGTCAGGTCTTCGTCCGGGGACGACAGGATCTCCAGGGCATCAGAAGCGGTTGCGGGGTTCCCGGCAAGCACCTGTCCTGCGAGGGAGTAGTAACGGTCCATTCCGTCATTATTGAACACTGTTCAGGAAATGAAAAGGCCCTACGCCAACGCCTCAGCGAGGATCCGTTCCAGTTCGGCCTCATCGGCCAGGTGGTGCGGGGTTCGTTCCACGCCGTGGGCGATGTAGACGAAGCGTCCGGTGATGTTCTCCAGCGGAATGTGGTGTAGCCGCGACCAGGCTAGCCGGTACACGGCGAGCTGGAGCCCCTTGAGCTGCAGGTCGTCTTCGGTGCGCGGTACTTGTCCGGTTTTCCAATCCACCAGTTCCCATTGCGCGTCCGGGTCAAACTCCTGGGAGGGGTCTCCCCCGGTGCGAAAGATCGCGTCCACGCGGCCGCGCAGGGTGATCCCGCCGACTGTGGTTTCTACGGCGGCCTCTACCAGCGCCGGTGGGGTGTCGGCCCAGCGGGTGGCTTTGAATTTTTCGCGCAGGTCGGTGACCCCGAGTGCTGCGTCAACGTCGTCGTCGACCGCCAGGTGGGGATCTTCAAAGTCCAGCATGCCGGTGACGCCGGGGCGGATGGTGGCGTAGTGCTCCTCGATCCATGAGTGGAACACGGTGCCGGCGCGGGCTGCGGGTTTGGGCTGGCGCGGCATGGGGCGGCGCAGCTGGCGGGCCACCGCGGTGGGATCGTCGGCGAGTTCCACGAAGGTGGAGGTGCTCACGTGCGAGGGCAGCACGATGGAGGTGTCTGCAGGTCGACCGCGCTGGGCGTGACGGCGGTCCAGCACCCAGCTGACCCGCTGGGCCAGGTCGGGTGTGCTGATCATGCTCAGGTCGGCCTCGGCATCCCGTACTCGTTGGGCGGCGGCTTCCAATCCGGCACGGCGGGGCCGCAGGCGCGAGGGCATGTCCGTGGCGCCGTCGGTGGAGAGGTTCGCGGATTCCTGCAGGTTCAGCACGGTGGGCCCGTCGAGCGGATCGTAGGGCCACTCGGCAGCGAGGGTGCGTTCGGCGGTGGGGTTCGATTCGCCGATCTCTTCTTCGGTGGCCCAGGTGCCCACGGTGACGGCGGGGTGGTCCTGCATTTCGGTCAAGAATACCGAGGGCTCCCCCTGGGTTTTGGCGGTGCCCTTCCAAGCGGCACCAGAGATCCAGAGCAGGTCCTTGGCTCGGGTGTAGGCCACGTACGCCAGTCGGCGTTCCTCGGTGGCGACGTGGGCGTCGACCGCCATGGTGAAGTCGGGTCCGTGTTCTTCAACCTGTTTCTCAGAGCGTCCGAGGGCAGCTTCGGCCCAGTCGTTGAGGGTGTCCCAGCCGTCCCGGCGCCACTGCGGGAGGCTGGCGGCGTCGCCGCGCAGATCCCAGGGCAGGGAGCCTTGGGTTTCTTTGGTCCAGAGGTCTTTCTTTTCGGACGGGAAGGTCTTCCGGGCGAGCCCGGGGACCACCACGACGTCCCATTCCAGTCCTTTAGAGGCGTGGGCAGTGAGCAGCTGGACCGCGTCCGCGGTGGGTTCGGCGGGGACGGCGTTGAGTCCGTCCTCTTCTTCTTCGGCGACGTCGAGCCAAGTAAGGAAGGCGAGCAGTTCGTCACCGGCGGTGGGGTCGGCGCTGGCTGCGAAGCTTTCGGCGGCTTCGATGAAGGCGTCGAGGTTGCGGCGAGCAGTGGGCATGGTGCTGCCGGGGTGCGAGAGAACCTCTTGGCCGAGCCCGGTGGAGCGCTCGACGTAGCGGATCAGCTCCGGCAGCGGCAGGTGCAGCTGGGTAGAGAGCCGGGTGATCTCGGTGCCCAGTTGGGTGAGGCGGCGGTGGCCTTCTGCGCTGAAATGGCGCCCAGACGGTGACGTCCAGTTCGCTGGCGGCAGGCTGAGAAGGGCTTCGATGAGGGAGGAGGAGTCGACATCCTCGGGGGCTTGTTCGCGCTGGGCGCCGGGGCGGTTTCGGGCGAGACCGCGGGCGTGTTCCTGAAGCACCCAGATGTCAGCCGGGCCGATACGCCAGCGCGCGTTGGTGATGACGCGTATGAGGGAGTCCGAGCGGGTGGGGTCGGCGAGCACGTTGAGCAGGGCGTTCAGTTCGATCACTTCGGGGGTGCGCAGCAGGCCGGAGAGCCCGATGATTTCGTAGGGCACGCCGGCGGCGTCGAGTGCTTCGGCAATCGGGGTGAACTGAGACCGGGCACGGCACAGCACCGCCCCAGTGCGTCCGGAGTCGGCGGGGAGTTGTTCGGCGAACATTTCGGCGATGCGGGCGGCTTCCGTGGCGGTGTCGGTGAACCAGTGGGCCACGATCTCGCCCGCGGGCGCCCCAAGGCGTGGTTTCAGCTCGGCGATCTGCTGGGTGGTGCCGGCGGAGCGCAGGGGGGCGGCGATGGCGTTGGCGCCGTCGAGGATGTGCTCGGCGTTGCGCCAGGCGGTGGTGAGTTGGGCGGTGGCGGCAGGGTGGCGGGCGCCGTCGTCGTCGAGGGTGGGGAACCGTTCGGGGAAGCTGAACAGCTGGCCGGCGGAGGCGCCGCGGAAACCGTAGATCGACTGGTTGGGGTCGCCCACCGCGGTGACCGGGTGGCCGATTCCTGTGCCGGAGGAGGAGCCGAAAAGCCCGGAGAAGAGTTCCATTTGGGCGTGGGAGGTGTCTTGGAATTCGTCGAGGAGCACCACCTTGTAGCGTTGGCGCTCCACGATGCCGACCTCGGGAATCTCGGAGGCGATGCGGGCGGCATGGGCCACGAGGTCGCCGTAGTCCATCACGGATTCGGCGCGTTTGAGGTCGCTGTAGGCGGTGACCATGTCGGCCAGCACGGTACGCATCTGGATCATCTCGACGATGCCCCGGGTTTTGGCGTTGCCGCGGCCTCGTTTCAGTGGCAGCGCGTCGGCTTCGGCTTGCAGCCCGGCCAAGTATTCCTTCACCCGTTCGGGGGCGACGAGGTGTTCGGCGCAGTCACCGGCAAGTTGGCGCAGCCGTTTGACCAGGGTGGCGGCGCGGGCGCTGGTAAAGCTGAGGTCGCCGTGGAATTCACGGACCACGCGGGAGGCGAGCTGGAAGGACTGGGCCTCCCCGATCAGCCGGGCATCGGGTTCGACCCCGATGCGTAGCCCGTGGTCGGCGACCAGGGCGTTGGCGTAGGAGTGGTAGGTGGACACGCTGGCTCGGCCGATATCGGCGGGGTCCAAGGGGACGTCAAGTTGTTCGTCGGCGGCGAGTCGGGCGATGGCGGCATTGATGCGCTGAGCCAGTTCGCCAGCAGCTTTGCGGGTGAAAGTGACGCCGAGGATCTCTTCGGGACGGACGAATCCGTTAGCCACCAGCCACACCACCCGGTCGGTCATGGTGTGGGTTTTGCCGGAGCCGGCCCCGGCCACCACGAGTAGTGGTTCCGGGCCGGATTCGATGATGCGCTGCTGCTCGTCGGTGGGATAGTGCCGCTCGTCGGCGGGGCGTTGGGCTTGGAGGGCGTCCACCAGGTCGCGGGCGGAGTAGCGGACCGTGCCCCAGGTGCTCATCGGTTCCATACGGTGATCTGCTTCCCTTCATCGCACAGCGGGCAAAGGGCGCCGAGTCGGCACTCTTTGCCGGGCCGGTGGACGGCCAGGTAGGTGGGCCCGGCGACCAATCCAGCGGCCTGGACGAGTTGGTTTTCGGCCCAGGTGTCGTCGTCGGTGACGGCGGCCTGTTCCTGGATTTTCAGGTTTTTGGTGGTGCTGCCCAGCTGCACGAGAGCTGCTCCGGCGGGCCGGCGGCGGTGCGGGAGGTCCATGTCGACGTCGTCGTCGAGCCCGGTCAGGGCTTGCGAGCGCAGCATGGTCTGGTAGACGCCGAGCTGCGGCAGCTGTTCCAGTTCCTTCGCGGTGGGGGGATTGGTGCCGGTCTTGAGGTCCACCACGTAAGAGCGTCCGTCGGCGGTGGCTTCGAGGCGGTCGATCGAGCCGCGGAGGACGAGGTGGACGTCGCCGATCCTCTCGTCAACGGTGACTCGTTGCTCGGTGGCGACGAGGGTGCGCCCTTGCTGGCGCATGTCGCGCACGTAGTCGGCAAAGAAGCCGAGCATGCTCTCGCAGCGGACTCGCAGCTGGTCGGCCTCCCACCCGGGGTCGAGCCCGAGGGAGGCGAAGCGGGCGTCGAGGGCGTTGATCAGTTCGTCCAGGGTTCCTGCGGGGTGGTCTTCGGCGATGGAGTGGATCAGGGTGCCCAGGGACATGGCCAGGGTGGAGCCGCCACGCCCGCCGACCTGTTGGATGAACCACTGCAGTGGTGAGTTCAGTGCCGTTTCGACGGTGGAGGGTGAGAGGTGGATGGCGTCGTCATCCTCGACGGCGCCGGGCCCTTGGACGGGTTGTTCGGTGCTCAGCGGTGCCAGCCCCCACCAGGAGTCGGGGTCGGCGCCGGACACGGATTGTTGGGCCAGCACAGTCGCTGCGATGGCGGCGTCATTGAGCTCCGAGTCACCACCGGTTTCAAGGGTGCGGCGCAGGCTGGCAACCAAGGCGGCTTCGGTGAGCGGGTCGGCCACCTTGGTGAGTTCCCGAGCGGCGGTGTGGTCGTTCCAGGGGCTGACCACGTCGAGGAAGGGGCTGGGCTGGGCGTCTTCGGTGTTCACCGCGATGCCGATGAGCCGGTGCCGGGCCCGGCTGAGGGCTGCGCAGAAGGTGCGCATCTCGTCGGCGCGGACCTCGGCCAGCTGGTCGGTGTAGGTGGTCTGCCCAGAGCGCCCGGTGACCATATCGACCAGATGCTGGGTGTGGAGCAGTTGGCCGCGCAGCCGGGTATTGGGCCAGACGCCGTCTTGGACACCAGCGAGGATCACCACGTCCCATTCTTGCCCCGCGGCCGAGGAGGGGGTGAGCACGGTGACGGATTCAGCGTGGACGGCACGGGTGCTCAGCGAGTCCATGGGGAGTTGCTGTTGTTCGAGGTACTCCACAAACCCGTGGGCGCTGCGGCCGGGGAACTGGTCCACGTAGCGTTCGGCGGCTTCGAAGAGGGCGACGACGGCGTCGAGGTCACGGTCGGCACGGCGGGAGGCGACGGCGTCGGCGCTCAGGGCGTCGGCTTCCCAGCGGGCGGCGACGTCGGTGCGCACGGCGTCCCAGGCGGCCCAGAGCACGGTTTCGGCGGTGGATTCCGGCTGACCGGCAGCGCGTGCGGCGGCGGTCAGCATGCGGGCGATGCGGTGGGCACCGCGGGCGTAGTCGGGTACTGACCACTCGGGGTTGAGCGCGAGTAGGTCGTGGAAGCTTTCGGGGTCGGTGAGCAGCTGGGACAGCAGGGCCGAGGAGTTGCGGTGGTCTTCGCGATCGCGGGCGACGGCGAGCAGCCGCTGCCGCAGCCGGCGCAGGTGCAGGGCGGAGGAGCCTCCGTAGCGGCCCGTGATCAGCCAGCCGGCATGGGGTTGGATCTCCTCGGCCGGCTCGGCGTTGGGTTCGGTGAGTTCGACGAGGCGCAGCAACGGGGTGACGGCAGGTTCGCGGTTGAGCACGGTGTCGGCCATGGTGCGCCGCACGGGCACGCCTTCGGATTCCAGGAAGCGGCCGATCTCGGCGACGGCGGAGCCGGTGCGGGCGAGCACCGCGATCCGGGACAGCGGCACCTGCTCCCGGTGGTGCACATCCAGCACCTGTTGCAGGATCAGCAGGCGCTGTTGCAGTTCAGTGGCCACCCAGTGCACATCGGTCTCGGAGCATCGTTCAGCAGTGTGGATCGGCACGGCGAGGCCACGGTAGTCGGGCAGCCCCGGCACCGCCGGCAGCCGACGCGCCGCCCGCGCCCACGCTTCGTGTACGTCCGGGCGCATCCGGTAACCGGTGCGCAGCCGATGAATTCTCTCACCGCGCTGTTCTGCTGATAGGTCCCCGCTGATCAGCGCCTGCGGGTACTCCCCCACCAACTGGGGGCGGGCACCACGGAAGCCTTCCACCGTGACGTCGGGATCGGCGGTGAGCACGGCGTCACGGTCGGTGGCCAGCCGAAGGATCAGCTGATGGATCGCCGGGGTGACGTTCTGCAGGTCGTCGACGACGATGACTCCCAGGCGCGCCCGTTCCTGCTCGGCGAATTCAGGATGCTCGTCCCAGAGCCGGCACGCGGAGGTGATCAGTCCGGCCGGGTCAAAAGCGTCGGCACGGCCCAGGTCCAGCACGTCACGGTAGTCCTGCAGCAGTCGGGCCGCGGCCACCCATTCTTCGCGGTGCTGTTCTACCCCGAGGTCGCGCAGCCGCCCCGGGTCCACCCCGTATTCGCTGGTGCGGTCGATCAGCTCGCGCACCTCCCGGCGGAACCCGTCGAGACCCACGGCAGCACGCAGCGAATCCGGCCACTCGGGGCTGAAGTCCGGTTCGGCCCGGTACCCCTCGATCAGCTCGGCGATCACCCGGTCTTGCTCGGCACCCGAGAGCAACCGCGGCGACTGATTCAGGTGCGGCAGAAACCCGTCGGCCCGCATCCGGCGCAGCAGATCAAACGCATACGAAGCATAGCTACGCACCGGGGAACCGGCCCGCGTCCCCAGCCCTTCGTGGGTGAGCCGGGCGGTGAGCCGATCCCGCAGCCGGTCCGCACCCTGGCGGGACCCGGTGAGCATCAGCACCTCGTCCCCGCGGCGAATCCGTTCCACGGCGTACTCTAGTGCCACCGTGGTGCGCCCGGTGCCCGGGGCCCCCAGCACCAGGGTGGGGCCATGGCCGGGCGCCAGCTCAACCACACCGCGCTGCTCGGCGTCCAGCTCGGGGCGCGGCGCGCTCGACTCCGTCGTCGTCGTGAGGCTCAAGGGAACGTCGGTCATGCCCCCATTCAACCATCGACCACGGACGAGATAAGCACCCACTGTGGAGAACATTCCCGTGGTCGGGCTTCAGGCGGTACCGTGGAGTCCGTGACCGAAACTTCCTGGCATCGCCTCACCCGGGTCGGCTTCGACTTGGAGACCACCGGGCGCGACCCCCATCAGGCCCGCATCGTGACCGCCTCCCTGGTGCTCGTCGACGACGCCGGCACCGCCCGCGCCGATTCCGAATGGCTGCTCAACCCCGGGGTGGAGATCCCCGAGGAAGCCGCTGCCGTGCACGGGGTGACCACCGAGCGGGCCCGCGCCGAGGGCATGGACGCACGCACCGGGGTCGAACAGATCGCGGACACCCTGCGCGACATCATGGAGCAGGGCATGCCGGTGGTGGCCTACAACGGGGTGTACGACTTCACCGTGCTGGCCGCCGAGCTGGCGCGCCACGGGCTGGACCCCATAGAAGTGACCGGGGTGATCGACCCGTTCGTCATCGACAAAAAGGTCGACACCTATCGGAAGGGCCAGCGCACCTTGACCCATGTGTGCGAGCACTACGGGGTCATCCTCGAGGACGCCCACACCTCCGCTGCGGACTGCCTGGCGGCGGTCGGTGTGGCCGATGCGCTGGCACAGAAATATCCGAAACTGCAGATGCCGCTGGCGCAGTTGCATGCCTTGCAGGTGGAGTGGAAAGCCGAGCAGTCGGCCAGCTTCCAGGAGTACCTGAGGCGCACCAAGGACCCCCAGGCCGTCATCAACGGCGCGTGGCCCGTGGAGCCGGTCTCCTAAGCTGTCGCAGCAGCCGCAGCCCGGGCGGCGTGCGGCAGCGCGGCGGCGATGCGCTCCATGGCGGCGTCGTCGTGTGCCGAGGACACGAACCAGGCCTCGAACACGCTCGGCGGCAGGTACACCCCGTGGTCCAGCATGGTCTGGAAGAACGGCCCGTACCGGAACGCCTCCTGGGACTGGGCCTGCGCGTAGTCGTGCACCCCGGTGGCGGAGGTGCCGAAGGCGAAGGAGAACAGGGTGCCCGCGGTCTGAATCGAATGGTCGACGCCGGCTCCGGTCAGTGCCTCACTCAGCAGCTGCTGCAGCTGTTCCGAGCGCTGAGACAGTGTCGCGTACACCTCGGGGTTGCTCGTCGCCTCACCGAGGGTGGCCAGCCCGGCGGCCATGGCCACCGGGTTCCCGGAGAGGGTGCCCGCCTGGTACACCGGTCCCAACGGAGCCAACAGGTCCATCACCTCGGCAGACCCGGCCACCGCAGCCACGGGCATGCCGCCGCCGACCACCTTGCCGAAGGTCCACAGATCCGGCGCCCAGCCCTCGGGCTCGCCGGAGAGACCCCAGCCGCCGGTGGCGGTGGCGCGGAAACCGGTGAGCACCTCGTCCCAGATCAGCAGGGCGCCGTGCTTGGCGGTCAGGGTGCGAAGGAACTGGTTGAACCCGTCGTTCGGCACCACCACGCCCATATTGGCGGGCACCGCCTCCGTGATGACAGCGGCGATGTTCTCTCCGTGCACGGCGAACACCTCGCGCAGCGCGGCCTCGTCGTTGTAGGGCACCACCAGGGTCTCGGCGGCCTGTGCCTCGGTCACGCCAGCGGAGCCCGGCAACGCCTGGGTGGCGAGACCGGAACCGGCTGATGCCAGCAGCCCGTCGGAGTGGCCGTGGTAGCAGCCGGCGAACTTCACGATGAGGTTCCGTCCGGTCGCGCCCCGGGCCAGGCGCAGGGCGGTCATGGTGGCTTCGGTGCCGGTGGAGACGAACCGAACGCGCTCCACCGGAACGATGGACCGGATCAGCTCGGCCAGCCGGGTCTCATCCGGGGTGGAGGCGCCGAAGGAGAGCCCCCGGTCCACGGCTGCATGCACCGCATCGAGTACGGCGGGGTGCTGGTGGCCCAGCAGCATCGGACCCCAGGAGCACACCAGGTCCACGTACTCGCGGCCCTCGACGTCGCGCAGGTAGGGACCCGAGGCGGACACCAGGGAGCGCGGGGTCCCGCCGACGGACCCGAACGCCCGCACCGGGGAGTTCACTCCCCCGGGCATCACCCGGCGGGCGGCATCGAACGCAGCGAGATTGGTGGTGGACTCGGTCACAGGGAACCTTCCTTCAGGGCACGGCCCAGTTCGACGGCGTAATAGGTCAGCACGGTGTCGGCGCCGGCGCGGCGGATGGACAGCACGGATTCGGCCATCGCGGCGTCCCGGTTGATCCAGCCGTTCGCGGCAGCGGCCTCGATCATCGCGTACTCCCCCGAGATCTGGTAGGCCGAGACCGGCACATCGGAGATCTCGGCGACGTCGCGCAGAATATCCAGGTAGCTCATCGCCGGCTTGACCATCACCATGTCGGCGCCCTCCTCCAGGTCCAGCATGGTCTCCAGCACGGCCTCGCGCCGGTTGGACGGGTCCATCTGGTAGGTTTTGCGGTCGCCGGTGAGCTGCGAATCCACCGCCTCGCGGAACGGTCCGTAGAACGCCGACGAGTATTTAGCGGAGTAGGCGATGATGCCCACGTCCTGGTGGCCGGCGTCGTCGAGGGCCTGACGGATGACGGCGACCTGGCCGTCCATCATCCCGGAAGGGCCCACCAGGTGCGCGCCCGCCTCGGCCTGGGCCACGCCCATCTGCCCGTAGATCTCCAGGGTCGCGTCGTTGTCGACGTTGCCGGCGTCGTCGAGCACACCGCAGTGCCCGTGATCGGTGAACTCATCCAGGCACAGGTCCGACATGACCACCAGGTCGTCGCCCACTTCTTCCTTAATGGCGCGGATGCCGTCGTTGAGCACGCCCTCGGGGTTCAGCGATTCGGATCCGGTGGCGTCGTGGTGTTCGGGCACGCCAAAGAGCATGATGCCGCCTAGCCCCAGCTCCACTGCTTCCGCGGAGGCGCGTTTGAGCGACTCGCGGGTGTGCTGGACAACGCCCGGCATGGAGGAAATGGCGATCGGTTCGCTCGCGCCCTCCTTGAGGAACACCGGCAGAATCAGTTCGGAGGGATGTAGCCGGGTTTGGGCGGCCAGGCGGCGCATCGCGGGATTCTGACGGAGACGGCGGGGCCGGTGCTGCGGAAAAGGCATGGTCACGAGTCTAGTCCGAGCGCATCCAGGCGGGCCAACAGTCGGTCGATGCGACGGGCGAATCCAGCGTCGGTGCGCTCGGCGCGCGGGGCCAACCGCAGTTCTTCGAGCTCCCGGGCGCAGACCAGCAGCATTCGGTCGAACAACTGATGCTGGGCCTCTGCCCCGGGGCGGCCGGTCTCCAGCGCCAGGGTAAAGTCGCGCTCGTCCTCCGCCAGGAACAGGGCGTCGATGCGCCGCTGTGCTGCTCTCAAACGGGGCGCCTGGGCACTCCACCGGCCCAGACCGGCCGAGAGTTGACCGATCCAGCGCAGCACCAGCAGCACCATCGCGCCCAGGACGATCACGGCCAGGCTCACTGCCCAGAACGCCAGCTCCGGGTTCGTGCGGTCCGTGAACACGGCGTTCGAGTTCAACTGGCGGGACAGGCTCTCCAGTTCGGTGGTCACCGCGGAAACGTGCTCAAAATCCCACACCGGCGGGTCAGTGAGCCGGTAGTTCAACTCGCCCAGCCCGGTCTGCTCCCCCACGGCCAGGGTGCCGGTGAGTGCGGGCAGGGTGGTGAAGGTGTCGTCGTCGAGCGTGAACACCGGCAGGATCACGTGCGGTGCCGTGACGTCCCCGGTCACCGAATCCACGATGTTGCTGCTCTCGCCGACTTCACCCTTGATCCGCCACATCGCCTGGATGGCCGGGGCGTAGCCCACATGCAGTCGGTCCTGACGCTGGACCGTGTAGTCCAGATACTCGGAGGCGGGGCGCACGGCGAGGGTGAGGTGCACCGGCTCGGTGAACTGGTCGTGAAGGTACTGGCGGATCCGGTCTTCTTCGAGCATCTCGTGACCACCGGTGTCGCCGTCGATCACCACCTCGGCCAGCTGTTCGTTGCCGGCCTGCTCCCACGCCGGGCGCTGCTGCTCCAGGCCGTACTGCGCGCTGGCACCAGCGGAAAAACCTACCACCAGCACGACGATGACGGCGAGCGCCCTCCGGGTAAAACGGCGCCGGGAGGCGCGCTGCTTCTCCTGGGCGAGCTGGCGCTGCGTGGGGGCGGCCACCGCACGCATCGGGGCGTCGGTGATCGGGCGCTGCGGCAGTTCCTCGCGCGAGGCGTCCAGGGCGGGGTGATCGCCGAAGCGGGCGCGGGCCACCACATTGGCGGTCTCCAGCACCTGCAGTGGCGCCTCTTCCGGCAAGCCCAGGGCCTCGCGCATCCGGGTACGGGCCTCCAGGGTGTCTTGGTGCCCGGCCAGCCGGTCGTTCACGGCGCGTTCGGTGTGGAAGCGGACGTCGCGCAGGTGCATCACCACGCGGCCGTCGCGGCGTCGCATCAGCTCAGTCAGCGCGGCGACCGAGCGCATCAGATCCGCTTCGGCGTCCAGCCATTGGTCCGATACGGTCTGCACGTCGTCCTGTTCGGTGAGGTGCAGCAGCGTCTGGTCGGCGTCATGGATGACCTGTCGGTGCCTGGTCAGGCTGAGCGCTTCGCGTTGGCTGAGCGTATCCTCCACCCCAATGAGTCGGGTGGTGAGCTCGACGACCGCCTCGTGGAGGGGGTGGACCAGCCGGTGTGCGGCTGAGCTGCGTCTGCCGTGTTGAATCTCCAACGACTGCTCGAGCACCGTGGCGTCGGTGTGCAGCGCGGCGGTGCGCTGGGCGAAGTCGGTCAGCTGACGCCGTCGTGCATCCTGCGGGTTCGAGGGAATGCGCCGCGACGCCTGCACCGCAGCGACCACCTCGGGTTCCTGGCGCTGTAGCCGACGCACGTTCTGCCCGATCTGGGTCCAGAGTGCGCGGGCGGTGTCGGTGGGTTCAGCGGTCTCCAGCGAGGTCTCGAGCGCGTCCATATCGAGCACCACGCGGGCCAGTTGGTAGCGCGCGGCGGCCAGAGTGCGCTCATCGGCTTCGCGATGACGACGACGACGCGCCCAGGCCCAGAACAGGAAGAAGCTGGCGCCGGCGGAAATACCGGCGGTGGCGTACCAGAGCAGCCCGCTAGGCTCCGGGTGGATCAGCCGGCTGGCATTCTGTACTGCGGCGACCACCGCGCCGGGGCCGTGACCGGATCCCACCGAGTTCTCGAATCCATTGATGGTGCCGGATCGCACCGCATACGGATCATCCAGGGCCTCGGCCAACTCGGGCGAGATCGCCACCGTCTCCGACGGCGGGAACCCGGTAGCTTCCCCCAGGGTCGGCTCGCCCAAGAAAATTTCGATGTCGAGCCCATCAGAAGCAGTCGTCGTGAGATCCGTCGGCGCCGGTTCGGCCGAAATACCAACGACGAGCGGCTGGTATCCGCCCAGCTCGGCACGGTCGGCGGCAGCGTCGACCGTGTCCTGGCTGATGTTCAGATCCCCCAAGAGCCCACCAGCGAGGGTACCAGCGTCCAGGTCGGCATCAACCCGAATCTCGATCGGTTCCTGGGGGCTGCGACTATCCAACCAAAGCCCGGTGACCCCGCAGACGACGGAGAGCAGCGCGGTCAGAATACCAAGAACAGCGGTCGCGCCCCCGCGCAAGAAAAAGCGCATCAACGACGACGTCGGTCAGTCTCCGAGGTCGAGCTCGCCCATGCGGTCCCAGCCGGAACCCTCGATGGTGCGGGAAATGATCTCCGGGGTCTTCACCAGGGTCGGGCGCATAGCATCGAGGCCGGCCTGGAAATGGTCCGAGGTGACGTGGGCTTCGGCGGCGTCGTCCTGGAATGCTTCGTGCAGGAGAAAAACGTGCGGGTCCTCCACCGACTGGAACCAGTCGAACCAGAGGTTTCCCTCTTCCGCGCGGGTGGCTTCGGTGAAATCGGCGACCCGATCCAGGAAGGTGTCGGCGTAGTCGGGCTTGACGGTGTATTTCACAGTAATCAGGATCATGGTCTCAGTCTTTCACTCTCCACACGCGGGCGCCAACAGGACCCGCAGACGACGTTATTTCAGCGACCTGACTAGAACACTTATATTACCTAGTATCGTCAGCTAGACTATTTGATGATCGTACATATTCCAGTATATTCGGCTCGCGGCGGGTGGCGTGGTCATGGTTGAGTCCGTGGTGGATTTTTCCCGGCATCGCCCCTTGTTCGTCGCGGCGCCGTCCTCTGATCTCATAGCGATGGCCGAGTGGCGTGACCTGCTTGCCGAGACCCCGTCCCAGCGACGGCAAAGCCGAGACGATCGACCGTATCAGCGAGCTAGAGCGGCTGAAAGCGTCGTGCGCTGCGGCGCAGGTGCGCCAGACCGCGCGACTGAAGGAGATTCGTCTGGAGCCCGAGGCCGCCGCAGGCAGTCCCCTGGCGAAGCGCGGCAGAAGCCCGCGGTCACGCGCAAAAGCTGCACCAACAGGAGGCGGTGCGACACTGACATCGCTCCCGGCGGCAACCTCGGGTCACCGTGCACCCAGCGCCGGGAAACATGGCACATCTCACCGCACTGCCACCGATGCCCCAGGCGGTCAGCATTTTCGCCTCGCTGAAAGCCACGGCCGATACTGCGATGGGCCAGGGGGGATACCGAAGACACAGTGGATCCGTCCGGAGGACTGGGTACCCGGGACCAGATCATGGCCGACCTACTCGTGGAGCGCGCCACGGGGGCAAGAATCCACCCACGCGGCACCCGCGCAGGTGCACCTGGTCATGTCCGATGCTGCCTTGCTCGGCGACGACGACACCCCCGCCTGGCTCACCGGGCACGGCCCCATTCCCGCGGCCGCGGCACGGCAGTGGCTGGGTGATGAGCGGGGTGCCTCATAATGCACTGACTCAGGACGCTGATTTAAGTACAGCCAGGATTCCGGCAGCATCCGGAGTAGGGGCAGTGCCCAGCAGCGGCATGTCCAATTCTCGGCATTGCCGTTCGGTGGGCTCGCCGATGGCAATCAGATGCGGGAGGGCGCCCTGATGACGCCGGTGGAATTCGCGCGCCGCGGAGGCACTGGTCAGCAGCACGACCGCGCCCGGTTGGTTCCAGGAATCGATGTCCAGTATCTCGCCCGCCCGGGGAAGCAGGCGCCGCGCCGGATCCGCTGGATATTCGACGGTTTGATATGCCGACACCATATCGACGCGCCAACCCCGCGCACCGAGGGCCTCAGCCAACGCGGGGTCTGCCAGATCGGATTGGGGCAGCAGCAGCCGTCCGGAGCCGAAACCTGCCGAGCCACCGTGGGTGCGCTGCGGAAAACCCTCCCGCAGTCCCCGGGCCGACGCTTCGCGCGGCATCCAGGGGGTGGAATGGCAGCCGAGAGCCGCCACGGTGCGCGCGGTGCCGGGACCGGTCACGGCCAGCGCGGTGGTGGAGGGCAATAGCCCGTCCCATCCGGCATGGACCAGGGCCCGGGCGGCGTTGGGGCTGGTGATCAGCAGCCACTGATAGATCCCGGACCCGAGCCGGTCCACCGACTCGTACAGCGCAGACCGGTCCTCAGGCAGCGCGAAATCGGTGACTGGGAGGAACTCGACGCCGACGCCGGCCTCGCGCAGCCCGGATTCCAGTTCGCTTGCTTGTGCGGGCTGACGAGTGACGACGAGGCGGGCCACCTGGCTCACCAGGACAACAGGTCGGCGCCGTCGGCCAGCAGCGCTTCGGCCACCTCGACGCCCAGGGCGCGCGCGGCTTCCAAGGCTGCTTCTTCGGCCGGGTCCACGGCGAGCGTGATCTGTTCGTTGCGGCGCAGCACCCGTGAGCCATCGTGAGCGGCCACCACGGCGTCCAGCACCAGGGTTCCAGAGCCGAAGCGGCCCAGCGCGCCCAACGGTGCTGCGCATCCGGCCTCGAGCCGGCTGAGCAACGCACGTTCGGCGGTGACCTGAACACGGGTGGCTGCGTCGTCGTACTCTGCCAACGCGCGGGTGAGCTCTGGGTGCGGGCTCGCAGCGCCGGCCAGTTCCGGACGCGACTCAATCGCCAGCGCGCCCTGACCCGGTGCGGGGAGGACGACGGCAGGATCCAGTCGCTCGGTGATCGCCCAGTCCATGCCGATCCGGTCCAGCCCGGCACAGGCCAACACCACCGCATCGAGGTCACCGCGCGGGGAGCCAGCCGCCGCGGGGGCGTGATCGTCATGGCTTTCCAGCCCGGGCACCCGCGCCAGGCGGGTGGGCACGTTACCGCGGATGTCCACCATCTCCAGGTCGGGACGGGCCGCCAGCAGCTGCGCCACCCGGCGCGGGGAACCGGTCCCCACGCGAGCACCGCGCGGCAGCGTCTCCAGGGTGAGCCCGTCACGGGCGCACAGCGCATCGCGCACATCCACCCGCTCGGGGATCGCCACGATCTCCAGGCCTTCGGGCTGCTTGGCTGGAAGGTCCTTGAGGGAATGCACCGCGAGATCGACCTCACCGTCAAGAATCGCGGCCCGCAGCGCCGACGCGAATACACCAGTGCCGCCCAGCGAGGCCAGCGAGCCGGTGGTGATGTCACCTTCGGTGCGGATGATCTTCAGCTCGTACTCCCGTCCGGAGGTCCTGGCCAGCGCATCCGCCACCGTGGTGGTCTGCGTGGTGGCCAGCGCCGAGCCGCGGGTGCCGACGCGGAATCCGGTCATACCTGCCCCGGTTCACGTTCTGCGGTGAGCTCGTTGACGACGTCGGCATCGGCCGCGCCCACGGTGGGGCGGCGCTCGCCGTCTCGGTTGAGCTTCACCGAATCATCGGCGGGAGCGGTGTCGTACCAGGCATCGAACCGACCCACAGCGGCGCGGCCCTCGCGGCGTCCCAATCGCTCCTCGATCATGTCGACGAGACCGCTCACGAACTGGGGGTGTGTGCCCGGAGTCGGGGTACGGCGGAAACCCACACCCAACCTCTCTGCGGTCTCCTTCGCCTCGGTGTCGAGGTCCCAGAGCACCTCCATGTGATCGGAGACGAACCCCAGGGGCACGACGACGAAGCCGGCCACGTCGTGCTCCTCGACGAGTTGCTCCATGGCGTCGTTGATGTCGGGCTCCAGCCACGGGATGTGCGGGGCGCCGGAACGGGACTGGTACACCAGGTCCCAGGAAAGTCCCTCGGCTTCGGGGACCAGCTTGAGCACTTCGGCGGCGGCGTCGAGGTGCTGCGCGGAGTACACGTCAGCACCGTTGGCCTCACCCGGCTCGGCACCGGCTTCGGCGCGCAACTGCTCGGCCAGATCCCGGGGACCGGCCGCAGCGGCATCGGAGGTAGGAATCGAGTGGGTGGCGAAGAGGATGCGGATCTGCCCGGTGGCCCCCGCGACGTCGAGTTCCTCGCGCAGGGATCGTAGACCATCGCGCAATCCCTCAGCGAAGGGCTCAATGAATCCGGGGTGGTTGAAGTACTGGCGGATCTTGTCGAGCTCGATCCGTCCCTGCAGCTCATTGGCTAGGATTCCGCCGGCCATGTCCTCGCGGTACTGGCGGTCCGAAGAGTAGCAGGAGTAGGCGGAGGTGGTCAGCACCAGCACCCGCTCGTGACCATCCCGGTGCAGGTCGGCCACCGTGTCGTTGAAGTATGGCGCCCAGTTGCGGTTACCCCAGTAGACGGGCAACTCCAGCGAGCGCGCGGCCAGTTCCTGTTCGAGAGCTTCCTTGAGCGCGCGGTTCTGCTCATTGATCGGGCTGATGCCGCCGTTGGCGCGGTAGTGGGTGGCCACCTCTTCCAGGCGCTCATCCGGGATCCCACGCCCTGCGGTCACGTTGCGCAGAAACGGGATGACGTCGTCCTGGCCCTCTGGCCCGCCGAAGGAAGCGAGCAGAACGGCGTCGTAGTCCTTCGGATCCATGACAGCGTCGGTCATCAGATCAGCACCTCAACAATCTCTTCGGTGGTGACGAGACGCCCGGTGTAGAAGGGCACTTCCTCGCGCACGTAGTGACGGGTTTCGTTGTTGCGCAGGTGGCGCATCATGTCGACGAGGTGGTTCAGCTCGGGGGCTTCCAGGCCCAGCAGCCATTCCCAGTCGTTCAGGGCAAACGCGGAGGTGGTGTTGGCCCACACCATGGGGAATTCCTGACCGAGCTGGCCGTGTTCGCGCAGCATGCGGGCGCGGTCTTTGCCTTCCAGGGTGTACCAGTCGTAGGAGCGCACGAACGGGTAGAAACACAGCCAGGTGCGCGGCTTGCGACCCATGGCGAAGGCGGGAATGTGTTCCTTGTTGAATTCGGCCATCCGGTCCGACCCCATGGCGGAAAGCACCATGTGGGTGCCGGCCAGCAGCTCGGTGCGACGCAGCTTGCGGATTGCCGCCTGCAGTTTTTCCGGGACGTGCCCGTACATCCACACCATGATGTCGGCGTCGGCGCGCATCCCGGAGACGTCGTAGGTACCGCGCACGGTGACCCCGTCGTCGGCAAGCTCGGCCACCACCTTGTCGAACTGTTCCACCGCACGGGTACGCTCCGTGGCCGACTGGCCCGCCCGATTCACCGTGGACGGCACATCGCGGGCGAATACCGTATAGGTGGTGAACCACTCGGTGCGGTGCTCGGTGTCCGAGGGGGTGACGGATTGCTCTGTCATGTTCAGCTCCTGGGGTCGGTGCGCGTTTTCTACGCGCGGTAGAGTTCAGCTGTCAGTCTAACCGGGGATCAGTCACGAATATCTGCGATGACGGCCGCCAATCCAGTCCCGGCAAGCCAGGCTCCGACGATGTCAACGTCGCGTTGGGTTCGTGCCCAGTCTCGCATATCGGACACCCGACGACGATGTTCCGGACTGGCCACCGGCAGCGCGGCCCGCCAGCGTTGAATATGGTGATCGACGACGACGCCGGAGCCCGGTTCGGTGCCCGTCAGCCGGTAGATGTCGCGTGTAGCCAGGCGCAGCAGTTCCGCGTCGGTAGAGGCGTAGCCGGGGGCACCGGAGGCGGGGTCGTCGGTGACGCGCCCATAGGACAGGCGCAGTGCGTGTCGACCGGCGGGCAGCGCCTCGCGCACCCACGACCATTTCGCGGAGATGTGGGTCATCGCCTTCGCCCCGACCTGCTCGGGCTCCACGGTGGGCGCCACCAGAATTCCGGTGCCCCGGGGGTGAGCGTCGAGTTCCGGGTGGTCGAGAATCAGGGTCACCAGGGCCACCCCAGCCCCCTGCTCCGGGGCGTCGCCCGGATCGAGCGCGCCGTCCGAGACGGGCGCCAGCAGCCGCCAGGCCGTGGGACCGTCGGTGGCGATCACGATCTGCGCGGCGTCGAACGATTCAGCGTTGGTGTGGACTACCCAGCCGGTGCCGTGACGTTCCAGAGCGGTGACGGCGGTGTTCAGCCGGCCCAAGACCCGTTCGGCCAGGGCCTGAGTGAGGGTGTTCATCCCGCCCACCACCGACGCCACCGCCGCTCCAGGGCGCCGCGAGCGCTGAGCAGCCACCGCACGGGCAAGCGAACCCATCTCCACCGCGGCGTCGAGCAGTCCGGGAGCGACGGCACGCACTTCCAGCTGGTGCGGATCGGCCGAATGCACCCCGGACACCACCGGCGCGACCAGGGTGGCGAGCACATCCTCGCCCAGCCGGTCCGCCACCAACTCGCCCAGGGTCACTGCGGCCCCGGTTCGGGTGGCCTCCGTCCAACGGTCCATCGGGGCATCCAGATCCTGGCGGGCGCGTTCCAGCGCGTCCGGCCCGAGGGCCTCGCCGACTTCGGCAGCGTCGAGATCACCGGGAATGCCGAGCACCCCCAGCTTCGGCGCGGGTACGGCGCGTTCGGGTAGCTGCAGCCAGGAGCCAACGGGGTTCGGGTCCAAGGTGTCTAGCCCCAACTCCCGGGCCAGCTCGGCGACGACGTCGTTGCGCACCGCGAAGGCTTCGGCGCCGACGTCCAGCCGGATGCCGCCCATCTCCGCACCGCGCACCACTCCGCCCCAGGCCGGTCCAGCCTCGAGCACGAGCACGTCCTCACCACGGTCTTGGTGTGTCAGCGCGGCGACCAGCCCGGCCACCCCGCCGCCGATCACGACGGTGTTGAACTGGGTCACGGGACTACGGCGCAACCGAGTGAATCAGCTCGACCACGCGGGTCAGCACGGTGGGGTCGGTGTGCGGGGGCACGCCGTGGCCGAGATTGAGCACATGGCCCGGCGCCACCGAACCCGCCTCAATCACCCCGCGCACATGGGCCTCCAACACGTCCCATCCGGCTTCGAGCAGGGCGGGGTCGATATTGCCCTGTAGCGGCACCGCGCCCCGGCCATCCGCCCCGGGGGTCGCGGTGAGCCTGCGGTGAGCCTCGTCCAGGGGCAACCGGTAGTCGACGCCGACCGCGCTGGCGCCGGCGTCGCGCATGGCAGGCAGGATCTCCGAGGTTCCGGTGCCAAAGTGAATCAACGGCACTCCGTCCGGCCCGGCCAGGTCGGCGACCTGAGCGAAAGCCGCGGCAGAATGGGGCTGCACATGGGTCAGGTAGTCGCCCAGCGAGAGCGAACCGGCCCAAGAGTCGAAAAGCTGACCGGCCGAGGCACCCGCTTCAATTTGAGCGCGCAGGAAATGCCCCGAGGCACGTGCCGCCCAGCTGGCCAATGCATTCCAGGTGTCCGGTTCAGCATGCATCATGGTGCGCGGACCGAGGTGGTCACGCGAGGGCTTGCCTTCCACCATGTAGGCGGCCAGCGTAAACGGAGCACCCGCGAACCCGATCAAGGGGGTGGATCCCAGCTCGGCCACGGTCAGCCGCACTGCCTCGCGGATGGGTTCGAGTGATTCCTCCGTCAGTTCAGGCAGCGCTGCGACGTCTGCAGCGGTGCGCACGGGGGCATCTAGCACTGGACCGACCCCGGGGACAATGTCCACGCCTACCTCGGCCAGGCGCAGCGGGATGACGATGTCGGAGAAAAAGATGCCGGCGTCGACGTCGTGACGACGCACCGGTTGCAGGGTGATCTCCGAGGCCAGTTCGGGTTGCAAGCAGGAATCCAGCATGGAAATCCCCTCGCGCAGCTGGCGGTATTCGGGCAAAGAGCGTCCGGCCTGGCGCATAAACCACACCGGACGACGGTCCGGCGTGCCGCCACGCAGGGCGGTGATCAGGGCGGAGCGCGCGGTGGAACGGGTAGCGTCATCGGTTACCAGCGGGTGGCCGGCAGGCAGCTGAGGTGCAGTCATGGCCCCTATTCTCGCATCACCGCGACAGCGGGTCGGATCCGTGTCGACTTAGGTTTGCCTGCTTAGATTCGGTGCGATAACGGCCGTACGATAGAGCCATTGTGGCTCTGTTTTCTTTGGTTGCCGCGCACACCAGCCTAGACCTCGAGATGGTGGCGCAGTTGAGCACCGGAACCGATGAGGTCATCGCTGCCGTCCCCTCTGCCGAGGCAACGCGCGGCGCCGTGGTGCTCTCCACCTGCAACCGCTTGGAGATCTACGCCGAATCTCGCGATGAGCAGAGCATTGACGAGGCCGCCGAGGAGATTCTCGATTCGGTCGCCCGCGGCGCCGGACTGAATGCCGCCCAGGTGGCTTCTTCCTTCCAGTTACTCCCCCAGGATTCTGCCGTGCGTCACCTTTTCACGGTGGGCGCCGGGCTCGATTCCGCTGTTGTCGGCGAGCGCGAAATTGCCGGCCAGGTGCGCCGCGCCCTGACGCAGGCCCGCGAATCGGGAATCACCACCGGCGGGCTGATCAAGCTTTTCGAATCCGCCACCCGCACCGCCAAAGATGTCGGCTCAGGCACCGCCCTGGGTTCCACCGGACGCTCTATTGTTTCGGTCGCCCTGGATTTGGCCACCGAGTTGCGCGCTGGCACCGACCAGATTGCCGCCGCCCGGTTCTGGGAGGACGCCAATGTCCTCGTCATCGGCACCGGTGCTTACGCCGGCACGACCCTGGCCCAACTGCAAGCCCTGGGCGCGAAGAACGTGGCGGTGCACTCTGCCTCCGGGCGCGCCGAGCAGTTCGTCGAGGATCGCGGCGGCTGGGCCCTGGCCCTGGGTGGCGACAAGGTGCACGGCGCCTTCGCCGAGGCTGATGTGCTGATCGGTTGCTCCGGTGGCGCCCGCACGGTTGAAGCAGCCCAGTTGGCCGCACTACGCGAGGATTCCCTGCACCGGCTCACCGTGCTGGATTTGGCGCTGTCCCATGATTTCGATCCCGCTATCGCCGATCTGGAAGGCGTGGATCTGATCACCCTCGAGTCAGTCAAGCTGGCCGCCCCCGAGGAGCAGACCTCCGCCGTCGATCAGGCTCGATCCATGGTCGACGAAGCCGTCTCTGCCTTTGTCGCAGAGCGCCGGTCGCGCAGCGCCAACGATGCCATTGTCGCGCTGCGCCGCCACACCCACCAGGTGCTCGAAGAAGAAATCGCCCGGGTGCGCGCCCGCCACGGGTGCACCGCCGCGGCCGAGGAAGTCGAATTGGCTATGCGGCGGATGATCCGTCAGTTGTTGCACGAGCCCACCACGCGCGCCCGCCAGCTGGCCGCCGAGGGCCGGCTGGATGAATACACCGCTGCTTTGCAGACCCTCTTCGGACTGGAGACCGCCTCGGAGTCCCCCGCCTCTTCGGCGGCGACGTGCCCGGTGCACGATTCATCCCAGCGCTCAGCCTGAGTTACTCGCTAGACTGTTCTCACCCCCTGTACCGAGAACGAGGCGATACCCCACATGCCACCGACCACCAGGCTCCCCCGTGCGCAGCGTCGCCGCCAGCTGATGGACATCTCCCTGCGCGTTTTTGCCGAGAAGGGATACCATGCCGCCTCGATGGATGACATCGCCGAGGCTGCTGATGTGTCCAAGCCTGTGCTCTACCAGCACTTCACCGGCAAGTACGAGCTGTTCCTGACCCTGCTCGACGAGCAATTGGCCGTGGTCCGTGATGCCATGGTGTCCGCAATGGCAGAGGCAGAGACCAACGAAGAGCGCGTCCGCGGCGCCGTGCGCACCCTCTTCGAATATATGGCACGAGAAGACGGCGCTCACCGCATCGTCTTCAACTCTGGTCTCGGCAACGATACTGAGGTCCGCCAGCGCGTCGACCAGTTCAACGATGCGCTGATCGGGCAGATCTCCGAGCACGTCTTCAACGAAACCTACCTCGACGACGAACAGGCAAAGGTGATCGGCCACGCCATGGCCGGCACCGTCCTCACTGCGGCCCGCTATTGGGCTAGCCGTCGTCGCAGCGGAGAAGAATCCCCCTCGCTGCACATCGACCAGGTCACCGAGCACACCTTCCAGTTGCTGTGGCAGGGCATCTGGACCTTCCAATAAGCAGGTTCGCGCTCGGCCGAACCCTGGCGTCGCTTCTGCCGGGTTCGGGTGGCTAAGCTGGAGACAGCGACGCGCCCGGCGCGTCACCCCGCAGACCTACCAGAAGGATGGAACCCAGCATGGAGATTCGGATCGGCGTTCAGCACGTGGCCCGCGAGATCGTCCTCGAAACCGAGGCCAGCGCGGAGGAAGTAAACGAGAAGGTGCAGTCGTCGCTCACCCGCGGCGAGGTGCTGGAGCTCACCGATAAGAAGGGCAAGACCCTGCTGGTGCCAGCCGCGGGCATTGGCTACGTGGAAGTCGGCAACTCGACCGCTCGCCCCGTCGGTTTCGCCGCCCAGTAATCGAAGAACTCACCGTTGCGCGGACCCCGATGGGGGTCCGCGTCGGTCTTTAAGGGTAGACTGGCCCACAGCCGGGACTGTTTCCGGCCTGACCTGCAGCACATCTGCACCAGCAGGATGACCGATCGCTTGATGCGATACCCCTTGAAGACTTCCCGCGATCGGCTCCGCACACAGACAGGACCCGTATCGTATGAATTCCCAGCTGCACGCTGAAAACTCCACCGGACCCGCCGAAGAAACCATCGAGGTCGCCGAGACCATCGACGCCGTCGAGCCCGTGGTGGAGAAGACCTTCGCCGACTTCGGCGTCCGCGCCGACATGGCCGACGCCCTGGCCGCCAAAGGCATCACCACCCCCTTCCCCATTCAGGCGATGACCCTGCCTTTGGCCCTGGCCGGCAACGACATCATTGGCCAGGCCAAGACCGGTACCGGCAAGACCCTGGGCTTCGGCCTGCCGCTGTTGCAGCGCGTGGTCGGCCCCGGCGAGGAGGGTGACCAATCATTGCCGAAGGCCGGCATCCCGCAGGCGCTCGTGGTAGCCCCGACCCGCGAATTGGCCGTACAGGTCGCCTCGGATCTGACCGGCGCTCTGGGTCAGCGCACCGTGCGCCTGATGACGATCTACGGCGGCCGTGCATACGAGCCGCAGATCGAAGAGCTGCAGCGCGGCGTCGACGTCGTGGTGGGCACCCCCGGCCGATTGATCGACTTGATGCGCCAGCGCCATCTGAACCTCTCCGCTGCCAAGATCGTGGTGCTGGATGAGGCCGACGAGATGCTGGACCTGGGCTTCTTGCCCGACGTAGAGACGCTGTTGGCCTCGGTGCCCGAGGTCCGCCAGACCATGCTGTTCTCGGCCACCATGCCCGGACCTGTGGTGGCGATGGCCCGCCGGTACATGACCCGGCCCACCCACATTCGCGCGGCCGATCCGGATGATGATTCGATTACTAAGAAGGACATCCGCCAGCTGATCTACCGCGCCCACCACATGGACAAGGACGAGCTGCTGGCTCGCTCCCTGCAGGCCGAGGGCCGCGGCAAGACCATCGTGTTCACCCGCACCAAGCGCACCGCCGCACGGGTGGCCGATGAACTCACCGGTCGCGGATTCGCTGCTGGTGCCCTCCACGGCGATCTGGGGCAGGGCGCCCGTGAGCAGGCACTGCGTGCGTTCCGCAATGGCAAGATCGACGTGCTGGTGGCCACCGACGTCGCCGCCCGCGGTATCGATGTCGACGACGTCACCCACGTGTTCAACTTCCAGTGCCCTGAAGACGAGAAGACTTACCTGCACCGGGTGGGGCGTACCGGTCGTGCGGGCAACAAGGGCATCGCCGTTACCCTGGTGGACTGGGAGGACGTGCCGCGGTGGACCCTGATCAACTCCGCGCTCGGTCTGGACCAGTCCGACCCGCAGGAGACCTACTCGTCCTCCCCGCACCTCTTCGCGGACCTGAACATCCCCAAGGGCACCAAGGGCCGACTGCCCAAGGCGCAGCGCACCCGCGAGGGTCTCGACGCCGAGAACCTTGAGGAGCTGGGTGGCCGCGACGAAAAGCGCGACAACTCCGGCCGTGGCAGCCGCGGCGGACGTTCCGGCGGCAGACGGGGTGGTCGTTCCGGCGGCTCCTCCGAGCAGAAACAAGGCGAACAGAAGCAGGGCGAAGGGCGCAACCGGCGTCGCAGCCGCAACCGCACCCGCCGTCGCAACGGTGAGATTGTGCAGCGCGACGAGCAGAGCTGAACGTGGTCGGATTCGACCCCGAAGGTCCGGATCTGATCGTCGAAGCGGAGAACCTCTCCTATCTCGACCAGTTGCCGGAGCAGACCTTTACCGTCGTCTACCTCGATCCGCCGTTCAACACGGGCCGAGTGCAGTCCCGGTCCACGTCGACGACGACGCGGGTGGCTCCCGGTGACGGCGACCGCACCGGCTTCGGCGGGCACAGCTACCAGACGGTGAAGGGCGCGCTGTCGTCCTACGATGACGCCTTCACCGACTACTGGGAGTTCCTGGAACCGCGCCTGCGGCAGGCCTGGCGGCTGCTCGCCGACGACGGCACCCTGTACCTGCACCTGGATTACCGGGAAGTGCACTACGCCAAGGTCATGCTAGACGTGATCTTTGGCCGGGACCACTTCCTCAACGAGATTATCTGGGCCTACGACTACGGGGGCCGGGCTCGACGCCGCTGGCCGTCGAAACACGACACGATCCTGGTGTACGTGAAAAATCCGCGCACCTACTGGTTCGATTCGACCGAAGTCGACCGGGAACCGTATATGGCCCCCGGACTCGTCACCCCGGAGAAGCGGGAACGCGGCAAGCTGCCCACCGACGTCTGGTGGCACACCATTGTCTCCCCCACCGGCAAGGAGAAAACCGGCTACCCCACCCAGAAACCGGTGGGGCTGTTGCGCCGAATGGTGGCGGCGTCGTCGCGCCCCGGAGACTGGGTGTTGGACTTCTTCGCCGGCTCGGGCACCCTCGGTGCTGCCGCTGAGCAATTGGGGCGCCGGTACCTGTTGGTGGATCAGAACCCGCAAGCGATCGAGATCATGCGCAGCCGCCTCCCTCAGGCGCTGGTCACCACGCCGCCTCGGTGACGCCGAGCGCAGCAATCTGGTCCACGACGTCGCGGGCTGTGGTGTGCTCACCGATCCGATTCGGTTTGCCTGCCCCGTGATAATCCGAGGCACCGGTCATGAGCAGGTCGTGACGGCGCGCTAGCTGCCGCAACCACTGCCGGTCCGCATCCGGATTGTCTCGGTGGTCCACCTCCAATCCCACCAGGCCGGCCTCGATCATCTCCTCGAAGGTGTCCTCCCCCACCACGCGGCCGCGGGACACCGCCCTCGGATGGGCAAACACCGGCACCCCGCCCGCCTCGCGCACCAGCCGCACCGCTTCGGCCGGGTCCGGCGCGTAATGCCCAACATAGTAGGGCGACGACGGCAGCAGGATACCGGCGAAGGCGGCGGTACGGTCAGGCACCACCCCGGCTACGACGAGCGCATCCGCCAGGTGCGGCCTACCCACCGTGGCCCCGGGCTCGGTCTGGGCCTGCACGAGCTCCCAGGTAATCGGGAAGTCCTCACTGAGTCGCTGCGCCATCTGCTCGGCCCGAGTCAGCCGTGAGCGCACCGAACGCTCCATCTCGTCTTTCAGCCCCGGATGATCGGGGTCGTGGAGGTAGCTGAGCAGGTGCACGCTGACCCCTTGGGCGGATACACAGGAGATTTCCATGCCCCGCACCACGGCCACCCCCTCGCGACGTCCCGCCGCCACGGCTTCGTCCCAGCCGGCGGTGGTGTCATGGTCGGTGAGTGCCAACCCCTCCAGCCCGGCCTCCGCGGCGGCACGCACCACCGCGGACGGCGATTGGGTGCCGTCGGAGCAGTGCGAGTGGGTGTGTAAGTCGAAGGCCATGGCATCAGTGTGCTGTGCCGGGTCAGCGCTCTGCAAGTGTGGTGCACCCATGAAACAATGTGGTCATGACTGAATCCGCCTCGATGACCCCGTCTCACCACGAGTCCTCCCACGAGCAGGACCAGCCCCTGGAGAACCGCGTCGACAACCGATCGCAGCGCCCCACCTCCGAGGCGTTCAAGGAGTTCATGGCCTCGTCCTGGGCCCCCGCCGATACCAGTGAGGCCCCGCTGAACGCCTCCGCCCCGTTCGCCGCCCAGCGTCGCGCTGCTGTTTCCGCACGCTTCTCGGGTGAACGCGTGGTGGTTCCGGCCGGTGAGCCGAAGGTCCGATCGAACGACACCGACTACCGTTTCCGTGCGCATTCAGCGTTCTCCCACCTGACCGGTCTGGGGGCCGACCATGAACCCAGCGCGGTGCTGGTGATGCAGCCGGTGGAACCGGGAACCGGCGACGACGGCTCGGACCACGAGTCCACCCTGTATTTCCACCCGCTGGCTGGACGTGACAGTGAGGAGTTCTACACCAACGCCCGCACCGGCGAATTCTGGGTGGGTGCACGCCCCACTCTGGAGGAGATGAGCCAGCGCACCGGGCTGCGCACCGCGGATCTCGCCGACCTGGAGGTGGCGGTGACCAAGGACGCCGGAGCCGTGGAAATCGGGGGGCTGCGCATTCGCCTACTGCGCGGTTCGGACCTCACCATGGAGGCTCTCGTCGATACCTCCCGCATCAACACCGGCGTCGATCTGGAAGCCTCCGATGCCCTGGACGGTGAGCTCACCGAGTTCACCTCCGAGCTGCGCCTCGTCAAGGATGAGTGGGAGATCGAGGAGATGCGCGGTTCGGTCGCGGCCACCCAGCGCGGTTTCGACGACATTGTGAAAATTCTGCCCACCGCCCGGGAGCATGATCGTGGCGAGCGCGTGGTCGAGGGGGCGTTCTTCGCCCGGGCCCGGCTGGAGGGTAACGACCTCGGCTATGACACCATCGCCGCTTCCGGCAACAACGCCACCGTGTTGCACTGGATCCGCAACACCGGCTCCGTGCGTGACGGGGAACTGATTCTGGTGGACGCCGGGGTGGAGGCAGATTCGCTCTACACCGCCGACATCACCCGCACCCTGCCGGTCAACGGCACCTTCTCTCCCGTGCAGCGCCGCATCTACCAGGCGGTGCTCGATGCGGCCGACGCCGCCTTCGCCATCGTGAAGCCGGGCATCCGGTTCCGGGAAATCCACCAGACCGCCGTCACCGTGCTCGCCCAGCGCCTGGACGAATGGGGTCTGCTGCCGGTCAGCGTGGAGGAGGCGGTCTCCCCGCAGGGCCAGCAGCACCGCCGGTGGATGCCGCACGGCACCAGCCACCACCTGGGTCTGGATGTGCATGACTGCGCCCAGGCGAAGAAGGAACTCTACCTCGACGGCGTGCTCGAGCCGGGCATGGTGTTCACCATCGAACCCGGGCTCTACTTCAAGGCCGAGGACCTGGCCGTGCCCGAGGAGTACCGCGGCATCGGCGTGCGTATCGAGGACGACATTCTGGTCACCGCTGACGGTGCCGAGAACCTGTCGGCAGCGCTACCGCGCACTCCGGACGACATCGAAGCATGGATGGCCCACCACAACGGTTAGCGGGAACGGTCCGAGTCCTCCGAGGTCTCCGGGTCGACGCGGACCCCGTACTGGGGACGGCCGTCGGGCAGGTCCGGGATCTGCCCGCGGCGCGACGGCGCCGGGGTTTCGGTGGATTCCTCTTCTGCAGCAGGAGCGGTCGGAGCAGCCGGCTGAGTGGGAGCTGCGGGCTGGGCCGGGGCGCTCGGGGCCGGCGCCGTCGAACCGCCGAGAATGCCGCGGGCCCGGTGGGACACCTCAAAATCGCACACCAGGTCGTAGCTGACCGCCACCACCTGCGGAATCGTGTCGAAGCCGGGGGTCTTCTTCCGCATGGCCTGGCCGAGCACGCCGAAAATCACCCAGATCCCGATGCCCAGGGCCACCGAGCTCAGGATCTGCAACCCGGCGGTCTCCGGGACGATCAAACTCATCAGCAGTCCGATCAACAATCCGAAGAACGCGCCCTGAATGGCAGAACGCAGCACCACGGCCGGGTAGCCGGCGCGGCGGCGCAGCCGGTTCACCACGCGCACATCGCGGCCCACCACCGTGAGCGCCTGCAAGCTGATGCCCTCGTCCACCAGCCGCTGCACCGTCTGCTGGGCGGCGTCGAACGACGGGTAGTTGCCGATCAACTCTCCGCGCGGCAGACCGGAGCTCAAGGACGACGGGGGGACGGGACCGAGGAATGACATGGTGCTATTTTCTCGTGCTTCACGCACGCGCGCCAGCGATTATGCCCACCGAGTAAGCCACCCTGGGTTCCGCCTGACTCGGCACATTCCCGCCGCAGGGCTTAGGCTGTAACGGTGAGCAAGATCTTCGTTGCCCGACTGCTGGGCCAGGATGTGTTCGACCCGCTGGGCGACCGCCTCGGGCGGTTGCGCGACGTCGTGGTGGTCGACCGCGGCCATATCGATCCGCCGGTGGCCTCCGGCATCGTGGTGGAGGTGCTGGGCAAAAAACGCGTGTTCGTGCCGATGACCCGGGTGACCTCGCTGGACTCCGGCCAGGTCATTACCACCGGGCTGATCAATCTGCGCCGTTTCGAGCGCCGCGGCTTGGAGTTGACCGTGGCCGGCGACCTGTTTGACCGCCGTGTGGTGCTCCAAGACGGTTCCGGCAGCGCCGTCCTGCAAGACGTGGGCCTGACGCGCCAGCGCAACGGTGACTGGGCCGTCTCCGACCTTTATGTGCGCCGCGTCGGTGCCCGCCGGGGCGCCTTCGGCCGGTCCCGGGGCGAGCACCTGCTCGTCGGCTGGGAAGAATCGCGCTGGGCCGGGCAGGAAGAGCCCCAGGGAGCGGCCAACTTCGTCGCCGCCCACGAAGACATGAAGCCGGCCGACCTCGCCGATGCCCTGCACGAGATGACCGAGAAGCGCCGGGTGGAGGTCGCCGCAGAGCTGCACGACGAGCGTCTGGCCGATGTGTTGCAGGAGCTGCCCGACGAGGACCAGGTGCTCATTCTGTCCAACCTGAACCTGGATCGTGCCGCGGACGTGCTCGAAGAAATGGACCCAGACGACGCCGCTGACTTGCTCAATGAGCTGCCCGATTCCCAGCAGGAGCTGCTGCTAGAGCTGATGGAGCCCGACGACGCCGAAGACGTGCGCCGCCTCATGGAGTACGAGGAGAATACCGCGGGCGCGGTGATGACCCCCGTCCCGATCATCATGTCCCCGGAAGCGACCGTGGCAGAGGCGCTGGCAAACATCCGCCAGCACGACATTTCCGCCGCCCTGGCCTCCCTGGTCATCGTGGCCCGTCATCCCCTGGAGACCCCCACCGGGCGCTACCTCGGAGTCGTGCACTTCCAGAAGCTGCTGCGCTACCCGCCGCCGGAGCTGCTGGGCAACCTGCTCGACAAAGAGCTGGAACCGGTCACCGACTTGACTCCGCTGCACACCGTGACCCGCGAGCTGGCCACCTACAACCTGACCAGCATCCCGGTCATCAACGACGCCCAACGCGTGGTGGGCGCGGTCACCGTGGATGACGTGCTGGATCACCTGCTGCCCGATGACTGGCGCACCATGGACCCTGAACAGATCCGCACCCACGACGAGTCCGAACCGGGCACCGGGATCATCACGCAGATCCCGACGTCGTCACCGTGACCCACACACCAGCGAAGACCAGGAGGAACCGTGGCTGAGAAGAACGACAAGGCCGAGCCCGCCGGCCAGCGCCGTATTCGTGACCTGGACAAGCCCCTGGGTACCCGCGGCCGCCGCATTTCGCTGCGGGGCCCCAACCCGGACGCCTTCGGGCAATGGACCGAGGGCATCGCCCGGTTCATGGGCACCCCGCAGTTCTTGCTGTGGATGTCGCTGTTTTGTGTGCTCTGGCTGGGGTGGAACACCTGGGCCCCCGAGGACTGGCGCTTCGACTCGGCCGCGCTCGGATTCACCGCGCTCACCCTGATGCTCTCCCTGCAGGCTTCCTATGCCGCGCCCTTGCTGTTGCTGGCCCAGAACCGGCAGGACGACCGCGACCGGGTGTCGCTGCGCGAGGATCGCGACCGGGCCGAGCGGAATCTGGCCGACACCGAATACCTCACCCGGGAGATCGCCGGGCTGCGCCTGGCCGTTCAAGACACCGCCACGCGTGATTTTGTGCGCTCCGAACTGCGCAGCGTGGTCGAGGATCTCACTGATGACCTGCGCGACTCACTGCTGCAGGAACTGCGCCAACAGCAGCGCGACACCGTTCCGGAGCCCGACCCGGCCACCGATACCCTGGCCCGTCTCACCGACGAGGAGATCGCCGAGCGGGCCGGAAAACGAGACCACTGAGCGGAGGGATTGCGTGACCAACGCTTCCGATGTCACAGCCCAGGCGCGCACACGTCTGGCCGGCGTCATCGACCCCGAGCTTCGCCGTCCCATCACCGAGCTGGGCATGCTGGGCGACGTCACCGTCACCGACACCGACGAAGGCACCGTGCTACGCGTGCAGATTCGGCTCACCGTGGCCGGTTGCCCGCTGCGCGGCACCATTCACGACGACGTCGCCGCCGCGCTGGACGGGCTCGACGGGGTGGCCCGGGTCGACGTCGACCTGACCGTGATGACACCCGAACAGCGTGCCGCCCTCAAAGACCAGCTCACCGCCGGCCGCCCGGCCAATCCGTTCGGTCCCGAGACCCTCACCCGAATCTTCGCGGTCGCCTCTGGCAAGGGCGGGGTGGGCAAATCCACGGTCACCGCCAACCTGGCCGCCGGGTTCGCCGCCCGCGGCTACTCCGTGGGCCTCATCGACGCCGATATTCACGGGTTCTCTATTCCGGGCCTGCTCGGGGTGGACCAGGCCCCCACCCGGATGGAAGGGATGATCCTGCCCCCGGTGGCCCACGGAATCAAGCTGATCTCCATTGGCATGTTCCTCGACACCGACCAGCCGGTGGCGTGGCGCGGACCGATGCTGCACCGGGCCCTGGAGCAGTTCGTGACCGATGTCTACTGGGGAGACCTGGACCTGCTGTTCATCGATCTGCCCCCGGGCACCGGCGACATCGCCATCTCCGCAGCACAGCTGCTGCCGCCAGCTGAACTATTGGTGGTCACCACCCCGCAGCACGCCGCCGCCCAGGTGGCCGCACGCGCCGGACAGCTGAGCACCCAGACCCAGCAGCCAGTGGCCGGGGTCATCGAGAATATGGCGGCGATGACGCTGCCCGACGGCACGGTGCTGGATCTCTTCGGCTCCGGCGGCGGCCAACAGGTCTCAGAACGTCTCACCGAAGCCTTGGAGACTCCCGTGTCGCTGCTGGGTTCGGTGCCGCTGGATCCGGTGCTGCGTGCCGACGGCGACGCCGGAGAGCCCACCATGCTGGCGCATCCGGACTCCCCCGCGGCCACGGCGCTGGATCAGGTGGTCACTGCTCTGGCCAGTTGCGGCCGCGGACTGGCCGGTCGCCGACTGCCGGTATCTCCGCGCGATTAGGTCGCCTCGTCGTCGAACGGTGCCGGGCGGGTTTCTTCCGGCTCGGTTGCCTCGACGTCGTGAGTGGGATCATCCGTTTCCGGAGATACCGCTGGGGCAGCGTCTTGGGTGGAGTCGGTCGAGGAGGAACGGAACGCCTCGCGAGGGTCGAGTTGTTTGAGGTCCTGGCGTAGCGTGGTCCGGTCGGTGCCGGTGACCCCAGCCACGTGTTTCAGGTCGTCCAGTGGTTCGGCCAGGGCGTCGCGGATAATCCGCCGCGGGTCGTATTGACGGGGGTCGTAGCGTTGCCAGTCGACCTCGTCGAAGTCGGTGCCGGTTTCCTCTTTGAACTGCTGTTTCGCGCCTTCGGCCATCCGGCGCAGTTTACGCACCCAGTCGCCGAGGGCCCGGGTGTATTCCGGGATCTTCTCGGGACCCAGCAACAGCAAGGCGAGCACGATCAATACGATCAGCTCGCCGCCGTTGATTCCGAAGATGTTCACAGTACGTTAGCTTACCGGCTCAACCAGGTCTCACCTGTGAAAGGTCATTGTCCCAGCCCAGGAATAATCTCTTGGAATCCGCGCTGCAGGCGGTCCATGGCCGAGTCCGGCAGCGTGCCGCCCTTAATGCGGGACTGCTCGGACATCCGTAGAGCCGACATCATGGCCGCCGCGTTTTCCACGGGGCTGGACGAGTCCACCTGGTAGGAGGCGTGCTCGGAGTTCAGTCGGGCCGTCCAGGTGTCGTCGGCAAAGGTTTGGACTTCGATGCTGGTGTCGGGGCCGATATCGATGGTGGTCACTGGCCCGGAATGTTCTTCTTCCACGGGGCAACCGGTCACCTGGTCGTCCTCAACCTGGCGGCATTCGCGCACCACGGTCACGATTTCGTCGTCACCTGAGCCGCGGCGCATCTGGGTGGAGATTTCCGCCCAGTTCTCGCCGGAGAGCACCGAGGCCGACTGCATGGACATGCCGAAATCAGCCAGCCCGGGGATGTTCCAGCCGTAGCCGCGCAACTGCGACAGTGCAGAGACGGGTACGTCGGTGCCCGAGGCGGTGAGATCTGCCCCCTGGGTCGATCCGGCGGTGGAGACCATCGGCCATTGTGCATCATCGGATGAGGCCGACGACGAAGCGGAGGATTCGGAAGAACCGGAAGCACTCGAAGAAGTCGTCGACGACGGCGTACCGGCCGTCAACGTGGGCGTGATGAGGGGACGATCTTCCAGCCGCGCGTCCGAACCCGTTGCGGAAAGCTCTTGGGGCAATAACGACGGCGACCCGACTGACAGGGAAACGCTACCGCGCCCACCGGCCACCCAAGCGAACAACAGCATGGCCACCGCCACGGTGCAGACCAACACGAGCCCGATGACGACTTTCCAGCCGGCGATCCCGGAGCCGGGACGCAACACCGCTTCGGAAGCAGGACCGGAGGTAGCGGACTGGCGCACCGGGATGATGTGGGACTGCTGGGCCTGCCGGCTATAGCGCAGGGCCGCAGCGCGCTGAGAGATTTCTTCGGCGCATTCGTGACATTCGGCCACATGGCGCTGGACCCTGCGGCGCGAGCCGGGGGTCAAAGAATTTTCGAGATACGAGTCGAACCGAGACCGGGGATGCGGCCTCCGGCTACGTTGCGTAGTGCTCATCCGTGATGTCCTGCATGGGCTTGGAGTGCGTCCGTCCTTCGTGTGCCTCGTCAAGTGCTCGCTCGTGGTCCTCAGTCTGCCTCCACAATCTGAAAGAAGACTGGAGGCAAGCTGTGCAGCACGCCACGCACCGTAGACTAGGGTGGCAGAATCATCGAGCCCCTCACCGAAGGATGACACGCCGGAATGAAGGCCCTGAGCCCCCACCAGACGGATAAGCATGCCAGCTGGGCGTTCGCGGAATCGCGCCCGGAAGAAGCCGAGGTCATGCTGCGCGCCCGAGAGCGCTCGGCCGAACTGGGGATCACCGCCGTCACCGAGGGGACCGCCGCATTGCTCAGCGTGCTTTCGGCCACCACGCGCCCGCGCACCCTGGTGGAACTGGGCACCGGTGCGGGCGTGTCCGGGCTGGCACTGATGAACGGCGCCGGAAAGGGGGCGGTACTGACCACTCTGGATCCCGACGCCGAGGCCCAGCGTGCCGCCCGTGAGGCGTTCGCCGAGGCCGGCCACCCGTTGTCACGCACACGGATGATCACCGGGCGCGGACGCACGGTACTCCCCCGGTTGTCGACGTCCAGCTACGATCTGATGTTTATCGACGCCGACATTGCGGTGTTGGAGTTCCACGTACAAGAAGCCGGGCGCATTCTGCGACCCGGCGGCTTGCTGATCATTAATGACGCCCTCGACGGGGACCGCGTGCCACGGCCTGCGGTCCGCGAGGCCTCCACGATCACCGCTCGCGCGGTGGAACGCACTCTGCGCGATGACCACGAGACCTGGGCTCAGTCCTCGCTGGTCACCGCCGGCACCGGAGTGTTGCTGGCCACCCGCGCCTGAGCCAGGCTCAGGACTCTTCGGTGACCCCCACCAGGCACTCCTTGAGCGCCTGCGCCTCTTCGGCGTTGATTTCGACCACGAGACGTCCACCGCCGTCGATCGGAACACGCATGATGAGGCTACGGCCTTCTTTGGTCACTTCCATCGGGCCGTCACCGGTGCGGGGCTTCATGGCTGCCATGGGTACTGTTCCCTTCGTAGTTGGACGGTGTTTCGTGAAATGTCCTGCACCTATTATTCCGGATTCCGCTCGGCGGCGGTAACAGTTGAGGCGCTGCGTAGCTCGTCGATCTCGGCTTCAGCGCGGGCCAGCTGCCGGGCGAGCCGGTCGAGGACCTCGTCCACCTGGTCCGCACGGTAGCCTCGGAAGCCGAGCGAAAAGCGTACCCGGGCGACGTCCTCGGAGCGCGGTTCGTTCGGCAAAGTCACAGCGGGCAGGGTCTCAACCGGGTCGGACAGGGGCCGGGCGAACCCGGTACCGGCCACCACCACGACGGCGATGGCCGCGATCAGCAACACGCCGATCAGCAGGATCTCAATAATGAACAGGCTGGTCCCCATAGGTTTATTGTCTCACGAGGGGTCGTTAATGGAGACGAGTCGGGCCACGGCCTCTTCGGCGGTGTCCACCACGCAGAGCAGCTCGACGTCCTCGGACGAGATCATGCCGCGGGCCACCAGGGTGTCGGTGATCCAGTCCATCAGCGGCGCCCAGAAGCCGGAGTCGACGAGGACCACCGGGAAGCGGGTGATCTTGCGAGTCTGGATCAGCGTGAGCGCTTCGAACAGCTCATCCAGGGTGCCCAACCCGCCGGGCAGCACGATGAACCCCTGGGAGTATTTGACGAACATGACCTTGCGCACGAAGAAATAGCGGAAGTCGATGCCCAGGTCGACCCACTGGTTGAGCCCCTGCTCGTGCGGCAGCTCAATGCCCAGACCCACCGATTCGCCATCGGCGTCTTTCGCACCCCGATTGGATGCCTCCATCACCCCGGGACCGCCCCCGGTGATCACCGCATAGCCGGCCTCAACCAGACGGGAACCGACCTCGCGGGCCAGGGCGTACGTGGGTGAATCCGGGGAAACCCGCGCCGAACCAAAGACGGCGACGGCGGGCCCCAGTTCGGCCAGGGTGCCGAAGCCCTCCACTAGCTCGCCCTGCATGCGCAGCACCCGCCAGGCATCGGTGGTGGTGCTGTGAATGCCCTGGCGCGCCCGTTCGGGGCCGACGGGCCGGGAATCCAACAGCAGCCGGTCGAAGCTCGGGGCGCCGCGATGGCGGCCGCGCCGGGTCTGGGGACCGCGGGTGTCGCAGTCGTCGGGGGTGCGGTCTACGGCGTCGTCCATATACCGAGCATAGCGGTGCAGGTGAGATACTGTCCGGTGATGCAGCCTTCCGGAAACACCCTGTCCCCCGCCCCGCGCCGCCTGATGACCGGTGCGGTATTCACCGTCGCCGTCCTGGCGCTCAGCGCGTGCGGGGCAGAGGAACCCGACGCCGAGCAGCCCGCCCCGAGCGCGGAACCCACCGCAGAATCGACCCTGCGGGTGGGCGTGCAGCTGGACTCTCCCGGACTGGCCGCGGGCGTGGATGCGACGTCGCCCTCGGGTCTGGACGTGGATCTGGTGACCGCGCTGACCACAGAGCTACCGGGCACCGCCGTCGAATGGGTGCCGATCAGCGCCGAACAATCCGGGCAGCTCCTGGCCGACGACGAGATCGACCTGGCGCTGGTGCACGGACCGGTGAGCAACGCTGGCTCACGCGACGGCGTCACCGCGGTGGGCCCGTATCTGCAGACCGTTCCGGCGCTGCTCGTGCCGGCCGAAGACGCCGATTCCTTGCCCGGTGACGGGTCCTGGGAACCGGTGGCTGACCTCGAGGATCTGGACGGTACTGTGCTATGCGTGCCCGCTGGGGCGGACCGTTCGCTGCTGGAGCTGGATGAAGCCGGTGAGCCCGACATCCTGGAGCAGCCCAGTGCGGCCGAGTGTGCCCTGGCGTTGACCTCCGGGCGGGCGCAAGCTGTGCTGTCGGACCGGGTGCAACTGGCCGGGCTCGCCGAGGATCCGCGGTTCTCTGGCCAGGTGGAGGTGCTCGAGTGGGATGATCTCGACGAGTCCACCCCGCCGGCCGTCACCTATCAGGTACTCGCCGGCGGCCAGGAGACCGTATGTCAGTCCATGTTCGGGATACTCTCCGACCCGGATCGGATGGCATCGCTGCTATCGAACGCGGCGACCACGGAAACCTCCGAGTCCGCGGCCGCGGAGCTCTCCGACGCGACCTCCCCCTGCTGAGCGGTTCTTAGCCCAGCAACCAACGACGCAGCGCCTGCAGGCAGACGCGCACCGCTTCGGCGTCGACGTGTTCGTGGTCGGTGTGGGCCAGCAGCGCGTCGCCGGGGCCGAAGTTCACCGCAGGCACGCCCAGTTCGGAGAACCGAGCCACATCCGTCCACCCGTACTTGGGTAGCGGCTCGCCGCCCACCGCGTTGACAAACTCCACCGCCGCCGGATGATCCAGCCCCGGCCGGGCGGCCGAGGAGGCGTCGGTAATACGCACCTGGTCCCAGTCGACGCCGGCCCCGGCCAGCACCTCGCGGACGTGCTGGTGTGCCTCGTCGAGGGTCTTGTCGGGGGCGAAGCGGTAGTTGACCTCCATCACGCAGGTGTCAGGGATGACATTGCCGGCCACTCCCCCGCGGATGCGCACCGCGTTGAGGCCTTCACGGTAGTCCAGGCCCTGCACGCTGATCGTGGCGGGCTCATACTGCGCGAGCGCGTCCAGCAACGCGGCGGCTTGGTGGATGGCGTTGACGCCCTTCCAGGCGCGCCCGGAGTGGGCGGCGACCCCGTCGAAGGTGATCTCGTACCGGCAGGTGCCGTTGCAGCCGCCTTCGACCACCCCGTTGGTCGGTTCCAGCAGCACCGCAAAGTCGGCCTCGAGCAGTTCGGGTGCCTCGCGGGCCACCCGTCCCAGCCCGGAGGCTTCGGAGGCGACCTCTTCGTGGTCGTAGAACACCCAGGTGACGTCGCGGTCGATCTCCGGGGACTCAGCAGCGCCGATGAGGCGGGCCAGCACCAGCTGCACGGCCACCCCGCCCTTCATGTCGACCGCTCCGCGGCCGTAGAGCGTCTCGCCGTCCCAGACGCCGGGCACCTGGGCGCGGGCGCCCTCGACGGTGGGCAGCGGTACTGTGTCGAGGTGCCCGGCCAACACCACCCGGGTGTCACGTTTGAACTCGGTGCGGGCCACCACGGTGTCACCGATCCGGGTCACCGTGAGCTTCGGCAGAGACCGAAGTTGAACCTCGACGGCGTCGGCCAACGGGGTTTCCGAGTCCGATACCGAGTAGATGTCGATGAGCTGCCCGGTGAGTCCGGCCACATCGTCGTCGAGGTTCAGGGTCACGGGGGTCGGCGGGGGCGTCGCAGTCATGCAGATCAGTGTATCCGCCCGTCCTGACTGCCATAATGAGGACCATGTCTAACGAGTCAAATCTCCAGAATCTTTCCCCCACCGTCGCCGCAGGCATCGGCCTGGCGACCGTCACCGCCGCCGGCACCGTGCTGGACACCTGGTTCCCGGCCCCGCAGCTGGCCTCCGCCGCCGAGTTGGCCGAATCCGACCAGGTGAGTTCGGCCCTGGAAGCCGCCGCCCAGAGCGACGACGCCCGCGGCACCACCCAGCGTGTGGTCACCATTGAGGCGGATCTGACCGCGGCGCCCACCAGCGCCGAGGACGCCTGGCTACGCCTGCACCTGCTCTCGCACCGCCTGGTGCGCCCGAACACCATCAACCTGGACGGTGTGTTCGGTCTGCTGACCAATGTGGTGTGGACGAACTTCGGTCCGTGTGAGGTCGAGGGCTTCGAGCTGACCCGCGCCCGCCTGGCCGCCCGCGGACCCGTGGTGGTCAACGCGGTGGACAAGTTCCCGCGGATGACCGACTACGTGGTGCCCGCCGGTGTGCGCATCGGTGACGCCAGCCGCGTACGCCTGGGCGCCCACCTCGCCGCCGGGACCACCGTGATGCACGAGGGCTTCGTGAACTTCAACGCCGGCACTCTGGGCAACTCGATGGTCGAGGGCCGGATTTCAGCTGGTGTCATCGTCGGCGACGGCTCCGATGTCGGCGGTGGCGCCTCCATCATGGGCACTCTCTCCGGCGGAGG
Source organism: Citricoccus muralis (assembly GCF_029637705.1). Taxonomy (NCBI): domain Bacteria; kingdom Bacillati; phylum Actinomycetota; class Actinomycetes; order Micrococcales; family Micrococcaceae; genus Citricoccus; species Citricoccus muralis. The sequence goes on from NZ_CP121252.1 coordinate 2,167,701, forward strand.
CACGCAGCGCATCGTCATTGGCGAGCGGGTGTTGCTGGGCGCGAACTCCGGTATCGGCATCTCCCTGGGCGATGACTGCGTCGTCGAGGCTGGTCTCTACGTCACCGCGGGCACCCGTGTGGCCGTGCGCGCCGAGGGTGAGGACCGGATTGTCAAAGCTGTGGAGCTGTCGGGCGTCTCCGGCCTGCTGTTCCGCCGCAATTCGGTCTCCGGTCAGGTGGAAGCGCTGGCGCGCGCGGGCCAGAAGGTGGAGCTGAACGCGGAGCTGCACAAGAACTAGTCACCAACGAGTCACCGCCACAAACGACTGCGGGTTCAGCACCTGAAAAGGTGCTGAACCCGCAGTCGTTAAGGAGAAATTCAGATGCCGGGGTAGTCGCGCTGGACCTCTCCGGTGTAGACCTGGCGCGGACGGCCGATCTTCGTGGACTTGTCCTCGATCATCTCGCGCCATTGGGCGATCCAGCCGGGCAGGCGGCCCAGGGCGAAGAGCACGGTGAACATCTTCTCCGGGAAGCCCATGGCCTTGTAGATCAGGCCGGTGTAGAAGTCGACATTCGGGTACAGCTTACGCTCGATGAAGTACTCATCGGCCAGGGCGCGCTCTTCCAGGCGTATGGCGATATCGAGTAGTTCGTCGCCGCCCTTGACCTTACCCAGAATCTCATCGGCAGCAGCCTTGGCGATGCGGGCGCGCGGGTCATAGTTCTTGTACACGCGATGCCCGAAGCCCATCAGCTTCACGCCGTCTTCCTTGTTCTTCACCTTGTCCATGAACGTTTCAGGCTCCAGGCCCTCGGTCTGGATCTGGCGTAGCATGTTCAACACAGCCTCGTTGGCGCCACCGTGCAGCGGGCCGTAAAGCGCATTAATGCCTGCGGAGATGGAGGCGAACATGTTCGCGTGCGAGGAGCCGACCAGACGCACGGTCGAGGTGGAGCAGTTCTGCTCGTGGTCGGCGTGGAGGATCAGCAGGCGATCCAGGGCCTTGACGACATCGTCGTCGAGCTCGTAGGCCTCTGCGGGTACGCCGAAGCACAGGCGCAAGAAGTTCTCGGTGAGGTTCAGTGAGTTGTCCGGGTAGAGCATCGGCTGGCCCAGCGACTTCTTGAACGCATACGCAGCGATGACCGGCAGCTTCGACATCAGGCGGATGGTCGAGATGTGGACCTGTTCCTCGTCGAAGGGGTCCAGGGAGTCGGCGTAGAAGGTCGACAGTGCGGACACCGCGGAAGACAGCACCGGCATCGGGTGGGCGTCGCGGGGGAAGCCGGAGAAGAAACTCTTCAGGTCTTCGTGAAGCATGGTGTGGGACCGGATGTTCTGGTCCCAGTCGTTGAGCTGGCCGTCGGTGGGTAGCTCGCCGTATATGAGCAGATAGGCGACCTCGAGGAACGAGGAGTGCTCGGCCAGCTGCTCGATCGGATAGCCGCGATAGCGGAGGATACCTTCGGCGCCGTCGATGTAGGTGATCGCGGACTTGGTGTTCGCAGTGTTCATGAAGCCGGGGTCGTAAGTGACCACTCCGGTCTCTTTGAGCAGCGGGCCGATGTTCAGCCCTTCATTGCCCACCGTGGAGGTCTCGCGGATCAGTTCGACATCATGCCCATCAACAGACAGAGTTCCGGAGGTATTCTCAGTCATAGTGCTCCCTCGAGAAGATCGGCCACAACGGCATGCTGTGGCGCCACACACATTATCGGTTCGACTCTAACCTACCAATATCCGGCAGGTTTCGCCCGTTCAAGGAAGTGCGACGCACGTCACGTGGAGTCATCGTCGCTGGGCGGGCGCCGGTGTTTCAGATACCGCGACGGATCCGAGAGACGGCCTGGGCGACGGCGTCGTCGGTTGCGGTGATCGCGACCCTCACATAACCGTTTCCAGCTTCACCGTAGAAGACGCCCGGGCCCACCACAATGCCGGCATCGGCGAATCGCTGGACCAAGTTCCAGGTGTCTTCCGCGGTCGCTGCGCGCCCGGCGGATGCGACGGTCCGGGTCCACAGGTAGAGCCCGGCCTCGGAATGGTCCACATGCAACCCGGACTCGGTGAGGGCGGCCAGCAGCTGCCCGCGGCGGATGCGGTAGCGATCTTTTTGTTCCTGGACGTGGGCGTCGTCATTCAACGCCGCCACCATGGCCGACTGGATGGGCGCGGGCACGATCATGCCCGCGTGCTTGCGGCTGTTGATCAGCGTGGTGATGATCTGCTCGTCGCCGGCGGCAAAAGCCGCACGGTACCCGGCCAGGTTGGACTGCTTGGACAGCGAGTAGACCGAGAGCAGCCCGGTGGTGTCCCCTCCGTTGACGGCAGGGTCCAGCACGCTGGGCACGCCGGGTTCCCACTGGTCCCAACCCAGTTCCGCGTAGCATTCGTCGCCGGCCAGCACTGCTCCGATGGCGCGTGCTTCCGCAATTTTTTCACGAACCTGGTCCGCGGTATCGACGCGGCCGGTGGGGTTGGCCGGAGAGTTCGTCCAGACCAGTTTCACCCTGGAGCGGGTGTCGGTGTCGAGTTCGCTCAGGGAGTCGGCCGCCACGGGGGTCGCGCCCACCAGTTGGGCGCCGATGTCATAGGTCGGGTAGGCCACTTCGGGTCGCACCACGGCGTCGCCCGGGCCCAGTCCCATGAGCAGGGGTAGCCAGGCGATGAATTCTTTGGAGCCGATGGAGGGGATGACCTGGGCGGGGGTGATCTGCGCGCCGCGTCGTCGGACGTACCAGCTGGCAATGGCTTCGCGCAATTGCGATGTGCCGGCGGTGGTTGGGTAACCGTGGGCGTCGGTGCTCTCGCGCAGGGCGTGCTGGATCAGCTCGGGCGTCGGATCGACGGGGGTACCGATAGACAGGTCTGCCACACCGTCGGGGTGTTCGGCCGCGCGGGCTCGGTAGGGCGCCAGCTGCTCCCAGGGGTATTCGGGAAGGGTGAGCATGCTCGCCGCCTTTCGTCGGGCTGGTGGGGGTTGTCGCTGAGGTCTGACTCAGTCGGTGTCCTGCGGGGGCAGGGCGGTAATGAGCGGATGATCCTTGGGAATCACGCCCATCTTCGCCGCACCACCCGGCGACCCCACATCAGAGAAGAACTCCACATTGGCACCGTAGTAATCCTCCCACTCCTCAGGAAGATCATCCTCATAATAGATCGCCTCCACCGGGCACACCGGCTCACAGGCACCACAATCCACACACTCATCCGGGTGGATATACAGCATCCGCTCACCCTCATAAATGCAATCCACCGGGCACTCATCAATACACGCCCGATCCTTCACATCCACACACGGCAGAGCAATCACATACGTCACGGAAGTTCAGTACCTTTCAGAGCGTTCCTCGAGTGCGAATGGCGCGACAGTCCCCTCAGACGGCGCCGTGATCCAGTCTAGTGGGTGTTGCTGGGCACGACCGGCCGCGGGGCGGTGCGTGGCATCAGACGTGAACTGATGAGCAACACGATGATCGCGACAACGGGAACACCGAAGAGCCAGAGTCCCTCGGCAACCACGGGTCCAGGCAGCTCCTGCCAGGTGTAGGAGTTGATCGCGATGTTGAAGACGTCCTGGGTGGAGGTGAACGCGATGCCGATGATCACCGTGTAGGCGGCGACCACCATCAGCGCTCCGACCCAGAGCTGTCGGGTGGCTAAGGTCGCCCAAAGTTGGGCGCAGGCGACGAGCAACAGACCTAGGACCGCGCCCCAGGGAATCACCACGGATCCGAACCAGTGCAGTTGCAGGTGGAGCAAGGTACCCATCAGACCGGCTCCGGCGCCGACAATCAAGGCCAGGACCGCTGAAGCGATCCGTTGGCCCGTCGTCGACGCCGGAGCAAGGGACTGGGGTTGATCAGTTGGAGGCACGGGCGCGCTGGCGGGCCGCTTTGATTCGTTCGTTGGCATCGAGGACCACTTTACGGATGCGGATCGCCTCCGGGGTAATCTCGACACACTCGTCTTCGCGAGCGAACTCCAGGGATTCCTCCAGCGTCAGCTGACGCGGCGGGGTGAGACCCTCGAATGAATCAGCGCTGGCGGAGCGCATGTTCGTGAGCTTCTTCTCCTTGGTGATGTTGACATCCATGTCGTCGGCGCGCGAATTCTCGCCCACGATCATGCCCTCGTACACTTCGGAGGTCGGCTGGATGAAGAACGAGCCGCGCTCCTGCAGGTTGATCATCGCGAACGGAGTGGCGGTCCCTGCACGGTCGGCGACCAGCGAACCGTTATTGCGGTACTCGATCGGACCGGCCCACGGCTCGTAACCGTTGGCGATGGAAGAGGCGATACCGGCGCCGCGGGTATCGGTGAGGAACTGAGTACGGAAGCCAATCAGGCCGCGAGCCGGAACGTTGAATTCCATCCGGACCCAGCCGGTGCCGTGGTTGGACATTTCGGTCATGCGGCCTTTGCGAGCGGCCATGAGCTGCGTGATCGCACCCATGAACTCGTCGGGGGCATCGATGGTCATCAGTTCCATCGGCTCGTGGACCTTGCCGTCGATGGTCTTGGTGACCACTTGGGGCTTGCCCACGGTGAGTTCGAAGCCTTCGCGGCGCATCTGCTCGACGAGGATGGCCAGGGCCAGCTCGCCACGACCCTGAACTTCCCAGGCGTCGGGACGCTCGGTAGGCAGCACGCGCAGGGACACGTTGCCGACCAATTCGGCGTCGAGACGGTCCTTGACCTGACGGGCGGTGACCTTAGCGCCCTTGACGCGGCCAGCCATCGGCGACGTGTTGATACCGATGGTCATCGAGATCGCCGGGTCATCCACGGTAATCTTCGGCAGCGGCTTCGGGTTCTCCAGATCGGTGAGAGTCTCACCGATCATGATGTCTTCGATACCTGCGACGGCGACGATTTCACCGGGACCGGCAGATTCGATCGGCTCACGGCTGAGACCCTTGGTGCCCAGCAATTCGGTGATCTTTACAGTTTTGTTGGTGCCATCCTGACGGGCCCAGGCCACCTGCTGGCCCTTGCGCAGGGTGCCGTTGAAGATACGCAGCAACGCCAGACGCCCCAGGAACGGGGAGGCATCCAGGTTGGTCACGTGTGCCTGCAAGACTTCGCCCTCGGTGTACGCCGGAGCAGCGATGTGCTCGAGGATGGTGGCGAACAAGGGCTCCAGGTCTTCACTGTCGGGCAGGTCGCCGTCGGCGGGCTGTTCCAGGGAGGCGCGACCGGCCTTGCCGGAAGCGTAGACCACGGGCAGGTTCAGCACGGAGTCCAGGTCCAGGTCTTCGACCTCTTCGGAGAGATCGGAGGCCAGGCCGAGGAGCAGGTCCATGGTGTCGGAGACGACGCCGTCGATGCGAGCGTCGGGACGGTCGGTCTTGTTGACCACCAGGATGACGGGAAGCTTCGCGGCCAGCGCCTTGCGGAGCACGAAACGAGTCTGGGGCAGCGGGCCTTCCGAGGCATCGACGAGCAAGACGACGCCATCGACCATGGACAGGCCGCGCTCGACCTCGCCGCCGAAGTCGGCGTGGCCGGGGGTGTCGATGACGTTGAATGTGATGGTCTTGCCCTCGGCGGAGGGGCCGGAATAGAACACAGTGGTGTTCTTGGCAAGGATGGTGATGCCCTTCTCGCGTTCCAGCTCACCGGAATCCATCACTCGGTCTTCGACCTCGCCGTGGCTTGAGAAGGCGCCGGCCTGGCGCAGCATGGCGTCGACCAGAGTGGTCTTACCGTGGTCAACGTGGGCGACGATGGCGACATTGCGCAGGTCTTCGCGTCGGGTGAGGGATTCGCTCATATGCGTGTCTCAGTTCTGTTGATCTGTGAGCACCCCGGCCGCTCGATTTTGTGCACGTCGAACCAGCGTGAACACACGCCGTGGTGCTGACTGGGGCTCGGACCTAGTGACAGTCCACTGATTATTCTACGGGACATCCAGGCCACCCCGGTACACGACTCCGGCACAGCATTGGCGGCGACCCGAAAAGGGTCGCCACCTCATGCTGGCGCGGGTGTATTAGTAGCTGGATTCGCCGAAAGAGGCGAGCAGCTCGCGCCGTTCCGCGCGCCGGGTCTTTTGCTCGTCCGGATCCGGGACGGGCGCCGCTGCCAGCAAGCGCTTGGTGTAGTCCTGCTGCGGCTGGTGCAGCACCTGATCGGTTTTTCCGGATTCGACTTCGCGCCCGTCCTTGAGCACCAGCACCTTGTGCGCCAGCATGTCCACGACCGCCAAATCGTGGGACACGAACAGACACGCAAATTCGTAGCGACTCTGCAATTCAGCGAACATCTCGAGCACCGCTGCCTGCACCGAGACATCCAGGGCCGAGGTCGGCTCATCGGCGATGAGCACGTCCGGGTCCATCGTCAGGGCGCGGGCGATGGAAATGCGCTGGCGCTGACCGCCCGAGAGCTCGTGCGGGTACCGGTTGACCACCGAGCGAGGCAGCTTCACCGCGTCCAGGAGCTCGTAGGCGCGATCCAGCCGGGTCTTGGCATTGCCGACCTGGTGGATCACCATAGGCTCGGTGATGATGTCACCGATCGGAAAGCGAGGATCCAGCGAGGCCGCCGGGTCCTGGAAGACCACCCCGATCTGCTTCCGCATACTGCGCGATTCTTTCCGCGACAACGAGGTGAGTTCCTTGCCGTAGAGCTTCATGCTGCCTGCGGTGATGGGCAACAGTCCGAGCACGGACTTGGCGATGGTCGACTTACCAGACCCCGATTCCCCCACCAGGCCCATGATCTCGCCCGGAGCCACGGTGAAGGACACGTCGTGGACCACATTGCGTTGCTTGCCGCGGTGCTCGTAGGCGATCGAGATGCCGCTGGCTTCCACCGCGTAGGTGGCTCCGGCATGCACCGCTTCGGTCACCGGATCCGGTTCAGCCACTTCGAGGCTTTCACCCAGTCGCGGAACCGACGACAGCAGCCGTTGGGTATAGGGGTGTTGCGGCGACTGCATCACCTGGTGCACGGGACCGGTCTCGACCATCTCGCCACGCAGCATCACGCAGACCCTGTCGGCCATGTCGGCCACCACGCCCATGTTGTGGGTGATCAGCAGAATGCCGGTGTTCAGTTTGTCCTTCAGGCTGCGCAGTAGCTCGAGGATTTCCGCCTGCACGGTGACGTCGAGTGCGGTGGTCGGCTCATCGGCGATGATCACCTCGGGCGAGCAACTGATGGCCATCGCGATGACGATGCGCTGACGCTGTCCGCCGGAAAATTGGTGCGGGTACTGCTTGAGCCGGCTCGCAGCGTCGGGAATCCCCACCATTTCCAGCAGTTCGGCCGCACGGCGCTTGGCTTCCTTACCGAAAGCCAGGTTGTGCACAGCCAGCGACTCGGTGAGCTGATCGCCCACGGTGAGCACCGGGTTCAACGCCGTCATGGGTTCTTGGAACACCATGGCCACCCGCGATCCGCGGATTTTACGCAGCACGGCAGGTTCCATGGCGACGACATCGTCGTCTTTGAGCAGCACGCTACCGCCAATTCGGGCGTTACCCGGCAACAGACCCATCGCGGTGGAGGAGGTCACCGACTTACCCGAACCAGATTCACCGACCAGGGCCACCACTTCGCCGGGCTTGACGTCAAAGCTCACGCCCTTGACCGCGTTCACCTCACCGAACTCGGTGTCGAAGGAGACGGTCAGGTTCTTGAAGGTCAAAATCGGCTTGCCGTCGAGGTCATCGTGGCGCTTGACGACGTTGGTCGACGTCGTCACCGTTTTGGGCTCTTTGCGTTCTGATGGCTTCTTCATCATCGGTTCCCTCCCTCGGGTCCGGAGGAATTCGGATCGGGGTCTTCTGGCCCATCATGGTCGGAGGACGGCACGGGCCGCTCCAGTTCGCCGGGCTGTTCGGGCACATCGTTGCGCGGGGTACCCAGGGTGGCGTTGGCGGCTTCCTGACGCCCAGACATACCAAGCACACTGCGGCGGCGTTTGATCTTGCTCACCTGGCGGGGGTCGAAGGCATCGCGCAGACCGTCACCGATGAAATTCACCGACAGGGCGATGGCCAGAATCATGATGCCCGGCCACCAGAACAGCCAGGGGCGGGTGGTAAACGCAGCCTGGTTGTCGCTGATCAACAGACCCAGCGAGGTCTCGGGCGCCTTTACACCGAAGCCCAGGAAGGACAGCGAGGTCTCGAGGAGAATGGCGGCCGAGATGGCGAAGGTCGCGTTCACCACGATGACGCCGATGGTGTTCGGCAACAGGTGTTTGAGGATGACGCGTCCGGGTTTGGCACCCATGGCGACCGCCGCGGAGACGAATTCCTTCTCGCGCAGGGAGAGCACCTCACCGCGGACCAGACGGGCCAGCGACGTCCAGGTGACCAATCCGAGCACGATAGCCAACGGCAGCACACCGCCGCCGCGGAAAGTGGAGGACAGCTGACCCAGCACGGCGGCCAGAGCGAGCAGCGGGATCACGATGACCAGGTCGGTCATGCGCATCAGCACCGAGTCGATCCAACCGCGGAAGTAACCGGCGATCGCGCCGACAACAGCGCCGATCACGGTCGAGACAATGCCGACGACGAACGCGATCGTCAGTGACTGCTGCGTCCCGCGCATCACCATGGCGAAGTAGTCGCGGCCGATGGTGTCCTGGCCCAGTGGATGCTCGCCCCAGGTGATGCCCTCACCGCCCAGGAAACGAGGCCACAGCGACAGGGTCGGGGCACCGCCGTTCTGCACGGCGCCGGTTCCGGTGTAGGACTTGTCCCACCAGCCCGGAATCCCGGCGAAGCCGATGGAGCTGAACGCTAGGAGAAAGACTCCGACCAGCACGGTCAGCGAGATCATCGCTCCTGCGTGGTTGCGGAATCGGCGTCGGACCATCTGGCCCTGGCTGTAGGACTTTCCGGTGATCTGACGCAGCTTGGCGTCTTCGACCTCGGCGAGGTTGTGCATGTCCACCGCGGTGGAGGACGACTCAGGGGTCTGTGGAGTTTCGTTGTTGCTCATCCGACTCACACTCGAATCCGGGGATCAAGGACGGCGTAGAGAATATCCGCCAGCAGGTTGAACAGAATCGCGGCCGTACCGGTGACGAGGAAGAACGCCATCACCGGCGCCGGGTCGACTGTGCGCAGCCCGACTTGGAACAAGTCGCCCATGCCCTTCCATCCGAAGACCTGCTCGGTGATCACTGCTCCGCCGATCAGACCGGCGAAGTCGAACGCCATGATCGTGGTGATCGGGATCAGCGAATTCCGGAAGGCATGCTTCAGAATCACCTGACGCTCGTTGAGGCCCTTCGCCCGTGCGGTGCGAATGTAGTCCTGACGCGACACCTCCAGCATCGAGGAACGGGTGTAGCGGGAGTACGTTGCCACCGAGACGAGCGTCAGCAGAATGGTCGGAAGCAGCAGCTGCGTGCCCTTGTCGATGAATTCCTCCCAGAAGGTGCCCACGAAGTTCGGAGTCTCCGAGCCGATGGTTCCGATAGGGCGGCTGATCCGGCCGAGGTAGACGGGCCAGTATCGGAAGAGCTGCTCGAGGATCATCAGCGAGCCCATGACAAGCGCCGTCACCACCGAAACGATGGAGGCGGTGGAGCGCGAGTACCCCCCGACGGCCTGGCCGACGCCGATGGCGACACCCACCGAGATGAGCCCGAGCAGCACCAGCAGCCACCACGAGGGCTGATCCATCAAGCCCCAGGTGACGTAGTAGGAAACCAGACCGAGGCCAGCGGTGATGAGGCCGGCGGCCAGCACCCGGCGATTATGCAGGCCGGCGAACAAGATGGTGGCCCCTACAGCGGTGGCGGCGCCGAGTGCGATCAGAGGCAGGGGTCCCAGCTCGGGGTTCCGGGCGAAGCCGGACGCATCCATGTAAAACATGGTGCCGATGACGAACGCGAGGACGACGCCGGCCGTGATCAGACGTCGGCGCAGGCCGCCACCCAGGACCGTCTGGATCACGACGGCCGCCAGCACGGCGGTGATGATGATCGTCGTCCAGCTGAAGGACGGTGTGGCGATCCAGTCGTTGAAGCCGATCGCCAGGTACTCCTTGAGGAGCACGGCCGCCCAGAAAACGGGAAGCGAGTAGAACAGGAAAATCAGGAACGTGACCGCGTAGTCGAGTCCGGAGTACTGCCGGATCGCCGTCAGGATGCCGACGGCGACGCCGACGATGATCGCCAGCACGGTGGCCAGCACCACCAGGCGCATGGTCGAGGCCGCGGCCAGAGCAAGCAGGTCGTTCACCGGCAGACCGGCGCGGTTCACCCCGAAGTCACACTGGCCGACGAAACATTGGGAGACACCGGAGAGCCAGTCCCAGTACCTCTCATACCAGGGCAGGTCGAGCCCCATGGAATCAATGCGCTGCTGCATCAGCAGCTCACGATTGCCGGTGGTGATCTCACGGAGGTCAAACAGCGGGTCCCCGGAGTTGATCACCAGAACGAACATCAGGATGGAGGCGCCGAAGAGGACAATGAGGGAGCTCCCCAATCGGCGCAGGATGAATTTCAGCACGTGAACATAAGCCTTCCGTACACGTTGGTGTGACGCTGGCCGGGCTGGGACCCGGTCGATTGCTCAACCGGGCCCCAGCTTCACACAGCCGTCGCTGTCACCGTCAATGAGTGGACGTCAGCTTACTCAGCTTCGGCTTCCGGACGGACCCACTGCTCGACGTTCCACTGCAGACCGGACTGGGTGGCGGTGGAGCGAACGTTGGCGATGTCAGCGGAGTTCGCAGCGATACCCGGGTGCGTGTACAGCGGGATGTTGTACAGGGTGTCCCAATGCAGCTTCTCTACTTCCTTACGCTGCTCGAGGTGTACCTCAGGATCCACGGTGCCGGCGGCGATGTCCCAGGCGGCGTCGACGTCCTCATTCGAGTACTGCGCGTCATTCTGAGCACCGTTGGTGTGCGAGATGTTGCGGCCCGAGACAATCTGGCCGGAGCCAGCCCAGGCGAAGAGGGCGATGTCCCAGTCACCCGAGGACAGACCGCCACCGGGACCGAAGAAGTCCTGTGCGCCGTAGTCCTGGATGTCGAAGCCGGCCTCGTCGCAGGAATCCTTGATCATGGAGACGGTCTGCTCACGACGCGGGTTCGGCGCGGCGTAGCCGATGCGCACGGTCGGGGTGTCCACACCTGACTGCTCAATCAGATCTGCTGCGGCCTCGATGTCGACTTCGTCGTAGCTGCCGTCGTAGGAGTAGTCGATGACTTCCTGATACTCGTCCTGGAAGTTGAAGTACTCACGAGCGTTGAGCACCTCTGCGTCCGGGTTCAACGGCTTGATCAGGTTGTCGATGATCTGCTGGCGCGGCACGCACAGTGCGAAGGCCTGACGCAGCTCGTAGCTGTCGCCGAAGAGCGAATCCGCGGCGTGGTTGAAGTCCAGGTGCTCGTAGGTCATCTGCGCGTACTGGTGGACAATAGCCTGGTCGCCCAGGCCTTCGAGCTGCTCCAGAGTATCCACGGTGGCCTGCGGCTCAATGGCGTTCATGTCGCCGTTCTGCAGAGCCTGGACATGGGTGTCAGCCGAAGCGATGCGCACGGTCAGCGTCTGGGTTGCGGCGGGGGTGCCCCAGTAGTTCTCGTTCGCCGTCAGGGTGACCGACTGACCCGGCGAGAAATCGGTGAGCACGTAGGGGCCAGACGACGGGATGAGCGCCTCATCGGGGAGGGCATTGGTGACATTCCAGCCGGTGTTCCAGAACTCGGCGGCCTCGGCAAGTGCGTCACCGTCGTTGTTGCGGGCCGCTTCGATCAGCTCTTCCATGCTCAGCCCGGACTGTTCGGCGACGACGTGTGCGGGCAGCGCACGGTCGACGACGAGCTGCCAGTCAGCGTAGGGCTCATCGTAGGTGATGGTGAATTCTTTGCCTTCGGGATCGCCTTCGGGTGCGTTCGGGACGTACTCACCGAAGGTAGTGGAGACCGGAGTGAACACGGTCTCGTCGTTGGAGTCAACGGTCCGAGGGTTCTCCACGGCCCACTTGAAGATGTAGTCGGCAGCCGTGATCGGGGTGCCATCGGACCACACAGCGTCGTCGTTGATGGTGTACTTGACCACCAGCGGATCCTCAGACTCAACCTCAATGGTGCCGAACTCCTCGTCCGGGTAGATCGTGCCGTCAGTGCCGAAGTAATTGAAACCGCCAGAGATGCGGTCGGCGATCTGGGAGTTATAGGTCGAGTAGTTGTCGGCCATCATGTTGTTGTACGACGTGAAGTCCTGCTCCATGCCGACAGAGATGGTGCCTTCGGCGGTCTCAATGTCGCCGAGGTCGGCCTTGCCCGTGTCCTCCGGCTCGACCGTGTACTGCTGGCCTTCGGCGATGCCCTGGTCAGCCTCGTTGTCGGTGGTGGGCTCGCCGCCGGGCGAGCAGGCGGTGAACAGCAACGCCGAGCTGGCGGCGACAGCCACCGCGGCAGAGAGCTTGGTGTACTTCTTCAAAGCGACTCCTTGTGTGTCGTACTGAGCGACGTCGCCGTAGAGTTCGTCATCGGGATTTCCGACAACGAGGAGTGACATGTGAGCGACGCCACTTAAGGTAGCTACGAGAATAGCGGACAAAACTGTGAAAGCAATCTTGAATATCTCCCCGGACACAGAATCGTTACCTAGTCGTAACCTAAAGTGTTCTACGGCACGTCACGGTCCCCACTGCGGCACCGGCGACGTCGCCCGGAACACGGGCGACATGAACCTGCAAATGGGATAGAACAGTCCCATGGACTCCTCACAACCCACCTCACCTCGGGTACCCCTTTCCGCGGGGCTCGCCGTCGTCGCCGTCGTGGCGATTGCGATCAATCTCCGCGCGGCCGCCACGTCCATCGGCCCGTTGCTTGAGGAGATCACCGAATCCGCGGGCTTCACCCCCACCGGCTCGGGCCTGCTGACGGCGCTGCCGGGGCTGTGTTTCGCCGTGATGGGCTTGTTAGCGGTGCGATTCGCGGTGCGGGTGGGGCTGTCCCGCGGCCTGGCCTGGGCCATGACCGCCCTGGTGCTCGGGCTAGCGGTGCGTCCGTGGATGCCCTCGCCCTGGCTGTTTGTGGCCGTCAGTGGGGTGGCATTGGCCGGTATCGCCGTCGGAAACGTACTGGTGCCCGCGTGGATCAAGCGGCACGGCGGGTTGAACACGGTGCGGCTGATGACGATCTACTCGTCGCTGTTGGTGTTGGGCGGCTCGCTGGGTGCCTTGGTTTCGGCCCCGCTGGCGGTCTCGGTCTCACAGTCGTTCGCGGCGTCGGGGTGGCAGTCGTCGTTAGTATTCTGGGCGCTAGTTGCGGTGGTTCCGCTGGTGATCTGGTGGCTGGTGTCCGTGCGCACCGGGCACGATTTTCCGCGGGGTGCGGTGGCCGATGCGCCGACGTTGCCGCTGTATCGTTCGCGTACGGCCTGGGCGCTGACGGTGCTGTTCGGATTCCAGTCGATGAACGCCTACGTGCAGTTCGGCTGGCTGCCGCAAGTTTATCGAGACGCCGGAATCCCGGCGGTGCAGTCGGGCACATTAGTGGCGGTGCTTTCGGGCATGGGCGTGATCGGCGGCGTGGTGATGCCCACGGTGATTGCGCGGGCGCGCGGACTGTGGGTGTGGCTAGTGTTGTTTGGGGTGTTCACCACCGTGGGATACCTCGGCCTCCTCGTGGCGGCCGACACCCTGCCCTGGCTGTGGGCGGTGGTGCTGGGGCTGGGCGGTTTTGCTTTCCCCACGGCCATTGCGCTGATTCCGGCGCGTAGCCGCGACCCGCGAGTGACGGCGCGGTTGTCTGGGTTCGTGCAGCCGATCGGATATTTCGTGGCGGCGGCCGGTCCATTCGGCGTCGGATTGATTCATGCGGCCACCCCGGACTGGACGCTGGTGCTGGTGCTCTTGGCGTGCTCCGGCGTGGTGATGAGCGTGGCGGGGCTGTTGGTGGCCCGGCCGCGAGCGGTGGATGACGAACTGTCGGTTAGTTGACGACGGCTTCTTGAAGGGTGGCGGTTCCGGTCTGGGTGGCTCCGGAGGCATCGCGCCACACCACCTCCACGAGGTCGCCGACGTTGCGGTCGTTGATGGCCCGGGCGAGCTCACTGCTGGTGGTGACGGTCTCCCCCTCGACGGAGATGATGAGGTCGCCGGCGCGCAATCCGAGTTCCTCGGCAGCCGAGTCCGGGGTGACTTCCTGGATGTCCGGGCCGTCGTCGGTGGTGAGGATGGTGATGCCTAAGGCGCCGTCGACGCCGATGGACACTGTTTCGGTTTCTTCACCGGAGAGCACCTGATTGACGATCTCCAGGGCGACGGCGATGGGGATGGCGTACCCGTTGACTTCTTCGGTGGTCTCACCCGGTGATGCGGCGGTGCTCACCCCGATGACCTGACCGTCACGGTCCACGAGTGGCCCGCCCGAGTAGCCCGGCACGACGTCGGCGGTAGTCTCGATGAGTCCGGTGAGCCGCGATGTTGTTTCTGCGGCGTCAGTTCCGGCAAGGATGGTCTTGTCCAGGGCGGTCACCTCCCCCACCACCGAGGTCAGATAGCCCTGTCCACCACCGTTGCCGACGGCGGCGTTGATGTCACCGATCTGCGGGGTGCTGAGATTCAGTGAGGTGACCGGCAGTTCTGGCGCGTCCTCGATCTGCAGCACCGCGACGTCGTGCTCGGAATCGCGGCCGAGCACGGTGGCGTTGTATTCGATGTCCGTGTCGGCCATGCGCACCACCACATCGGTGGAGTTCTCGACCACGTGGTAATTGGTGACGGCGATCCCGTCCGCGGTGAGCACCATGCCGGTGCCGGTGCCGTAGAAGCCCATCATCATGGTGTCGACCATAAAGATTCCGGGGGCGGAGTCGACCACCTGGCCTTCATCAATCCCGGTGCCCGTGCGCGCCGCCGAGGCGTCCCAGTCGACGTCGATGCCCTCGTGTACGTGGTCTAGTTCTTCGGCCAGGCCCCGGGCGGTGCCGCTGAGCGTGGCCGCCTCGTCGGGGACCCCGGTAGCGGCTTCGTGCCGCTGTTCGGCTTGCGGGGTCAGATTGGCCACGTGGCCCATCAAGAGGTTCAGGGCGCCAGCAAAGAGCCCGACCGCTCCGGCAACACCGGCCAGCATGACCAGCACGTACACCCAGCCTCGGCGTGGCCGACGGGGCGGCTCGGGCGGGCCGAACCCAAATTCGGAGGGGATGGACCCGTGCATGCGAGGCACCCCGTACGACGAGTCGCCATACGGGGTGCCGGGCTCACCCTTGGACCACAAGCGGCCGTTGGGTTCGGGTGACTGATTCAGGGACGGACCCTTCAGTTGGTTGCGGACAGGGCGTCGTCGTAGTCCGGTTCCTCGGTGATCTCGGGGACGAGCTGGGTGTAGGTGACGGTGCCTTCAGCATCGATGACGATCACGGCGCGGGCCAGCAGGCCGGCCATCGGCGAATCAGCCAGGCGCAGACCGAACTCGGTGCCAAAATCGGAGCGGAAAGCGGAACCCATCACGACATTCTCGATGCCTTCGGCGCCGCAGAAGCGGCCCTGCGCGAAGGGCAAGTCCTGCGAAACGCAGAGCACCACGGTGTCTTCGAGGTCAGCGGCGTGCTGGTTGAAGGTGCGCACAGATGCGGCGCACACCCCGGTATCAACGGAGGGGAAAATGTTGAGCACGACGGTTTTGCCCGCGTGGTCAGACAGTCGGAAGGGCTGCAGGTCGGTGCCGACGAGTTCGACGTCGGGGGCTTTCGTCCCCACGGCGGGCAGATCGGCGACAGTGTGTGCGGGCGTGTTCTTGAAACTGGTCGTAGCCATGCTCTCAGCCTAGGCTGTGAGGGTGGAGTTGACCAACAATCTGACAGACACCGCCCTGCTTTTCGAAGGCGGCGGTATGCGCGCCTCATTCACCTCCGGCATGGTGGTGGCCTTGCTAGAATCCGGAATCCACGCGAATTTCGTGGCGGGCATTTCGGCCGGTTCCTCCAATACCTGCAATTATCTGACCCGAGACCCGGTGCGGGCGCGCACCTCGTTCGTCGAGTTCGCCGCGGACCCGCAGTTCGGCGACTGGCGCACCTTCCTGCGAGGACGGGGCCTGTTCAACGCGGAGTACATCTACGAGCGCACTGGGATGCCCGGTCAGGCCCTCCCCTTTGATTTTGAGGCGTACCGTGCGAATCCCGCCACCGTGCAGTTGGGCGGTTTCGACGTCGAGTCGGGCGAGATGGTGTGGTGGAGCAAGGACGACACGACGCGGATGCCCGATTTGATGCGGCGGGTGCGCGCTTCCTCCACAATGCCGGTGCTGATGCCGCCGGTGCAGATCAACGACCGCACCTATGTTGATGGTGCGCTGGGGCCCGACGGCGGAGTGCCCCTGTCGACGGCGCTGGATCACGGCTACGAAAAGTTCCTGGTAATTCTGACCCGCGAACGCGAATACCGGAAGGCACCCGAACGGTTCCCTCATTTCTATCGCACCTACTTCCGGCGCTACCCGGCCGTGGCCGATGCCCTGGTGACACGGTGGCGACGTTACAACGAGACGCGGGAGAAGCTCTTCGCCCTGGAACGCGAGGGCAAGGCCTATCTGTTCGTTCCGGAACAGATGCCGGTGTCGAACGGCGAGCGCAATGTGGCCAAGCTACGCGCCTCGCACGAGCAGGGACTGGCGCAGGCGCGCCGCGAGATTCCTGCGATCCGAGAGTTCCTCGGGCTCTCCGCTACTCCGAAATAAGGTCCCGCTCGGCGCGAGATGGCGCCGGTTTGCGCTGCGGCCAGGCGTAGAGCCAGGAGGTCTGCGGTCGAATCAAGGTCATCACGGTGACGACGAGCAGAGTGACCACGGTGCAGAATCCCACGTGGATCCACGATTCGACGTCGAAGCGGTCCACGGTACGGTGCACGAGGATCATGATGGGGAAATGCGATACGTAGACCACCAGTGAGTGGCGCCCGAACCACTCCAGCCATGCGGTACCGCGGTTCGAGGGTAGCCGGGGCAGCCACCACAGCATGGCGGCCAAACAGATCAGGGAGATCGATGCGGCGATGGCGGTGCCGCGGCGCAGGTCCAGATCATCGGCGGCTTGGAAGCACAGCCACCCGGCGATCACGGTCACGACGACCCCGATCCAGGCTGGTGCCCGCGTCCACTGTGGCACGAACCGCCCCAAGCCAGCACCGAAGAAGAAGAACGCGCCGAAGTACAGCAGCTTCATATCGAGCCGGTGCATCGGCGGGTCCGGGATCGCCGTGATTGCGGCGACCATCACCAGCGCGATGAGTAGCGGGTGCACCCAGCGGGCCAGCATCCCGAGGAAGTAGCAACCCAACACCACGAACAAGAACCACAGGTAGTCACCGGATCGCCAGAGCCCTGGGTCGAAAACACTATTGCGGAAAACCAGCACCCCGTAGAGCAGCATCCACACCAGCAGCGGCCAGGCAATGCCGTGCAGTTTGCCCCGCAGAAACGTCGTCCAGGGTTTGGCCAGGGAGCGCGGCAACAGCATTCCGGAGAGGAAGAGCAACAGTGGCATGCGCACCGGTTCGATGTATCTGTTGATCTCGACCCAGGTTTCCGAGCCGGCACCGGTCGACATCGGAATAGTCGCACCGTGCAGAATGACGACCAGCAACACGGCCACGCCGCGGGCTGCGTCCATCCACGTCATGCGTGGATCAGCGAGCGAGGCGGTGCTGGTCATAACAGGGATCACCCAGAGGCAGGAGCGGTCTGTGCGGCGTCAGGAAGGCCAAAGACCCGGTCAAAACTCCAAGCATACACTGCGGTGTAGATCAGGAAGAAGACCAATAGCCCGGCTTCCAGCACCAGCGCCTGCAGCAGACTGATACTCAGAATCCAGGCGATGAGCGGGATCAGGATCATCATCAAGCCCAATTCGAAGGTGACGGCGTGCAGCGCCCGGACCCACCACGGGCGGCCGCTGGTTCCACTGCGGCGTTCCCAAAACTCGAAGATCGTGTTGAAAATCAGGTTCCAGGTCAGTGCCACCACCGAGGAGACGACGCCGACCACCAGCGACCCTTGGGCCGACTGTCCGGTGGCCACCAACAGCAGCGTGGTGAACGCAATCGCCAGCGCTTCAAACACCACGGCATAGACCACCCGGCGCGTGACGGGGCGGGTGAACACCCGCCGACCGATGAGCGCCGGTCGGCCGCCCGGACCGAGCGGAACGTCGGGCTGAGTTGTCGCAGGCGCACCGGATGGAGCGGAATCAACGGAGAGCTTCACGATGATGCACCTTAGCAACAGGTATCTTCCCCGCGGGCGTCATCGGTGAGTACGCTGAGTTTTATGAAGCTCACCGATGCTCTCGAAGCCAAGTTCAACGACCAGATCACCCTCGAGCTCCAGGCGGCACACGTCTACCGCCAGCTCTCGATCGCCGCCGACAGCCAGGACCTTCCGGGCATCGCCTCGTGGATGCGTGCTCAGGCCGAGGAGGAGCTGGTCCACGCGCAGAAGTTCATCGACCATGTGGTGGATCGCGACAACGACGCCGTCATCGGGGCGCTCGAGGCACCGGGACTGAGCAGTGATCTCTCCCCACAGCAGATTTTCAAGGCGGCACTGGATCACGAGCAGAAGGTCTCCGAGTCCATCCGTTCCTTGTACCGTGCCGCTGAGGAGGCCGGGGATCTGGAGTCCCGCCCGCTGCTGCTGTGGTTCATCGACGAGCAGGTTGAAGAAGAGGCCACCGTCTCCGAGGTCCTGGGCAAGCTGGACCGCGTGGGCAACGACGGCGCCGGTGTACTGCGTATCGACGCCGAGCTGGGCGCCCGCCACGCAGACCTCGACACCGAGGACTGACCCGGATTCACCGATTTTTCTAGAAGGGCGGACACCATGGTGTCCGCCCTGCTTTATGCTGACTGCATGTCCACACTCGGTGATTCCCACTCCCCCGCTGGCCATCCCGCCGACCAGCACGATCTACTCAAGGTCCGCGGCGCCCAGCAGAACAACCTGCGCAATGTCAGCGTCGATATTCCCAAGCGCCGGATGACAGTGTGCACCGGGGTCTCCGGCTCCGGAAAGTCCTCGCTGATTTTCGGCACGGTCGCGGCCGAATCGCAGCGACTCATCAACGAGACCTATTCCACTTTTGTTCAGGGGTTCATGCCGTCGACGTCCCGCCCCGAGGTGGACCGGCTCGAGGGGCTGACGACGGCGATCGTCGTCGACCAAGAGACCTTGCCCGCCAACCCGCGCTCCACGGTGGGCACCGTGACGGATGTCCATGCGCTGCTGCGGATGCTGTTCTCCCGGCTGGGCACCCCGCCGATTGGCGGGCCGCAGGCGTTCTCCTTCAATGTGGCCTCCGTCGAAGCCTCGGGGCAGATCACCGTGAAGAAGGGCGACAAGCAGGTCGCCGAGGACCGCACCTTCCGCCGCACCGGTGGCATGTGTTCGGCGTGTGAGGGCCGCGGTTCGGTCTCGGATTTCGACCTCAACGAGCTCTACGACCCCGCGCTGTCTCTCGCGGACGGCGCACTGAAAGTCCCCGGCTACTCGATGGACGGCTGGTACGGCCGCCTCTTCAAGGCGGCCGGTCTCGACATGGACACCCCTGTGGGCGAGTTCTCGGATGATCAGCTGGAACTGTTGCTGCATCAGGAGGCCACCAAGGTGAAGTTCGAGGGTGCCAATCTCACCTATGAAGGGTTGATCCCCCGGATCCGTAAGTCGATGTTGTCGAAGGACCGCGAGGCCATGCAGCCGCACATCCGCGCCTTCGTGGATCGGGCCATCGTGTTCCGCACCTGTGCTGAGTGTGAGGGCACCCGGTTGAGCGCGGCTGCCCGCTCCGTCACCCTGGCCGGGGTCAACATCGGTGAACTCGCCCGATGGGAAGCCCACCGCGTGCTCGACTGGGTACGGGGTATCGACGAGCCAGCCGCAGAACCGTTGCTGGCTACGCTGCGCCAGCTACTCGAAGGTTTCGTGCAGATCGGGCTGGGCTACCTCAGCCTAGATCGACCTTCCGGCACCCTCTCCGGAGGCGAGGCCCAGCGGGTGAAAATGATCCGGCATTTGGGTTCGGCGCTGACCGATGTCACCTACGTGTTTGACGAGCCGACGGCGGGGCTGCACCCGCACGACGTCGCCCGGATGAATACCTTGCTTGGGCAGTTGCGCGATCAGGGCAACACGGTGTTGGTGGTGGAGCACAATCCGGATGTGATCGAGGTGGCCGACCACCTGATCGACCTGGGCCCCGGCGCCGGTGTACATGGCGGCGAGGTCGTCTACGAAGGTGACCTGGCGGGACTGCGCGCTTCCGGCACCCTGACCGGCAACAGCCTGGACCACCACGCCCAGCTGAAGCCCACCGAGAAGCTGCGCTCCGGCAACGGATCGCAGCGTCTGGAGCACATCAGTCAGCACAATCTGAAAGACGTCTCGGTCGAGCTGCCTCTGGGCACCCTGACGGTGGTCACGGGGGTGGCCGGTTCCGGCAAGTCCACGCTGCTGCGCGCCGGACTCGCCGGTCGCGATGACGTCGTCATGATCGATCAGGAACAGATCCGCGGCTCGCGCCGTTCCAACCCGGCGACGTATACCGGTGCCCTGGATTCCATCCGCAAGGCCTTCGCGAAAGCCCACGGGGTCAAGCCCGCGCTGTTCAGCGCGAACTCGGAAGGCGCCTGCCCGGAATGCAAGGGCGCCGGGGTGATCTACCTGGACTTCGGTTTCATGCAGGGCCAGTCCACCGAATGTGGTGAGTGCCAGGGGCGGCGCTTCCGCGACGATGTGCTCGCCTATGAGCTGGGTGGCTCCAATATCGCTGACGTCCTGGGGCTCTCGGCGGAGCAGGCGGTGGAGTATTTCACCGCCCCGGGGGTGAAAATCGTCCCGGCCGCAAAGATCGCGGAGCGCCTGGTTCAGGTCGGGCTCGGGTATCTGCGCCTGGGCCAGCCTCTGACGACGCTGTCGGGAGGCGAGCGCCAGCGGCTGAAGCTGGCCAGCAGTCTGGGCCAGAAAGCGGGTATTTACGTGCTGGATGAGCCCACGGCCGGACTGCACATTGCGGATGTGCGCCGACTACTGGAGCTCTTGGACTCCATGGTCGACGACGGCGCCTCCGTGATCGCCGTTGAGCACCACCTCGATGTGATCGCCCACGCCGATTGGATCGTCGACGTCGGCCCCGGCGCGGGCTCCGAGGGCGGCACGATCGTCTACGAGGGCGCCCCGGTAGATCTGGCGGCGAACCCCTCGACGCTGACCGGCGAACACCTGGCCCGGGCGGTCAGCGCCTAAGGCACCGCGTGGTCGTCAGTTCTGGGTGAGGAAGAACCGTAGGGCGGCGGCGAATTCGGCGGGTTTCTCCGAGTGCAGCCAGTGCCCGGCGTCGCGGATGGTCATCCGGCGCACCTTCGGAAACAGGGCGCGCATCGGCTCCACGGCTTCGTCGGTGATGTAGGGCGAGCGTTCCCCGCCCAGCCAGAGCACCGGGCCAGGGTAGGGTGCGACGTCGAGCTCCGGGAATCCGCCGATGGTGTCCAGCGAGTCGTACAGCAACCGCAGGTTCGGCTCCCAGTCGAAGGCTGTGGTGCCGTCCTCGGTGCGCTTGCTGCGCAGGTTTTGCAGCAGGAATCCGCGCACCGTGGGGGAGCGAATTTTGTCGGTGAGCTGCACGTCGGCATCGGAGCGGCGCTGCAGCTGATCCAGGTCCACGCTGAGCAGGGAACCCAGCAGGTGCTCGAACTCAGAGAACGAGGATACCGACACTGGTGAGATGTCTTCGATAATGAGCCGCCTGATCAGTTCCGGGTGCCCTAGCGCCAGGACCATGGCGACCTTGCCGCCCAGGGAGTGGCCCAGCAGCGTCACTTTCCCTTCGGGGTCGCGGTCGGCGAATTCGGTGCGCAGATGCTCGGCCACGGCGTCGGCCATCTCCACATAGGAGAAGTCCTGCGTCCAGGGGGAAGCACCGTGGTTAGGAAGGTCCACGAGGAGCGACGTCGCCACATCAGCGAGGTCCTTCGCCGCGGTGGTGAAGTTCTTGCCACGGCCCATCAGCCCGTGCAAGAACACCATCGATTCGGGGCCCTCCCCGACCACGGTGCTGTTCAGTGTCTGCTGCATTCGCTCTGCCATCACAACCCGAGCTTAGCGAAATTGCGTTCGCTTCTGGATCAGTAGATGCCGTCGGCCCGTAGCTTCTTCAATTCGGCGCGGCTGCCGCCCAGGTAGCGGATCGGGACCTTATAGGTCTCGGGGCCGGTGACGAATGCGACCGCGGAGAGCACGCCGAAGCCCAGGCACATCCATGCCACCGGGCCCCAATTCGCAGCCTCGCCCGCGGTCATCCAGGTGGCCAGCGCCGGCGCGAAACCGGACACCAGCAGACCCAGCATCAGGCCGATAGCCATACCGGAGTAGCGAATCGGGGCTGGGAACTGTTCCGGGAAGCTCGCCATGTAAGAGCCGTTGGGGGCCGCGTAGAACACGCCGAAAAGGATGATGGCGGAGATGAAGACCATAGCCACGTTGCCAGTGCCGATGGCGTTGAAGAACACGAACATCATCAGACCCGCGCCGATCGCGCCCCCGATGAAGACCGGCTTGCGGCCGATCTTGTCGGCGAGTAGCCCGTACAGCGGCTGGGTGAGCACGGCTGCGAAGTTACCGGCGGCGATCGCCAGCAGCATGGTGGTGCGTTCAATACCGTTGTACTGGACGGCGTAGGCGAGACCGAAGACGTTGACCACGGTGTTCATCATCGCGAAGGTCGCCGCGAACATCACGCGCACCACGGCGGCCCAGTGGGTCCGGAACAGCTCCACGAACGGGACTTTCACGGTCTCGTCGGCTTCCTTGGTTTCTTCGAAGACTTCCGGCTCATCCAGGGTGCGACGGATCACCAGCGCCACTACGGTCAGCACGATGCTGATCCAGAAGGGCACACGCCAGCCCCAGGAGAACAGGGCTTCGTCGTCCATCGCGGCCACGGGGATGAACACCAGGGTGGCCAGCACGATGCCGAACATGATGCCCGACATGGTGAAGGACGCGAAGAATCCGCGGCGGCCTTCCGGTGCGTGTTCCATAGACAACGACGCCGCACCGGGCGATTCACCACCGGCGGACAGTCCCTGCAGCAGGCGCAGCAGCACCAAGAGAATCGGGGCGATGATGCCCACCTGATCGTAGGTGGGCAGGCAGCCAATCAACAGGGTCGCGATGCCCATCAGCAGCAGCACGAAGATCAGGGTATTGCGTCGCCCGAAGGTGTCACCGAGGTGTCCGAACAGCACCGCGCCCAGCGGGCGGGCCACATAGGCCACGCCGAGGGTCGAGATCGACAGGAGCACCGAGTTCGCGCCGTCCCCCGGGAAGAACACGGAACCGAACACCAGGGCGGCGGCGGATCCGTAGATGAAAAAGTCGTAGTACTCGAGGGTGCTGCCCAGGAATCCAGAGAGGGCCGCACGCCGAGCGTTCCGAGTCGACGTCGGAGTCGCCTCTGGCGCTGCCGTGTCGGTGAGGTGTGCCATGGTGATGGCTCCCTTCGCTTCAAGATGAGATTCACGTCTCGGATGAGATATGCCTCACAAGAGCGTAGGGGCCGAAACTATACGAGTACAGAACTAAAAACGTCTTGCATTTAGTACAAAAACTACACAATCGCGTGGTCGACGAGTTCTAGCACCGCGTGAAGTGCTGGAGACGGGGCCCGTGATGACCAGGCGACTCCATGTTCCAGCGTCACCGTGGCATCGTGCAGTGGCCGATACACCGCCCCGGGCGGCATCATCGGGGCAATGGACTCGGTGACCAGGCTGACCCCCACTCCTCCGGCCACCAACAACAGCACCACATAAGGGTCGGAGGCCTCCTGCACGATGGTGGGCCGGAATCCGGCGTCGGCGCACTGACGCATGGTGGTCTGCAGCAGTGCCGATCCGCCGCTGGTGGAGGTGGTGATAAACGGTTCTCCCCGCAGCTGCGCCACCGCCACTGCAGGCTCGGCAGCCAACGGATGATCCTCCGGCAGGACCGCACCCAGGGGCTCGGCCAACAACAGGCGTGTTGACAGATCGGTGGCCTCGATCGGGAGCCCCACGCACGCTGCGTCGAGCATGCCTTGTTCCAACTGGACGATGGCGTCTTGGGTCAGCACGCGACCGACCAGCTCCAGTGTGACGTTGGGGAGTTGGTGGTGCACGGCCCGGACCAGCCCCGGCAGCACCACATGGTTCAGCACCCCGGAGTAACCGAAGCGCACCCGACCCACGACTTCACCAGCGACGGCGTGGGTCGCTTGGCGCCCGGTTTCCAGCTGAGCCAGCACCTCCCGGGCGTAGGGCAGGAACGTCATCCCGGCGGCCGTGAGTTCCACAGAGCGGGTGTTCCGGGTGAACAGCTCGGAGCCCAGGGTCTTCTCCAGCTTGCGGATGATCTGGCTCAACGGGGATTGGGCGATGTGCAGCTTGGCCGCAGCCCGACCGAAATGCAGCTCTTCGGCTACGGCGATAAAAGCCTGCAGCCAGCGGGTGTCCATCAGCGAGTACCTCGATGACGCGGCGCCCCGTTCGTTGGGTTACTCATCGATCAGATAGCCCTCCTGCACCAGGAAGTCCCAGGCGACGTCGCCGGGTTCTTCGCCGTCGACGTCGACGCGGGCGTTGAGCTCGGCCATGGTCTCGTTGTCCAGCCGCTCGGTGAGCGGGATGACCAGATCTTCGACCTGCGGGTACAGCTCGTAGAGTTCCTCCCCGATCACCCCGGAGAGGTTGTACTTCGGGAAGTAGGCCAGGTCGTCCTCGAGCACCACCAGATCCAGTGCTGGGATGCGCCCGTCGGTGGCCGTGGTCTGGCCGAAGGCGCACTCCCCGTTGGCGGTGGCCTGGAACGTGGCGCCCTGATCCATCATCCGTCGCTGATCCGGCGAAGCTGGCGGGATATCGTAGTGCTCCAGCATCGGTTCGAAGCCATCGTTGCGGGAGGCAAATTCAGCCGCGATGCAGTAGGTCAGGTCGGACTCGTCGAGTTCGGCCAGATCCGACATGGCGGTCACACCGAGTTCTTCGGAGCGCTCGCGCGTCATCATCATTGCGTAGGTGTTGTTCACCGCTGAGGGCTGCACCCAGTGCAGGCCAAACTCGGCGTCAGCGTCCTGTACCGCGTCGAACTGTTCTTGGTCGTCCACGATCGGATCCACATTGCCCAGATAGGTGATCCAGGCGGTGCCGGTGTACTCCCATTGGAAGTCCATGATGCCTTGTAGCATGGCCTGCCGGACACTCTGCGAGCCTGGGACGTTGGTGAGGTCTTGGGTGTCTGCACCGGCGGACTGGGCCAGGATCACCATCATCTTGCCCAAAATGGCCTGCTCGGTGAAGTCCTTGGAACCGACGGCGATGCTGGCGCCCTCCAGGTTCACGTCCGCAACGGGCCCGGCGAGTTCACCGGAACGCACATAGCCACCCGCGGTGCCCAGGCCGCAGCCGGTGATCAGTCCGGTGGCGAGTACGGAAACCGTGAGTGCTTTCAGCTTCCTCATGCCAGACCTCCCGGCTTCACGATGACCTCGAGCAACCGTCCTACCCATTCCACGGTTAACGCGAGGGCGGCCACGAGCAGCGCCCCCGAGACCAGAATGGAGAAGCGGAACATCAGAATCCCGGTCTGGATCAACAAGCCGAGCCCGCCGGCATCAATGAACGAGGCGAAGGCTCCGGCCCCGACCAGCAACACCAGGGCGGTGCGCACTCCGGTCATGATCACGGGAATCGCGATGGGCAGTTCCACCCGCAGCAGCACCTGGGTGCCGGACATGCCCATGCCGCGAGCCGCCTCGATCAGGGACGGCTCCACCCCGCGTAGACCGGTGACGGTGTTCGCGAGCACGGGCAGGAAGGCGTAGAGGGTCAGGGCGAGCACAGCCACCCAGAATCCGAAACCCAACAGCAGGGCCAGCAGCACGATCACCCCGACCACGGGGGCGGCCTGGCCGGCGTTGGCGACCCCGAGGACGGGTCCGATCGCGCCGCGGGTGCCGGGGCGGGTGAGCAGGATGCCCACCGGCACGGCGGTACCGACGACAAGCACGGCGCACACCACCACGATCAGCAGGTGCTCCCAGGTCAGGGTGCCGATGTTCTGCCAGGTCAGCAGGCGGGTCTCGATCTCATCCAGGGAGGCGTTGGAGCGCCAGATCGCCCAGCCGATGAGCAGAAGCCCGACGAAGATCGGCAGCCCGATGAGCAGCAGCCGGTCTTCGCGGGTGGCGTTGCGGAGTCGGTTCATTCGTTGACTCCGCTGTGTTCGCTGCCGCGGACATGCTCGGCGACAGCGTCGTAAGTAATGACCCCGATGAACTCGTCGCGCCGGGTCACCATGGCTCCGGCGTGGCTGGATACCAGCATCGAGTCCAGGGCATCGGCCAGGGTGGATCGGTGATCGACCACGGTCTGCAGTGCCTTCTGCGGGTCGGGCACGATCGTGTGACCGCGCAGGCTACGCAGGAACACCCAGTCGCGGGGGCGACGTCGTTCGTCGAGAATGACCACCGAGGCGGCGCCTGCGGCTTCTGCCCGCTGGAGAACCTCGTCGACCGGCTCGCCCACGGTGGCCGTGTGGGGCTGGGTCAGATCCAGATCTCCGACGCGCAGCAGGGAGAGCTGCTTGAGTTTGGATTCGGCTCCGATGAAGTCGGCCACGAAGTCGTTGGCGGGCTGGCTGAGAATCTCTTCTGGCGCAGCAAACTGGGCGATGCTGGCGCCTTCCTGCAGGATCAGGATCCGGTCGCCGAGCTTGATGGCCTCGTCGATGTCGTGGGTGACGCAGACGATGGTCTTGTGGAGCTCCTCCTGGATGGAGATCAGCTCGTCCTGCAGTCGCTGCCGAGTGATAGGGTCGACGGCGCCGAAGGGTTCGTCCATCAGCACCACGGGCGGATCGGCTGCGAGCCCGCGGGCCACTCCCACGCGCTGCTGCTGGCCCCCGGAGAGCTCCCGCGGGTAGCGGTCGCGGTAAATATTCGGTTGCAGACCCACCAGCTCGAGCAGCTCGTCGACGCGGGCGGCGATGCGGCGGCGGTCCCATTTCAACAGCCCGGGCACCAATCCGATGTTGTCGGCCACACTGAGGTGCGGCAGCAGTCCCCCACCCTGGATGACGTAGCCGATGCTGCGACGCAGCTCGTTGGCGTTTTGGGTGGTGATGTCCGCGCCATCGATCAGGATCTGGCCCGAGGTGGGTTCGATGAGCCGGTTGATCATCTTCAGCGAGGTGGTCTTGCCGCAGCCAGATGGGCCCACGAACATCACGGTCTCACCGGCCGGAATGTTCAGGGAAAGTCCTCGCACCGCGGGATCGGCCTGACCGGGATAGCGCTTCACGACGTCGATTAACTCGATACCGACCCCTGTTTGTGCCTGGTCGTTCATGCGCGAATCCCTTTCGACGTCGTGAATCGGGCCAGTAGCACCAGCACAGCGTCCACCACCAGAGCGAGGATGATGATGCCGAAGGTACCGACCAGCGCGTAGTTGAGTGCGTTGGCGCCGCCCACTTGGGACAGCCCGGTGAAGATATAGCCGCCGAGTCCAGGGCCGAGCACATAAGCCGCAATAGCAGCTACGCCCATGGACATCTGCACGGAGACGCGGATGCCGGTGAGAATGACCGGCCAGGCCAGGGGGAGGCGGACCCGCCAGAAGATCGCGCCGGCGCCCATCCCCTGGCCGCGGGCCGCCTCGACCACCAGTGAATCCACGCCCTGCAGTCCGACCACCGCGTTGCGCAGGATCGGCAGGGTCGCGTAGAACACCACGAGGACAACAGCAGGGACTGTGCCGATGCCCACGAGCGGGATGAGCAGGCCGATCAGGGCGAAAGAGGGCAGGGTGAGTCCGATGGCGGAGACGGCGTTGGCCACCGGGCTCAGGGCGCGGTAGCGGGTGACCAGCACGGCCAGCAGCAGGGCGATCACCGTGGCGATCAGGACGGACTGCACTACCAGCGAGGTGTGCTGGTAGGAGCGGTAGAGGATGTCGTCCCAGCGCGAGCCGATGAATTCGATCATGAAGATCCGCCTGGACCGGACTGCGCTGAGGCTTGTTTCTCTTGCTTCGCTGCCGATTTCAGGGCGCGTTTGTTTTCGCGGACTTCGAGCAGGGTTTCGGGCGAAACGATGTCGGCCACCGAGCGCATGGCATTCGGTGCGCCGTAATCACCGGCGGCCTGTTCCCAGCCCTCGCCGGTGAACCCGCACTGCTTGCCCAGCAGAGCCAGGAAAATCTTGGCCTTCTGGTCGCCGAACCCGGGTAGCCGCTTCAGCCGCTTCAGCACCTCGGGTCCCGAGGGATCTCCGTCGGTCCAGAGGGCGCTGGCCTCACCGCCCCAATCGTCGACGATCGCGCGGCACAGCTTCTGCACCCGCTCTGCCATGGAGCCGGGGAACCGGTGCACGGCCGGGGTCTCTTTGAAGGCTGCGAGAAACTCCTCGGTGTTGTAGTCGGCGATCGTATCGGCGTCGACGGAGCCGATGCGGTCCTGCAGCTTCTTTGGGCCCACGAAAGCCGTTTCCATGGCGATCTGCTGGTCGAGCAGCATACCGATGAGCAGCGCCAGCGGATTCTCGCTCAGCAGGCGGTCGGCATCGGTGTCGTCGGTGAGGTGCAGGTCGATCGAAGTCATGCGTTCCATTGTGACAGGTCGGGGACCTACCGTCCGAGGTCGACGTGCGTAGACTTCCCCCATGTTTGTTTCCCGTCGCCCATCACCGTTAGCCGGCGCCAAGCCGCGCCGCGAGGATCTGCAGCGATTCGCCACGAATGACCCCGACGCGATCGACGATGTGTTGCCGTCTGAACCAGAACGGCTGCTGTTGCTGATCGTCGGCATTAACCCCGGGCTCTGGACGGCGGCAGTGAACGCGCCCTTCGCCCGCCCGGGCAACCGGTTCTGGCCTGCTCTGTACCGGGCGGGTATGACCGAGCGCCCGGTGGATGCATCCCGAGGACTGACCGAGCAGGATGCACTGGACTTGGTTGGCCGCGGGATTGGACTGACGAATCTGGTGGGCCGGGCCACCGCGCGCGCCGACGAACTCAGCCGTGACGAACTGGTCGAAGCCGGTCGGCGTCTCATCGTCCGGGTGGTCGAGCTGCGCCCGGAGGTGGTGGCGATCGCCGGAATCACCGCGTTCCGCACCGCATTTGGCCAACGACGGGCAGTGCTGGGACGACAAGACACCGCGCTCATCGACGGCTGGCCCGCACAGACCCGGCTCTGGGTGGTGCCCCAGCCCAGTGGGCTGAACGCGCACGAGAATATCGATTCGCTGGCCGAGAAATGGCGAGCGGTGCTGGCCGATGTGCCCGAGCCGGGAATCAGCCCTCGCGCACGGCGCGCTTGAACGCCTCGTCCGTCATATCCTCGAGCTCTCGACCTTTGGTTTCGGGGACGAACTTCCACACGAACAGGAACGACAATAGGGCCATGACGGCGTACAGACCGTAGGCGAAGGTGAGTCCGATCTCTGCCAGTCCGGGGAACGTGGTGGAGACGGCGAAGTTCGCGGCCCACTGCACGGCAGCAGCGACGGCGAGCGCGGCGGCACGGACTTTGTTGGGGAACATTTCGCCCAGCAGCACCCACACCAGCGGGCCCCAGGTGGCGCCGAAGAAGACGACGAACGCGTTGGCGGAGATCAAGGCGATGGTCGACCACGGCTCGGCCAGCCTGGCTTCGCCGTCGACGAGGGTCGCAAACGAGAAGCACAGCGCCATCATGCCCAGGCTCACCGCCATGCCGATCGAGCCGACCAGCAGCATGGGGCGGCGGCCGACTTTGTCGACGAGCAGGATTGCGACGATGGTGACGAGAATATTCGTCACGGAGGTGATCACCGTGATGGTCAGTGCGTCGGATTCTCCGAAGCCGACGGAGCGCCACAGGGTGGTGGAGTAGTAGAAGATGACGTTGATGCCGACGAACTGTTGGAACACGGAGAGCAAAATGCCCACCCAGACGATGGGGCGTAGCCCCATCAGCGGTCCCTTCAGATCCTTGAAGGAGGCGCGGCGCTCGTGCTCGAGCGAGTTCTGGATCTCGACGATCTTCAGGTTGACCCGGTCCACACCGGTGAAGTCGTGTAGCACCTGCGCTGCTTTGTCGAGATCGCCGCGGGCCACCAGAAAGCGCGGCGACTCGGGAAGGCGCATGGCGAAGAGACCATACGCCACGGCGGGGACCACCTCGGCCAGGAACATCCAGCGCCAGGCCTCCAGGCCGAACCAGAATTCTTGGGCTGCTCCCCCGGCGAGGTTGGCGAACAGGGCGTCAGAGAGCAGCGCAACGAAAATACCGGACACGATGGCCAACTGCTGCAGAGAGCCGAGGCGACCACGCACATGGGCGGGCGAAACTTCCGCAATATACGCCGGAGCGATCACCGAGGCCGCGCCCACGCCGAGCCCGCCGAGCACGCGCCAGGCGATGAGATCGGCGACGCCGAAGGCCAAGCCCGAGCCAACCGAGGACACGAAGAAGAACACCGCGGCTACCAACATCACCGGCACGCGGCCAAAGCGGTTGGCCAGTGGCCCGGCGAACCAGGCGCCCAGGGCACAACCGATCAGCGCCGAGGACACGGCGAAACCAGTCAGGGCGGAGCCCAGCTCGAACTGGGCCGAGAGCGCATCCACCGCGCCGTTGATCACGGCGGTGTCAAAGCCGAAGAGGAACCCGCCCAGGGCTGCCGCCACGCAGATTCCCACCACCCGGGCGTTGAGTCTGGTGGTTCCCGGAGCGTCGTTGGCCGGTTGATCCGTCATCGCTGGTGGTCCCGTCGTCTACTTTTTCGTCGTGTTTTTTTATCCGAAATGTGTGCGCGTTCAGGTGCCCAGGGCACGAAAGCGTACGCGCCATTATGCACCCGTCTGCAGCGTGCACGCGACCCCCGGCGTGTTCGACGCTGCGGTGGTCACGACCCGAGCAGTCCGGCGATACCGGTACCCACGGAGAGCAGGGCACCGATCATGGCAATGACCACCACGATGCGGAAGGCCCACCGGTCGTCCACCACCCGGCGCAGCCGCTGCCCTGCCGAGGCACCAAGTACGATACCGAGCACGCAGCCCAGCCATCCCCACCAAGGGAAATCCGGCGGCGTCGAGCCCAAAATCAGCCAACGCGACAAGCCCGCAGCCACGCAGATGACGATCCACAGCGGTTGCATCGAGGCGGCGAAGGAGAGCATCGGCCAGCGCGAAAGCACCCCGTAGATGGTCATGGATGGTCCGCCGATTCCGGCCAGGACGGTGCCCGCCCCCGCGATCGCCCCGGTGAGCACTTGCGGAGTTTTTCCCGTCACGGTCACCGTGGCACGTTGTAGTGCTAGCGAGGCACTCAGGCCGATCAGCACGATCCCGCCCACCAGCAGGTAGATGATGGCGGAATCGAACCATCGTCCGGCCCAACTGGCGGCGGGAATGATCAGCACAGCCGGCGCTCCGATCCAGACCACCGCGGACCAATCCACGTGACGCCACATCGAGGGCAGCATCACCACGGAGGCCACGATGGCCAGCAGGGTCGTCAGCATCACCCCGGCGTGGGTGCCCAGCAGGATCACGAAGAACGGGGTGACGAGCATGGCGAAGCCCAGGCCGGTGAGGCGCTGGAGCACGGTGGCCACCACCACGAGCAGGACCACGAGCAGGGTCATCATCAGAGAAGTCATGAGCGCTCCCAGTCTAGGGGTTATGGCATTTTCGGCTGAGAATCGCCTGGGCACCGGCTGAATCGTTTACCCAGTCTGGGCTGTTAGGTTCGCCCCTGAACCATGATCCTGACCTGACAAAGGAAGTGTTGCCATCATGTCCAAGAAGCTGTTGCTGAGCATGGCCGCCGTCGCCGCCGCTCTGAGCCTGGCCGCCTGCGGCGCCGAGGGTGGAGAGAACGGTGAGGGGGCTGCCGACGGCGAAGCCACCGCTGCCGAGGGCGCCGAAACGCAGATGCCCGAGCCCGATACCGAGAACATCCCGGATGTGGTGGCCACCGTGAACGGCCAGGACATTTCCGGTGAGGATTTCACTGCAGCTTTCGAAGGACAGTTCAGCCAGATGACAATGCAGGCCCAGATGTCTGGTGATGAAGTCGACCAGAATCAGATCAAGGCCGACACCCTGGAGCTGATGATCGGCAATGAGTTGTTGCTCGCCGACGCCGAGGAGCAGGGCATGACCGCCAGCGACGAGCAGGTGGATGAGTTCCTGGCCGAGCTGGCCACGCAGAACCAGCTGGAATCCACCGACGATCTTCTCGCCCAGTTCGAAGAGCAGGGCGTCACCGAGGAGGAGGTACGCGAGGACGCTGGCAAGCAGGTTCAGCTGGACCAGCTGATTGAGTCCTTGGACGTCGAGTCTCCGAGCGACGACGAACTGCAGGAGCTCTACGACCAGCAGATCGCCCAGCAGGAGGCGATGATGCAGGGCGCTGAGGAAGGCGCAGAAGGCGAGGAGTCAGCCGAGGACAGCGCCAGCTCGGAGGAGCTGCCCACCTTCGAGGAGCTCAAGCCGCAGCTGGAGGAGCAGGCCATCGCCCAGAAGCAGAACGAGGCGGTCAACGCTCACGTGGAGGAACTGCGCGCCGATGCCGACGTCGAGAAGCATCTCGATACCGGTGACGCCGAAGCAGGGACCGGCGCCGAGGAGTAATCGCTCCCCTTCAGCAAACACCCCCATATGACGACGGCGGAGCGCCGGGTCTGGAAGTGTCGTTAAGCTTGCGCTATGACCACTCCCGCATCCAGCCTCCGCCGTCTGGGTTTCCTCACCATCGGACTGTTCGATCCCGACGACCCGCGCGCCGGGCATGAATCCACCCTGGAGATCATCGAGCTCGGCGAGCAGCTGGGATTCGATAGCGCCTGGTTGCGACACCGGCACCTGCAGTTCGGGATTTCCTCACCGGTGGCGGTGATGGCGGCGGCGAGCCAGCGCACGCAACGCATCGAACTGGGCACCGCGGTGACTCCCCTGGGCTGGGAGAATCCGCTGCGACTCGCCGAGGATCTCGCGACGGTCGATCTGCTCTCCGGCGGACGAGTGAACCCCGGTGTCAGCGTGGGCGCCCCGATGCACTATGACACGGTGCGCGAGGAGTTGTACCCACAATCTGCTGATGTGGAGGATTTCAGCAAGGCCCGGGTGGAGCGGTTCGCCCGGTTCGTGGCTGGAGATTCAGTGCGCGAATTTTCCGGCAAGCAGGGCGTGGTCGAGGAGTTCTCGCAGCGGGTTGAACCGCACTCCTCCGGTCTGCGTTCCAGGCTCTGGTATGGGGCCGGCAGTCTGGACTCCGCCGTCCGGGCCGGAGAGAACGGTTTCAATCTGCTCAGTAGCAACGTCGTGTTCCCCGAGGCCGATGAGGTCCCCGATTTTGCCGCGGTACAGGCACGCCAGATTCGCGCGTTCCGTCAGGCAGTGGCAGAGTCGGCCGCATCGGTGAATCTGGGCCGGGTATCGCAGGGCCTCGTCGTCATCCCTACCGATTCGGCGTCTCCGGAGCAGAAGCGTCGCTACGAGGACTACGTGGCGGAACGGTTGCCGCGTACCCGCGAGCCGCAGGGGCCGCGCGGGATGCTCTTCGCCCCGGATCTGGTGGGCACCTCCGAACAGATCGCCGAGCAACTGGCCGTCCACGCCGGCTTCCAGGAAGTCGATGAAGTCGCTTTCGCCCTGCCATTCAGTTTCAGCCACGAGGACTACGTGCAGATTCTCACCGACATCGCCACCCGGCTGGGCCCAGCACTGGGCTGGTCACCGCGGTCGGAGTAGCCAAGAGCCGGGTGTCCGGCTCGCTGGTCAAGTCTTCTCAGTCGAAGCCGGTGGTGGTGCCGGTCTCCCCGTCGCGGCGCAAAATGGCGAATCATCGCAGAAAGGGGTCTACGGTCATCTTCATGATGTTCGCGTTGGACCGCACTCTGGTGCGACGCCGCCGAGTCCGCTGACTGGAGTCAAGCGCCGCCGCACCACAGTAAGGTTTCGGGCAATCCAGTCAGTCTCGGTTCGCCGAGACAGGAACTAGAGTGTTTCGGCGTCTTCTCATGCCCAGCAATACATCAATGATGATGAAAACCAACAGGCTCACGCCGAGTACCGGAAGGAACCAGCCAATCACGGCCAGCCCCACGACGACGAGTGCCTTACCCCAACAAGGGGAACGACGGAACGCTCCTCGACTGGGGAGGTGCCCCAGTTTTCGGCCTGGTTCATGACGTGGTCGGCGCTGCCACCACATCACGTATCCCAAGATGACCAGCAGACCGATACTAACTGCCAAGGCAAACAGCAGGATCTGGTTGGCTAGTCCGAAAAGTGTCCCCCTGTGCATCCAGACGCCCCACTGAGCCAACTTCGCCATGAAGGGGTAATCGTCCCATGCCAGCACATCAGTGACTTCCTGAGTCTCGGGATCAACAGCGATTGACTGGATCACGGGTGCCGGAAACCGCATGCTGATGTCACGCATACTCCATGCTTCACCTTCTGATGATGGAGCAATCATTTCCACGTACGCAGAAGTGAACCCAGCTTCCCGTCCAGATTGAAGCAGATCGTCGAGATTGGAGGCATCTACAGGAGGCCCCTCGTCAGAATGCTGTCCACCGCCCCCGTGATGGGCGTGTTCATCATGGATAGCCGCTCCAGCGGCGTCGCTATCGAGCTGAGTGTCGACCGAAGGCGTCTGCCAGCTGAGGCTGGTCCGCAACTCCGCGACATTGGCTCCTCCGTAAGTGGACCAGGTGATGCCGGTCGCGGCCAGAAACAGGCCGCCTACTGTGATCCAGATCCCGGTGGCTGCATGCCAGGAACGGGTTCGCCTCATTCCAGAGACAGTGTTGTCCGGAAGCAACAGACCTTTGCGTTTCTTCCGAGCGTTGCGCCACCGTGAAGCCCAGAGACCGGCTCCCGCAAGGATCACG
Organism: Citricoccus muralis; assembly: GCF_029637705.1. Taxonomy (NCBI): domain Bacteria; kingdom Bacillati; phylum Actinomycetota; class Actinomycetes; order Micrococcales; family Micrococcaceae; genus Citricoccus; species Citricoccus muralis. Next base: position 2,202,604 of record NZ_CP121252.1, read on the forward strand.
ACGGCCACCAGGAAGCGGCCAGTTCGCTGTAGATTCGTCCCCAGTCGCCCAGGAACAGGTGTCGGTGCATCTGGGCGATCTCGGTCCGCAACGGTAGCGATCCACTCGTGCCGTAGACTCCCTCATCCCCACGGACTTCGCCGGTGACCGGGTCGATGAAGATTCCTCGTTGTGGATCGTGAGAACCGGATGGGGACTCGTCGTACTCGTAGATCACTCGCGTTGTGTCCCCCGGTGTGGCCGCTGGACGTACGGCGCTCAGCTGGACGTCTTCCCCAACTTACTCCTGGGCCGCGGCAACTTGCTGTGACAACGGAAGGTAGTCGGTGGATTCGCTGGATGCTGTGAGCTCTTCGGAATAGACGATGCGTTCGAGTTGTGGTGAGAATGCGTAGAGCGCCCCGGTGAGTGCCGCGACTAGGATGAAAGGTCCGACGAATACCCCGGCATAGAAATGGATTCTGCGCAGCATGGGTACAAACCACGCTGGGTCTCTTTCCGAGTGATTACCTGGGGGTGAGGATGAGGGTGACGGTGAGGCTGTCTGTTTTTGGGCAGGTTCGACTGCCCTGATGTCGTTGGTCATCAGAGTTTCTTTCTGATTGATAAGTAGTCGTGTTTAGAGAGAATCGCCGATGTACCCGCCAGGGGCACACCCTGGCGGGATGGCAAAGACTGCGCTTCCAATAGGGGTGGTCCACTCATTGAGTCGGTCCCCTTCAGCAAGGCGCTGCTGTATGGGTAGGAATTGTCGAGTCACGTCAGCCTGATAGCTCAGAAAAACCAGTCCGGTGTCGCTGATACGACCGTCACCTTGTGGGGGACGGTCATAGTTGTATCCACGACGCAGGATCTGTTCTTCAGGAGCCTGAGAGTGAGCGCGGCGGATATGCGCAAAGTCCTCGATCACAGGGAACCCTAACGGCGTCTTTGCGTCGAAGTCGGGCTCGTCATGTTCCGCGGTACCGGTCAACGGCGCTCCAACACGCAGATCTCGTCCGATGGAAGCCTCCTTGCCGCTGCGGGCCAGTTCGTCCCATCCGTCGAGGTCCATGCTGATCAGCCGTACTACCAGCGAGGTGCCGCCTTCGATCCAAGGGCGCAAAGAAGGTGAAGAACCTGCGGGGGGATGACCCCACACAGCGAACTCTTTGCCGTCTTCGTCCTTGCTAGGTTGCACCGTCTCGTCCACTTGGCCGAATAGGTTCCGCATGGTCGATCCTTCAGACTGAGTGCCGCGTGCGTTCCGGAACCCGTCTTGCATCCATCGAGGCGAGGCATAAGCTCGGGCGTCTTTGAGCAGCATCCTCCGCGCATGGGCCAATGCAATCGGATCGTCCCCGCAAAGCTGAAGCATCAAATCTCCGCCGCAGAGCTGAGGATCCAGGTCATCAATCTCGAACTCGGGTAGATCCTTGAGCCAGTCGGGGACTTTGTCCGGGTTGAGCAGTTTCACGAGGTGTCTGCCAAAGCCGAAGGTCACCGTCAATCTGGCGGGCCTCGCGGCTAGCTCCGGCTCGGTGTCCGCCAACGCGGGCAGGCCCTGAGTCAGACGCGCGGCGTCATCAGTCAGCAGACGCAGTAGTCGCCGTGCATCTTCACCCTCGATGCCCTTGTTCAAGTCCATCGCTATCAGGACAGCGTGGGCCTGTGCCGGGGTTTCGATGCCCGCCTGTCGATGCCCATAGAAGTCGATTTTTTGACTCCCGTGCAGCAGATCCTCCGGGTCAGGTTGCGGGGCGGTGCCTCGGCCCAACCCGAAGGCGGCACCCGCGGTGACAGCAAGCCCCGTCCCTCCTGCCCCCAATAAGAGCCCTCGACGGGATACCCCGCGCCGAAGATCAGTCTTATCTCGTCCCTTACCTTTCTGACTTGTTGGCCCGATACCAGGATTGGGTTCCGGATCAGTGACCAACGGTGCTCTCCTCAGCGGTCTCAGCGTGGTCGTGTTCGCTATGCCCGTGATGGCCCTCGTCGTCACCGTCGCCTTCGGTGCTCTCGTCGTTGTCATGTTCGGCGTGCTCCCCATGGCCTTCGTGGTCGTAGGGCTCGTCCTGCCCGCCGTCGTCCTTCACGATGGCTTCGATGCTCTCGGTCGTGCCGTCGGTGAACTCTAATGTCACTTCCACCACATCACCGGGAACTAACGCTTCGTGGAGACCGATGAACATCAGATGATCCTCGCCAGGCTCCATGTCCAGGGCGCCTTCTGCAGGAATGGGAAACCCACCTTCAATCTCCTGCATTACCTCACGCCCGTCCTCGTCCACAACGATCTCGTGCAGTTCCACACTCTCTGAGGCCGGGGATTCGGCAGCAACGATCTCCAATTCTTCCCCAGTAAGATTCTCGATCGTGCCGAACAGGCTGGTCATTCCAGAGTCAGCAGCTCGCACCCACAGGTCGTCATCTTCACTGTGGATACGCGCGTCCACAGGAGCAGTGTTCTCTGCATCGATCACAGGATCGTTGGGTTCCTCGGCATCCGAGCAAGCGCTCAGGGCGAGCAGGGTGGCCGCAGTCAGGGCAGTGATGGTCCATACATTATTGTTTTTCATCAGAATCAGATAATCCTTCCGGGCGCTATGGCCCTCCGGTCGCGCCACAGCGAATCAAGGCGCACCGGTATTTACGAAAGCAGTAAAGGTAGTTGAGCGGGGGAGGATGGTCAGTCGCCGGAGGGCGAGACCTGACGACGCATCACCAGCAGGATCAGCCCAACGCAAACCGCAGTTGCTACGCCGATGCCCAGCACCCAGCCAAACGTCGACGAGGAAGCGTCCTCTGTGGTGTCGGTGGACCTGTCCTCCATGTGCTCTGAGGTGTCTGAGACGATCTCATCCGTCACGTCCGGGTCGGCGACCTCGAACCTGTAGGAATCCTCCTCGGTGTGGCCGTCTGAGTAGACGACTCGGTAGGCCACGTCGAATTCCCCGTTGGGCAAAGGTTCCGGCAGCTCCGTGGACATGGTGCTGCCCTCGACCACGGTCTCGCCTTCCCAGTTCTCTCCGTTGGCATCATGAAGAACGATGGTGTTGGGGATCGTCTCCCCCGCGATCAGACCCGTACCTGAAAACTCAAGAGTTATGGTATCCGGGGACTGTTCGAGGACCTCGTCGGCTTCCGGGGAGGCAGACAGCAACGTGTCGTGTGCGGCCACGGGAGCTGCCCACAACGTCGCGCATGCGGCAACTGCGGTGACGCTGGGGACAACGGAACGAAGTCGGTGCCTTCTACGTCTTGGGGGTTTCGAGTGAGTTGGCGCCATAGCGACGTCAGCCTTTCGAGTGCGAGCAAACCTCACCACTAGCAAGAGTGCCGTGGTGTTGGACAAGTCTGGTCTCAGCTCACAACAGGGGGACCGCGAAGAGTCCAGGGGGCCGGGCCTGGCCACAGATCAGAAAACTCATGTGCAGCCCAGGTGTCGGCCCAGGTCATCGACTTTGGCCCGATCGGGACCAACGGACGGAGTACAAGTATCAGCGCTGGTCGCAGAGCCAGCAGGCTCACTAAGGCCTCCAGCAAGACCTCACCACGACGCAGTAAGACATAGGTCAGCACAGCTGCGCTGAGGTGAGCCACACTCATGGCCGCATCCGGAACCACCATGTGGGAAGAAACGGAGCCAGCCGCTGGGTCGGCCACCACCAGGTGATCAACATGATGATGGTGGCCAGCTTGCGAGGGTTGTCCCGCCGACAGCCCCGAAGACGAATAATCGTACGGGAACAACGCGAAGAGGACGTGCAGCACCCCTTGGCTGAATAACACTGCAGCAGCAAGACGCCAGCGGCTCAATCTCACCCGGACCAAGGCGATGCATGCCGGCACACTGAGACACATAGCTAGCACCAGAATTACCCAGTGTGGACCATGATGGCCAGCTGCGAAGTGGGCCACCACGGCGGAGCCCACCGCGATTCCCGCGACCGACAGCCCACGAAGAAGTCGTGCGCCACCACTCTTAATGGATGAAGGTGCAACACGACGTGAATACTTCACCGTAGTGGCACCTCCTCAAATATCCATCACTGATGGATATTCTACACAGCATCGAACTCGACTAATCCACGCATAAGCACTGGACCAACTTGATCGGTCAGTTCAAGCGCACCGGGTTCAAGACACCCTACGTACCGGCCAGGATTCCCGATAGTGGGCTTCCTTGAGCCAGCCGCAGCGCAGAAACAGGGTGCGCATGCCAATATTGTCTTCCCTGGTCTGCCCTTCAAAGCGGGTGACGTTCGGCAGAGTCTCGAAGAGGTGCCGGGTGATGGCACGCAGGCTGGCCTCGCCCAAACCGTGTCCGCGATGCTCGGTGGCCAGGCGCAGGTCGAACACGGGCGAGGGATCTTCGAGGTCCTCCAGCCGGACGATGCCGATGCGACCGTGATCCTGGTGATGCAGCCAGTACGAGTCCTTCTCATCGTCCGGATAGTCGCCGTCGTCAATGTCCTGCTCGACCTGGGCACGAGTCAGGCGTGGACGCATGTGGAAGGGAAACTCGTGGCCGGTGAGGAACTCGATGAGCGCCTCCCGGTCGGCTCCGGTGGGATCGAGTCGGCGCAGAGTCAACATGCGTCCATAGTGTCACGGCGGATGCGCTAGCGTTGGCCTCATGATTCGACGCGCCCTTGCCCGCACCTTCTGGGCCTGCAGCCGCTGGACGCTGCGCACCGAACCCGCCCCCGAGAAGCCCACCGTGTTATTGGGCGCCCCGCACACCTCCAACTGGGACTTCGTGCTGATGCTCGCGATCGCCTGGCGGCTAGATATTGACGTGCGCTGGCTGGGCAAGAAAAGCCTGTTCCAGGGCTGGCGCAGACCGATCATGCGCGGGTTGGGCGGGATTCCCGTGGATCGCAACGACGCCTCGCGGGTGGTCGAGGAAGTGGTCGCCCAGATTCGCGCCGGTGAGGTGTTCGGACTGGTGGTCACCCCCGATGGCACCCGCAAGGGGCACACCCACTGGAAGTCCGGCTTCTACCGGGTGGCCCGCGAGACCGGCATGCCGGTGACCCTGGGCTACGTGGATCGCACCACCATGACCACCGGGCTCGGCCCGAGCTTCGAACTCACCGGAGACGTCTCCGCCGATATGGACCGGATTCGGGATTTCTACCAGGACAAAGCCGGACACACACCCGAGCACCGGGTGGAGCCGCGGCTGCGAGACGAATCCGGGACGCGCTGAGCGCCACCTCAGCTGGTCGGGCCGGTGAGTTCGATCAGATAGCTACGGATTTCGGCGACCTTCGCGGTTTTCGTGGTCCCTGCGAAGCGCAGCACGTGGCTGAACGCGATGCGGCGCTCACCGTCGTCGAGCACCCCATCACAGGAGGCCAACCGTCCGTGGGTGATCACCGAGATGATGTCGAGGCGTTGCGGGTCCGCTGGTGGGCGTTGCCGGGCGGCCTCGGTGCGCCCGGTGACGGTCTCGCCGCCGATCACGGTCCACTGCGCGTCCTCGGTGAGCCAGGCTTCCAGCACTTCGGCGTCGCCGGCGGCCCAGTGCTGTGCGATGTCGGCGACAATCAGCAGACGCGGGGCATTGCCGCAGTCGCTCGGTGTGGTGACCTTCATGGGGCCAGTATGCGCACGGGTCAGACGCGGGCGCCAGCGCTGGTACCCCCCAGCAGGGCCAGCCGGCTCTGGGCCCGGAAGAGATCAGTGGGCGGGTCGTCGATATCGATCAAAGCGTCCCGCGACACGGACGAGCACACGATCAGGGCGCGGTCGCGGTCCACCAGTACATCGATGAGCGTCACCCAGCGCTGCCGGGCCGCGCGGCTGAATCCGGAGAGTGCCGGCACCCCGGTGATCACCCAGGTGTCGTAGCGATCGGCCAGATCCAGAAAGTCGCGGGTGGTGGTGGGTGCTTCCAGCAGCTCGGCGAAATCGAAGCAGATCTCGGTCACCCGGGCGCCGCGGGCCCGCAGCGCCAGGTGGCCTTCCAACACGACGGCGGCTTCGTCCGGGGCCGGCGCTTCGAAGCCGAGTTCGGCCAGCACGGCGTCGTGGTCAGCACCCGGTGCGGCGGCCACCCAGGTGCCCGAGGCGAAGCCGTGATCGGCCCCGGAATTCTGTTGGCGGTAGTCCACTCCGCCGTCGAGCGTGCGCACCAGCAGATGCTCGCGGAGCGTTTGGATGCCCGGCACGATGACGTGGTGGTAGATCGGATTCGGCAGCAGCGCCTCCGGCTCGTAATTTGAGGTGATCAGCATCGGGATGCGACGCCGAACGCCTTCGGCGAGCAGGGTGTTGAGCAGGGCCGCGCTGCCGGGGTCATGCACATGGAGCTCGTCAAATAACAACAGCCCGGCACCGTCCAGCAGCGTCTTCACCGTCTCGTTGATGGCGATACGTGTACTGACCTCAGCACCCATTTGGCGTTGCAGCTGCCGGAAGAACTCGTGAAAATGCACCCGGCGCTTGGCGTGGTCTGGCATCGGCGCTTCGTCCACCAGCGTCGTCATCAGCCAGGTCTTGCCGCGTCCGGCCGGGCCGTGCACGTAGAAACCGACCGGCCCAGACTTTTTCGGCTTCGACCCCAAAAACGCGCGCACCGACTCGGCCAGGTCACGCTGCTGCGGATCCAGGACCCGGGTGCCAAGTTCGGGGTGTGAACGATCGACGAGGGAGGGAGTAGGGTGCACGATTCCTCATCCTAGCCAGCACCGCGGCCGAAGCACTGTGCGATCTTGGTCACACCGGATAGTCTCGAAGGCGTGACGACGGCGCGCACCGCTCAGCACAGCGTGGATCTCAGCCCGCTGGTCTCCTTGGCCCGGGAGCAGCACTCCACGCTCACCGTGACGGACTTGGCCGACCACCTCGGTTACAGCCCGTTCCACTTCGCGCGCCTGTTCCGCCAGCGCACCGGCATCACCCCGGGACAGTTCCTCACCGCGCTGCGCCTCGATGCGGCCAAGCGCCTACTCCTCCACGACGACGACGCCGTGATTGACGTGGCCGCAGCGGTCGGCTTCGATTCACTATCCAGCTTCAGCCGCCGCTTCCGCAGCGTGGTCGGTGTGGCTCCCGGACAGTTGCGCCGCCTGGCCCACACCATTGCCGACCGGCCGCCGCGCCCCTTCGCCCTGTGCCGACCGACCGCACAGTCTGTGCACCTCGATCTGGAGCTCCCGGAGGATTTCAGCCCGCGCGGAGACGCCTACCTGTGGATCGGGTGGTATCCGCAGCCGGCACCGCTCGGATTGCCCGCCGCCGGAGTCTTGGTCCAGAGCGTGCGCCACCTGAGGCTGCCGTTGTGCCCGGGCGCCCCGTTCCTGCTCGGCTTCGCCGTCGCCGCCGGCGCAGATCCTCTCGACCAGCTGACGCCCGAAGCCCCGATGGTGGCCGCGCATCCGGCGCCACTCACCACGAGCACCGTGGTGCGACTGGTCTTCAGCCGCGAGCCGGCGGACCCGCTGGGTCTGCCACTGCTCAGCGCCCTACCCAGCCTGTGTCGACGGTGACACCCCGTGAGAGACAGATTCCGCAAGATCGGACAAACATCACCCCCAACACTGCCTCTACGCTGAAAACACACGGGCTCACCCGGCCCCGAACGCTGAAGGAGCATCATCATGGAACGCACCACCGGCACCACCACCTGGGTCGATCTCGGCACCCTCGACTTCGCCGCCGCCCAGCGGTTCTACACCGAATTGTTCGGCTGGAGTTTCGAGGACATGGGCGAGGACTTCGGCCACTACCACCTCATCCGCAACCAGGGCGGCCTCGTGGGCGGCATCATGGACATCTCCGGAATGACCTGTCCCGACGGCGAACCGCTGGCGTCCGAATGGGGAGTCTTCCTCGCGGTGGATGACGCCGAGGCCCGCGCCGCCACCGCCGAGGCTCACGGCGCCCAGCTGGTCATGCCGATCCAGGACATCGGGGCCTCGGGACGCACCGCGACCCTGCTCGATCCGACCGGCGCGCTGATCAGCATCTGGCAGCCCGGAGAGCTTCAAGGCTACGACTTCACTATGGCCACCGGATCCCCCGTCTGGTTCGAGCTGATGACCCACCACTTCGACCAAGCCAGCAACTTCTACACGCAGGTCTTCGACGCCAACCTGGTGAGCATGTCCGAGTCCATGGACGACAACGATTTCCGCTACGTCACCAACGGCCCCGAAAACGAAGCTTCCTGGGGTTTGGGCGATGCCACCGGGGTGATGCCCGAGGAGGCCGCCGGCTGGCGCATCTATCTGGCGGTGGACTCTTGCGACGCGGCCGCCCAGCAGGTCCAGGAGCTCGGCGGCCGCCTGCTAGATGGCCCCGTCGACTCCCCGTTCGGCCGCATCGCCACGGTGTCCGATCCCACGGGCGCCACCTTCCAGATCTGTGCGATGTCCGAGGCGGTCCCAGAGGGCTGACCGAGCGATCACAGCACCCGCTTGAACCCGAGGTGGCTGTCCTCGTAGCCGAGTCGACGATAGAAGACATGCGCCCGCGAGCGCACCCGATCGGTGGCCACCTGGGCCAGCACGGCGCCGCGGGTCTTTCCATAGCGGTGGGCCCATTCGATCAGTGCGGTGCCCAGCCCCTGCGAGCGCTCGTCGCGGGCCACGCGCAGCCCCTCGATCTGCAACCGGGTGGATCCGTTGCGCGTCAGCCCCGGGATGATGGTCAGCTGCATGGCGGCGACGACGCGGGCGTGCTCGTCCCGGACCACCGTGAGGTGATGCGCCACATCCCGGGACAGCGCGTCAAAGACCTGCTCGTAGCGTTCCAGGTCTTCGCTCTCGCGCGCCGCTCCCAGTTCATCGTCGGCCAGCAGCGCCACGACGTCGGCAACCTCGCTGCGGCGGGCCCGCCGCACCCGATAGCGGCGGGACCCGACCCGCAGCAGACCGCTGACCGATGCGTCGGCACGGGCACGCACGGTGCGCACCAGGGCGTCCAGCCAGCCGCCCACATGGAGGCGAGCCTCGTCCGTGTCCGGATACCGACAGCGCAGGTGCAGCCCGGAGCCATCGAGGATGAACCACAGCATCACCCCGTCGGAGCGGATGGAGGCGCCCACATACTGGGCGTCCAACCCCTCCGAATCGACGCGGACGGGCAGCCGGCGCAGGTCGAGCCAGGACACCGCGAACATGCCCGGGGCTTCGGGCATCCCGCCCCAGGGCTCCATCACCTCGGCCAGCGGCCAAGACCCCAGCTGAACGGCTTCCCGGACGGCCGCCGCGCACGCACGCGGGTCGGGATCGGCAGATTCCAGCACCGAGTTGGCGATGAACCATCCCACCGAGTCATGCCATGTGGAGTCGTAACGGCTGTGCACCGGAAACACAGCCCGCAGCGGCTGGCCCACCAGCTCGCGCGTCACCTCGGTCATGGCCGAGACGATCTCCGACAGCGTGGAGACCCCGTCTTCATGTGCTTGCTGGGCCAAGGCGGCGCTGTCGTCGACACCCAGGACATCGCGCACCTCGACCCGCTGGGCCTGCGGCACCGGATCGCCGAGGGGCAGCGGAAAACGCGGCATGCTGCCTCCGCTCGCCTCGATGGTCTCGGCCCAGCGGCGGTGCACCTGGTGTGGCGCCTTGGGGCGCTCCGCCAGCGAACGCGTGTGTTCGACGAACGCCGGCACGCCGACGGATGCCAGCTCCGCCGCCTCCTGCCCCGGGTCCAGGGCGCGCAGCAGATCGCGCAGGATCACCAGCATCGACCACATGTCCACGTGAGCGTGGTCCGAGCCGATGATCACCGTGGGCCGCAGTGCCGTCTCCAGCAAGCAGAGCCGATGCGACGGCGTCGAGAATGGCGTGCAGTGGCGGTCGAGTACGTCTCGAACCGTGTCATTGACCTCCTGGCCGGTGCCCACCGGATGCTCCGTCCACTGTCCCGGCTCCACGTCGAGCTCGTGGAGATGCAGCCCGTCGTCGTCCTGAACAAAGGCGGTGCGCAGCGTGCCGTGCCGGGCGATGACCGCCAACCACGCCTCAGCCAGTCGCTCGCGGTCGACCGGCTCGGGCAGGGTGAAGCAGATGGCCATCCAGGAACCGGGTCGATCCCCCGCGGAGACGTGACGATGCTGGTCGAAGGAGATCGGCAGCCGCACGTCGGTCCGGCGGACCCGGACGTCGTAGCCCAGCAGCCGTCCGAAGGGCAACCGCAGATGAGCGACGTTCGAGAGCCTCATACCGGCTTAGAATAACAGCAGCGACATCGACGATCGGGGGCGACCATGCAGATGTTCTCGGTACCCGGAGCCCGCCTGGCCAGCGAGTACAGCGACGAGGGCGGCCCGGCCGTGGTTCAGCTCCATGGGCTCACCTCCAGCCGGACGCGCGACCGGGTTCTCGACCTCGACCTCGGCCGGGGCCTCAGCGGGACCCGGTTGCTGCGCTTCGATGCGCGCGGTCACGGAGAGTCCCACGGCCGTCCCGTGGCAGAGGACTATCAATGGACCCGGCTCGCCCAGGATCTGCTCGAGCTGCTCGAGCACCGCTTCCCCGGTGAGCCGGTCCACGGCGTGGGCCCCTCCATGGGATGTGCGACCCTGCTGCACGCAGCGGTGCTGGAACCGGATCGCTTCAGCGGATTCACCCTCGTGGTGCCGCCGACCGCGTGGGAGACCCGCAAGAGCAAAGCACACGACTACCACCGGGCCGCCGACCTGGTGGAGCGCCACGGCGTAGAAGCCCTGATCCGCGCCGAGCGCATGGCGCCGTCGCCTCCGGCCACCCAAGGGTCCCCGGAGACGGCTCCCGACGTCAAAGAGTCGCTGCTGCCCTCGGTGCTGCGCGGCGCCGCGCTGAGCGATCTGCCCTCGCACGAGCGGCTGGCCGCACTGGAGATACCGACGACGATCCTGGCCTGGGCCGACGACCCGGCGCACCCGGTCTCCACCGCCCATGAGCTGGCGCGGCTGTTGGACTGCCGGGATCTGCGCATCGCCGCCACGCGTGACGAGGTGGCGCAGTGGCCGAGCGTGCTGTTCCAGGACGCCCATCAGCCGCGCCGACGCTGACGCGCCGCTCACGCGGTGAACCAGACGAGAGACCACGACAGGAGGCGAGTGTGGACCATCTCAGGATCGTGCCGGGACCCGGCGCGCCGGGAGGCCTCACCATCCAGGCCTCGGAGCTGACCGAGCAGTTCTCCCGCTCCTCGGGTCCGGGCGGGCAGCACGTCAACACCACCGATTCCCGGGTGCAGCTCAGTCTCGATCTCGCCACCACCACCGCCCTGTCCGAGTCCCAGCGCGAGCGGGCGCTGCGCGCGCTGGCTCCGCGACTGTCAGGCACCGTACTCACGGTCAGCGTCGAGGATCACCGATCTCAGCAGCGCAACCGCGTCACCGCACGCGAGCGTCTCGCGGAGCTGCTGCGGGAAGCGCTGATCCCGCCGGTTCCGCGCCGTGCGACGAAGCCGACACACGGCTCCCAGCGCCGACGTCTTGAACATAAAAAGCAGCGCTCCGAGATCAAACGGCAGCGCCGCCGGCCGCGCGACCAGTAAGACGAGCACAGGGCTGCCATGACTGTTCGGCCCAGTCCGGCAGCTCCTGCTCGGCCAACTGCTGCCCCAGCTGTTCTTGAACCTCCACCGGAATTTCCATGCCGGTGGTCTCTTCGAGCTCGACGTACACTTCCGAGCCGACGAACTCGCCCAATTCCTCGGCCTCCGGGGTGGAATTCCCAACCAGCCCAGCACCGGGTACACGTTGTTCACCAGCGCGGTGAAAGGCACGAAGCTCAGGCAGAACGCCAGCACGGTGACGACGACGAAGATCGGCCGGTAGACGCTCGGCCGTACCACCGTCTCGATCTGCAGCAGCAGACCCACACTCATCAACATCAGGATCACGCCGAACAGTGCGCCGCCGATGAAGCCGCACCAACCGGCCAACTGCGGGCTTCAGTTGGATCCGCCGATCAGCATGGCCATCGTAATACCACTGAACATGGCCGAACCGATGCAGAACTGGGCGACGGTGAGCGGAATGACCACCAGAGCGATCGCCGCGCCCACGAGTCCCCCCGAAATACGCCAGTGCGATCACGATGATTCTTTTAAGCATCTCTCGTGGTTCTCTCCTCTGGGTGCTCATGGCGCGTCTCTTCTCCGCAATCATTGCATGGCTGTGATCACATTCAGGCACCTCGCGCAGCCTTGCCAAGTCCACTAGATACACTTCATACTTAGGTACATGACAGATGATCAGCTGCAGTGGCCCAACTCGTGGATTCGAGCCGTCATGGGCACCGCGGTACTGGCCGCACTGGCGAATCAAGACCTGCACGGCTATGCCATCGGGGAGCACTTGAAGGCCCGCGGCCTGGGTCGGCCCAAGGGCGGATCGCTGTATCCCCTGCTGTCCGCACTGGAAGAGGACGGTGCGGTGGAGACAGAATGGACGCACAGCGAACGCGGCCCGGGACGTCGCATCTATCGCCTCACCGAGCCTGGTCGCTCCCGGCTCGCCCAGGAAGTGTCGTCATGGGAGAAGTTGGTCGTCACTCTGCGACCTGAAACACCGTCCGCATCGTCCCCGTCGAAGGAGGAATCACGATGAGCAGCACGGCACAGACCATTCCCGCAGCCATCCAGCGCATCGAAGAAGCCCGGAACCAGCCCACCGACGGTACCTGGGCCTGGCACGCGGTGGGGTCGATGGTGATGGGGAACGTCGTCGAGCAACGCATTGTCGAGGCGCTCAACAAGACGGCCGATCAGCTGGCGGCGAGTCAAGAGTCACCGGAAGCTCTGTTTGGCTCTCCGCGGGCTTGGGATCGCGACCAACGTGCACGCTGGCGCGAGGAAGGATTGGACATCACGGCGGCTTCCCGGACGACCGCACGCGACCTGGTGGTAGAAACCTTAGTGATCTCCAGCTTCTTCGCCGGCCTTTTCTTCCTTTACATGGTGATATCCGCTTCCTGGGGCGATCGTTTCACCCTGTCGCTGGCGCTGGCCCCGCTGTTATTGGCAGCGGCCTGCCGCGCGACGGAAGCGATCTTCACCACGCAGCGACGGACCCGTTCACAACGTTGGGGCGCGCTGGCCGCTGTGGCGACGCTCGGGGTCAGCACCGCTGCGATTCTCGGGGTGTTCGGCCTGACCAACACCGTCGATGTGGGCGTCAACGTGCTGCTGGGGTTGCTCGGCGTCGCCGTCATCAGCGTCGTTGCGGCCTGGGCCACCGCGAAAATCTGGCCGGAACCGCGGCAACGCTCCGCGCGTCCGGCACCATCGAACGAGAAAGAATGGCTCGAGGCCCTCGGGGCGGCCCTGCGGGCTCGAGGCGACATCACCGATGCGCGCGTCCGGGAAATTGTGGCCGAGGCGCAATCACACGCGCACGAATCTGACCTGCGACTGCGCGAAGAATTCGGGGAGCCCGCCGGTTACGCCGATCGTTTCGCTCCCGCCCCGCAGGTACGACGTCGCCGCACGGCCTGGATGTACACCGCCGTGGCTGTGCTGATCGGCATCTACAACGTCATCGCGTTGATCGACGGCGCTGCCACCTGGTGGGGTGCCGCCTGGTTCGCGTTGGCGTGCCTCTTCGCGATCCTCGAATGGCGCAAGGTAACCCGTGGCTGAGAACGGCTCCCCCTTCATCGACGTCGCCGGCACCTTCTACAAGGCCGTCGACGTCCAATACGCCCACGCAGTGTTGGATGGATCACACGCCGCAGGACGGTATTCGTCTCCGGATGAGCCCACCCTGTATCTAAGTGCGTCGATCGAGGGCGTTGAGACCGCGATGATCAAGCACGCGGCCCGCGCCCCCAAACAATCCGCGTTACTAACGTTCACTGTGGAGGCCCAGCGTATTGTCGACCTGCGCGATGCCTCAGCCATGGCGCGCCTCGGCGTCGATCCGCAGGAGGCCTTCGGAGACTGGCAGGCCGCCGTGGCCTCGGGCCAGATCCCGACGTCGTGGCGAGTGCGGCGTCGCCTAGAGGCCAGAGGAGCGCAGGGGCTAATCGACCCGTCCCGCAGACGCCCGGGTTTGTGGCATCTCACCCTGTTCGCGTGGAACCGAAAGGGCGCCCCCTCCGTGAAAGTCCACCCCGGAGAAAAGAGCGCAGGCGAAGAGCTGAGTCACTGATCGGCGAACACACCGAGCCGGTTGCCGCTCGGATCGCTGAATTCGAACCGTCGCCCACCCGGGAAGTCATCCGGGCCCGCCAGGATCTCTCCTCCGGCGGCGCGCACGGCCTCGATGGTGGCGTCCAGATCACGGGAGTACAAGAGCACCAGTGGCCCGGAAACACTGGGCGGTGCACTCGGATTCAGTCCACCGATCTCGCCGTCGCCGTCCGCCGCGACAATCCCGGCGTAGGCCGGGCCGTAGTCGTTGAACGTCCACCCGAACGCTGAGGCGTAGAAGTCACGCGCGAGGGCAAGATCGGTCACGCCCAGTTCGATGTAGCTGATCGCGTGATGCGTGGGCAGTACCATGGTGGGACCTCCAGTCGGTGACGTGTACTGTCACCAGCCTACGAAGGACCAAAGCCAAATGACCATGGCAGCCGCGCCACGCTCATGACAGACTAGGCGCCATGGATTCCGCCGCAGACGCCACGGCCATCACCCGCCTCGCAGCCGAGCACAACCTCGACGTCGACCCCGAAACGATCACCGTCAATGAGCTCGGCCTCGATTTTCGTGTGGCGATCGTCGACGCCGTTGATGGTCAGCGCTGGGTGCTGCGTATCCCCCGCCGCGCCGAGGTGATGACTCGCGCCCAGGTCGAGGGGCGCGTGCTGCAGCGCATTGCACCCCGGCTCTCCGTGGATGTCCCCGACTGGCGCATCCACACCGAGACGCTGATCGCCTACCCGCTCTTGCCGGGCGAGCCCGGACTCACCCTCGAACCCGACGGCACCCCCGTGTGGCACTTCGACGAACATTCCCCCGTGTTCAGCGACAGCCTCGGCACCATGCTGGCTCAGTTGCACTCCCTGGACCCGGAGACGGTCGACGACACCGGCATCACCGCGCTGACTCCAGGTGAGCATCGGGAGTCCATCCGCGAAAACATCGCACGCGTCGCCGCAGAGTTCGCCATCGCCCCCAGCCTGCATGACCGGTGGCTGAGCTGGCTGGCGGACGACAGCTACTGGCCGGAACGCTCCGTCCTCACCCACGGCGAGATTTACCCGGCGCACCTGTTGCTCGACGGCGAAACCATCCTCGGGGTGTTGGACTGGACCACCGCGTCCATCGGCGATCCCGCCCAGGATTTCGCTTTCCATCGCGCGAGTGTTTCCGACGCCGCCTTCGAGACGACCGTGAGCCGCTACGTCGCCGCCGGTGGTCACGTCGGGCCCCGCTTCGGCGACCACTGCACGGAAGTGTTCAGCCTCTCCCCCGTCACCTACGCCCTCTTCGCCCTGACGACCGAAGATCCGGAACATCGTGCCGCTGCGGCCGCCCAACTCCACCCCGAGGAAGGCACCCACCCATGACGCAGCCCCTTTTCGACGCCCGCGGCCTCGATGACGCTCTGTCCCACACCATCGCGGGACTGCCTGCCGCCAGTATCGACCACCTCGGCATGCACGCGGACAGGCTGCCCCAGCGGCTGCGCCTGGTCGAGCAGGGCATCAAGGTCGAAGCCACCGGCTTCGGCCGCGTCGAGCTCGATCCGGTGGCCACCTTGCGCGCCATCATCGACGTCGACCCCACCGCCCTGATGGTCGGCGCCGACCTGCCCTCGACCCCAGCTCGGCGTCCCTTTCAGAACGACGACATCGACCTCATCGTGGACAGCCTCCCACCCGAGCAGGTATCCGCCGTACTCTGGGACAACGCCTCCGCGTTCTATCTGGGTAGTTAAGCCATGGGCCAGCTGGTGTATTCAATGATCGCCTCCCTGGACGGGTATGTCGCCGACGAGGACGGCGAATTCGCCTCGTGGGCCCAGCCGGACGAGCAGGTCCTTGCCGCGATTAATGAGACGTTTTCTCGTGTCAGCACGTGCCTGATGGGGCGGCGCATGTATGAGCTGATGTCGGTGTGGGAGACCGACGATGAGGTGATCCACCAGTCACCGAAGTCCACGGAATTCGCCCGCCTCTGGCAACGCGCAGACAAAATCGTCTACTCCCGCACCCTGACATCGGTGCCCACGAGTCGCACCCAACTACGCGCTCAGTTCAACCCCGAAGAGGTGGCACGGATCAAAAAAGAGGCGGCGGGCGACGTGACGATCGACGGTCCGACAGTGGCCGCCGAGGGGTTTCGAGCCGGCCTGGTCGATCGCCTCGACGTGCTGTTCTGCCCCGTAGTCCTCGGTGGCGGCCTGCGCTTGTTGCCGGAGCAGCGGATCGAGCTGTCGCTCATCGACAAAGTGTCCTTCGACAACGGCATGATCCAGCTCAGCTACGAGGTGGGGACCCACACCGGCTGACCGGCTGTCAGCAGTTCTTCAGCCATCGGTTCTCCCCCTCAACCACCGCACTGGTCTCGTGCATCCCGAGGAAGCGCGCCACGCGCTGCGAGGCCAGGTGGTCCGGATGGATAAAGGCAACCACCTCGGAGACACCAGCGTCGAACAGATCGTCCAGGAGTAGCCTGGCGGCCTGCTTCGCGAATCCTCGCCCCTGCCACGGTTGACCGATCACCCAGGAGATCTCTGCCGCTTTTCCGTCCACGGGCACCGTGGCCTGAACATAGCCGACCGGATGTTCGTCCAGCATCACAAGGTAATTGATCCACCGTTCGCTTCCGTCGGGTGAGTGCCCCACCACCTGCGCGGTGTACCGACGTTCCAGCTCCTCTCGTGTGGCAGGCTCGCCGCCGATGTAGTGATACAACGACGGCGAAGACAGCACGTGCGTCATCACCGAGGCATCCTCCACTCTCAGCGGTCGTATCGTGATCGTCTCGTCCATCTGCATCCTCGGCTGCTCTCCGTTGCCCCTCATCGGATCATGGAACCACAGCGTACAAGCCGCCCGAGCTACTGTCGCTGCCTCAGAGCCACCCTGGCTTTTCTGGTTGTGGGGCCGCTACCGTGTATCGCATGTCTCGTCCAGGCTTCTACCGTTTCCTCTCCCGACGACTGGCGCCGCCCACCAAATTGAATGAGGCATACCGATGACAACGCATACGGCCAATAGCGTGACCCTGGGAGTGGAGCACTTCGGTGATCCGGATGCACCGTTGTTGCTGTGCGTCGGCGGCACCACGATGTTGTCGTGGCCCGATGAGCTATGCATGACCTTGGCGCGTGGCGGACGGCATGTCGTGCGTTACGATCTGCGAGATTCCGGCGCATCCACCTCCATCGACCCCGAGAATCCGACGTACACCCTCAGAGATCTCGCCGCAGACGCGTCAGCCCTCGCGAACCACCTCGACGGTCGACCAGCTCACCTGGCAGGCATTGGTGTGGGAGGCATGGTGGCCCAGATTGCAGCACTGGACTATCCCCGATCATTCTCCGCGTTGACCCTAATCGGGACCCGAGCGGTCGCGCCGGGACCGGTCGACGACGACCTTCCCGATCACGATGAGGCCACGATGGGGCGCTTATTCTCCTTACCCACACCGGACTGGTCCGATCGGGATGCGGTCGCAGCCTATGCAGCCGACAACGCAGAGATACTCGGGGACGACCCCACCACCGCCGCAGAAACCGCTACTCGCGTGTGGGATCGCACTCCCGGCACCCTGTCGTCACATCATGAAGCCGATCAGCTGGGGATGGTGTTCTCTCGACTAGATTGCGCTCCGCGATGGCGCGAGCGCCTGCCGGAACTGCGCGTACCGACGCTCGTCGTGCACTGCCAACACGATCCGTTCTTCCCGGTGGGAAACGGTAAAGCCCTCGCCCGCGAGATCCCTGGGGCGCGGCTCCTCCGGCTTGAGGACGCATCCACGGCCATTCCAAAGGCGTCTCTTCAGGATGTCGCGACAGCAATGCTGCACCTCTGACGTCAGCAGCTCAGATTTCACTCAAGAACATGGGCGAGCAATTCCTCCGTTGGGTGCGCGCTATCTAGTCGGAGGACCGGTTGCGTGAGCTGCCCGAGCCAGGTCTCGTGCGCCACACGACTCCGGCCTTCGAAGTCCGGATCGTCATAGCCGCGCACCCATTCCAAGAACGCTTCCCAAGCATCCTCGTCGAAGTCCGCCCCCGCACGACGCTGAACCTCACGAGCTTCCAACCGCCGCAGCCGTTCCGCGGGATCCAAGGTCAAGAAAATCACCGCATCACATTCACGGACAATATCCTCGCCCCAGCCGAGCATCGACCCCGACAGGACCCACGCCTCGCGAGGCACGAACACCTCCCGCATGAGCGCACGTCGCGCTAGCTCTGGACGTTTCTCGCGGTACGGCGGGTCACTCGGCAGCCAAAAATAGTCGTCGGCGTCGGCGTGCGGAACCGACCAATGATCAGCTAGGGCCCGGCCCAAAGTCGTGGTCCCGGAGCCACTTGCACCAAAAATATAAACGCGTGAACGATTCACAGAACCCTACCCATCATGGCGTCGGCACCAAGACGACGCCGCCAAGACCGACAAGCGCTCCACCGGCTACCGCTTCTGTGCGGCGGACGACCTTCGGCCGCTGCAGAACGGCACCAAGCTTGCCGATGAAGGCAACGAGCACCACGTACCAGAGCAGACACAGGATCCAGAACGCTGCGGCGAGCACAAGGTGCGCGGCCACCGGTGACAGCGGATCCAGCGTGAACTGCGGAAATAGCGCCAGGTAAAAAGCTACCACCTTAGGGTTGAGCAGATTGGTCAGCAGCCCCTGCCGGAAGCAAGACCAACGGTTGGTACCCACGTCCTTCACCATATGGTTGCCCTTGACTCCAACAAGTGCACCCGCATGTTCTCTTCTCAGTCGTAGCCAGGAGCGCAGCGACTGGATTCCGAGCCACACCAGATAGATTCCGCCGGCTATGCTCACCACGGTCGATACTGCCGACGACGTTTCCAACAGCGCGGTCACACCGAGCGCCGCGGCCGTGCCGAGAATGAACACGCCGAGCAAGATCCCAGCAGAGGTCCAGGCAGCACCGGCACGGCCAGCGCGAACCGTGTTACGCAACACCAACAGGAAATCGGGCCCCGGCACCACGATGACCACCAGGCAAGTTGCGGCGAACGCAAGCAACTGAACAGTCATGTCGAGCTCTCTCCTTCTACAACATTTACCGGGTCATCTTAAAGTGGTTCGAGCGCCATATGGGTACGGACTGCCGTGTGACGACGCAGGCGATCAGTGTGACGGTGAGTGAGTCTCGGATGTCGATCAGCTCTTGCGGAATGTCCGCGTCGCCGACGGAACTCCCCAGCTAGAGCTGCAGTCCCGAGTCGTCGCTCATATCGACGTGCCAGAACTGCGTTCTCAACTTGAGGGTGGGCCTCTGCTGGACCACATCGAAACCACCGAAATCGGCCCCATCGATGGTGACCGGTTCCAAGCCCGCGATGGATTCCGTGCCATCAGCACTGTCGTACTGGGCTCGAAGAAACTCTATCGAGGTAGCTGCGTCGACGCCGGGAATGCACCGTCGTCCGTTGGCTGAGCAGATTCTGAAGCCGCCGAGGGCTCGTGGCTCTCCGTCCGCGTTGGGGTGGTATACGTCGAGAGCGTCTCAGTTGCTTCGGGGGTCGTCGAATGTTCGCTCCCGTCTGACGCCCCATCCGCACAACCGGTCAGCGAAAGTGCAATGACGACACCGGCGAGATCTCCGGTAGTAGTTGTTCTCGTCATGAACCCGTCACCTGGTTCCGGTGATCCACAAACTTTTCGTATCCGACTTCGAGTACCACTTGTAACTCAGTCGGACTGTCCGCCCAGTCCGATCAGCGTCGACTTCTCGCCCGGCCCGCAAGCGTGTGAAGGTCAGTGAGTAGCCCCTTCCCACAGCCTTTCGGTGGTTCAGATACCCAGGTCATCAGCGAGCTGGACGAACCACCGGCGCTGGTACGCCGGCAGATCGCTTTCCAAAGCCGATTGTGTGCCGCGCACGACGAAATCTCGAGTCCACACGCCTCGCTTCATCAGTCCGGGCACGACCACGGTGCGGATCGGATCATCCCCCGCCGTCTGATCGGCCTGCATCAACGACGCACCCTTCACACCACGCACGTCGAAGAGTCGCGCAAATACCTCGTTGGTGACGCGCGGCCTCGCCAGCAGCCAACGCAATAGCGGCTTTCCGGGCGCGTCAGCCCAACCGCCGATGATCATGAGCACGGCACCATCGTGGCGTCGCGCCTCGACGAGACCGGATTCGATCCACTCGTACATCACCGCCCTGCCGCGATTGCGATCCCAGTTCTTGGGGCTGACGGCAAAGTCTGCCGACCACTGCTCCACGAAGATGGCAAGGTCCCCGGGAAACAGAGCCGGGTAGACCCACTCGGTGAACGTGTGATCTTCCGGCACGGGCCAGACCTTCGCCGCTTGGGCGGGATTCTTAGCACCGAGCAGCACCGTGGTGGCGGCGTCCCAATGTTCTTGAGACAGACGCCCGGCCCAAGCATCCACGAATTGGTCGGTGCCGCCAGGGTAATCATCACGAACATGGCGAAGCCACGCGGCGACCGTTGACCCCGAAGAAGCACTCAGAATGGCTTTCGCCTGCGCGACCAGTGGCCGGCACATCGCCCGCCGCGTGCGTTCGTCGTGCGCCACCAGGCGCGTCGCAAGTTCGGTCGGACGTCCCACGGTCAGGAGACCTCGTATCGAGTCAACGGTATCCACCGCCTCATACTATCGAGACGTCCGCAAACACAATCTCGGGCATACCATCAGGACACATGGGCGACGAGTACGCAGTGGCCCTCCCCGACTCGATGAATGCCAAGTCCGATGAAGGCCTCAGCTGAACCGGTGGCAGAGCTGGTCGATAGGATCGCAGATTGAACCCGTGCGGCACTTCAACAATTTCGAGCGACCCACAGTATCGATGCGTGCCTCGTTGCCCTGGTGATCTCCGGTGAGGGGTATCGCCCCTACCTCGCGCTGACGGAGCATGGCGAGGACCAGTTGGATCTGGCCGGTAGCCGGTTCGCGATCGTCGAAGATGAGATCCTGGCCCGAACGGAGCCCGCGTTCGAAGCGCGAGGATTCCTGCACGACATGGTCGACGACGAATCGGAAATCGAATTCGATCGGCGATTGGCATCCATGGAAGCGGTGCTGCGCCGTCTCGACGATCCGGGACTGTTCGGCGTTGCTGAGGACCGTGCCAGAGTGCTCCTGTTGGTCGCGACGATGCCACTGTCCGATTCCGAAGCCGAGAGGGGACGGCGCCTCAACCCGGCTGGCCCTCTCTTGGATGCTTGGCTTGAAGAAGCCGCCGAAGGGACCTGACCGGGTCGAGACGTTCCACCATCATCAGGTCGGAGAACTGACACTCAGTTTCGAGGAACTCCCCCTCAATTCCGCGACCTCGATCGTCCTCTCCGCCTGCATCGGAGAACTCGCCTCCCCGACGGCGGAACTCCACCGGAATACGTTTCGGATAGGTATTCAACTCGCCGATCAAACGCGGGAAGATGGAAGGCATGTGCGCTACCAACCTATGGTCGATCAACGCGGCCGCATTCACACCCGAGTTCACTCGGTTCACCGCTGACACCCTCGGCGTTGCTCCAGCTCCCTCCGAGGTGAACATCTCCTCCGGCCGAGTGCGCAACTTATCCACTGCCTTCACCCTCACCCGGCGGATGTGCGACTGTGACACACTCGTCGGGCGTCGCAACGATTCCCCCGTGGACGGCGAGATCAGTGCCCAGGAGTGGCTCACGTGGCTGCGCGAGCTCCCCTCCCATGTGCCACACGTCTCGCGCATCGCAGTCATGCGCGCATGGAGTCCTGAGGATGACGTCATCGCACCGACCCGTGCGTGTGGCATCCGGATCGACGAACTCAGCGAAGACGTCCTTCGCGATATCCGCGACGACAACCTGCTGACGATCGACTACCCGCGTACTGCGCAAGATTCTCAGCAGGGAGAGAAAATGATCACCCGTTAAAATGGAACTCCACCACGTCCAGCGGTAAACGTCTGGTGATCCCGTGCGCGTCGGTGGCTAAAGGGACAATGGGTGCATGGCCCGACGACAGCACCTCCCCGACAATCTCAGCCCTGAGCAGGTCGTTGCCCTACAGGACGCTCTGCTCGCCAATGCTGACCGGCTGCTGCGGGCGGCGCTGACTGCTCTCGACGAGGACGACGCCGCACTGGCGCGGTCGCTGGGGATCCTCGGCATGGAGGAGTCCGGCAAGGCGATCGCGCTGCACGAGCGCAGGGTGGACATGGCCCACTGCGCGGAGGGCGAGGTGTTCGTCGACGACGGGCTCAGGAAGCTCTGGCGGGAGCACCACCTCAAGCTCGACATCGTGCACCGCTTCCTGATGCTGGAGCAGTACTGGTTCGGCGTCGCCCCCTCGGACCCAGAGGAGAATGCCGAGGTGCTCGGGACGATCCAGGAGTGGAAGCGTGAGCACAATTCCTTTAAGCAGCGCGGCTTCTACGTCGACGTGACGCCGGAGGGAGAACTGTTGACCCCACAGGACGTCACCGACCCGGACGTCGTGCGTGCAGTGCTTGAGCACGTCCACCAGATCGGATGGCAGCTGCGGCTCGGAGAGCACATCGAGGGCAGGCGACAGGAGGACCAGGCGCGCTCCGTGCCGCCGGCTTCCGAGGAGAAGATCGAGGACATGCGGAGGCTGACCGACCGCATGGACCCCGAGATCGTAGAGCGGATGCTCAAGTCGATGCGCGAGGGCGCCGAGGGCACACCGATCAACAACGCCGCCTACGGGTTCACGCTGTCAGACAAGCCCTTCAAGAACGTGGGGCGGCCGGGCTACGAGGCCCATGACCGCGAGCTCCACGCACTCTGGCAGAGCCTGCACTGCGATAATGGCGACGACGAAGAGCCCGAGCCGCCCGAATGAGCAGCGATGTCATGTGGCGATCCAGCACTCCGGACGCGGGTCCTCCTCGATAGACTGGGAGAAGGTATTGGCTAAATCTGGCCGAAGGTCGAGCAGGAGGGGGTCGAGTGGCACGGGCACCAATCGACGGCAGTACCCTTAGGTGGGCTCGTGAGCTCGGCAGAGTGTCCCAAGAAGAGCTGGCCAGGGCCCTTGGTGTGAAGCCTGAGCGCATCGACGCATTCGAGTCCGAGGAGCGTCAGCCGACGTTCCGGCAGCTGACGCTCCTCGCGACCAAACTGGACAGGCCTCTGGGGTTTTTCTTCGCCCCTGCCCCCGCAGAGCCGGACGTTCCCGAGGCGGCGGATTTTCGCGGACGTACTCATGACGAGCTTCCACCTGGACTCGCCCGCGAGATGCGACGCGCCGAGCAACACCGCGACACGATGCTGCATCTCGATGACCAGCCGAGAGAGCGTCTCGAACTCAAGCCACTCACCTGGAGGACCCTTGCCCAGAGCGCCACTGACCTGCGTCGCCAGTTCGGGCTTCTGGACTCCTTCGTCCCGACCGAGTCCCAGAACGGGCAAGTGTTCAACTTCTGGAGGGGCCTCATCGAGGCGCGCGGCATCCTCGTCTTCCAGACGACGAAGATCCCCCTGGAGACGTTCCGGGGTCTCTCCATCCACCACGACCTGTTGCCGATAGTACTCGTGAACGGCGGTGACAGCGCCGCCGGCCGGGTCTTCACCCTCTTCCACGAGATCGCCCACCTCGCCAACCGCACCAGCGGGTTGTGCATGCTGCATGAGAATGTCAACGAGGAAGCCCTGGCCAATGGCTTCGCGGCGAACTTCCTCATGCCTGAAGCGAGCGTCCGCCGCCACGTAACAGCGGACGAGGACCCGTACGAGCTCGCAGTCAGCCTTGCCTCCGTCTTCAAGGTGAGCCCTCTGGCAGCAGCCGTTCGCCTCAAGACGCTCGAGGTCATCGACGACAAGGACCTCGCAGAGGTGCGCGCGACCAGCGACGAGGCGTGGAAAAAGGTCAGGGACAAGAGGAAGAACAGTGACGGCTTCGTACCCCCGTGGCGGCTACGGTACCGCGATCTCGGCAGCACCTACATCGGGACAGTCGCGCAGGCCCTGGAGGACCAGCGGGTGGACATGATGGACGTTACCTATCTTCTGAATGCTCGACTCCCGATGGTCGAGCAGCTCCTCACCGAGTACTACCGGACCGGCGGTGCTGATTGAGCTACACCTTGGACAGCAACATCCTCATCGGCCTCGTGCAGCGCTACCCGCGCGACATCTTCCCCAGCATCTGGGACAGCATCGAAGAGTCTGTGGCCCTCGGCGAGAGCTGCATCTGCGAAGCCGTCCATCGCGAGGTCTACCGGATCGGAGATGACCTCTACAAGTGGGCTAAGAAGCTCCCCGGATTCGTCTGCTCAACGAACGGTGAAGAACTGGCGACCGTGAAGGCGATCGGACAGGCACATCCCGAATGGGTCCAAGGTCAGGTGAACGAGGCAGACCCGTTCGTGATCGCACACGCCAAGTTCGAGGGCTCGGACATCGTGAGCGAGGAGAACCGCAAGGGCCCGGGCGTCATTGACAAGAACTTGAAGATTCCCAACGTCGCCGACGAACACCAGGTACGAGTGCTCAAGTTCTTCGACTACGTCCGCGCTGAAGGATGGTCATTCTAGGACGTGTGTACCTTTACACGTTGAACTGGAAATTCACCACGATCCGTTCGCTCCACACGTTTCTCACACGCCCGCGCCTATCTACAGACGCCGAAGCCACTAGCTCGAAGCTGGTGACTCCCGTAGGGACTGCCACACTGAACATCAATACGTCGCCTTGCGACACAGTCGAGCGGGGGCAGTCGGCGTGTTCCTCATCTCGCATGCCGAACATCCGCACAGTCGGCACGGAATCAGGATCGCCACCTTCCCAAGTTGGACTCCAAATCTGATGCAGGTAGGCGCGCGGCGATCGACATAGTACGTGCATCGGGATGACCCCCGGGGGCGAAGGTCGCTCGTCTACGACAAACTCAAAATCGACAGACTGCGAGTCGATAGTGAATCTGAATGTCAGCCACGCGACCAACGTAGCCGCGACAGCGACGACGAGACTTGTAGCCGCGATCACCACCTGCGCCCAAGTGGCGACATCCCAGTCGCTCATTTCTTCCCCCGTTACCTTCTTTGTAGCCCGCTCTTCAAGAGAAGATGTGGGTGTGCTGGCCGGAAGGCCCCGGCATGATTACTGCCCCCAGTCGCCCATGATCCGGGGGGTGATGTCACCGGGGCCTGAAGGTGCCAGGGACATCGCTAATAGGGGCCGGGCAGAAGTAGTAGGCGAGGCCGTTTGTAACGTGAATGCCGAGCTCTGACGCCGTAGTCAGGCCAGCAATGGAATGCTGTTCTGACGAGTGGCGAATGCACGTGATCAAGAATCATACGGAGGTCGAGGTCTTCCTCGGTGTCGACGTAGGCAAGGGCGAACACCACGCCGTAGCCCTGAACCGGGAAGGGGCCAAACTCTACGACAAGGCACTGCCCAACGACGAGACCAAGATACAGACGGTGATCGACAAGCTCACCGTTCACGGGACCGTGTTGTTCGTAGTGGACCAGCCGGCCACCATCGGCGCCTTGCCCGTGGCGGTCGCCCAAGCCGCCGGCGTCACGGTCGGTTACCTGCCAGGGTTGGCGATGCGCCGCATCGCGGACCTGCACCCCGGCGAGGCCAAGACCGACGCCAGGGACGCGGCGATCATCGCCGAGGCCGCCCGCACGATGCCGCACACACTGCGTTCCATCGAGGTCGCCGACGAGCAGGACCCCGAACTATCGATGCTCTACGGGTTCGACGATGACCTGGCCAAGCAGGTCACAGCGACTTCGAACCGCCTCCGGGGTCTGCTGACCCAGATTCACCCGGGGCTGGAGCGGGTTCTCGGCCCGCGCCTGGACCACCCGGCCGTGCTGGACCTGATCCGCACCTGGCCCACCCCAGCCAAGCTCCGCACGGCCGGGCGCAGGCGGGTCGCCACCCGCCTGAAGAAGCTCGCGCCGCGGATGTATGACCGTCTGGCCGGTGAGATCTTCACCGCCCTGGAGGCCCAGACCGTGGTCGTGGTCGGCACCAACGCCGCAGCAGTGGTGCTGCCCCAACTGGCTGGGATGCTTGCCGATCTGCGAGCATCCCGGGACACCCTGCACACCCAGGTCGAAGCCCTGGTGGAGGCCCACCCTCTTCACCAGGTCCTGAGCTCGATCCCGGCGGTGGGCATCAGGACCGAAGCGCGGATCCTCACCGAGGTCGTTGGCAAGGACTTCGCCACCGCCGGGCACCTGGCTTCCTACGCCGGGCTCTCACCGGTGACCTGGAGATCCGGGTCCTCGATCCGCGGGGACCACTCATCCAGGCGGGGCAACAAGATCCTCAAACGCGCCCTGTTCCTCTCCGCCTTCGCCGCCCTGAAGGATCCGCTCTCCCGCGCCTATTACGACCGCAAGCGCACCCAGGGCAAGAAACACAACCAAGCCCTTATCGCCCTGGCCCGCCGCCGCTGCGACGTCATCTACGCCATGCTCCGCGACGGCACCCTCTACGAGACCAAAACCCCCGCCGCAGCTTGACAAAGAACATAGGGGCACCCCCCCAGATGTCAGTCCACTACGGAACTCCACCGTGTCCCCGTCAAGTGTCGCGTATGCGGCGCGCATCTCATCTGTCACGTCAATCCCTGCGTACTCGATCTGTCTCAGCGTCGGCTGTCGCCCGTTCGTGTGGGCACTGTAACGAGACACTGCTTCGACGTCCTTCGCGCTGACCTCACGCGCGAGGACCAACTCGAAGGTCTGGGACTCGAAGACGAGGAAGACCGCAGTGTCGAAGTCGAAGCTGCGAAATGTGCTGAACGTGCCAGAAGTCCGCCCACCCATCGCCTTGACCTGAATCCTTCGGCCGCCGGGATCGGTGACGTCATGTGACTTCGTTGAGTTCGGCTCGAGAACTCCTCCACGAGCCGCAACAACTACCTGTTCGGCTATGTCTCCCAGAGGCTGGTTGTTAGTGCGCACCAAGCCTCGCTTGCGAAGCTCCACGACTACGCTTGCTTCGACTTGAAGCAACTCCCGTACGCTGAGTCTCGACATGTCGGGCAGCATCGAACTACTTCTTCCCACCAGACGTTAGTCCGCTACGGAACTCCACCACATCGCACTTACTCATTTGCACTCACCAGCTCGTTGAACGCGTCGTACAGGTAGTACTCGTCATCATTCTCGACCCCTTGCTCGTGGAGCCACTCCGCGAGAGCAGACCACTCGTCACGAGCCTCGACAGATGTCGGACAGCCAGAGTAGATGCTGCTCAGAATCGCCTCCGTGTATCCGGCAAGCCTGACTTGGTCTCGAGCGTTAGTTTCGATGGCCTCTCGGAGGAGAGCCACATCTTCCGGTGTCAGATCCGCACTACATTTCTCGACCAATCGCAGGTTCGCCTCAGCACCACGAAAACTGGCTGAGAGTCTCACGCGCTCAATCGCCGGTCGCACAAACGCGCGGTGATCCATAGACTGCCTCACCGCTCGACTCAGCTGCTCAGCATCCAGTTCATCGACGATCTGCTTAAACCTGATGGCAACGATCGGGTCGACGGGTGCGCCGCAGACGAAGAACCTCTCATCGAGCAACATGCCGAGCTCACAGTGGTCAAGTAGAGCCATCAATCGCGACCTACCGGTGCCGGGAAACACCGACCAGAATATTGACCGTGACCCGTACGCACCGACCGCCCGGACAAGTTCCTCATCGCCAAGAGATGCGGACGTCTCCCACGTGTGCAAAACGGACCGCAAGCACTCCTCGAACAAGGCTGGAGCTTCCGCCGCTATCGCATACACAGATTCCCGCGATCGCTTGGCTACCCGGTTGCTTCGATCAGGGGGCCGCAGGCTATTCTTGATCAGGACTTTCACCAGATTGACCTTCACCGTCTCTCGGGCAGGCTGAAAGAACCGTGCGAGAAAATACTCGTCGTCGTTCGGCCAAGACTCGCTCTTGACCTCATTTTCAAGAGTCGTCAGTATGCGCTTTCCTGCCAGAGGCCGCTGGGCGAACACGGCTCGATTCGCAGCTACCAGGTGGGTACGAACCACTTCAGCGTCTGGCATGAAGACTTCGCCATCATCGATATAGCCAGGGTGGGCGCAAAGATTCCGGTCCTCGTTCAAACGTTCGAGCTCTACCCTCTCCCGGGGCAGAAGGATCCCAAGACGCTTCTCCGCCGTGTCGAGGATGTTCCTCTCATATTCCTGGACCCTGCTGACCGTCTGATTGGCGAGCGCCCTGTCGAGACCATCAACCACCTCCGCGGCTTGTCCATCGCCTGACTCTGCCAGATACCTGATCTTGCTAGTCAGATCGGCGACCACTGCAATCCAAAGAGATACCAAGGCCGCTCGATGCGCACCGCCCTCATAACACTTGACGACCTCAGCCAGCAGCGCACGAGAGCGCGGTTCTACAACGTCATGCTGAATCTGCTCAAGGTCCCTCAGCGACATGACTGCGAGCCCTCGGCTGTGAAGTACGCTTCCAGTACGCCGCGCGGCGACGTCATTTCTTGCCTCCGGAAATCATCCCGCTATACATTGAATCTAAATTCCACGACGTCGCCGTCTTGCATGATGTAATCCTTGCCTTCCATGCGTACCTTGCCTGCGGCTTTGGCGTCGGCCATGGAACCGGCGGCGACGAGGTCGTCGAAGGAGACGATTTCGGCCTTGATGAATCCTCGCTGGAAGTCGGTGTGGATCACGCCGGCCGCTTCAGGAGCGGTGGCACCCTTGCGGATGGTCCAGGCGCGGGCTTCCTTCGGACCGGCGGTGAGATAGGTCTGCAGCCCGAGGGTCTCGAAGCCGACGCGGGCGAGCTGGTCGAGACCGGACTCGTCCTGACCGTTCATCTCCAGCATCTCGCGGGCCTCTTCCTCGGATAGCTCCACCAGATCGGCTTCGAGCTTCGCGTCGAGGAACACAGCCTGGGCCGGTGCCACCAGGGCGGCCAGCTCTGCCTGCTTGTCTTTGTCGGCCAGGATGGCGTCGTCGGAGTTGAAGACGTAGATGAACGGCTTGGCGGTGAGCAGGTTCAGCTCGCGCAGGTTCTCCATGTCGAGCTTGTCGGCGGCGGAGAAGATGGTGTCGCCGCGCTCGAGCACGGCCTGGGCCTCGAGCAGCGCATCGAGTTCGGCTTTCTCGCGCTTCTTGCCCTTGACCTCCTTCTCGATCCGCGGCACGGCTTTCTCCACAGTCTGCAGGTCGGCGAGGATGAGCTCGGTGTTGATGGTCTCCATATCAGAGGACGGGTTCACGGCGCCGTCGACGTGGACGACGTCGGAGTCCTCGAAGGCGCGCACCACCTGGGCGATGGCTTCGGCTTCACGGATGTTGGCCAGGAATTGGTTGCCCAGCCCCTCTCCCTCAGAGGCGCCCTTGACGATGCCGGCGATGTCAACGAAGGACACGGTGGCGGGCAGGATTTTCTGGGAACCGAAGATACCGGCCAGCTGATCCAGTCGTTCGTCAGGCAGGTTCACGATCCCTACGTTGGGGTCGATGGTAGCGAACGGGTAGTTCGCCGCCAGGACGGTCTGACGGGTGAGCGCGTTAAAGAGGGTCGACTTGCCGACGTTGGGAAGTCCCACGAATCCGATTGTTAGAGCCACGTCGACCATCGTACCGGTCACTGTGCGGCTGAACTGAACCTTACTGAACTGCGGAATCCGACGTGAGGCGAATCTCAGTCCTGGACATCGGTCGCTGACAGTAGCCATACTCCGCACTTCCCGGCTACGGTGGAGTACGTTTTGCGTTCCGGAAGCCCCTTCGCCGCAGGCGGGGTGCGCTTCTAAAAGTGCATCGCTACACCGCGGCAGGGGGCCGGTGAGAACGCGCGGTCCCCTCCGTCGAGAGAGGACATCGCTATGGCCGAAGCCGTAGAAAACCAGAGTCGCTCAGCATCGACACCCGATCGTCCCGATCCGGGACGCACCACCAGCCCCGTGAACTGGCCGGTGTTCCTGGGCACCTTCGTGATCATCGTGGCGTTCGTCGTCTGGGCCGCACTGTTACCCGAGCAAGCCGAGACGGTGATCTTCGGCGCGATGGGCTGGGTGGCCACCAATTTCGGCTGGTACTACGTGCTTACCGCCACCATCGTGGTGGTTTTCGTGTTGATCGTCGCCTTCTCACGCGTGGGCCGGACGAAGATGGGTCCGGATCACTCGAAACCGAAGTTCAACCTCTTTACCTGGGCGGCCATGCTGTTTGCCGCCGGTATTGGTGTGGACCTGATGTTCTTTGGGATTTCCGGGCCGGCCACCAACTTCCTGGCTCCCCCGGATGTCACCCCGCTCTCCGATGAGGCGGCGCGGATGGCACCGATCTGGACGATCTTCCACTACGGCATCCCCGGCTGGGCGATGTACGCGCTGATGGGCATGGCGTTCGGGCTGTTCGCCTACCGGTACCACCTACCGCTGAGCATCCGTTCGGCCCTGGCCCCGATTTTCGGCAAGCGCATTCACGGTCCCATTGGTCACGCCGCGGAAATCGGTGCGACCATCGGCACCATCTTCGGCATCGCCGTGTCCCTGGGTATCGGCGTCGTGTTCTTGAACTTTGGGCTATCCGCCATCTTCGACATTCCGAACCACATTGGTGTGCAGATCGCACTGATGGCGCTCGCGGTGTTTATTACAATCCTGTCCACCGTCTCCGGTGTGGATAAGGGCATTCGTCGGCTCTCGGAACTCAACGTGATCCTCGCGGTCGTGCTGATGCTCTGGGTGCTGTTCTCAGGGCAGACCCACGTGATGCTCAACCAGCTGGTGCAGAACATCGGCGACTTCTTCTCCGGGTTCCCCTCGATGATGATGAACACCTTCGCCTACACCGCCGGTACGGAAGACTACCCCTCCCAGCAGTGGATGGCGGACTGGACGCTGTTCTTCTGGGCCTGGTGGATCGCCTGGGCACCGTTCGTCAGTCTCTTCCTGGCGCGGATTTCCCGCGGCCGCACGCTGCGCCAGTTCGTCCTCGGCGTGCTGCTGATCCCCTTCGCGTTCATCCTGCTGTGGGTGTCGGTGTTCGGCAATGCCGCGCTGAGCTTCTTCCGCGCCGGCGAAGAGGAGTTCCTGGAGCTGGCGGTGAATCTGCCCGAATCCGGTTTCTTCACGCTGTTGGCTCAGTACCCGGGCGCCACCTTTACCGTGGCCCTGGCCGTGGTGACCGGGCTGTTCTTCTACGTCACCTCTGCCGACTCGGGTTCCCTGGTGATGGCGAACATGACGTCGAAACCCTCGCTCACCGACTCCGACGGGCCCTCCTGGCTGCGCATCGTGTGGGCGGTCATCACCGGCGCGCTGACGCTGACCATGCTGTTCATCGACGGCGTGTACACCCTGCAGGCAGCCACCGTGATGGTGGGTCTGCCCCTGTCGATTCTGATCTACCTGGTGATGATCTCCCTGTTCAAGGTGCTGCGCTCCGAGCGGCTCACCCTGGACTCCCAGATCGCTACCATGCCGGATGTGCTCTCCAGCCGGATCCGCGAAGGTGGTGAACGCGGGAACTGGCGCCAGCGACTCAAGCGCCGGATGACGTTTGCCTCTGCCGAGCAGATTGATCGCTACGTCACCCAGGTGGCCACCCCCGCGATCGAGGAAGTGGCGGCCGAACTGAAGAACCTCGGCGTCGACGTCGCATGTCACCGCGGCGAACACCCGGACTACCCGATTCCGTACATCGACCTGATGGTGCATTTCCCCGATCAGGAGGACTTCAAGTACCAGGCCTACCCGGTGGCGTACTCGGTGCCGAACTTCGCTTCGAACATCAAAGCGGTGCAGGACGTGTTCTTCAAGCTCGAAGTGTTCTCGCTGACCGGTTCCCGCGGTCACGACATCATGGGCTACACCAAGGAACAGGTCATCTCCGATGTACTCGACGCCTACGACGCCCACATGGCGTTCATGTCGCTCACCGGCGACAAGGGGGCGCCGGCCTCGCTCATGGATGCCGAAGCTCCCGATGAATGGTGGGACACCGATCAGACCGAGGTGGAGCCAGCGGACACCGCAGCCCTGCGGAAGATTGACGCCGCCATTGAAACCACCCCACACCCTGGACCCGATTCCGAAGGAGAGAACCGATGACTGATTCTGCCATCGCCACCCTGTACATCGACGGCGTCTGGACCGCTTCCTCAACCGGCGAGACCCGCGACGTCGAGTGTCCCGCCGACGGCAGCCACGTTGCTGTGGTGTCTGAGGCCAGCGGCGACGACGTCGAACGTGCCATTCGTGCTGCCCGCCGCGCCTTTGATGAGGGCGTGTGGGCCGAAAAGCCGGCCAGCGAACGCGGCGACTTCCTGTTGCAGGTCGCCGACGGAATCCAGGCACGCAAGGACGATTTCGCCCGCGCCGAGGCCCTGGACACCGGCAAGCGCCTGGTCGAGGCCGAAGGGGATATGGACGACATCATCTCCTGCTTCCGGTACTACGGGAAGATCGCCGATCAGCACCCGGGCCGCCTGGTGGATGCCGGAGACTCATCGGTGATCTCGCGGGTGGTCTACGAGCCGATCGGGGTGTGCGGGATGATCACCCCCTGGAACTTCCCACTGCTGCAGGCTGCGTGGAAGGTGGCTCCGGCGCTGGCTGCGGGCAACTCCTTCGTGCTCAAGCCCGCCGAGCTGACCCCGCACACGGCCATCCTGCTGATGGAGGTGCTGGATTCCCTCGGCCTGCCTGCGGGCGTGGCCAACCTCGTGTTGGGTGACGGCGGCACCGTGGGTGCGCCGCTGTCCAGCCACCCGGAGATCGACCTGGTGTCCTTCACCGGTGGACTGGTGACGGGCCGCAAGATCGCCGAGTCGGCAGCCCGCGACGTCAAGAAGGTGGCCCTGGAGCTGGGCGGAAAGAACCCGAACGTGGTGTTCGCCGATGCGGATTACGAAGCCGCTCTGGACAATGCGCTGACCGCCGCATTCCTGGACTCCGGGCTAGTGTGCTCGGCCGGCACCCGACTGATCGTGCAAGACTCCATCGCGGAGCAGTTCGTGGATGACCTGGTGGCCCGCGCCGAGGGCATCGTGATGGGCGGACCCTTCGACGAGCAGGCCGAAACCGGTCCGCTGATCTCGAAGGCGCACCGCGACAAGGTCACCGACTACGTGAAGCGCGGCGTGGAGGCCGGTGCCCGACTGCGCGTGGGCGGACACTGGGGCGGCGAAGAGCACGCCAAGGGCTACTTCTACGCACCCACCGTGCTGGATCAGTGCACCTCGGACAACCCCGCCGTCGTCGAAGAGGGCTTTGGTCCGGTGATCACCGTGGAGACCTTCAAGGATGAGGCCGAGGCCATCAAGATCGCCAACGACACCGAATACGGGCTGGCCGGGGCAGTGTGGACCTCGGACATGGGCGTGGCCAACCGCGTCTCGCGCGGGCTGCGCCACGGCACCATCTGGATCAACGACTACCACCCCTACCTCCCGCAGGCCGAGTGGGGCGGGTTCAAGCACTCCGGCATCGGCCGCGAACTCGGACCCACCGGTCTCGAGGAGTACGTGGAGGCCAAGCACATCTACCACAACACCGAGCCGGCCCCAGCCGACTGGTTCCCCCGCAAGAACTGACGGCGTCACCGAGAATACTCAAGGAGAAGACATGGCATCACCACAGCAGCACATCGACGAGATCGTCTCCGAGAACCCCGTGCGCGAATACGACTATCTGGTGATCGGCGGTGGCTCGGCCGGCGCCGTAGTGGCCGCCCGGCTCAGCGAGGACCCGGAGGTCACCGTGGCTCTGCTGGAAGCCGGCGATCATGACCAGGACCACGCCGAAGTGCTGGACCTGAAGCGCTGGCCCGAACTGCTGGAATCCGGGCTGGACTGGGACTACCCCATCGAACCGCAGGAGAACGGTAACTCGTTCATGCGCCACGCCCGTGCCAAGGTGCTGGGCGGCTGCTCCTCACACAACTCCTGCATCGCCTTCCACCCGCCGGCCGAGGACATGGACCTGTGGGAGCAGCTGGGAGCCACCGGCTGGAATGCCGAGACCATCCTGCCGCTGATCAAGCGCCTGGAGACCAACTCCCGCGGTGGCGAGAAGCACGGCACGAACGGACCGGTGCACCTGATGGACGTGCCGGCCGAGGACCCGATCGGTGTGGCTGTGCTGGATGCGTGCGAACAGGCCGGAATCCCCCGGAAGCTGTTCAACGACGGCGAAACCGTGGTGCACGGTGCCAACTGGTTCCAGGTGAACCGCCAGGCCGATGGCACCCGGGCGTCGTCGTCGGTCTCCTACCTGCACCCGATTCAGGGTGAGCGGAAGAACCTGGACATCCTCACCGGACACTGGACCACCCGGGTGCTCTTTGATGGCGACCGTGCCGTGGGCGTGGAATACATCGACAACGCTTTCGACCGGACCTCGGTGCTGAAAGCGCGCAAGGAAGTCATCCTCTCCGCCGGGGCGATCGACACCCCGAAGCTGCTGATGCTCTCCGGGATCGGCCCGGCCGAGCACCTACAAGAATTCGGCATCGAGGTGCGCGTGGACTCCCCCGGCGTGGGCTCGAACCTGCAGGACCACCCGGAAGCGGTGATCTCCTGGGAGACCAACGAGAAGATGGTGCGCGACGCCACCCAGTGGTGGGAGATCGGCATCTTCACCCACACCGAAGACCCCGAGGGTGCGGGCCTGCCGGATCTGATGATGCACTACGGTTCGGTGCCGTTCGACATGCACACCCGGCGCCAGGGTTACCCCACCTCGCCGGAATCATTCGCTCTCACCCCGAACATCACCCACGCCAAGTCGCGCGGCACGGTGCGGCTGCGGTCGATGGACTACCGCGACAAGCCGAAGGTCGACCCGCGCTACTTCACCGATGCGGAGGGTCACGATATGCGCGTGGCGGTAGCCGGGATCAAGAAGGCCCGCGAGATCATCTCCCAGCCGGCCATGGCCGACAAGGTGACCCGTGAGCTGTTCCCCGGACCGGATGTGCAGACCGATGAGGAGATCGCCGACTACGTGGCGCGCACCCACAACACGGTGTACCACCCGGCCGGTTCCTGCCGGATGGGCCCGGTGGACGACGAGATGTCCCCGGTGGACCCGGAACTGCGCGTCAAGGGCGTGCAGGGGCTGCGCGTGGTGGACGGTTCGATCATGCCGCAGCTGACGGCGGTGAACCCGAACATCACCACCATGCTGATCGGCGAGCGCGCCTCGGATCTGATCCGGGGCCGGTAACACGGGTCGTTAAGACACCGAGGGTAGACATCCCTCGTATCGTCGACGGCGGGGCGGCATCCAGTGCGGGTGCCGCCCCGCCGTCGTCGTGACATCTGTCATGGGCAGAACGTGATCGGCGGCAGTTCTGTACGGTGGTCGGGGCGAGCATGCTGGAGGTATGGATACCACTACAGCCATCTCGATTCAGGACGTCCATCGCCGCTTCGGCTCCGTGACCGCCGTCAACGGGATCACCCTCACCGTGACCACCGGGGAGGTGCTGGCCCTGCTCGGTCCCAACGGCGCCGGCAAGACCACCCTGCTGGACATGGTGCTCGGATTCACGACGCCGTCGTCGGGCACTATTTCGGTGTACGGCCGGGCCCCCGAGGCAGCCGCGCGGGACGGTCAGGTGGGCGCGGTGTTGCAGAACGGCGGGTTGCTCGATGACCTCACCGTGGCCGAAACCATCCGCATGGTCGCCGCCTGTCACGTCCGCCACCTGCCCGTGGCCGAAGTGATGCAACGGGCCGGCGTGGCCAGCTTCGCCACCCGCAAAGTCAAGAAATGCTCCGGCGGCCAGCAGCAGCGCCTGCGGTTCGCCCTGGCCCTGCTCACCGACCCGCAACTGCTGATTCTTGACGAGCCCACCGCCGGCATGGACGCCGGGGCCCGCCGCGAATTCTGGCAGACCATGCACGCCGAAGCCGAACGCGGCCGCACCATCATCTTCGCCACCCACTACCTGCGCGAAGCCGACGACTACGCCGACCGGGTAGTGCTTGTCCAGGGCGGGCGCGTGGTGGCCGACGGCACCGTGTCCGAGATGACCACCGGCTTCCATCGGATCCTGTCCGCCGAATGGATCGGCGACGACGACCCCCGCGTTTGGGCTGCGCAGGCGGGGCTGTCCGAGGAGCAGTTCACCGTGGAGGCCGAGCGCTCCCGGATTCAGATCACCAGCCCGGACACCGATGCCCTCGCCGCCGAGTTGTTGGCCAGCGCGCGCATCCGTCACTTGCAGATCGTCCACCCCGGCATCGAGGACGTGTTCTTTGAGCTCACCACCCAGGAGGTCCCGGCATGAGCACCGCCACGACACCCCGTGCGCCCCGTCGAACGCGTGCGCAGATCTTGTTCGGCTTCGTCTGCTGGGAGTTCTGGCGCAATTTCCGGATGGTCGACGCCACCTTCTTCATCATCGTGTTGCCGGTCGCTATGTACCTGATGTTCGGCGTGGCGATGGGTGTGGAGGGCGCCCGGGCCGGCGAGGGCAACGTGGCGGCCTACGTGATGACCTCCATGGCCGCTTATGGGGCGGTGATCGCGACGACGGCGATGGCCGGTTCCGCCGCCGTCGAGCGCACCCAGGGCTGGGGCCGGCAGCTGAATCTCACCGGCCTCACCCCGCCCGCCTACATGCTGGGCAAAATGCTGATGGCCGTGCTGATGGCGATCACCCCCATCGTGCTGGTGTATCTGGCCGGGCTGGTCACCGGGGCGGAGCTGGACTCGGTAGAGCTGTGGCTGTCGTCGGCGGCGCTGGTGCTGCTGGTCGCCGTCCCGTTCTCCCTCTACGGTCTCGCTTTCGCCTTGCTGTTCCGTTCGGAGACGGCGGTGAGTGCGGCGTCCGGGTTCCTGGTGATCTTCGCGTTCTTCGGCAACCTGTTCATTCCACTCTCCGGGGTGTTGCTGGAGATCGCCCGGTTCACGCCCCTGTACGGGGTGGCGATGCTAGCCCGTTGGACGCAGACCGAGGGCATGATCGTGCCGATGTCGGAGGAGGAGGCGATGGCCGGCATCGAGTACGAATCCATGTGGGTGCTGCTGGTCAACCTGGGCGCCTGGACGCTGATCTTCGCCGTCGTGTGTTTGTTGGCCGCCCGTCGCCGGACCTCCCGCTGAGCCGCTGGGTAGACTCGGAACCGTGACCACATCGGGCCTGCTAGAGCCTCCCGCCACCCGCGAGGAGAAGATCAACACGCTGTTCAGCGCGGGCATCTGGCTGCTGTTCCTGGGGTGGACCGTCTACGGGTTCATCATCTCCGCTGCCCCGGTGTACTGGCAGGTGGCCGGCTGGGTGGCGCTGCCGAGTTTCGTGGTGATCTACCTGTACAGCTTCCTGCACCCGGAACCGTTGACCGGGCTGCCCCGGTTCGCGAACACCCTGGCGTACACCGTCGTGCTGGTGGGTCTGGGGTTCGTGATGATGATGTCCACCCTGTATGCGGTGGTGAACATGGTGCCGTTTTTGATGGCGCTGTGGCTGTTCAGCTCCCGGCTGCGTACCGGGCTGGCGGCAGTGGCCCTGATCGCCGTCGTCGTCACCTCCCTCGTGGTGGCGTTGCAGCTGGAGGCGTACGAGTCCTGGCTGTTGCCCGCCATCGGGATCCCCACCGTGATCCTGGTGATGGTGCGAATCAGCATCGAGCTGGAGGAGCGGCAGCGAGTGAACTCGGAGCGGCTGGCCCTCGCCGAACAGCGGGAGGACCTGGCCGGAACGGTGCACGATCTCCTGGGACATTCGCTGACCACGGTCACCGTGAAGACCCAGCTGGCGCGCCGGTTGCTGCGGGTTGACCCGGAGGCGGCAGAGCGAGAGCTCGACGACGTGTTGGCCCTGTCGCGCCGGTCGCTGTCGGAGGTGCGCGCGACCGTGACGGATCTGCGCCAGCCGGATCTGCTCGAGCAGTTGGACCAGGCGGAGCAGTCGCTGTGCGCCGCCGGAATCGAGCTGCGGCGCCCGGAACAGCTCCCCGCACTGACCCTGATGCAGCAGCAGGTGGTGGCCTGGGTGCTGCGCGAAACCGTGACCAATGTGATCCGGCATTCTGAGGCGCAGCGGTGCACGGTGTGCGTGGTAGACGGCGACGACGTGGGGCAGGTCATCGTGCGGATCGACGACGACGGGGTCGGCCTGCCGGCGGAGTGCGCCGACGCTGGCCCCGGCACGGGGGCTGGCGCCGCGGGCACAGGAACCGGGACTGGCACCGGGGCGATCGGCGAGCATCACGGGCTGCTCGGGATGCGCCGTCGCGTGGAAGCCGTGGGCGGCACCCTGCGCCTGGTGGACTTGGAACCCGGAACCCGCGTGGAGGCGAGACTGTGACCCCTGCACCGACTTCTGAACCGACGTCAGAGCGCCCGTCAGAGCTGATCCGGCTGTTGCTGGCCGACGATCAGCACCTGGTGCGCGCCGGGCTGGCTGCGTTACTGAATCTGGAAGACGATCTCGACGTCATCCACCAACAATCCTCCGGTGCCGGGCTCGTCGCGGCAGTACAGGAACACCGGATCGACGTCGCCGTGCTCGACATCGAGATGCCCGGAATGGACGGGATCACCGCCACCGAAACGCTCACCGCCACCCTCGAACAGCCACCAGCAGTGCTGATTCTGACCACGTTTGGCCGCACCGGTTACCTGCAGCGGGCCATGGCGGCCGGAGCGCGCGGCTTCATGGTGAAAGACGCACCCGCCGAGCAGCTGGCTGCCGCGATCCGCACCGTGCATGCCGGGGGCCGGGCGGTGGATCCGGGGCTGGCCGCTGAAGCGCTGAGCATACCCGCCAGCCCGCTGACCGAACGCGAGGCGGATGTGCTGCGGGCCGCGCTCACCGGGGCCTCGGTCAAGGCGATCGCCGCGCAGCTGTTCCTCTCCCCCGGCACCGTGCGCAATCACCTCTCCGCGGCCATCGGCAAGACCGGCACCACCAACCGGGCCGAGGCCGCACGCCAGGCCCAGTCCCACGGGTGGTTGTAACGTGCGTTGACCGCGCCGTCGTTATCGTGTCCGGGGGCTGTGAGACAGTGGGCTCATGGACGTTCTGGTGATCCTTCTCTGCACTCTGGCCGGTCTTGTACTCGGCGCCGCGCTTGGCGTCTGGATCGCGTGGCGCCGCTTCTCCGAGAACCCAGAGGAACGGGCGACGGCCGAGCAGCTGCGCACCGAGCTAGCCGAGGCCCGCACCCGCAGTGAGATGCTGGACCGGGCGCTCACCCAGGAGCAAAGTCGTGCCCGGCAAGACTCCGATGTGTTGCGCGAGCTGAACCCGCTTTCCCAGCAGATCAAGGATCTGGGCCACCATGTGCGCGTGCTGGAGCGGGACCGGCAGCACCAATACGGCCAGCTCGCCCAACAACTGAAAACCGCCTCCGACACGGACTCCGCGCTGCTGCGCAACACTCAGGCGCTGGTGGCCACGCTGCGCGCCAACTCCGCCCGCGGTCACTGGGGTGAGGTGCAGCTGCGACGCATCGTCGAGGCCGCGGGCATGCTGCGTCACACCGATTTCACCGAACAGGCGCATCTGCGCGGCGACGACGGCGCCCTGCGCCCGGACCTGCTGGTGTACTTGCCCGGGGAGAAGACCCTCGCCGTCGATGCGAAGGCCCCACTGGCCGCCGTGCTCGCCGCCGAAGAGCTCGCCCAGGCACCCGACGCCGCCGAGCGCCGTCGTGAATTAATGACCGAGCATGCCAAAGCCGTGCGGGCGCATGTGGACCAGCTCGCCAAAAAACAATACTGGTCGGCCCTGGAGCACTCGCCCGAACTGGTGGTGTGCTTCCTGCCCGCCGAGTCCTACCTGGCGGCCGCGCTGGAAGCCGACCCACAGTTGCTCGACGACGCCTTCGGGAAGAACGTGGCCCTGGTGTCACCGGTGTCGCTGCTGGCCGCGCTGAAATCCGTGGCGTATTCCTGGCAGCAGGAGAACCTGGTGGACAACGCCAAGCTGATCGTCGATTCTTCGCGGCAGCTCTACCAACGGTTGGCCACCGTGGGCACCCATCTCACGGCCATGGGCAACAGCCTGCGCAAATCGGTGGACAGCTACAACACCCTGGTCGGCTCGGTCGAGTCCCGCCTGCTGCCCACCGCTCGGCGGCTTAACGAGTTGGACTCCACCCTGACGGCGCAGGAGCCAAGCCGCCCCATCGACTCGGCTCCCCGCTCGCTGAGCGCTTCCGAACTCCTCGAGTGACCGGCTACCTCGACCGGCTAGAGTGACAGCCCGAACACCCACATCAGCAGGGTGAGGCTGGCCGCGGAAATCAGCACGGCGGCGAAGATGTTGATCAGCGCGCCGCCCTTCACCATCTGACCGATCGTCACATAGCCGGAACCGAAAGCGATCGCGTTCGGCGGCGTGGCCACCGGCAACATGAACGCGCAGGTGGCGGCCAGGGCCACCGGGGCGCACAGCATCAGCGGCTCGATGCCGGTGCCCATGGCCACACCGGAGGCCACCGGCAAGAACGTCGCCGCGGTGGCGGTGTTCGACGTCATTTCGGTGAGCAGCAGAATACCGACGGCGGCAATGACGACGAGCACCCAGGCGGCCACCTCGATGCCCTGCACCTGCACGCCCAGCCATTCCGAGAGCCCGGATGCCGAGAACTGCGCCGACAGGGCCAGCCCGCCACCGAACAGCAGCAGCACTCCCCAGGGCAGTTCCAGCGCGGTGTCCCAATCCAGCAGGCGCACCCCGCGGGACGCCCCGGCCGGGCAGAGGAACAGCACCAGCCCCACCAGCATGGCGATGCCGGCGTCGGAAATGAACGGATCCTCCAGGCCCAGCAGGTACTCGGACATCAGCGGCACCGTGATCCAGGCGACGGCGGCGGTGATGAAGATGATCAGCACCCGGATCTCCGCGGCCGACATGGGGCCCAGCTTCCGGTATTCGCCGCGGATCATCTCCGCGCCCCCGGGAATGTGGTCCATCTCGGGGCGGAACAGCATCTTGGTCAGCACGAACCAGGCGCCGACCATCAGCACAATCGAGATGGGCACGCCGACGAGCATCCACTGGCCGAAGCCGATGGTGAAGCCGTGCTCCTGCGACATGTGCGCGGCCAGCAGGGCGTTCGGCGGGGTGCCGATCAGCGTGCCCAGCGAACCGATCGACGCGGAGTAGGCGATCCCCAGCATCAGTGCGGTACCGAAATTCGACTTCTGCACCAGCTTCTTGGCCGCACTCTCGTCGTCGCCGTCAAGATGCTCCACCCCCTGCGCCGAGGCGCTCGGGTCCTCCTCGGTGGTGATCTTCTTGACCAGCAACAACACGGAAATACCGATCGGCAGCATCATCACGGCGGTGGCGGTGTTGGACACCCACATAGACAAGAAACCCGTGGCGATCATGAACCCGGCGATCAGCGCGGCCGGTTTCGATCCCATCAGCGAGAGCACGAGCAGCGCAATCCGGCGGTGCAGGTTCCACCGCTGCATGGCCAGGGCGAGCATGAATCCGCCCATGAACAGGAAGATGACGTTGTTGCCGTAGCTGGCGCCGATGGTGTCGACGCTGACGCCGCCGTCAGACTCCTCGGCCGGCACCAACACCGGAAAGATGATGAGCGGCAGTAGCGCGGTGGCCGGAATCGGCACGGCCTCGGTCATCCACCAGATCGCCATCAGCACCGCGGTGGCGGCGGTGAGCCGCGGCCAGACGCCGATGTCGCCGGGCATGATGAAGAACAGGAGGGCGGCGACGAACAGGCCCAAACTGATGCCCAGCACGCGACGTCGCCAGGTAGTGCGTTCCAGCGGTGGGGTCTTCGCGCCGGGCGAAAGCTCCCGCTCGTCCGTACTGGGGTGATATTCCTGGGGGCTCATCGGGGTTCCTCACGGTCGACGGCAACATGCCCCGTGATGGTCCACATCGACGGGGACGCCCCGAGTCTACCCACCCCGCGCGTGATATGGACCACATCGTCGTCGCCGCCGGCCGTCTTGAGGCTATCTTGAGGTTCAGGCAGCAGCCATTCAGGAGCAGGTCAGCGGCGGGTCATGGCGGTGACGGCGGCTGTGATCAGACCGATGAACACCGCCGCGGCCCCGCCGACCATCACCCACATGGTGTCGGGCAGCAGCACGGAACGAAAGCCGCCCACCAACGCCTCCACCATCGCCGATTCCGCGGTACCTTCCGCCGCGGTGGTGGCCTGGGTGAACTGCTCCTGCAGCCACCAGCGCGCCGCTGCTCCCCCGGCCAGCACGGCAGCGCCACCGAAGAGCCACACCAGCGACCGGCCACGATAGGGCGCGACCATCAGGGCCACGAGGAACAGCACGACGGCGGCACCGGCGGCCCACATCCAGTACCCCACGACCGATTCGACGAACGCCAGCTGCCGCGGCGACACATCCTCGGTGGCCGGGAACCCGGTGGTCACACTCAGATCGTCGGGCACCTCGGCCACCGCGTCGTCGATCATCGCACCGATCTGATCCCCGAAGGGCAGCCCGGAGACGGCGT
Organism: Citricoccus muralis; assembly: GCF_029637705.1. Taxonomy (NCBI): domain Bacteria; kingdom Bacillati; phylum Actinomycetota; class Actinomycetes; order Micrococcales; family Micrococcaceae; genus Citricoccus; species Citricoccus muralis. The sequence continues at coordinate 2,245,102 of NZ_CP121252.1, forward strand.
CGCGCAGTGATGAGGTCAGCACCTCGGCGGAGAGCTGGGCGAGCGGGCCGATGTCCAGGTCCAGTTGGGCGGCGTCGTCGGGCACCTCACGACCGGCGTCGAGCTCGGTGCGGATGGCGCGCAGTTGCTCCACCCATCCGGTGCGCGTCTGCTCCAGGGACGCCGACCAGGCCTGATCAAAACCCTCGTCGGCGACAATGTTGCCGGCCAGCGATCCAGTCACCTGCGACACCATGTCGGCGGCGAATCCGGGGGCGACGTCCTCGAGCGCTTGACCAGCGGCAGAGCCCACCAGCTCCGGGGCAGCCTCGCGCAACGCCTGCCCCTCCGCCGAGCTACCGGCGATCTGCTGGAGCGGTTCCGGGGTGTGCAGCACGGCGTCGATGCGATAGCTGGCCACCGCCAACACCGCGAGCACCCCGCTGAGCACGGCCAACAACGCGGCAAGAACATGTCGCATGAGTCTCCTTCGACGTCGTGGGGGCTCAGGCGCGGCACGGTTCACCATCGAGAGCCGTTTCTACGATACGACGTCGGACTGAGACGATACTGTGGAAACGCAGTGCCCGCACGACCAGACCACGGAGAGGAGCACCGATGACCGAGCCAGTGCCCGGCATGGCCGGCGAAACGTCCGCCGAGAGCCCGTGGCCGCTGCGGTTGCTCTCCGAAAACCTGAAGGCCTACCTGGATCGCGCCCCGACCACCTGGATCGAGGGGCAGCTGATCGAGCACAAGGAGTCCCGGGGGCACTTGTGGTTAACCATGCGGGACCTGGATGAGGATTACTCGATGCCGGTGACGGTGTGGCGCTCCACCGCGGCGCGCCTGGGCCCGGGCATCGAGCAGGGCGCCCGGGTGGTGGCGGCGGTCAAGCCGAACTTCTACACCAAGACGGGGCGGCTGAACCTGATTGCCTCCGAGATGCGCCCGGTGGGTCTGGGCGACCTGTTGGCCCGAGTGGAGCGGTTGCGGCGTTCCCTCGACGCCGAGGGGCTGTTCTCTCCCGCACTGAAGAAGCCGCTGCCGTTGTTGCCTGAGCGCATCGGACTGATCACCGGGCGCGATTCCGACGCCATGAAGGACGTGCTGCGCAATACGCATCTGCGCTGGCCGGCCGCTGAATTTGAGCTGCGCCCGGTGGCGGTGCAGGGTCCGACGGCGGCCCGCGAGGTGATGGCCGCGCTGGCCGAGCTGGATGCTGATCCGCGCGTCGACGTCATCGTGATCGCCCGAGGCGGCGGCGCACTGGAAGAGGTGGTGCTGCCGTTCAGCGATGAAGCACTCGTGCGTGCGGTGGCGGCCGCGCAGACCCCGGTGGTGTCGGCCATTGGTCACGAGGCGGACCGCCCGGTGCTCGACGACGTCGCCGATGTGCGCGCATCCACCCCGACCGATGCGGCCAAGCGCATCGTCCCCGACGCCGGCGAGGAACGCGCCCGCATCAACGACGCCCGGCTGCGGCTGGCTTCGGCGGTGGAGCGGCGCGTGCGGCAGGAAGCTGAGCACCTGCAGCAGGTACGTTCCCGGCCCGTGTTGGCCGCCCCGGAGACCATGATCACCCTGCGTCACGAGGACCTGGTGCGTCTGCGTGATCGTGCCCGTCTCACCTTCACCGGTGCCCTGCGCCGCGAACACGACGTCGTCACCCAACTGCGCGCCCGGGTGCGCTCGCTGTCACCCCAGCACACTCTGGACCGCGGCTATGCGGTGGTGCAACACGACGCGGCGGTGGTGCGCGACGCCGCCGTCGTCAGCCTCGGCGATGAGCTCGACATTCTGCTGGCCGCCGGTCGACTCTCCGCCACCGTGTCGGGTAGCGCCTCGGGCACGACTCCCACCGAACCGAAAGGATCCTGATGACCTCCGCGAATTCTGATGCCCACCCCGAGCCCGGTCCCGGAGCTGGCCCTGCCGAGGCGGCGGTCGAAGGGTTCTCCTCCGCTGACGTCTCCGATGTGGTGACCCTGAGTTATGAGCAGGCACGCGCCGAACTCGTCGAAACGGTGGCCCGGCTGGAGGCCGGTGGCGCCGGGCTCGAGGAGTCGCTGGCCCTCTGGGAGCGCGGAGAAGCGCTAGCCCAGCGGTGTGAAGCGTGGCTCGACGGTGCCCGGCGCCGACTCGACGAAGTGCGTGCTCAGGCCGGCGGCGAGGTTCCGGTGGCCGAGGGCGGATCACCCGAGGCAGCGGACGGAAACAACGCCGGCTGATCAGACCCGTGGCGCGACTGATCGGACCCTGAACGCGGTTGGGTGGGCCGGTTCGGTTTCCACCACCCGTTGTCGACGCAGGTACGGCCATCGTATTGCCACCATTGAACATGATGCGCCTCGCACCACGCCGCGGATTCGTGGCCGCGGATTGCAGGGCACACAGTGCCTCGTGCCCGGCCTCGAAGGTTGAGATATGAGTGGCGTCCTGCAGGAATTCCGTGGTGTCCCGGTAGCCGATCTTCCCTGCGGCGGGCACGCCAAGCAGCTCGGACCGGTCCCGCGGTGAGTGGAAGGCATCCACGGTGAAGCCATCCAGCCGGGCCTGCACCCCGGCAGCCACCCCGCCCCGGAATACTCCGGTGACGGGGTGATGCGTAGAGTGGCAGCGTTCAACTGCACGGTGGGTTCAGATCGTCGCCTTGCGGATCAGCGCGTAGTTGAGCACGGCGAGCAGCACGACGCCGAGCCCGAACCACGCCGCCAAGGTCAGCGTGGTCTGATCAAGGAACCAGAGCCACACGGACATCCATCCCTCCTGCAGGGTCACGACGGCCACCCACGCCAGCAGCACGAGGACGACACCGATCATCACGATCCAGAGGTTCACCAGGGAGACCCGGCGGTACAGGATCGCCCAGAAGAACCCGAAGAGCATAAAGAACAGGCACAGCACAGCACCCAAGACGCTCACGCCAAGGATTCCAGCACTGTCGGTGAACACAGGAGCGTCGAACACGTACACGTGCCGCCCCAGCCCGTCGGTCAGCCGCTCGATCACCGCACCCAGCGCCACGAAGGCGCCGAAGCCGACCGAGACCAACCCGAAGGCGAGGAATGCGCCCAGCACGTAGACCCGACGCGAATAGCTCAGCGCCATCGAGAAGGGGAAGGTGTGCGACGCGGCGTACGCCGCCATGAAGGCCAAACACCAGATGGTGGCTTGGGCCGCACCCGGTGCGATCAGCGGATCCTCGATCGGGTTGCGGTCGTCGATCTGGGCATCAATCATCAGCAAGATGCCGACGCCGATCGCCCACGAGAGCCCCATCACCATCAGCGGCACCCAGATCAGCGTGGAGGGTACCGCGAACTGCAGCCGGAACGCGGCGGGAACCCGGGCAAAGCTCGAGCGCTGTTCGGGTCGTTGGCCCGGAGCACTCGCGGCCACGACCGTGTGGTCGGTGTGGTCGGTGCGGGAATGGTTGTTGTTGGTCACGGTGGCATTCATCGCCGGTCCTCCAGAGTCAGGTCGTCGGACAGCGCAGCATCCATGGAAACCCCTGCGCCCACGGGCTCCGTGCGGTCGGCCCGCCGGGTGAGGTGCACGATCAGTTGCTGCAACGAGACCGGTACCAGGTCGAGGTCCAGTTTCCGCACCAGCTGGCGCTCCTGCTCGCTCAGGGCTCCCAGCACGGTCATGCGCACCATGCGGCCCAGTTCCTCTTGGTGTAGCACTTCGCGGTTTCCCACTACCTGGGCGACGGCGTCGGCTCGCCCCACCACGGTGACAGCGCGGTCGCGCAGTTCCTCGGCGGATTCGTCCACCAGGATGGCGCCGTCGTCGATCACCACGACATTCTCAATCAGGTGGGCAATCTCGTCGATCAGGTGCGAGGAGATCACGATAGTGCGCGGGTGGGCGCTGTAATCCTCGAGCAGCCGGTCGTAGAACAGCTGGCGAGCCACGGCGTCCAGACCCATATAGGGCTCGTCGAAGAACGTGATCGGCGCCCGGGAGGCAATGCCAATAATGACGCCGACGGCGGATTTCTGCCCGCGCGACATCTTCTTGATCCGGGTTTTCATGGGCACCCGGAAATCAGCGATCAGCCGCTGTGCCAGCTCCTCATTCCAGAGCGGGAACGCTTCGGATGCCGCACGGAAGGCGTGCCGAGCCAGGGCGTCCTCGGGGTAGCGCTGCTCCTCGCGGACGAAGCAGATACTCGGCATCACCTGCTCGTTTTCGTAGGGGCTCTGCCCGAAAATGCGGACCTCCCCCTCGGTGGGCCAGTCCTGAGCGGTCAGCAGCGACATCAGGGTGGTTTTGCCGGCGCCGTTGCGCCCTAGCAGTCCGTGGATCTGGTCACGCGCCAGGCTCAGCGAGACGCTGTTCACGGCGACGGTGTCCTTGAAGCGCCGGGTGACATGACGCGCTTCGATGGAGACGGCGTCGCCCGGGCTGTCGTGGATCGACATGGTGTTCTCCTCGGTTCAGGACCGGTCGCGTTCGCGGATCATGGTGATCACCGCGTCGTCGTCCAGCCCGATGGCCCGCGCCTCGCTCAGCAGCGGGTTGAGGTAGTGGTCCGCGAATCGGGTGCGGCGCTCCTGACGCACGATCTCGCGTGCGCCGGAGGCCACGAACATGCCCAAGCCACGACGCTTGACCAGGATCCCCCGGTCGACCAGGAGGTTGACCCCTTTGGCGGCGGTGGCGGGATTGATGCGGTGAAAAGCAGCGAGTTCATTGGTCGACGGCGCGCGCTCGTCTTCGGCCAGCGATCCATCGAGCACGGAAGACTCGATCTGCTCGGCGATCTGCACGAAGAGAGGACGTCCATCGTCCATCACCCACCACCTTTCACGTGCCTGTCAGCATCGTACGCGAGGTCACTACCTCTGTGGTTCATTACTCTACTAATGAACCATGGAACCGGGTCATCCGTCAAGCACGACTACGAAATCCCCAGCAACTCGAAGTACCTGAGTCTTACCGATCGCGTGAACTCATGACCAAGCACAGAATATGGCGCTCTATGGTTCCGTGATCCTCTTCGGCGGATAACGGACGTTAAGATGAACGGCGCCTGCACTCTGTGGTGGAGTGCAGGCGCCGTCATCGTGGGACGTGTGGGGCTAGGGTCAGGTGGTCTGGTCCTGGTGCTTGCCCTCGGCGGCTTCCTCGACGAGCTTGTCGTTGAAGGCATCCAGATCGTCGGGGGTGCGGGAAGTGGTGAGTCCGGCGTCGACGACGACTTCCTGGTCCACCCAGTCCGCGCCCGCGTTCTTCAGGTCCAGCGAAACGTTCGCCACCGAGGTCAGCGTGCGGCCCTCCGCGACTCCGGCATTGATCAGAATCCAGGGCGCGTGGCAGATCGCGGCCACCGGCTTGTGCTGGGAGAAGAATCCGCGCACGAAGCCCAGTGCGTCCTCATCCACGCGCAGAGTGTCAGCATTCAGGGTGCCGCCGGGCAGCACCAGCGAGTCGAAGTCCTCGGCGCGCGCCTCGGAGACGTGCAGGTCCACGGTGAAGGTGTCGCCGTGGTCCCAATCGCCGATCATGCCGGTGAGAGTGTCGCGCTGCGGGGAGACCAACACGGGGGTGCCACCCGCCTCCTTCACAGCTTCCCAGGGCGAGGTGAGCTCAATCTGCTCGACGCCGTTGGTGGCGAGAAAGGCGATGCGGTGTCCGGTCAGTTCTGCGGTCATGACTACCTCCTGGGGTGGTGCGGCTAGGTCATTGCGTGGTGCTATCCACGGTGCTCAGTCAAACACTGACTACCCGGGGTCAACAAGCCCCGCTCAACGGGTGGCTTCGAGACGGGTACGCTCTAAGTCGACGTCGAAATTCGCTTGCGGCCATTCCAGGTTCTTCGCACCCAATCGTTCGAGGAGCAGCTGCTGGACGGCGAGGCGGGCGTACCACTTCCGGTCGGCAGGAATCACGAACCAAGGAGCCTCGGGCTTGTCGGTCTCCTGCAGGGCGATCTGGTAGGCCTCACGGTAGGCGTCCCACTTCTCGCGGGCGTCGACGTCGTCGGAGGTGAATTTCCAGTGCTTCCGCGGGTTGTCCAGCCGGGCCAAGAGGCGATGGTACTGCTCGTCCTTGCCCAGGTGCAGCAGCACCTTGATCACGTCGGTACCGTTGCCGGCCAGGTCCTTTTCGAACTGGCGGATGGAACCATAGCGTCGCTGCAATCGGGAGGGTGGGATGAGCTCTTCGACGCGGTGCACTAAGACATCTTCGTAGTGGGAGCGGTCGAACACCGCGACCTCCCCGTGGCGCGGGGTGTGTTTGCGAATCCGCCAGAGGAAGTCGTGCTGCAGCTCCTCGGCGGTCGGTTTCTTGAACCCGACCTGGTGGACGCCCTGCGGGTCCATGGCGCCGATGACGTGGCGCATCACGCCACCCTTGCCGGAGGTGTCCATCCCCTGGATGACCAGCAGCACCGAGGTGCGCAGGCCGGCACCGACGGCGTTGGCGAAGAGCAGTTCCTGCAGCTCGGAGAGCCGTGCGGAGTCCTCGGCCAGGCGACGCTGACCGTGCTTTTTCTTGCCCTCGAACCCGGGGGTGGCGCGGGTGTCCAGACCGGCGAGGTCGCGCAGCGCCCCAGCGTCGTCGAACGCGTACGAACGCAGGGCGGCGTGGAAGGGACCGAGTCCAGCGACCTCGGCAATGTCTTTGGGGGTGCCCTCGGTGGTCTCGGGGCGCGGCTCAGCGCTCACGGTATTCCTCCAGGAAGTCGGCGATCCGCCCGATACCCTCCTCTAGGTCGTCCACCGACGGCAGAGTCACCAGACGGAAGTGGTCGGTGTTCGGGTAGTTGAACGCTCCGCCGTGGGAGACCAGGATCTTTTCCTGACGCAGCAGCTCGATGACGAACTTCTCGTCGTCGTCGATGGGGTAGATCTCCGGGTCCAGCTTCGGGAACAGATAGAGCGCGCCGTGGGCGGGCTGCACAGAGACCCCGGGAATGTCGGAAAGCAGCTTTTGGGCCAGGTTGCGCTGTTCGAGCAGACGGCCACCGGGCAGGAGCAGGTCGTTGATGGACTGGTAGCCGCCCAGCGCAGTCTGGATGGCGTGCTGGGCGGGAACGTTGGCGCACATGCGCATGTTGGCCAGCAGGGTGAGCCCCTCCAAGAAGTCCTCGGCGCGGTGCTTCGGCCCGGACACGGCCACCCAGCCGGAACGGTACCCGGCCACCCGGTACGCCTTGGAGAGTCCGGAGAAGGTGAGGGTGAAGACGTCGTCGGAGAGGCCGGCGAGGTTGATGTGGCGGGCGCCGTCGTAGGTGATCTTTTCGTAGATTTCGTCGGCCATCAGCACCAGATTGTTGCGCCGGGCCAGGTCGGTGATCTCCATCAGGGTCTGCCGGGAGTACACCGCACCGGTGGGGTTGTTGGGGTTGATCACGACAATGCCCTTGGTGCGCTCGGTGATCAGCGACTCCAGGTGCTCAATGTCCGGGGCCCAGCCTTCTTCCTCCACGCACCGGTAGTGCACGGCCCTGCCGCCGGCCAGGGTGGTGGCACCGGTCCACAGCGGGTAATCCGGTGAAGGAATCAGCACCTCGTCGCCGTCGTCCAACAGCGCGGTGAGCACCATGGAGATCATCTCGGAGACACCGTTGCCGATGTAGACGTCGTCGACCGTGATGTCGCGGATGCCACGGGACTCGTAGTACTGGGAGACGGCGGTGCGAGCCGAGTAGATGCCGCGGGAGTCGGAGTACCCCTGGGCGTGCGGCAGGTTCGAGTACATGTCCTTCAGGATCGCCTCGGGGGCTTCGAATCCGAAGGGTGCCGGGTTGCCGATGTTGAGCTTCATGATGCGGTGGCCGGCCGCCTCCAGGCGCTGCGCCTCCTCCAGAATCGGACCGCGCACGTCATAGCGGACGTTGAGCAGCTTGGAAGATTGCGTGAAGTGCTTGCCTGGTTTCATGGTTTCTCGCTTTGGACGTGGGTGGCGGTGATGCGCGCGGCATCGTGTTGATTCTGTCAAACGCGGACGGCTAGAACCAGCCATCGGGTGCGTCAATGAGCTGCTGGTCGAACAACCAATAGCGGGCGGTGGTGGAAGCGTCGAGGTCCAAGGCGGCAGAGTCGGCGTGCTGGTGAATGCGGGTGAGCTCGGTGAGCTGTTCGCCGTCGAGTCGGGAGGCCAGCGTGGAGACGGCGTTGGGGACCGGCTCACCGATCGCCTCGGTGGCGGTATTGAGGGCGTCGGCATCGCCAAGAAGGAGGAACCGGCCTTCGGGCAGCAGCTGCTCGGAATCCTGCAGGGTAGCGAATCCAAGGTCAGCAATGCGCGGGTCGGCCCCATAGAGCAGCCCGGCGGCGTCGGGGGTCGTGAGCAGGTGCTCGACGGTGGCGGCGGTGGGATCAGTGGTGGAGCTGGGAGCGGCCTCGCCGTCGGAGGGGGCGTCGACCGTGCAGCCCAGGTCCTCCAGGTTCTCGACGACGAGGCCGGCCAGTGCAGGGGCCACGGCGCCCACATTCCAGTCGAGTTCGGGACAGATGTTGTTGGCGGTGACTTCCGAGCGTTCGGGTTCCCCGGAATCGGTGAGCCCGTCAAGCACACCCTGGCCGGCGGAGCCACGCTGCTCCGGGTTCAGATCGGACACGGATTCGAGTCCGTAGAAGCTCGCGGTGGCGACGCTGGTCACCAGGTTCAGCCGCAGGGTCCCCGGGGTTTCGGCAAGCACCTCCTGTCTGGAATCCTCCAGGTAGGTCTCAACGTCCGTGGACACGGAAAACTCGTCATCCGTGGAGCCGCTGGAGTCGGTGTGCTCGGCCGCGGCCAGGGCAAGCGAATTCACGACGGCGATGTCGGTGCCGGACTGCGAGCGCCAGGGCTCAGCCACCGTGTTGACGGTCACAGTGGCACCCTGATCGCGCAGATACTCGGCCAGGGCGTGCCCCACCGCCTGATCCAGGGCGGCCGGGGCGGCGGCGATGTACAGGGTAGGTGCCGGCTCGGCCGAGGGTTCGGGCTCGGGTTCGCCGGCGCATCCGGCGAGCAGCAGCGTACTGAGTCCGGCCAGGACCAGCAGTCGGGCCGGTGCGGGAACCGTCGCACTCATTCGCTGGGCACCGTCCGGTTCTCGAGCTGGGCCAGGGCGTAGCTAACGAACGTGGAGTGCCGGTGCTGACCCAGCTCTGACAGCGGGAACCAGGCGGCGTCGATGGAGGATCCGTCCGTTTCCGGCCGCAGGTCCCCGGAAACCACCGTGGCGGTGTAGAGAGTGCGGTGCATCATCAGGGCGCGGCCCTCGGCGCTCAGCCGTTGCTCGGCCGGAATGGTGTAGGTGGACACGCTGAGCAGGGAGTCGAGCCGCACCTGGTAGCCGGTTTCTTCAGAAACTTCGCGCCGACAGGCTTCCTCGGGCTGTTCGCCGAATTCGATGCCACCCCCGGGTAGCGTCCACACCTTCTCGACCGGTCCATCCCAGAGACTGAGCAGGATCGCGTCGTCGCGCACGATCAGGGCATAGGCTCCGGGACGCCAGTCGAAGGTCATGGGCACAGTCTAGTAGCTCTCGGGTTCGATCCCGGCTGTGACGACGCACTAGACTGGGATGACCATGACCGAGCCACAGAACCGCACCGGCGCGCCCGACGATTCCGCCGCCGGAGAGGTGTCCACCCGCCTGAACGGCTTACTGCGTAGCATCGATGAGGCCCCGCTGTGGAGTCAGGAGACGGCGGATACCGCGCCGGGCTGGCTGGATCTGGCCCATGAGGCCGCTTATGCCGACGATCAGCCCCGGGCCCGGCGCGCCGTGCAATCCGGGCTCAAGGCCCCGGGCAGCGAGCGCCCCGAACACCGCCTGGCCCTGTACCGCACCCTGGCTACCGTGCTGGCCGCCTCCGGCGAGAACCCGGAGGATGCGGTCCGCGCCCGTGCGGCCGTGCTGCGCGAAGTGGGCCAGCCGCATCAGGCGGAACTGGAAGTGCAGCTCGGGGCCATGTTGCTGCGCGAACCGGAGTCGTTCGATGCCTCCGTGTTGGCCGGGGTGGTGGAGCAGGAGCGCGACGTCGACCCCCGTGACACCGTGTTGGTGGATGCCTTGGTCGCCCTCTCGGTGGCCCGCGTCGAAGAACAGCGGGCCGAAGAAGCCGTCGACCTGTTACGCGAAGCCTTGCGCGCCCTGGATGCCCGGGTCGCCGCCCACGCCGTGGTGTCCTCGGGTCAGCGCATTTCGGTCACCATGTTCTTGGCCCACGTACTGCTGATGCATCAGGACGGCGACGCCGCGGCCGCCACCGCCACCGAGCTGCTGGAGTCGGGCTGCAACCGTGCGGTGCGGGCCGCGATGTGGATGGTGCGCGCCGTGGTGGCCCAGCAGTCAGGCTCCTGGGACGACGCCGCCGAATATGCGCTGCGCTCCTGCGAGCTCTACGCCCGGTTGGGCGTGCGCCCCGGGGCTGCCTCCGCTGCCGGACTATTGGCTACCGTGAGTCAGACCGCCGGGCAGAACCACCAAGCCGTGCTGGCCTGGCGGCTGGCCATGCAGCAAGCGGAGCAGGGCGAGATCTCGGAGTCCATTGCGCTCGGTCTGGCTCTGGGGCACCAGCTGCTGGAGGTGGAGGATTTCCGCGAGGCCGAAGAGGTGCTCACGGGTCTGGTGCGCCGTGCCGAAATTATGGACGATTCGATCGCCCTGGGCCGGGCGCTGGTGGATTTGGGGCACGCCCTGCGGCACCAGGACCGCGCGCAGGAGACCCTTGAGCACTGGGACCGCGCCGCCGACCTCTTCACCGAACTGGACTTCCTGGAGGAGGCCGCCCGCGTGCAGCTGGCCACCGGGGCGCTGCTCTCCCGCGAACAGCGCCAAGACGAAGCCGTGGTCCGGCTGACCCGGGCCGTGGAAATCGCCCGCCGGCTGGAGCGTTCCGAGGCCGGGGTACTCCCCCAGGCCCTGCACGCCCTGGGCCATGTGCTTTCCGAACGCGGCGACACCGACGGCGTGCGACTGCTGGACGAAGCTATTGAACTCGCGAAATCCGCCTCCGCCGACTGGCATCACGCCGACTACACCGATACCCGGGCCCGGGCGCTCTGGGCGCTGCACGACGGCCCGGCGGCGGTCTCCACCGCGCTGACCGCGGCTGATCTGTACGCTGCCTCCAATGATCGCACCGCCGCCCAGCAGGCGGAGCTCTTCGCCGCCCACGTGCTGCTGGAACAGAGCAAAGCCTACGAAGCCGCCTCGCTGTTCCGGTTGCTGGCCGACGATGGCTCGACCGCGGCCTCGGTACGCATGGCGGCGTGGCTGGGCCTGGCCCAAGCGCTGGAACTCACCGAGGATGAGCCGGGTGCCGCCGAAGCCAAGCAGCGCGCCGAAGAGATTGCCGCAGAGCTGACTGATGACGATGCCGAAAACCCCGACCCTACCGACGGCGCAGGCGACTCCGATGCACCGCAGCCCTAGTGCGGTGGAGCGACCAGAGATTCGATGATCTGCAGGCGTTGCAGGGCCAGTTCGCGGGCGTGATGCCGGGCGGCTTCGGCGCGCGGAGTACCCCTCAGCACCGGGTCCGGCGGCAGCAGGGTGCACACCACCGCGGCGGTGCGCAGCGCCAGGTCGTGCGGTGACACCGCGTCCGACCCGGCCGCCGGTCCGGTGATCGAGGCGGACAGCCGCTCCCGCAGCTCCCGCAGCTCCGTGGTCGCGTTCCGGTAGCGGGGATCCACGGTGGGGAGCACAGACAGGTGCGCCAGCAGGCAGGCGGCGTCGTCGATTCGGTGCCCGGGGCCCACCCCGTCTACGTCGAGCAACCCGGTGAGCGCTCCCCCGTCGAACAGTAAGTGCGCCTCGTAGAGATCCCCGTGCACGGGCACCAACGGGCCCGGATCCTGCCGTTGCAGCCCGGAGTGAATCTTTTCCAGCACGGTGTCCCAGCGGCGTTGCTGATCGGTCAGTAGCGGGTGGGTGCGCGGGGCGAGATCGCTCAGGCGTGCGGCCCAGCCTGGGCGGGTCGGCAGGTCCAGCACCGTGGCGGGCAGCCGATCCAACACGCCGAGAATCTGCTGCGCGTCGTCCTCACGGGTACGGTGGTGCACCAGGCGCGAGGCCAGCGAGCGGCCGGCCAGACCCCCCAGGGCCACCATCCCGAGTTCGGGTGCGGCGAGTACCGGGGCCACGGGCACGTCCGCCTCACTGAGTAGCCGGTGGCGCAACACGGTGGCTGCTGCGACGTCGTCGGGCAACACCTTCAGGTAGATACTGCGCGCCGGGGTCTGGGCGGTAGCACCCACATCCGCACGCAGGACCGCTCGACGCAGCGGCCGGTAGCTGATCATCCGTAACGCCAACAGGGGCTCAAACAGGGGTTCAGCACCGATCAGGCGGCGCAGATGTTCCGGGTCGACGGCACGGGCGAGTCCGGGCAACCGGGGATCATGCGGATGCATCCAGAGCGACCAGCGGATTCCGTGCAGCATGTCCGTGCCGGCCACGGTGCCCGCGGGCAGCTCCGCGGTGGTGAGCCCCACGTGCCGTTCCGTCTCGCCGGACCCACCGGTGCGCACATGGGCTTCGATGAGCAGGGTGGTGGCGGAGCCGGTGCGATCGACCTCGCGCAGGCTCCATCGGTTCAGGGTGTGGCCGAGGCGTCCGAGCAGACGTCCCAGTACCGTGTCGAGATCCCCGGGGTGGAGGCCGGGATCAGATGGCTCGACGGCGTTCAAGCACCTTGTCCAAATCGAGGCGGCGGTGGGCGCGCGCGGCCAACTGTGCCTGGTATTCGGCAGAGACGCCGTCCTTGAGCTGCACGTTCGGGGACACCACCGGCTCGGCTTCGGGCTCGATCGGCTCCGGCTCCGGACGCGTCACCTCGGCGGCATCGAGGTACATGGGACGCGGCACTCGGGCCACGGCCGGACGTTCGTCTTCCGCCGTGCCCTCGAGTAAGCCCTCGGAGTCGGTCTCTGCCGTCGCGACTGGCCGCGCGGTAGCCTCCGCGGCCTGCATCGCTACCGCAGTGTCGGCATCGCGCTCTGCAGATTCGGGGGCAACGGTCTCCGGCTGATGGTCGAAGACGGGGGCATCACGGTGCGTGACGACTTTCTCAGCAGTCCCCGCAGGCGCCGTCCGGACGTGCACGGGCTGACTCGGGTTGGCGGCCTCGGCGAAAGCGTCTTCCACGCGCTGGGCACGACGACGGCGCTGATCGCGCAGGGCGAGTCCGCGCAGGGTGGCCAGCGACCCCACGACCACCAGCAGAGAGATCCCGGCCACGGTCACGGTGGCGGCACCAAAGGCGGACGCGATTCCGGTCACCAGGAAGGTACCCAGGGCGAGCACCGCCACGAGGAAGACGGCGGTGCGACCCCAGCGCACAGTCATTCTCGGAGTCGGGCCTTCGGCGTGCCCTTCCGTCGATGCGGAACGGTGCGGGGTGCTCGGTGCCATGGTGTTCCTCCGGATGCTGCCTGGGGTGGACGTGCTCGGCCGGGACCGAGTCTCAGCGCGGCGTTCCATGCGAGACGCCCACTGGCGACGTCGTCGTACCACCCGGTCGCGCAGACTCGGTGCGATCTGCAGTTCCTGTCGGGAGACCAACAGCATCCAGGTCAGCACAGCCACCAGCACCAGCATGGCGGTGGGGACGCGGACGTCCGGAAGCGCGCCGAGCGCCGAAGCGAGCGACTCTTCCAGTTCCTGAATACGATGGTCCACGTCTCAACGGTACTCACTGCGAATCACACCGTTGTGATTCATCCGGGTGTGTCGCTGAGTTTGGCCCAGAATCAGGCCAAGAATCGGCGAGCGGATCATCTGCGCAGCTGGGCCAGTAGCCCGCCCGGTGGCACGTCCTCCAGGGTGAGGGCGTACGTATCGTGATCTTCCCAGGCGCCGTTGATGTGCAGGTAGTTCCGGCGCACCCCTTCGTGACGGAAGCCGAGCTTGTCCACCACCCGGTGGCTGGGCCCGTTGCGGGGCACAATGTTGATCTCCACCCGGTGGAGCCTGGCCCGGCTGAACAGGTAGTCCACCACCATGGCCACGGCACGCGGCATCAGTCCGCGCCCGGCCACGTCTCGGTCGATCCAGTAGCCAATGCTGGCCGATTGTGCGGCCCCGCGCATGACATGGGAGACCACCAGTTGGCCGATGATCCGCGGCCGGGCACCCACCGGGGCGTCGTCGTCGCGCAGACACAACAACCATGGATACCCGCCCCCGGCGGCGGCGTCGCGATTCAGGGTGCGCACCATCTCCCGGAATGACCGCGGGGCGCGGGAGGGGTCCGGGGTGGTGGCGTCCCAGGGGGTGAGCCATGCTGCATTGCGCTGGCGCACCGCGTCCCATTCGTCCCGGTCACGGGCGCGAAAGGGACGCAGCACCAGCTCACCGTGCTCGAGCGTGACCGGCCACGCCCCGGAGAGATGGTCGAACGGTCCGGCGTCTCGACTCATATACTCGAGCATAGTCACCCCCACCGGCACCGTTGAAACAGACGCATCGCTTGAGAGGTCACCATGACGGACGCAGAGAAAACCGGGTTCCGCCAAGAGTATCGACGACGACGCCGCGAGCTGCCCGCGCTCGAGCGTGCCGCGCAGTCGGCCGCGCTGACTGACGGCGCGCTCACGTTGTTGGCCGAGCGGAAGCAGCAGGCGGAGAACACGGGGCAGCCCTGGCACGGCCGGGTGGCCTCGGTGATGAGCTACGGCGCGGAACCCGATACCGGTCAGTTGCACGCGCGCCTGGCAGCCGAGGGGGTTGAGGTGTATGTTCCGGTGAGTCTGCCGCAGCGACAGCTGGGCTGGGTGCGTTGGTTCCCATCGGTGGCGATGGAACGTTCCGCGGTGGCACCGATCGATGAGCCGGTGGGCGAGCGGTTCGGGGTGGAGCTGATGAGCCGGGTCGACGTCGTGTTCGTGCCCGCGCAGGCGGTAGACCCCGCGGGGTACCGGATGGGTCAGGGCGGCGGCTACTACGACCGGTTTTTGGCGCAGCTGTCGGAGCCGACACCGCTCACGGTGGCGGTGGTGTACACCCATGAACTGGTGGAGCGAGTGCCGCGGGACGAGATGGACCGTCCCACGGACGCGGTGCTCACCCCGGAAGGACTACACTGGAGTGTCCGAACGGAGCACTGAGGAGATCTCGAGGAGCCATCGCCGTGCCAACCTACGCTTACGCCTGCAAAGACTGCGGTCACACCTTCGACGCCGTGCAGTCCTTCACCGACGACGCGCTGACCGTCTGCCCCGAATGCCAGGGTACGCTGCGCAAAAAGTTCGGTGCTGTGGGGGTCAGCTTCAAGGGTTCCGGCTTCTACCGCACCGATTCCCGATCGTCGTCGTCCAGCTCCGTGAGCAACTCGTCGAGCTCTACCGGTTCATCGAGTTCTTCCAGCACCTCCAGTT
The DNA here is from genome assembly GCF_029637705.1 of Citricoccus muralis. NCBI lineage: Bacteria > Bacillati > Actinomycetota > Actinomycetes > Micrococcales > Micrococcaceae > Citricoccus > Citricoccus muralis. Next base: position 2,260,417 of record NZ_CP121252.1, read on the forward strand.
CAACGAAGGCCGCCACCAGCACGTCGTGATTCCCCGGGGCTTAGCCCCAGTGCGGGGGTCGCTGCTCGAGTAACCAGCGATCCCGCTCGCTCAGCGCACCCAAGGTCTGCATGGGACGCTCGGCTGGTTTGCGCGGCGGAGCCGCGTCCGTCGCCTCCGGGTCCAGACGCGGCTCTGCATGGTCGGCCTCGGCAGGCCCGGTGCCGGGAGCATCCACACGGCGCGACCGGCGCGGGCGCGGATGCTCCCCCGATTCTCGGTTCATCAGCGCGTGGCTTCCCCGTCGTCGGCGGGGAGGCCCAACAGCCCGGCGATCTCCTCGGTCACACCCAGCGGGTTCGAGAACACGTCGATCGTCCAGAGTGGCTGGTGTCGCCAGCCCAGCCGTTCCAAGGCGGCCGGCCGCAACCGGGACCGCTCGCGTACGCTCATCGCCCGGCCCCGCTCGGAGCCATCCGACGACAGCGCCACCGGGGCGGCATAGTCCTCAGATTCGGCCCCGTCCCACTGCGGCAGTCGGCGCGGGTTCCAGGCGGCCAGGTCGATCATCCCGGCGCCGTCCACCTCGGCGGTGGCCCCGCGCTGGTCGAGCAGCTGAGCGATGTCGTGAATCAACGGATCCGATGCGGAAGCATCAGTACCAGCACCGGACTCGGTGCGCGTGGGCTCATCGGCGTCGCGCAGGAACATCTCCAACACCTCGCGCAGGTGATAAGAGGCGCCCTGCAGCCGCTTCGGGTCCAGGTCAGCGGGGTGAATGCAGGTCAGAATCCGCAGGCTGGACCGGGCCCGGGTCAGCGCGGTGGCGTAGTACTGGTGGCTGTGTTGCTCGGACAGCGGACCGAAGTGGTGCACCACCGATTCCTGCGCCCCGCGACCGTAGCCCAGAGTGAAGATGATGGCGTCGCGGACCAGCCCGTGGGCGCGCTCCATCGGCGCCACCACGAAAGGCTCGCCGCCGTTGCCGGAGTCAGCCGCAAAGTACGGCATGGCCCACTTATTGTCGGGCAGGTTCATCCGGATCGCCTCGGCCACCCGTCGAGCGTGGGTGGCGGTCGCGGTGATCACCGCGAGCGAGGTGGTCGGGTGGTTCTTCAGGTGCTCAAACACCAGGTCCACGGTGCGGTTGACCTCTGCGGTGGTGGATTCCATACCGTCATCGCGCCAGGAGACCGCCCCCTGGGGCACGTGCTCGACGACGACGGCGGGCTCCCCCAGCCCGGTGAATTCCTCGGCGGACGGCAGGCGGTCGAGCTCGCCGTAGAGTTGGCGGCCCAACAGCCGGGTGAGCCGCTGGGAGACCCCGCGATGCTGGTAGCGCAACGGCACCTGGGGCAGCACCCGTGACAGGGCGGCGTGCGTGGACTCGGCATCCGTCGGGGTGCGCCGGGTGGAGGCTGAATCGACCGCCACCTGAAAGGGCTGCGGGCGTCCGGAGACGGCGTCGCCGAAGGCCACGGTCTGGGTGGCGCGGGCGATCGGCCCCAGCGCGGAAGCGACCGCCAGTGTTTCGGCGTCAAGCAGCAGCACCGTGTCGAAGCGCAGGTCGGCGGGCATTTCGGCCAGGGCCAGCGGGGAGGTGGTCCAGATCGGCACCAGCGGCTGCAGCACGGCGGCGTCGATCTCGGCCAGCTCCGAGATCTCCGGCGCCCCGCCCTTGAGCAGGTTCCGCAGCGCATCGGCCGCTTCCGGGTGAGAACCGGTAGCCGCCTCGAACCGGGTGGCCAGCAGGTGCCGCAATCGTGACGGGCCAGCGGCGAGGTGGGCGGCGTCGGCGAGCCGGAATTCGGCGTCGATGCGGCGCAGTTCGGCACCGTCCATCATCGCCAGGTGGTCGTCCCCAGAAATCATGGCTTCCAGGGCGGACTGCCACCAGGAGACGTCGAGTTCGGCGCGCACCTGGGCTGCGGGGATCTCGCGGTCCTGGAAATCGGCGAGCAGTTCGGCCAGGCCCTGTTCGCGCAGCTGATCCAGCACCAACGTGCGCTCGGGCAGGGTCTGTAGCGTGTCCTGATCGGCCACCAGCCGGTCCAGCAGCACGGCCAGCTCGCTGATCGGCAGGTTCTCCAGCCGCTGCGTGTCGGCTTCGGGGGTGGCCAATACTTGCTGGAGCCGTTCCAGGTTCTCGGCGAGAGCGCGGCCCTCCTCGGCCAGGGATTCCAGTCCGGAGGGGATCACCGGGTGGCGCTGGGAGGTGGCCCACTGCCGCCACACGGTCAACTGCGACTGCACCTTGACCAGGGCGGTGTGCAGGTCGTCCACGTGCATACCGGGGCGCACGTACTCCTTCGCCACACGACGCAGCCGGGAGCGGGTCATCGCCGACATCTCCACCCCGTGTTCGCGGCGCCAGGAACTCGACGCGGTGGCGGCGATCAGGTCGGTGACGGGCCGGTCGAAAATATCCGGGGTGAAGTGGTCCAGGGAACCGCGCACGTGCTGGAGCAACTCGATCTGTTCCGACCAGGAGGTCACGGTGTCGCCGGTGCGCAGCTGCGACTGGGCGGCTGCCTGTTGGATCTTCACCCGCACCACGGGCAGCGCTTTGGCCACCTGTTCGGCCAGGGTGTACGCCTCTTCGGCCTCCTGGACGTTGCGCAACCGCGCCCCGTACCAGGGCGACTCGACCGCCTGGCGGGAGAAGGCACCCAGCTCGGCGGCTCGGTGGAGCTGCTCGGCGACGGCCTCGCGGTTCACGGTGGCATCCAGCACCGAGCGTTTCAGCCGCACCGTGGTGGCCGGGGCCGGGTCTAGGGCGGTGAGCTGGGCCAGTTCGCGCATCGCTTCGAAGGGCGAGCAGTTCCAGCGGGTGCGCACCTGGTGCAGGCTGGCACTGTGGTCAGCCAAGCGGTGGCGGCGCTCCTGCACGGTGGCCTGCACGCGCTTCACAGCCGGCTCGGTGGCCCGCTCGCCGCGCAGGAGGGCGTGGATGAGCTGCTCGCGCAGGTGTGCCGGGGTGGTGGACGAGGAGACGTTGAGCGCCAGGCTGGCGAGGTCGAGACGTTCCAGGCGACGGCGCACGTCATCCAGGGTGGCGGTGCGTTCGGCCACGATGAGCACCCGCTGGCCCTCGGCTGCCAGCCCGGCGGCAGCGGCGACGGCGGTCTGGGTTTCGCCGGTGCCGGGAGGGGCGGAGACCACGAGGGAACGCCCGGCCAGAATATGGTCCACCGCCGTCTGTTGCGAGGGATCCAGGTCGAGCACGAGCAGTTCCTCGGCCGGGTCGCGCTCGTCGATCGGAGTCAGGGCGGCGTCGTCGAGCTCGGTGACGTCGACGTCGGCTTCGGCACCGTCGCGGTACAGGGCGTTGATGACCGGGTGGTCGGTGGAGATCAGCTGCGAGGTGGCCGAGGCGGAGTCGGTGAGGTCGGCGAAGGTGGAGAGCACGAGGCGGTGTTCCACCACGAGCCCGCGGATTGACGAGTTGTGGGCACGCAGCAGCTCCAGGGCCGGCTGCGGCTCGAACTTCGCGGTGACGTAGGCCGCACGCTCAAAATCTGCCGGGTCCAGGGTGATGCCGTAGGTGGTGGCAAAGAAGCGCACCAAGGCCGGGTTCAGCCGGGCGCGTTCGGTGATCTGGACTTCGTAGTCGTCACGTCCGGAACGCTGGGTGAGGCTGATCCGGGCCAGCATCACCGGCGCCGACATCTGCACGGAATGCCCGTTTTCGGAGACCCGCCAGGTGGCCAGGCCCGCTGCAGCGTAGCCGACGTCGATGCCGCGATCGGCGGAGAGCTCTTCCATTTTGGCGCTGATCTGCCGGGCGGCAACGTAGGCCTGGTCCAGACCGCTCTGATCCCGCAGCAGCGTGGAGAGCCGGGTGCGGCGCCCGGTGACGAACTGGGTGAGCCCGGAGGGGTGGGCATGGGTGACGTCGATGCTATTGTTCGCCGTCGGGCCGAAGCGCAGCATGGTGTCGGAACTGGTGGAGGTGCGCAGCCCGGTGAGCCACTCATCGAAGCTGAACCGGGGCTCGTTCGGTTGCGGCGCGCTGAGTTCTTCCTCAGCGGGGGGCTCAGGTTCGGAATCCACCTCGGACTCAGCTTCCGCCTCGGCAGACTCGGCCGTGTCGGATTCAGCGGCGGCGTTGGCTTCGAGGTCTTCGGGCAACGGGGCGCCAGCGGTAACTTCTCCACCGGTGTCCGGCTCGGCGCTGGTGGCGTCCGTGACGTCCGTCTGGGCTGCCGCGGGGGCGTCCTCGACCGGTTCGGTGGAGTCTGCCTGGGGGGTGCGGTCGTCCGAGTGGCTCACAGTCGTCCTTCCTCTGCCATTCGCCGCCTCCGGAGGGTCACCGGTTCGGCGTGCACACAGTTGTGCTCACAGAATAGTGTGACCCACCGTGCCCCGAAAACCCGGTGACGACATGAGGATTCGGCCGGTTCGGTGTGAATTCACAGTCCGAACCGCCCGAATCACTCCCACTCGATGGTGCCCGGAGGCTTCGAGGTCACGTCCAGCACGACGCGGTTGATGCCGTCCACCTCGTTGGTGATGCGGTTCGAGATGCGGCTGAGCACGTCGTAGGGCACCTTGGCCCAGTCGGCGGTCATCGCGTCTTCCGAGGTCACTGGGCGCAACACGACCGGGTGGCCGTAGGTGCGACCGTCGCCCTGGACGCCCACGGAACGGACATCTGCGAGCAGGACCACGGGGCACTGCCAAATCTCACGGTCCAGCCCGGCAACGGTGAGCTCTTCGCGCACAATGGCATCGGCTTCACGTAGCAGGTCCAGGCGTTCCTTGGTGACCTCGCCGATGATGCGGATGCCCAGTCCCGGTCCGGGGAAGGGTTGGCGCATCACGATCTCGTCGGGCAGTCCCAGCTCCGAGCCGACAGCCCGGACTTCGTCCTTGAACAAGGCGCGCAGCGGTTCGCAGAGTTCAAATTCGATGTCGTCGGGCAGTCCGCCCACGTTGTGGTGGGACTTGATGTTGGCGGTGCCCTCTCCCCCACCGGATTCGACGACATCTGGGTACAGAGTCCCCTGCACCAGGAACTTCACGTCGGTGGCGTTCGGGTCGTTCTGCGAGGCCAACACAATATCGGCCTGGGCCTGCTCGAAGGTGCGGATGAACTTTTCGCCGATGATCTTGCGCTTGGTTTCCGGGTCGGTGACGCCGGCCAGGGCGTCCAGGAACACGTCCTCGGCGTCGACCATCACAAGTTTGGCCCCGCCCGTTGCTTTGCCAAAAGCCTTCTCGATCTCGTCGGATTCGTTCTGACGCATCAGCCCGTGGTTGACGTACACGCAGGTGAGCTGGTCACCGATGGCACGCTGCACCAAAGCCGCGGCAACCGCCGAATCGACGCCGCCGGAGAGACCGCAGATGGCCCGGTGCTCACCGATCTGTTCGCGGATCAGAGCGACCTGCTCGTCGATGACGTTGGTGGTGGTCCAGGTCGGGGTGAGTCCTGCGCCCTGGTACAGGAAGTTCTCCAGCACCTGCTGGCCGCGGTCGGAGTGGCCCACTTCGGGGTGCCACTGCACGCCGAAAATTCGCCGGTCCGTATCTTCGAACGCGGCGACGGGGGCGCCAGCAGTGCTGGCGGTGACGGCAAAGCCCTCCGGCGCCTCGGTGACGGCGTCGCCGTGGGACATCCACACCACCTGATCGGCGTCCTGCCCGGCGAAGAGCGTGCACTCCCCTGAGATCTCCTGCAAGCGGGTGGAGCCGTATTCGCGGGCTCCAGTCTTGGCCACGGTGCCGTCCAGTGCCGCCGCGATGGATTGGAAGCCGTAGCACAGGCCCAGCACGGGCACCCCGGCCTCGAGCAGGGCCGGGTCCAGGCGTGGGGCGCCGTCTTCGTACACCGAGGAGGGTCCGCCGGAGAGGATGAGCGCGGCCGGGCGCCGGGAGAGAATCTCTTCAGCGGACAGCGTGTGCGGCACCACTTCGGAGTAGATGCGGGCGTCTCGCACACGGCGGGCGATCAGCTGCGCGTACTGGGCGCCGAAGTCGACCACCAACACGGTGGGGAAATCGGCGGAGATCTGAGGATTATCTGCGGCGGTCATCACGGCTTCCAGAATAGTCGGTGCTCGAGGATTCTCTGGACGGGCCCGCTAGTAGCGGCGCACGGCCTCGGGGTGGGCTTGGACTTCGGCCACAGTCTGCCGGTGGATCTGCTTCTCGACGATGAACGACAGGAAAGGCACCACGCCGCCACCGGCCATCAGCAGCAGGCGCATCCCGTTCCAGCGCATCAGCGACCAAAGGCGGAAACTGGCCAACAGGTAGACGACGTACATCCAACCGTGGACGATGAGGATCAGCAGCGAGATGTTGATCCCGTCGACGATCTCGCCGGCCGGGTGGAAACCGAGCACGTTAGTGGCACCAGCGGCAGAGGCGTCCTCCAGGCCGACCCGGGTGCCGCCGGCGAAGAGCTCCAGGTTGAACCCGTACTTCAGCACCATTTCGGCCACCAGAAGCAGCAGCAGAATACCGGTGAGCCAGGCGCAGATCTTGTAGAAGGTCAGCGCACCGCGAATCTGCCGGTTGGTGCCGCCGAATCGGCGCTGGGTGCCGCTGGGACGCGGCGGTGCCGGCGGCAGGTCGGCTTCGGTGATCTGCTCCGGATCGGGCAACTCGGCCGGGTTCACCGGTTCTGATTGCGGGTGACTCATCGGTCCTCCTGGTTCGGGGCGGTCTCGCCGTGAAACTGGTGATACGCCTTTTCGGCGGTTGCTTTGGCAGCACGTGCTTCAGCTCGACGTCGTTCCAACTCGCGGGAGCGCCACTGGCGCTCCCATTCTTCGTCGAGCAGTTCCTCGCGCCGGTCTTTCAGGTGGTCGTCGCGCATGAACCGCCACCACAGGTACAGCGCCATGCCGGCGAAAATGATCCATTCGATGGCATAGAAGATGTTGAGCCAGACGACTTCCTGCTCCTGCGGCTGCGGGGCCACCAATACCTGCTCGATGCCGGCGGTACCGTCGGCTTCCAGCGCCTCGCCGGCGGAGCCATCAGCACCGATAGGGGCGAAACTGCTGGCGGCAATGTAGGCGGCGTAGAGCGGCTGGTTCCAGATGTTGACCAGTTCAGAAGTCGCCACCGCCGCGTTGGTCATCGGGGTGACAGAGCGGTCCAGTGCACCGGCTACAGGGCCTTCGGGAGGCAGCAGCCGTCCGGTGACCTCTACCGTGGTGCTCGATGCGTCCACTCCGATGGCTTCGGTGAACAGCTCACGCAGCTCGGCTTCGGAATCCGCGGCCGGCGGCTCTGCACTCCAGCCCCAGACCACGGGGATCCCGTAGCTTCCGGGGGCGTCGTCCACATCGGCCAGGGCCACCAGCCAGTAGCCGGTTTCGCCGTCGCGGAGCCGATTTTCGATCACGACCGTGCTGGCCGCATCCACCGTACCGGTGAAGGTAACGATCTGGTCGGCCTGGGCGCCCATCAGCGGTTCGCCCGGTTCGAAGTGCTCGGTGAGCTCGACCGGGGTCTCCGTCTGGCTCAGCGGCGGCGGCGCCGTGGAGACAGATTGCTCAAACTGCCACCGGCTGAGGAACACGAACACCGTGGACACGACGATCGCGAGGATCAGGAAGCCGATCCACTGGGGTTTCAGGGCGGTTTTCAGCACGCGGGATCCTTGATCGGGCTGCTCTTCTCTCTCGTAAGTGGACGACGGTCAGGACTGCGGAGGCGAGGCCACCTGGACCTCAACCTTCTGGAATTCCTTGAGCTCGGTGTAGCCGCAGGAGGCCATAGCCCGGGCCAGGGCACCCATCAGGTTTGCGGTGCCGTTGGTGTGGTGGGTGGGGCCCACCAGGACCTCTTCCAGGGTGCCGACGGTGCCCACCTGGGTGCGGTCGCCGCGCGGCAGCGTCGGGTGTGCTGCTTCGGCGCCCCAGTGCCAGCCGGCGCCGGGGGCTTCCCCGGCGCGGGCGAGTGCAGCACCCAGCATGACGGCGTCGGCGCCCATGGCCAGAGCCCGGACGATGTCGCCGGAGTTACCCAGTCCGCCGTCGGCGATGACGTGCACGTAGCGGCCGCCTGACTCATCCATGTAGTCGCGTCGGGCCTCGGCGATGTCCGATATAGCCGTCGCCATCGGCACACGCACACCCAGGGCGCGGCGGGTAGTGGAGGAGGCTCCGCCACCGAAGCCGACGAGCACACCAGCGGCACCGGTGCGCATCAGATGCAGCGCCGGAATGTAGCCGGCCGCGCCGCCGACAATAACGGGAACGTCGAGCTCGTAAATGAACTGCTTGAGATCCAGTGGCTCCTGGGTGGCGGAGACGTGCTGGGCGGAGACGGTGGTGCCGCGAATGACGAACATGTCCACGCCAGCGTCGATCACCGTGCGGTAGTGCTCCTGGGTGCGCTGCGGGGTCAGGGCCCCGGCGACCACCACACCGGCGTCACGGATTTCGGCGATGCGCTGGCTGATCAGTTCCGGCTGAATCGGCGCGGAGTAGAGCTGCTGAAGCCGGGCGGTGTTCTCTGGGGAGAACTGCTCGGCGTTCAACGCGGCGATCTCTTCGAGAACCGGCTCGGGGTTCTCGTAGCGAGTCCACAGCCCCTCCAGGTTGAGCACGCCCATGCCGCCGAGCTTGCCCAGCGCGATGGCGGTGGCCGGTGACATCACCGAGTCCATCGGCGCACCGATCACCGGCATGCCGAAGTTGAAAGCGTCGATCTGCCAATCCAGGTTGACGTCTTCCGGACCGCGGGTGCGGCGGGTGGGGACGATGTTGATGTCGTCCAGGGCATAGGCACGACGGCCGCGCTTGCCGCGGCCGATCTCCACTTCATAGCTCACAGTGCTTCTCGTTCCTTAGGCTTCCCGTAGGGTCAGCGGGCGCGGTAGTTCGGCGCTTCCACCGTCATCATGATGTCATGCGGGTGGGATTCCTTCAGACCCGCAGGAGTGATGCGCACGAATCGGCCATCGCGCTTGAGCTCGTCGATCGTTCGTGCCCCGGTGTAGAACATGGTCTGGTGCAGGCCGCCCACCAGCTGGTGCAGCACCGCTGAGAGCGGACCGCGGTAGGGCACCTGGCCCTCGATGCCTTCGGGGATCAGCTTGTCTTCGGTGGGCACATCGGCCTGGAAGTAGCGGTCCTTGGAGAAGGATCGCTGTCCATTGCGGGTCTGCATGGCACCCAGCGAACCCATGCCGCGATAGGCCTTGAACTGTTTGCCGTTGTAGAAGACCAGATCGCCGGGCGACTCAGCGGTGCCGGCCAGCAGCGAACCCAGCATCACGGAGTCAGCGCCGGCCACGAGGGCCTTGCCAATGTCGCCGGAGTGCTGCAGACCGCCGTCGGCGATCAGGGGAACACCCGCGGGGATGGTGGCCTTGGAGGCTTCATAGATCGCAGTAATCTGCGGCACACCCACGCCAGCGACGACGCGGGTGGTGCAGATCGAGCCCGGGCCCACACCCACCTTCACGGCGTCGGCCCCGGCGTCAACGATAGCCTTGGCGCCGGCGTAGGTGGCTGCCTGGCCGCCGATGATGTCGACGTGGGCCGAAGCCGGGTCTTTCTTCAGACGGGCGATCATGTCGAGCACGCCCTGGGTGTGGCCGTTGGCGGTGTCGACGACGAGGACATCCGCGCCGGCTTCCACCAGCGCCATGGCCCGGTCATAGCCGTCGCCGAAGAAACCGACGGCGCCGCCGACGCGCAGTCGGCCCTCGTCGTCCTTGGCGGCGTTGGGGTACTGCTCGGCCTTGTCGAAGTCCTTGACGGTGATCAGCCCCTGCAGGCGGTTCTGGTCATCCACCAGTGGCAGCTTTTCAATGCGGTGGGTGGAGAATAGCTCCACGGTTTCTTCGCGAGAGATGCCGACCTTGCCGGTGACCAGTGGCATCGGGGTCATGGCCGTGCGCACGGTACGGGTGGCGAATTCTTCGCGGCGGATGAAGCGAGTGTCGCGGTTGGTGACGATGCCCAGCAGCACCTTGTTCTCGTCGACCACGGGCAGGCCGGAGACGCGGTACTGGGCGCAGAGTTCCTCGAGCTCCTCGAGGGTTTCCTCGGGGCCGACGGTCACCGGGTCAATAATCATTCCAGACTCGTTGCGCTTGACCCGGTCCACCTCGGTGGCCTGGTCCTCGATCGAGAGGTTGCGGTGGATGATGCCCATACCGCCCTGACGGGCCATGGCGATGGCGAGACCGGCTTCGGTCACGGTGTCCATGGCGGCCGAGATAACGGGAACGTTGATGTTGATGCGCCGGGTGAGCCGGGTGGTGGTCTCAGCGTCGGCGGGGATGACGTCGGTGGCGTTGGGCAGCAGCAGGACGTCGTCATAGGTGAGACCGGTGAAGCCGAACGGGTCAGCCGCCTGAGAGACGGGATCGGGAGATGGTCCAGAGGTGGGGGTGCTCACAGAAAAATGGCCTTTCGATCTACATGCCCGGGTGCGGATGCTCAGCTCAACATGGCGGTGCACCCAGTGTATTCCCCCGCGAGGTTTCAACTGAACCGAGTGACCGATGGTGACACCGCGACGTGGCCAGGATCACCGAGTAGCCTGGGGCCACGCCCACCAGCGGAAACGGAGCCACCATGTCAGCAGATTCACCGCGTCGCCACCTCTTCGAGCACATGATCACTGTGCCCCATTCCCGTGAGACCGTCGCGGCCTGGCACGAGCGCGGCGGAGTATTGCCTCGGTTGAGTCCGGATTGGTCGACCACGGTGTTGCAGGAACCAGATCAGGGGCTGCATCCCGGGTCTCGAGCCCGGTTGCTGATGGGACCCGCCGGGCTCGTATCGCTGTTACCCTCGGCTCGGCTGGCCCGACGTGCGGGGGTGCGCTGGGAGGCGTTGCACACCGCATGGGAGCCCGGGCACGGGTTCACCGATGTGATGGAGTCCGGTCCCCTGCGCTCCTGGACGCATCAGCACGGGTTTGTCGACGTCGAATCGGACGCATCGTGCCGGATCGAGGACCGGATCGAATATGAACTTCCCGCCGCCATCGAAAGCATCCCCGGGGCCGCCGCCCGCTTCGACACCGAGCTCGAGCGGATCATGGCCTTCCGGTCGCGAGTGATGCGCGACGACCTGGATTTCCAGGCCCAGGTTGCCACTGATCACCCCCTGACGGTGGCGATCACCGGTGCCTCCGGATTGGTGGGAACCCAAGTCTCGGCGCTGTTGCGCTCCGGCGGCCACCGGGTGATCACCCTGGTGCGCCATTCCGGCCCCAGCCGTCGGATCGACGAGCACCACATCAGCTGGGACCCCGCGCAGGGCGAACTCGATGCGTCCTTACTGATCGGCGTCGACGCGGTGATCAACCTCTCCGGAGCCTCGATCGCAGGCCCCTTCACCGCAGCCCATCGCCGGACGGTCTTCGCGTCCCGGGTCGACTCCACTTCCACCCTGGTCACCGCACTGCGTTCCGTGGCCGACCGAGGCGGTCCACACACCCTCATCAGCGCCTCGGCTTCGGGGTTCTACGGTCACGATGCGAGCGCTCACGATGAGGATGCCGCCCACCTCGATGAGACCGCACCCAGTGGAGATGATTTTCTGGCCGCGGTGTGTCGACAGTGGGAGCAGGTGGCTTCCGGTGCCGCCGAGGCAGGAATCCGAGTCGTCACCGTGCGCACCGGGCTGGTGCTTTCCTCCGCTGGCGGGCTATTGGCCGCCCAGCTGCCGCTGTATCAGGCCGGTGCCGGTGGCCCGATGGGCTCGGGCGGGATGTGGCAGCCTTGGGTGTCCCTGGATGATCTGGCGCAAATCTACGTGTGGGCGGTCGTCCGGCCCGAGGTCACTGGACCGGTCAACGCGGTGAGCCCGCAGCCGGTGCAGCAGCGCGAGTTCGCCGCCGCCCTGGGCGATATTCTGCATCGACCAACTGTGCTGCGTACCCCGAACATCGCCCCGGCCTTGCTGCTGGGTGCTCAGGGAGCGCGAGAGCTGGCGCAGAGTTCGGCACGCCTTGCTCCGGCCGCATTGGAAAGGTCCGGGTACCGTTTCCGGCACCCGGACCTGACCTCGGCCTTGCGTCACACGCTGGGTCGCTGAGCCGATCCGGCCTCGGCGCCGACGCGCTCGGCGTCGACCGGCTCGTCTTGCGCGTGGTCGACCACGTCCTGCGTCTCCGGCTCGGCCAGTTCAACGTCGTCATTCATCAGCTCCACGCCGGCGTGCTTGGCGTTGTAGAGCGACTCGTCCAGGATGCCTTCCTGCTTCGACACCAGCGCAGGCACCAGGGCCTGACCCACCACGTTCACGGCGGTGCGGCCCATGTCGACGATGGGGTCCACGGCGAGAAGCAGGCCGACACCGGCCAGCGGCAGCCCCAGGGTGGACAGGGTCAGGGTGAGCATCACGACGGCACCGGTGGTGCCCGCGGTCGCTGCCGACCCAAGCACGGAGACCACCACGATGAGCGCGTAGTCGGCCAGCGTCAGCTGGATACCGAAGAACTGGGCCACGAACATCGCGGCAATCGCCGGGTAGATAGCAGCGCAGCCGTCCATCTTGGTGGTGGCGCCCAACGGCACTGCGAACGCAGCGTAACCGGTAGGCACTCCGAAGTTTCGCTCAGCCACGCGCTGAGTCACCGGCAACGTGCCGATCGAGGAGCGGGAGACGAAGCCCAACTGGAAGGCGGGCCACACACCGGAGAAGAACTTGCGGATGCTCAGCCCATGGGCCTTCACCAGCACCGGGTAGAGCACCAGCAGCACAATAGCCAGACCGGAATAAATGGCGAGCACAAAGGTGCCGAGGGCGCCCATGGTGGTCCAGCCGTAGGACGCCACCGCGTTGCCGAGCAGACCCACGGTGCCGATCGGAGCGATACGGATGATCCACCACAGCACCTTCTGGATCACGGCCAGGGTGGACTGCGAGAAGTCCAGGAACGGCTCGGCTTTCTTGCCCAGTTTCAAGGCGGCCACACCGACGACGATCGCGATCACCAGGATCTGTAGCACGTTGAACGACACCGAGGTCGTCATGGTGCCGTCGTCACCGGCAGTGGTCGAGGCCGACAGTCCCAGGAAATTGGAGGGAATGAGACCCTGCAGGAACGCCAGCCAGTCGCCGGTGCGGCCCGCGTATTCCTCCGGGGCTTCCTGCCCGGTGCCGACGCCGGGTTGGAAGATCGCGCCCATGGCAATGCCGATGAGCACAGAAATGAACGCGGTGATGGCGAACCAGAGCAAGGTTTTCCACGCCAGGCGGGCGGCGTTGGTGACCTGCGCGAGGTTGGCGATGGAGGCGACAACGGCGAAGAACACCAGTGGGATCACCGCGGCGCGCAGCAAGGAGATGTAGCTGGAGCCGATCAGTTGCAGCGTCGTGCCCAGACCGGTCGGGGTCTCCTCGGTGTGGCCAGCGGCGCGGGCCACCAGGCCGAGAACGACGCCGAGCACGAGAGCGGCCAGGATCTGGAATCCGAAATTGGTCATCCACCCGGGCAGGGTCCTCTGCCGGGGTTGGATATCAGTGCGAGTTGAAGACATGCGAGCACCGTAGTCCGAAAACGCTGGACGACCTGACCGATCGGTCACGTGAGGACACACTGTGACCCCGGTGACTCTGCAAGCGTTATGCGGGAGCCAGCAACAGAGTAATCAGGAGGATCACCGGCCGCGAGAGGAAAGAGCTGGCGAAGATCGTGTCACGCACCAACAAGGTGGGCAGCCGAAACTGGGATGCGAAGAGGAACACGTTCTGCGCGGTGGGTAGTGCCGCCATGGCTACCACCCCGAACAGCTCGAGCCCACTGAGCCCAAACACGAAGTGCCCCAGCAACCAGGCCGCTGTGGGCATCAGGGCCAGTTTCGTCAGCATGTCCAGGGGTTGCCAGATCACCTCTGGCGGCGTCCAGGAAGTCAGTGACACCGCTGCGCCGACGACGGCGGCGATGCTCACAGGATTCGCCACTGCTTTCAGCACCGTCGTCCACAGCGGCTCCTTCGTCTCGGCCCGGTGGCGGGAGAGGAAGGAGAACACCGTGAGGTAGATCGGGGCGATGACCAACAGCTGCGCCATTAGCACGGAGACGGCGGGCATAGCCGAGCCGGCGGCAAACAGCGCGATCGGCAGTCCGATATTGCCCGCATTGACATAGGACGCCGCTCAAGCCATGGCGATGATTTTGCTGGTGATGGGTGCCGGCGGTGCCTTCAAAGAGGTGCTCGTCTCGGCGGGCATTGCCGATTACATTGCCGAGACCACCAGCGGTTTGAATTTCAGCCCATTGCTGCTCGCTTGGGTGATTGCCGCGCTGCTGCCCATCGCCTTGGGCTCAGCCACGGTTGCCGTCGCCACCGCTGCCGGTGTGGCCGCTCCCCTGGTGGCTGCCACCGGTGCCTCACCCGAGCTGATGGTCCTGGCGACCGCGTGCGGGTCGACTGCCTTCAGCCACGTCAACGATCCGGGCTTCTGGCTGTTCAAGGAGTACGTCAACCTCAGCGTCGGGCAGGCGCTGGCGGTGCGTAGGACTTAAACCACGGTGCTGGCCGTGCTGGGCATCATCGGGGTCTTTGGACTCAGCCTGGTCTTCTAGACTGGAGTAACCAGGGTCTGGCTGGTCACCCAGCTGCGCACGTTCTCCAGAGTCAGCCGCGCCATATCCTCGCGGGTCTCGCGTGTGGCGGATCCAACGTGCGGGTAGAGGACAGTGTTGCTCAGCTCGAGATAACGGTCATCAACGTTGGGTTCGTCGACGAACACGTCGAGACCGGCAGCAGTGATGGTGCGGTTCTGCAGCGCGGCGATGAGTGCTTCGTCGTCGATGACCGAACCACGGGCGATGTTGACGACGACGCCACGCTCCCCCAGCGCGCTGAGGATCTCTGCGTCGACGAGACCGACGGTCTCCGGACCACCCACGATAGCAACGACGAGGACGTCAACATTCTCGGCCAGCTCCCGCGGGGTGGCGTGGTAGGTGTAGCCCGGGGTGTCCTTCGCGCGGCGGGACCAGTAGTGGATTTCACTGCTCAGGGCTTCAAAGCGGCGGGCAATATCGAAGCCAATGCGCCCCAGCCCGAGGATGCCCACCCGGCGGTGGTGTGCTCGGGTGCTGAAGGGGAACGGCCCTTCCTGCCATTTTCCGCTGCGCACGAACCGGTCGGCCGCCGAAAAGCGACGCATGGTGTCGAGGTAGAGCCCCAGTGCGGTGTCAGCGACACATTCATTGAGCACGTCGGGAGTGTTCGACAGCGGGATGTTGCGCTCGCGGAGCCCTTCGACGTCGTGAGCGTCGTAGCCGACCCCGAAATTCATCACGGCCTCGAGGTGCGGCAGCCGGTCCAGCATCATGGCGTCGACCCCGCTGCCGGCGGTGGCCACCGCGATCTTGATCGTCTCCCCGTGCTCGGCGAGGAACTCGGCGCGGTCGTGCCGGGAAGCCGGGTAATGCAGTGGCTGGAGCTGGCCTTCGAGCTCCTCCTCGACCAGAGGATGCTGACGTCCGATAGAGAGAACCGCGCCACGGTAGGCGTCGAGGGCAGAGGCAGGCAGGTTCAGCAATTCCGGCATGGTCTTCATCCTACCCGACAATGCCCTGCCGGACCAGGTCCAGCAGGGCATTGAGCGCGAGTCAGTGACCAGAATCGGTCACCTGGAATTCAACGTGATCAGCGGGGATCAGTCTTCGTCCTCATCCTCGACCTTGTCAGCCACCAGGGTCTCGGTGGTCAGCACCAGAGCCGCGATGGAGGCGGCGTTCTGCAGGGCAGAGCGGGTGACCTTCACCGGGTCGATGACGCCGTCGGCGAGCAGGTCGCCGTAGACGCCGGTCTTGGCGTTGAAGCCGTGGTTGGGCTCCAGCTGGGCCACCTTGGAGACCACGACGGAGCCGTCTTCGCCGGCGTTCAGGGAGATCCAGCGCAGCGGCTGCACCAGAGCCTTACGGACGACGTCGACGCCGTGTGCCGCATCGCCAGAGAGCGCGGACACATCAGCATCCTCGTCCAGTACGGACAGGGCGTTGATCAGTGCGGTACCGCCGCCAGCCACGATGCCCTCTTCCAGAGCAGCGCGGGTGGAGTTCACGGCATCCTCGATGCGGGCCTTGCGCTCCTTGAGCTCCACCTCGGTGGCAGCGCCGACCTTGATGACGCCCACGCCGCCGGCCAGCTTGGCCAGGCGCTCCTGGAGCTTCTCACGGTCCCAGTCAGAGTCGGTGGCGTCGATCTCAGCCTTGATCTGTGCCACGCGTGCCTCCACGTCGTCCGCGGAGCCTGCACCCTCGACGATCGTGGTGTTGTCCTTGGTCACGGTGATACGGCGAGCAGAGCCGAGCACCTCGGTGCCGACCTGATCCAGCTTCATGCCCAGATCCGGGGAGACCACCTGTGCGCCGGTGAGGATCGCGATGTCCTGCATCATGGCCTTGCGGCGGTCACCGAAGCCCGGAGCCTTCACGGCCACGGCGTTCAGGGTGCCGCGCAGCTTGTTGACCACCAGGGTGGACAGGGCTTCGCCCTCGACGTCCTCGGCGATGATGAACAGCGGCTTCTTCTCCTGCAGGATCTTCTCCAGCAGCGGCAGGAACTCCTGAACGTTGGAAATCTTGCCGGAGTTCAGCAGGATGTAGGCATCCTCCAGCACGGCTTCCTGACGCTCGGCGTCGGTGACCATGTGCGGGGAGAGGTAGCCCTTGTCGAACTGCATACCCTCGGTGATCTCCAGCTCGGTGGAGGTCGTGGAGGACTCTTCGATGGTGATCACGCCGTCGGCGCCGACAGTGTCGAAAGCGCGGGCCAGCAGCTCGCCGACTTCGTCGGACTGAGCCGAAATTGCGGCCACGTGGGCCACATTCTTGCCTTCGACGTCGCGGGCGTTCTCCTGCAGGCGCTTCTCGACGGCGGCGGTGGCCACCTCGATGCCCTTCTTGACCTCGTTCGGGGCCGCACCGGCGGCCACCAGACGCATGCCCTCGTTTACGAGAGCCTGGGCCAGCACGGTGGCGGTGGTGGTGCCGTCACCGGCGATGTCGTTGGTCTTGGTGGCGACTTCCTTCGCCAGCTGAGCACCCATGTTCTCGTAAGGGTCCTCAAGCTCCACGTCGCGGGCGATGGTCACACCGTCGTTGGTGATGTTGGGTGCACCCCAGGCCTTGTCGAGCACCACGTTGCGGCCCTTGGGGCCGAGGGTGACCTTGACGGTATCGGCGAGCTTGTCGATACCGGCCTGTAGCGCACGGCGAGCGTCGTCGTTGAACAACAGCTGCTTTGCCATGTGTTGTTACTCCTCTAAATCTGTTCTGACGTCTGAAGTAGAGCGGCCCAGCCGGCCGGTGGCCGACCGGGCCCGCTCTCAGGTGGTCTTAATCAGCGCTGCTGAGTCACTTGGTGACGACGGCCAGCACGTCGCGAGCGGAGAGCACCAGGTACTCTTCGCCGCCGTACTTGACCTCGGTGCCGCCGTACTTCGAGAACAGCACCACGTCGCCCTCGTTCACGTCGACGGCGATGCGCTCACCGTTGTCGGCCACGCGGCCGGGGCCCACTGCCACCACGGTGCCCTCCTGGGGCTTCTCCTTGGCGGTGTCCGGGATGACCAGACCGGAAGCGGTGGTCTGCTCGGCTTCCAGCGGACGGACAACAATGCGATCCTCGAGGGGCTTGATAGAGACGGCCATGTCCGCACTCTCCTTCTGTAGTTCCATAAATCTGTTGTGCGCCGGGGGCGAGCCAACCGTCGTCGCGGGTGCCGGATGGCTAGTCCTTCAAGGCTTTGTCACTCGCTATGCTCGAGTGCTAATCCGACTCTAAGCCGAGACTTAGCACTCGGTCAAGGTGAGTGCCAGTGTTGCGTTCACCCAAGCGGCTTACAGACGGCGGTACCGTGGAGTGGTGACTGATTCCTCCACCACCGGCGCTTCGGCGCTTGCCCCCGTATTGCGCCCCGAGGGGTGGGAGCTACTACGGCGACTCTCGGATGAGCTCGGCGACCATCGCGCCTACCGCGACGCGGACGCCCTACGCTGGTCCACCCAGTTACGCGGCGAGGGACACGACCCAGAAACCGTAGCCGCGGTGCTCACCCAGTTGCGGTTACGGTCCCGAGCGGTCGAGAAATTCGGCCCGTTCACCGATCACATGGTCTTCACCGACGACGGCTTACAGCAAGCCACCCGGCTCTCGGTGGCGGCCCGGCACGCTCACCGATTCCAGGACGCCGGGGTGACATCCGTGGCAGACCTCGGATGCGGACTGGGCGCTGACGCCCTAGCCATGGCCGCCCTGGAACTGAATGTCACCGCGGTCGAGATGGACGAGTCCACTGCGGCGGCGGCCACGATTAATCTCATGCCGTTCCCGAACGCCACCGTGATCTGTGCCGACGCGCTGGACTGGCACGACGGGCTGGACGAGAGCTCACGCCCGGAGGCGTACTGGTTGGATCCGGCACGGCGAGTGCTCGATGGCTCCAGCACAGACACCACCGGGGGCTCGACGCGCATCTTCGATCCCGAGGCGTTCTCGCCTCCCCTGTCCTTCGTGGAGCGCCTGGCCGACACCGGAGCCCCAGTAGGGGTCAAATTGGGCCCGGGCCTACCCCATGCAGCCATTCCGGAGACCGCAGAAGCGCAGTGGATCTCGGTGGATGGGTCACTCCTGGAAACCGTGCTGTGGTTCAACGCCGTGCGTCGAGATGATGTACGTCGCGGCGCATTGGTGATCGATGCGGCAGGGAGCACCAGCGAGCTGATCAGCGCCGCTGATTTCGACGATGACCCGGAGGTGCCGATTTCCGGGCGCGAGGGCATCGCCGGGTACTTATACGAACCTGATTCCGCGGTGATCCGTTCCGGGCTCATCCGACAGCTGGTGGCCGATACCTTCGGTTCGGTGGGCGGGCGAATGTTGGACGAACACATCGCCTATTTCTGCGCCGATGAACCCGTGTCGACGCCGTTCGCTACCGGCTACCGGGTGCTGGACGTGCTGCCATACAGCGTCAAGGGGCTGCGCCGCTGGGTTCAGGAGCAGTCGATGACGCGACTCGACATCAAGAAACGCGGTGTCGATGTGGTGCCCGAGGAACTGCGCCGACTGCTGATGTCGGGTCAGAAGAAGAAGCAGAAGAAGTCCGGCGGCTCCACGCCTGCTCCACGCACGGCAACCCTGGTTCTCACTCGTGTGGGCGAAGACCGGCTCGCCGTAGTGGTCGAGCCGGTCTAATCCGTCCTAGAAGTAGACCGCCAGCGGGAGACCGGCGTCGTCGCGCACCGAGACGTCAGTCTCGAAGATGCCGCTGAGCACATCGTCGCGCATGATCTCGTCGGGTGTGCCGAAATGCACCGCCTGACCGTTCTTCATCGCCAGGATGCGGTCCGCATATCGACCTGCGAAGTTGATGTCGTGCAGCACCACGACCACGGTGCGCCCCAACTCATCGGCGGCGCGACGCAACTGCTTCATCATGCGCACGGAGTGCTTCATGTCGAGGTTGTTCAGGGGCTCGTCGAGCAGGATGTAGTCGGTGTCCTGAGCCAGCACCATGGCGACGTAGGCCCGCTGGCGCTGCCCACCAGAGAGCTGGTCGAGGAAACGATCCTGCAGATCAGTGAGCTCCAGGAACCCCAAGGCAAGATCGATCTGATGCTCACATTCCGGCGTCAGGCGGCCCTTGGAGTACGGGTAACGGCCGAAGCCCACCAGCTGGCGCACAGTGAGGCGGGTGACGAAGTGGTTCTCCTGACGCAGGATCGCCAGCGTCTTAGCCACGTCCTTGCTGCGAGCCTTGGTGACATCGAGACCGGCCACCTGGATACTGCCGGTGTCGACCTCCTGGAGGCGGCCGATCATCGTGAGGATCGTGGATTTTCCGGCACCGTTGGGTCCCACCAGCGCGGTGATTCCGCCCGCCGGAATCTCGACGTCGACGGGTCCAATCGTGACGGAGTCGCTGTAGCGCCGCGAGACATTCTCGAGAGTGATCACAGTCGTCCCTTTCTCATCACCACGATCAAGAAGACCAGACCACCGATGAGTTCGATGATGATGGTGACCGCTCCCTGAGCGTAGAAGAAGTTGCGAAGAATGAAGTAAGCCCCGGCCAAGATGACGTATCCCAGCAGGAACGCCATGGGCAGGATGAGCCGGTGGTCGTAGGAGTCCGTGAATGTATACGCCAGGGTGGCGATGAGGAAGCCGAGGAAGGTCATCGGACCCACCAGCGAGGTCGTCACAGACATGAGGATTGAAACGAGCAGGAGGGTGATCATCACTTCGCGACGGTGGTTCAGCCCCAGGTTGTTGGCGGTGTCGCGGCCCAGGGCGATGACGTTCATTTTCCGTGCCCGCAGCCACAGGATGACACAGCACACCACGACCATCGGGATGGCGTAGGGCAAGTATTCGCTGGAGGCGTTGGAGATATTGCCAAACATCCGGGCCGAGAGCACGTCGAACTCGTTGGGGTCGAGCATGCGTTGCATGAAAGTAGACATCGATCCCAGACCGCCGCCGATCACCACGCCGACGAGCAACATAATGTGGATATTGCTGAACCGGCCCGAAAGTAGCCAACCATACAGTGCGGCGGCAAAGCCGATCATCAGCAGAATCTGTCCGAGGTAGGCTCCCACGCCCAGCACCATGGTGACCCCGCCTGCACCGAAGAAGAAGATGACCGCGGTATTCACGGCCAGGTACAGGGACTCAAAACCCATGATCGACGGGGTGATGATCCGGTTGGAGGTGGCTGTCTGGAAGGACACGGTGGCGAAGGACTGACACGCGATCACGATGATCATCACGATGAGGTTGGTGGCCCGCATCTCGGCAATCTTCCAGAAGCCCGGCGTACCGAAGTCCATCGGATTGTCGTAAGCGAGGAAACCGAAGGTAATCGCCACTGCGGCAATGCTCAGGCCGGTCATGATCAGAATGTACCGGCGGCGGTGCCTGGCATCCATGAAGGCGCCGGTCCGTCGGGCCGATGTGGAGGTCGCCTCGCCAGCGCCGCGCAAGGAGTCCAGTTCGAAGGTGGACTCCGCAGGCTTCAGAACATCAGACATGACGGCGCCTCCTGACGAGCAGGATCACGAAGACGGTGGCGCCCAGCACCCCCAGGATCAATGAAACCGGAATCTCGAAGGGCATGATGATGGTGCGACCGATGATGTCGCAGACGGTGACGATGCAGATGCCCACCAGACAGACCCAGGGCAGATTGGAGCGTAGGTTGTCGCCGCGGAACAGCGAGACGATGTTGGGCACGATGAGCCCGAGGAAGGGCAGAGCGCCAATCACCACGGTCACGACGCCGGAGACGATGGCGACCATGGACACGCCGGTGAAGATGACCGCATTGTAGTTCAGCCCGACGTTGGTGGCGACCTCCTTGCCGAGCCCGGCCACGGTGAACCGGTCGGCGATGATGAACACGAGCACGGTGACGATCGCGACGATCCACAACAGTTCGTACCGGCCGCGCACCACCCCCGTGAAGGAGCCGGCGAACCAGATGCCCAGCTGCTGGAGCATGTCGGTCTGGAGCGCCAGGAAGGTGGAGACGGATCCGATCACCGCACCAAGCATGATGCCAATCAGCGGGACGATCAGTGAGGATTTCAGGGTCACCCGGCGCAAGAAGAGGAAGAAGACCACGGTGCCGATGAAGGCGAAGATGATGGCGCCGACCATCCGCACGAAAATTGAAGGGTTCGGCAGCAGGATCATCGTGAGCAATAGTCCCAGCCCGGCCCACTCGGTGGTGCCCGTGGTCGAGGGCTCCACGAACCGGTTCTGCGTCATCAGCTGCATCACCAGCCCGCACATGGCCATGGCCGCACCGGCCAAGACCAGGGCGATGGTGCGGGGAACGCGGGTGATGAAGAACATCTCCTGACCATCTTCGTGGCCAGCAATATCAAAAACGCCGATGTGCAACGAGAGGTACACGAGCCCGCCGGTGATCACCACACCGATCAGTAGGGGCCACGCCTGCGACCACAGGGACTTTCGCTCTGCCAGCTCACTCGGCGGATCCTTCTCCGCCCCTAGCGGGACGGAAGCGCGCTCGACTGCGGCCTCGTCGTCAATGGTCGCACTCATCTCATGCCCCTCATGGTGTGTCTCCCCCGGCACGCAATCACCGACCGGAAGCAGTTTCCCGCTTCCGGCCGGTGGACCAACCGCGTGGGTTATTAGCTCAGCTCAGCGATCAGCTGGCCGTCTCGAAGGCGTCCGCCAGATCATTGAACAGCTCGGTGTAGTGCTGGATATCCTCAGCGGTGTAGAAGTCCGGGTTCAGGTAGACGATATTGCCTTCCTGGATGGCCGGAACGTTCTGCAGGGCCTCAGACTCTTCGAGCAGTTCCTCAGCGGAGTTGGCCTGGGCGTCACCGGTGCCGGCGTCGCGGTCCAGCACGATCAGCCATTCGGGGTTGGCGTCAGCGATAGCTTCCACGGAGATATCATCGCCCTGGTGGTTGGTCGAGCCATCCTGCTCCAGCGCCGGGGTCAGGTCCAGTACGTCAAACACGGGGCCAACAGCGCGGCCGGTGCTCGGTGCGGAGTAGTTGATGTCACCGCCGGAAGTGATCAGACCGGCCACGGTCCACTCCTCGTTGTAGGCAGCCTGAGCGCGCTCGATGGATTCATCGAAGTCGGCGATGAGCTGCTCGGCGGAGTCCTGCTGACCGAAGACCTCGCCCAACAGCGTGGTGAGTTCGCGCAGCTGCTCGTCGAGCGGGTTGGCCTCGATGTCGATGTTGGTGTCCACGAAGGCCGCATCCGGTGCCAGTTCCTGGAGATCTTCGGCGTACTGGGTGAAGCGCTGACCGTTGAGGATCAGGTCGGGCTCCACCGCCACGACACCTTCCATGTCGGGCTCGCGGTGGTTGCCGAGGTTCACGATGTCGGAGTTCTCGTGGTAAGCAGCCAGTTGGTCGTTCTCGGGCATCAGGTCCACGGGAGCTGCGGTCAGCTCGACACCCCAGTCGGCCAGGGTGCCGAAGATGCGGTTGTCGGTGGCAACGATCGACTGCGGGTCGGCAGGAAGCTCGACGGTGTTCCCGGACATATCGGTCACGTCGCTGGCGGCTTCGCCACCTTCGGCGGCTGCGGACTCGGCGGTGGTCGCTTCGGCGTCACCGGCGCCATCGCCGGAAGCGTCGCCGCCGCAGGCGGTCAGGCCGAGTGCGGCGGCGGTGACGAATGCCATCACTCCGAGCCGAGTGCGACTCATCTTCTTCATCATGTATCTCCCAAGAGTGTTCGGTATGAACGTCAGATTTCTTCAGTGTTCGCGCGGTCTAAAGCCAGCTATGACGACCAGCCCGTGTTAGCCAAGGTAAACCTAACACGAAATAGTCTAGAGGTGAACCGCCTATTAATCGAGGCTGATCTCAGCATTACACGCACCTCGGACTACGGAATCTCCCCGCGACCACAGTCACAATGTGTTCAACACCACACACTTGGGGTCCCGAAGATGACGTGTGCTTGCCCGGTGTGTGAGGCCAGTAGGATGACCTGAAGAATCCGAGAGCACCCCGCACCCCAGGAGCGACCATGTCCCTGACCTTCGCCTCATCGCCCGCCTCCACGCTGGGCCTGGAATGGGAGCTGGCGCTCGTGGATCCCGACACCGGTGAACTGCAGCCGGTGGCGGAGCAGGTGATCGCCGCACTGAATTCAACCCCGGAGGCCGACCGCATCGTCGTCGGGCATGTCACCGGCGAATATCTGATGAACACGGTGGAGTTGGTGACCGGGGTGTGTTCCACCGTCAGCGAGGGACTGGACCAGCTGGCGTCGACGGCGCAGCGAGTGATTCCGGTGGCGCAGCGCCACGGGGCACATCTCTACAGCCAGGGTTCTCACCCGTTCGCCGAGGCCCTGTACGAGCCGGTCTCTTCGGCTGACCGCTACGGGAAAATGCTGGACCGCACCCAGTGGTGGGGCCGGCAGATGGTGATCTACGGGGTGCACGTGCACGTCGGGGTGGCGCAGCGGGACCGGGCGATGGCCGCGGTCAACCAGTTGGTCAATTACTCTCCGCACCTGCTGGCGCTCTCGGCGTCGAGCCCATTTTGGGAGGGCGCGGATACCGGATACCAGTCGCAGCGCACCCTGATGTTCCAGCAGTTGCCGACCTCGGGGCTGCCGTTCCAGTTCGAGCAGTGGTCCGGGTTTGAGCAGTGCGTGGCGGATCTGACACATACGGGCGTGATCGACGACGTCTCGGAGTGCCGCTGGGACCTGCGCGCGGTTCCGCGGTTGGGCACGGTGGAGATGCGGGTGTGCGACGGGATGTCCACGCTGGAGGAGATCGGGGCGGTGGCCGCGCTGACCCAATGCCTGGTGCATGACGCCACCGAGAACGGCGCGCCGGTGGAGATCATGGCGCCCTGGTACGTGCAGGAGAACAAGTGGCGGGCCGCCCGGTATGGGCTCGACGCCATCATCATTGTCAACGGTGACGGTGACGAGCTCTTAGTGACCGAGCATCTGGACGCCGAGATCGAGCGACTGACCCCGGTGGCCGAGCAGCTGGGCTGCGTCGAGGAGCTGGGGTGGGTGCGCCGGATCATCGAGCAGGGCGGCACGGCTGCGCATCAGCGCCAGGTGGCGGCGCGCGCCGGTGGTGTTCCGGTGTCTGGTGGCCAGGTTGCGGCGGATCCGGCGTTGGTCGAGGTGGTACGGGACGCCTCGCGCCGCACCCACACCTCCGTGCTGGAGTGGAACAACTAGCCCCGCAGCCTCGGTTCAGACGCTGACGAGGGTGACCGGCTGCGAGGGATCCGCGGAGAACGACGGGTCCGAGGGGGCCACCCCGGCGGCGACGAGTTGGGCGCCCAGGGCCGCGACCATCGCACCGTTATCGGTGCACAGCGACGGCGGCGGCACCGTGAGGGTGATCCCGGCCGAGGCGCAGCGGGCCCCGAGTAGTTCGCGCAGCCGGGAATTCGCGGCCACTCCTCCGCCCAACAACAGGTGGGTGATGCCGTGTTCCTGGCAGGCGCGCACCGCTTTGGCGGTGATGACATCGGCCACCGCCTCTTGGAACGAGGCGGCCACGTCGGCCACCGGCACGTCCGCCCCGCGAGAGGTGAACTGTTCGGTGGCGCGGGCCACGGCGGTTTTCAACCCGGAGAATGACCAGTCATGTCGGCGCGGGCCGGGTTCTTCCGCGGTGCCCACGAATTTCGGGGCGCTGAGCCCGCGAGGGAACCGGAACGCCTTCGGGTCGCCTTCCCGGGCGAGGCGGTCGATGACGGGGCCGCCCGGATAACCGGCGCCGATCAGCCGGGCCACCTTGTCGTAGGCTTCTCCAGCAGCATCGTCGATGGTGGATCCCAGCAGTTCGACGTCGTGGGTCAGCGAGCGCACTTTAAGGATCTCGGTGTGACCGCCGGACACCAGCAGCGCGCCGAGGGTGCCGGCGCGCTCGGCTTCGGCGGGACTCTGCTTGCCCTCTTTGGGCCCGGCTGCGGTGAGGGCTTCATCCAGGAACCCGACCCCGACATGGGCGACCAGATGGTTGATGCCATACAGCGGTTTCCCGGCAGCGGAGGCGAGCGCCTTGGCTCCGGACACCCCGACCATCAGGGCGCCCGCCAGCCCGGGCCCAGCGGTGACCGCGAGCGCGTCGACGTCGTCGAGACTCAGCCCGGCCTCATCCAGGGCGGCGCGCACGGTGGGGATGAATTCGGTGACGTGGGCGCGGGCCGCGATTTCCGGAATCACCCCGCCGAAGGCCACGTGTTGTTCCATGGACGAGGCCACCTGATGGGCGAGCAACCGGGTGCCGGCCACCACGCCGACCCCGGTCTCGTCGCAGGAGGTCTCGATTCCGAGTACCACGGGGGTGTGTCTCTGGTTCATCGTTGTCCTCTCAGTCCCACCGGCATGGTCCGGTATGCAGGTGACGGCGCATGATCTTCGCGTCTATGCCCTGCGGATAGTAGCCGCTGCGGGTGTGAATATGATCGAATCCGTGGCGAGCGTAGAGGCGTTGGGCCCGGTGGTTGTCGGCACGCACCTCCAGCAGCAGGTCTTCGGCACCGCGCCGCCCGGCCTCCGCCACCATCCAGCGCAGCAGGGCCGAGCCGAGTCCGAGCCCCTCGTAGTCCGGGTGCACCCCGATGGTTTGCACATCGGCCAGCGGGGGCACACTCATCAGTCCGGCGTAGCCGACGATGCTCCACTGCTGATCGTGCGCAGGATTGTTGGTTTCGGTCGGAGCGCGGCGTTCCAGCACCCGGTAGTCGCGGGTGCCGCCCTGCTCCGCCGGTCCGGCCTGCTCCAGCTCCTCGAGAAAAAACTGCTCCGGCCAGGCGTCTTCCGGGAACAGGGTGCGTTCCAGAACCAGCAGGGTGTCGACGTCGTCGGCGTGCAGACGGCGCAGCCGGAAGCCCTCGGGGAGCTCGGGGCTGTCAGCGGTGTGGGTGTCGGGGAGATCAGTCATGTCCGGCGCCGATTCAGCCGTCCCGCCGGGCCAGGTGTGTGGGGATGGTGGCGTCGGATTCGCGCAGGTACTGCGGTTCGGGTGCTACCAGTCCGCGGCCGCGGCGTAGGCCCAGCTCGGCCACCAGGCCGAGGTCGCCGGCGTGCGGAACGGTGTGGTCGAACCCCTCGACAACGTGCAGCTGTTCGGGGTAGAGCCCGGCGCCCGCCCCGTACACGGGTAGCTCGGTGACGTCGCCCGGCGCGGTGACGAAGGGCCCGTGCAGGCGTTGGAACTGCCCGCCCACGGTGGAGTAGTGCGCCCAGTACACTTCACGACGGCGGGCGTCGGTCGCCACGATGAATTCTTCGGCCCCGCGCCGCCAGGCATCCTCGGCCGCGCGGTAAGCCAGGGCGTCAAGACTCATGACGCCGAGCACCGGGGTGTCCCAGACGAAGCCCAGGCTCTGTGCGGTGACGATGCCGGCGCGCAACCCGGTGAAGGGTCCGGGGCCGACGCCGACCGCGAGGTGGGTGAGCCGCTGATCGGGGCCCGATGCTACGCCGGCCTCGGCAAGTACCCGGTTCACCAAGGGGGTGAGCACTTCGGCGTGGTGGTGAGTGGATTCGGTCTCAGCGGCAGCGAGCACGGTGCCCTGGTGGATCAGGGCAGCGGAGGCGGTGGCGGAGGAATCCACGGCAAGGATCAGGGGGTCTCGGTCCCCGGGTGTTGCGGTGCTAGGCATGGGGATCAGTCTACGAGGTTGAGCCCGGTGAAGCGGGAGCCGAACGTTCGCAGCACGCCGGTGCGCGGTTCTTCGACGTCGTCTTCGAAATCCGTGACCCATTCCCCTTCGACGGTGGGGCCCGTGGGTTCAGCGCTGCCGGGGGCGCGATGCAGCTCGAGGTCGAGCCAGCCGGCGTCTCCGGCCAGGTGCTCGGCGAGGTCGCGGCCCCATTCGATCACCGTGACGGAGTCGGCCAGCGTGGACTCCAGGTCGAGGCTGGTCAGAGCGTCGGCGGACTCCAGCCGGTAGGCGTCCACGTGGACCAGGTCCGGACGGGGTGCGCCATCCGAATCGACGCTGGCGTTGCGGTGGTGCCGGGCGATAACGAAGGTGGGTGAGGTGATGGGATCGGTAATACCGAGTGCGGCCCCCAGCGACTGGGTGAACGTGGTTTTGCCGGCGCCGAGCTCACCGGTGAGGATCAGCACGTCGCCGCCGCGCAGCTGGCCCGCCAGGGTACGTGCGAAACGGGCGGTGGCGTCCAGATCGACCAGCTCGACCCGATGTTCGCCGGTGAGTTCCGCCGTCATTTCTTCTCCTCCGCGCCGCGGCGGGCGGCCTCGCGGTTCACATGAATCCGGGGCACCCGCGCCCCGACGCGGGTGACGATCTCGTAATTGATGGTGCCGGCGGCATCCGCCCATTCGCTGGCCAGAATCCCGGAGCGCGGGCCGAAGAGCTCGACGGGCGCGCCGACCTGGATCTCCTGCTCTTCGGTGTGCAGGTCCACCATGAACTGGTCCATGGCGATCCGCCCGGACACCCGATAGGTACGACCGTCGATCCACACGGGAGCCTCATCGGCGGTGCGCGGCACACCGTCGGCATAACCCAACGGCACCAGCCCGAGCCGGGTGGCGGCACCGGTGCGGTAACGGTACCCGTAGGAGACCCCCTGGTTGGCGGGCACGAGCTTGTTGGCAGCCAGCGTGGTGGTCAACGACATCACCGGGCGCAGGTTGAAGGTCTCGGGGCCCTCCCCGGCGAAGGGGCTCAGCCCGTACATGCCCACCCCGAAGCGCACCATGTCCAGATGGGTGTCGGGCCGGGCCAGCGTAGCCGGAGTGTTGGCCAGGTGCCGCAGATCCGGGTCCAGGCCGTGCGAGCGGGCCAAAGCGACGGCGTCGTGGAAACGATTCAGCGCGGCATCAACTTCGTGTTCACGCTCGGGCTCATCGGCTACCGCCAGATGCGAAAAAACTCCGACGACGCGGATCAGTCCGGGGCGCTGCAGTTCGGCGGCGCGGGCGCACAGGGCGTCCCATTCCTCCGGCGGGCAGCCGTTACGACCCAGCCCGGTGTCGATCTTCAGGTGCACCCGAGCCGGACGCTCCAGGCGCCGCGCAGCCTCGGCAATGGCGTCGAGTTCCCATCCAGAGACACCCAGATCAATACCCTCTTCGACGGCACGGCCGAATGGGGTGCCGGAGGTGTGCAGCCAAGCCAGGGTGGGAGTGGTCAGCCCGGCCTCGCGCAGCTGCAACGCTTCGGACACGTGGGCCACGCCCAGCCAGGTCGCGCCGGCGGCCACCGCCGTGCGGGCACATTCGATCATCCCGTGCCCGTAGGCATCCGCTTTGACCACCGCCATCACCTGTGCGGGCTGCGCCCAGGAGCGCACCGTGTTCACGTTGTGGGCCAGGGCGGCGTGATCGATGACGGCGGCACGCTCGGCCGGGCCGTGGGATGCGGACGTCGGGGACGACGAGGAGGAAGTTTCAGCACTCATATCGCAGTCATTCTCCCACTTCTGCCAGCACCTCACGCACCGCCGGTGCCAGCGCAGAGGCACCGAAGGGTCCGTATTGTTGTGCGCGTCGCCCGGCCAGGGCGTGCAATCGCACCGCCGCGGCGATCTTATCCAGCGTGTCCAGCGTCCCGCTCCCGGTCTTCGGCAGGGTCCGACCCAGGGCGGAGCCAACCAGCCCGGCGAGGGTATCTCCCGAGCCCGCGGTGGCCAGCTCCGGGCCCCCGGTGGTATCAAGGCGGGCTTGACCGTCGGGTGCGGCGATCACCGTGGTCGGGCCTTTCAACAGCACGTGGGCACCCACATGTGCCGCCATTCGCCGGGCGCGCCACAGTTCGACAGCGTCAACGCGGCCGTGGCTGTCATCGGCACCGGGTTCGGTGAGCAGCCGTTCTTCGAGGCGGCCCAGTTCCCCAGCGTGCGGAGTGAGCACCACGGCTCCCCCGGCACGCCGAATTTCGGCAAACCGCGCGACGTCGTCGTTGTTGATGAGCTCCAGCGCCGAGGCATCCAACACCACCGGGGTGCCGCGTTGTCCCGCCAGGTCCAGCACCTGCCGATATCGGGCGTGCACGTTCTCACCGGTGCCCCAGCCGGGGCCGAGCACCCAGGCATCGGCGCGTCCATCCGCCTCGTGCCCGGCGATCACCTCCGGGTGCGCTGCCACCACACCGGCAGACACCGTGTCAGAGTCGTCATCGCCATCATCGCCAGTCACGCCGACCCAGCGCACCATGCCGACCCCGGTGGCCACTGCGGCGGCGACCGTCAGCACCGCGGCCCCCGGATATTGGGGCGAACCGGCACTGATGGCGATCACCCCGCGGGAGTATTTGTGTGCGTCCCACACCGGCGGCGCAAACACCGCTCCCACCGGAGCTGAGGTATCTTTCTCGAAGACACCTACCATCTGGTCGGTAGGGGTTTCTCCAAGAAGGGGTTCCAGTCCCACGTCGATCAGCTCCACCCGCCCGGCAACGCGAGGCCCCTCACCGAGCAGCAGTCCGGTCTTGAGCCCACCGAAGGTCACCGTCAGATCGGCGGGCAATACTACCCCGGGAATCTCGCCGGTGCTCGCGTTCAGCCCCGACGGCACATCACAGGCGACCACCACGGCATGTTCGGGCACGGTCACCCCAGCGTCCCGTAGCATTGTCGGCACATCGGCCGAGCCCCGAAACCCGGTGCCAAAAATCGCGTCCACCACGACGGCGGTGTCCTCGGGGACGTGAGTCGCCATGCTCCCGCCTGCTTGCAACAGGGCGTCCCGGCCCTCGGCGTGGAGATCTGCGGCAGTGATAGCGGCCCCGTGGTCCGCGCCCACGGGGATCGCCACGGCATGGACACCGCGGCGTCGCAGGAAGGCCAGGGCCCACAGTGCGTCCCCGCCGTTATTCCCCTTGCCCACGAGCGCAGCAACCGTAGCCCCAGACACCCGGGAATGACGGGCACGTAGCAGGCGCAGAATCTGCTGAGCGAGCCCGTAGGCCGCACGGCGCATAAGCGGCTCACCCGCAGCGAGCAAGGGCTGTTCGGCAGCCCGGATCTGCTCCGCAGTGTACGCCCAGCGCACGGTCAGTCTTCGCCGACCACCATGGCGGTGGCCCAGTCGCCGTCGTGACTGAGCGAGAGGTGCCAGCGGCGTACGCCCTTGGCGGCGGCAATATCGGCCACGGTGCCGGTGAGCACCACATGGGGTGCCCCGGCGGCGTCCACAGTGATCTGGCAGTGCTGCCAGTTCATGCCCGCCGGCGCCGAGAGAGCCTTGGCCACCGCTTCCTTGGCGGCGAAACGGGCGGCGAGAGATCGGATGTTGAGCTCGCGTTCGGCGGGCGTGAAGAGCCGCTCACGCAAGGCCGGAGCCTTCGTCAGCTGGTTTTCGAAACGCGAAACCTGCACCAGGTCGATCCCAATACCGATAATCATGGGCTCTATCCTATCCGCTCTTCTCGGACACGGGGATGGGCTGTGACGACCGCATGACCACCGCACCGCGACCGGGCACGGTCACCGTCTGGCCCGCGGTGAAGGTCTGCTGGTCCAACGCGGACGCGGTATCGACGACGACCTCCCACTGGTCCGGGAACGGGGTGCCGGGCAGGGTGTAGTCCACGGTCTCCCAGTAGGCGTTGAACAGGATGTAGAACCCGTACTCCGGGGTTTCGGCACCGTGGCGGCCTGACGCCGGCAGGTGCTGGGAGTTCAAGAAGAACGCGATCGACAGCGCATGGTAGGAATCCCAGTCGGATTCGTCCTTCGCCGTCGCATCCGGTTCCAGCCAAACAATATCGGGCAACCGGTCGGTGTCCTCCCGCGCGGCCGGGCGGCCGTCAAAGAAGCGGCGACGCCGAAACACCGGGTGCTCATGACGCAGGCTGATCAGCGCGGCGGTAAAGTCCACCAGCTCCTCATCCACGCTGGACCAGTCGATCCAGGAGAGTTCGTTGTCCTGGCAGTACACGTTGTTGTTGCCGCGCTGGCTGCGCCCGAGCTCATCGCCGTGGGAGAGCAGGGGCACCCCCTGGCTGAGCAGCAGAGTGGTCAAGAAATTCCGCTGTTGCGCAGCCCGCAGCCGCAGGATCTCCGGGTCTTCGCTGGGCCCCTCTTCCCCGCAGTTCCAGGAGCGGTTGTGGGTTTCGCCGTCGTTATTGTCTTCCCCATTGGCACTGTTGTGCTTCTCGTTGTAGGACACCAGGTCGCGCAGGGTGAAGCCGTCGTGGACGGTGACGAAGTTGACCGAAGCGCGCGGGGTGCGATTGTCGTCCTGGTAGAGATCGGCCGATCCGGTGATGCGGGTGGCGAACTCGGCCAGCGTGCCGGGCTCCCCGCGCCAGAAATCACGCACAGAATCACGATACTTACCGTTCCATTCGC
This sequence comes from Citricoccus muralis, assembly GCF_029637705.1. Lineage (NCBI taxonomy): Bacteria > Bacillati > Actinomycetota > Actinomycetes > Micrococcales > Micrococcaceae > Citricoccus > Citricoccus muralis. The sequence continues at coordinate 2,292,170 of NZ_CP121252.1, forward strand.
TCCACAGCCCCGGGAAATTCCCTACCTGGTAGCCGCCCGGACCCACATCCCAGGGCTCGGCGATCAGCTTGACGGTGCGCAACACGGGATCTTGGCGCACGACGTCGAAGAATGAGGAGTACATATCGGGCCCGGCGCCGCCCTCGGAGCGGGTGAGCGTGGTGGCCAAGTCGAACCGGAAACCGTCCACGTGCATCACCTGCACCCAGTACCGCAGCGAGTCCATCACCAGTTGCAGCACCATCGGATGCGAGAGATCCAGCGAGTTCCCGGTGCCGGTGTAGTCCATGTAGTGGGCTTCGTCATCGGGCACTAGGTGGTAGTAGTTCAGGTTGTCCAGGCCGCGGAAGCTCAGGGTGGGACCCAAGTGGTTACCCTCGGCGGTGTGGTTGTAGACGACGTCGAGAATCACCTCGAAACCGGCGGCATGCAGGTCCGCGACCATCTGCTTGAACTCGGTGACCTGCTCGCCGGCATCCCCGCCGGAAGCGTAGGTATTTTGCGGAGCGAAATAGCCCAGCGTGTTGTACCCCCAGTAGTTCGACAGCCCCTTCTCCTGCAGATGGGAGTCGTTGGTGAACTGGTGCACCGGCATCAGCTCAATGGCAGTGACTCCGAGACGCCGGAAGTGCTCGATCATCACCGGGTGCGCCAGCCCGGCGTACGTGCCGCGCTGGGTTTCCGGAATCTCCGGGTGTAACGCGGTCATGCCCTTCACGTGGGCCTCGTAAATCACCGTTTCGGTGAACGGAGTGCGCGGGCGCCGGTCTTCGGCCTCGCCCCAGTCAAAATCATCATCGACGACGACGCAGACCATGCCGGCTGCCAGCGAGTCCTCGTCGTTGCGTTCGGCCGGGGAGCCGAAGGTGTAGGCGAACATGGGCTGGCCCCAGGCGATCTCCCCGGACAGTGCCTTGGCGTAGGGGTCCAACAGCATCTGGGCGGCATTGAACCGCAGCCCCGCCGCTGGTTCCCAGGGACCGTGCACCCGGTACCCGTATCGGGCTCCGGCGCCCACCCCGGCCACATGAACGTGCCAGGTGCTGCCGGAGTGCTCGGTGAGTGGGATTCGAGTCTCCCGGAATCCTGCTGGTTCGGCTTCGTCGGGCTCGAGCAGGCACAGCTCAACCAGCTCGGCATGTTCGCCGACAGCCAGGGCAAAGTTGGTGCCCTGGCTATCGGGAGTGGCGCCCAGTGGGTAGGGCAGCCCGGCGCTGAGCACCAACGGCTCGACGCTCACTCGACCGTGACAGACTTCGCCAGGTTGCGCGGCTGATCGACGTCGTATCCCTTGGCCGAGGCCAGTTCCAGGGCGAAGATCTGCAGCGGCACGGTGGTCAGCAGCGGCATCAGCATCGGCAGCGTCTCTGGAACGTAGAAGACCTGCTCGGCGTAGTCACGTACCGCTTCATCGCCAGCCTCGGCCACCACCACGGTCTTGGCGCCGCGGGCGCGCACCTCCTGGATGTTGGAGACGACCTTAGCGTGCAGCGAGTGGCGGTCCATCGGTGAGGGCACGACGACGAACACCGGCTGGCCCTCGTCGATCAGCGCAATCGGACCGTGCTTGAGCTCGCCGGCGGCGAAGCCCTCGGCGTGAATGTACGCCAGCTCCTTCAGTTTCAGCGCCCCCTCGAGGGCCACCGGGTAGCCGATGTTGCGGCCCAGGAACAGCACCGAGGTGGTGTCCTTCATGTTGCGGGCCAGTTCCTTGACGTCGTCGGACGTCTCCAGCACCTGCTGAATCTTCGCGGGGATCTCGCTCAGCGCGCCCAGGATGTCGCGGATCTGCTGGGTGAACAGCTTGCGCTGCAGCTGAGCCAGGTAGAGGCCCAGCAGGTAGGCGGCGGTGATCTGCGCCAGGAACGCTTTCGTCGAAGCCACCGCGATCTCCGGGCCGGCGTGCGTGTACAGCACGGCGTCGGATTCGCGCGGAATGGTGGATCCATTGGTGTTGCAGATGGCGATGGTGCGCGCGCCCTGCTCGCGGGCGTAACGCACCGCCATCAGGGTATCCATGGTCTCGCCGGACTGAGAGATGGACACCACCAGGGTGTTCGGGTCGATGATCGGGTCGCGGTAGCGGAACTCGTGGGAGAGCTCGACTTCCACCGGAATCCGGCACCAGTGCTCGATGGCGTACTTGGCCACGGTGCCCGCATACGCAGACGTTCCAGCCGCGAGCACGATGATCTTGTTCACTCCGCGCAGTTCGTCCTCAGAGATACGCAGTTCGTCCAGCACCAGGCGGCCGGCGGCGTCGGTGCGACCCAGCAAGGTGTCGGCCACGGCGGAGGGCTGCTCGTTGATTTCCTTCTCCATGAAGGTGTCGTAGCCGCCCTTCTCGGCAGCGGAAGCATCCCAGTCCACGGTGTAAGGCTTGCCTTGGGCAGGGTTGCCGTAGAAATCGGTGATCTCCACGCCGTCGGCGGTGATGGTCACCACCTGGTCCTGTTCCAGCTCGATGGCGTTCTTCGTGTAGTCGATGAACGCAGCGACGTCGGAGCCCAGGAAGTTCTCGTTCTCGCCCAGGCCGACCACCAGCGGGGAGTTGCGACGCGAGGCCACCACGCGGTTCGGGTCATCGGCGTGCACCGCGAGCAAGGTGAAGGCACCCTCGAGGCGCTGGCTAGTCAGTTGCATGGCGCGGGTCAGGTCACCCTCTGCCTCGCCCCGGTAGATCTTGCCGAGCAGCGCGGCGGCTACTTCGGTGTCGGTCTCCGAACGGAAGGTCACGCCGTCGGCGGCGAGCTCCTGCTTGAGCACCGCGAAGTTCTCGATGATGCCGTTGTGGATCACCGACAGCTGGTCATGGTCGGCCAGGTGCGGGTGGGCGTTCTGATCGGTGGGTCCGCCGTGGGTGGCCCAGCGGGTGTGGCCAATCCCGATCGTCGAGGCGCCCAGCGGGTTCGCGTCCAGCTCCTCGCTCAGGTTGACGAGTTTGCCTGCCTTCTTGCGCGACTCCACGCCGTCTTCGGCCACCACGGCGACACCTGCGGAGTCATAACCGCGGTATTCCAGGCGGCGCAGGCCCGCCATCAGGACGTCGATCGCCGAGTGATCACGATCGAGGGCAGGATTTCCAACGTATCCAACGATTCCACACATGCTCACCAGGATAGCGTTACTTGAGACCGCTCGTGTTCAGGTACGGTACGCGTCACGAGGATGACGACGGAGGTATCGGGTTTCGGCGTCGTACCCGCAGGACATCGGCCAGCAGCAAGAGCACCGCCACCCAGACCAATCCGAAGCCCCACCAGCGCCCCGCGCTCATCTGCTCTCCGAGAACAACGTAGCCCACCACGAATTGCAGGATCGGGGCGATGTATTGGAACATGCCCACACTGGAGAGCCGCAGCCGGGAAGACGCCCCGGCGAAGAGCATCAGCGGGGTCACCGTCGCCACACCAGTGGCCAACAGTGCGACCAACTGCCAGGTGCTGATCTCCCCTACCAGTCCGGCACCCAGCGCGCCGGCCCCCGGGATCAACCCGCCCACGCACAGCCACGCGACGGCGGGCAGGGTCAGCCAGGTGGTCTCCACGGTCATGCCGGTGAGCGGATCCACCGAGGAACCCAGCCGGTTCTTCACCAAACCGTAGAGCGCAAACGATCCCGCTAGCGCCAGGGAGATCCAGGGCAGGGCACCGTAGTCCCAGGTCAGCACGGCCACCGCCACCACGGATACTCCCACGGCCACCCACTGCAATGGTCGCAGCTTCTCCCGCAGCACCAGCACGCCAAGCACAATCGTGGCCAGTGGGTTGATGAAGTACCCCAGCGAGGCCTCCAGCACGTGCCCGGTCGTCGAGGCCACGATGTAGAGGTACCAGTTCACTGCGATCAAGAACCCGGCCAGCGCCAGCATGCTGTGCTCGCGCCGCCGTCGTGCCACCGCGGCCAAGCGCTTCCAGCCACGGGTTACAGCCAGCATCAGCACACACATCACCAGGGCACACACGATGCGCCAGGCCAGCACATCGACGGCGTGGAACGCGGTGAACACCGCGAACAGTAAGGGCAGTACGCCCCACATCCCGTAGGCGCCGATGGCGCACAGCACGCCGTCGCGGGTGCGGCGACTCGCGGCCGAATGCTCAGCTGAAGGTGTGGTCACGGCTTTACCCTACGCGTCGTTCACCCGCCGTCCTCATAAAACACACAGCACGTTCATCGACATGGATAATGGCAGGTGTGACTATTCACACCCACGACAGCAGCGACACCTCTGCCCTCTCGACCCACACGTCAGAGTCTGAGCAGAATTACTCGCCCTTCACCGAACTGGATCGCCCCACCTGGGCGCGCCTGGCCCACGAGCTGGAGCAACCCTTCGATCTCGACGATATCGACCGGCTCCGCGGCATCGGCGAACATCTCTCGCTCACCGAAGTGGAAGAGGTCTACCTCCCACTGTCCCGGCTCCTCTCCATACATGTGGCCGCATCTCGGCAATTGCGCCGGGCCTCCAATGAGTTCCTCCGCGAGTACACCGACCCCACCCCCTATGTGATCGGTGTGGCCGGCTCGGTGGCGGTCGGGAAGTCGACGACGGCGCGCGTGTTGCAGGAAATGCTGCGCCGCTGGCCGAACACACCGCGGGTCGAGCTGGTCACCACCGATGGTTTCCTCTACCCGAACGCCGAGCTGGAACGGCGCGGACTGATGGACCGCAAGGGCTTCCCGGAAGCCTACGACCGGCGTCGGCTGCTGCGCTTCGTGGCCGATGTGAAATCGGGCACCCCCGAGGTCCGCGCCCCCGTATACTCACACCTGACCTATGACATCGTCCCGGATGAGGAAGTGGTGGTACGCCGCCCCGACGTGCTCATCGTCGAAGGGCTCAACGTGCTCGCACCCCCGCGAGTACGCGCCGATGGCACCGCCGGACTCTCCGTCTCCGATTTCTTCGACTACTCGATCTACGTCGACGCGAAGACCTCGATGGTCAAGGACTGGTACATCAGCCGGTTTATGGGGCTGCGCTCCGGCGCCTTCGCCGACCCGCAGTCGTACTTCCACCGCTATTCCAAGCTCTCGGATGCCGAGGCGGTGGAGACAGCCTCGGATATTTGGGACCGCATCAACGGACCGAACCTGGCACAGAACGTGCTGCCCACGCGCGGACGCGCCAAACTGGTGTTGACCAAGAATCAGGAACACGCGGTGACCCGCGTGCTGATGAGGAAGGTCTGAGACCGAGATGACCCGCTGCTCCGCCGCGCTCACCCTGCTGATGCTCACCGCACTACTCGCCACCGGTTGCACCTCCGAGAACCCGGCAACCGAGGAGGAGACCGTGCGCTCCGCGATCCCCTCGAGCTCCCCCAGCACGGACACCTCAGCGACTCCCCCGACCACGTCGACGCCTGCGACCGCATCCCCGTCGAGCCCCGCCACCTCGGCAGCGAGTACCCCCGAGCCAGCGGCCAGCGGTGCGTCCGGCCAGCAGGATCCATCCTCACTGACCGTCGTCGTGAATAAGCAGAATCCACTCAACCCGCCGCAGTGGGCGCCGACGGATCTGACCGGCCTGAGCGTGTCCACCACCAAATCCGGCCTGCAGCTGCGCCAGCCCGCCGCGGACGCCGCCGCCGCGCTCTTCGCGGCCGCCCAGGCCGATGGCGTGTCGCTGAGCGTGGTGAGCGCTTACCGCTCCTACGACTATCAGGTGGGCACCTATCAGCACTGGGTCAACCAACAGGGCGCTGCCGCGGCCGACCGTATTTCCGCGCGCCCCGGATATTCCGAGCACCAGACCGGGCTGGCCATGGATGTGGTGGGCTCCGACGGCGCCTGCACGCTGGAGAGCTGTTTCGAGTCGACGCCGGCGGGGCGCTGGGTGGCCGAGCATGCCGCGGAGCACGGCTGGGTGATCCGGTATCCGGACGGCGCGGAATCGGTTACCGGCTACAGCTACGAGCCCTGGCACCTGCGCTATCTGGGCACCGAGGCCGCGCAAGAGATCATGGACGCTGGCGGTGTGCTCGAGACCGCCTGGGGTTTGCCAGCCGCACCGGGCTACTGATTCCAATACCGCACTGACTTCGCGGGATACCCGCATCTGGGTTACTCATCAGTTCTGGCAAGAGCTGAGCAAACCGATAAACATTAGCAGGCACCGGCGTGGCGTCGACAAATGTGTCTTCGGTTGACAGATTTCGTCCCGTACACTGTTGCCATGCTTAAAGGCTTCAAAGAGTTCATCATGAAGGGCAACGTCATTGATTTGGCGGTTGCGGTCATCATCGGCGCTGCGTTCTCGCAGGTCGTGAACGCGCTCGTGGATGCGGTGCTGATGCCGTTCATCTCCGGTCTGGTCGGGTCCCAGGACTACGACAACTTCTTCGTCGTCTACCTCAACGGCAACGCAATCCAGTTCGGCGTGCTGCTCACCCAGGTGATCAACTTCCTGCTGGTCGCCGCTGCCGTCTACTTCATCATCGTCATGCCCATGAACAAGATGATCGAGATGCGCAACAAGCGTCTGGGCATCGAGCCCGAGGAAGAGGTCGACGAGAACATCGCTCTGCTGACCGAAATCCGCGACGCGCTGGTCTCCCCTGCCGCTCAGAACCGCACCAACGGTGGCGGAGCGCATCAGGCCTGACTTCACGGAAGGCGCCTCGGCGTCACCGTCACATCACACCACTGAACAGCGAAGGCGGTTCCCCTCGAGGGAACCGCCTTCGTCGTTAAGGTCATCTAGCGCGGGGACCAGCAGGGCATCCAGTTGTTGTCGGGGTTCTCGCAGGTGGGCGCCCCCGCAAGCCACCAGGCTAAGCCTGTCAACACGGTGGCGGCGATGACGATGCTGACGAACACCAGCCAGCGCCGATGCCGCAGGTCCTCGCGGAGCGTCTCGACGTCGTCATCGACTAGATCCGCATTCTCGGGCCCAGGTTCGCCGGACATCAGCGGGTCACAGTGCGAGTTCGCGGGCGACGAGCTCGGCCAGTTCCTGGGCCTCTTGTTCGGCCGACTCCCGATCAGCCGCTTCGACCATCACCCGGACCACCGGTTCGGTGCCCGAGGGGCGCAGCAGCACTCGACCAGTCTCGCCCAAACGGGCCTCGACAGCCGCAACCGCCGCTTGCACAGCAGGATCGCTGGCGGCGCGATTCTTGTCCACGCCCTTCACATTGACGAGCACCTGGGGCAGTCGTTCCATCACGTTGGCCAGATCGGACAGGCTACGTCCGGTGGCGGCCACACGAGCGGCCAAGTGCAGGCCCGTCAGGACACCGTCACCGGTCGTGCCATAGTCCGAGAAGATCACGTGACCGGACTGTTCGCCGCCCAGGGAGTAATCCCCGTACTTCATGCCGGCTAGCACGTAGCGGTCACCCACTTTGGTTTCCACCACGTTGACGCCTTCGCGCTGCATGGCCAGCTTCAACCCGAGGTTGCTCATCACGGTCACCACGAGCGTGTCATCACGCAGGGCGCCGGATTCCTTCAGGGCCACGGCCATGATGCCCATGATCTGGTCGCCGTCGATCACGTTGCCTTCGGCATCCACGGCCAGGCATCGGTCGGCGTCGCCATCGTGGGCGATGCCCAGATCCGCGCCATTGGCGACGACAGCGGCCTGTAGCTTGTTTAGGTGGGTGGAGCCGTAGCCATCGTTGATGTTCAGCCCGTTCGGGTCAGCACCAATGACCATCACATCGGCACCGGCGGTCGCGAAGGCTTCCGGTGAGCAGCCAGCTGCGGCACCGTGGGCGCAGTCCAGCACCACCTTCACGCCATCGAGGCGGTTCGGCAGCGAGCGCAGCAGGTGCAGCACGTAGCGATCTTCGGCATCGGCGAAACGCTGGATACGCCCCACTTCTGCGCCGGTAGGACGGTGTGGCGGCAGTTCCATCTGCCGCTGGATGGCGTCTTCCTGCTCATCAGTCAGCTTCTCGCCACCGCGTGCCAGAAACTTGATCCCGTTGTCGGGTGCCGGGTTATGCGAGGCGGAGATCATCACACCGAAATCGGCGTCAATGTCCCCCACCAGGAACGCGGCAGCCGGAGTGGGCAGCACGCCCGCGTCGAAGACGTCGACGCCGGAAGCGGCGAGGCCGGCACGTACGGCGGAGTTGATGAACTCACCGGAAACACGCGGGTCACGGGCCACCACCGCAACAGGGCGGCGGCCATCGGACACCTCGTGGCCGAGCACCACAGCGGCAGCCTGGGCCAGCTGCAGTGACAGCTCCGGGGTCAGGGTCTCGTTCGCTTTTCCGCGAACTCCATCGGTACCAAACAATCTAGACATCAATCCTGATTCTAGAGCCAAACGCTTGATCTCTGAAACTCTTCGGCCTCGGCGTGCTGTCGTGGACCTTCAGCAGAAAAAACACCGAGCTGAATTCTGGCTGAACAACACCTTAGGAGAATCGACGCGGATCAACTATCGTCAGACGCGTACATCTGTGACTCACACCTCAGGAGACAATATGAGACGGAACCGGCCCCGCGGGCTGGTGGTCACCGCCGTGTTGATGCTGATGGCCCTGCTCGGATTCGGCATCCCCGCAGCTCAGGCCGCCGGCGAAGACACCGGCGGCTCTACCGGCGAAACCTACATCATCGGCACGGACACAACCTTCGCCCCCTTCGAATTCCGCGACGCCTCCGGCGAACTCGTCGGCATCGATATGGACCTGATGCGCGCCATTGCCGAGGATCAGGGCTTCCAGGTCGAGTTCCAGTCTCTGGGCTTCAACGCCGCCCTGCAGGCACTGACCGCCAACCAGGTCGACGGCGTCATCGCCGGCATGAGCATCACCGAAGAGCGCCAGGAGATCTACGACTTCTCCGACCCCTATTTCACCGGCGAGATCACCCTGGCCCGCGACGAGGGCAACGAGGAGATCAACGGCTGGGACGACCTCGAAGGCAAGACCATCGCGGTGAAGACCGGCTCGCTCTCCGAGGAAGTCGCCAAGGAGAAGCAAGAAGAGATCGACTTCAACATCACCTCCCTGGACCAGACCACCACCATGGTTCAGACCGTGAAGACCGGCAATGCCGATGCGCTGATGGATGACCTGCCGATCATTGCCTATGGCATCCAGCAGGGTTCCGGACTCGAGATGATCGATGAGCCCGAGCCGGCTGGCGAATACGGCTTTGCCGTCAACAAGGATCAGAACGCCGACCTGTTGGAAATGTTCAACGCTGGTCTGCAGAATGTGCAGGAATCCGGCCAATACGACGAGATCCTCGATACCTACATCGGCAACGAAGACTCCGGACCGGATACCTCCACGTTCTTCGGACTGGCGGCTTCGATCTTTCCGGCGCTGATGTCCGGCCTGGGCAACACCTTGCTGGTCACCGCCATCTCCTTCGCGCTGGCCATGGTCATCGGCCTGGGGTTCGGTTTCCTGAAGGTCTCGCGCAACATCTTCCTGCGCGGCATCGCCACCACGTTCATCGCCGTCTTCCGCGGCACCCCGATCCTGGTGTGGGCGTTCTTCTTCTACTTCGGTTTGCCGCTGCTGTTGGGCACCACCGTGAACATCTGGGTCGCCGGTGTGCTCACCCTGTCACTCAACGGCGCCGCCTACATCGCAGAAATCGTCCGCGGCGGCATCCAGTCGGTTGATCCCGGGCAGATGGAAGCCTCCCGCTCCCTGGCCATGTCCTACGGGCAGTCCATGGTGAAGGTCGTGCTGCCGCAGGCGTTCAAGATGATGACCCCGTCGCTGATCAACCAGCTCGTGATCATGATCAAGGATTCCTCGCTGCTGCTGGCCATTGGCTTCGGCGAGCTCCTTTACCAGGCTCAGCAGATCTACGCGGCCAACTTCCGCGTCACCGAGGTGCTGCTCATCGTCGGTGTGATCTACTTCGTCACGATTTACCTGCTGACCTTGCTGGCCAACTACGTCGATAAGAAGGTGAACAAGTGAGCACCCCCGTGAACGATCACACCGGCACTCTGCCGCTCGTCCTCGACGACGAATCCAACATCATCCGCATCGAGGACCTCCACAAGTCCTTTGGCTCCAATGAGGTGCTGAAGGGCATCAACGCTCAGGTGAAGACCGGAGAGGTGGTCTGCGTGATCGGGCCGTCGGGTTCCGGTAAGTCCACCGTGCTGCGTTGCCTCAACCGCCTCGAGGAGGCAACATCGGGCAACGTCTGGATCGGCGGACACAACCTCTCCGACCCGAAGGTGAACATCAATGAGGTGCGCAAGCATGTCGGCATGGTGTTCCAGCATTTCAACCTGTTCCCAAATATGACGGTCGCCGAGAACATCATGCTCGCCCCGATGCAGGTCAAGAAGAAGTCCCGCTCGGAGGCCCGTGAAGCCGCACTGAAGCTGCTCGACCGCGTAGGGCTGTCCGACAAGGCTGATGCGCGTCCCTCTTCGCTCTCGGGTGGTCAGAAGCAGCGCGTGGCGATCGCCCGCGCGCTGGCGATGAACCCCGAGGTGATGCTCTTCGACGAAGCCACCTCCGCGCTGGACCCGGAGATGGTCGGCGAAGTACTCCAGGTCATCCGCGACCTGGCTAAGGAAGGCATGACCATGATTCTGGTGACCCACGAAATGGGCTTCGCCCGCGAGGTTGCCGACCGCGTGGTGTTCATGGCCGACGGCGTGGTGACCGAGTCGGGAAATCCGAAAGACCTGTTCGAGAATCCCCAGACCGACCGACTGAAGGATTTCCTCTCCAAGGTGCTCTGAGTCTGTGTCCGCACCACGGCGCCCCGTACCGCGTGCACGCGGTACGGGGCGCCGTGCGTTGGCGCTAGTCTTCCTTGACGGTAACCGACGTCATGAAATGACAGCGTTTCGAAAACTGATACGGGGAGGATGCATGACACCAGACGACGCCGAAACCCGCCAACCCATCATCGAGTGCCTGTGCGTGCACGGTATCGGCGTGCGCGGCACCGAGCCCAGGTCCAGCTCGCCGACCACGATGTCGTCGTGCGTTTCCATGACCTGGCCTGGCATCACCTGATCGATTCCCCCCTCCCTGCGCGACGTGTTCTGGTGGGCGCTGCGGGTGGCGCCGCTGATGCCGGTGATCGTGGCAGCGGCCTGGTATCAGGACCGCACCGTCGAGGACCGCATCCGGTCACGCGGCTGGCCGCGGATCGATCAGGTCATGTCGACCTGTTTGGTACTGGTGGCCGCACTGGTGGCCCTGCTGGCGCTGATTCCGGCCGGTCTCTTTGCCGGATTATTCGCGGTGCCCCTGCCGCGGGTACGCGAACGACTGCGGCGCATTCTGGTGGCGGTGTTGGGCGATGCCTGGCTGTACCGGTCGAATCGATTCGAGGACACCGTGGTTCCTCACCTGGTCGATCGAGCACAGAAGGTCTCTGCACAGGGAGGCGCACTTTGCATGGTGGGCCGCTCCCAAGGGCGCGAGATTGCGCGGCGCATGAGTCTGTTGCACGCCCCCGAGGTGTTCGGTGTGATCGATGCAGCCCTGACTGCTATGGTCGTCCCGACTGTGACGTTCTCCCCGACGGCGCACGCCTCCGCGCTCATTCCGATAGTGTTCTTCATCCTATTGGCCGCGTTGATCAGCCCCACCGTCCGGTGGCGGGCTGATCTCGGCCAACGCGCGCAGTGTCTGAATGTGCAGGCGAAGTCGGTCTTCGACCCGATCAGTTATGACTCCAGCAATTCCCGGGATGTCTTGCGCTTCCCACCGCCCCGCGATCGGGCGGCAAATCTCGTGGAGCACACCCAATACTTCTCCACGATGCATACCGGGCTATTCTTGGCCGAGGCCCTGTTCGGCTCAGGGGCGGTGCCGGGAGCGCGATGTTGGTGTGCCGCCCGGTCTTCGTGGTGGTTGCGGTTACTGGGCTCCGTCGCAACAACACTTTTGGTCGGCGCACCCTGGTGGGTGGGCGCTTTTCGGCTTAATCTCATCGTCGTACTCTGACCCCGCACGCATGAAAGCCCGTGCTGCTCCAAGAGGAGCGACACGGGCTTTCGTGACGGATGATCCGAGGATCAGCGCTTCGAGTACTGAGGAGCCTTACGAGCCTTCTTGAGGCCGGCCTTCTTGCGCTCGATGATGCGGGCGTCACGAGTCAGGAAGCCAGCCTTCTTCAGGGCCGGACGGTTGTTCTCGCGGTCGATCTCGTTCAGGGCACGGGAGATGCCGAGGCGCAGAGCGCCAGCCTGACCGGAGGGGCCGCCACCCTGGATGCGGGCGATGACGTCGTAGGCGCCTTCGAGGCCGAGCAGGGTGAACGGGTCGTTGACTTCCTGCTGGTGCAGCTTGTTCGGGAAGTACACGGCCAGCTCGCGGCCGTTGACGGTCCACTGGCCGGTGCCGGGCACTAGGCGCACGCGGGCGACAGCCTGCTTGCGACGACCCACAGCGGAACCGCCGACGGTCAGTGCCGGGCGCTCGGTCGGAGCAGCGCCTTCAGGGGTTGAGGTGGACTCGGAGGTGTAGCTCGTCAGCTCCACTTCCTCGGTGACCTCGTTCTCGTTGAGAGTCATGGTTCTCCTTGAAAGTTCTTAAAGTGGGGCTGACCCTTACTGGGCCACCTGATCGATGGTGAAGGGAGTCGGCTGCTGAGCGGCGTGCGGGTGCTCGCCACCGGCGTACACCTTCAGCTTGTCCAGGACCTGGGCCGAGAGCTTGTTCTTCGGCAGCATGCCGCGGATAGCTTTCTCCACTGCGCGCACCGGGTTCTTCTCCAGCAGCTCAGCGTAGGTGGTGGAGGTCAGACCGCCCGGGTAACCGGAGTGGCGGTAAGCCTTCTTCTTCTCGAGCTTGGCGCCGGTGAGGGCAACCTTCTCTGCGTTGATGATGATGACGTAGTCGCCCATGTCCATGTGGGGGGCGAAGGTGGGCTTGTGCTTGCCGCGCAGCAGGGTTGCAGTCTGGCTGGCAAGACGGCCCAGCACCACGTCGGTGGCGTCAATGACATGCCACTGGCGATCAATGTCGCCTGGCTTAGGTGAGTACGTACGCACTGTTGTTTGCCTTCGTTTTCGGTGTCGGGTCCAGTCACGGGCACCACTGATTCGTGAGGATCAGTAGCGCTGTCACTGTGCTTCGAGTGCTTCCGGTACACCAGGTGAGGGCTGGCGTGAGGCCGGGTCCGTGCTCCTCGGAAGACGATGGGTGCCATGTGACGATGCAACTACGTCGACACCACAAACGCCGCAGACTCCGAGAGGACTCGCACAACAGCTACCTATGCTACCGGCAATCCGGCGTTGAGGCAAAGCGAATCAGGCCGCCGCCCCGCCTCCCGCGGGGCCGATCATGCCGTCGAGGGTGAACCGCTCTGGGACCGTGGCCGCTCCGGCGACCATCTGCCCTACCAGGCGTCCGATGAGCGGGGCGAACTTGCCACCGTGCCCCGAACACGGAGACACCACACTGATACTACCGAACCGCTGGAGAATGAAGTTCTCCGTGGGAGTCATGGTGAACACGCAGCTGGCCTCGGCATATGACTCCAACCCCAATCCAGGCACATGCGCCTGGGCGTAACTCAGCAGGCGCTGTCGAGCATCCTGGTTCAGCGAGCGATCATTGTGACGAGACGACGCGATGGGTCGCCCGCCTCTAAACTCGGCGATCTTCTGCCCTCGAAAATCTGCATCCCGCCCACCGGGTAGCGAATACACCTGCATCTCCGGGGTCTTATGGATGAAGGATGGCCAGTCCGCGTCCGCAAATTCTGCGGCATACGGCAAATGGATCACTTGCTCCTGCAGAACCTGCAATGACCCCACAAGGGGTCCGGTGACGATCGGGAGGTGAGGCAGCAATTCGGGCAGCCAGCCGCCGACCGCCAGGATGAGGTGCCGAGCGTGTATGGTCCGCCCATCTCGAGCCACCACAACGTGCCCACTCCCGCGTTCTTGCACCGAGACGACGTCCCAACCCGTCAGCAACTCCGCCCCATGGCGCTGCGCCTGGGCGATCATCGTTTCCACGGTGGCCTGTGCGTCGAGAGCTCCTGCTTCCGGGTGCCAGAGCACCTCGCTGTCAACGTCAAGCATCGGCCACCGACGCCGCGCCTCACGCGGGCCCACGAGTTCGTGGTCCACCCCAGCATCGGCAAGGATGCTGGCCAATTGAGCTGGAAACCGTAGCGCGCCGGCGTCGAGAGCGCCCGTCGCCGTCAACAGGTTCCGCCCCGACTCCTGCTCGAGGTCCGTCCACCAGCGTCGCGCTTCTTTGACCAGTTCAACGTAGAAGGGATCACTGTAGGCGTATCGAAAGATGCGCGCCGAGCCATGGGAGCTACCCCAAGGATTGGCCGGCGCATGCGCCTCCAACACCAACACCTCACGACCATCGCGCGCCAAGTGCCAGGCCGTCGAGGCCCCCATCAAGCCTGCGCCGACAACAACGTATTCGTAACTTTCCATCATGTGATCCCCTGTACCGGCCTGAACCAATTTCCTGGTGTATCCAGTACCCCACGAGAATCAGTTCACGTCCAATATCAATCTGGATATGATCATTCTTGAACTGCAAATAGTCAGGAGTGCCCATGGAATTGCGACAGTTACGGTATTTCGTCGCGGTGGCCGAAGAGCTTCATTTCGGCCGCGCTGCTGCTCGCCTGCATATCTCACAGCCGCCCCTGACCGTGCACATCAAACGTCTGGAGCAGACGGTTGGAGCCACGCTCTTCGACCGCACCTCACGCAGCGTTCAGCTCACCGCTGCAGGAACCAGTCTCTATCCTCGAGCTCTGGCTATTCTCGACGACGTCAACCGCGCTTCGGCCGAAGTGGGTCTCGTGGCGGAGGGGCAAGTGGGACAAGTGCGTCTCGGGTTTGTGTCTTCTGCGAGCTACGAGGTGGTGCCGCTCGCCCTGCGGGAGATGCGTGAGGAGCATCCCGGTATCAGCGTTGATTTGGAGCCCTTGGTTACCGGTGAACAGCTGGAAGCTCTCATGCAGCATCGCCTGGACCTGGGAGTCGTCCGCGATGCTCCCCTGCACCCCGGATTGGATTTCGTCACATTGCGCGAAGAACGCATTGTGGCGGTGGTACCCGCAGATTGGCGCATAGCGTTAGATGAAAGCGCTGGTCTGGGTACCTGGAAGCGTTGTTCTGGGTATGTGGTAGCACTGTGGTCTGCTGAGGAGTAGCGGCGTCGTCCGGCGCTGCTTTCTCTTCTAGATTCATGGAAGCAGGCCTTCATCGTGGTTGATTACAAGAAGATCATGTCTCTGTTGCTGGAGTCGCGGTCTTATCGAGATATCGCTGAGTCCTTAGGATGTTCTCAACGAGACGTCGCTAAAGCCCGTGCGGTGATCAAGGAGCACGGCCTCACAGGTGATCAAGTAGCTGTCATGACCGTAGAACGGGTAGAGGAACTCTTCCCCGATCGGCGCCGACGAGTTGCAGGTGAGTATCTAGCGCCGGAATTCGGCCCGGTCGTGGCATCGATGCGTTCGAACCGTCACTTCACTTTGCTCCAGGGGTGGAGAACTTATCTCGGTGTGGCCTCCGAACTGCGGAAATACTCGTATTCTCAGTACTGCCACCTCTTCAGCGATTACGCGGCAAGAAACGATCTTGTAGCCACTTTGCACCATGAACCGGGGCGGGCGGTATTCA
This sequence comes from Citricoccus muralis, assembly GCF_029637705.1. NCBI lineage: Bacteria > Bacillati > Actinomycetota > Actinomycetes > Micrococcales > Micrococcaceae > Citricoccus > Citricoccus muralis. The sequence goes on from NZ_CP121252.1 coordinate 2,307,747, forward strand.
TCGATTGGGCCGGTGACACCCTCCAGGTCTGCGACGCGGTCACCGGTGAAATCACCAAGGTCTACTTGTTCGTCGCGGTGTTGCCGTACTCGGGGTTGGTGTACTGCACAGGATGCACTGATATGCGTATGAACGCGTGGTTGAGCGCTCACAAGGCAGCTTTCGAGTATTTCGGCGGGGTGCCCCAGATTGTGGTCCCTGATAACGCGCCCACTGCTACTCACCGCCCTACCAAAGGTGAGTCTGCCCGGGTCGTGAATCCGAAGTACCAGCAGTTAGCCGATCACTACGCAACGGCGATCGTGCCTGCCAGGGTGCGCAAGCCTCGAGACAAAGCCGCCGTAGAATCTGCCGTTCAGGTGATCAACAAGCGAGTCATCGGATATCTCTGCGAAGACGTCTTCACGACCGTGACCGAGCTCAACACCGCGATCGCTGTTCGGATGAGGGAAATCAATGAAGAGATCCGCCGGGCTGATGGGACCACCAGGGCCGAACGATTCATGGCAGAAGAGGCATCTGCTTTGGGAGGCTTGCCTGTTGAGGGGTTTGAAGATGTTGAATACCGGCAGGTCAAAGTGGGACGGAATTATCATGTGACCTGCGATTATCAGCACTACTCAGTGCCTCACCGACTCGCAGGTCAATTGCTGCGAGCACGACTGACGGATCAACAGGTCAGTATCTTCGATGGCGATGCCATCGTTGCAGAGCACCGACGAAAACACGGCCGCCGGGGCCAGTACTCCACTGATTCCGCGCATGTACCCCTCCAGCACCAAGACGTCGCTGGCTTGTGGTCTCGTGATTGGTTTATCCGTCGGGCGGCCGCGTTTGGGCCGGCCACCGTGGAGATCATCACCGCGGTCTTAGACCGCCATAAGATCGAGGCTCAGGGGTATCTGGAGTGCCAGAACATTCTCGAGTCCCTGGGCAAGCGCGATAAGCAACGCCTCGAGGCTGCGTGCACGCAGTTAGCCAACCTGGGTGGGTATGCCAGCTATTCCGGACTCAAGCGACTCATGGCTGCCATTGATTCTGATACGAAAACATCTCGGCCACACAGGCCAGCAGCCGCCACCATCAAGCCCCAGCCGGCCGTCGATACCCTCGATCCAGCACAGATCTACGTGCGTGGAGCTGACTACTACCAGCAGGGACGGTGAACAGCGCCATGACCACGACACCGGCGAGCCCGGCCTTGATGAATTCAGTGTTCACTACCGAGGACAAAGAGAAGTTTCGTACCTTACGGATCACTCACTTGGCTGCGAAGTTCGAAGAACTCATCATCGATGAGAGCAACGACCACCTGACCCCGGAGCAAATATTCCTGGCGGCCGTTGATGACGCTTTAGACCAGCGAAGAGTGAAGAACATTCAGAAACTGCTCCTGGCTGCTCAGCTACCGATCATGCGGGCCTCGATCGCGGAGATCCATTATCAAGAAGGACGGAACATTACCCCAGCCAGGATGGCCCGCTACGCCGCACATGACTGGGCCAATGAGACCGCTAACCTGTTGATCACCTCGCCCACAGGAGGAGGAAAGACCTATATTGCCTGCGCGATTGCCGTAGCGGCATGTCACAACGAGCATAAAGTCTTCTACACCCGCATGGACGAGCTCGCTCGTCGTCTCGTCATCGCTCGAGGCGATGGCATCGCTCATCAGGCCTTGTTGAACCGGCTATCTGATGCGGATCTACTCATCATCGACGATTTCCTGACCGTCGGTATTGACCCTGAAGCCGCGAACGATCTTTTCGCGATACTGGCAAACCGAGAACACCGGGCAGCCACCATGATCGCTTCTCAAACCGGGCCCGCGTACTGGGCTTCAGCTCTCCCTGACAGAATCGCTGCGGATAGTATCGTCAATCGACTGGCGAATAATGCCCGCACGATAAACCTTGGCGACATTGATATGCGGCGCCACCAAGGTGAACAGACACGAGCGGCCCCTGGCTACTGGGAGTAGAAAAACTCGAGAAACCGACGACCGGGAAGCACCATAGAGGTGCTTCCCGGTCGTCAGAACTCCGCTACCACTTACCCAGACCAGCGCTTTCATCTAAGGCTATGCGCCACAGATCACCGACTAGCCCAACAGCCCGAGCTGGGCCCGGAAGACCTGACGGATGAACCTTTGATCCTTTTCCCCTTCACCTCCATGCCGGGATTCGTTGCCAAAGCTCTAGAGGTGTTTCGTGAGCACGGCTCTTCTCCGCAGGTGGTGCAACAGGTCATCAACCAGGAAAACGTGATGGGACTCGTGGCCGCAGGCATCGGCGTGTCCCTGCTGCCCGAGTCCTTCTCGTCAGTGCGACATCCCCGTGTCGTCACGAGAGCGGTGACCAGGGCTCCGACGTCATTGTTGCAATTGGCGTCCGCGCCCGGAGGCGCTTCGCCCGCAACTTCCGTCATACGCGATGTCCTGCTCGGTCAGCGACCGCGAGACTCATCGGTCGCTACTGTATAGCTGATGAGGGACAATCCTCACTGTTAGCGCTGCCCGTCGTCGTCCTCCGCGCTCGGGCCCGCAGCGCCTGAGCTGCGAGGCCCTCTGCCGACTCTGGGTAATCGATGCGCTCCAACACCAGCCCGTGTGCCGGAGCCAGGCGCACGTCGGAACCACGGCGCTGTTCAGAGAGCCGCTCCAACATCCATCCCGCCGGACGCTTCCCCTCCCCGACCAGCATGGAGCTGCCCACCAAAGCACGCACCATGTTGTGGCAAAAGGCGTCGGCCTCTAGTTCCGCGTGGATCACCCCCGAGCGATCCCGGTGCAGATCAAACCGACGCAGTGAACGAATCGTCGTCGCTCCCTCGCGCGGTTTGCAGAAGGAGAGGAAGTCATGCAGTCCGAGCATCGAATCCGCTTCCGCCTGCATCAGCGAAAGACTCAGCTCCGTGCCGTGCCAGTGTGTGAAGCGACGCTGGAGTGGATCTCGGGAATCCAATTGATCCGCGATGCGGTATCGGTAGGAGCGCCCCCGGGCGGAGAACCGTGCGTCGAACCCGTCTGGGGCGACCACGGCCCGGCGGATAACAACGCTGCCTTCCTGGGACCGCAGGACACCGTTGAGCCGGCGCACTAAGGCATCTTCGGATGTCACCCCCGGGCGTTGTCGGCTCACGTGTGTCCACTCTTGGGGCGTCAGGTCGCAGTGGATGACCTGATGCGCGGCGTGCACTCCGGCATCGGTACGACCGGCGACCACTGTTCGTACCGGGCGCCGGATCACCATCTCCAGCCCTGCTTCTACGGCGCCTTGAACAGAATCCAATCCTGGCTGAATAGCCCAACCGTGGTATGCCCCGCCGTCGTAGGCCAGATCAATCCTGATCCGCACCAAATGATCGGGGGCAAAAGCGGCGGAAGGTGGTTGGGACATAGAGCGATTCTATCTGCGACTGCGGTGTCACCCTGGATACCTGTAGTCCATGGTCTTTCCCCTTCGACCACGAAAAAGCTCCGGCCCCACGGAAAATCCATGGGGCCGGAGCTTATGCGCTGTGCTAGGTGGAAACTACTTGGTCTCGCCCTCAGCGGCATCCTCAGCAGGTGCCTCCGCTTCGGCCGGGGCCTCAGCCTCGGTTGCCTCGGCCTCAACGACCTCGGTTTCCTCGACGACGACCTCTTCAGCAGGAGCCTCGGAGGCGACAGCCTTCTCGGCTTCCTTCACCACGGCCTGCTTCGGCGATACGGGCTCCATGACCAGCTCGATGACGGCCATCGGAGCGTTGTCGCCCTGACGGTTGCCGATCTTGGTGATGCGGGTGTAGCCGCCTTCACGCTGTGCCATAGCCGGACCGATGACCGTGAACAGCTCGTGCACGATCGACTTGTTGGTGCGGTTCTTGGCTGCAATCAGGCCCTGAACGCGACGACGAGCAGGCAGATCGCCCTTCTTAGCGAAGGTGATCAGGCGCTCAGCGAAAGGCTGAAGACGCTTGGCCTTGGTGACCGTGGTGGTCACGGACTTGTGCTCGAACAGGTTCGCGGCCAGGTTGGCCAGCATGATCCGCTGGTGAGCCGGGCTGCCACCCAGGCGCGGACCTTTGGTTGGGGTCAGCATAGTTGGTTCTCCTCAGATGTCTTCCGTGATCGGTGGATGCACAGAAGCTAATGTTTCGTGGTTCAGTAGTCGCCGAACGGCTCGTCCTCTGACTCCTGAGAGTGCAGAGAAGGATCGAAGCCAGCCGGGGAATCCTTGAGCGACAGGCCCAGTTCCACCAGCTTCTCTTTGACCTCGTCGATGGACTTAGCGCCGAAGTTCCGGATGTCCATCAAGTCTGCTTCGGAGCGTGCGACTAGTTCACCCACGGAGTGGATGCCCTCACGCTTGAGGCAGTTGTACGAGCGAACAGTCAGCTCCAGGTCCTCGATCGGCAGAGCCATGTCGGCGGCAACAGCGTTGTCCGACGGCCCGGGGCCGATCTCGATTCCTTCAGCTGCCACGTTCAACTCACGAGCGAGTCCGAAGAGCTCCACCAGGGTGGAACCTGCGGAGGCCACTGCATCGCGGGGTGCCATGGCTTCCTTGGTCTCGACATCGAGGATCAGACGATCGAAGTCGGTGCGCTGCTCGACACGAGTAGCTTCGACTTTGAAGGTCACCTTCAGAACCGGCGAGTAAATCGAGTCGACAGGAATGCGACCGATCTCAGCGTCCGGAGTCTTGTTCTGTGCTGCGGTCACGTAGCCGCGACCACGCTCAATGGTGAGTTCCATATCGAACTTGCCCTTGCCGTTCAGCGTGGCGATGTGCAGGTCCGGGTTGTGGATCTCGACACCAGCCGGAGGCGTGATGTCTGCTGCGGTGACGGTGCCGGGGCCCTGCTTGCGCAGGTAGGCAACGACCGGCTCGTCGTGTTCCGACGAAACCGACAGCTTCTTGATATTCAGGATGACCTCGGTGACATCCTCCTTGACGCCGTTCACGGTCGAGAACTCGTGCAGCACGCCATCCACGCGGATGCTGGTTACCGCAGCACCGGGGATGGAGGACAGCAGAGTACGGCGCAGGGAGTTACCGAGGGTGTAACCGAAACCCGGCTCCAGCGGCTCGATCACGAACCGGGAGCGGTGCTCGGCGACGACTTCTTCAGTCAACGTGGGACGCTGTGCAATGAGCACTGACATTTCCTTTCGGCGAACGTCCGCCATATGACGCACGCGGGGGGTGGAAACGAATGTTATGGGCTGGGGGACGCGTTACGTCACCGGCTGTGGATCGAACGTTATGGCTTCGCCCGATCCCGCCGCCGGCAACAGCAACGCGTGAGACAACGTCAGACGCGGCGGCGCTTAGCCGGACGGCAACCGTTGTGAGCTGACGGAGTCACGTCCTGAATGGAGCCGACCTCCAGTCCAGCGGCCTGCAACGAACGAATCGCGGTCTCGCGGCCCGAGCCCGGGCCCTTCACGAATACGTCGACCTTGCGCATGCCGTGCTCCTGCGCGCGCTTGGCAGCCTGCTCAGCGGCAGTCTGTGCGGCGAAGGGGGTGGACTTACGCGAACCCTTGAATCCCATTTCACCGGCAGAGGACCAGGAGATGACTGCGCCGGTCGTGTCGGTGATGGAAACAATGGTGTTGTTAAAAGTGCTCTTGATGTGGGCCTGGCCCTGAGCGATGTTCTTCTTGGCGTTACGGCGACCCTTGCGCGCCGTACCACGTGTCTTGGGGGGCATGAAGTTCTCCTACGAAAGCTGTGCTATGGATGCTGACCGCAACCAGAGGCGGCGAAGGAAGTAGCTAAGACTACTTCTTCTTACCTGCCACGGTCTTCTTCGGTCCCTTACGGGTGCGAGCATTGGTCTTGGTGCGCTGTCCACGCACCGGAAGGCCACGGCGATGCCGCAGACCTTCGTAGCTGCCGATCTCAACCTTGCGGCGAATGTCGGCGGCGACCTCACGACGGAGGTCGCCCTCAACCTTGAAGTTGCCTTCGATGTAGTCGCGCAGCTGGACCAGCTCAGCGTCAGTGAGGTCCTTCACGCGAGTGCTCGGGTTGACCCCCGTAGCCTCGATTGCCTGCTCTGCACGGGTCTTGCCCACGCCGTAGATGTACGTAAGAGCGATGATCACGCGCTTTTCGCGCGGGATGTCAACGCCTGCTAGACGTGCCATATGGCCGTTCTCCTTGTTCTTCTTTAGCAAAGGTCTGCATCATTCCGTCCTCCCACCTGGCGAAGCACATCGCCTGCATCCGCCGTTCCGGCCCGGTCGAAGAACTCGACTGAAGTCGGCTTGCGCGATGCGGTGAAAGTCTCCGGCCTTTGCCTATCCGGAGGTTGGTTGCGATAGCTCAAGAGCTTCCGCATTCCCTGTCATGATGTTGGCCGCTGTTTCGGGCCGTATTTTGTGCAGCTACGGGTGGCTCGTCCTAGCGGACGATCAGCCCTGGCGCTGCTTATGGCGTGGGTTCTCGCAGATCACGATCACGCGGCCATGGCGACGAATCACCTGGCACTTGTCGCAGATCCGCTTCACGCTGGGCTGAACCTTCATGGCTCCTCCTTGAGCGTTGTACGGGGGTTTGTCGATGAACTGATTACTTGTAGCGGTACACGATACGACCACGATTCAGATCGTACGGGCTAAGCTCGACGACCACGCGGTCTTCGGGCAGGATACGGATGTAGTGCTGACGCATCTTTCCCGAAATCGTGGCGAGCACGATGTGCTCGTTCTGCAACTTGACCCGGAACATTGCGTTCGGCAATGCCTCGGTGACCGTGCCCTCGACTTCGATGACACCTTCCTTCTTAGCCATGTCCTCCACAATCGTCTGGTCCACACTGCAGGATCCTCACAGGACGCAAGGGGCAAGGTGGACTGGATATTCTGAACTACTGCCCTTGACCGAATGGACACACCAATGGTTCAAGGCACAGTCAGCCAACAAGCTATGTTACTCTACCTGGCCCGAAAACAAAAACCAGGCCGGAAGCCTACTCCCCGATCGGTACTGGCGTCACGCCCAGCGGGGCTAGCTCGGAAGCTCCTCCATCGGGTGCGGTGAGGACCCAAATGCCACCATCATGCCGCGCCACCGAATGCTCCCATTGGCTGGCACGGGACTTATCCGCGGTCACCACGGTCCAGTCATCACTGAGAACCTGCGTTTCAATGTCGCCGCGCACGAGCATGGGTTCAATAGCCAGGCACAAACCGGACTTAATCTTGGCGCCCTTGATTCCGGCACGATAGTTCAACACGTCTGGTGCCTGATGCATCGCCGAGCCGATGCCGTGACCCACATAGTCTTCGAGAATTCCCAAGGGCTCGCCGGGCTGAGAGCTGACGTAGTCGTCGATGGCCTCGCCGATCTCACCGATATGGCGTGCGCTAGCGAACGCGGCAATCCCCCGCCACATCGCTTTGCGGGTCACATCGGAAAGTCGTTCATCGGCGGCGTCAGCTGTTCCGTCGGCTGAGGATCCTAAGATCACGGTCCGTGCAGAGTCGGAATGCCAACCGTCAACGATGCAGCCACCGTCGATCTTCAACACGTCACCGGGCTCCAGGACGCGTTCGCCTGGGATGCCGTGAACTACTTCCTCATTCACCGAGGCACAGATGCTCGCGGGGAAACCGTAGTAGCCGAGAAAGTTCGAGGTGGCGCCGGCCTCGCTGAGGACATCAGCGAATACCCTGTCGAGTTCAAGCGTGGTGACCCCGGGTTGAGCCGCCGCAATGGTGGCGTCAAGCGCCCGATTGAGGATGGTCCCGGATTCGTCCATACGACGCATCTGGCTGTTCTTTTTCAATTCGATGGATCGGCGTGACACGTCGATGGTCCTTTCCGGGAGAACGTCTTCTGATAACGCAAGAACGCTGGGCGGCACCTGGCGGAGCCGTCCCAGCGTTCTGTGTTCAGCCGATCAGCTATCGGCGTTGATCACGGGCAGGGTGCCTGTCCGCGCACGAACGTTGTAGACCGCCTGCAGCAGACGCTCGGTGATGTCATCGATCTGACCGGTGCCATCAACTCTTGCCACGATGCCCTGGTCCACATAGGACTCAATCACGGCCGCAGTCTGCTCGTGGTAGAGGTCTAGACGATGCTGGATGACCTCGGAGGTATCGTCGGCGCGACCTTCGGAGTCTGCACGTGCCAGGAGGCGCTGCACGAGTTCTTCGTCCGGCACCTCCAGCTGGAGTACGACGGACAGTGAGTGGCCGGATGCCTTCAGCATCTCGTTCAGTGCCTCGACCTGGCCCGCGGTGCGCGGGTAGCCGTCGAGCAAGAATCCGTTGGCGGCATCTGGCTGCTTGATGCGGTCTTCCACCATACGGTTGGTGACGTCATCAGGAACAAAGTCACCGTTGTCGATGTACTTCTTTGCTTCCTTGCCAAGATCAGTCAGTTCTTTGACGTTGTACCGGAAGATATCGCCGGTGGAGATGGCAACGATTCCCATCTTGTCCGCAATACGTGCGGCCTGGGTACCTTTACCTGACCCCGGAGGGCCCATGATGAGCATACGAGTCATGACTTGTCCTATCCTCTACTGCTTGGTCTTCGGGCATGCCTGTGTGTTTCAGCGCAGCAATCCCTCGTAGTTTCGTTGTTCCATCTGAGCGTTGATCTGCTTCACCGTCTGGAGTGCCACACCGACCATAATCAGGATCGAGGTACCACCGAACGGGAAGTTCTGGTTGGCGTTGATCAGCACGAATGCGATCAACGGAATCAGTGCAAGGCAGCCCAGGTACAGGGCGCCGAAGAAGGTGATGCGCGAGATGACGTACTCGAGGTACTGCACGGTCGGCCGACCGGCGCGGATCCCGGGGATGAATCCTCCGTAGCGCTTCATGTTGTCGGCGATGTCCTGCGGGTTGAACGTAATCGTCACGTAGAAGTACGTGAAGAAGATCGTCATCAGGAAGAACATCAGCATGTAGATCGGATGGGATCCGGTACCGAAGTACTGCTGCAACCAAATAACCCATTCCGCCGGCTGTTCGCCAGAAGTGGGGTCCGGCTGATTGAACTGAATCAAGATCTGCGGAAGCATCAGGATCGACGATGCGAAAATCACCGGAATCACACCGGCCATGTTGACCTTGATCGGAATGTAGGTCGTGGTTCCGCCGACGGTACGACGTCCGATCTGACGCTTTGCATACTGGACGGGGATACGACGCTGCGAGTCTTCGACAAAAACCACCAGAGCGATTGTCAGGAGGCCGACCAACAGCACGATCATGAAGGTGCGCCAGCCCTGAGTCGTCCAGATCTGGCCCAGGCCTGCCGGGAAGCCAGCAGCGATGGAGACGAAGATGAGCAGCGACATACCGTTGCCCACTCCGCGTTCAGTGATCTGTTCACCCAGCCACATGATCAAAGCAGTACCGGCGATCAAGGTGATGATCATCAGCATGATCGTCCAGAGGTTATCGTTCGGAACGATTGGCAGATTACAGTTCAACAGCGCGCCGGTCCGCGCCAACGAAACCAGGGTAGTCGCGTTGAGCGCCGCCAGGGCGATGGTGAGGTAGCGCGTGTACTGGGTGAGCTTGGCCTGACCCTGAGGGCCTTCCTTCTGCAGCGCTTCGAAGCGCGGGATCACGACGCGGAGCAGCTGCACGATGATCGCCGCGGTGATGTACGGCATGATGCCGAGGGCAAAGATCGAGACCTGCAACATGGCTCCACCGGAGAACATGTTCACAAACGAGTACAACCCGCCCTGGGTTTCACCCTGAGCAAGACACATCTGTACGTTGCCGTAGTCCACCCCTGGGGAAGGGATGAAGGCTCCGATGCGGTACACAATAATGATTCCGATAGTGAACCAGATCTTGCGTCGCAGATCGGGAGTCTTAAAGACTCTGGCAATCGTGCTGAACAAGCGTCCTCCTGGTGACGTGTGGAAAGCGGTCAGCTCGGCAGAGCCAGACTCGAGGTTGTTCGATAGCTCCAACAAAAGCAGGTGCAAAAAGCACCATCGCCGATTCTACCGTTAAATGAGGCGACCCTCGATCGTGCCGACGAAATAGTCGGTCGATCGAGGGTCACACCCTACTGTTCAGAGGGTCACACCGTTTCGGTGGAACCGCCTGCAGCCTGGATCTTCTCGATAGCCGAAGCGGAGAAGGCGTCAGCCTTCACGTTCACAGCCACCGTGATGTCGCCCGAGCCCAGCACCTTGACGGGCTGGTTCTTGCGCACGAGTCCCTTCTCCACCAGAGTCTCCACGGTGACGTCGCCGCCCTCGGGGAACGTGGCAGAGAGCTTGTCCAGGTTCACAACCTGGTACTCGGTGCGGAACGGGTTCTTGAAACCGCGCAGCTTCGGAAGGCGCATGTGCAGCGGCAGCTGCCCACCTTCGAAGCCTGCAGGCACCTGGTACCGTGCCTTGGTGCCCTTGGTACCACGGCCGGCAGTCTTGCCGCCCTTGCCACCTTCGCCACGGCCGTACCGCAGCTTGGACTTGCGTGAGCCCGGAGCCGGGCGCAGGTCGTGGACCTTCAACGCGTCCTGGCCATTCTCAGCCTGCTCAGCCATTGTTGACCTCCTCAACCTTCACCAGGTGAGACACGGTGTTAACCATGCCAACGGTGGCCGCGTCAGCCTTACGCGTCACGGTGTGACCGATCCGCTTCAGGCCGAGCGAGCGCAGTGTCTCCCGGTGCTTGAACTTGCGTCCCGACTGGGACTTGATCTGGGTAATCTCCAGCGTTGCATCGCTGGCAACCAGGTTCTTCGGGGTGGTGATCAGATCAGCCATTTGACGCACCTGCCTTCTCTGCGCTCTTTTTGGCGCGGTCGGCCTCGATCGTGCGCAGCATCGCGTGCGGGGCAACCTCGTCAAGGGCCTTGCCGCGACGAGCTGCCACGGCTGCAGGCTCTTCGAGCTTCTTCAGGGCATCCACGGTGCCGCGCACGATGTTGATCGCGTTCACGGAACCCATGGACTTGGACAGCACATCGTGAATGCCAGCGCACTCCAGTACCGCACGCACCGGACCGCCGGCGATCACACCGGTACCCGGGGACGCCGGACGCAGGAGGACAACACCAGCGGCGTCTTCACCCTGCACCAGGTGCGGAATCGTGGAACCCACGCGAGGAACGCGGAAGAAGGACTTCTTAGCCTCTTCCACACCCTTAGCGATAGCGGCCGGAACTTCCTTGGCCTTGCCGTAGCCGACGCCAACCATGCCGTCACCGTCACCGACGACCACCAGAGCGGTGAAGGAGAAACGACGTCCACCCTTCACAACCTTGGACACGCGGTTGATGGCCACGACGCGCTCGAGGAACTTGTCGCGGTCATCCTCACGGGAGTTGTTGCGTCCGCCACGCTCGTCGCGACCGCCACGGCCGCCACGACCTGCGCCACGGCCGGAACCACGTCCACCACGATCGGTGTTCTGGCTCTCGGAACCGGCTGAGGTCTCGGACACTGACTCTTGATTTGCAGCGGTGTTCTCGGTGGCTTCGGTCACCTGAGCGTCCTTCTCGTTGTTATTCTCGGTCACAGCTCCAGCCCACCTTCCCGGGCGCCCTCAGCAACAGCTGCAACGCGTCCGTGGTACTTGTTTCCTCCGCGGTCGAAGACCACAGCAGAGACGCCAGCAGCCTTGGCACGCTCAGCGACAAGTTCGCCTACCTTGCGGGACTTGGCGGACTTGTCGCCCTCCAGTGCACGCACGTCGGCTTCCATGGTCGATGCCGAGGCCAAGGTGATGCCCTTGGTGTCGTCGACGACTTGGACGAACATGTGACGCGAGGAGCGGTTGACCACCAGACGCGGACGAGCCGCAGTGCCGGTGATGCGCTTGCGAACACGCAGATGACGGCGCGAACGGGAGGCGTTCTTGCCCTTGCCCTTTACAGTCAACGTGGACATTACTTACCTGCCTTTCCGGCCTTGCGGCGAACCTGCTCACCCACGTAGCGGATGCCCTTGCCCTTGTAGGGTTCGGTCTTACGCAGTTTGCGGATGTTCGCAGCGGTTTCGCCAACCTTCTGCTTGTCGATGCCGGTAACGGTCACCTTGTTGCCCTCGACCTGGAAGGAGATGCCTTCGGGAGCCGGGACAGAAATGGGGTGAGAGTAGCCCAGAGCGAACTCGAGGTCGGAACCCTTCGCCAGCACGCGGTAACCGGTGCCGATGATTTCGAGCTGCTTGGAGTAACCCTCGGTGACACCGATGATCATGTTGTTGATCAGAGTACGGGTCAGCCCGTGCAGTGCACGGGACTCGCGCTCATCGTCAGGCCGGGTCACCGTGATCGTTCCCTCTTCGAGGGTAGCCTCGATGGGACGATCAATAGTGTGGGCGAGTTCGCCCTTGGGACCCTTGACACTGACATCAGCGCCGTCGATCTTCACCTCTACGCCTGACGGCACGGTGATCGGAAGACGTCCAATACGTGACATATGTGTTTGCCTCTCTTCCGTCTATCCGTTTACCAGACGTAGGCGAGGACTTCCCCACCCACGCCCTTCTTTGCAGCCTGGCGGTCGGTCAGCAGACCGGAGGAAGTCGACAGAATGGCAATACCCAGTCCGCCGAGCACGTGCGGCAGGTTGGTCGACTTTGCGTAGACGCGCAGCCCGGGCTTGGAGATACGGCGCAGGCCAGCGATGGCACGCTCGCGCTGCGGTCCGAACTTCAGCTCGATGCTGAGGGTCTTGCCAACCTCTGCAGCTTCTTCTTTCCAATCGCTGATGTAACCCTCGTTCTTGAGGATCTCGGCCAGCCGCACCTTCAATTTGGAAGATGGCATCGACACGGAGTCGTGGGAGGCCGAGTTTGCGTTGCGCAGACGTGTCAGCATGTCTGCGACGGGATCGGTCATCGTCATGTGGGCTTCATGCCCTTTCTCGCTACGGTTTCCCGGACCGGTTCACCGGATGGGACCTGTAACGTAGAGGATTTACTGTTCGTTCTTGAACGGGAAGCCCAGAGCGCGCAACAGCGCCTCGCCTTCCTCGTTGGTCTTAGCGGTGGTCACCACAGTGATGTCCATACCGCGCACGCGGTCGATCTTGTCCTGATCGATTTCGTGGAAGACGGATTGCTCGGACAGACCAAAGGTGTAGTTACCGTTGCCGTCGAACTGCTTCGGGTTCAGCCCGCGGAAGTCACGAATACGCGGCAGAGCCAGCGTGACCAGACGATCCAGGAATTCCCACATGCGGTCGCCACGCAGGGTTGCATGCGTACCGATGGGCATTCCTTCACGGAGCTTGAACTGGGCAATGGACTTACGAGCACGGGTCACCTGGGGCTTCTGACCGGTAATAGCGGTCAGATCCTTGATGGCGCCGTCGATCACCTTGGAGTCGCGAGCTGCCTCGCCGACACCCATGTTCACAACGACCTTCACCAGGCCGGGAACCTGCATGACGTTCTCGTAGTTGAACTTGTCCTGCATCTGAGCAGTGATCTGCTCGCGGTACTTCACCTTGAGCCGAGGGGTGACCTTCGGTGCTGCGGTGGTCTCAGTCTGAACCTCAGTCATCACAGCTCCTTTCCGGAGGCCTTGGCGTAGCGGACCTTGACGGTCTTCTCCACGCCGTTCTTCTCAACAGTCTCGAAGCGGTAGCCCACGCGGGTTGGCTTCTTGGTCTCCGGGTCGACGACAGCAACGTTGGAGATGTGAAGCGGCGCCTCAACGACCTGCAGGCCGCCTTCAGTGGAACCATTGTTGTCTTGACCAGCACGCAGGTGCTTGGTCACGCGGTTCACGCCTTCGACGAGAACACGCTCCTGTGCCGGGAACACGCGAAGCACTTTGCCCTGCTTACCGCGGTCCTTGCCGGAAATGACCTGAACGAGGTCGTCCTTTTTGATCTTCGCCATGTCAGATCACCTCCGGTGCCAGAGACACGATGCGCATGAAACGCTTGTCGCGCAGTTCACGACCAACGGGACCGAAGATACGGGTACCGCGGGGTTCGTTGTCCTGACGCAGAATGACGGCTGCGTTCTCGTCAAAACGAATGTAGGAACCGTCGGGACGGCGGCGCTGCTTGCGCGTACGCACCACAACTGCCTTCACGACGTCGCCTTTCTTGACGTTGCCGCCAGGAATTGCGTCTTTTACGGTGGCGACGATGACGTCGCCGATGCCTGCGTAGCGGCGTCCGGATCCCCCGAGAACACGGATGGTCAAGATCTCCTTGGCACCAGTGTTGTCGGCGACCTTGAGCCGCGACTCCTGCTGAATCACTCGATTACTCCTTGCGTCTCGCTGGTTCTCATCCGAGTTTCAGATGAGCCTTGCGGAACTTCATTTGATGTCTCCCAGGCTGCTTACCCCTGCCCCTTGGGCGAAAGGACCGCTGCCTCAGCAAGCCTAGGATCCATCAGAAGATCCGCATCTTGATGAGACGGTCCCCGCAGGGCAGGGCCGAGGCCGCCGGCGGGAGTATGTGCGAAACCCTTGGCTTGCGGGGTGGATAGGCCCGCCAACAAAGGCGCACAGGGACACTAGTCTACAGCACGAAGGCCCTGCACCGAAATCTCGGTCCAGGGCCTTCGTGAATCAGCTGAGAACGATGTGTGCCTTACTTGGCGCGCTCGGTGATCTCAGCCAGACGCCAGCGCTTCGTCGCTGACAGCGGGCGAGTCTCGGCAAGGAGAACGTGGTCGCCGATACCGGCGGTGTTCTCTTCGTCGTGAGCCTTCACGCGCTTGGTCTGGCGCATGATCTTGCCGTACAGCGCGTGCTTCTTGCGATCCTCGACCTCGACGACGATGGTCTTGTCCATCTTGTCCGAGACGACGATGCCACGCAGGGACTTACGGTAGCCGCGCTCCTGTGCTGCGTCGGCTGCGGTGTTGTTAGCGGAATCAGTCACTCTGCATCCTCCTCAGCCTTTTCAGCTTTCTTCGCGGCAGACTTACGTCCACGGCTCTTCTTCTCTTCCTTGACGTCTTCAGCCGGGGCTTCGACGTTCTCACGGATACCCAGCTCGCGCTCACGCAGCAACGTGTAGATGCGAGCGATATCGCGCTTGACGACCTTGAGGCGGCCGTTGTTGTCCAGCTGACCGGTAGCCGACTGGAAACGCAGGTTGAACAGCTCGGCTTTGGCCTTCTTCAGCTCTTCCTGCAGACGGGCGTTGTCGAAGCCGTCTAGTGCTTCAACGTTCAGCTCCTTCGAACCGACTGCCATGATCACTCACCACCCTCTCGGCGAATAATGCGTGCCTTCAGCGGCAGCTTGTGGATCGCCAGACGCAGTGCTTCGCGGGCAACCTCTTCGGAAACGCCGGAGAGCTCGAACAGAACGCGACCCGGCTTGACGTTGGCCACCCAGAACTCCACAGAACCCTTACCGGAACCCATACGGACTTCGGCAGGCTTCTTGGTGAGCGGGCGATCCGGGAAGATCGTGATCCAGACCTTACCGCCACGCTTGATGTAGCGGGTCATGGCGATACGAGCTGCTTCGATCTGACGGTTGGTGACATAGGCCGGGCCCATGGCCTGGATACCCCATTCACCGAAGGTAACCTGGGTGCCACCCTTAGCAGCTCCACCGCGCTTGGGGTGGTGCTGCTTACGGTGCTTGACTCGACGAGGAATCAACATCAGGCGTTGCCTCCTTCAGTTGCGGCGGCGGGCTGAGCCGATGCCGATGCGCTGTCCTGCGCACCTGCCTGGCCTGCAACACCGCGGGCACCGCGGTCGTTACGACGACGACGCTCTCCGCCACCACCACGGCGCTCACCGCCGCGGCCACGACCGGAAGGAGCAGCAGCTTCCTTCGCAGCCAGTTCCTTGGC
Source organism: Citricoccus muralis (assembly GCF_029637705.1). Classification (NCBI taxonomy): domain Bacteria; kingdom Bacillati; phylum Actinomycetota; class Actinomycetes; order Micrococcales; family Micrococcaceae; genus Citricoccus; species Citricoccus muralis. The sequence goes on from NZ_CP121252.1 coordinate 2,323,514, forward strand.
GGTCAGGTCGCCCTTGTAGATCCAGACCTTCACACCAATGCGGCCGAAGGTCGTCTTTGCTTCGAATTTGCCGAAGTCGATGTTCGCACGCAAGGTGTGCAGCGGCACGCGACCTTCGCGGTAGAACTCCGAGCGAGACATTTCAGCGCCGCCGAGACGACCAGCGCACTGGATACGAATACCCTGAGCGCCGGCACGCATGGCCGACTGAATCGACTTCTTCATCGCACGGCGGAAAGCCACGCGAGATGCGAGCTGCTCAGCGACACCCTGCGCCACCAGCTGTGCGTCCACCTCGGGGTTCTTGACCTCGAGAATGTTCAGCTGAATCTGCTTCGAGGTGAGCTTCTCGAGCTCGCGACGAATACGATCTGCTTCCGCGCCACGGCGACCGATCACGATGCCGGGACGGGCGGTGTGGACATCCACACGCACGCGGTCTCGGGTACGCTCGATTTCCACCTTGGAGATGCCGGCGCGCTCCATGCCGTCGGTCATCAGCTCGCGGATCTTCACGTCTTCCTTCAGGAAGTCGCTGTAGCGCTGGCCTTCCTGGTTGGAGTCAGCAAACCAGTGCGAGACGTGGTCGGTGGTGATGCCGAGGCGGAATCCGTTCGGGTTGATCTTCTGACCCATTTACTTGACCCCACCTTTCTCTTCCTCGGTCGCAACGACCACGGTGACGTGGCTGGTGCGCTTGTTGATGCGGTAGGCACGACCCTGAGCACGCGGCTGGAACCGCTTCATGGTCGGACCTTCATCGACGTAGGCTTCGCTGATGAACAGCTCGTCCTCATTGAATGCGAGACCGTCGCGATCTGCCTTGGTCCGCGCGTTGGCCACAGCGGATGCGACCAGTTTGTATACCGGCTCCGAAGCGCCCTGCGGGGCGAACTTCAGGATGGCCAGGGCTTCGTTCGCCTGCTTGCCACGGACAAGATTGACGACGCGCCGGGCCTTCATCGGCGTTACACGCAGGTAGCGCGCAATTGCCTTGGCTTCCATTGCTATTCCTCTTTCGAATTTCTCGAATGACCGAAGAACGCACCGCTGAATCAGCGGCGGCCCTTCCTGTCGTCCTTCACATGGCCGCGGAAAGTCCGCGTGGGGGCGAACTCGCCCAGTTTGTGTCCAACCATGGACTCGGTGACGAACACCGGCACATGCTTGCGGCCGTCGTGCACGGCGATGGTGTGGCCGAGCATGTCCGGGATGATCATCGACCGGCGGGACCAGGTCTTGATGACGTTCTTGGTGCCCTTTTCGTTCTCAGCAAGAACCTTCAGGTAGAGGTGCTGATCGACGAAGGGACCCTTCTTGAGGCTGCGTGGCATCTCTGGTCAGCTCCTATCGCTTGTTCTTGCCAGTACGACGGCGACGCACAATGAGCTTGTCGCTTTCCTTGTTGGGACGACGGGTGCGGCCTTCGGGCTTGCCGTTCGGGTTGACCGGGTGGCGACCACCGGAGGTCTTACCCTCACCGCCACCGTGCGGGTGGTCGACCGGGTTCATGACAACACCGCGGACGGTCGGGCGAACGCCCTTCCACCGCATACGGCCGGCCTTACCCCAGTTGATGTTCGACTGCTCGGCGTTGCCAACCTCGCCGACGGTAGCGCGGCAGCGCACGTCAACGTTGCGGATTTCGCCGGAGGGCAGACGCAGCTGGGCGAACTTGCCTTCACGAGCGACCAGCTGGATGGATGCGCCAGCGGAACGGGCCATCTTGGCACCGCCACCGGGACGCAGCTCCACAGCGTGGATCACCGTGCCGAGAGGGATGTTGCGCAGTGGCAGGTTGTTGCCAGGCTTGATGTCGGCGTTAGGGCCGGCTTCAACGGCGTCGCCCTGCTTCAGCTTGGCTGGAGCCAGGATGTAGCGCTTGGTGCCATCGACGTAGTGCAGGAGGGCGATGCGAGCCGTACGGTTGGGGTCGTACTCGATATGAGCGACCTTCGCCGGCACGCCGTCCTTGTCGTGACGGCGGAAGTCGATCAGCCGGTACTGACGCTTATGTCCGCCGCCCTTATGGCGGGTCGTGATCTTACCGGAGTTGTTCCGTCCGCCGGTCTTCGTCAAAGGACGAAGAAGCGACTTTTCCGGAGTGCTCCGAGTGATTTCTGCGAAGTCGGCTACCGACGAGCCACGCAGGCCCGGGGTAGTCGGCTTGTATTTGCGGATTCCCATAGATACTTTCCTCGATTAAGTGGTCTCCGGACGTCGTCAGACGGCCGGACCTCCGAAGATGTCGATGGTGCCTTCCTTCAGCGTGATGATGGCCCGCTTGGTGTTCTTACGGGCACCCCAGCCAAAGCGGGTGCGCTTGCGCTTCCCGGCACGGTTGATGGTGTTGACGGAGCTCACCTTGACGTCGAAAATCTTCTCGACGGCCAGCTTGATCTCAGTCTTGTTTGAGCGCGGGTCCACGAGGAAGGTGTACTTACCTTCATCGATGAGGCCGTAGCTCTTTTCCGACACGACGGGCTGAATGATCACGTCGCGGGGGTCTTTGTTGATGCTGCCGCTCACTTGGCTGCCTCCTTCTTGGCTTCTGCTGCGGCCACGAAGGCCTCAAAAGCGGGGCGAGTGAAGACGACATCGTCGGAGATCAGCACGTCGTAGGTGTTGAGCTGGTCCGAGTACAGCGTGTGCACCTTGGGCAGGTTGCGTGCGCTGAGTGCTGCGACATCGTCCTGACGATCGATGACGACCAGGAAGTTCTTGCGGCCTTCACCCAGCTCGGCCAGAACTGCCTTAGCAGCCTTGGTCGAGGGAGTGCCGCTGACGAGCTCCTCGATCACGTGGACGCGACCGTTGCGAGCGCGATCCGACAGGGCACCGCGCAGAGCGGCGGCCTTCATCTTCTTGGGGGTACGCTGCGAGTAATCGCGCGGAACCGGACCGTGGACGACACCACCACCGGTCATCTGCGGTTCACGAGTCGAACCCTGACGTGCGCGGCCGGTGCCCTTCTGGCGGAACGGCTTGCGACCGCCACCGGACACCTCACCGCGGGTCTTGGTCTTGTGGGTGCCCTGGCGGGCAGCTGCCAGCTGAGCCACAACGACCTGGTGCATCAGCGGAACATTCGCCTGCACGTCGAAGATCTCAGAGGGCAGGTCCACAGTGACCTTCTTGACATTGGTAGCCATGTGCTCATGCTCCCTTCACTGCGGTGCGGACCAGAACAATGCGGCCCTTAGGACCGGGAACGGCGCCCTTGATCAGCAGCAGGTTGTTCTCCACGTCGATGCCGTGAAGAGTCAGATTCTGGGTGGTGGTACGGGCGTTGCCCATGCGACCAGGCATGCGCTGACCCTTGAAGACGCGGCCCGGGGTGGCAGCGCCACCGACAGAGCCGGGCTTGCGGTGGTTCTTGTGCTGACCGTGGGACGCACCGACGCCTGCGAAGCCGTGACGCTTCATCGCACCGGCAAAACCCTTGCCCTTGCTGTTGGCGGTGACGTCGACCTTCTGGCCAGCTTCGAAGATTTCCACCGTGAGGTCCTGGCCCAGGGTGTAGTCAGCTGCGTCGGCGGTACGGATTTCGACCACGTGCCGGCGCGGGGTGACGCCAGCCTTTTCGAAGTGGCCGGCCAACGGCTTGGTCACCTTGCGCGGGTCGATCTGCCCGTAGGCAATCTGCACGGCGGTGTAGCCATCGGTTTCTTCATTGCGCAGCTGAGTGATCACGTTGGGCTCAGCCTTAACCACGGTGACCGGGATGACGTTGTTGGCGTCGTCCCAGACCTGGGTCATGCCGAGCTTCGTGCCCAGCAGTCCTTTGATATTCCGGATAGCGGTCATAGTTTTCTCAGCACCTCCCTCTTAGAGCTTGATTTCGATATTGACGTCCGCGGGCAGGTCCAAACGCATCAGCGAGTCGACGGCCTTCGGAGTCGGGTCCACGATGTCGATGAGGCGCTTGTGAGTGCGCATCTCAAAGTGCTCGCGGCTGTCCTTGTACTTGTGGGGAGAGCGGATCACGCAGTAGACGTTCTTTTCCGTCGGCAGCGGCACTGGGCCCACTACCGTCGCGCCTGCGCGTGTGACCGTGTCAACGATCTTCCGGGCGGAAGTGTCGATCACTTCGTGATCATACGACTTCAGCCGGATGCGGATTTTCTGTCCCGCCATGGCGTCATGCCTCTTTCGTACTTGTAGTCCGTACCTGTCCCTGTGTACGCGAGGTGAAGTTCAGAACTCTAGCTCGCGCTTGTATTTTCCTTGCGCAGGCCGAATCCGTAGAAACGGGTTCCTCGCCCTGCCAAGTCATCGACCCACGCGGTCGGGCGTGTCGCATAGCGTTTTTCAGTCACGCTGGCTTCGACAGCCTGATCATGTGGGGATATTGTCATCGCTCGCGAGCCCTGTACCAGCCAAACAGCGGGCACGACTCACCGAGAGCAACCTGTCTAGTATGACAGAACTTCGCCGTTGACGCGAATCTTGGCGAGGATCAGGCAATTGTCGCTCGCAATCCCCCGGATTCTGGGCTATTGACCGTTACGGTTAGCCTTCTGGATGCGTTTGGCGCGCTCGATCTCTTTACTGAAAGTGCGGCGCAGTTTAACCACTGCCCACACGCCACCTGCGATCACCACGAAGATGACGAGCAGCCAGACCAGAGTCTCCATGCAACTACCTTACGACATGATCGTGGTGTTTCGATCATCTTGCTGACTGCTTCGTTGCCGGCTGAGCCGCTTGAGCTGCCAAATCGCCAAAACGATAAGTGCGACGCCGAGAGCACCCAGCCAGAGGTACGGCAACCACCGCAGGTAATAGAGAATCGACAGGCCGACTCCCACGGCGCCCCAGACCAACGTAATCCGGTCGCGGACGATCAGCCCGATGGCGATGAAGGCCGCGAAGCAGATAATGACTGCAAGCTGACGGGCCGCAGTTGGTTCGGCAATCACGACCGTAGCGTTCACCGTAAACACTGTCATGCCTGCGTACCACCAGATCATGATCCTGATGCGCTCCCCGTCGGCCCGCTGAAGGTGATGGCGGAGTCCCCAACCGATCATTGCGAAGCTGGCCCCGGAGATAATCCACCAGACGGCTCCTTCGAAGTGGGGATCGGTCAGCTGGTCAGCAGCGATACTGAGGTTCAGAAGGCTCCAGGCCATAGCGATGTCGTGGATATTTCTGTTCTGCAGCGGTGACGGAAGATCCGCCTGCTCCGGCCCCCAGCTCCATCCGACCCGTGCAATGTGGAGGGCGATCAACCAACCGGCGACCAACGCCAGGAGCACCGCAAGGATCGTCAAAGCGGGGTGATCCGGTGATGCCCATAATGCAACAGCACCTCCAAGAAGTAGCCCGAGAGCGCCTGAACGAAGGAACATCATCACCGGACGGATCGCGGTGCCCATTAAGGGAACAGCCCAGGTCTGGGGAATCGATACCGCTCGACCAACAAGCACCATCAGCAGAGCGGACACCATATGAACTAGGGCGAATCTCAGACCAGCATCCCAGTCACTGCCCCAAAGCATCCCGTATTCGCCCCACCAGCTCACACCGGCGAGCGTGGCCACCGCTCCGATGGCCGCCGCCACGGGTACCAGGATGGAGACGTTCCGGGATCGGGCAAAAATCAAGACAACGAATGGAAATGCCACCAGACCGAGGAGCATCCATCCCCAGTCTGCGACGGACTCAACATGGTCGACGCTGACCATGGCACCGAGCAACCAGGCGACCGCAGAGATCACGGGAGCCATCAGCCACTCCCCGACTTTCCTTTCTGCACTTGCTGGCACCGTCGAGGTGGAAGTACGACGCAACCGCAGGTCCACCACGGCGGCAGTGATCGTGAGCGCCCAGAGCAACGGAGCGAGCACGAAGGCGGGGAAGACAGCATCGCGCAAGGGCCCGTTGGACAGGTCGAGAACCGGACTCAAGCTCACCGTCAGGAACGTACCGCTGATCACGGCGCACCAGACCGGTCCCCAACGGCGTTCAATCAAGACGAAGTATGCGCTCATGAACCCGGCGATCAGCACCGCGGCAAGTCGGTCCTGGCCAGACCCGACCTCGATAAACCAGAGCATCACAGTCATCATGAGCAAGAGTCCGCCAGCCACATTCCGGTGAATCACCGGTATCAGCTCGATGTTCACATATCGGTAGGCCAGTAGGATGCCGACGGCGGTTGCCGCAAGAGCAATGCGGATCCACGAACCGGCAGCCCCTAATTCATCAACCAAATGCGGCACCGTGATCAGTGCGACAATCAACGCGCCCCAAACGCCAACACGACGCAGTGGCTGCATGAGCCCCACCGAAGGGAGAAGAGCAATGAGCCAGAGCCAAGCAGCAATCAACGTCCAGACTCCAACGCCGGTGAACACCAGGTCGTGTCCGTACAGATACGGCAAAATCGCCCATGCCATCACGGTCGGCACCACCATCAACGCCCATTGCGAGCCATGATTGCGAGCTCGCAACCGCACCGTCGCGCACGTGAACAAGACCATCACGATGCCCACCAGCAACCAGCCGCCAGCGGTACCCAGGTCGAGTACGTCGACGGAGGTGTACAGGCCAGCTTGCATCAACCACATCGAGACCCCGGCGAAGCTACCCCACGCGGCTTCCGGGGCGCCACGGCCGGGTAGATCATGCGCCGGAATCAACAGGGAGACACATGCCCAAACCATGACGAGCAGCCCGGCAATAATCTGCGCATGACTAGACGGCATCTCCATGGTTCTCGACAGCATCCACAGTAAGAGAATCAGCGCGACCGCCGCTAACTGTAGTGCCCACCAGCGGTCCCAACGCACCTCAGAGGTCGCGTTATCACTGCGACGACGATAGCGATGACCAAGCGCGCCCAGGGCTATACCCGCTGCCGCTGACTGTTGAAGCCAACCATGACCGGACGAGTCGACCCACACCGGCACCGTGGCGAGGACCATAACGCCCAACATGGCGAGATGAAAACTTGCGGCCTGTTCTGCGCGGCCGTGAATCACGGTATATCCGATCGCTACCAGGACCAGGGTGATAACCAGACCGTCGATCATCCACGTGCCGGTGTCGAAGAGTGCACCTCCGCGTGCGGCTAAGCCAATGAAGACGGCTACGCCAAAGCACACACCGGCGTCACGCAGTGCCCCCACACCAGTAGGGGTGAATCGACTCTCTTGCAGCACGTTCCAACGACGGGCGGAAAGAACCAGCACGGATTGGACGAGCAGAATGCCTCCGAGCAGCGCAACGGTCGCCGACCAGGACCAGTTCAACACTGAACCCGCGGGGATGAACGCAAGGGTGACCAAGACGCGAGCTGCATAGGTCTGCCACAGGCGGGCTCGTGGTGACGAAAGCACAGCCGCCGCGTTGACGTAGTAGGCGGCAGCTGCCAGGAGCAGGGCAAGAACCTCACGCGCGGGGAGTGAGAAGCCAAGCACGAGTGTTGCCGCAATGATCGCTGGCACCAACAGCATGTGTGTCTGGTGCATCGCTCCTCGGTAGCGGTCCCATCTGGTGGGGTGGTACGTACTGGAACGAGCGTTCCTGCCCAACCATGTCATGGCCACGCTGACGAAGATGGTGAGGAGCAGTCCCCACACCATTCCGCGTTGCAGCACGGCACCGACCGACAATGAAACCGAAATCACAAACGGCATGGTCAGGTAGACGGCGACTCGCGAGTCAAACCGCTCGGCAGCAATGACCATCAGGATCAGGCCGAGGACTGAGGTGATCAACCACGATAGCGCGGGGTTATTGAGGCCCAGCTGGTCTAGTGCCACCCCGGCCAACGGAATCATGGCGAGCCCGGTTCCGGTGAAGGCCAGTGCCGCCGGCCGCAAGACCACACTCACCCGATGCAGAATCAAGCCGCCCGCGTAGAAAAGTCCGATCAAACACAGGATTCCGACCATGCGGGCGGTGTGCGGCAGTGTGGAGGTGAGGAAGAGGGCGGATGCCGCCACGATCAACAGTGCTGCGATGTAGAGCGTGATGTTGATGTTGCGTCGCTGGCGTCGTGCTCCGGCTTCAGGGTCTACCGTGGCATGATGCCGTTGCAGTGGAACAGTCGCGGCGCCTACTCCTGTTGGCGCGCCCCCTGGAACCATGGCTGGGGCCGATGTGTCTGGCGCAGAGCCGCTAGGAACAGGTGGTGGCGCTGTCGTCATAGGCGGTGCCGCCCGTGCCAGGGCCGGACCGGACTCTACTGCGCAATCAGCAACCTGCGGTGAAGCATTCAGGGGTTCGGGTGAGGTCGGAGCCTCGGGGCGACTCCCCTGCCATGCGGCGTCGTGACCCTCTTGCCATGCTTGCGCCATGCGACGACGCAAGAGTTCCTGGTGATTCGTGGCGGCGGTCTTCGCACGAGCGCGGACCACCAAATACGTGATGAGTGCACCAACCAGCCCACCGAGGATGAAGAGGACCACCTATGGAACCACCCTGCCTGTTCGGGCGCCAGTGAACCGCACGCCCTGCCGTCGTTGATCTTTCATTCACTGTAGTAGAACAGATCGAGACTACGGGAGGGTTTTCCACATTAAAGCCGCGACCCCCGCAGTCCTAAGACTACGGGGGTCGCGGCGCGCTATACGCTAGATCACTTGGTGATCTTGGTGACGCGGCCTGAACCAACGGTACGGCCACCCTCACGGATAGCGAAGCCGAGGCCTTCTTCCATGGCGATCGGCTGGATCAGCTCGACCGACATTTCGGTGGTGTCGCCGGGCATAACCATCTCGGTGCCCTCAGGCAGCGTGATGACGCCGGTGACGTCGGTGGTGCGGAAGTAGAACTGCGGGCGGTAGTTCGAGTAGAACGGGTTGTGACGGCCACCCTCGTCCTTGGACAGGATGTAGACGTTCGCCTCGAACCCGGTGTGCGGGGTGATGGAGCCGGGGGCCACAACAACCTGACCGCGCTCCACGTCCTCGCGCTTCAGACCGCGAAGCAGCAGGCCACAGTTCTCGCCGGCCCATGCCTCGTCGAGCTGCTTGTGGAACATCTCGATACCGGTAACGGTGGTCTTCTGCAGGTCGCGGATACCCACGATCTCAACCTCGGAGTTGATGGCCAGGGTGCCGCGTTCTGCACGACCGGTGACCACGGTACCGCGACCGGTGATGGTGAAGACGTCCTCGATCGGCATCAGGAACGGCTTGTCCTTGTCACGAACCGGGTCCGGGATGTACTCGTCGACGGAGTTCATCAGGTCCTCAACGGACTTGACCCACTCGGCGTCGCCTTCGAGGGCCTTCAGAGCGGAGACGCGGTGCACGGGGGCATCGTCGCCGTCGAACTCCTGGGAGGAAAGCAGCTCGCGAACTTCCATCTCCACCAGCTCGAGCAGCTCTTCGTCCTCGACCATGTCGGACTTGTTCAGAGCAACCAGCAGCGCCGGAACGCCAACCTGGCGGGCCAGCAGAACGTGCTCACGGGTCTGAGCCATCGGGCCGTCGGTAGCGGCAACAACGAGGATCGCGCCGTCCATCTGGGCGGCACCGGTGATCATGTTCTTGATGTAGTCGGCGTGACCGGGGGCGTCAACGTGAGCGTAGTGACGCTTTTCGGTCTGGTACTCCACGTGGGAGATGTTGATGGTGATACCGCGCTGGCGCTCTTCCGGCGCGGAGTCGATGGTTGCGAAGTCGCGTGCTTCGTTCAGGTCCGGGTACTTGTCGTACAGGACCTTTGAGATAGCAGCGGTCAGCGTGGTCTTACCGTGGTCAACGTGGCCAATGGTACCGATGTTGACGTGCGGCTTCGTCCGCTCGAACTTTGCCTTCGACACAGATTCCTCCTAGAACTGTTCGACTGAAAGAAGGTGATACAGCCGCTCGTGGCGAACTGATTCGTGTCCAGTCTACTGTCGGGTGTTACTGATTTCTAAATCTCCGGATTTCAGGACCGGTCCGGGTGACGGCTATCGGGCCGTCCTGTCGGACCGGACCGAAAGTCCTGGGATGAAACTCTCCTCCGGAGTGCGGAGAATCCCTCCTGTTTCAGCTCGGTGGCGGCGAACCGCCACCGAGCCTCACAAGCTATTTTCAGCGAATGATCGCGAGGATCACTCGCCGCTGTTCTTCTGGACGATCTCGTCGGCCACGGCCTTCGGGACCTCAGCGTAGGAGTCGAAGGACATTGAGTATACCGCGCGACCCTGGGTGCGGGAACGCAGGTCACCGATGTAGCCGAACATCTCCGAGAGCGGCACGTTGGCCTTGACCACCTTCACACCAGCGGCATCTTCCATCGACTGGATCTGGCCACGGCGGGAGTTCAGGTCACCGATGACATCGCCCATGTACTCCTCAGGGGTACGCACCTCGACCTTCATGACCGGCTCGAGAAGAACCGGGTTGGCCTTGCGCATGCCTTCCTTGAAGACCTGGCTACCTGCAAGCTTGAACGCCATCTCCGAAGAGTCAACGTCGTGGTATGCGCCATCGACCAGAGTGGCCTTGACACCGACGACCGGGTAGCCGGCGAGAACACCGAACTGCATGGCAGACTGGATGCCCTGGTCCACGGAGGGGATGTATTCGCGCGGGATGCGGCCACCGGTGACCGCATTCACGAACTCGTACATCTCGCCGTCTTCCGACTCCAGCGGCTCGAAGGTGACCTGCACCTTCGCGAACTGGCCGGAACCACCGGTCTGCTTCTTGTGGGTGTAGTCGAGCTTCTCCACCTTGCGACGGATGGTCTCGCGGTAGGCCACCTGCGGCTTGCCGACGTTGGCCTCCACGCGGAATTCGCGCTTCATGCGGTCAACGAGCACGTCCAGGTGCAGCTCGCCCATGCCACCGATTTCGGTCTGACCCGTCTCTTCGTTGAGATTGACGGTGAACGTCGGGTCCTCAGCGGAGAGCTTCTGGATAGCGGTGGAGAGCTTCTCCTGGTCGCCCTTCGACTTCGGCTCGATGGCCACGGAGATCACCGGGTCGGGGAACTCCATGGATTCGAGGATGATCGGGGCGTCGGTGGCGCACAGGGTGTCACCAGTGGTGGTGTCTTTCAGGCCGATGACCGCGTAGATGTGCCCGGCGACAACCTCTTCGACCGGGTTCTCCTTGTTCGCGTGCATCTGGAACAGCTTGCCGATGCGCTCCTTCTTGCCCTTGGTGGCGTTGAGGATCTGCGAGCCGGCTTCGAGGCGACCCGAGTACACGCGGATGAAGGTCAGCTGGCCGAAGAAGGGGTGCGCGGCGATCTTGAAGGCCAGTGCCGAGAACGGCGCTTCCTTCGAAGCCTCGCGCTCCATCTCCTCTTCCTCGTTGCCCACGGCGTGGCCCTTGACGGCGCCAGCGTCCAGCGGGTTGGGGAGGTACTCCACCACGGCGTCCAGCATCGGCTGCACACCGCGGTTCTTGAAGGCAGAACCACAGAAGACAGGGTAAGCCTCTGCGTTGATGGTCAGCTGGCGCACGCCGGCCTTGATCTCGTCCTCGGTGAGGTCTTCGCCCTCGAGGTACTTTTCCATCAGCTCTTCTGAAGTTTCAGCAACGGCTTCAACGAGTTCGTTGCGGTACTGCTCAGCCTTCTCCTGGAGATCGGCGGGGATCTCGCGGGTTTCGTAGCTGGCACCCAGGGAAACGTCGCCCTTGGCGTCGCCTTCCCACACCAGGGCCTTCATCGAAATCAGGTCGACGACACCGATGAAGTCGTTCTCAGCGCCAATCGGCAGCTGCATCACCAGCGGCTTGGCACCCAGACGATCCACAATGGTGGAGACGGTGAAGTAGAAGTCCGCGCCCAGCTTGTCCATCTTGTTGACGAAGCAGATACGAGGAACGTTGTACTTGTCAGCCTGACGCCACACGGTCTCCGACTGGGGCTCAACGCCTTCCTTGCCATCGAACACGGCAACGGCGCCGTCGAGGACGCGCAACGAGCGCTCCACCTCGACGGTGAAGTCAACGTGACCGGGGGTGTCGATGATGTTGATCTGGGAGTCGTTCCAGAAGCAGGTCACCGCGGCGGAGGTAATGGTGATGCCGCGTTCCTTTTCCTGTTCCATCCAGTCGGTGGTCGAGGCGCCGTCGTGGGTCTCGCCCAGCTTGTGGTTCACACCCGTGTAGAACAAGATGCGCTCGGTGGTAGTGGTCTTGCCGGCATCGATGTGAGCCATGATGCCGATATTGCGGACCTTCTTGAGGTCAGTCAGCACGTCTTGTGCCACAGTGTCTCCCTGGGTTGAGTCGACCTAGTTGATGTACTTGTGGGAACCGCAGAATTACCAGCGGTAGTGTGCGAAGGCCTTGTTGGACTCGGCCATCTTGTGCGTGTCCTCGCGGCGCTTCACAGCGGCACCAAGGCCGTTGGAAGCATCGAGGATCTCGTTCATCAGACGCTCGGTCATGGTCTTCTCGCGGCGGTCCTTGGAGTAGCCGACGAGCCAGCGCAGCGCCAGAGCGGTTGCGCGGCCGGGCTTGACCTCGACGGGCACCTGGTAGGTGGCGCCACCGACACGACGAGAGCGAACCTCGAGGGCCGGGCGGACATTGTCCATGGCCTTCTTGAGGGTGGCCACCGGATCGGCGCCGCTCTTCTCGCGGGCACCCTCGAGGGCGCCGTAGACGATGCGCTCGGCGGTGGACTTCTTACCGTCCACGAGCACCTTGTTGATCAGCTGGGTGACCAGTGGGGATCCGTAAACCGGATCAACGACGAGGGGGCGCTTCGGCGCAGGACCCTTACGTGGCATTACTTCTTCTCCTTCTTAGCACCGTAGCGGCTGCGAGCCTGTCCGCGATTCTTGACGCCCTGGGTATCCAGAGCGCCGCGTACGATCTTGTAGCGCACGCCGGGGAGGTCCTTCACGCGGCCACCGCGCACGAGCACGATGGAGTGCTCCTGCAGGTTGTGACCCTCGCCGGGGATGTAGGCGGTCACTTCGATGCCGCCGGACAGGCGAACACGTGCGACCTTACGCAGCGCGGAGTTCGGCTTCTTGGGGGTGGTGGTGTACACACGGGTGCACACACCGCGGCGCATGGGCCGACCCTGCAGCGCAGGTGCGTCAGTCTTACTGACCTTCGGTGAGCGGCCCTTGCGGACCAGCTGCTGAATCGTAGGCAATAGTCTCTCCGTACTCATTGGCTGTCAGTCCTGCGGGCACACAGGTCGGGCCCGCGTTTACCAGGACTGCTGGTGGTCGTTCAGCACGTCGGGCGGAAGAAATCCAGCCCCTAGGCGTGCAAAAATGTGGCCTACGTTGCGCAAGAACCCCGCAACACGGACTGAGTCCCTAGTGCCACACTCAAAACAATCGTTCCAAGCATACCAGCAACTCACCCAGCTGGGAATTCGTGGTAGGTCACTACCGGGATGCCTCTAGATCGGCGGCGGATCTGCGGCGTTGAACCCAGTGGTAAAGCCGGCGCTGCCAGTGGCGATCGGCCGGGTAATCCCAGGGATCCTGCACAGTGCCCAAACGCTTCGCTTCCGTGAGGGTGCGGCGCTGAGACTCGTTGGCATAGCGGTGCGCGAGCGCTTGCGGAATGGTCAGGGAAGCGGCCGGTCGCTGGTGTGGTTGGCGCGGGGCAGACGGTGATTGCGACGGGGCCGCGGTGTCGTCGCCACCAAATTCCGCCAAGAGATCCACCACCGGGTTAATTCCGGAGGCGGTCAGGTAGAAGTGGTGGCGCCCCAAACGGGGGTTCATCTCCAGGAACACGGGCTCGCCGGTATCGGCGTCGACCTTGAGATCGAACATGGCGAATCCGTGCCAGTCCAGGGCCTCGAGCAACGCAGTGCCCTGGCTGGTGATCTGGCGCTCCTGTTCGGTGACTTCGGCGGGGACAACAATGGCGCGAGCATTGCCTTCCAATCCTGGGGCGTGGTCCTCGATGATCACTTCGCCGAGCCCGGCGCTGCGGATCCCGCCGGTGCGGGAGCGAAACAGATGCAGGATGCGCAGTTGGGAGTCCGCGCCGGCCACGTAGTCCTGGACGATGAGCCCGGCGCGGTATCCGGCGCCGGAGGCGCGGCGGGCCAACCGGGCGACATCGTCGTGGGAATGGGCCAGGTGCACCTTGCGACGACCTTCGAAACGGACATCGGCCCAGGCGCCGCCGTCGTCGGCTTTAACCACCACGGGCCAGCTCAAGCCGGCGGTGTCGATCTGCGCGGCGATCGCGGAGCGGGCGTCAGCGTCGTTGCTATCGGCGAGCTCGGGTCCGCAGTCCACCGTGGTGGTGCGCGGGTAGCGGACGCCGAGTTGCTCGCAGAGGGCGTAGAACCGGTCCTTGAGCGCGCCGCGATCGAGCTGGTCCACGGTGAGTTCCGGGATGCGGTAGCCGAGTTCGGTGAGTTCCTCGCGGTGATCGAGCACGATGCGCACGAGGTGGTCATAGCCGGGCATCAATAACAGCGGGCGGCGGTGGCCTTCGAGCACATCTGCCACCCGACTGAGGTCGGCGAGTACCTTCTTGGGTTCAAGCATGGGGCCCACCGGGAAGAGCTGGGCGATGCGGGTACCGGTGAAGTTGCGGTTGACGGAGGTGGGAACGACAGCGGAGATCAGCCCGGCCTGTTCGTGGAATTCCCGGGCCAGTGAGTACGCTCCGAGGTCGCCTCCCGTGATCACTGGGACGAGGGGCTGGTCCGAGGGGACGGTCACGCTCATGGGGCCAACTTACCAGTGCCGGGGCGGGCCAACAGGACTCTTGAAGTTCGATGGGTTATGTTGAAGGCGTGACACCAGAATCTTCCTCGCGCCCCGCATCAGCTTCCTTGAGAATCGAGTCGATCACTGACGAGGTCCACCACGGTTTCCTCGCCGCACGTCCGGCGTCCTTCCTCCAGAACCCCCGCTGGCCCCAGGTCAAGACCGACTGGCGCGGTGAGTCGTTGGGGTGGTTCGACAGCGAAGAGCTGGTGGCGGTTTCGGTGGTGCTGCATCGGCACTTACCGGTTCCGCTGCTGAAGAGCCGCAGCCTGGCCTACCTCGCTGATGGTCCCGTGTTTGACCCTGCGCGGGTGGAACTGGACGCGATTCTGGCGCCACTGGCTCCGTACCTGCAGCGGCAGGGTGCCTTCATGATTCGCATGGGCCTGCCTGTGGTGCATCGGCGCTGGGATTCCCAGGAGGTGCGGCGCGCGCTGGCGGCCGGGGAACATCAGCTGATCACCGATCTGGAGCCACTGGAGGTCAATGAGCAGGCGGAGGCGATGCGTCGTACCCTGCTCGACGCCGGATGGATCGAGCCGAGCGCAGGCGAGGATTTCGCCGCGGGCCAGCCGCCATTCCAGGCGCGGATTCCGTTGCCTGAGCAGCCCGAGCCACGCCCAGAGCCCGGAGCCGTCGTGTCTGAGGACCCGGCGGAGTTCACCGCCGTCGTCGATGAGGTTTTGGGGCGAATGGATCAGTCCTCGCGCCGCCAGACCCGCAAGTCGACCCGCACCGAGCTGACGGTGACCGAGGGCGGTCTGGAGGATCTGGGCGTGTGGCAGCGCCTGTACGAGGAGACCGCGGAACGCGATGGGTTCACCGGGCGTCCGCAGAGCTACTTTGAACGCATGTACCGGGAGCTCAACGACTCCCCCACTGCCGAATGCCGACTGCTGTTGGCTTCCCTGGGCGATCAGCCGCTGGCCGCTGCCATTTATGTTCGCCAGGGCGACACCGGCTGGTACGTCTACGGCGCGTCGTCGTCGGAGGAACGAAAACGCTATGCTCCGCGGGCGCTACAGCTGGAGCAGTTGCGCCGGTCGCTGGCTGCCGGCGACCGCTGGTATGACCTCGGCGGGGTGTCGGCCACACTGAACCCGGAGCATGAGCTGGCCGGGCTGACCCGGTTCAAGACCACCATGGGTGCCGATGTGGTGCAGACCTTGGGTGAATGGGATCTGCCGCTGAACAAGGTGCTGACCCGGGCTTTCAATTTCTACATGGCCCGCCGCGGCTGACTCTCAGACGGAGACGTCACCGTAGCAGTGCAGTGCTGACCCATATCCCTGGGGCAGCCCATAACCCTGTGCCCAGGAGGTCAGCACTTCGATGAGCTGGGCGCGGTTCAATAACTGAACGGTGGTGGCCGACGTCGTCGGTGTATTTCCTTCCCGCTCAGCGGCGTGCGCACCCTGGCCAATACGGAAGTTGTAGGCGCCTCCGGGAACCACGGTGGCAAGTTCCAATTGGAAACGTTGCTCCCCCAGGTAATACATCTGGGCGTAGCGGGTGACCGGCTCTTCGTCTTCCAGGGTCAGCCCATCGGTGGCCTCGTTCAGCCCCAGCACCAGATCCGCGATCTGGCCCACGGACTCCAGCTCGTGCCAGCCCTGGCCTGTGAAATCCCGCCGGTATTCCCACCACAGCTCGGTGGCTGGCTGGGAGGTTTCCAAGAGTTCCAGGCGCTCTCGCGGTGGCGTGTTCCCCGCGCGAGGCACCGTTATCTGCTCGCTCATCTGACGACTCCTTTCTGTGAGCTGCGTCGCCGCCAGACTAAGCGCAGACTCGGACATTGAAGATGGTAATGGCGCGGGTTCGTCGGTGTGACTCCCACTCGGACTGACCAGCATGTGTCTTGATCGTGATGTGTCCACCGGCCCCGCCGCCTCGAAAGGACTCTGAGAGTGGGACTGACATCGCGGCGTCTGGCGAGGAGGATGGGGTCATAAGGCCTCCGGTGTGGCCCAGCACTAGGACTGAACCACTGTTTCCCGCTCGTGATCTGCCCACCGGATACAGGGGCCTTACATGGAGGTGATCCAGCCGGACGGACATGACCTCATAGGAGCCTGGTGGTCCCGGCCTCGTCAATGTCTTGTCTGCCCGTCCGGCCGGAGCCTTCCCAAGGTTGAACACAACGAGAAAGGCAGTTCCATCATGGCAAGTTCCGCACTGGATGTATACGCCGGGGTTGATACCCATGCCGAGACACACCACGTAGCCGTGATCGACGGGTTGGGACGCCGACTCGGTGACACCGAGTTCCCCACCACGGTTCTCGGTTACCAGCAGCTCTTGGCTTTCGTGGGTGAGTTCGGGACGGTGCAACGTATCGGTGTGGAGGGCACTGCTTCGTATGGGGCTGGACTGACGGCTTATTTGCGGGCTGAGCGGATCAGGGTGCGAGAAGTTATTCGTCCTAGCCGGGCTGCTCGCCGTCAGGGTAAGTCCGATCCCATCGATGCTTATGCTGCGGCCCGGACCGTTGCCGCCGATGATGATCTGCCGATCCCGAAGCTGTTGGACGGAGACGTTGAGCGGATCAGGGTCACACTCAGGGCCCGTAGCAGTGCTATCAAGGCCCGTAGTACGGCCATGGTCCAGATCAAGGACTTCCTCACCACCGCACCAGCCCGGGTACGAGAGTCTTACCGGTACTTGTCTGATGAGGAACTCATCGAGGTACTGGCCGCTAGTCGTCCGCAATCAGATCAGACGCTGAAGCGGGTGTTGCGTCGATTGGCGCGGCGCTATGAATACCTCGGTGAGGAAATTGATCAGGCGGTCGAGGAGCTGGAGGTGCTGACGGTTCGGGTGGCTCCGGAGCTCACTCAGGCTCGAGCGATCGGTACGATCACCGCGGCCCAGTTACTTGTCACTGCCGGGGCTAATCCGGAACGGGTCAAGTCCAAGGCTGCTTTCGCAGCATTGTGTGGTGTGAGTCCGATCCCGGCTTCTTCCGGTAAGACACAGCGTCACCGCCTCAACCGAGGCGGGGATCGGCAAGCGAATTGGGCGTTGCACCGGATCGTGATGGTCAGGATGGGCAACGATGAACGTACTCGTCGCTATGTTGAACGCCGCACCGCTGAGGGAAAGGGAACCAGGGAGATCATGCGATGTCTGAAGAGATATGTGGCTAACGAGGTCTACACATTGATTCTTGACCCTGATCAAGTCCCGCCCTCAGACGACCTTCGCCCACTGCGGCATCAGCAACATTTGACCCTGACACAGGTCGCTGATCACTTCGATACTTCGCCGGGGAAGATCTCCCGGATCGAACGCGGCCAAAGCCGAGATGATCACTTCACAAAGCAGTACCGAAAGTACCTCCTACAAACGCTTTGACACCATATAGGAGCATCACGATAAGCCGAGTGCCTACGGACTACACCTCGTACTCTTCGACGCCGGCCAGGTCGCGCCCGGCCACGTAGCCGAAGGTCAGCGCCGGCCCCAGGTTGATGCCGCCGGAGGGGTAGGTGCCACGCATGATGGAGGCGTGGTCATTGCCGGCAGTGTAGAGCCCCGGAATCGGTTCACCGGCGTCGTTGATCACGCGTGAGCGGGAGTCCGCCGCGATGCCGGCGAAGGTGCCGAAGGAGCCGGGACGAACGTGCACGGCGTAGAACGGACCCTTCTGGATGGGCGCCAGCGAGGGATTGGGGCCCACCTTCGGATCTCCGCCGTAACGGTTGAACGGGGAGGCGCCGCGGTGGAACTCCGGGTCCTCGCCGCGACGGGCGTTCTCGTTGAATTCGCGCACGGTCTCGGTCAGCGCCACCGGGTCGATCCCGCACTTCTCGGCGAGCTCCTCGATGGTGTCGGCCTTGATGAGGTAGCCGGCCTGAATGTAGGGCAGCAACGGCATCGGGATCGGCTTGGCGAAGCCCAGCGGGTACTTCCGTACGAAGGTGGAGTCCGCGATCTGCCAGGATTCCACCGGCTCGCCGTCCTCGGTGGCCGAGAGCAACCCGTCCACGTAGTCGTAGTACCCGTTGGCCTCATTCACGAAGCGGCGACCGTTCTGACGCACACCGATGGAGCCGGGCTTGGCACGGTCCATAATGTGCGGAAACACGCCCTTCTCCCCGTTCGGGTACGGGACCAGGGAGACCGGGCACCAGGCAGCCGGGGAGCGCATCTCGGTGTCGAATACACCGCCGGCCGCCAGCGCCATGTCCAGGCCGTCACCTTCGGATTCACGCGGGGCCAGCGACCAGTGCTCGGCACCGGTCGGCGTCTGCGGGAAGAGCTCACGACGACGCTGCACATCGTTCGGGAAACCGCCGGTGGCCAGCACCACGCCGCGCCGGGCGCGGATGAAGCGGGACCCCTCGGTGGTGCTCACCACGGCACCGACCACGCGGGAGCCGTCGGACACCAGCTGCTGCACGGGAGTGCGCACGAGCAGCTCCACGCCCAGATCGTTCGCAGACTTCACCAGGCGAGCAGTCAGTGCGGTGCCGTTGACCAGATGCAGCGAGCGACCGCGGGTGACCATGTCCCAGGCGTGCGGGATGACGCGTCCGGCGGCGTAAACCCAACCCTTCGGGGAGAACTGCGAGGCCGAGAGCATGGTGGCGAGGTCCTTGCCGGCCATGATGCCCATGCCGAAGAACGACGTCGGGTAGTACTGACGGCGCATCTTCTTCAGCAGCGCCTTCGGATAGTTCTTCACGTTGACCGGGGCCGGACCCACCGAGCGGTTGCCCGTGCCGGCGCCGGGGAGGTCACCGTAGATGTCGTTGATTTTCGCCCCGGTCACGAACTTCAAGTCCGTGCGGTGGTGGAAGAAGTCGACCATGTGCGGGACGGCTTCCAAGAAGGCGTCGATCTTTTCACCGGCAGCCTCTGTATAACGGTCACCGAGCACGCCGCGCAGGTAGGTGCGGAACTGCTCCGGATCTTCGTCCACGCCCTCGGCCTTGGCCAGCGAAGTGCCGGGAGTCCAGGCCCAGCCGCCGGACCAGGAGGTCGCACCGCCCAGGGCGGCGGCCTTGTCGGCGACGACGACGTTGAGGCCATGGTAGGCGGCGGTGATGGCTGCGGCGAGGCCGCCTGCGCCACCGCCGGCCACCAGCACGTCGGTGTCATGGTGCGGGAGGCCGGCGACGTCCTGGAGGGTCAGGATGCCGTTGGTCTGCTGAGTCATGGTGTCTCCTGGTACGGAATGAAAGCGATTGCAGAGTCGGTTCGGGAAGTGCCGCACCCCACGGCGCGGCGTGATCTAGTGGCCGAAGTCGTTCGGGTCCAGACGCGGACCGGCGCCGGTGTCGAGCGCATCGATCCCGGTCATGTCCTCGTCGGTCAGCTCAAAGCCGAACACGTCCAGATTGGCTTCCTGGCGCCCGGCATTCGCCGATTTCGGCACCGCCACGCGTCCAGACTGTACGTGCCAGCGCAGCGCCACCTGGTGGGCGGTCACGCCGAGACGGGCAGCGGGAGCCGTCAGCGCCTCGTACTCGTTCAGATCAACATCGCGCCCCACCGGGGAATAGGCCGCGGTGAGCGTGCCGGCCTCTGCATTCACTGCGCGCAACCGTGGCTGGGAGGCCAGCGGGTCCACCTGGATCTGGTTGATCGGCGCCTGCAGCCCGGCCTTCCGGAGGTCTGCCAGGTGCTCTGCGGTGAAATTGGAGACGCCCCAGGCCCGGATCAACCCGGCTTGCACCAGCTCTGCCAGTGCACCAGCGGTCTCGACGTACTTACCCTGGTCCGGGTTCGGCCAGTGGATGAGCATCAGGTCGATCTCGTTCACACCCAGCAGGCTGAGACGCTGTTCAACGGCGGCGCGCACGGCTGCCAGAGGACCATGGTGCTCGCGGTTGAATTTGGTGGTGAGGAAGATCTGGTCGCGCGGAACTTCGGTGCGACGCAGAGCCTCGCCGACAGCGTCTTCGTTCCGGTAATTTTCGGCTGTATCCACATGGCGGTAGCCGATGCTCAGCGCCTGCACGACGGCGTCGGTGCACTCCTGGCCGACCATCGGCCAGGTGCCGAGCCCGATCTGTGGGATCGCCACGCCGTCGACGTGGGTACCGCTCAGGGACAGGGATTGCGTGCGTTCTGCCAAGGTCATGCCAGCTCCTCGCCGAGTAGGTTCAGGGTGGTGGTCATCAGGTGCTGGACCCAGGCTGCGTCGCCGAGCCGGGCCCGCATCTCATCATTCGGGATTTCCGTCGACAGCGGCAAGGGGGTCTCCACGCCCAGCTCGGCCCGACCGGCTTCGACGGCGCTGATCATGCCGCGCAGGTCGAGTCCGCCCTCGCCTGCGGCGAAGCGGGTCGAGCGGGATTCTTCCACCAGTCCGGCACGATCCGCGGGTGCCTGGGCGGGAGCATCGCAGACCTGGACCAGGGGAACGTGGCTGGCTACCGCGCGCAGCTCTTCGGTCGTGCCGCCGAAGCGGGCCACATGCAGGGTGTCCACCAGCACCTGAGCCCCAGTGTGCTCGGCGATCGCAGCAGCGCCCGGCAGCGAACGCACCGCCTGGTAGCTGATCGGCTCCACCGCGGGGACGATTCCGTGTGGGCGAGCGTCGTCAACCATCTGAGCCAGGGTGTCCAGCACGCGTTGGGAGTCAGTGTCGGCCACGGCGACCGTCATCGAGCTGGCCCCGAGAGCTTCGCCGGCCTCGAACATTCTGCGCCAGGCGTCACGCTGATCAGAACCCTCGAGCAGCAAGAATTCGATGTCACGCACCAAGACCCCGGTGTCGACCATCCGCTTCAGCGTCTCGGCCAGCATCGGGGTCCCGGGCTGCACCTCAAAGGGAGTTTCGGCGTCCGTCACCGGGCGCACGCGCACGCCCACAAAGTCGAATCCAGCCTGGGCGGCCAGTTCAACCAGGGTCGGGGGCGCAACCGTGAGAGCGGCGAGTTGGGCCAGGCCAAGCTCGCGTCCGCTGCGGGTGGTCATCTCCGGGTCACCGGCCTTTCGTCAGGAGCAGGGGCGTTCCCCCACTGGTGGACAGTATGGCAGTGCTGTGAGACAGACCACCCGCAGGTTCTCATTGAATGAGAGACTGCCCGACGGCGTAGGCCCGGGTGATGGCCGAACCGATGGTAGCCCCGCCTCCGGGGTAGGCGTCCTTGAACACGGTGGCGGAGCAGTTTCCGGCGGCGTACAGCCCCGGAATCGGCTCACCGTTCCAGTCCAGAACTCGACCGTTGAGGTCCGTGTCCAGACCACCGGCGGTGCCCAGCACGCCCGGGTGCAGTTGCACGGCATAGAACGGGCCCTTTTCCAGCGGCGCCAGGCAGGGATTCGGCTCGATCGCGGGATCGCCCAGGTGGCGGTCCTGCTCGGTCGACCCACGCCCGAACTCCGAATCGACACCGTCGCGAGCGCCGTCGTTGAAACGAGCCACGGTGTCTTCTAGCCCGGGGGCGTCCATCCCGATCTTCTCGGCCAGCTCCGCCAGGGTCTCGGCCTGCACCAGCCACGACGGTGCGTCCGCAGGGTCGGTGAAGGGCGCGTGACCGGCGATGGGATACCGCTCGGCGTAGCCGGCGTCGACCACCAGATAGGCGGGAATGTTGGCGAAGGTCGAGGTCGCCGGATCGATGTTCGCGAACACCCGGGAGAAGTCGTGGTAATTCAGCGCCTCGTTGACGAAGCGTCGTCCGGCTCTATTCACCACCACCGAGCCCGGTAACGTGGCCTCCACGTTGCCCATGCGCCCCGAGGGCTTGCCATCGTAGGTAGCGCCGTGTGCGGTGAGCACCGGAACACCCCAGATCGCGGTGGTCTGCGCAACGGCAGCGCCCACACCCAGTCCCAGCTTCAGCCCGTCGCCCTCGTTCGAAGGAGCGGAGATGGGGGTGATGGGGAACTTCAGCAGGGTGCCGCGCAGCTGCTCGGACCATTCGAAGCCGCCTGAGGACACCACAACCCCCTCAGCGCGCACCGTGCCACCGGGGTGCTGCACAACCCAGGTGTCCCCGTCGCGGTCCAGCCCGGTCGCCGGTGCTTCGGTGGCCAGGGTGACGCCGGCATCCCAGGCCGAGGCAGCCAGCGCAGAGAGCAGGGCCGCACCCATGGTGCGTACCCCGGCCTGAGCGCGGGATTCCAACAGCTGCGGATCTGGTGCGGCACCGTGGAGCTGATCACGCTCGTCCATGGTGATCAGCGGGAAGTAGGTCGAGGAGCGTACCGCCTCGCGCAGCCCCGGAACATCCGAGGGATCCACGGGACGGTGGTCGAGTCCACGACCGGACGGGGTCGACCCCGGCCATTCGCGGTGGTAGTCCGGCCGGTTCAGCGGCAGGTAATCGACCCGGGTCTTCTCATCGAGGAAGCGCACGGCCTCGGCCGAGGTCTCGATGTACCAGTCGATTTCCTCTTCACTCATTGCACCGGCCGTGGCCGCGCGCAGGTACTCCTTGCCTGCTTTGGGGCTGTCGGGATGCCCATGGCGCTCCATCAGTGGATTGGCCGGCGCCCACATCACGCCACCACCTGCGGCCGTGGTGCCGCCCAGCTGTGCGGCCTTCTCCAGCACAAGCACACTGCGCCCGCCCTGAGCCGCCACGACTGCTGAGGTCAGTCCGGCACAACCCGAGCCCACGACGACGACGTCCACGTTCTCCGGCAGAGCATCCACCGAGGTCAGCAGCGGCTTCTGCGAGGTTTCAGCGGAAGGGCTGCTCATCAGGACTCACTCCGTTCTTCACGTTCACTCAGGTCAGGAAAGTCGATGGCGATCTTGCCCACGCCAGCACTCGGGTCGATCAGGGTGCGGAAAGCCGCATCGAGATCGTGGAAGTGGAAGCGGTGGGTGATCAGTTTCGCCAGCGTGCGCTGATAGCGCCAGAGCAGGTCCAGACAGTCCGGGAAGAGGTTCTCGGAGTTGCGCGAGCCCAGCAGGTCGATCTCCTTGGTGGGCAGACGCCGCATCGAGAAGCTCAGCTCGGCCTCGGAAATGCCCACGCACACCACACGTCCGGCGGTGGCTACCAGGTCAATACCGCCAGCCACCGAGGCGGGTACGCCCGTAGCGTCAATGATCAGCGACGGACCATCACCATCGGTGAGCTCATCCAGCACGCTGCGCTGCTCGTTATTCGGGAATGCACCCAGGACCTTCATGGCCCGGTCAGCGCCGAACTCGCGGGCCAGATCCAGGCGAGCATCCTGGGTGTCGGTCACCGTGACGTCGCAACCGATGTCCTTCAGGTACACCGTGGCGAGCAGCCCGATGGGCCCAGCCCCGGCGACGACGACGCGCTCTCCGGCCACCGGCTGACCGCGACGGCAGGCCTGCATGGCGATGGAGATGGGCTCGACCAGTGCGGCCACACCCAGATCGACACCTTCGGGAACCCGGTACAGGTGGTCCAGCGGAATCAGCTGCTCGGTCACCAGCGAGCCGTCTTCGTAACAGCCGTATACGCTCATCCGACGGCAAGCGTTCACCCGGCCAATGGAGCAGGCATGGCATTTCCCGCACCAGAACATCGGCAGGATGACCACCGGGTCGCCGACGTTCCAGCCGGACTGTGCGTCGGCCGCATCCAGCTCGGCGATGACGCCGGAGGCCTCATGGCCCTGGATCATGGGGAGTTCGGAGGCGTAGTCGTCGTCCCAGATGTGGGCGTCGGTGCCGCACAGGGTGACGGTGTGCATCCGCACCACGGCGTGGCCCGGACTCGGCTGCGGCACCTCGAGAGTTTGGTAATCAATGCGGCGTTTCGAGGTGGTGACCGCGGCTTCAGTGGTGGTCATGGATCACTCGGCTCCGTCAATGGAGCCAAAGACGATGTTCCACCGGCGCACCTGACGCTCGGCCACGAAACCATCGGAGAAGAAGGGATCGCCGTCCATGATCTTCTCGACTTCTTCCACGCTTTCGCCGCGGATGATCAGCAGGGCGCCCAGCGGGTCACCTTCGGTCAGGCGGCCGGAAACCAGCAGCGTGCCAGCGGAGTGCAGTTCGCTCAGGAACTCAACGTGCGCGGGGCGTGCCGCGGTCATTTCGTCGGTCTCGGGTACGTAGGTGTAGTTCACAGCGTAAGCGGCCATGGCGATTCCTTGATCGTTGGGGAGCACCCCGCGATCTACCGGGGCGCTGTCCTCCGATCCTCCTGAGCGTGGGCCAGGTCACGCCAGGTAGATCCCGTTGAACAGCAGTTACGACAGCTCCTGACTCGCTGGTCCCTCGCGGTATGGGCGTTGGACGGAGTGGCTGATCCATTGGGAGAGACCGTGGGCCGCAGCGCGCAACACGGGGACCTGCACGGCGAGGTTGATCTGGTCGACGGGCACCACCACGCTCAGCGCGCCCTGGACCTTGCCTTGCGGCCCGAAAACGGGCGCCGCGGTGCCGGAAGAGCGTGGGTGCAGCACGGCACGGGAATGCGCGTAGCCTTCTGCCCGGACCTGGGCCAGAGTGCGTCGCAGGTCATCGGTGGTCAGCCCGCGCTCGGTGATCCACCGGTCGCGGTGGGCCGCGGCCAGGTAGCGTTCCTGGACGTGGCGGGGGCTGAAGGCGACCATTGCCAGTCCCGGGGCCGAGGAAAGCACGGGGAGCCGTCCGGCGATCTTGGTCAGGTCTGCCGGGTCGGGATGGGAGACAAGTCGCTCCAGGTAGATAATCGAGCCGGCCTGCGCGTCCAGGATCGCCAGGGAGACATTCTGGTCCAGGGTCTGGTGCATGCCCTCCAGGAACGGCTTGGCCGCCTGGGAGAACTCCTGGTAAAACGACGAGCGCTGGGTTAGCTCCCAGAGCGTCAACCCGATTTCGTACTGATTTTGGTCGGTCTTCGACAGCAGCCCTTCCAACACCATGTCCTGCAGCAACCGGTGAGCGGTCGAGAGGGACAGGGAGGCGCGCTTGGCCAGCTCAGTGGCAGTGAGGCGGGGGTGCTCGGCGTCGAAAGCCTGCAGGATCCTGGTCAACCGTTGCACCACAGATTCACCGGATCGGGAGTTTGCCATAGCCCCAGTGTACGGATTTCCTAAATTAGGCTCCGTCCATGGGCGGTTTTTCGCCACGGGCACCGAGCGTCAGGTGGTTTCTACCATCACTATCCCATCTTGAGCAGGAGAAATTCCATGATGGCGTTGGTGGTCTGGGCAGTCATCGAGGTCGTTCGCGCCGGGCACATGAATATCTGGGGGCGCGTGGCTCTAGGGATGTTGGCACTCGTGGCGCCGGTGCTCGGTCCGTTGTTGGCAAGTGTTGCCATACGGACGGCGAAAACCTCGAGGGCCTAAGACGACGACAGCCCCGACGCAGTGCGTCGGGGCTGTCGATTATTTCTCAGCGGTGGATCAGCGGAAGTCTCCGCCGATGCCGTATTCGTCCAGGCTGATTGCGTGGAACTCCGGAGTCATGGACTGGTCCATGCCCGGGTAGTCGAAGTCCGCGTATCCGGCAGGACCGGAGAACAGGTTCGCCTTGGCTTCCTCGGTGGGCTCCACGGCGACCTTCACGTAGCGATCCAGACCGGTACCGGCCGGGATCAGCTTACCGATGATCACGTTCTCCTTCAGACCCAGCAGCGGATCGGACTTGCCTTCCATGGCGGCCTGAGTCAGCACCCGGGTGGTCTCCTGGAAGGATGCGGCAGACAGCCACGAATCCGTCGCCAGCGAGGCCTTGGTGATACCCATCAGCTCGTCACGACCGGAAGCCGGACGGTTGCCCTCGCCCACCGCCTGCTTGTTCGCGGCGATGAAGCGGGCGCGGTCGGTCAGCTCACCCGGCAGCAGCCCGGTGTCACCGGACTCGATGACGGTGATACGGCGCAGCATCTGGCGGACGATGACTTCCACGTGCTTGTCGTGGATGCCCACACCCTGGGACTGGTAGACGTCCTGGACTTCCTTGACGAGGAACTTCTGTGCGGCGCGGGGGCCGAGCACGCGAAGCACCTGCTTGGGGTCCACGGCACCTGCCACCAGCTGCGTACCGACGGCGACGTGTTCGCCATCGTCGACGAGCAGACGGGAACGACGCAGCACCGGGTAGATGATCTCCTCGGAGCCATCGTCCGGAGTCAGGACCAGACGGATCTGGGACTGGTCGTCCTCGATGCGCACGCGGCCAGCCACCTCGGAGATCGGGGCGACACCCTTGGGGGTACGCGCCTCGAAGAGCTCCTGAATACGGGGCAGACCCTGGGTGATGTCGTCCGCGGAGGCAACACCACCGGTGTGGAAGGTACGCATCGTCAGCTGGGTACCGGGCTCACCAATGGACTGGGCGGCGATAATACCGACAGCCTCGCCGATGTCTACCAGCTGGCCGGTGGCCATGGAGCGGCCGTAGCACTTCGCGCAGGTGCCGACAGCGGACTCACAGGTGAGCACGGAGCGGACCTTGATCTCGGTGATTCCGGCCTGGATGAACTTCTCGATAAGCACGTCGCCCACGTCTTCGCCGGCCGCGCCGAGGACGTTGCCCTCGGAGTCGGTGACGTCGACGGCCAGGGTACGAGCGAACGCTGAGGTTTCCACATTCTCGTCGCGCACCAGCTCGCCGTTGTAGTTGGCGGAGGCGATGGTCTCGGCCAAACCGCGGGAGGTACCGCAGTCTTCCTCGCGAATGATGACGTCCTGGGAGACGTCGACCAGACGACGGGTGAGGTAACCGGAGTTCGCGGTCTTCAGAGCGGTATCGGCCAGACCCTTACGGGCACCGTGGGTTGCGGAGAAGTACTCCAGCACCGACAGGCCCTCACGGTAAGAGGACTTGATCGGACGCGGGATGATCTCACCCTTCGGGTTGGCCACCAGGCCACGGATGCCGGCGATCTGACGAACCTGCAACCAGTTACCACGAGCACCCGAGGACACCATGCGGTTAATGGTGTTCAGGCGACCCATACCGGCCTGCATGGCTTCGGCAACCTCGTCGGTGGCCTTGTTCCAAATGTCGATCAGCTCGGCACGACGCTCCTCGTCTGCAATCAGACCGGTGTCGTACTGTGCCTGCACCTTCTGCGCCTGGTCCTCGTAGCCCTCCATGATGGAGGCCTTGTCGAAGTCCGAGGTGATGTCGGAGATCGCCACGGTCACGCCCGACCACGTACCCCAGTGGAAACCGGCGTCCTTGAGGTTATCGAGGGTGGCTGCGGTCTGCACCATCGGGTAGCGCTCGGCCAGGTCGTTGACCAGTGCCGAGAGGGTGCCCTTGGTAGCCTGACGGTCCACCCACGGGTAGTCCTCGGGCAGCAGATCGTTGAAGAGCACCTTGCCCAGGGTTGTGGTGATCAGGGCGGTCTGACCGGGCTCCCAGCCTTCCGGCGCCGGAGCGTCGGCCGACGGCACGAAGCCGTCGATAGCGATCTTCACAGGAGCGTTCAGGTGCAGCGCCCCACCGTCGAAAGCCATGATGGCTTCGGAGACGGTGGAGTACTCGTTGCCTGCGCCTTCGGCGTCATCACGAGCGGTGGTGAGGTGGTTCAGGCCGATGATCATATCCTGAGCCGGAACGGCCACAGCGCGACCGTCCGAGGGCTTCAGGATGTTGTGGCTGGAGAGCATCAACAGGCGTGCCTCGGCCTGAGCCTCGGGGCTCAGCGGCAGGTGCACGGCCATCTGGTCACCATCGAAGTCGGCGTTGAACGCGCCACACACGAGCGGGTGCAACTGCAGAGCCTTACCCTCAACGAGCTGAGGTTCGAAGGCCTGGATGCCCAGACGGTGCAGGGTGGGTGCACGGTTGAGCAGCACCGGGTGCTCGGTGATGACCTCTTCGAGGACATCCCACACCTGTGGGCGGAAACGCTCCACCATCCGCTTGGCGGATTTGATGTTCTGAGCGTGGTTCAGATCCACCAGGCGCTTCATGACGAACGGCTTGAAGAGCTCCAGCGCCATCTGCTTGGGCAGACCACACTGGTGCAGCTTCAGCTGCGGGCCGACGACGATCACGGAACGACCGGAGTAGTCCACGCGCTTGCCGAGGAGGTTCTGGCGGAAACGACCCTGCTTACCCTTGAGCATGTCGGAGAGCGACTTCAGCGGACGGTTACCCGGTCCGGTGACCGGACGACCGCGACGGCCGTTGTCGAACAGCGAGTCAACCGCTTCCTGGAGCATGCGCTTCTCGTTGTTCACGATGATCTCGGGGGCCCCGAGATCCAGCAGGCGCTTCAGGCGGTTGTTGCGGTTGATCACACGACGGTAGAGGTCGTTGAGGTCCGAGGTGGCGAAACGGCCACCGTCGAGCTGGACCATCGGGCGCAGTTCCGGCGGGATCACCGGGACGGCACCGAGGACCATGCCCTCGGGCGAGTTATCGGTGGTCATGAAGGCGTTGACGACCTTCAGACGCTTCAGCGCACGGGTCTTGCGCTGGCCCTTGCCGTTCTGGATGATCTCGCGCAGCGACTCGGCCTCGGCTTCGAGGTCGAAGTTCTGCAGACGACGCTGGATGGACTCGGCACCCATGGAGCCTTCGAAGTACTGGCCGTACTTGTCACGCATCGCACGGAAGAGACCTTCGTCGCCCTCGAGGTCGGAGACCTTGAGGTTCTTGAAGCGGTCCCAGATCTTCTCCAGGCGCTCCAACTCGGCGTCGGCGCGCTTACGCACCTGCGCCATCGTCTTGTCGGCGAGGTCGCGAGCCTTCTTCTTCTCGGGTGCCTTGGCACCCTCGGATTCCAGCTTGGCGAGGTCCTGCTCGAGGTCAGCAGCCACCGCAGCAATGTCGGCGTCGCGCTGGTCGGCCAGGTACTTGGCCTCCTGGTCGTACTCAGCCTGCAGGTTCGGCAGATCTCGATGGCGAGCTTCCTCGTCCACGGAGGTGATCATGTAGGCAGCGAAGTAGATGACCTTCTCGAGGTCCTTCGGTGCCAGGTCCAGCAGGTAACCCAGACGTGAGGGCACGCCCTTGAAGTACCAGATGTGGGTCACGGGAGCGGCGAGCTCGATGTGGCCCATGCGGTCGCGACGCACCTTGGAGCGGGTCACCTCAACGCCACAGCGCTCACAGATGATGCCCTTGTAGCGCACGCGCTTGTACTTGCCGCAGTAGCACTCCCAGTCACGAGTGGGTCCGAAGATCCGCTCGCAGAACAGGCCGTCCTTCTCGGGCTTCAGGGTGCGGTAGTTGATGGTCTCGGGCTTCTTGACTTCGCCGTAAGACCAGTTTCGAATATCTTCGCCGGTGGCCAGGCCGATGCGCATTAGGCCGAATGAGTTTTCAGTGGACATGGTCCGTTGAACTCCTGATGTCTAAAAGTGGATGACGTCTTGTGCGGGCTGGTGAACCGGGTCTCAGACTTCCTCGACCGAGCTGGGCTCGGCGTGGGAGAGGTCGATTCCCAGCTCATCGGCGGCCCGGAATGATTCCTCATCCGAGTCACGCATTTCGATGGTCTGGCCTTCGGTGGAAAGGACTTCCACGTTCAGGCAGAGTGACTGCATCTCCTTGATGAGCACCTTGAAGGATTCGGGAACGCCCGGCTCCGGGATGTTCTCGCCCTTGACGATGGCCTCGTAGACCTTGACGCGTCCATGGATGTCATCGGATTTGATGGTGAGCAGCTCCTGCAGCGTGTAGGCGGCACCGTACGCTTCCAGGGCCCACACTTCCATCTCACCGAAGCGCTGACCGCCGAACTGCGCCTTACCACCCAGCGGCTGCTGGGTGATCATGGAGTACGGTCCGGTGGAACGCGCGTGGATCTTGTCATCCACCAGGTGGTGCAGCTTCAGCATGTACATGTAGCCCACGGAGATCGGGTCCGGGAACGGCTCACCGGAGCGGCCGTCGAACAGCTGCGCCTTACCGTTGGTTCCCATCAGACGATCGCCGTCGCGGGTCTTGTTGACATGGCCGAGCAGTCCGGTGATCTCGTCTGCTTCCGCACCGTCGAAGACGGGGGTAGCAACGTTGACCTTGCCGGATTCGCGAGGCAGGTTCGGCAGATTCTTGATCCACTCGGGCTCGCCCTCGATGGTCCAGCCGTTGGCGGCGGCCCAACCGAGGTGCAGCTCCATGACCTGGCCCAGGTTCATACGACCGGGCACACCCAGCGGGTTCAGGATGATGTCGACGGGGGTGCCGTCCGCGAGGAACGGCATATCCTCCATCGGCAGAATCTTCGAGATGACACCCTTGTTGCCGTGGCGGCCGGCCATCTTGTCACCGTCGGTGATCTTACGCTTCTGCGCCACGTAGACGCGGACCAGCTGGTTCACGCCCGGGGGCAGATCGTCGTCTTCATCGCGGTCGAAGATGCGCACACCGATGACGGTGCCGGACTCGCCGTGAGGCACCTTCAGGGAGGTGTCACGAACTTCCTTGGACTTCTCACCGAAGATGGCGCGCAGCAGGCGCTCCTCCGGGGTCAGCTCGGTCTCACCCTTCGGGGTCACACGACCCACCAGGATGTCGCCGGCTTCCACCTCGGCACCGATGTGGATGATGCCGCGCTCGTCGAGCTGGGACAGCACCTCATCAGAAACGTTGGGGATGTCGCGGGTGATTTCCTCGGCACCGAGCTTGGTGTCGCGGGCATCGACCTCGTACTCCTCGATGTGGATCGAGGTCAGCACATCGTCAGAGACCATGCGCTGGGAGATGATGATGGCGTCCTCGTAGTTGAGGCCCTCCCACGGCATGAAGGCGACCAGCAGGTTCTTGCCCAGGGCCAGCTCACCGTTGTCGGTGGAGGGGCCGTCGGCGATGACCGAGAGCTTCTCGACGCGATCGCCCTCGGTGACCCGGACACGCTGGTTGTATGCGTTGCCCTGGTTCGAGCGGGAGAACTTCATGATCGGGTAGTGCTGGGTGGTGCCGTCGTCGTTCATGACGGTAACCAAGTCAGCAGCAACTTCGGTGACCACACCGGAGGCGTCCGCGGTGACGGAGTCACCGGCGTCCACGGCCACGTACTTCTCCATGCCGGTACCGACCAGCGGAGCCTCCGACTCCAGCAGGGGCACCGCCTGACGCTGCATGTTCGCGCCCATGAGCGCGCGGTTGGCGTCGTCGTGCTCGAGGAACGGAATCAGCGCGGTTGCGGCAGACACCATCTGGCGCGGGGAGACGTCCATGTAGTCGATCTCATCGATGGCGGAGAGCACGGGCTCCCCGTCACCGCCACGCTGGCGGCAGAGCACGAGTTCTTCGGCGAAGGTGCCGTCCTCGTTGAGCTGCGCGTTGGCCTGAGCGATCTGTGCGTCCAGCTCATCGTCAGCGGTCAGGTACTCGACCTGGTCGGTGACCTTACCGTCGACCACCTTGCGGTAAGGGGTCTCGATGAAGCCGAAGGCGTTGATGCGACCGAAGGTAGCCAGCGAGCCGATCAGGCCGATGTTCGGGCCTTCAGGGGTCTCAATGGGGCACATACGGCCGTAGTGCGAGGGGTGCACGTCACGGACTTCCATGCCGGCGCGGTCACGAGACAGACCGCCCGGGCCCAGCGCGGACAGACGACGCTTGTGCGTCAGGCCAGCCAGCGGGTTGTTCTGGTCCATGAACTGCGACAGCTGCGAGGTACCGAAGAATTCCTTGATCGAGGCCACCACGGGGCGGATGTTGATCAGGGTCTGCGGGGTGATCGCTTCGACGTCCTGGGTGGTCATGCGCTCGCGCACGACGCGCTCCATGCGGGACAGGCCGGTGCGGATCTGGTTCTCGATCAGCTCGCCCACCGCGCGGATACGACGGTTGCCGAAGTGGTCGATGTCGTCGCGCTCCACGCGCACGTCGACCTCTTCACCGTTGCGCTGGCCCTTGATGGTCTTCTGACCGGCGTGCAGGGCGCAGATGAAGCGGATCATCTGAGCGACGTCGTCTTCGGTGAGCACCGAGGAAGCCGGATCGCCCAGCGGGGCGTCGACACCGAGCTTGCGGTTCAGCTTGTAGCGGCCGACCTTAGCCAGGTCGTAGCGCTTCTCGGTGAAGTACAGGTTCGACAGCAGCGACTGTGCGGCGTCAACGGCAGCGGGCTCGCCCGGGCGCAGCTTGCGGTAAATGTCGAGCAGGGCCTCATCCTGGCCTTCGGTGCCGTCCTTCTCCAGGGTCAGACGCATGGAGTCGTAGTCGCCGAACTCTTCCAGAATGCGGGACTCGGACCAGCCCAGGGCCTTGAGCAGCACGGTGACGGGCTGCTTGCGCTTGCGGTCCAGACGCACGGAGACCTGATCACGGCGGTCAATCTCCAGCTCGAACCAGGCTCCGCGCGAGGGGATGATGCGCGCGGTGAAGACGTCCTTGTCGGTGGTCTTATCCGGAGCCGACTCGAAGTAGGCGCCCGGGGAGCGAACCAGCTGCGACACGACGACACGCTCGGTGCCGTTGATGACGAAAGTGCCCTTGTCGGTCATCAGCGGGAAGTCGCCCATGAAGACGGTCTGCTGCTTGATCTCGCCGGTGTTGTTGTTCATGAACTCGGCTTTGACGTACAGCGGCGCGGCGTAAGTGGTGTCGCGTTCCTTGCACTCGTCCACCGGCATCTTCGCATCAGCGAACTCCGGCTCCGCGAAGGACAGCGACATGGTGCCCTGGAAGTCTTCGATCGGAGAAATCTCCTCGAAGATGTCGGCCAGGCCGGAGGTGGTGGCGATCGAATCATCGCCGATCTCCTGGGCGTGGGCGACGCGTGCGGTCCAGCGCTCGTTGCCGACGAGACGGTCGAATGACTCCGTCTGCAGTGCCAGCAGATCCGGCACGTCCAACGGCTCATGGATCTTCGCGAACGAAATACGTCCGGCGCTGGCGGCTGAACGAGGCGAAACGTTCTGGTTGTTAGCGGCTGAATTTTCAGAGGTGCTCGAAGCGACCAAGAGGGATCCTTTCACAGACCTTCTTTGTTTTCGTTCGTGTCCACCGCTCCTCGACTCCCTGCCGTCGAGAAACGATCACCACGGCGGCCCACCGCTATATGAAGGCTCGTACCGTGTACCGTGTATCTTGGATGCGGTCCCCGGTCGCATAGCCCCCGTTTCACTGAAGTGAACGAGAAGCGGACGAAGGTGGGCACAGCGGTCCCAAGATGGGGATACGCAAAGAACCAGCATAGCTCAACACGCCACGCGCGTCTACCCGAGCTTTCGTCATCCGCGCCGAGATGTGTTATTGCCCCAGCCTTTCTCCTTCAAGCTGTGTTCGGCGCCACCACATGCCACATTAGGATGGCGCCATGACCGAACCTCAGCCGCCGCGCACGCAGCAGGCGTTTTTGGCCCATGTCCGCGCCAGCGCAGGCCAGCTCGGCCCCGCGGAAAAGCGCGTGGCCGAAACACTGATCGCACACCTCGAAGAAATCACCGATCTGGCCACCTCACAGATCGCCCAGCGCGCCGAGACTTCCGCAGCCACCGTGGTGCGCACCTGCCAGCGCCTCGGGTACAGCGGGTACCACGCACTCAAAGCAGAGATGACGCGGCATCGGTACCTGCGTGACCGTGAGTCACAGCCCAGTGCCCAGCGAGCCGAGGCGGACGAAGCCAGCAACCACTCCTCCATCATCGATCGCGTGCTCACGACAGCACAATCCGATCTCGCCAGCGCGGCCGCACTCCTCGATCGCAACGCTTTCGACCGCGCCGTCGACGCCCTGGCCAGCGCCCAGCGCATTCTCTTCGTCGGGTCCGGCGAATCCGCCACCCCCGCCCAGGACGCCGCCCTCCGCTTCACCATGGGCGGCCGCCAGGCGGTGGCTCCGGTCGAGACCCTTTCACAGCAGTTCACCGCCCGCCTGCTCAGCACCGAAGATGCCTGCGTGGCGATCAGCTTCTCGGGCGCCAATCGCCACACCCTGGACGCCGTCTCGGCGGCCCGCTCGGCCGGCGCCCGCATCATCAGCATCACCAGTTCCGGGGTCTCTCCCCTGGCCCGGCGCGCGGACATCAGCCTCGCCACCGGATCCCCGACCCAGGAAACCGAGGTCTTTGTGGGGCGCATCGCCCACACCCTGGTGCTCAATGCCCTCAACCTCGCGGTGCAGCACCAATCAGGGGAGCCAACCTTCGGCCCATCCCAGGCCCTCGTCGACGTCTTCGCCCGCACCCTGCGCCCGGAAGTCACCGACGAACCCACCACCGAAACCTAACGAGGATTCCCCCGTCCTTCACATCCAGGTGGCCGCTCGTTCACCTGACGTCCACATGGGTCCGCTGTGATCATTTCGTAACGCCGTTTCATGATCTACGAAACGCTGTAACGAAAGGATCGACTCCCTGTGACCTCCCCCTCGGACGGCGCTTCGATGCCACCCGCAATCGCCAATCTGCGAGCGATCCCGGGCATCGGTGCACCCCGGATTTTCCGTTCCAGTGCGCTGTGCAGCCTCAGTGCCGCAGCCCGCGAGGAACTGCGCCGGCTCGACCTTGCTGCGGTGATCGACCTGCGCGAGCGCGGCGAGATCACCGAGGCCCCCGACGAGATCGAGACGGCCACCCCCGGGACCGCCTGGATCAACATCCCGCTGTATCAGGGACCGGTTCCGATGAGCACGCCCATCGAGCAGGTCTACCGGGATTTGCTCGTTCACCGCCGCCCCCAGCTTTGCGCCGCCGTCAGCGCCGTCGCCCGCTACGCATCGGCCGGTGTGCTCATGCATTGTAAGGCCGGCAAGGATCGCACGGGTTTGGTCGCGGGGCTCGTGCTGGAAGCAGCTGGGGTGGCGCGTGAGCTGATTGTTGACGACTACGCCCTCTCGGAGACTGCGCTCTCGGCGCACTACCGGGACCAGGTGCTGGCGATGGTTCACACGGCTGAGTTGGATGACGACGCGGCCGCGGCCGCGCGTCAGTTGCACCTGCAGAGCCCGCCGGCAGCCCTGCGTAGTGCTCTCGACATGCTCGATCGCGACTACGGTTCGGTCACCGACTACCTGCGTACCGGCGGGGTCGCCACCGCGGAGATCGACGTGCTGAGGGCGCAGCTGAACCCGGCGGCTCCCCAGGAGGAGGCGTCATGACCTCGACGTTGCCGACGCACCGGCTGGTCCATCTCACCGATGCCCATCTCACGGCGGAGTCCCGGTTGCTCCACGACCGGCTCGAACCTTGGTCGCGACTGTTCTCCGCTTTGTCGGCAGCAGCGCAATTTCGGCCAGACGCCGTGGTGATTTCAGGGGACCTGGGCGAGCGCGGACACAAGATTCATGATCGCGCCGCACCACTGCTCACCCAGGCCGAGGCGCAGTTGGGATGCCCGGTGATCACGGTGCCCGGCAACCACGACACCCCCGGGGCGATCGGCGAGCGCTTCAACACCTCCCGCACGGCCTCAGGCCCCCACTCGGCGGACACCGTCCACGAGATCACCGGGCTGCGGGTGATCGGGCTGGACAGCCACGGCTTCGAACAGCCGCAAGGATGGTTGGATCCAGAGCAGCTGGACTGGCTCACTGAGGTGCTGGCGACCCCGGTCGAACATGGCACCGTGCTGCTGCTGCACCATCCGCCGATCCCCACCATCGATCCGTTCCTCTCCACCGTCGGCTTGGCCAACGCCGAGGAGCTTTCTGAGCGGCTGCACGGCACCGACGTCCGGGTGATGCTCAGCGGCCACCTGCACCTGAGCACTTCCGGGGTGCTCGGTGCGATTCCGGTGTGGTCGGGACCGGCCCTGGCCTACAACCACAACCCGTTCACCCCGGCAGGCACCCTGCAGGGGCTGGACTCCAGCTGGCTGAGCGTCGTCGACGTGCACGCCCACACCGTGGCTACTTCCGCGGTGCCCATGCAGACGGCCTCCGCCGTGTTCACCCGCCATCTGTCCCCTTCCCCCTCTCCATCCACCCCCTTCACCTCCGATCACCCCGCTACCGTTCAGGAGTAACCCCATGTACCGTTCCCCGTCCTCCCGTTCCCGCACCATCCTCCTCTCCCTGGCTGCTCTGACCGCCGCGGCCGCCCTCACCGCCTGTGGCTCCGCATCTGGCGATGATTCCACCGACGCTGCAGCAGCCTCCGGTGAGACCATCACCGTCTACACCTCCGAACCCCAGGCCAAAATCGACGAGATCGTGGCTGCGTTCGAAGAGCAGCACGACGGCGCCAACGTCGAGGTCTTCCGTGCGGCCACCGGCGAGCTGAAGGCCCGCCTGGCCACCGAGCAGGAATCCGGCGGCATCCAGGCCGACGTGCTGCTGGCCGCCGATGTTCCCACTTTCGAGGCATACGCTGCCGAGGGCACCCTGGCCGAGCTCGACATCGACCACGCCGGCGATCTGGAAGACAACCTCGTGGACGAGGAGGGCTTCTGGGTGGGCACCCGCATCATCCCCACCGTCATCGCTTACAACACCGAGGTCATCTCCGAGGCACCCAGCAGCTGGGCTGAGCTGACCGACCCCGACTATTCCGGCCAGATCGCCATGCCGAACCCCGATGTCTCGGGTGCGGCCGCGTTCAACACGGCGGTGTGGCTGGCCGAGGACGAGCTGGGCGAGACGTGGCTGGAGGACCTGGTGGCCAATGATCCGACCGTGTTGGAGAGCAACGGCCCGGTGGGGCAGGCCGTGGCCGGCGGCACCAACGGCATCGGCATCGTCGTCGACTATGTGATCCGCGAGCTGGCCGAGCAGGGCTCCCCCGTCGATCTGGAATACCCCACCGACGGTGTCCCCTACGTCTCACAGCCCGCTGGCGTGTTCGCGGACTCGGAGAACCAGGAGACCGCCAACGCCTTTGTCGACTTCCTCATCTCCGAGGAGGGCCAGCAGTTGGCCGTCGAGCAGTCCTACCTGCCGGTGCGCGGCGACGTCGGCGTGCCGGAAGGTGCCCCCGAGTTGGCCGAACTGAACCTGCTGGACCCGGATCTGGACGAGATCGCCGCCACCCAGACCGAGGCTGTCGACCTCTTCAACTCGATGGTGCAATGAGCCAGACCTCTACCACGATTATGACTGGCCCCGATGGGGTGCGCTGGCTGCGTTGGGTAGCCTTCGCCCTCATCGGGCTCGTCGTGATCTACCCACTCATCGCGTTGACGGTGATGGGCGCCCGCCCCGACGCCCTGGCCGCCCTGGCTCGCCCCGCTGTCGGCCAGGCCACCCTCAACTCGATCCTCTCCGCCACCGGTTCTGCCCTCGGGGCCACCGTGCTGGGCGCGTTCTTCGCCCTGGCGCTGGACCGTTTCGCGTTCCCCGGACGCCAGGTGCTGCGCTGGCTGATCCTGTTGCCCTTCCTCATCCCGCCGTTCATCGGCGCGATGTCGTGGATGGCGCTCCTCGGCGTCAACGGTCCGGTGAATCAGCTGCTCTCCGCCCTCGGAATGGACACCCGGATCTCGATTTTCGGCGGCTGGGGCGTGGTCTTCCTCCTCACCGTGCATTCCTACCCGATGGCGTACCTGGTGATCTCGGGAACCCTGAAGCGGATCCCCGGCAACCTGGAAGAAGCCGCCCGCATCGCCGGCGCCTCGCCCTGGCGGGTGCTGACCACCGTGACCCTGCCCCTGATGCGTCCCGGCCTGGTGGCTGCCTTCATTCTCACCGTCGTCGCAAATCTCTCCGATTTTGGGATCCCCGCCCTGATTGGCCTGCCCGAGCGCTACACCACCCTGACCACGTTGGTGTACCGGGAATTATCCTCGTCAACGACGACGAACCCGCTGCCTGCCGTCTCCGCTATGGGGCTGGTGTTGATGGCATTGGCGGTGCTCGCCGTCCTCGCCCAGCGCCGGTTGCCCCAGGATGCGCAGCTCACCGCCGGGGCCGCCTCCGCCCGGTTCGACGTCGGCGCCATCCCCCGCGCCGGCCTGGCACTACTGTCTTGGGGCTGGGCGCTGGTCGTCTGCGTCCTTCCCCTGTTCGCGCTGGCTTCCCAGGCGCTGCTGCCCGCCCCCGGGGTGCCGCTCACCTGGGAAAACCTCACTCTGACCAATATTGACCGCGCCCTGAGTTCCCCCGGAGCGATGTCCGGAGTGCAGAACTCGGTGCTGCTCGCCGGAGGGTCAGCCCTCGCGTGCATGGTGCTGGGCTTGGTGGTCGCGATGTTGCTCGTGCGTGTGCGCCACCGCAGCAACGCCCTGCTGGACGGCCTGGCCACCCTCCCCCAGGCCCTGCCCGGGCTGGTCATCGCGGTGGGCTGGCTACTCATCGCTCCGCAGCTGGGCATCTTCAACACGCCCTGGGTCATCCTGGGCGCCTATGTGATGGCGTTCTTGGCGATCGTCGTGCAACAGGTGCGGGCCCCCCTGAGCACCATCTCTGCATCGCTCGAAGAAGCCGCGCAGATCTCCGGGGCCTCGCGATTACGCGCCCTGGTCGACGTCAGCGCCCGACTGGCGCTGCCGGTGCTCGCATCCGCCGGACTGGTGGTGTTCCTCACCGCCGTCCGCGAGCTGACCATCTCCATCCTGTTGGTGGCCCCGGGGACCCAGACCCTCGGCGTGACCATCTTCAACCTGCAGCAAGCCGGGGATTACAACTCCGCCTCCGCGCTGGCCCTGGTGGTCGTGATCGTCGGGATCATCGGCCTCAGTACCGCAGCCGCCATCACCGCACGGCAGTCGAAAGGCTGACCGGATTCCGCTCGACCCTCCTCAGGATCAGGACCCACCCATGGCAACCATCACCCTCTCCCAGCTCACCCACCGCTACGGCGCAGGACAGCTCGGTCTATCCGATATCGATCTCGAAGTGGCCGAAGGCGAGTTCGTCGCCCTCATCGGCCCCTCCGGTTCGGGCAAAACCACGCTGCTGCGCACCATCGCCGGATTCCTGCGCCCCTCCTCCGGGGTCATCCGCATCGGCGAGCGCGAGGTGGTCTCCCACGACGGCGCCTGGGTGCCACCGGAGCGGCGCCGCCTGGGCATGGTCTTCCAGGATCACGCCGTCTGGCCGCATTTGAGCGTCCAGAAGAACGTGTCCTACCCGCTACGCCGCACCGGCACTCCGCGGCGGGACCTTGATACCCGAGTGGCCGAGGTCATCGAGCAGGTCGGGCTCAGCGACTACGCCTCACGGATGCCGAACCAGCTCTCCGGAGGTCAGCGGCAGCGCGTCGCCCTGGCCCGCGCCATCGTGGCCCGCCCGCAAGCATTGCTGCTCGACGAGGCCCTCTCCGCCCTGGACGAGCCGCTGCGCGCTCGACTGCGGATGGAGATCAAGCGCCTCACCCGCGAAGAACACCTCACCACCGTCCATGTCACCCACGATCGGGCCGAAGCCATTGCCCTGGCGGATCGGCTCGTGGTGCTCAACCACGGAGAGATCGTCCAGATCGGCACCCCACAGCAGCTCTTGCGCGAGCCCGCTTCGAGTTTCGTCGCGACGTTCCTCGCAGATGCCACCCGTTTCCACGGCGTCGTCTCGGGCCACCGCTTCTACCCGCAGCACCCGCATCTGCGTCCACCGGCTGGCATTACCTGGGTGGACCAGCACCAGCGTGGCGAGAGCACCCACCACGCCACCCTCACGGTGTCCCCCGACGACGTGCGACTCACCCGCTTGGACCCCACCGCCACCCCACCCGAGGATCATGCCCGGGTGGTGTCTGTGTTGCACGGCCAGCACGGCGTCGAGGTGAGCATTGATTGGGCGGGCACCGCCACCCGGGTCTTCCAGCGCAGCACCGATCTGGTGGAAGGCGATGCGGTGCGCGTGGAGATCGGTCACGCGCGCCTCTTCGTGGGTGGGCCCGCCCGTCAGGACGCCACCGTAGGAGCGTGGTGAACGTGCGCTGGGCACTAGTGCGGCATGGCCAGACCGAGTGGAATCAACTGCGACTCTTGCAAGGGGTCACCGATAATGTGCTCACCGCGGCCGGTCGCCATCAAGCATCCCTGGCCGGGGGGGATCTCTCGCGGTACGGGGTCTGGGATCGGATCGTCTCCTCTCCCTTGATCCGCGCCCGACAGACCGCCGAGCGCATCGCGGACATCATCGGCACCCCCGTCCTCGAGATCGCCGACGACCTCGCCGAGCGTGATTTCGGTTTTGCGGAGGGCGCCTCGGTCGCGGGGCTCGACGACGCCGAGCGCCAGGCGCTGATGAACCAGGGCGAGTCCGAGGACTCAGTATTGGCCCGCGCCCACACGGTTTGTGTGCGGCTGGCAGCACAGCACCCCGACGAGCGGATTGTCTTGGTCACCCACGGCACCCTGATCCGTACCGTGCTGGACCACGCCTACCACACCTCGACGCCGCGCGTGGACAATGGTGAGGTCGCCTACGTCGACGCCGCGCTGCTCACCCGGCCGATCTCGCTCCAGAAGTCCTAAGGGGTCCTTGCTTCGGTTGCCTCTGCTCGGGGCTCCAGCACCCGCAGCACCCGGGCGCGCAGGCGCGGACCCCAGGGGCGCTCGATCCAGCGGTGCACGCACCACGCCGCCACCAGCACTACACAGATCGCCGTCGCCAGTACCGCCGGCGCGGGCAGATGGTCGGCCAGCAACCAGATGATCCACCAGCCCCACAGTTGATGCAGCAGATACACCGGATAGGTCAGGTTCCCGGCCAGGGATGACCCTGGAATCCGCCACCGAGACCACGGGGTGAGCGTCACCGCGGCCACCAGGACGAAAAGTCCCAGCACCACCAGCACGTAGGCCCACCAGGGATGGGAGTATCCGGTCACCTCCGGCGTCCCCTCCACCGCGGAATTTGCCCGTAGCACGGCGGCCAGCACCGCGTTCAGCGCGACCGCACCCCAGCGAGCCAGGCTGTGCCCGTGGCTGTAGACCAGATACAGCACCATTCCTCCGGCGAACAGGGGTGCGTATTCGGGGAACATCACCTGATCCACCAGATCCCGCAACCAAACGGGGAAGCCCAGCGCCGGGCCGATCCCCTGCAGCATCAGCCCGGCTATCGGCCACGTCACGGCAACGACGAGCACCCGGCGGGCGGTGATTCCGATCCAGCAGAACAGTGTCATCAGCAGGTAGAACTTCATCTCGACCCACAGTGTCCAGTACACCGCGTCCAGGTGTCCCACCCCGGGGAAGCCGCCCTGGAACATGGTCAGGTTCGGCAACAGTTCCCAAGGCTCGCGGTTGGTACCCATGTCCGGCCAGATGACGAACTGCAGGGCCGCCGCGGCGAGGACGGCCACCAGATAGGCCGGATATAGCCGCCCCACCCGGGAGGCAATGAATCGGGCTGGACTCCGTCCCCAACAGCTGAGCAGAATGACGAAGCCGGAGATGATGAAGAAGAGTTGCACCCCGAGGTTGCCCCAGGAACTCACCAGGCTGAGAGTGGGCCACACTTCGGCGGCGGTCTGGTCGCGTTCAGCCCCGGCCCAGTAGGTGTGGTGAAACGCAGTCCAGTGGAACAGCATGACGGCCAGCGCGGCGATCAGCCGGGTCACATCCAGGGCCGCCAGCCGCGGCGGGGCGGTATCAACGACGACATCGCGGTGCGTTGTACCGTCCGGTGCGGGCGCCGGAGTGTGGGTATCGCGGGGTGCGGTCAGGTTGGACATCAGCGAATACTTTAGAAACAGCAGGTGGGTGCGCCCTGGTGGATTCCTGAAGGCCCCGTGAATTGGCGTCGTGAGTTCAGACAGACAAAACGGTCCCCAGATCCGTGGTGGATCTGGGGACCGTTGAGGTACAGCTAGCGGCTCAGGCCGCGATCATCACTTCAGGGTGACGGTCGCGCCAGCGCCCTCGAGCTGCTCCTTGGCCTTGTCGGCGGTCTCCTTGTTGACGCCCTCGAGGACAGGCTTCGGAGCGCCGTCGACGAGCTCCTTGGCTTCCTTCAGACCCAGCGAGGTCAGAGCGCGAACTTCCTTGATGACGCCGATCTTCTTGTCGCCGGCAGCTTCCAGGACGACGTCGAACTCGGTCTGCTCTTCAGCAGCGGCAGCCTCGCCGCCGGCAGCCGGGGCAGCAGCGCCAGCAACGGCGACCGGAGCAGCGGCGGTCACGTCGAACTCTTCCTCGAAGGCCTTGATGAACTCGGAGAGCTCGATCAGGGACAGTTCCTTGAAGGCGTCCAGCAGTTCTTCGGTGGTCAGCTTAGCCATGGTGATGGCTCCTTTACGTTGTCAGATCGTTTCGGTGAAACGTGCGGATCTTGGGGGTGGCAGGTTCCTGCCGGTGTTCTAATATCAGGCAGCTGCGGACTCTTCGTTGCGGACGCGCAGGGCTTCCACGGTACGAACAGTCTTGGACAGCGGAGCCTGGAACAGGGCTGCGGCCTTCGACAGGTTGCCCTTCATGGCACCTGCCAGCTTGGCCAGCAGAACCTCGCGAGACTCAAGATCCGCGAGCTTCTTGACACCGTCGACATCCAGGGTCTGGCCATCCATGTAGCCGCCCTTGATGATCAACTTGTCGTGGTCCTTGGCAAAGTCACGCACAGCCTTCGCCACGTCCACCGGATCACCGGAGACGAAAGCGATTGCGGAGGGACCTGACATCTTGCCTTCGAAGGCGTCGATGCCGGCTTCCTTAGCCGCAATATCGGTCAGCGTGTTCTTCACCACGGCGTAGGTGGCGTTCTCACCGAGGGAGCGTCGCAACTGCTTCAGCTCGTCCACAGTGAGACCACGGTATTCCGTCAGCACGGCAGCTGCAGAGTTACGGAAAAGTTCCGTCAACTCGGCCACTGCTGCGGCTTTCTCAGACGTCGCCATGGCACTCCTTTCCAGTACTGGGACCGGCCTTGCTGTTTCACTCACATGAAAAAACGCCCCGTGCAGGTGCACAGGGCGTTGCATACGTCTAGACTGACGCGTCAGCGGCTCGTGTTCACCTGCGCAGGTCGCTTCATCTAGAGAAGTCTTTACAGCTGTTCCTTCTGCGGGATCCACTG
The DNA here is from genome assembly GCF_029637705.1 of Citricoccus muralis. Taxonomy (NCBI): domain Bacteria; kingdom Bacillati; phylum Actinomycetota; class Actinomycetes; order Micrococcales; family Micrococcaceae; genus Citricoccus; species Citricoccus muralis. Next base: position 2,366,867 of record NZ_CP121252.1, read on the forward strand.
CCAAGTGGACACCAGAAACAACGACCGGCGGTCTTTGGTGACTTCATCGTACATGCAGCGGGCGCGCGCCACCAAATTCACGGTCAAACAAAGGCGGAGACTCCGGTGAGTGCCCGGCCTACGATCAAGGAGTTGATCGAATGCGTCCCCTCATAAGTGTAGATCGCCTCGATATCGCACATCGTTTTAGCCATCCCGAAATCCGCGACGATTCCGTTGCCACCCATCGCATCCCGCCCCATTGCGGCGGATTCCCGCGCGAGCCGCGTGACCGTCGCCTTCGCGAGTGCCGCCTGAGCCATGTCGAGCCCCCCGTCGTCTTGAAGTCGGGCGATGTCGGCCATGAGCGAGGTCGATAGCGCGAGATTCCCCGCAATCTGCGACAGTGCCCCCTGGATGAGCTGGAACCCGGCCAGCGGTCGTCCGAACTGTTGGCGCTCGGTGACATAGTCACGCAGGATCGACAGGACTGATTGTTGAGCGCCCACCGCTTGCCACCCCACCCAGGCGCGCGAGACGCACAGCAGATCATTGGCAGCATTGAATGACACCGCCCCGGGAAGTAATGCAGTGGCGGGCAGCCGGACCTCGTCGAAGGTAATGTCGGCGTTCTGCATGATGCGCAGGCCGATCTTGTGCTCAATTTTCGTCGCCACATACCCGGGGGCATCCGTGGGGACGAGGAAGCATTTCACCCTCCCATCCTCGGCATCGCGCGCCCACACCAACGCAATATCGGCCAGGGTGCCGAGCCCGATCCAGCGTTTGGCACCGTTGAGCACCCACCCGCTTCCCTCGCGGCGCACCTGCGTCTCCATGCCGCCAGCCACATCCGACCCATGGCCCGGCTCGGTCATGCAGAACGCCCCGAGCGCTTCCATGGCGCGCAGTCGGGGCAACCAGGTGTCTTGCTGCTTCGGGGAACCAAAGGTGTGGATCATGCCGATAATCAGCTCGTTATGGATCCCTACCAGTGCCGAGAGCGATAAATCCGCACGGGCCAGAGCCGCATGTGCGAGACCTTGGTACAGGTGCGACGCCCCGCTGAGCACCAGGTCGCCGAATCCGAGATCCACTAAGTCCGGGAGCAGATCCGGAGCGAAAGCGTCACGATTCCAGGCTTCAAGCGCTGGTGTCGCAATCCGAGCTTCAACCCCCTCATCGATCGCGGCGAGCTGTTCCCGCTCTGCGGTCGAGAGTCGACGGCGCAACCCGAGCAGGTCACCGCCGGAGAAATCACCTGCATCACAATGGGTCACCTGCAGCATCTCGCCCCCTCTAAGTTATCGCCCTTCAGATCATCCCATTGCCAATTATAGGTCATCAAAGTACATTTGTGTGAACCAGTTCACAGCGCGATGATGGAGGGCATGATGCTGACTGTCACTGAACAATTCCGCCGTGTCCGCGACCGTTTGGTCGATCACCAGCTTGATTGGGATCAGGCCAGAGCGGATTTCGAGTGGCCTCACTTCGAGCATTTCAATTTCGGCCTGGATTGGTTCGACGCGGTGGCGGACACGAGCGAACGAAAAGACGCTGCCGCTCTCGTGATCGCCGAAGAAGACGGGCAGGTGTTGCGCCGGACTTTCGCTGAACTTTCCCGGGATTCGAACAAGGTGGCTCAGTGGCTGCAGCGCGTCGGCGTTCAGCGCGGCGACCGCGTGATCCTGATGCTGAACAACCAGATTGAGCTCTGGGAGTCGATGTTGGGCTGCATCAAGACCGGTGCGGTGATGATTCCGACCACCACCCAGATGGGTCCGGAAGACTTGCAGGATCGCGTCAATCGGGCCTCGGCTCGCTGGGTGATCGTCAGCGCGACGGATGCTCACAAATTCGCAGACGTCGCCGGCGACTACACCGTGATCTCGGTGCCCGGATATTACACGCCAGATGCCATCCTCCCACGGCTGAGTGAGCGCAGCGTCCTGAATTTCACCGAGGCGTATCAGTGCGATGGTCATTTCCAGCCCGAGGCTCCCACCCCGGCCGAGGACACGCTCCTGCTGTACTTCACCTCCGGCACCACGTCGAAGCCGAAACTGGTCGAGCATACCCACGTCTCCTACCCCGTGGGACACCTCAGCACGATGTATTGGATCGGGCTGGAGCCCGGGGACGTGCACCTGAACCTGGCTAGCCCGGGCTGGGCCAAGCACGCCTGGTCGAATTTCTTCGCCCCGTGGATTGCCGAGGCCACCATCTTTGTGTTGAATTACCGCAAGTTCGACGCCGCTGGCCTCATGTCGGCGATGGACGCCAACGGGGTCACCAGCTTCTGTGCTCCACCCACCGTGTGGCGGATGCTGATCAAAGCGGACCTGAGCACGATGAAGCACCCGCCGCAGAAAACTGTCTCGGCTGGTGAGCCGCTCAACGCTGAGGTGATCGACCAGGTGCACCGGGCGTGGGGCGCCACCATCCGCGATGGATTCGGCCAGACAGAATCAAGCCTGCAGATTGCGAACACCCCAGGCCAGCGTTTGGAGATTGGTTCCATGGGCCGCCCGTTGCCCGGATTCGACGTCGTGCTCGTTGACCCGATCACCGGCGCCGAGGCGCGCGAGGGCGAAATCTGTCTGAAGCTGGAACCGCGACCGATCGGCCTGATGCGCGGCTATTCCGGCGACGCCGAGAAGACGGAGGAAGCCTTCCGAGACGGCCTCTATCACACCGGCGACATTGCCTCGGTGAACGAGCACGGTGTCTACACCTATGTGGGACGCTCCGATGACGTCTTCAAATCCTCGGACTACAAGATCTCGCCCTTCGAGCTGGAATCGGTGCTGGTGGAGCACCCGGCGGTGCTGGAGGCAGCAGTCGTGCCCGTTCCCGACGAACTGCGGCTCACCATCCCGAAGGCGTTCGTCACCTTGGCTTCCGGCGTCGAGCCCACCAGGGAGACGGCGCAGCAGATTCTGCAGCACACGCTGACCAAGCTGCCGCCATACAAGCGGATCCGGCTCATTGAGTTCCGTGAGCTGCCGAAAACCATCTCGGGGAAGGTGCGCCGGGTGGACCTGCGCAGTTTAGAAGCCGACCGTGACGAGGCGGCATCACCGCGGACGGCGGAGTTCCATGAGAGCGATCTCCAGCTGGACCGCGATAACCGCTAAGCGCCCTGCTCGCCCGTACACTGATCCTGTTCCGTTATCCGCCGAAGAGATGTGACACATACGATGACCGCCCACCCCGAGACCTCACGTAACCGCGACCTCGCTTTCGACCCCATTCACGAGGCCCGCAGTAACTGGGTGCGCCAGGGCTGGGAGGACGTCGCAGATTCGATGGCGGCGGTGACCTCGGTGGTGCGTGTTCAGCAGATTCTGATCAATCAGGCCAACGAGACGCTCAAGCCGTTCGCGCTCACTTTCGCCCGATTCGAGCTGTTGGCATTGCTGAGCTTTTCGCACGAGCAGCGCATGCTGATGAGTAAGGCCTCGGCCCGGCTCCAGGTGCATCCCACCTCGGTGACCCATACGGCGGACCGGCTGGAGAAAGACGGATTGGTGGAGCGCCGTCCCGTGGAGGCAGACCGGCGCGCCGTGCTGCTGGTGCTCACGGATCAGGGACACCGCCTGGCACGCGAGGCGGCCGAGGCATTGAACCGTGATTATTTCAGCGGTTTCGGGCTCTCCGCGGAAGAGGCCCGCGAGCTGTTTCAGATACTGCGGAAGCTACGCATCGGCGCCGGCGATTTCGCCGACACCGCCCCAGCCTGACTGAGATCGGCTCAGCAGTGCGACCACTGCGGGTCGCGCTTCGAGACGAACGCGTCCATCCCTTCGGTCTGGTCTTGGGTGGAGAACAGGGCGTGGAAGACCCTCCGCTCGAACTGGATCCCCTGATGCAGGGTGGTCTCAAACGCGGCGTTCACAGCTTCCTTGGCCATCTGCGCCACTGGCTTTGATTTCGCTGCGATCTCGGCAGCCACGGAGCGCGCGGTGTCGTCGGCGTCGGCGTCGGGGACCACTCGAGACACCAGCCCGATCCGTTCGGCCTCATCGGCGTCGATGCGGCGTCCGGTGAGAATCAAGTCCATGGCCTTGGCTTTGCCCACCGCACGGGTCAGCCGCTGGGAGCCGCCCATGCCGGGAATCACCCCGAGGGTGATCTCGGGCTGCCCAAAGGTTGCCGTTTCTGAGGCGATCAGAACATCTGCCATCATCGCCAGCTCGCAACCGCCGCCGAGGGCGAAGCCACGGACTGAGGCGACGATCGGGGTGCGGAGCCGGGTCAGGGCGTCCCAGCCGGCGAACCAGTCGGCGGCGTACATGGTGGCGAAATCTTGCTGGGACATCTCCTTGATATCGGCTCCCGCGGCGAAGGCGCGCTCGGAACCCAGCAGCACGATGGCTCCGATGTTCGGATCGGCATCGAATTTTTGGGCTGCCGAGACCACCTCGTCCATGGTCTGCGCGTTGAGTGCATTCAGTGCCTTGGGCCGGTCCAGCTGAATGGTGCCCACCCGGCCCGCCGTGGAGACCAGGATCGTCTCAAAGGCACCGTCGCGGTGGGGGTATTCGCTCGTCGTCATCGCTAGTTCTCCCTCAGCTCGTGAATGATGGCGGAAAAGTCCCGGTGCGCGCCGTCGGTTGCGGCAAATTCCCGGTAGATCTGGTGGGCCAGGGCACCCATGGGGGCGGCCGATCCCGTGGCTTCCAGCGCTTGGGCGGCCAGGCCGAGGTCTTTGCTCATCAGGGCGGTGGCGAAACCGGGTTGATAGTCGCGGTTGGCGGGCGAGCTGGGCACCGGTCCGGGCACGGGGCAGTTGGTGGTGACGGCCCAACATTGCCCGGAGGCTTGGGAGATGACGTCGAAGAGGGCTTGGTGCTCGAGCCCAAGTCGCTCCCCGAGCACAAAGGCTTCGGCCGCCCCGATCATGGTGACACCCAACAGCATGTTGTTGCAGATTTTCGCCGCTTGGCCCATCCCAGGGCCACCGCAGTGCACGATGCGCGCGCCCATGATGTCCAGCAGCGGGTGCACGGCGGCGAACGTTTTGTCGGTGCCGCCCACCATGAAGGCCAGAGTGCCGGCTTCGGCGCCGACCACTCCTCCGGACACCGGCGCATCGGCGGCGGTAAAGCCTGCTTGCACCGCCATCTCGGCGGCTTGTTGGGCTTCGGCCACATCGATCGTCGAGCAGTCGAGAAAGATGGTGCCTTCCCGGGCTGCGGTCAGAGCTCCGCCGGAGGGATCAGCATCCGAGCCGCGGTAGACCTCGTGCACGTGTGCCCCGCTAGGCAGCATGGTGAGCACGACGTCGGCCTCCCGCACCGCCGAGGGGATGTCCTCGGCGATGACCACGCCGGTGGCGCGTGCTGCCTCAACCGCGGCCGGGACCACGTCATAGCCGGTTACCCGCACGCCAGCGGTCACCAGGTTGCCGGCCATGGGGCCACCCATGTGGCCCAGCCCAATGAACGCGACGTGGACGTCTGCGCCGGGGGCGTTGGGGTGAGGAGGGGATTCGGTCATGGTCATCACTCTCTCGCGGTTCGCCACGGTACTCAGGCGAACAGTCGGTAGCGCTCGTCCGGTTCGAATTGGGCCTGCACCCACTCGGCGTCGACCTCGGCAAGACTGGCCGGAGTCCAGGATGGGTTGCGGTCTTTGTCGATCACCTGGGCACGGATTCCTTCGGCGAAGTCGGGGTGGTCACAGCGGCGCATCCCTACCGTCAGTTCCCGCTGCAGGCTGTCTTTGAGGCTGCCACCGTCCGCGCGGCGGACCAGCTCAAAAGTCAGTGCCAGCGACGACGGTGATTTCGCTTCCAGCGTTGTCCGTGTCTCATGTGCCCAGCGGGCGTCGGAGTCCTTGTCCGCGTTTTCGGCACCGGCGCTCAGCGACTCCAGGGAGTCCAAGATGTGTTCCAGGGTGTCCTGAGCGAAGACCCGGTCGATCCGGGCGCCATCGGCCTCGGCGGCGAACAGTGATTCCCCGGCCTCGGTCTGAAATGCGGGGATCACATCGTCGATGCTGTCCCGGGTGAGCGCGTCAACAAGTTCATCCAATCGCGAGGAATCCATGGCTGCATTGGCCAGTCCCAGGTGCACCGCTTCGGCAGGGCCCAGGTGCTGGCCGGTCAACGCGGCATAGACTCCGTGTGCAGCCCGCTCCCCCGGCGCCTGGGCGAGCAGATGTGGTCCGCCGACGTCGGGAATGAAACCGATCGTCGTCTCGGGCATGCCGGCCCGCGTCCGTTCGGTGACGAGCCGGTGGGAGCCGTGGGCAGAAATGCCGATGCCGCCACCTAGGGTCAGCCCGTCCATCAGGGCGATGTACGGTTTCGGATACTCATCGATGAGAACGTTGAGTTCGTACTCGGTGCGCCAGAAATGCTCGGTCTCGGGGTGGCCCTGAGTCGACGATGTCAGCTCCCGGTAGATACCCACGATGTCGCCACCGGCACACAATCCGCGCTCGCCCGCACCGCGCAGGACCACCTGGGCCACGGTATCGTCGTCACGCCACGATTGCAGCGTGCTCAGTAGCGTCTCCACCATGCCTACGTTTAAGGCATTCGCGGCACGGGTCCGGTTCAGGGTGAGGATGCCGAGGTGACCGCGCACCTCGACCAGAACTTCGGGGCTCTGGGTCATCTCAGCTGCCCTCCGGCATCACGAAGCTCAGTTGTGAGGTCGTCGAGGAGGGCCAGCGGGTGGTGACCGTTTTGACCTTGGTATAGAACTTCAGCCCGTCGGTGCCGTACTGGTTCAGATCGCCGAAGCCCGAGGCTTTCCAGCCGCCAAAGCTGTAGTAGGCGATGGGTACCGGAATGGGGACGTTGATCCCCACCATGCCGACGTCGACCTGGGTGGCAAAATCGCGGGCAGCTTGACCGTCGCGGGTAAAGATGGAGACGCCGTTGCCGAATTCGTGCTCACTGGGCAGACGCACCGCTTCTTCAAAAGTCTCGGCGCGGATGACCGAGAGCACCGGGCCGAAGATCTCCTCTCGGTAGATCCTCATGTCGCCGGTGACCCGGTCGAAAAGCGTGGCACCCACGTAGAACCCGTTCTCGTGGCCGGCCACGGTGGCCCCGCGCCCGTCGACGAGCAACTCAGCGCCCTCATCGACGCCGGACTGGATGTAGTTCTCCACGCGGGTTTTCGCTTCGGCGGTGACAAGCGCACTGTAGTCGGCGTCGGGATCGTCTGAGGCGCCCATGCTCAGCTCTTCCATGCGCTGCTGGAGCGCCGCGACCAGACGGTCGGCGGTGTCCTGGCCCACCGGCACCGCCACGGAGATCGCCATGCAGCGCTCACCCGCGGAACCAAAGGCGGCACCGACCAGCGCATCAGCGGCCAGGTCGATGTCGGCGTCCGGCATGATGATGAGGTGATTTTTCGCCCCGCCGAAGCACTGAGCGCGTTTGCCCAATGTCGTCGCGTGGGCGTAGATGGACTGAGCGATCGGGGTGGAGCCGACGAACGCCACGGCTTGGACGCGGGGATCTTCGATCAGGGCGTCGACGACCGTTTTGCCGCCTTGTACCACGTTCAGCGCCCCCTCGGGCAATCCGGCTTCCAATGCCAGCTCCGCCAAGCGGACCGGCACGGAGGGGTCGCGTTCCGAGGGCTTGAGCACGAAGGTGTTACCGGCGGCCAGCGCAATTCCTGCTTTCCAGAGCGGGATCATCGCCGGGAAATTGAACGGGGTGATGCCCACGACCACACCCAGCGGCTGGCGCAGGGAATGCACATCGACGCCTTGGGAAGCATCGGAGGTGAACTCACCTTTGAGTAGCTGCGGGGCACCAACCGCGAACTCCACGACCTCCACGCCGCGCTGGATGTCACCGTAGGCGTCGGCGATGGTCTTGCCGTGTTCGGACGAAAGGGTCTGCGCCAGTTCGTCTTTGTGCTGATCGATCAGTTCCACCCATTTCGCGAGCACTCGTGCACGGCGCTGCGGATTGGTCTGTGACCAGACTGGAAAGGCCTGCTCGGCCGCATCAATGGCCGCACTGGCATCGCTAGCGCCGCCCAGAATCACCTCAGCAGTGATCTCACCGGTGGCCGGACGGTATACCGGGTGAGTAGCGTTGGCGACCCCGACGGTGCGAGCTCCGTTGATGAAATGCGGGACCTGAGCCATGCTGGACATCCTCTCACACGCGGTAGTGATCTGCGTCTCACTGCGATAATCTACTACCAAATAATTGGTGATGCAATGAAATGGAGACTGACCTATGCCCATGGTGAATCTTGACGGAAAATCGGCCATTGTCACGGGTGGAGCCTCGGGGCTCGGCCACGCCACCGCCACAGCTTTAGCGGAAGCGGGCGCACACGTGGTGGTTATCGATCTTCCAGATGATGAGCGGGTCCGCCGCTCGGAAGCAGTGGCAGAGATCGGTCAGCGTGCCACTTTCGTGCCGGGCGATGTCACCGACCCGGCGGTGGCCACCCAGGCGGTGGCCGCCGCGACAACACATGGTCCTCTACGTGTGGTCGTGAACTGTGCTGGAATCGCCACGCCGGGCAAGCTGGTGGGACGCGATGGGCCCATCGCAGTGGACACCTTCCGCAGGGTGCTAGACATTAACGTCACGGGCACCGTGAACGTACTCGGGCAGGCGGTCGCGGCAATGAAGAACCAGGAGCTCGATGGCGAGGACCGCGGGGCATTGATCAACACCGCATCAATAGCGGCGTTCGAAGGGCAGGTAGGTCAGGTTGCCTATGCCGCGTCCAAGGGCGCGGTGGCATCCATGACGTTGCCGTTGGCCCGCGAGTTGGCCCGGGATGCAATCCGGGTGATGACGATCGCCCCGGGATTGTTTGAGACGCCCATGATGGCTGGCCTGCCGGATGCAGCACGCACCACCCTGGCCGAGTCGACGCTGCATCCGCACCGGCTCGGTCAGCCACAAGATTACGCGCTGGCGGTGCTGCAGATTCTGGAGAATCCAATGCTCAATGGATCGGTGATTCGCCTGGATGGAGCGGTGCGCCTGGCGGCCCGCTGAGACCCGTACGGCCGAACCAAGCTTTCGGATTAACCGCCAAGGGCGCCCAACTCGTACGAGTCGGGCGCCCTTGAGGTTTGAATGGTGAGGATTACTCCTCGCCTCCGACCACACGGGTCACGTTCGGGTCCAGGGCAATTCCCGGGCCGAAGGTGCTCGAAACGGTGGCCTTCTGGATGTAGCGACCCTTGGAAGCCGAAGGCTTCAGACGCAGGATCTCTTCCAGAGCGGCGGCGTAGTTCTCGGTGAGCTGCTTCTCGTCGAAGCTGACCTTACCGATGATGAAGTGCAGGTTGGCGTGACGATCGACGCGGAAGTCGATCTTGCCGCCTTTAATATCGGTGACAGCCTTGGCCACGTCGGGGGTGACGGTACCGGTCTTCGGGTTCGGCATCAGGTTACGGGGACCCAGGATCTTACCCAGGCGACCCACCTTGCCCATCATCTCAGGGGAGGCCACGGCGGCGTCGAAGTCCGTCCAGCCGTCGGAAATCTTGGCGACCAGGTCGTCGGAGCCGACGAAGTCGGCACCTGCGGCCTCGGCGGCTGCGGCCTTGTCGCCGGTGGCGAAGACGACCACGCGGGCGGTCTTACCAGTGCCGTGGGGCAGGTTCACGGTGCCCCGCACCATCTGGTCGGCCTTACGCGGGTCAACCGAGAGGCGCATGGCGACCTCAACGGTGGGGTTGGCCTTCGAGGTGGTGGTCTCCTTGACCAAGGCGATAGCCTCGGCCGGAGAGTAGAGGCGATCTTCGATCTTTGCCGCGGCTGCCTTGTATGCTTTGCTGCGCTTTGCCATCTGCTTGTTCTCCTTGTGCAGTTGTGGTCTGCGGACCGCGCTCGGCCCTGCCACAGAATGGGTGTGAGGGGGAATCAGCCTTCGACGGTGATGCCCATGGAACGTGCTGTGCCGGCGATGATCTTCGCGGCAGCCTGCACGTCGTTGGCGTTGAGATCTTCCATCTTGGTCTGGGCGATCTCTTCACACTGAGCCTGGGTCAGCTTGCCAACCTTGTCGGTGTGCGGGGTGGAGGAGCCCTTCGCGACGCCAGCTGCCTTCTTGATCAGCTGAGCGGCCGGAGGGGTCTTGGTGACGAACGTGAAGGAACGGTCTTCGTAGACCGTGATCTCCACGGGGATGATGTTGCCGCGCTGGGATTCTGTGGCAGCGTTGTACGCCTTGCAGAACTCCATGATGTTCACGCCGTGCTGGCCGAGCGCCGGACCGACCGGAGGAGCCGGGTTAGCGGCACCTGCTTCGATCTGCAGCTTGATCAGACCAGAGACCTTCTTCTTCGGGGCCATGTTGGGTCCTTTTCTACCTTCGGTTTCCCTGGGACACAGGAGCGTGGGCCAGGGGGTTGGCCGCTGTGGCGCAGCAGCCGGTCCGTCGCCTGCCGACCAAAGCAATCGGTAGCGACGAAGTCTTTAGTTACTGGATCTTGCTGACCTCGTGGAAGCCCAGCGTCACCGGGGTTTCGCGCTCGAAGATCGTTACGAGCACGACCAGCTGGCGTGCTTCGACCTTGACCTCGGAGATCGTGGCCGGCAGCGACTCGAACGGGCCGTCCTTGACGATGACGGACTCGCCGACCTCGAAGTCGACCGAAACCTGCGGGGCTGCTTCCTCGGTGCCCTTCGGCGCGGGGCGCCCTTCGGACTGGGCAGCCTTGGCGGCTTCCTGCAGCACCGACGGGGCCAGCATTGAATAGACCTCGTCCAGCGAGAGCGGGAACGGATCGTAGGCGTTACCCACGAAGCCGGTCACACCGGGGGTGTGTCGAACGACGCCCCAGGCCTCTTCATTGAGGTCCATGCGGACGAGCACGTATCCGGGGATGCGCACTCGGTTGACCACCTTGCGGGTGGTGTTCTTGATCTCGACGGCCTCCTCCATGGGGACCTCGATCTCGTAGATGTTGTCTTCCATGTCGAAGGTCTGAAGACGGGTCTCCAGGTTCGACTTCACGCGACGCTCGTAGCCGGCGTAGGTGTGGATGACGTACCAGTCACCGGGCTGGCGGCGCAGACGTGCACGCAGCTGCTCGGCCACCTGGTCCTCGTCGAGAACCTCTTCTTCGGCCTCTTCGGCCTCAGCAGTCTCGGATTCCGCAGCGTCTTCGGACACCTCGGCGTCCTGGACAGGGGCCTCGGCCTGCTCGACGACGTCGTCGATCTGCGCTTCGTCGGCCTGGACCTCGTCGGTCACGTCAGCTTCGACAGCCTGTTCCGTGGACTCGTCGATGTTCTGCTGTTCGAGTTCCTGCTCGGACACGGGTTCCTGCTTTCTCGCGGTCTGGCACGTTCGGTCGTAACGGTCTCTCGTCGGTTCAGGTCGGCTCGGGGCACTGACACCAGGTGGGCGTCAGAGTCCGTCCGGAGTACCGAAGATGAACGACGCTCCCGTGCCGAAGAGCCAATCGAGGCCCGTCACCAGCAGAACGACGATGACCACGAAGACCAAGACGACACCCGTCATCTTGATCAGTTCCTCACGAGTGGGGGTAACGACTTTCTTAAGTTCGTCGACCACCTGCCGCAAGAACAGCATGAGGCGTCCGAAGACGCCGCGCTTCTGAGGCTTGCCGGAGCCGTCGTGGCCACCATTTTGGGCTACTACCTCAGACACGTACCCTCACTAGATCGCTGATCGTTCTGCCGGCGGTTCCGGTATTCCGTGAACCTCCTGCGCAGGGCAGACAGGACTCGAACCTGCAACCTACGGTTTTGGAGACCGTTGCGCTACCAATTGCGCCACTGCCCTTCGGGTTATCCGAGCACACCCCGTAAGGGTGCTGAACACCGAGAGACAAGTCTACGGTGCGGGTGAGCGTTTCGACAAGTTCACGACGTGGAGCACGGTGATAGTCCAGGATAGCCACGGTGTTCACCGCCGCACCACAGGAGCGATGTCAAGACCGTAGGCAGGGGACCGACATGGGACTACTCTGGAACCTAGCCACTGCTTCCCTACCTCAGGAGGACCGTTTCCGCATGGTTGCCCCCCACCGCCGCGTCTCCCAACGGCTCGGTGCGATTTCAGAATCAGCCACACTCGCCGTCACCGCCAAGGCGAAGGAACTCAAGGCTCAAGGGCGGCCGGTGATCGGATTCGGCGCGGGCGAGCCGGACTTCGCGACTCCGGACTACATTGTCGATGCCGCCGTAGCAGCAGCCCAGGACCCCAAGAACCACCGCTACACCGCCGCCAGCGGGCTTCCGGAACTGAAGAAGGCCATCGCGGAGAAAACGCTGCGCGATTCGGGCATCGAGGTCGATCCCGCCCACGTGCTGGTGACCAACGGTGGTAAACAAGCCGTCTACAACGCCTTCGCTGCTTTGTTGGACCCACAGGACGAAGTGCTGGTCCCGGCACCGTACTGGACCACCTACCCCGAGGCAATCCGCCTGGCCGGCGGTGTTCCCGTGGAGGTTTTCGCCGGCGCCGAGGCCGAGTACAAGGTCAGCCTCGACCAGTTGGATGCGGCGGTGACCGAGAAGACCAAGGTCTTGTTGTTCGTCTCTCCCTCCAATCCCACTGGCGCCGTCTATACCCCGGAGGAGACGGCTGCCGTGGGCCGCTGGGCCGCCGAGCGGGGTCTCTGGGTGGTCACCGACGAAATCTACGAGCACCTCACCTACGACGAGATGCCGTTCACCTCCATCGTGAAGGCCGTTCCTGAGCTGGCGGATCAGACGGTGATCCTCAATGGGGTGGCCAAGACGTACGCGATGACGGGCTGGCGGGTCGGTTGGATGATCGGGCCGCAGGACATCATCAAGGCAGCCACCAACCTGCAGTCGCATGCCACCTCCAACGTGGCCAATGTCTCGCAGCGGGCCGCCCTGGCCGCCGTGACCGGGTCACTGGACGCGGTCCATGAGATGCGCGAAGCCTTCGACCGGCGGCGCAAGACGATGGTCGCTCTGCTCAACGAGATTCCGGGATTCACCTGCCCCACCCCGAAGGGCGCGTTCTATGCCTATGTGGATGTCCAGGCGGCTCTCGGCAAGGACATCCGCGGTCGCACGGCGAACTCGTCGGCCGAGCTGGCCGAGATCATCCTGGAAGAAGCCGAAGTGGCTGTCGTTCCAGGTGAGGCCTTTGGGCCCTCCGGCTACCTGAGACTGTCGTACGCACTCGGCGACCAGGATCTGGCCGAGGGTGTCGACCGCATCAAGGCGTTGCTCTCCGAGTAACCACATCACCGGGTCCGTCACACGACCATCGTGGCGGGGACGTCCGACCTGGGCGGCCCCGCCACGGCGACGCAACCGGCGCAACGCAACTGTTCTTCCCCGGGCCCACACCCGACTAGCCTGGGAATGTGTTGCACCTCTACCTCGCCACGAAGGGATTCACATGCGCATCGGCCTGCTGACCAGCGGCGGCGACTGCCCCGGGCTCAACGCCGTCATCCGTTCCGCCGTGCTCCACGGAATCAAAACCTATGACTACGAATTCGTCGGCATCCGCAACGGCTGGCAGGGCCTGATCGACCGCAACGTCATGGATTTGCCCCGCCAGGTGGTCCGCGGCCTCGCCCGCACCGGCGGCACCATCCTCGGCACCTCGCGCACACACCCCTACGACGCCGAGGGCGGTGGCCCCGACAACATCAAACACAACATGAGCCAGCTCGGATTGGACGCCCTGGTCGCCATCGGCGGTGAGGGCACCCTCGCCGGCGCCAAACGGCTCTACGACGACGGTATCCCGCTCGTCGGCGTACCCAAAACCATCGACAACGACCTACGCGGCACCGACTATACCTTCGGATTCGACACCGCCGTCTCCATCGCCACGGACGCCATGGACCGGCTCCGCACCACCGGCGAATCTCACCACCGTTGCATGGTCGCCGAAGTTATGGGCCGCCACGTCGGCTGGATCGCCCTGCACTCCGGCATGGCGGCCGGTGCCCACGCCATCCTCATCCCCGAGGTCCGCACCCCCATGGAACAGGTCTGCCAGTGGGTGAAGCAGGTCCACGAACGCGGTCGCTCACCGCTCGTCGTCGTCGCCGAGGGCTTCATCCCCGAGGGCCACGATGATCCTCTGGCCGAAGCCGGCGTCGAAGCCTCCGGGCGACCGCGTCTGGGCGGCATCGGGGAATGGGTGACTCGCACTATCGAGGACATGACCGGTGTGGAGTCCCGCTCTACCGTGCTCGGCCACATCCAGCGCGGAGGTGCACCCACCGGGTTCGACCGGGTGCTCTCCACCCGGTTCGGCATGGGTGCCGTCGACCTCATCCACGCGGGCCGCTACGGCCGGATGGTGTCGCTGAAGGGCACCGAAATCGTTCAGGTGGATCTCGCCGAGGCGCTCGATGGGCTCAAAGAAGTCCCCGCGCACCGCTACGAGGAAGCGAAGGTGCTCTTTGGCCGCTGAACTCACCCAGCACCTCCGCCAGGTGGTGCTGCTCGCGTGGAGTCGCAGCTTCGGGCTCGATGACCACCTCCTCCTCGACGCCGCCGAACGCGGCGGAACTCAGCGCGTGGAAATCTTCACCGACGACCTCGACCGCACCGATGCCGGAGACGACGGGCACATCGCCACTTTCCTGCGGCTCTTCTCTGTGTCCGTCGTCTACGGTCCGCGGTGGCTGGTGGAAGCCGCCCGCCCCGTCCACGATGAGGTTTTGGCGGTGGAATCTACGCTGATTCGGCTGGCCACTGACTACGGAGACCTCCCTGGAGCGGCCCGGTCCCTCGGCGAGACCACGCTGTACTACGCCGACGATTCACCGCAGGTCGAGCCCTCGACCACCCTGGCGGTCTCCTTCGAGCGCGACGACGTCGACGCCCTGGAACGGGCCTGCCCCGCCGACGACGCCACCGCCGCCGCCATCTCACATCTGGACTCCACGGTGGCCCTGGTACCCGACGACGGGCAGGGCACCCCCACCGGCGAGGCTGTCGCTGCTTCCGGGTTTGAAGAGTGGGAAAACCTGGTGGCTGGGATTTCGACCCTGGTGCACCCCGACCTACGGTTACGGGGCCTGGGCTCCTATGCCACCGCGGTCACCATGGATGAGGCCTTCGCCGCAGGGTTGATCCCGCAATGGCGGGCGCCCATGGGGCACCGGGCCGCAGAACGGCTGGCCGACCGGCTCGGCTTCGTGCTCTCCGGTTCGCAAACCACGGTGCTACTGGACTAGATGCGGGGCGGGCCTCGGCCTAGAGGTGCCGGCGGGCTCCGCGCAGGAAATCGCCCTGCGGACGACCCACGATATTGCCGGCATCGGGTGAGACCAGCACCTGCTGGCTCGCCGCCACCAGCTCGGTGACCGCACCCTCGGCATCCTTCTGCCGAACCACCAATTCTGCTTCCGGATCCACGGTGCGTTTGAGAATGGCCAGACCGATCGGACCCATCTCGTGGTGGTGTGCCACCGAGGTCACGGTGCCAACGCTACGTGCGCCGGCCAGGGCGGCTTCGTCAGCGTCTGGGTCGCGCACCACCAGCTCGGAGCCGGGCTCGGGAAGGCCGTGCATCGACCCGTCAAGCATCAGCTGCACCAGCCGGCGCGGCGGGTGGCCCAGGTTGTGCACGCGCGCCACCGTTTCCTGGCCCTTGTAGCAGCCCTTCGTCAGGTGCACCGCGGTGCGCAACAAATCCAGTTCGTGCGGAATCGAGCGCTCATCGGTGTCCACCAACTGGCGGGGTCGGGCAGCGGCGATCCGCAGCGCCTCCGAGCTCAGGGTGCCGGCCAGTCGCCAGCCCTGCGGCAACGCCTCCGACAGACGGCCCAGTTCGGCACGCCCCACCAGATACAGCCGCCACGACCAGTCGGCCCCGGGATGATCTTCCGGGTCGGGTGCGGCGCTGTAGGGGAAGCCGCCGGGGGCGATCGCCGGCCACGGGTCCTCCCAGACGGCGTGTACGCTCAGTGCGCCGTCGCTGGCCCCCCAGCCAGGGACCTCGGCGGTGGAACCAATCACCGCAATATCGTCCGTGCGGTCGGTAACCTCCACCCGGGAGGCGAACCGCATCGAATTCAGCCATTCCGTCAGCCCGGTGTTCAACCCGGGTTCAACGATCAGCCAGGCAGTGGCGCCGTCGTCCACGAGGGCGACATCATATTCGAGCCGGCCGCGCAAATCCAAGAACAGCATTTCGGTGGACACCCCGGGGCGCAGCGAGGCCACATCCTGGCTGGTGAGCACGTGCAGCCAGCTCAGCCGGTCGGGCCCGGTCACGCCCACGACCCCGCGGTGGGAAAGGTCCACGACGGCGGTGCCCTGCTCCAGGGCACGCTGCTCGGCGTGGGGTTGGCCGTAGTGAGCGGCCACGGGTGCGTCGATACCGCTACCGAGAATCGGGGTGGGTCGCGCGTCGGCGCTCATTCAGGCGTCCTTCTTGCCCGGCGTGTGCGGGGTGCCCGGGGCCAGGCGGCCATCGGTGAGGGATGGCAGTCGGTCCAGGATGGCGGAGGCGTGGGCTTCTTTCTCTGCCCCCTCGGCGGCGGCCACATCCCAGCGCCAGAACAACTGGGTGTTGACCAGGCCGAAAATCCGGCTCGCCGAGTGGTATTCCCCGGCCAGCGGGCCGCGCATCACGGCATCGGAAATCAGCTGAATCTGCGGGCCGCGCACTCGACCGTAGTACAGCTCAGACAAGGAGCCGGGGTGGGTGATGGTCGCGGTGATGGGGAAGCTGTCTTCCGAGGAGCGCAAGGCTTCCACGTCTTCGGCGGAGCGGTAGGCGGGCACGACATCGGCGGGCGAGAGCCCGGGGCCAACATCGGCGTCGTGCCGATCGCGATCCAGCGACCAGAATCCGGACTCGGTGGTCAGCGGACGCACCAGGGTACCGTCGGCTTCGCAGATCCACGATTCGGCCCGGTATTCGATGAACGGCAGGCCCTGTTCGGTGAAGTCCACGCGCTGGTAGAAGATCTGGTCGTCGTCCTCACCGGAGCCCAGCCGACCCTGGCCCTCCCAGGAGCCGAGCACCCACGAGAGCGGGGCGAGCTCGGGAATGAGATCGTACGGTAACTCAGTCGCCATAATGCAGTGGAATCAGCGGGGGTGGGGTTACTGCTGGCCCTTGAACAGGCCGGCAACCACGAGCACGGCGAAGGCGGCCATGGCCAGTCCGGCCAGACCCAGCAGGACCAGGAAGAAGATTTCGAGTGCGAGAAGTGACATGGCTTCAGTCTACTGCACGCGAACGCACCCCAACGATCATGAAGGACCGACGTGACGCCCCTCGTGTTCGGCGTGCAACCATTCCTCGGCGAACTCCGGGGCGGTCATGGCTTCCAGGTCCGCGGCGATCAGCTCCAGGATCTGCTCCCCGGCGGACTCATCCGGCACATCAATACGCAGCTGAGAGGCTCGATCGGAGCGGCGGCGCACCACCACGGATTCACCAATGACGTCCTGTCCGCGCCCGCCCAGGGCCGAGGTGAGCACCCCGCCGATGAAGCGAAAGGCGCGTTCAATCACGTCATCTCCGCCGTCTTCGAGGGCGACGGTGTACGCCTCGGTGGCCGGTTGCTGTGTGGATGCGGTACTCATGGCCTCATCCTAACGGCGGAACCACCCAGAGCGTGAAGTAGAGCACCATGCCGCTGACCAACACGGGCGCGGCCCCTAGGCTCAGTGTGGCAATCAGTTCACCGCGCCGGGCACCCGAAGCAGCCTCGGCGGTGAGTGGCTCATCGGTCACCAGAGTGGAGGCGTCGTCGATCAACGTCATGGCCTGCATGTCTTGTTCCTGCTCGACGGCGGCGCGGATCAGCCCGACGAGGGCACCACTGAGCACCCCGGCCACGGCGAGTGTGGCCACATAGTGGATCTCCCCCTGGTTCAGCCCGGAATACACCCCCAGGGGTAGCGCGCCGGCCACCACCACCATCACGAAGACTCGCACGGGCAGGGTGGTCGGGAGCAGCCCGATCAGCGCGGCCGCCACCGTACCGGCGAGCAAAGACACCGTGAGCACCGGGATCTCGGATACCCCTCCGGTGGGGGTCAGCGCCCCGAGGTCGGCCCCGGTTTCGAACCAGGCGGTCACCGCATCGGTCTGGGTGCGGATCAGCAGCGCCCAGGCCGAAGCAGAAGTACCAATCGCCACACCGGTCACCGTGGAGGCGGTGGATTCCAGCCGGAATGGGCGCCCCTGGCCGCGCAGCACCTGCACCACGAATCCGACCATGGTACCCAGCGCGGTCGCGGCAGCCACCGGTGCCAGCCACAAATCCGGGCGATCGCCCAGCATGACCTCATTGGAGAAGTTCCACCGGTCTTCTAACAGGGTGACGGCCCACACGACGACGACCGCGGGCACCGCGATGGTCGCACTGAGCGAGCGGCGCGACGGCGCCCCCAGCAGCCGGGGCCACCCCCAGGCAAAGATCAGCAACAACCCGGTCAGCACCGCGGGCACCGCCCAGCGCGCCATCACGGGCGGAATGGACGCCGCCACCATCAACAACACGGCAGCGGCCACCGAACTAAATGCCAGGGCCGGGAGTCTCACCGTTCCATCTTTGCATGGTTCTGCGCACAATTCCCGGCGCGTCTCAACACCCCGGCCCACTCCAACGTCGTTCTATACTGAAGCCTGGGCGTTCCCACCCCCGCCCGCCGAAGGAGAACGATGGCTCGCTTGTTGATGCTCTCGCCCCAGGCCACCACCCCGGGAGCAGCGCTTCCGGCCCTCGAGTTTCTCTCCCACCACATCACCGTGCGCCCCTTCTCTTCGGCCGCACTGCGTGACGTCGACGACGTCGACCTGCTACTCATCGATGCCCGCACCGATCTCACCGGCGCCCGCAACGTGGCCCGCCTGGCCCGGCAGACCGCCGAGACCACCCCGGTGGTGCCGTTCGTGACCGAGGGCGGGCTGGCGGCGATGAGCTCCGAGTGGCCGATCGTGGATTTCCTGCTCGTCTCCGCCGGGCCCACTGAAATCAGCGCCCGACTGCGCATCGCCCTGGAACGGGCCGCCACGGTGGCACAGCTGGCCGGTCCAACCACCCAGCTGCGCGCTTCCGGGGTGACCGTGGATGAATCCACCTACACCGCCAAGGTCAACGGGCAGCCGATGAACCTGACCTACAAAGAGTTCGAACTGCTGAAGTTCCTGGTGGCTGCCCCGGGCCGGGTGTTCACCCGCGAGGAGCTGCTGCACCGGGTGTGGGGATACGACTATTACGGCGGCACCCGCACCGTTGATGTGCACGTGCGTCGACTGCGGGCCAAGCTGGGTTCCGATCACGAACAACTCATCGGCACGGTGCGCAACGTGGGCTACCGGTTCGCCCCGCGCGAAGGCCAACGCGCCGAGGCGCTGGCCACCGGTACTGATGACGGCGTTACAGTGGAGTCATGAGCGACGCTTCTTCCCGTTCCTCCGAGCTCACCGATCCCCCTGCGACTAAGATGCTCGACGCCCTGTCTCGGCTGGCCGCGGCCGGCCAAGAAACCGATGGTCAACCGGCGTTCTCCGATCAAACCTGGGTGGAACTGCGCCGCGGCACCGCCCGGCTGTTCACGCTCCCCGGTAACAACACCGATCACCACGACGGCGACAACGATGGCGACAACACGGTGCTCCTCGGCGCGGCATCCCTCTCTGGGGTCGGCACCGAATCCGAACCACTGCTGATCGAGATGCTGATCCACCCCAACCACCGGGGCCGCGGCCACGGCACCGGCTTGGTCCAAGAACTGCGCAGCCACCTCACCGAGCACCACCCCGACGCCGCACTCAGCGCCTGGGCCCACGGCGACCACCCCGCCGCCCGACACCTCGCCGCCACCACCGGGCTGACCCCGGCCCGCGAACTCTGGAAGATGGCCCTGCCGCTCTCCACGCCACACCCCACAGCCACCTCCGCACGCTGGGACGACACCGCACCCGAGGGGATCACGGTGCGGGAATTTGTGCCCGGCCAGGACGATTCAGCCTGGCTGGCCACCAACGCCGCGGCCTTCGCCGACCACCCTGAGCAGGGCCGGCTCACCCAGGAGGACCTGCGCGAACGTCAGGGCGAAGACTGGTTCTCGGCGGCCGGCTTCTTCGTCGCGGAGGACCCCCGTCTCGAGGGCGCCTTCGCCGGCTTCCACTGGACGAAGATCCCGGTGGGCTCCACCGACGGCGAGGTCTACGCCGTCGGCGTCCACCCCCAGGCCCAGGGCAGTGGACTCGGACGCGTGCTCACCGCCCGCGGGCTGAACCACCTGGCGGAGCAGAATCTGGAGCGCATCGTGTTGTATGTTGATGCAGACAACGCCCCCGCCGTGGCCCTGTACCGTTCCCTGGGCTTTACAATCGACGAAACCGACGTCCTCTTCGTCGGCGCAGTCACCTCCACCGTCTGAATCCCGCCCCGAGGCCGGGACACGCTCGCCATCAGCACCGTTCGCACCGAGGAGAGGCATCCGCACCATGCCGACTACTGCGTCCACCTACCCGGGTCTGACCGCCGCCCGCTCCGCCGAGCATCTGTGGGATGAAGCTCCGCGCGCCACCGTGCTCGCGGCCGGGGTGCTGCCCTGGCGCATCCGGGCAGGCGAACTGGAGGTGCTGATCATTCACCGCCCCCGCTATAACGACTGGTCCTGGCCCAAGGGCAAGCTCGACGACGGCGAAACCCTGCCCGAGTGCGCGGTCCGCGAAACCCGCGAGGAGATCGGCCTCGACATCCGGCTCGGCATCCCGCTGCCGGTGACCCACTACACCCTGAAGTCCGGGGCCTCCAAAGAGGTCTGGTACTGGGCCGCGGAAGTCACCAAACAGGAAGCCACCCCGGACCACGGCGAGGTAGACAAAGTGGCCTGGGTCAGCCCGAAGAAGGCCCGCAGCAAGCTCACCAATGACGGTGATGTGCTCCCCCTGGAGGCCCTGGAACAGGCCCACGCCGAGCGACGACTGCGCACCACCCCGTTCGTAGTGCTGCGCCATGCCAAAGCCAAGCCTCGCTCCTCCTGGACCCGGGCGGAAGGCGAACGCCCGCTGGCCGCCACCGGACGTCGTCAGGCTTTGGCCGTGCGCGCCCTGCTTCAGGCCTGGAAGCCCGTCAAGATCGCGTCCTCCCCCTGGCGGCGCTGCGTCGAAACAGTGGCTCCCTATGTGCAGAGCACCAAGCGGTCGCTGAAGGAGATCAGCGCGCTCACCGAAAAGAAGGCCGGGAAAAACCCGAAGCGGGCCGGCCGCGAGATCGTCGGACTGCTCGATCGGGGGCGCCCACAGCTCGTGTGCATGCACCGGCCCGTGCTGCCGCTGGCCCTGCAACAGCTGCGTGCCTGGACTCTCGAGGCCGCCACCACCAGCGAGCGCCACCAGGCCATCCTGCGCGCCCTGCCCACCGCCGACCCGTATCTGCGACCGGGCGGAGTCATCGTGGCCCACCAGTCGGTGGACCGGGAGGGGTGGATCGTCGCCATCGAGGTGTACGACGCCTACGACGGATGATCCCCTACCCAGCCGGCGCCCCGATTCGATAAGCTCAAAGACATGACGTCCGCACCGAAAATCGTCCACGAGCACATCCGCATCGAGCACGACGCCGACCGCGCCCGCTTCGAGCTGTGGCAGGATCACCCCGGCACCGAAGGGGAGTCCGCCGCCGCCCCGCAGTTCATCGGGTTCCTCGGCTACACCGTGGACGACGTCGAGGACGCCTCCGGGCACATCGGACCGGTCTACCGGTTGCAGCACACCATCATCGACGAGCAGTTCTCCCGCCGCGGCTACGCCCGCGCCCTGGTCACGGTGGTCCTGGACCGGCTGCGGGAGGAAGAAGCCCGCATCAGCCCCGAGTGCAGCTACGTCGCTGACTTCCTGCAGCGTTACCCGGAATATCAGGACCTGGTGGCTCGTTGATCATGACCGTGACTATTCCCACCCCTTATGAAGATCTGCTTGCTGAGGTGCTGAACGAAGGCTCCGTGAAAACCGATCGCACCGGCACCGGCACCCGCAGTGTCTTCGGGCGCCAGCTGCGGTTCGACCTCTCCGCGTCGTTCCCGCTGATCACCACCAAGCGGGTGCACTTCAAGTCCATCGTGTACGAACTGCTGTGGTTTTTGCGTGGGGATTCCAATGTGCGCTGGCTCCAGGAGCGCGGCGTGAGCATCTGGGATGAATGGGCTGACGAGAACGGCGACCTCGGACCCGTCTACGGGGTGCAGTGGCGGTCCTGGCCGACCCCCAGCGGCGCCCACGTGGACCAGATCGCCCGGGTCCTCGAGCAGCTGCGCACCTCCCCCGATTCCCGGCGCCATCTGGTCACCGCGTGGAATCCGGCCGAAGTGGACGAGATGGCGTTGCCGCCCTGCCACGCCCTGTTCCAGTTCTATGTGACCCCCGGCGCAGACGGCGAACCCGGCACCCTGTCCTGCCAGCTCTACCAGCGCTCCGCCGACATGTTCTTGGGCGTGCCGTTCAACATCGCCCAGTACTCACTGCTCACCCTGATGTTCGCTCACCAGCTGGGGCTGAGGCCCGGGGAGTTCGTGTGGACCGGCGGGGACGTGCACATCTACTCCAACCACGAGGACCAGGTGCGCGAACAGCTCTCCCGCGATCCCTACCCGTACCCACAGCTGCGGTTCACCCGCACCCCGGAGGACCTCTTCAGCTACGAGTTTGAGGACTTCGAGCTCGTGGACTACCAGCACCACCCCACCATCAAGGCGCCGGTCGCCGTCTGAGCGCCAGCTCCCCGCCCCTCTATTCTCAGCTCTCCTCCCTCTTCACCTCTCGCCCCGACGCCCGACCCAAGGACTGAACACAGCAGCATGAACCCTGACGACGAACCGACCATCCGCGTGGGCATGATTTGGGCCCAGGGGCTCAACGGGGTGATCGGGCGCGATGGCACCATGCCCTGGCACCTGCCCGAGGACCTGCGTCATTTCCGTGAGCTGACCGTGAACCACCCGGTGGTGATGGGACGCCGCACCTGGGAGTCCTTCCCCGAACAGTTCCGGCCGCTGCCGGATCGCACTAACATCGTGGTCTCCCGCACCCTGACCATGGACGACGAGATCGCCACCCAGCAAGCCCCCGGCGCCGTGGTCGTGCCCGATTTTCAGTCGGGACTCAACGCCGCCTTGGAGTCCGACGGGCTGGACCAGGTGTGGGTGATCGGCGGGTCCTCCATCTACGAGCAAGCGCTCGACGTCGCCACCGTGGTGGAACGCACCCTCATCAATGCGGAGCCCGAGGGCGACACCTACGCCCCCGAGCTCGATGAGTCCTGGCAGCGCACCCGCGTGGAACCGGCCGAAGGCTGGGTCCGCTCCCGCGAGGGTCTAGAATACCGCTACGAACGCTGGGAACGAGTGGAGAACAACGATGACTGAACCGCAACGCACGTCCGGACTCTTGGACCAGCAGTCCATCACCTTCCTGGCCCTGATCGCCTGCCCGATTCTCGCTCTGGTGTGTGCGGGCATGGGCCTGGTGTTCATCCTGCAGGGTCATCTGATCATCGGGGTGCTGTTCATCCTGGTGCTGGCCCAGATCTTCGTGGCCGGCGGACTGTGGGCTTACACTCGGCGCAAGCGCGCTCGTGACGAAACTCGCTGAAGCCGCGCCGCGTCCCGCGTAGAATGGGGGCCATGACTTCACAGGCTGCCCCCGACACTCAGACCCTCAAACCCGCTGATACCGCCGCCACCCAGACCGTGGGCTTGGTCGGCTGGCGCGGCATGGTCGGCTCCGTGCTGCTGCAACGCATGGTGGAAGAAGGCGACTTCGCCAAGATTAACCCGGTGTTCTTCTCCACCTCCAACGCCGGCGGCCCGGTTCCCGCCCTTCCCGGAGTGGACCCGGACGACACCCTGCGCGACGCCTTCGACATCGACACCCTGGCCTCGTTGCCGATCATTCTCACCACCCAGGGCGGGGACTACACCAAAGAGGTGTACCCGCGACTGCGTGCCGCCGGCTGGGACGGACTCTGGATCGACGCCGCCTCCACGCTGCGGATGGAGGATTCCTCCATCATCGTGCTCGACCCGGTGAACCGCGACGTTATCGACGCCGGACTCGCCTCCGGGGTCAAGGAGTTCGTGGGCGGCAACTGCACCGTCTCCACCATGCTGATGGGCCTGGGCGGACTGTTCCGCCGTGGGCTGATCGAGTGGGGCACCTCCATGACCTACCAGGCGGCTTCCGGTGGCGGCGCCCGCCACATGCGTGAGCTGCTCTCCGGTTTCGGCTCCCTCAACGATGTGGTGGCCGAGGAGCTGACTGACCCGTCGTCGGCAATCCTGGAAATCGACCGTAAAGTCCTCACCGCTCAGCGCGACGGCTCCATGGACACCACCCAGTTCCAGGTGCCACTGGCCGGCTCCCTGATTCCGTGGATCGACTCGGATCTGGGCAACGGCACCTCCCGCGAGGAGTGGAAGGCCGGGGTCGAGACGAACAAGATCCTGGGCAACACCGGCGAGATGGTGATCCCGCTGGATTCCCTGTGCGTACGCATTGGCGCGCTGCGCAGCCACTCCCAGGCGCTGACCCTGAAGCTCAATCAGGATGTGCCGGTCGACGAGATCGAGCAGATCATCGCCGAGGATAATCAGTGGGTCCAGCTGGTGCCCAA
The DNA here is from genome assembly GCF_029637705.1 of Citricoccus muralis. Taxonomy (NCBI): domain Bacteria; kingdom Bacillati; phylum Actinomycetota; class Actinomycetes; order Micrococcales; family Micrococcaceae; genus Citricoccus; species Citricoccus muralis. The sequence continues at coordinate 2,391,422 of NZ_CP121252.1, forward strand.
CACCAAGGAAGCCACCATGGAGGCCCTCACCCCGGTGGCCGCCTCCGGTAGCCTCACTATCCCCGTGGGCCGGGTGCGCAAGCTGGCGATGGGCCCGGAGTACATCTCCGCCTTCACCGTGGGCGACCAGCTGCTCTGGGGTGCCGCCGAGCCGGTGCGCCGCATGCTGCTGATCGCCACCGGCAACCTCTAGACCCCTCGAAACTCGCTAGAGCGAACAGCCCAGCAGCACCGGCTCCGGGGTGAGTTCGATTCCCCAGGCGCTCTGCACGCCGTCACGCACCGCGCGGGCCACCGTGATCAGGTCCTCGGTACAGGCCTGCCCTCGGTTGGTCAACGCGAGGGTGTGCTTCGTGGACAGGGACGCCCGTCCTTCGACCAAGTCAGTGCCGAAGCCGCGCGGGAATCCGGCGTGCTCAATCAGCCAGGCCGCCGAAAGCTTTACCAGCGCCTCACCCGACTCCGGGTCCTCCCCCGCACCGAAGGCCGGTGCGGTGTCGGGCAGCTGCGCCCGCAGGGCCGCCGGCACGATCGGGTTGGTGAAGAACGAACCGGTAGACCAGGTGTCGTGGTCGTCCGCGTTGAGCACCATCCCCTTACCGGCGCGCAGCTGCAAGACGTGATCGCGCACCGCCTGCAGGCTGGCGTGCTCGCCCTCCTCCACGCCCAGTGCGCGGGCCAACTGCGCATAGCGCACGGGCGCCTCCGACCCGCTACGACGCAGGTCGAACTCGACGGAGAGCACCACCCAGCGCGGAGTGGCCGCGCGCGGGTCAGTAGCAGCATCGGCCAGCGTGCGCTTAATGATCGAATCGCGGTACCCGAACTCCAGCTCCGCGTTGCTCAGCTCCACGACCTCCCCGGTGGCGCGGTCCAGCGCCCGGATCTGGTGCAGGGTCTGGGCGATATCGGCCCCATAAGCGCCCACGTTCTGCACCGGTGTCGCCCCGGCACAGCCAGGAATCCCGGAGAGCGCTTCCAGCCCGGTGAGCCCTTGGTCCACGGTCCACGCCACGACGTCGTCCCACACATGACCGGCAGCCACCGTCACGCGCACCCGGGGCTGACCGGAATCCGCGGTCAGTTCCTCGGTGCTGATGCCGGTGGTGGCCAAGCGCACCACAGTGCCCGGGAACCCGGCGTCAGCGGCCAGAATATTAGACCCGCCGCCAAGCACCAACACCGGGGTGTCGGCCTGGTCGGCCTCGCGGATGGCCTCCACGATCTGTTTTTCGGTGTCGGCCACCACCCACGCCTGCGCCGGGCCGCCGACCCGCGAGGTGGTGTGCGCGGCCAGGGCTTCGGTGTTCACCTGCGTGCTCACAGACGCACCAGCACCTGCGCCTTGGTCAGCACCCGGGCGTTCTCGGCATCGGGGTTAATGACCGCCAGGTCGATCCGTGCGGTGCTCTGCTCCTCGTTAATCGCTCCCACGGTGGCTTTCACCTCGAGACGGGCACCAGGCACGGCGTCGTCGCCGAAAGGATCCGCCGGGTTCGAATCCGGCGTCGTGTCGGCCACCGGCACCATGGCGGTGAAGCGGGTCTGATAGTCAAGAATCCGGCTGGGATCCCCGCACCACTGGGACACGATGTCGACGGCGGTGCCCATGGTGAGCATGCCGTGCGCAATCACCCCGGGCAGGTCCACACCGCGGGCGGTGGACTCGGACCAGTGGATCGGGTTGAAGTCACCTGAGGCCCCGGCGTAACGCACCAAATCGGCGCGGTTGAGCTCGATCGTCGTCGTGGAGACCACATCACCCTTGGTCAGGTCCGTCAGTGAAATGCTCATCAGTTCCCCTCCTCGGTGTCGGGTGCGCGCATCAGCAGGGTGGAATACACCGTGGCCACATCCTCACCGGCGACGGTGGTCACCTCCACCTGGGTGGTGATCATCGAGTTGCCGCCGAGCGCCTTCACGGAGGCAATGGTGGCTGCGGCCACCAGTTCGTCGCCGGCGACCACGGGGCGATGGTGGGTGAAACGCTCATCGGCGTGCAGCACGCGGGAGAAGTCGATGCCCACCTCCGGGTCGGCAATAACGGCAGCCTCGGCGCGTTGGGCCAGGCTGACCAGGAAGGTCGGCGGGGCCACCAGGTCGGCGTGTCCGGCCGCGCGGGCGGCCTCCACGTCATGGTGGAACGGGTGGGTGTTCTTCACCGCGGTGGCGAAGTGGCGGATAGCCTCGCGTCCCACCTGGTACGGCGCGGTGGCCGGATAGCTGCGCGACTGCACAGCGGGATCGATGCTCATCGCAGAGCGTCCTTCCGTCGAAAAATGATCGGGCTCGGGCCTCGTGTTCACCAGCTTAGTGCGCCGGGCTCAGCGTTGCGTGCGGGCCCGCTCTCGACGACGCGCGTCGCGGAAACGGATCACCTGGGCGCACACGTGCACCACCAGGCCGGCGCCAATCAGGCTGAGCGCCGCCCAGGAGACCGGCAGCATCTGGGCCACGGCGCCGACAATGGCCAGCAGCACGCCCACACCGATCAGTGCCATTCCGGTCAGCAGTAGCCGACGGTAGGTCTGTGATCCGGTGTCCCACGGGGTGGTGAATGACGTGTTACCCATGCCTCTAGTGTCTCACCTGTCGCCTCTTCTGTTGTGTCATCTGGTCAGCCGATCGTGGTGGGTATATATTCTCGCCTATGCTGAATCGGTGAATTCCGTCGTCATCGCCGTTCTTGTCATGCTGGGCCTCGCTCTCAGCCGCGTCCATGTGGTCATCGCCCTGTTCATCGGAGCTGTCGCCGGCGGGCTCGTCGCCGGGCTAGGCTTGGACGCCACCATGCTCGCCTTCCAGGGTGGGCTGGGTGACGGCGCCAAGATTGCCCTGAGTTACGGACTATTGGGCGCCTTCGCCATGGCGGTGGCGTCCTCCGGTCTGCCTCAGGCACTGGCCAACTCTCTGATCCGCCGGCTGGATTCCTCGTCTGAGCGGGCCTCGGACCGGACGGTGACGGTGACCAAATACGCCCTGGCCGGTGGCGTGCTGCTGATGTCGGTGGCCAGCCAGAACCTGATCCCCGTACACATCGCGTTCATCCCGCTGCTGATCCCACCGCTGTTGAGCGTGATGAATCAGCTGCGCATCGACCGCCGACTCATCGCTTGCATTCTCACCTTCGGCCTGGTCACCACCTACATGTACATCCCGCTCGGATTCGGCAAGATCTTCCTCGAAGACATCCTGATGGGCAACATCGCCTCAGCCGGCATGGAGACCGAGGGCATCAACGTGATGGATGCGATGGGCATCCCCGCATTGGGCATGATGGCCGGCCTGCTCGTCGCGGTGTTCGTCAGCTATCGCAAGCCGCGCGACTACGCCGACCTGCCCTTGGTCTCCGGCAACGTGGGACAGCCCGAGGAGTCCTCGCGCTACCGGATGATCGTCTCCGTGGTGGCAATCCTGTGCTGCTTCGGCATCCAGCTGACACTCACCCTCTCCGGTTCCGAAGCAGATGGCTTGTTGCTCGGCACCTTGGTCGGGCTCGCGATCTTCCTGGTGACCGGCGCGGTGCGATGGCGGGCGGCAGATGATGTTTTCACCCAAGGCATGCGCATGATGGCAATGATCGGGTTCATCATGATCACCGCACAGGGATTCGCCGCGGTGATGGCCGAGACCGGCGACGTGGCGAACCTGGTGACCGCCACGGAGTCGATCTTCGGGCACAACAAGCCGATGGCAGCCTTTGCCATGTTGGCGGTCGGCCTGTTGGTGACCATGGGCATCGGTTCGTCGTTCTCGACTCTGCCGATCATCACCACCATTTACGTGCCACTGTGTCTTGCCCTGGGCTTCTCGCCGTTGGCGACCGTCTCGATCATCGGCACCGCCGGCGCCCTCGGCGATGCCGGCTCGCCCGCATCAGACTCCACGCTGGGCCCTACCGCTGGTCTGAACGCAGACGGCCAGCACGATCACATCCGCGACTCCGTGATCCCGACCTTCCTGCACTTCAACCTGCCCCTGCTGGGCGCTGGTTGGGTTGCGTCTCTGGTCCTCTAGAAAAGTTCTAGAACCGAGACGACGACCCGGCGCCGGAGAAGCTGCCACCGCCGGCGCCGTAGCCGGACGAGGAACCGCTCGATGACGAGGAGCGAGAGGACTCCACCGAGCTGGTGCCCGAGGTGTAGCCGTGGCTAAACGCGATAGCAGTCCAGTACGGATTCACCCCGCCCGAGTAGGACGAGTCCAGAATGGTGAGGCGCCGGCGCCGCTGTGACTGCGCTTTCTCCATCTCTTCATCCATGTCAGAGCGCTCCGACGAGGTCTTGGTGAAGTCCGCAGCGGCCACGTCGTAATAGGTTTTCAGTTGCTCCGACAGGCGGGACTGGATGTCGTCCAGCCGGTCTAGCGCCTCGGTTGGGCTGATCGTTTCCTCGGTCACACCACCGCTGATCTCCTCGAGTTCGGCCTGCGCGGTCCGCTGGAATTCGCCAAGAGTGACGGCCTGGCTCTTCAGAGCCGAGGAATCAAAGAGTTTTGAGTCGGTGTACTCGCTCAGTGCGTTCAGGTCCTCGCGCACCGGCTCCGTCTGACGCATCCAGGCCCGTTCCCAGCCCGACTGGCGGTTGAGGAACGTGTTCGTGTCGACGATGACGTCGTCCATCATGTTCAGGAGCGACGCCGTCTCGTCGGCGTCCTTGGCCCGCTGGCGCACCCCGGCCTCCCCCAGCTGTTCTGGGGTCAGCTCCGAGAGCGCGTCGATCTCGTCATGCAGCTTCAGATAGTCATCATGGAACACGCGGAACCGCTCCAGGATCCGCGCACCGTAGGGAGTGTCTTCGGGGATGGTCGACGCCGAAAGCTCGGTGGCTTCCATATCCATGGTCACCTGTGCGTAGTGCTCCTGAGCGGAGACGATCAGATCGCGCGTCTTGCGTCGTCTGTGGGTGCGGGCGCCGAACACACCCGCCGCACCGCCGAGCACGAGAGTCCCGGCGCCACCTGCTGCGACCCACAGGCCCGGAGCCGCCAGCGTCGGGCGGTTGACGAGCTCCGAGGCCCGCTCCGAAGCATCCACCATCGCATCCGACCAGCGGGCCTCACGGGCGGCGTCGAACCCGGATTCCTGGATGTCCTCCTGCATGTCCATCGACACTTTGCGGTCTTCGCCGAAGTACGAGCCGATGTGCCGTCCTTCGGGATCGATGCCGATGATCACCACGCCGTCAGCCCATTTCTGTCCATCGTCCGAGATCAGCTCCGGATGGTTATCGCGCATATAGGCCAGCACACGCTCGTTGAAGTTATCCGAGGCCGCGCCGCGCTCGGTGAAGAGCACCAACCGGGTGGGCTCGTAGAAGTTCACATCCGACAGCCCTTGAGCGACCGTGGGCTCGTGTAGAACCCCGGCCGTGTCAACATAGCTGACCCCAGCGGTCTGGGTATCGATGGTTCCCGAGTCGCTGGCGTCTTGAATGCTCTCGACCTGCAGCTCGCCGCCGCCATCACCGCCGAAGAGAGAGGGGGCCGCCGCAGCCATCCAGACTCCGCCGATGCCGATTCCCGCCGCGAGCACGCCGGCAATGATGGCCTTGCGGTAGGACAGCGGGGCCGCCTTGTTTGACCGAATCGACGTCGAGGCCGGTGAAGCCTCCACCGGTGCTGAGTGCGGATCGGATGTCATCGGGGCTCCTTCAGTCTCGCCTGCCATACAGACGTCGTCGTTGTCTGAGATTGAGCCTAGAAGATTGTCGACCAGCCCGCTTCCCCCGCGAGTAGGATCATCTCACCCAAGAAATCATCCATAGAACGGACCCACACAGGATGAAACGGGCTCCCTCCCCCTGTAATGTGGGCGACGTGGGAATCCCCCTTCCCACTGGTGGGCTACAGGTCGCAGAGCGAAACTCTGGGGCCCACCCCTGGTGGGGGCTTCGACGAACGAGCAAGGACAGTGGATGAGCTACTCCCCGCACCCGTACCAGAATCAGGCCGCGCGCTCCGGCATGCAGTACAACACCCCGCCGAAGAGCTTCGTTGCGGCGATTCTGCTGTCGTTCTTCCTCGGCAACCTGGGCATCGACCGCATGTACCTCGGCCATGTCGGCCTCGGCATCGCCAAGCTGCTGCTGAACTGGTTGACCTTCGGTCTCTGGTGGCTGATCGACTTCATCATCATCGCGTGCAAGGGCACCGAAGCCCTGCGCCGCATCAACTGGGTGTAGTCCCCGCACCGCTCGCCTCAGCTCGGCTGGACTCGAGCCTCATTCGTGGAGGCTCGGGAAATCCTGTTCCCCCAGCTCCTGGAGCCGGTGGCTGATTCCTTCGGCGGCGTGGAGCAGCGGCTCCTGGTAGCGCTCCAATTCGGGGTCCAGTCGGTAGTTGACCAGACCCACTGCGGCGTGCGCCACTCCGTCCACCAGCACCGGGGCCGCGATCGAGGACGATCCGAGCACGTACTCCTGCGCGCTGGTGGCATAGCCTCGGCGCCGGATCTCCTCCAGCCCACGGTCCAAACGCTGTGGATCAACCTCGGTATGGGGAGTGAAGGGCTGTAGTGGCTGGGAAAGAATCTGTTCCTGGACCGAGGATTCGCTGAAGGCCAGGATGACTTTGCCGAGGCCCGTGGCATGCAAAGGAATGCGTGCACCGATGCGGCTCTGCAAGGGGACAGATTCCTCATGGGTCAGTTTCTCGATGTAGAGTGCGGTCAGATCATCGGGAATCGCGAACTGCACCGTCTGCCGGGTCTTGTACTGCAGGTTGAGCAAAAACGGCAGCGCGGTCTCTCGGAGCCGACCGTGCAGGGGGGTCAGCAATCCCATCTCCCAGAGGCGCATGCCGAGGCGATATCGCCCCTCCGGGGATCGCTCAACGAATCCTCCGGCCCCCAGCTCGCCCAAGAGCCTGAAGGTCGTGGCGACCGGCAAGCCGGTGCTCCGCGACACTTCGCTGATGGTCATGGAGGGAGCTGAGACGCTGAATTGGCTCAGAATCAGCAGGGCCCGGGCCACGACTGTCTTAGGCAAACCTGGCGAGGCTGACAAGAATGGCATCAGGTCCGCCTTTCGTTCAGGAGCGCAGACACGCTTCGTGCTGTCATCTGCAAGATAGCGATCCGAAACTCGTCCTGTCGAGAGGACGCTTCGGCAGAGCGGTGGTATCGGAGGGACATCGACATCGGCGGCCGGTTCTGCACATCCAGTGGAACCGCGTACTCTACGGCATCTCCGGATTCCAGGATGACGTAGCGCCGATCGCGTGAGGCCTCGATTCTCTGTTCCAGCGTCTGCAGGCTGCGTTGGGTCAGCCTGAGCCGTCGCCGCGACTCGGCGGAGAGCTGGCCTGCCACCGCGATGCCACCGGCGGTGCCCTCCAAGGAGCACATCTCCCCCAGCCCATTCTGCGCCGACATGGACGCCACCAGGATCTCGTCAACACACATCGCGGCTCCATCGAAGTAGCTGTACACCCGCACATCGGAATTCGTCCGAGAGCTCAGGGGCATCAGCAATAGGCGAGCCCCATAGCCGATGACGTCATGGCTCTGGGAGAGGATCCCCATACGCCACATCAGCGGGCCGATGCTGTAGGCGCCCTCGTTGTTCCGCACGACTGCGCCCATCCCCTCCAGCTTGTGGAGCAGCCGATGGACGGTCGCGACCGGAAGGCTGGTCCGTCGCGAGATGGCTGACAGCGTCAAGGTCCGGTGCTGAGCGTCGAATGCCAACAGGACGGTGAAGACGCGCTCAGCCACAGATTTGGAGCCAACTGTCTCCAGCGTGGATCGACTGGCAGCGCCTGCCGAAGGCTCTCGTGACGTGCTCATACTGCCCCTGCCTCTCGGTGTCCCCTCAGAATAGTTTTCCACTCTTTGAAAAACAAGCTGGTGATGCAGATCACATTTTCTTAGGCTCGTGGTTGTCTTCATCTCTTAGGTCGCGGTCTGTTGATCACACAGCCGCAGGCCACCATCTCCGACCCGAAGGACTCATCATGACTCAGGCAGATATGAGCCAGGACACGCGCCCTGCCACCGAGAAAAGCTTCCCGAATCCCTATGAGATCGCCACGCCACCGGGGGCTGAAGGCTGGGAGGAGATGTATTCCTACCACAACCGATTCCTCGAGACCCGACGGGCCGAGGATTCGCAGAAGACCTGGTTCCGCAACTCCCTACACTTCCCCGAAGTCTCATACCCCTTCGACCACGCCCTCATCGATGGATCGTTCACGGGCACCGGAGTGACCAACACCCGCGTCTTCGCCCTGCCGCCGGCGCTGGGTCTAGATGTGAGAGTCATCAACGGCTACACCTACATGTCCACGCTTCCCGCTCCGGACGAGGAGACCCAGGCCCGCCGCGCCGAAGAATTCTCCCAGCGTGCTGGGTACTACTTCCAGAACTGGGACACCCTCTACAAGGAATGGGAATCCCGGGTGACCGCAGCCATCCGGGCGGTCGTGGACATCGAGGTTCCGGAACTCAGCGAGTTTGAGCCCATTGAAAAGGTGCTCGAAGACCGCGGCCCCACCCAGGGCAACCTCTTCTTGGCCGGCTATCACCGGCTGGTGGAAGCGGGCGACCAGATCTGGACGCTGCATTCGGAATTCCTGAACCT